>CAJURQ010000001.1 GCA_910588955.1 uncultured Lachnospiraceae bacterium
TGCCTCACAGTTTTAATCTGACGGAAGCATCCCCTTTTAATCTGCCGGACAACAGATTTGGCTGACTTCACGGGTCCAGATACACTTGTAGACCCTGTACATGCTTATATTTCTGTGATAACAGATGAACACGAATTTCCCGCAGAAACGGATACGGAGATCCTGTTGATCGCAGACTATGATGAATGGAACAATCTGACTTATACAGCTCCTAATGGAAAGGTGATTAAACATGCTGACCATTTGAGGGTTGGTGAGAAGTATCACCTAAAGTATATCTATTCCTACAAGGGTGCATCAAAGGGATTCAGGATTGAGTTTTCTGTGCAGAATAAGCCATATTATCAGTATAATTATTTAGCAAGAATGCAGGCGCCAGATAATAACAAGTCAATTTATGAGCTTCGTACAGGTCTTGCAGGAGACAGATTCTCTAAGAGTTCCATCAATGTGCCACATGCAAGGTTGGTACAGGATCTGACGGACATTACCATCAGAGGGCTGTACACAACGCCTGAAACAGCTTACACATTAAATGGTGCATATACATGGGACAGTGAAGATTCGTGGAATGACCAAGTTTATCTCGATGCACTTGTTACAGACCAATTTGACGATAATTACGACAATAAAGATGCAGGAAGCATCACATCAAACAATGGTTCTCAGCTCAAGACTGACTTTACGGTATCGAAACCTTCCCACAATGATATGCTTGTGGTATGGGAGTTCGACACAGAACCAGAGGTATTCACTTCCGCACTTGTCTATGGAACAGCCTACATTGAAGTTGGCGAAAATGATAATTTTACAAAGAATTATTTTGATGAAGCCTATAATTTCGCCAAAGATAAGATGGCTGCAACTGCTTATACGAATTGGTTCTATAGCTTTGAGGAACACAATAACGTTGGAGGAGTTGGTTATTTCAGCTCAGAGTACACAGGGGCAGGCGGACCACAATCCAACAATCCTATTCCCGCACATACTGTTTATACGCAGAATAACGAATATAGGACATTTGCAGTAAAGAATAAGGTATGGCAGTCAGATGTAGATATTAAAGTTTCCAATTTTGTACAAAATACAGGAGCAGGAATAACAGAACATATCTATCAAGAAAGAGACAGGGATAATCATGACTTGAATTACAACCTGTATTACACGGTAGATGTGGTGAATCCGAAAGCGACCATTTATGAGAATAAACAGAGATCACATGACGGACAGACAGAGAATGATGAAAAAACAACACCATATGACACTGCTTCTGACGTAAATGAATTTGATGTGAATACTATGATTTCATGGGGTTCCACGGGAGCGTCACAGACAGGTGCTTCTTATGGGAATACAATCGTTGTAGACCACATCAAGACGGGAAGGACTTATATCCAGAGAGAAATTCCAACGGTGCTTGCTACGATGACAGCGCTGCCTAAAGAAACAATGAGTTTCAAGATATATCCGAACCATGACAGGCTGATCTATGAGGATCATTATACAGGAGCAGCAGTATCTGGTTCTGATATAGGAAGGACAGTCAGCGTTTCAGCAAAAGATGGATATTATCCGCCTAATGAGCAGTCCTGCGCTTCAGACATCTATCCCGCTATGAATCCTAATCAGATGGATATGAGACCGCAGAACATCAGTAATTCCAATAATGTGCCTGATCAATATAGTCAGGATGACAACGTACTGCATCACATGGCTCCTACAACTTCGTTTACAACTAAACTGAGTAACGGAGAAACAAAGACGATCGTGGACAGTCACACAAAGACTTATACACAGTATGATTTTGAATATAACCCTAGCAACAGGAATAACAAAGTGACATTCCCAAGCAGGAGAAGGTCTATTATGTTCTTCAAATATTCAAAGACGAATTACAGTTACGATGGAAGAACAGTACAGTCTGCGGTTGGACAGTTTAAGAATGCAGGGAAAACACAGACAGAAAGCTATTACATTAGTCAAGTACTCTTTAAGAGCAACTATACTTTCAAGTACAAGAAGGAACTGGAAGCACAGGGAGCAGACTACATCGAAGATAAAGATGCATACGGCAATCTGACAGATGCTTGGATCGATATGGTAAACCAGAACAAGTTTGCTATCGTATCGGCAGGGCAGGGCTTTGAACTCAGGGTAACATTAAAGTATGAAAACAGTTTCTTAACTCAATACCTTGCAAGATATTTTGGCTCAGATGACGGACAGAATGATATTCTTGGTACATCTAACAGGGTGCAGAAAAGATATAACGACGTTCCTGCAAACAGCAGGCAGTATGCGAATATCAGTGCATTAACTGGAAAAGATGGCAGAACAGCTCCATTCTACACAAGTTCTGCAAGAGCTTATATCAGTAGTTACAGTATTCTTGACAGACTTGCAGTTAATCTTGTGACAGGTTCAAACGTATTCAATGACTTGTATGTATTTATGAGCGACAATCCAGATACAGTTTACAGTTATTCAGGAATTTATGATACCCCTGTTGTATTTGAAAGGGATATTAAATACAGTGCTGATTATTCTGTAACAACCATTACTTATACCATGTGTGTAAGTCATGAAAATGGTATTTCCAGCAACCTGCAGAAGATGAAGTTTTATACGAATCAGTTGGCTCCTGATAAGAGGACACCTGGCATTGTGGAAGGCACTTACGATGTGGCATCACAGGGAGAACACAGCATTACGATCTGGACTCCTGTTGTGGCAGCGACACCATTTGATTACCCGAATACAATACAGGACAGATATATTGGTGATGCGATAGAACTTGGCTATACGATCAAGACGACGGGTGCGGATGACAGTATTGTACATATTGTGCAGTAAAAAGAGAAACGGAATCTCCTTCCAATATGGGAGGGGATTCTTCTACGTTAAGTTTTATGATAATGAAACAATTAAAATATACTAATTTATAGGTATATTAAAAAAATCATACACAGAGATGCACTTAACAACAGTAACAGGCAATTCACATAGAACCTCAATACGAGGAGCAACAGTATATTCACCATTCCAATATCTTTTTGCCCATTCATGATATGCAAAGGGATTAAACATAGGTATTCTAGCATTGTTTTCACATTCCATGGTAAGAGGCATATCACGCCATTGGGCATCACAGATATGAGTTTTTCCTTGGGTTTCTATTATCTTAATAGTGGCATTAGACATATCTGTGCCATTATTTTTTAGTAATTCATACCATAATTTAAGCCCTTCTATGTCTTGGCACGCAAATAAAGATACAAAACGGGATGGAAGAGACTGAAAATGCATTAAACGTACCATTTCAAAAATATATTCGATTGTATATATTTTGAAATTTTTACATGTATTAGTAGCTTCATCTAAATTTGCTTCTTTTTCATCGAATGGATTTAGATAGCGTTCTCCAAGTTTTCCTATACCCCGTGTATATAAACGGTTAAAGTATTGGTCAGCTTCAAGGGTGTTATGTGTTTCGACTGGAAATGATAATTGTTTAGACATTTCATTAGGAAAAATGTTTAAACGATCAAGATGATAAAGAATCATAGTTAATTTACCCTTCATAATTTGTAATGCATTTGCGTATCGTCGTATTGAGGTTTGATACTCATATGATTATTATACTACTTTTGGGGATGGGTACAAGCCTTGTTAATAAAGAGGAATTTTTACAAGGTGCGGAATGCAGTATAGAAAATTAGTGGTTTAAATAAAGTAACAAGCGATTTGAGCAGACGTCGTGAATATAAAATAGGAATTATAGACGTCATACAATCAGGACAACACGCAGGATGACAGCATTGTACATATTATGCAGTAAATAAGTGATCGAATAATTCTAAAACCCTGTATGAGAATCACCTCATATGGGATTTTTCCTGCTTGTACCCATAAATACTTATATTTTTACTTTCTTTGTATATAACGTAAAAACAGGAAAAACCTGAAAAATAAAGAGAGGAGAAAAGAAAAATTATGAATATAAAAAAGTGTTCATTAAAAACAATGTGTGCAGCTTTGGCGTGTACAACAGTTTTTAGCAGTATGATGGCTGCCTATGCAACAAGTACTGTTTATGAAACTCCAATGGATGATTCAACAGGGACAGAATCAATTGCAACTCTGTCGAATGATTCAGCGGGGGAAGATCCAAGTGATTCAGGATGGACCACCGAAGAAAACAGTTTTGAAGATATAAAAGTAACTTATCAACAGTCATCGAGCTATACAGTGACAATTCCGAAGGCAATTACTTTGGGTACAAATAAGCAGGCGGTATATTCCGTTAAGGTTGCAGGAAATATTGATGCAAACCAGCGAGTATATGTAGCTCCTGTGGATGGTATTGCTGGTGGTGAAAATTTAGATTTTTATATGAGTGACCTAAGCGGTAAGAAAGAAGATGTTGTTGCAACGGTAACACAGAATAAAACTTACTGGAGTTCTGAAAACGTGGCAAATGCTTATGAAGAAACCAATAATTCCATCAGTGCTCCAGATCTGACTGCGGGTACATGGGAAGGAACTTTCCAAGTAGAGATAAGATTGGAGACAGAAAAGGAGCAGGAGCATGTACATAATTATGTAGATGGAAAGTGTGAATGTGGAGCAGTTGATCCTAATCATACCCATAATTATGAGGATGGATCCTGTACAATCTGTGGGGAAAAGGATCCTTGTTCAGAATTTCATACTGATGAAAATGAGGATGGTATTTGTGATATCTGTGGTCATGAACATCAGTGGGTAGAAAATGAAGATGTTTTAGAGTGGGTACGTTATAATCCTTATGGCAGGACTGACTGGATTAAGAATGGAAATACATATGAAGCTACCATTAGTGCTGATAAGACAGATGGCACCAAATCAGCCTCAATTGATTTTGATATAGATGTTCCAAATGATGTGGAATGTACATATTCATTTACATGCCCATACCTTTATAAAACTGATTTTATGTATTATGATAATGCTTGGGCATTCTTATATGATTTAGATGATTCAGGTAATACGATTGATACGGCTTCCAACCCTAGAACCACTATTTTTGATGTTAAAGGAGCGGGCAGCGGGAATTCATCTGGTACAATATCCTTATCAAAAGGAAAACATAGACTTTCAGTATTATATCATAAAGGCAATAAAAGTTCAGCAGTTTCTGGAACAGTTAGAATAACTTTAGATTCAATAAATGGTCTAAATTATGTTTGCACTGAATGCGGAGAAAAAAAGGGTAGATAAATATGCTGAAACTATTATAAAAGAAGGAATCTGTGTTAAAAGTAGTGAAAGAAAATATCTTTTTGATATTTAAAAAAGTTGTTATCTAAAAACATCTTCTGCAATATAGAAATAAATATGACAATTCCAAAAAGAACTTAGAGCTTTCATTCTAGGTTCTTTTTTTCATACAAAATATACAAAGAAAAATCGTGCTCAAAAAGCACGAAAGAAAAATGCAAAATATTGAAACGAAATTTTTACCATGTAAACTGGAAAGTGTAGGCAGAAATATTTCATTTCAACATTGCCATTGATACAGAAATGACAATGTGCAGCCTTAGATAGATATTACGTAGGAGGAAGTCTCTATTTTCTGTATTAGAGCAAATTTTCTGATAGGAGGATTTGCAGATATGATAGTAGGAAAAGACATTCCTTTGCCTTGGTGGGAGAAATACACGCTCACAATCGAGGAGGCATCCCTGTATTTTGGTATCGGGGAGAAGACGCTCAGGCGGTTCATAAAGGAACATCAGAATGAGGACTTCATCATTTATAACGGGACAAAAATTCAGATCAAGAGGAAAGTATTTGAAAAGTTCATTGATGAAAAGCTGACGGTCATGTAGTTCGGTCTGAGGGTGGCAGACTAACTTTGACCTAGATTATGAGTCCCGTTCATGGTACAATAGATATACCATATCGGGGCTCTTTTCAAAGAGAAAGGAGTGACATTATGAGCACAAAAAGACGGGATAATAAGAACCGTATTTTGCAGAATGGAGAGAGCCAGAGAAAAGACGGAAGATATATGTACAAGTACATTGACAATGCGGGAGATACGAGATACCTGTACAGTTGGAGGCTGGTACGGACGGATACTGCCCCACAGGGGGTAAAGGATGAAATGCCGCTTAGGGATAAGATTAAAGCGATCCAGAGGGATCTGGATGCAGGTCTTATTTCAGCGGGCAAAGATATGACCGTATTGGAACTTGTAAAGAAATATGTTGCACAAAAAACAGGGGTCAGGGAGAATACCCGTGTCGGCTATAACTTTGTGATCAATATCCTTAAAAAAGAGGAGTTCGGGAGCAGGAGGATTGACAAGGTGAAACTGTCCGACGCAAGGCTGTGGCTTATCAAGCTGCAAAAGGACGGTCGCGGATACAGCACCATCCATACGGTCAGAGGTGTGGTAAGGCCTGCATTCCAGATGGCGGTCGATGATGACCTGCTCCGCAAGAATCCCTTTGAGTTTCAGCTTGCTACCGTTGTAGTAAATGATTCAGTAACACGGGAAGCAATTACGAGGAAACAGGAAAGACAGTTCCTTGAGTTTATTAAGAACGACAAGCACTTTTGCAGGTATTACGAGGGGATCTATATCCTGTTCCACACGGGCTTAAGGATATCAGAGTTTGTCGGTCTGACGGTTTCGGACATTGACCTTCAGAATGGCATTATCAATGTGGACCATCAGTTACAGCGGACGCGGAATATGAAGTACACCATTCTGGACACGAAGACCGACTGCGGAACAAGGCTTGTGCCGATGACGGATGATGTGAAGGAGTGCTTTGAAAAGATACTTAAGAACCGACCGAAACCGAAGATAGAACCGATGGTTGACGGGAAGACAGGTTTCCTGTATCTTGATAAGAACGGTATGCCGATGGTTGCCCTCCATTGGGAGAAGTATTTCCAGCATATCAGGGAAAAGTATAACAGTATCTATAAAGTACAGCTTCCTGTGATTACGCCCCATGTGGCACGTCACACGTTTTGTTCCAACATGGCGAAGTCGGGAATGAATCCGAAGACTTTACAGAAGATCATGGGGCACAGCGATATCGGTGTTACGTTGAATGTATATACGCATGTTGACTTTGAAGATGTGCAGGAAGAGATGAAAAAGGTATGTAAAGGCTGAGTTGTAAAAAGTTGTAAAACAGCAAAATGGGGTCCATTTTACAACTTTTTTACAACTTTTGAAGCAGAAGATATGCGATTCTATGCCAAGTTATACCGAAAAAATTGTAAAACAGCAGAAAATGGAAAAACCTGAAAAACCCGTAAAATCAAGGAAAATCAGCATTTTAGAGGAGTTGAACTACAATGATAAAAGTACTTTTTATTTGCCACGGCAACATCTGCCGCAGCACCATGGTCCAAAGCCTCCTCACCCACATGGTAAAGGAAAAGGGACTTTCATCCCAATTCCACATCGACTCCGCCGCCACCAGCCGCGAGGAGATCGGCAACCCGCCGCACTACGGCACGGTGAATAAACTGCGGCAGGAGGGGATTCCGCTTATTCCTCACAGAGCGCGCCAGATGACGAGGCAGGATTATAAGGACTTTGACTATCTGATCGGCATGGACGACGCCAATGTCCGCAATATGGAGCGGATCGCGGGCGGCGACCCGGAGCATAAAATCTACAAACTCCTAGAGTTTGCAGGAAGCGGCAGGGCGATTGCCGATCCTTGGTATACGGGGAATTTTGAGGTGACTTACGCGGATGTGATGGAAGGTTGCGAGGCATTTTTGCAATTTTTGAAGCTGTGAGACAAAAATGTCGTAACTGGTATATTTTTGGGCATAAAAGGGCTGTATTTACCTTATCAAAAGGGCGGAAAGGTCCGATAACTATAGCAGAGGTCAACGGATTGACGAAATGGCATGACAGGGAGGTGCAGGGTATGTTAGTCAGATTTGGAGATAGGGAGGCACAGGGTGTTCAGATAGCGGCACAGACGCAGGAAAAAGCGCAGGAGAGTTGTGAGCAAAAGGTTTCCGAGAAACAGCAGCGGAAGAACACGATTTTTGCCGGAGATCTGCCTTTACATAAGGACTCCATCACGCTTCGCAGGCAGCAGGCGCAGAAGAAGGCGATGGAGTTTGTGCAGAACGCATGGGATACTGACCGCAAGACGGATCAAAGCATAGCGAAGTATGAGGCGCTTGCGGGGGAGCAGAAAAAAGAGATTCTGGTGAACCGTGATAGAATTTATGAATGCCGGGACAGAAAAGAAAATCTGCGGGAAGGCTATGGTGTGGAGAAGGATTCTCAGGAGCAGAAGGATTTGGAGCTTCTGGAACGCCGGTATTATCCCAATAACGGTGAATTTGAAGATTTAGATTTTACGGAAGAAGAGCGTAAGAGACTGAAGGAATTAGAGGGCGAACCGCTGACGGAATACCAGCAGAGATGCCTCGAAATTGACGGCGAGGAACAGGTATTTAAGATTCGTGAAGGCAGGGCGGAATCGGCTCTTGTGGCGTACAACGGCGCGGTCAGATCCATCAAGCAGGAACGTCTGAAGTCCCACGAGATGACGGACGCGCAGAACAATGCGAAGAAGGTGATGGAAGAGGCGAGCAAGGATATTCAGGGAATGCTCTGGGAAGAAGCCAAGGATCAGGTGGACGAAACCTACGAGGAGACGCGCGAGGAAGAAGAGAAGAAGGCGGAGGAGAAGGAAGAAGAGGAAGAAAAGATCGAGCTCCGCAAGGAACAGAAAGAGCTGATGGAGGCGAGAATTGACGAAGCCCGCGCGGAGAGTCACGAGGCAGAGGAGGCACGCAGGGAGCAGGAAAAGGATGCCAGAGAAGAAGCCGCTTTCTTAAAGGATATGGCGGAGGCAGGTATGGATGTGGCAGGAGCCGGAGATACCGTAAAAGCTGAAATCAAAGATATCCTGAACAAATTGAAGCTGATCGATGCGGATATCAAGGGTATCGAAGTGGACGAGGAAATTTAGGGACAGGGCAGTCCATTTGAGACAAAGGAAGGACTGTTCGTGACAGGCAGGGTTAACGAAACAGATGCCGGACCGATATATGAGATAGTAATGAAAAAGACAGACAGGGGGAAATCGACATGAGAGTTACGAGAAACTACAGAGACGGCATGGTCAATTTCAAAAAGACCAGCAAAAATTCACAGATGTCTCTTCTGCAGAGCGCGCTGAGTCGAAACAGCTCGAGCAGCAGGGCGAACAGGCTGGCAAGTCTTTTGGGAAACAGCAAGACTACCGGTACAAACAGCTTGGGAAACAGAAATTTTGTCACTTCATCTGCGAAGTCCCAGAAATTCTATTTTGACATGCAGTATCACGCAAATCAGGTTGGCGAGTATGCGGACGCCCTGAAGAGCACGGAGAAAGATTCGATTTACGATAAGGCGAGAGAGAGCGGAAACACGGATCAGATCGTATCGAATGTGAAGAGTTTTGTGAACCAGTACAACAGCATGTTAGAGGATCTGGAGGAGTCAGGGACCAAATCGGACGCGCTAATTTTAACCCAGTTAAGCGGCATGTCAAGAACGGCGGAACGGGATCTGGCGCTGACGGGCATTACGAGAAAGTCGGACGGCACGCTTGTGGTGGATGAGAAGAAACTGGAAGCGGCAGACGTGGATACGCTGGAAAAAGTGTGGGGCGGAAAAGGATTTTCCACGAAGGCAGCGGCGAAGGCTGGTACGGTGGCAGCTACGGCGGAGAGAAACTTTGAGGCGGAGAAGAGCAGCACTTACAGTCCTTTCGACAGGACAAATCTTTTTGGCAGCGGCAGCAGCAGAAGCTCGGGAAGTTATTTTAACTACAGAAGATAGTGACAGAAATATAACGAGCGTTATCAATAGACATTCCAATAACGGATGCATCCGGCGGAAACGGGTATCAGAATGAATCATATTAACTGGGTACAGCAGAACGAAGACTATAATGTAAAGTACCATGTGCTCAAATGGAAATCTTCTCATTTTCACGAGCCCTATTCCAGCCATGTGTCGTCCGGCACGAAGCTCAGTCAGGGCGGCGCGGCGGCTTCCTCTCCTGCTGCACAGACGCAGACGGAGGGGGAGGGAATCGGCTTTGGTCTGGCTGAGCGCGGCGGGAACGCAAGGCTGCGGCTCGGGTTCGGACTTGAGGAGTCTCTCTCAAGGAATATATCCGGCGGGGAGGACGGACGCGACGGCGTGAGCATATCCGCGCGGGGAATGGCAGGGCAGGAGAGCATGGGCGGCGCGGAACGGGATGCGCTGCAGAGTATGGCGCTGGCACAAACCCATGCCGCAGAGAATACCGTAACAGCTGTTACGACAGGCGGACCGGAACAGGAAGAACGGGAGCAGAAACAGGCGGAAAAGGAAAAAACCATCGTTGCACAATCAGGCAGGGGAAGTATCCGCAACCGTCTGCAGGAGAGCGCGGCGCGTCTTCGTGAGGCGTATCAAAGACAGAAGAAAAAGGCGGCAAAGCTTGCGGTTCGGCAGATTCGGAAGAAAGAACCGGAAAAGAAAGAAAAAAAGGGAACAAGACAGGCAGCCGACAGGGAGACAATGCTCTCCATGCAGGCAGAAAATCACTATCTGCTGGATTCCTATGACGCTACGGGAAACTACAGTATGTTGGGAAAGAAATAGTTTATTTTCGTTTAACCAGTTTGTTAACCAGTTTCAACGCGGCGCGTATATAAAAAGGCTGTAAAGCCTTTTTTGCGTTCTGCAGTTCTTTTCTGATCTCAATGTGCTGGGGACAGTGCTTCTCGCAGGCGCCGCATTTGGTGCAGTTATTCATAGAAGAAGTGTCCTTTTTTAGGGATGTAATCTGTATATACTCCAAGATGGCGCTGAACTTTTTGTGTGTAGCAGTCTGGTTGTAGCAGCGGAACGCGGTGGGAATATCCACGCCGTGGGGGCAGGGCATACAGTAGCCGCAGCCGGTACAGCCTACTTTGAGATTCTGGCTGATCTCCCGGCGCACCGTGTCGATCAGGCTGTGGTCGGCAGCGGTAAAGCTGTCTGTGCCGGCTTCGCCGGCGGATTTTATATTTTCCAGAACCATCTCCTCGGAATTCATGCCGGAAAGGACGCAGGTTACTTCAGGCTGATCCCAGAGCCACTGGAAAGCCCACTGCGCCGGCGTGCGCTTCACGGAATATTCCGCGAACGCTTTTTTCGCGCCGTCGGGCAGGGCATTCACCAGTTTACCGCCCCGCAGAGGCTCCATGATGACCACGGGAATGCCTTTGTTCGCCGCATAGTGCAGTCCCTCGCGACCTGCCTGTGTATGTTCGTCCAGATAATTGTACTGAATCTGGCAGAAATCCCAGTCGTAGGCGTCGATGAGCGCCTTAAACGTGTTCGTGTCGCCGTGAAAAGAAAATCCAATATTTCGGATAGCACATGTTTTCTTTTTCCCGGCAATCCATTCCTCGATGCCGATGCTCTGCAGACGCGCCCACACGCCGGTATCAAAGAGCATGTGCATCAGGTAAAAGTCGATGTGATCCGTTTTCAGGCGTTTAAGCTGTTCTTGAAAGAGTTTTTCCACGGACGCCGCGTTCTTTAATAGATAGTAGGGAAGCTTGTCGGCGATATAGACCTGCTCCCGGCAGTGGTTCCGTTCCAGAATCGTGCCCAGCGTTTCCTCACTGCCGGGGTAAATGTAGGCGGTGTCGAAATAGTTCACGCCGTTTTTGATGGCGAGCATAATTTCTTTTTCGGTTTTTTCCAGATTGATTTTGGTGCCAGCGCCCGTAAAGCGCATACAGCCGTAGCCGAGAATTGACACCTCGGCGCCGTTCTTCATTTTTCTATATTGCATATAATCTCCGATCCAAAGCGTTTGCGCGGAAGGCGGTGCCGGATGTTTCTCGACATGTGCAGCCGCGGTGCTTTCTGAGTTTTTGACAATCAGTTCTCTATATTATAAGTAGATTTAAGGGGGAAGTCAATCATTTTGCGCTAACCGATTGTCACAGAATTTACCAAAATTCTAATAAAATGTTAATAATTCTTTCCTTGTTTTTCTTCGGTATTCGGTATATATTTAGGAAAATAAACGGAGGGCAAACAGATGAGTGGAAATCCATTTTTTTCATTGGACGATATGGGATTTGACGCGGAGGAGAACCAGATGATGGTCATTCCCAAGGTAGATAAGGAGATTTATGATCAGCGCCGGAAGATGGCGGGGACGGTGGTGGATTACAAGGAGATGCGTATGCGTTACAGCTGTGCGATCAAGGAGGTAAGGACCAAGTTTGACGTCTTAAATTCTGAGTTTAATGTCAGATACCAGCGAAATCCCATTACGGCAATCAATTCCCGCCTGAAGAGCAGCGCGAGCATTATGGACAAGCTGAACCGCAAGGGGCTTTCCTTCACGGTGGAAAATGTGGAGGCAAATCTCTATGATGTGGCAGGCATCCGGGTCGTCTGTTCCTACGTGGACGACATTTATGTACTTGCGGAGGCGTTGGCGCAGCAGGACGATATCACGGTGATACGCAGGAAGGATTACATCAGGAACCCGAAGCCGAACGGTTACCGCAGCTACCACATGATCGTGAGCGTGCCGGTGTTCTTCTCCGACCAGACGCGGGAGATGGCGGTGGAGGTGCAGATCCGCACGATCGCCATGGACTTTTGGGCAAGTCTGGAGCATCAGCTCAAATATAAGCAGGAAGTGCCCAATCAGGCGGAGATTGTTCGGAACCTGACTGTATGCGCGGAGCAGATCGCGGCGATCGATGAGCAGATGTGGCAGGTGCGACAGCAGATTGAAAGCTCGGAGGATCTGCCTACGGAGGAGGAAATTCTCATAGAGAAGCTGCGCAAGATTGATATTGCGGTAGGAGAATAGCGTGAGAAGAACTTCTAATCGCTCGCAGCAAGGGCTGCGTCGCGAAGAAGTTCTAAGTCTCACGCAGGAGAATGCCTGAAAAGCGGCATTCTCCGCACAGCGAAATTATAGGGGATATGAAATACTAAAATAATTTATAAAAAATTAAAATAATTCTTGATTATAAGCCGGCTCTCTGTTATAGTTTTAAGTAGGAAGAATGTCAGATTCTGATTCAACGGAAACGGAGGGTTAACATGAGAAGGAAAAAATGGTCGGCTCTGGGAATTAGCGTCCTTCTTGTATTCGGGCTTGCCGCGTGCGGCTCTTCGCAGGGTGCGCAGACAGCGGAAAGTGGGGATGCGGGAGCGCAGACGAAAGCGAGCGGAGAAACGGAAAGCACACCGGCTACAGAGGAGGGGAGCGAAGTGGGACAACTGCCTGCAGATTTGGATTTTACGGTAAACTACGACGGGATTAAGACAGCGAAGATTGAGGCTGGCGTCAGCGTTCACGATCCTTCTATCTACAAAGCGGACGGGAAATATTACATATTCGGTTCCCACATGTCAACGGCGGTATCGGAGGACCTGCGCACGTGGACGTCTCTTGGGGACGGCTACAAGGTGAAGGACCAGATTTACTACGAACTGATGGCAAACGAGGATGCGTTCGCCTATTCCGGCAGCAAAAAGAGCCTGATTCCCACGGATGACAGGGCTTGGCACGTGTGGGCGCCGGACGTGATCTACAATGAGGAGACAGGACTTTACTACTTGTATTTCTGTACCACTTCCACATGGAATGCGTCGAACTTGTGTTACGCGACGAGCGAAAATATCGAGGGTCCTTATGAGTGGAAGGGGGCGCTGATTTATTCCGGGTTCACGGCGGCGACGCTGGACGCGACGGATGTGACGGAATATGTGGACCGGGATACCGCGAAGGACAGATACATCAAGAAGAGCGACGAGTATAATTTCAACAAATTTCCCAATGCCATCGACCCCACGGTGCTTTACGACGGGGAGGGCAGGCTGTGGATGGTTTACGGTTCATGGTCGGGCGGCATGTACCTTCTGGAGCTGGACAAGGCGACCGGAGAGGTGATCCATCCCGAGGAGGACGAGGCGAAGCGCGTGGACCCCTATTTCGGGAAACGGCTGCTTGGCGGCAATCACAGCTCCATCGAGGCGCCTTACATTCTCTATGATGAGGAGAGCGGTTACTATTATCTCTTTGTCTCCTACGGTGGTCTGGTGAGAGAGGGCGGCTATCAGATTCGCGTGTTCCGATCCGAGACCATAGACGGGGACTACGTGGATATGAACGGGGAATACCCGATGGATACGAACAACCCGGAGCACTACCCTTACGGGCTGAAGCTTTCCGGCAACTATTTCCTGCCGAGTCTCGAGATGGCTTATATGGCTACAGGTCATAACTCCGCCTTCGTTGACGAGGACGGGAAGAAATATATTGTGAATCACACCCGCTTTGACAATAAGACCGAGGAGCATGAGCCGAGGGTGCACCAGTTCATCGTCAACGAGGAGGGATGGCCATGTATGCTGCCCTACGCGACGGACGGCGAGACAGTGTCAGAGAGCGGCTATGACAAGAGCGCGGTAAGCGGTAGATACTACGTGATCAATCAGGGAACGGCAATTGACGCCGAGATTGCGCAGCCCTTTATCCTCTATCTGGACGAGAGCGGTAAAGTGTACGGCGACGGCGTGGAAGGCAGCTGGGAGATGAAAGACGGCACCTGCTTTATGAAGGTTTCCTACGGCGGTAAAGATTACAGCGGCGTGTTCTGCGAGATGAACGACGAGGCGGGAACGAAGGTTATGACCTTCAGCGCGGTAGGCGGCAACGAGAGCGTCTGGGGCGTGAAGTACAACTGACCGGGAGCCGAATTTCTGAAAAGGTTAAGGAGAAGTTGTGTTGTGATAAGTATGAGATCTATATAGGAAGAGCGTCTGCGGGAAAGCCCTGCAGGCGCTTTTACGCGTATAGGCAAAGACAAAAAACGGCACAGACAAGATTGTCCTGCCTGTGCCGTTGTATGACGCTTAAAGGTTCATATGTAAAAGGAGAGGTTTACTCGCCTTCCTCCATGGGCGCGTAGTGGATATTTACCTTGATGTCCTGACCGTAGTTGCCGAAGGTCTTGCCGAAGATGGTAAGACCGCCCACGTGCTCCGCGTCGTCGTCCACGGCAAGGCGGAAACGGAGGCTGCTGCGGTAATCCAGATTGAAACTGTCGATGGTCACGTCGGAAATTTTCAGCCCGTCGATAAAGGTGCCTTTCCGGTTGATGACGAGAAGCTTTAACAGCCCGTACTGGTTCCAGTTGGGAAACCACCAGTCGGGGGTAAACAGTCCTCTGGAATCACCGAAATCTCCGGGTGAGAGCCAGTTGCCGATACACACGTCGTTTAAGTAAAAGGAGATATCGGAGGGCCATACGTTGTTGACGCCGGGCGCCTCGGAAGAGAGCTCCGCTGAGATCGTGAGCTGCGTGATCTTCTGGAAACTGGGGATGAAGTTCGGAATGTTGTACTCCACAAACCCCTTGGTAAACCAGAGAATATCCGCGCTGTAGCGGTCGGGATGGTCAAAGTAACGGGAGTCGTCGACCTCGCCGATGATCGCCTTGTCTGAGGCGAGACCGCAGGTGGGGCAGATGCGGTAGACGGAATAGTGTCCCACCTTGATATCCGTGCTGTAGACATTCAGGATATCCTCCTGCCGCTCCAGGTCGATCAGAATCTTGTCCAGATGAACCGAGCAGATTTTCTGGTTGCCGTGCCCGGCGGATTCACTGGAAATGGAGATCAGCCCGCAGCTTTCCAGCTTTTTGATATGGCTGGTCAGCGCGCCGTTCGTGATATTCAGGCGGGAGGCGAGCTCATTCATGCTCATGCTGTTGTTGTCCAGAAGGATGTTTAAAATTTCGATTCGGACATCGGAGCCGAGGGCTTTGAAAATGTCCAAACCATCGTTGAGTGAAGTGATATGTAACAAGATTTTCCCCTCCAAAAAGCATTACATTTATATTTTTGTAAAATATTATAATAACAATAAAATTATATACAAAAAAGAGCAATTAGTCAATTATGTTAAGTAATTTATATAAATAATTCGCAAAAAATACAAAAATAATTTATGTTTTATATAAAATAATGTTTTACATAAAATGACATTTTACTAAAAAAAACACGGTTCCCGGAGAAACCGTGTCTCTGTGATTCCTTGATTTACAGGTTAAAATGGCGATTATTTTGCGTTTACCTCGTCGAAGATGCGCACCAGCTTTTCGTCGGGCGATTTGGTGAGCAGGGATACCGCTACATTGACGAGCAGGGCGATGACAAAGGCGGGGAGCAGTTCGTAGATGGCGAACGCGCCGCCCAGCTTTGCAATCCCGTATTTCCACACAAACACCATAACGCCGCCAACAATCATACCGGCGAGCGCGCCCTGTTTGTTGGAGCGTCTCCAGAACAGCGCCAGAAGCACTACCGGACCGAAAGCCGCGCCGAAGCCTGCCCACGCGAAGGAGACGATGCCGAAGATGGAACTGTCCGGATCCTGCGCGATAAAGACGGCGATCAGTGAGATGGCGATAACCGTAAGTCTGGCGATCAGCAGGGAGGTTTTCGTGTCCAGCTTCTTTTTGCCGAAGTCCTGCACCAAATTCTGGGAAATGCTGGATGCCGCGGCAAGAAGCTGAGAATCGGCGGTGGACATCGTAGCGGCAAGAATACCTGCGAGGATAACACCTGCTATCAATGCGGGGATGACGCCGTGTGTGCTGAGTACGGAGGCGATCTGAATGATGACCGTCTCGGAATTGCTGCCTTCCAAGACAGGAATGACGCCCGCCTGCGAAAGACCGTAGCCGACCACGCCGATCAGCACGGCGATGGACATGGAGATTACCACCCATACAGTAGCAATTCTTCTGGAAAGTTTCAGCTTGTTTTCATCCTCAATTGCCATGAAGCGGAGCAGGATGTGGGGCATACCGAAATATCCGAGTCCCCATGCAAGAGTGGAGGCAATCATAAGGGGCGTATAAGGCGCCGCCGTGCCGGTTTCCGCCGAATAGCTCTGCACCAGACTTAAGTAGCCGGGAAGACTGCTCACGGCGTCCGTGACGCCGCCAAAACCGCCTGTCACCGCTGCGCCGAAACCGACCACAATAAGAAGGGCGATACTCATGGTGATGCCCTGAATCAGATCAGTGGTGCTCACGGCGAGGAAGCCGCCGAGCGTGCAGTAGATGACGATGACCGCCGCGCTTAAGAGCATGGCGGCAATGTAATTCATGCCGAAGAGCGTGCTGAAAAGCTTACCGCATGCCGCAAAGCCGGAGGCGGTGTAGGGCACGAAGAAGACGACGATGATCACAGCGGCGATACAGGTCAGGAAATGCCTGTCGTCGCCGTATCTTTTTGCGAAAAACTCCGGAATGGTGAAAGAACCGATTCGGCTGGAGTAGCGGCGGATTCGTCTGGAGACGAAAAGCCAGTTTAAGTAGGTGCCGATTGCCAGTCCGATCGCGGTCCAGCCCACTTCGGCAAGCCCGGCGATATAGGCAAGTCCGGGCAGCCCCATCAGAAGATAACTGCTCATATCGGACGCCTCCGCGCTCATGGCGGTAACTAAGGGACCAAGCTTTCGCCCGCCCAGATAGAATTCCGCAGCCTGCGTATTCTTTTTGGAATAGGTGATACCGATGTAAATCATCATGCCCAGATAGGCGACGATGGCGATGATAATACAAATCTGCGATGTCATAATGTTCCTCCTCATCTTATACTTTAGTCTGTTAATCAGTTAAATCCTTTGCTATTATAGCGGGTTTGTGGAAAATACGCAATAAAAAAAGCGGGGAAAAACATTTGTAAGGGGCGTATTCTATTGATTTTATGGGAAAAATCGCATATAATGTCATTATCTGCACTGTGTTTTCGGGAGAGAAATACAGTGGGTAATGAGAAGGAGGTCACAATGGGGGCAGGAGAAGGGAAGGCGGATGCAATCAGCCGTTTTGAGGAGTTGTGCCGCAATGCGGTGGCGGAACAGGAAAAGTTCCTGATGGACAGACTTGCAGAGAATAAAGATACTGAGTATGGGAAGCTGTTTGGATTTGAAGATATCCATTCTGTGGAAGAGTATCAGAAAGAGCTGCCCATTACCTTTCATTATGATTATGAGACGATCATCGAGCGGCAGATAAGCGGTGAAGAGAGACTGCTCACCGAGGAAAGACCGGTGTATTACTGTATCAGCTCCGGCAGTACGGATTCGCCCAAGTATGTGCCGATTATCGAGAAGGATATTTTGCGGCAGAAATTTTACTGGATGGATGTGATCCGCGGGATGATCCGCAGACAGATGCCGGACGCTACGGATGAAGAACTGTTCGGCAAGATTTTCCAGATCGGTGAATTTCGTCGTGATTTTATGTCGGACGGCACGATGAGCGGCGTGAGGGCGGGGGCGCTGCACCGCTATCTGGAATCAAAAGGTGAATTAAATATCGACTGTTATACGGCGCCAAAGGAAGTAATGTTTCCCAGTAATACGCTGGAAGATATGCTCTACGTGAAGGTGCGTTTTGCGCTGGCGTGCAGGGACGTGACGGCGATACACGGCGTTTTCGTGAACCGTGTGGTCGGTGTTTTACGATATATTACGGATAACTGGGACGCTTTCCTTGCGGACATCGAGACGGGAGGGATCAGCGACTGTTTCCTCGTGAGCCATGAATGGGAGCTCTATCTGAAAGAACACCTTCCGGCTGACCCGGAGAGGGCGGCAGAGCTTCGCGCCATTCCGCGTGAGGATCTGGAGAACGGACTTGTCAGGAAGATCTGGTCGAAGATCAAATACGGGCAGATGATCGGCGGCAGCATGTTCAAGCCTTATATGGATAAACTCTGGACCTATGTGGGCGATTTGCCGATCCATTATTTTACATATGCGGCGTCGGAAGGCTGTTTTGGTATAGCCAGAGGCGTCAATGAGGAGGACGCTTACTACACCCTTCTGCCGGACACCTGCTTTTACGAATTCGTTCCGGAAACCGGGGAGGGGGAGCGGATTTATACGATCCGTGACGTGGAAGTAGGTTCCAAGTATGAGCTGCTGATCACGACTTTTTCAGGGGGCTATCGCTACGCCATCGGGGACGTGGTGGAAGTAGTCGGTTTTGATGGGCAGGCGCCGATTGTGCGTGTCTGCTACCGGAAGAGTCAGGTGATCAATATCGCGGATGAGAAGATGAATGTGCGCCAGTTGGAGAATGCCATGCGCAAGTTCCAGTCCAGAGCGGAGTGTACCGCGGAAGGATTCTGCGTGGACGGCGACTACGCGGCGCAGAGACCGCGCTACCTGCTTTATCTGGAACTGGCTGCAGGGGAATTGCCCGAGAACGCGGAGGCAATTCTGGATGAATGTCTGATGGAGAGCAGTTTCGGTTATAAGAGGGACAGGGAGCTGGCGGAGATTGACCGGGTGAAGATTCAGTTGATTCCGCAGGGCGGATTTAAGGCTTACGGCAGATTTATGGCGAAGCTTGGGCACAGCAAGGAGCAGGATAAACCGCTGCGTGTTCTCGTGACGGAGGAGCAGAAGGCGTTTTTCGGTGGAGCGCTCCTGTTGTAGTGTGGGTGCGGCGGCGCGAGAACATGCCGGCACTGAGAGGTAGTATATGGACGACAACATAATAGCTCTGCCGGGAGCCTTTGCAGAGAGGATGCAGAGGCTTCTGGGCGGGGAATATGAAGCCTTTGCGGCAAGTTACGGACAGGCTAGACA
This sequence comes from uncultured Lachnospiraceae bacterium, assembly GCA_910588955.1. Taxonomy (GTDB): domain Bacteria; phylum Bacillota; class Clostridia; order Lachnospirales; family Lachnospiraceae; genus UBA3282. Next base: position 19,713 of record CAJURQ010000001.1, read on the forward strand.
GTACGGGCTCAGGCGCAACCTGCAAAAAAGCACGGAAGAAGAGTTTATCGGGGTGATGCCCTTTCCGCTGGAAAAGATTTCTTGGGCGCGGGAAGGGTATTATTATGATCCGGCGGCACAGCCGGGGCGGCACGTGTTCCACGAAGCAGGAGCTTACTATATTCAGGAGCCTTCCGCTATGGCTGTTGTGGAGGCGCTTGCGCCGAAACCGGGCGAGCGGATTCTTGATCTGTGCGCGGCGCCGGGGGGAAAGAGTACGCAGATAGCGGGTCGGATGCAGGGACAAGGGCTGCTGGTCTCCAATGAGATCATCGGCGATCGGGCGCGCGTTTTGTCACAGAACGTGGAGAGGATGGGTGTTTCTAACTGTGTCGTCTGCAATGAGAAGCCGGAGCGTATCGCGTCGCTTTTCCCGGCTTTTTTTGACCGGGTGTTGGTGGATGCGCCCTGTTCCGGGGAGGGGATGTTCCGCAAGGAGGAGGCGGCAAGAAAAGAATGGAGCCCTGAGGCGGTGCGGATGTGCGCCGAGAGACAGGCATTGATCTTGGAGGAGGCGGCGAAAACGGTAAAGCCGGGCGGTGTGCTGGTGTATTCTACCTGTACGTTTTCGCCGGAGGAAAACGAAAGGACAATCAGTGCATTTTTGCGGGCGCATGATGAATATAATATAGAAGAAACAGCGTTAGAGGGCATCCTTTCGCCGGGACGGGCGGACTGGGTAGAACAGCCTGTGGCGGGAATCGAACACACGCTGCGGCTCTGGCCTCATTTGATCCGGGGAGAAGGGCATTACATTGCCAGACTGCGGAAACGCGGAGCTCAGGCGGAAACGCGGCAGGTCACGGGCGATAAAAAGTTATGTAAATCAATCGAGGGCTTCCTGCGGGAAGAATTGGGAATTAGTGATGCGTGGATGACACGTCATCCGGGACAGCTGATCCGTTTCGGCGATCAGATTTATCTCATGCCGGAGGAGATGGGTTCTCTTGAAGGAATCAAAGTTCTCCGCCCCGGGCTGCAGCTTGCGACGGAGAAAAAGAACCGGTTTGAGCCGGCACATGCGCTGGCGCTTACGCTATTGCCGGGCGACAGCAGTCGTATGTACGGGCTTACCGGACAGGAAGCGGCGGCATATCTGCGTGGGGAGAGCATTGCCTGCGGTGCGGAGAAGGGCTGGACGGCGCTTTTCTTCGAGGGGTATGCGTTGGGGTTCGGAAAGGCTTCGGGCGGTCAGATGAAGAACCATTACCCGAAGGGACTGCGCAAATCTTTGTAATTTCTTAAATTTTCTATATGCCATATAATGGACTTGCCAAATGATTCTGCATGAAATATACTAGATATAGACTTTTACAGGAGATAAACTACTTCATTGTGTATGTTAGCGTAGGGAGTTCTTACGATGGTATTTTCCAGTGTGGGATTTTTATTTCGGTTTCTGCCGATTTTTATGATAGTCTATCTGGCGTTTCCCAAATGCCGCAATATTGTACTTCTGATTGGGAGTTTGATCTTCTATGGAGTGGGAGAACCGTATTTCGTTCTGCTGCTTCTTTTGTCTGTCCTAATCAACTACGGCTTTAGCTGGTACATGTACTGGGAACCGCGCTCGCCGCAGTCAAACCGAAAAAAGAGGGCGGCTAGAAGACGGAAGAGGGCGCTTGTATTGGCGGTGGCGCTCGATCTGGGTGTACTGTTCGTGTTCAAATACTGGGATTTTGCCGCCGGCAGCATCAACGCGGCTGTGGGGAAAGGGATTCTGCCGCTGTTTTCTTTGGCGCTGCCGCTTGGAATCAGCTTTTATACGTTCCAGATGATTTCCTACCAGATTGATTGCTGCAGGGGAACCATTGAGAAGCGTGCGGGATTTCTCTCTTTTGCCACCTATGTCTGCATGTTTCCCCAGTTGATAGCCGGTCCCATCGTCCGCTACGGCGAGGTGGCGGACCGTCTTGCGAGCCGTCGGGTACGCATCAGGGACTTGGAGAACGGACTGAAGCTGTTCACCCTCGGACTGGGGCTCAAAGTGCTTCTGGCAAACCAGATCGGCACGCTCTGGAACCTGATTATGACGGCGGGGGCGGGCAGGCTCCATCCCCTTGTGGCATGGCTTGGCGCCTTTGCCTATTCGTTCCAGATCTATTTCGATTTCTGGGGATATTCTGTGATGGCTATGGGGCTCGGCAAGATGCTTGGGTTTTCCATTCCCCGCAACTTCGATCATCCCTACATATCGCGTTCCCTGTCGGAGTTTTGGAGAAGGTGGCATATGACGCTTGGGAGCTGGTTTAAGGAGTATGTCTATATTCCGCTGGGCGGCAGCCGGAAAGGCGCAGGGCGGACAGTGTGTAATTTGTTCGTGGTCTGGGCGCTTACCGGGCTGTGGCACGGTGCGGCATGGAATTTTGTGTTATGGGGCATTGTGTTTTTCCTGATGTTATCTCTGGAGAAGCGAACCTTTGGAAAACGGCTGGAGCAGAGTATCGTGCTGGGACATATCTACACGGTGCTGCTCATTCCCGTGACATGGGTGATTTTTGCGATTACGGATATGGGGCAGCTCGCCGGATATCTGGGAAATCTCGTCGGGTATCACAGTGAGGGCATATTGGTAGGAGTTACACAGCTGCTCCGCTATCTCAAAGAGTACGGGGTACTTTTGATAGCGTGCGTTATTTTTGCAACGCCCCTGCCTGCAAAGCTGTACTGGAAGTGGAAGGATCGCTGGTTTGCGGTTCTGATTCTTCTTGGCGTCTTCTGGTGGTCGGTGAGGGAGATTGTTATGGGGAGCAATAATCCGTTTTTATATTTTAGATTTTAACGTATGAATGAGGCGAAAAATGGACAGAAATAAGATGAGAACTTTTCTGGAAATCATATATAATTGTCCCTTTATTCTGCTTATAGTTTTTACGAGCCTTGCATTTGTCACATTTTTTGACGGGGAAGGAAATCGGAGAACCGGGCAGGAACTGGCGGTATTTCAACTGTTTGGCGACGGAGAAAAAGCGGGAGACGGGGAGAAAAAACTTACAAAGATAGACGAAATAGAAAATAAAATAGGACAAAGTAACGACTCTGGCTTGGAGGAGAAAACTGAAATAAAAGCGGAGCGGGAAGAGAATGAGCATCAAAATGCAGGAGCACGCAAGGAAGATATTGACAAAAAAGAGAACGATTCACAACGAATATCAGATATAGACAATGCGGAGATTATTGGAAAAACGGAAAGACTGGAAACACATGCCACAGAATTTGTGGAATATACACCGATTGCGACGGATTCCAGATACTACTCGGATGCAGGAAAAGTTGCATTGACTACGGTGTATGACTATGTGTTAGAGAACGAGAGTTATTTTAATGATGCCGCTTTTCTCGGAGATTCCCGGACTCTGGGTATATCGGACTATGCCGGACTTGAGGGTGCGGACTTCTTCTGCGACAACGGCATGACCATCTACAAGCTTCTCGGGGACGACGGGGTGACTTACCAGAAGACGGGCGAGAAGGTGGACATGAAGGAAATTTTGCAGGAGAAGCGTTACGGCAAAATTTACATCATGCTTGGGATGAACGAGCTTGGGTACGGTGACACGCCGATGTACCTGAAACAGTATCTGAAAGTGATTCAGCAGATCAAGGAATGGCAGCCGGGTGTTATTATATATGTGATGGCGAATCTCCATGTGAGCCGGGAAAAGAACAATATGGAGACGGAGTTTAACAATATCAACATCAACGATAAAAATGTGGCGTCCGCCAGACTGGCAAACGGGAGAGATGTTTTTTATCTGGACTGCAATCCGCTCTTTACCGACGAGGAGGGATATCTGCAGGCGGAGCTCACCTTTGACGGGGTGCATCTCTATGCCCAGCACTACGACAAGTGGCGTGATTTTCTCTTTGAACACGGGGTAGAGTGCGGGGAAATGCAGCAGGCGGATGCGGAAGAACAGCCGGAAGGCTTGGAGAAGATGGGAGTTAAGGATGGAGAAGGTGCGTCTCAATAAATATCTCGCCTCCTGCGGCGTATGTTCGAGGCGGGATGCGGATAAGCTCATAGAGGCGGGAGAAGTTTTCGTGAACGGTGAAAAGGCGGCTGCGGGCATGAAGGCAGGACCGGACGACCGGGTGGAAGTGCGTGGAAAACGACTTGCGCAGCCGGAGGAGAGGGTTGTGCTCGCCTATTATAAGCCGGTAGGTGTGGTCTGCTCGGAGCGGGACGCCCACGCGGGGCGGCTTGTGACGAAGGAGATCGGCTACCATAAGCGCGTCACCTATGCGGGCAGGCTCGATAAGGATTCCGAGGGTCTGCTGCTGCTCACCAACGACGGGGACTTGATCGACGCTATGATGCGGGGGAAGAACGGGCACGAGAAGGAGTACCTTGTGAAGTCCGACCGGAAATGGGAGGAAAGCGCGATAGACAATATGCGGGCAGGCGTGTATCTGGAGGAACTGGGGCAGACGACCCGCCCCTGCGAGATTGAGCGGGTCGGGGATAAAACGCTCAAGATGGTGCTTACCCAAGGACTCAACAGGCAGATCAGGCGTATGTGCGAGACACAGGGATATCGGATAAAGAGTTTAAAAAGAACACGCGTTATTAATATAAAATTGGAAAAATTGAAACCGGGCGAGTACCGGGAACTGAGCGGGCAGGAGAGGGAAGAACTGTACCGGGTCTGCGGTCTGGGTGCGGGGCAGACAGAAACTATGAAGAGGGAGAATGGCGGACACGGGTATGGCGGAAAATAAAATGGATCGTATGCGGGAGCTTGTCTCCCTTCTGAACAATGCCTCGGAGGCTTACTATGCCAAGGACGAGGAGATCATGTCGAACTTCGAGTACGACAAACTCTACGACGAGCTGACGGCACTGGAAACGGAACTTGGCGTGACCTTTGCGGACAGCCCGACAGTGCAGGTGGGCTACGAGGCGGTGGACGAACTGCCGAAGGAGCGGCATGAGTTGGCAATGCTGTCTCTTGCGAAAACAAAGAGCCGGGAAGAGCTTGCGGACTGGCTGAACGGGAAGACAGGGCTTCTGTCTTGGAAGCTGGACGGGCTGACCATTGTGCTCACCTATCGTGAAGGCGCGCTGCAAAAGGCGGTGACGCGCGGAAACGGTGAGGTGGGAGAAGTAGTCACAGGCAATGCCAGAGTATTCCGGAATCTTCCTCTCAATATACCCTATCAGGGGGAACTGATTCTGCGGGGCGAGGCGGTCATCACCTACAGTGGCTTTGAGCAGATCAACAGGGAGATCGAGGACGAGCAGGCAAAGTACAAAAATCCGAGAAACCTTTGCAGCGGCAGCGTCAGGCAGCTTGATAACCGGATCACGGCACAGCGCGGCGTGCGGTTTTACGCATTTTCCCTTGTGCGGGCGGATGCGGATTTCCACAATTCTCGCGCGGCGCAGTTTGATTTCCTGCAGGAGCAGGGCTTTGACGTGGTGGAGCACCGTCTGGTGACGCCGGAGAATATATTGGATAACATAAGTTATTTTGAGGAGAAGATACAGACCTACGACGTGCCCTCAGACGGGCTTGTGCTCACCTACGAGGACATGGCTTATGGCGCGTCTCTGGGCAGGACGGCGAAATTCCCGCGGGATTCCATCGCCTTCAAGTGGGCGGATGAACTGCGGGAGACGACGCTTAAGGAGATGGAGTGGAGCGCCAGCCGTACCGGGCTGATCAACCCCGTGGCGATTTTTGAGCCTGTGGAGCTGGAGGGCACCACGGTGAGCCGGGCGTCCGTGCACAACATCAGCATCGTGCGGGGGCTGAAGCTGGGCATCGGCGACAGGATTACGGTCTACAAGGCGAATATGATCATTCCCCAGATCGCGGAAAACCTGACGCAGAGCGACTCACTGGAGATTCCGGATGTATGTCCCGTCTGCGGGCAGCCCACCCGCATCAGCCAGATAAACGACGTGCAGTCTCTTTACTGCGACAACCCCGACTGTGACGCGAAGAAAATCAAGGCGTTTACCCTGCTGGTGAGCCGGGACGCCCTGAATGTGGACGGTCTGTCAGAATCCACGCTGGAAAAGTTTTTGGCGAGAGGGTTTTTGCATGAGTTTGCGGATTTGTTCCGGCTGGCACGTTACCGGGAGGAAATCACGCAGATGGAAGGGTTTGGGGAGAAGTCTTACCAGAACCTTTCGGAGAGTCTGGAGAGGGCGCGAAAAACCACGCTGCCGCGTCTCCTTTACGGTCTGGGGATCGAGAATGTGGGTGTGGCGAACGCCAAGATGCTTTGCCGGCATTTTCAGTATGACTTACAGGCATTGCGGGACGCCTCGGCGGAGGAGCTTGCGGAGATTGACGGCGTGGGCGGGGTGATCGCCCTGAGCATTTACGACTATTTCCATAACGAAAAAGCGATGGAACAGCTGGAACATCTGCTGGAGGAAGTGGAGATTGAAAAGCAGGAGACGTCGGGCGCGGCGCAGACTCTCGCCGGTATGAGTTTTGTCATCACGGGGAGTCTTGCTCATTTCGAGAACAGAAACGTCATGAAGGAGGAGATCGAGAAGCGGGGCGGTAAGGTGACGGGAAGCGTGACGGGGAAGACCGTCTGCCTCATCAACAACGATACCGCGTCCCAGTCTTCCAAGAATAAAAAAGCGAAGGAGCTGGGCGTTGCGATTTTGTCCGAGGAGGATTTTATCGGGGAGTATCTGACGGATTAAGCGAATTTTATAGAGGCTGCTACAATTTATGCGGGGAAAAAGGCAGGGACGGAGAGAAAATACTGTTCCTGTTTTTTTTGCCCGGAATTGCTGCTATTTTTTATTTATTGCTTTCATGATAGCCAGAATATGTGTCAAAGAGACGCGATCCAGCTTTTTTGCCTCCTCCATGAGTTCTTTGAGCATTTGCGGATTGCCGTTTCCGCTGTCGAAGAATTCCTGCGGGGTAACGTTTAAAAATTCGCAGATATAGAAAAAGGACTGCATGGAGGGCAGCGATTTCTTATTTTCTATGGTATTGATATAATTGTTTGCCTGCCCTAAGGATAACGACATATCGCGCGCGGAAATGCCTTTCTGCATTCTGAGTTCCGCTAATCTGTCGGGGAGAAAATTTTCATACGTCAATGATGGTCATTCCCTTTCTATGAGTTTCATCGCTTTATTCAATAGATTGTACATTACGTTTATGTTTTATCCGCTAAATTTCATAAGGTATTTTTGTTGACATAAAAGATTTAATCTATTATAATAAACGTTAATGTTAGCTTAAATTTAGCAAAACAAGGAGACATAACTATTTAGGGCAACTGACAGATGAAAAAAGTAATCGATATGCATTCCCATATTTTACCCGGTGTGGATGACGGGGCGGCGAGCTACGAAATGAGTATGCAGATGCTTCGATGCGCCGCAAACGATGGCATATCTACAATCATTCTCACGCCGCATAATAAACCGGGGCACAGGCACATACCCGTTTCCGAAATGATGTTCGGGGTGGAAAAACTGCGGGATATGATGGCGGAAGAAGCGATAGAGACAGGACTTGACGTCGGACTTTCGGAACAGGATATACTGGAACGGCTGCAAAAGAAACTGGACATATCCATTCAGAAAGCACAGGAGTATTTTTTGCGGTTTGGAAAACAAGTGGTGTGACGGTATTGGAGAAAAGTGTTGGGATAAAAAGAGTAGATAGAAAATGAAATTGGGCATTATTTGTGAACTTATAGATAAAGTGTGGACAGAGCGACGATACTTTGTGAAAAAATTCCCGGCAGATGGTAAGTGTACTCTGTCGGGAATTTTATTTTCGGGGAATGTGGCGCTGATGAAAGGTCGTGCTTTCTTGTGACATCTCAAATTTCCAACACATCATACGGCGTCGTCTGGTACACGTAGTAATTGAGCCAGTTTGAAAAGAGAAGCTGCCCGGCGGAGCGCCAGTTGACGATCGGTTCCTTCGTCGGGTCGTCTCCCGGGAAATAGTTTACCGGGATTTTGGGATTCATGCCCTTTTCCATATCGCGGGCGTACTCCAGAGCCAGCGTATCGGCGTCGTATTCCAGATGGCAGGTGATGAAGAAATGTCTGCTGTCCTCGGTTTTCGCGATTGCCATGCCAGCCTCGTCCGAGACAGCCATCAACTCTAAATCCGGTACGGAGGCAATCTGCGCCGGATCGATCGTCATGGCGCGGGACTGCGGCGCGTGGAAAATATCGTCAAATCCCCGGAAAAGAGGGGATTTTGGTTTTAGAATTTTGTGTGTATAAACGCCGGACAATTTTTCGTCTAAATCTTCGCGATCCAGCCCGTAAAAATAGTAGAGGGCGGCGTAAGCGCCCCAGCACAGGTGGAGGGTACAGTGCACGTGTGTGCGTCCCCATTCCATGATGGTGCATATCTCGTCCCAGTAGGCGACTTTCTCAAATCGCACATGGTCGAGCGGCGCGCCGGTGATGATCATGCCGTCGAATTTGCGGTTCTTGATCTGGTCAAAGGTGGTGTAAAACGCCTCCATGTGGTTAGAATCGGTATGCTGCGGCGTGTAGCTTGCAGTCTGTAAAAATTCCACGTTCACCTGAAGCGGTGTATTGGAAAGCTTTCGCAGAAGCTGGGTTTCGGTGACTTCCTTGGTGGGCATCAGATTTAAGATCAGCACATCCAAGGGACGGATATCCTGATGCATCGCCCGGAATTCTGTCATTACAAATATATTTTCATTTTCTAAAATGCTGGTTGCCGGCAATAAATCCGCTACTTTGATTGGCATGGGAATCAATACCTTTCTCTTGGGTTATATTTGGGATATAATATATCATATAAAGAATATAATGATACCATGTATGATAGCACAAACCTGAAAAGTGCGCAAGGCGGCGTTATATATCTGCGGACATATTTACCAAAGATTTGTTTAAGATTTCCTTAAAATTTCTCTGCTGGAAAAACAATACAGAGATTGACCTATTTAGGGGAAGATGGTATAGTGAAGAAGAAATAGTGTGTGTGGGGGGGGGGTGGAACTGAAAGTGATACTTCTCTCTGCAGGAACATCCACACTTAAAGGCTGAAAGTTTTTGACAAGAAGGAGGACTATTGAAATGAAAAAAGTAATTGCATTAACACTTGCAGGCGCTATGATTTTTTCCGTGCCTGTAATGGCGCATGAAACCGTTGGATGCCCCGGCGCTCCTGTAGCAGTTTATCTGGAGTCCGATTCCGATATCGGCGTTCCCGCTGAGACGGTTCGTGCTATCGCTGAGGATAAAACCATTGGTGAGCACATGAACAACGCAGTTGTTGATCATTGGGCTATGGATCCTGAGGATGTTCAGGATCTTGCAATTGGTCAGGGCGCTGTCCTTGACGGCGAAGCAGCTCCCGGTCTTACATTTGATCTGGTTAAGCCTGAACTCAAGAGAGTTTACGCTGCAAAGGAGCTGGCTCAGGGTAAGGGTTCCCTGCTTGCAGTTGCAAATGTTCACACTCATGTTGGTTATGGCACCGCTCAGATCACCTTCTATGCTCCCGGCGTAAAGGCTGGTCAGGCGATCACCGTTTATCAGCGTGTTACCGACGACAACTGGGTTGCAGTTCCCACTGTAGTTGCTGATGACCATGTAACTGTTGACATTACTGACAATACACATCTTGCATTTATCGAGGCAAAATAAGTACAATCAAAAATTGACTTAAGTGTGGAGAAAACGCATCGTCTTTCGGCGGTGCGTTTTCATAACGCAATGGGCAGAAAAAGATTTGCATAATTTTGTGTTTTACATTATAATTTATATGTATTAGCGTTTCGACACAGGGGGAACGAGTGAATTATGGAGACAGCATATCAGAAGGTTAAGGTACACAACGAGTTGGAGTGGTGCCAGGTAAAGGATATGGCGACCAAGGAAAAGATTGAGAAGGTTCTGTTAAAACATCGGGTATCTTATTTTGTGAAATGGGAGAAGCCAAGATTTTTTTCCAATGATACTTTTGGCGCCTGTGTATTCTGCGTGAACCAACTGCAGAAGGAGACCGCTGATGATGCGATTCAGGAGCTTTCGGAGGAGGTGCGGGATAAAATCCGCTTTATTAACCGCAAGGTGGATAAGACCTTTTATTAATCGGAATGTAATTTCAGATGATGATAAAAAACCGGATGTCTGTACTTAGGCACCCGGTTTTCTTATGTCATTTAGGAGCATGCCTCCTGCTCTGAATTGTCGCTGTTGAGCGACGGTTTCTTTAGGTTTTTCTGCGCCGTGGAGAGCATAAGCTTGATGCGGTTCAACTGGTTGACTTCGCTGGCGCCGGGATCGTAGTCGATTGCTACGATGTTGGAGCTGGGGAAGCGCTTGCGCAGCTCCTTGATGACGCCTTTGCCGACCACATGGTTTGGCAGGCATCCGAAGGGCTGGGTGCAGACAATATTGTTTACGCCGCTGTGGATCAACTCGACCATCTCTCCGGTGAGGAACCATCCTTCGCCGGTCTGGTTTCCGATATCGACGATCGGTTTCGCGTAGTCCACCAGCGTGTAGATACTGACGGGCGGCGTAAAATGTTTGCTCTTCGCGAACTCTTTTGCGGCTTGCGCGCGCATCTTTTCAAGCGCTTTAATGCCAAAGCGGGAAATCACAGCCGCCTTTTTCGAGGTGCCGAGGAACTCCGCCTTGTAAATTTGGTTGTAGAAGCAGTAGAGCATGAAGTCCAAGAGATCGGGCACAACCGCCTCCGCACCCTCCGCCTCCAGAAGCTCTACCAGATGGTTGTTGGCGGCGGGGGCAAACTTGACCAGAATCTCACCCACAATGCCAACGCGGGGCTTGCGCAGATCCTCGTCAATGGGAATTTGGTCAAAATCCCTTACAATCTGACGGCACATCTTCTGGAAGGTCAGATAGTTCATGGACTTCCCGGAGACGAAATCGCAGCATTTTTTTACCCATTCGGCGTGCAGCGCATCCACGGATCCGGGCTCCTTCTCGTAAGGGCGCATACGGTAAACGCAGCGCATAAAGATGTCGCCGAACACCGCGCCGTAGGCGGCGCGCATAAACAGGCTGGCGTTCAGATGAAAGCCGGGGTTGCTCTCGATCCCGGCAAGGTTTAGCGAAATGACAGGGATCTGTGGCATACCCGCCTTCTCCAGGGCGCGCCGGATAAAGCCTACATAGTTCGTGGCGCGGCAGCCGCCGCCGGTCTGGCTCATGATGACGGCAACTTTATTCAGGTCATATTTCCCGGAAAGCAGGGCGTCCATAATCTGCCCCACCACAATCAGGGAAGGATAACACGCGTCATTGTTTACATATTTCAGCCCTACATCCACAGCCTGCCTTGTGTCGTTGCCGAGCACTTCAAAGTGGTAACCGCAGGCGTTGAAGGCGGCTTCTATGATTTCAAAATGGATCGGTGACATCTGGGGGCAGAGAATGGTGTAATCTTTTCTCATTTCCTCAGTAAAAGGCACTTTTGTGATGGCGCTGGAACGTATCGTGCGCTTCTCGCCTTTCTGTTCCCGCACCTGAATCGCGGAGAGCAGGGAACGGATGCGGATTCTCGCCGCGCCCAGATTGTTCACCTCGTCGATCTTTAAGCAGGTATAAATCTTGTCGGATCCGGACAGGATATCGTTTACCTGATCCGTCGTCACGGCGTCCAGACCACAGCCGAAAGAATTTAATTGAATCAGGTCAAGATCGTCCCGTGTCTTTACGTAGCTCGCCGCCGCGTACAGTCTGGAATGGTACATCCACTGGTCGGAGACGATAAGCGGTCTCTCGGGCGCCGCCAGATGGGAAACGGAGTCTTCCGTCAGCACCGCAATATCGTAGGAGGTGATCAGCTCGGGAATGCCGTGGTTGATCTCAGGGTCAACGTGGTACGGACGTCCCGCCAGCACGATGCCGCGCTTGTGGTTTGCCTCCAGATAGCGGAGCACTTCTTCGCCCTTATCCCGCATGTCCTGCCTTGCCGCGGCAAGCTCCGTCCATGCCGCCTCAGCTGCATTCATAACAGCTGTTACCGGAAGCTCCCGGAACTCCCTCGTCAGTGCCTCCGTCACAGTCTGCAGACTCTTGAAGGACATGAAGGGATTGCGGAAAACCACCTCGCCGCGTCCGATTTCCTCCACATTATTTTTGATGTTTTCGGAGTAGGACGTGACGATCGGGCAGTTGTAGTGGTTGTTGGCGTCGTGAAACTCGTCCCGCTCGTAAAAGAGGGCGGGGTAGAAGATAAAGTCCACGTTCTGCTTGATGAGCCACGCCACATGCCCGTGCGCCAGCTTTGCAGGGTAACATTCCGACTCACTCGGAATGGATTCGATACCGAGCTCATAGATTTTTCGGTTGGAGACGGGAGAGAGTACCACCTTAAAGCCCAGCTTCGTGAAGAAGGTGAACCAGAAAGGGTAATTCTCGTACATGTTAAGTACCCGCGGAATGCCCACGGTGCCCCGTTTTGCTTCGTTCGCCGGCAGCGGCTCGTAGGAGAAGTACCGCTTCAGCTTATAGTCAAAGAGATTGGGCGCCCCGTTTTCCTTTTTCGCCCGTCCCAGACCTCTCTCGCAGCGGTTGCCGGAGATATACTGACGCCCGCCCGTAAATTTGTTGATGGTGAGACGGCAGTTGTTCGTACAGCCCTTGCATTTTGCCATGCTCGTCTCAAACTGCAGGTTTGTAATCTGCTCCAGATTCAGCATGGAAGTCTGATAGCCGTCTTCATAATGCGCCCTCGCAATTAACGCCGCGCCGAAAGCACCCATGATACCGGCAATATCCGGGCGGATCGCCTCGCAGTCCGCGATCTTTTCAAAACTGCGAAGAACCGCGTCGTTGTAGAACGTGCCTCCCTGCACGACGATGTTTCTGCCCAGCTCCGAGGCATCGGAGACTTTGATTACCTTAAAGAGCGCGTTTTTGATGACGGAGTATGCCAGTCCCGCGGAGATATCGGAGACGGACGCCCCCTCCTTCTGCGCCTGTTTTACTTTGGAATTCATAAACACCGTACAGCGGGTGCCAAGGTCAATGGGATGTTCCGCGAAGAGGGCGGTTCTGGCGAAGTCCTCCACGCCATAGTTCAGAGATTTGGCAAAGGTCTCTATAAAGGAGCCGCAGCCGGAGGAGCACGCCTCGTTGAGCTGCACGCTGTCCACGGTATGGTTTTTGATTTTGATACATTTCATGTCCTGCCCGCCGATATCCAGAATGCAGTCCACCTCCGGGTCGAAGAAGGCGGCGGCATTGTAGTGCGCCACGGTCTCCACCTCGCCGTCGTCTAAGAGAAAGGCGGCTTTCATCAGTGCCTCGCCGTAGCCGGTGGAACAGGAGCGGGCTATTTTTACGCCAGCCGGGAGCAGTTTATAGATCTCCTTGAGGGAGCGGATTGCCGTTTTTAAGGGGCTGCCGTCGTTGCTGCTGTAGAAGGAGTAGAGCAGGGAGCCGTCGTCGCCCACGAGAGCAACCTTTGTGGTGGTGGAGCCGGCGTCGATGCCCAAAAAGCAGTTGCCCCGGTAGGAGGCGAGGTCGCCGGTCGCCACATGATGGGAGCCGTGGCGGTCGCGGAACGCGTCGTAGTCCGCCTGCGTGGCGAAGAGCGGCTCCATGCGCTCCACCTCAAACTCCATTTTGATATCGGTGGACAGCTTTGCCGTCAGCTCCTCCATGGTATAGAAAGCCTCCTCCTTCGCGTTCAGGGCGGAGCCGATGGCGGCGAAGAGGTGGGAATTTTCCGTGTCTATGATATGGGCGTCGTCCAGCTTCAGCGTGCGGATGAACGACTGTTTTAACTCTGACAGAAAGTGCAGCGGACCGCCAAGAAAAGCCACATGCCCACGGATCGGTTTGCCGCACGCAAGACCGCTGATGGTCTGGTTGACAACCGCCTGAAAGATGGATGCGGAAAGATCTTCCTTCGTGGCGCCCTCATTGATGAGGGGCTGTATATCGGATTTGGCGAACACGCCGCAGCGCGCCGCTATGGTGTACAGAGAGTGGTAATTTTTGGCGTATTCGTTCAGTCCCGCAGCATCTGTCTGCAGGAGGGAGGCCATCTGGTCAATGAAAGAGCCGGTGCCTCCGGCACAGATGCCGTTCATGCGCTGTTCCACATTGCCGCCCTCAAAGTAGATGATCTTGGCGTCCTCGCCACCAAGCTCGATCGCCACGTCCGTGACAGGCGCAAAGGTCTGCAGGGAAGTGGATACGGCGATCACCTCCTGCACAAAGGGGATCTGCAGGTGGTTGGCGAGGGTAAGCCCGCCGGAGCCTGTGATGATGGGATGCACTGTGAGGTTCCCAAGCTGCTCAAAAGCAAGGGATAGAAGAGACGCAAGGGTCTCCCTGATATTTGCAAAATGTCTTTTGTAGTCGGAAAAGAGTATCTGATGCCTTTCGTCCAGTATGGCAATCTTGACGGTCGTTGACCCGATGTCAATGCCGAGCGTATATTGCATGTCACTCACTTTTCGTTCACTCCTTTATCCAAATAAAGAGGGATTCTGGTATTTGTTCCCTTTTTACCTATTAAAATGTGTTTTTTGGCATACGCTGTCATTATACGACACAGTTTTGAAAAATGCAATTGTCCAATTCTTAGAAAAGAATGAAGTTTTCGGCAGACATTTATTAAATTTTTATGAGAGGGCGTTTTTTGGGGGCTGCGACATTTACTTTTAAAAAGAGGAATGCTATATTATTAATATATTTTTGAGGGAGAGTGAAACATGAGTCCTTTTGAACGAAAATTTGGAAAATACGCGATACAGAATCTTTCTTTTGTGCTGGTCATGTGCTATGCGGTCGGATATCTTCTGCAGATGTTTGACAGAAGCGGTCTGCTCATTTCCTATCTGACCTTAAATCCCTACGCGATTCTGCACGGACAGATCTGGCGGCTTGTGACGTGGGTGCTGATTCCGCCGAGCAGCGGCGGGTTGTTCTTTACATTACTCATGTTATATTTTTATTGTTCCATAGGGACATCGCTGGAGCGGACATGGGGCACTTACCGCTACAATGTCTATCTGTTCCAAGGAATGCTCTTTACCATTGCGGGCAGTTTCTTGCTGATGGGGTTCTGCTATCTGTTCCGTCCGGAGATACCGATGATGGATATGCGTGGTATGCTGCATACGCTGACGATTGATACGCCGAATGAATATTTCAGGGCGATTTCGGGCGTGTTCAGCACCTACTTCATCAATATGTCGATCTTTCTCGCGTACGCGGCGACGTTCCCGGACGCGCAGGTGCTGCTCATGTTTATCATTCCGATCCGGGTGAAGTGGCTGGGCATTATCTACGCGGTGATGCTGCTGTTCCAGTTCTTCGGTACGAGTGTGTACGGGAAGTTTGCCATCGGTGCGTCGCTGCTCAATTTTGTCGTGTTCTTCCTGACCTCGCGCAATATGATGCACCTGAACCCGAAACAGATACACAGGCGGCAGGAGTTTAAGCGGGAAGTGAGGAGAAACACGGGGATCACCAAGCATAAGTGCGCGATCTGCGGCAGGACAGAGGTGGACAGTCCCCAGATGCAGTTCCGCTTTTGCTCCAAGTGTGACGGGAACTATGAGTACTGCGAGGAGCATCTGTACACCCATACGCATATCAAGAGAAACTGATTGCGCGGACTGTGGGTGAACAACGTATGTGTGGCGAGAATAGATATCAAACGTTATTAAATAAGCAAGGAGCGATATGAAGCGGGAGATTGAATTTGGGAAAACCCTTGAGGAAGTGAAGCGGAAGGCGAGAGAGCAGCAGAATTTTATAACGAAGACAGAGGTGGAGGAAGCGTTTCAGGCGCTTTCTCTTTCTGCGGAGCAGATGGAGATGGTCTATGCCTATCTGCGGCAGAATAAGATCGGAGTGGATGAGCCATTAAACGAGGACTCCTATCTGGAGGAGGAAGAGCGGGATTATCTGGATTCCTATCTGGAGGCGCTGGAGGCGATTCCGGAGGTGACGGACGGGGAGCGCGAGGCGCTCACCCTCTCCGCTATGGCGGGGGATCAGGACGCCGTCAAGCGGCTGACGGAGCTTATGCTGCCGGAAGTGCCTCAGATCGCCAAACTCTATGCGGGGCAGGGCGTCAGTTTGGAGGATTTGATTGGCGAGGGCAATGTGGCGCTGTCTTTAGGCGTCACCATGCTGGGCGCGCTGGAACATGCGCACGAGGCGCAGGGAATGCTTGGGAAAATGATGATGGACGCTATGGAGGATTGTATCGCGGCGAGGGAGGCGGATGAGAAGAGCGACCAAAAGATCGCCGACAAGGTAAACAAGGTGGCGGATGCGGCGAACGCCCTGCAGGAAGAGCTGCGCAGGAAGGTGACGGTGGAAGAGCTGATGGAGGAATCGGGGCTTTCCCGAAAGGCGATTGAGGATGCTATACGCATTAGCGGCGGAAAGATTGAGGCGATAGAGGCGAAGTGATGGAGTCGGAAAACAGGGATTATAAATATTTCATGCAGGATGCGGGGAACGTGTATCTGGGGGGAAAGCTCAGTTACGCGGAGATTCTGCGGGATGAGATGGTGAATTTTAAGTACAAGAGCATCGTGGAGCACTATATTTTCAAGGATACCGACCCGGAAACTACCTTGGAGAGCCATCTCTATTACATAGCGAAGGAGCAGTTTTCCTACCGGACCTACGAGCAGCTTAAGGCGAAGGTGAAGGTCAACATGCTGGAGGAGAAGAAAACTCTGCTCGGGAAGAAAAAGACGGGATATGTGACGAAGCTTATGCCCCTCGCGGAACTTGCGGAAATGAATCTGGCGCAGAAAAAGGCGAAGGGCGTGGTGATTCAGGAGCTTGCGCTGTCGAAACTTGCGTTGATGGCATTCAGCGTGTAAAAGCTTTTCGGATATTCTACGCGATAACTTACACATTATTTTTTTCGCAAAAATTTTGTAAAAAGACTTGATTTAGACAAATTTTTTTGTTACAATTACTTTCGTAAAATTCCCCTTTTACACTGGACAGGTGATCGGCTCTAGGGCTTCACCTGTTCTTTTATGTTGATAATAATATCCGGTCATTATCCAGCCGTTTCCCGGCGCGCGCCTTAAACTGCTCCAGCAGATCGTCTATGGTGAGGTTTTCCCTCTCTTTTCCCGACACATGAAAAACAATACGTCCGCCGTCCATCATAAGCGTCCGGTTTCCGAGGGAGAGCGCCTGATGCATATTGTGGGTGACCATCAGGCAGGTAATGCGCCGCTTTGCAATGATTTTCTCGGTGAGAGCGAGCACTTTGTCCGCTGTGGCGGGGTCAAGGGCGGCGGTGTGTTCGTCGAGCAGGAGAATGCGGGGCGTCACCATGGTTGCCATCAGGAGAGTGAGCGCCTGTCTTTGACCGCCGGAGAGAAGTCCCACAGGCTGCTTCATCCGGTCCTCCAGCCCCATATCCAGAAGGGCGAGCTGTTCCCGAAAACGCGCCTTCTCCTTCGTGCTGATCCGGCTGAAATAGGCGTGCCTTTTAGTGGCGGCACGCAGATAGGCGAGCGCCATATTTTCCTCAATAGTCATGTGAGGCGCGGTTCCTTTCAGGGGGTCTTGAAAAAGATGCCCGACCACTTTGCTCCGCACATGTTCTTTGCAGTAGGTGATATCCTCGCCGCCAAGGATAATCCGCCCTTCGTCCACGTAGAAGCTTCCTGTGATGGCGTTGAAGAGGGTGGACTTTCCCGCGCCGTTGCTGCCGACAATGGTGGCAAAATCGCCGTCTTCCAGTGTGAGACTCACCTTGTCAAGCGCTTTCTTCTCGTTGACGGTGCCGGGGTTAAAGGTTTTGGAGACGGAATCAATGACTAACATCGGCGGAGCCCTCCTTTCTGTAGCCGTTTTGATTGCTGGTTCTCAGTCTGTAGAATGCGGATTTCTCCTTCAGATAGGGAAGGGAGATGGCAGCGGCGACAATGACGGCGGAGACCAGCTTAAGCGCCTCCGCTGGCACGTTCAGTCTCAATGCCAACGCCACGATAAAGCGGTAGAGACAGCTTCCCAAAATTACGCCTGCTATCTTCTTGAACATGCTGCCTTTTCCGACAAGCGTCTCGCCGATAATCAGACTTGCCAGCGCGATCGTCACCATACCGGTGCCAAGATTAATGTCGCAGGATTTCTGATACTGCCCGAGAATCGCGCCGGAGAAGGCGGTCAGCGCGTTTGCGACGCAGAGTCCCACGGTGATCATAAAGAGGGGATTGATGCTGGACGCTCGCACCATATGCTCGTTGTCCCCGGTGGCACGGATGGAGAGCCCAAGCCTCGTGTTCAAAAACAGGGAGAGCAGGACTCCGACTGCCAATACAATAACGAGTGTAATTAATAATTTGTACCAGTTCTCATACCAGCCGTAGGAGAGCTTTTCCTTTGCCAGACTGAAAACGGTGTCGCAGGCAAACAGGTTCACATTGGAGGAAAAGCCCATGACGGCGATATTGACCGTGTAAAGCCCCGTATTGACGATGATGCCTGCCAAAATGGAGGGCACCCCCATTCTTGTCTGCAAAAAGGCGGTGACAAAGCCGGAGCAGACGCCCGCACCCGTGGCGGCAAAGAGAGCGAGATAGGGATGCCCGGACAGCGTCACCATAGCGCCCACCGCGCAGCCTAAGGTGAAACAGCCGTCGGTGGACAGATCCGCGATATTTAAGATGCTGAATGAGAGGAACAATGCCAGCGCCACAAGGGCGTAAATGCAGCCCAATTCCAAGGCGCTTTGTAAAATGGAAAGTGAAAATATTGTACTCATGGGTTACCTCTTTTATTCAAAATAAATTACATGCGTTACTAAATTACACTTGTCAGAGCAGGTGTTCAGTTAAACTCTTCCGCCGTCTGGATTTCTACCAGATTGGAGCATTTGTCCGCGAACATACTGTAGTCAAGCCCGATTGCCTCCGCGGTTTCTGCGTTCACCGTGGCGATGCCGTTGTCCATAGTCTGCACGGCAAAGGAAGAGGGGTCTTTATCGTCCGCCAGAATCTCCACAGCCATGTCCGCGGTGGCAGTGCCGAGTTCCACGTAGTTCACACCGTAGCCCATAAAAGCGCCGTTTAGGGCGAAGGAGTCCGCGCCGCCGTAGTGGGGTACCTTTGCGTCAATAAACTTCTCGTAGATGGCGAGCTCCGCCGTCATCACGTTGTTGTCCGTGGGCGTGAAGACCGCCTCCGCACCGGAGGAGAGCAGGGCGTCCGCCGCAAGGGAGATTTCTCCGTTGTTGGTGCCTGTCTTTTCAACCACCGAGATGCCTTTTTCCTCACAGTACGCCTTGGCGGCGGCGATGGCGGCGGTGGAAGAGTCCTGACTCTTGTCGTAGAGAAGCCCTACGGTCTTGATATCCGGGTCTGCGGCAAGCATCAGATCGAAGACCGCCTCCGTGTTTAGAGCGTCCGAAGTGCCGGTGATGTTGGAGCCTGGCGCGTCCATGGAGGCGACAAGCCCTGCGCCCACTGGATCGGATACCGCGGAGAAGACTACGGGAATCAGACTGCCGTCGCTTCGTTTGTTCTCCGCTGTGGCGTTCTGCATCACCATTGCAACGGGTGTAGCAACAGGGATGATCAAGTCCACGTCGGAGGCGATCAGATCCGCCGCGATCTGGTTCATGGTGGTGGCGTCTGCCTGCCCGTTGTAGGTGTAGTCCTTATACTCAAAGAAAATGTCAAGTTCTTCGGTTTTTTTGTCAAGCTCAGCCTGAATGGCGCCGACGATCTGGTTTAAGGATGCGTCGTCCACATACTGCACGATGCCGACCTTGTAGGCTTTGCTGGTTCTGCCGGCGCTGTCTGCGGAAGTGTCCGCGGGTGCGCTTTCAGAGCCGTTTCCGGAAGTATCCGCGCCCGCGGCGTTTGCGCTGGGGGCGCCGCAGCCCGTGAGAGCGGCGGTGAGAAGTGCGCCGGCAAGTAACAGTGTGATAGATTTCTTTTTCATAATGGTGTCCTCCTTTTTGGGTAAAATAAAACCGCCCCAGACTAAAGTCTGAGACGGTAATAAACGTAGGTTATTATCGCGGTACCACTCAAATTGACGCGGGAATAAACTCCCTCATCCGCTTTTTCCATATACAATCATATATGCCGCCTTGGTAACGGGTGCGGTTCCCGCCGGGGATTACTCTGTCGGTGGATACTGACATTTCCACCCGGCCTCGAAAGTCCATTCGGTATAAGCGCCATGCCGTCTTCCACCAGCCGACGGCTCTCTGTAATGGTTAGCCCACACGTACTACTCTTTCTCAAAGGTTTGTGATATATGTTTCTGCAATTAATTTATTACACAATAATACTTTTGTGACGGATTGTCAAATGGTTTTTTGGGAAATATTTTATAAAAAGGTGCAGCCAGATGGCTACACCTTACGTTCACCAAATTACAAGATGGGCGGCGTATCCATCATCTCAGGTACTCTTACGAGTGTGTCGGGAGCCTTTCCGACCTTTGTAATTCAGCTAATAGTTATTATGTATTATCATTATATGTTATACATATTTATTTGTCAATTTTTTAAGGCGTCCATTTTGAATCCTATGTCTAAGCTTGGAGTCTGTGATTGTATGTAGCGTGGCGACATATAAATAATTGTCCTTCGCATCCAATTTTATACCAATCTGTACATTTTGGGAAATACATTTAACCAATTCAAAACTTATATTTTTTCGTTTGGATTAACGCCTATATAATCAGGAGAAGCTATAATCGGCGGAATTAGTCCAATATATTGTACGCAGTCAGGATGCCGTTTTTGGATATGTTTCTTTAATCCTTCCGATTGGTAGATGGTAGGAAATTTTATCTCATAGGGTAGATAGGAATTGAAGCTTTCTTTATAAAAGCCTACGGCAATTAGTTGGTTGTCCATGCTGTTTCTCCTAATATTTTCCATGACATTTGATACATTAATAACGTTACCTCTGTTTTTCGATAAAATTTTAACACAATTAAATTATGTAATTAAGTCTGGAGATATATAATGGGATAAATTTTACGCCGGGATTTTTAAGGTAACACACAGGCTGTCCTTGTACAATACTTTTGTAGGAATCAAAGGATCGTATGGAGGTGTGACCATGGAAAATCCACAAAAAGGAAGGGACGATTCTGTCATTAATCGTTGCGCACGGTTTTTATGATGTGCTGACGTCGGTGGTGCTGCCGGTTTTTGTGTATCTGTTGAAATAGTTTTAGATTAGGGTATAATGAAATTATAATATGATAGAGGAGGGAAGAAAGACATGTGCGTGGTATCAATCAATGTTCCGGAAGAAATATTGTTAGACCTTCATGAAGATAAGGATGACTTTGCAGAATATATGAAAAAAATGCTGGCGGTGGATTTATATAAAAATAAAAAAGTTTCTCTAGGTTATTGCGCCAGTGTGGCTGAAATGTCGAAGGAAGATTTTATAAAGTATCTTGGTATGAATGGAGTTTCCATATTTGCATTTACGTCCGAGGGTGAATTTGTGGAGGAAATGGCGAATGCGTAAGGTAGTGGTGAACACGACGCCGTTGATAGCATTAAGCCATGTGGGGCAGCTTGATTTGCTAAAAAGGCTGTATAATGAAATTATCATTCCAGAGGCGGTATATGGAGAACTGTCTGTAAAGACGGAATCTGTTTGTAAGAAAGAGGTTGATAGATCCCTTGATTGGATCCGGGTGGGAAAAATCAGTAATCAAATGGCAAAAGATATGTATAAAACGCAGCTGCATGAGGGAGAGGTTGAGGTAATGATCTTAGCAAAAGAAGTAGCGGCGGATGTGGTTATCATAGATGATGCGAATGCCAAGAAATATGCGAAGTATTTAAAGCTGCCGGTGACGGGGACATTGGGGGTGTTGTTACGGTCAAAGCAGATGGGGTATGTTGACAAGCTGGAACCTGTTTTACGTCAAATGGTAGAGAAGGGAATATATATTTCACAAAGTTTAATTGAACTGTGTTTGAAACAGGCAGGCGCACTGGCTGGAGCAGATTAAGAAGTGTGAGTGGGGTGCGGAGCAGGTGAGGCAGTTTGCACATGTTAAAGAAAGATAAAATTTATGACATATGAAAAGAATTTTAATTATTGACGACGATATTCATATCGGAAATATGCTTGAAGAAGCTCTTTCCAAAGAAGGGTATGAAGTCCTGCGCGCCTATTCCGGAACAGAGGCATTATTGGTTTTAGCCGGGGCAAAGCCGGACCTTATTCTGTTGGATTTAATGCTGCCGGGACTGCAGGGAGAAGAGGTTATTTCCCAAATAAAGGGAATACCTGTCATTGTGGTGAGCGCGAAAGCGGATCTTGAGAATAAGGTTGATCTGCTGCTTGGCGGTGCGGTCGATTATGTGACGAAGCCGTTTCACATGAGAGAGCTTCTGGCGAGGATTTTTGTACATCTTAAGAATGCGGAAAGTATGACGGCTTTTTCGGAATTGACATTTGGGGACATTGTCCTTGCGATAGATACGCACACGGTAAAAGCGGGCGATACGGAAATCAAGCTGACAAGGACGGAGTATGCCATCTTGAAGCTGCTTATGCAAAATCCCACGCAGGTTGTCACGAAATCCCTGCTGTTGGAGCGAATCAGCGCGGATACGCCGGACTGCACAGAAAGCTCGTTGAAAATGCATATCAGTAATTTGAGGAAAAAACTGCGGGAGGTAACGGACAAAGACTACATTGAAGCGGTGTGGGGGATTGGATTCAAAATGCGGGCGGAATAAATCTTTACGATTTTTTTACTGATCTCTTTACCGTTTCCTTTACTATTTGCATATATCATGTCGGTATACGAAGCAGATAGGAGGGTAAGATTTTATGGATTATGTTCTTCAAACAAACGCTTTATGTAAAAACTATAAAAATTTTAAAGCGTTAAACAAAATAGCTATGCATGTTCCCAAAGGAGCGATCTATGGCTTTGTAGGGAAAAACGGCGCGGGTAAAACGACGCTGATCCGGCTGATCTGCGGTCTGCAGGAGCCGTCATCCGGGGAGTATACGCTTTACGGAAGAAAGAATACGGACAAGGATATTGTGGAGTCCCGAAGAAGAATGGGCGCTGTAGTGGAAACGCCGTCTGTCTATCTTGACATGACGGCGGAGGATAACCTGAAACAGCAGTTCCGTATTCTGGGGCTCCCTTCCTTTGAGGGGCTGCACGGGATTTTGCAGTTGGTGGGACTTGAGAACACGGGAAAAAAGAAGGCAAAAAATTTTTCTCTGGGTATGCGACAGCGACTGGGGATTGCAATTGCTCTTGCAGGCGACCCCGATTTTCTGGTTTTGGACGAGCCTGCCAACGGTCTTGACCCGCAGGGAATCATTGAAATTCGGGAACTGATCTTGAAACTCAATCGGGAACAGCAGATTACCGTCCTGATTTCCAGCCATATTTTGGACGAACTGTCCAAGCTGGCAACGCACTACGGATTTATAGATAACGGACGTCTTGTGAAAGAGCTCAGCGCGGACGAACTGGAAGCCGCCTGCAGGAAATGCGTCCGTATGGAGGTCAGTGATACGAAAGCCCTTGCCCGTGTGCTTGACGGCATGGGAATTGATTATAAAATCACGGCGGACCAGACGGTCGATGTCTATGCAAAGGTCAATATCTCCCGTCTGACCGTGGCATTGGCAAAAGAAAACTGCGAACTGATTGCCGTGCAGGAGCGCGATGAAAGTCTGGAAAGCTATTATGTCAGTCTTGTGGGAGGTGCAAAAAATGCGTAAACTGTTGTCTGCTAATTTTTCCCGTCTCTGGAAGGATAAAATTTTCTGGCTCTGTATGGGAGCCATGCTGGTGTATTCTGTTGTGTATATGCGGTACGGATGCAGGCAGGCGGAGGCTGACTTGTCGGATTATCAGTACAGCATTGACAGGTATTATTTTCATTTTGCACTGACAATCGGTCTGTTTTGCGCTCTGTTTGGAAGCATGTTTTTTGGCACGGAGTACAGTGACGGAACCATCCGAAATAAAGTGATCGTCGGTCACAAGAAAACCAATCTTTATCTTGCCAGTCTGGTGACGACGATGGCGGCTGCCCTGCTGATGATGGCGGTATGGCTGGTTGGCGCGCTGGTTGCCGTTCCGGCGCTTGGCGTATGGAAAATGACTGTTTCCACATTGCTTTTATATTTACTGATTGCGGTGATGTTCGTCATGGCTTTTTCCGCCATATGCACGTTTGTCTATATGACATCTGCAAACAAGGCTTCTACTGTCGCGGTTTCCATGCTGTTAGTTCTGGGGCTTTTCATTTTGGCAGCGGTCTTGTATGTGAGGATCAACGAGCCGGAAGCAGTCAGAGGGATAGAGATGACCGCAAACGGAATGGAATGGTCTGAGCCATCCCCTAATCCGCGCTATATCAGCGGCGCAAAACGCGGCGTATATGAATTTATTCTTGATTTTTTACCGACAGGGCAGGGACTGAAAATGTGGCAGCTGGAAATCAGCCATCCTGTCCGTATGCTTGTATCGTCTGCTGTTATCACATTATTCACAACATTTGGCGGAATTTATATTTTTAAGAGGAAGAATATAAAATAAGAGGAGGCTGGTATGGAAGAATGGTTATGGGTTTTTGTCTGTGTTATGGCGGTGATCGCTGTTGTTCTGCTTGTGAAAATTTGTATCATGCAAAAGGCGGCAAGAGAAGTGGCGGATGCCTTTACAGACAGGCTCATAACCGATACGAACACGCTCATTACGATTTCCTGTAATGACAGGCATATGCGTTATCTGGCAAATACCATAAACAGAGAACTCCGCGAGCTGCGTACACAGAGGCGTCGGTTCCAACAGGGCGACATGGAATTAAAAAAAGCGGTTACCAATATCTCCCATGATTTACGGACGCCGCTTACGGCAATCTGCGGTTATCTGGAATTGTTGGAGCAGGAAGAGAAGTCTGAAGCCGTCAATCGGTATATCGGCATTATCAAAGAGCGGGTGGATATTTTGACCCGGCTTTCAGAAGAACTTTTTCGATATTCTGTCATCATTTCCACAAAAGACAATATCATCAGGGAGCAGGTCATCATCAATACGGTATTGGAAGAAAGCATCGCAGCGTTCTACACCGTTTTAACAGAACGGCATATGATACCCATGATACAAATATCCGAAAGTAAAGTAGTGCGAATGCTCGACCATGCCGCGTTATCCCGTGTGTTTTCCAATCTGCTTAGCAATGCCATAAAATACAGCGATGGAGATTTGCAGATTGTTCTTTCAGATAATGGAAAGCTCATTTTTTCCAATATGGCTTCCGGGCTGGATATGATACAGGCAGAAAGGCTGTTTGACCGGTTCTATACGGTAGAAACCGCCAGAAAATCGACAGGTTTGGGACTTTCCATTTCCAAAACGCTTGTGGAGCAGATGGGGGGAAGCATATCGGCAGATTATGAAAACGGCAGATTAAGCATCCATGTCTTTTTTTCGGAAACATAGGATTTGAAAGGATTTACTTACGCTTCATGGGATGTTATGATAGGATTAAAATTTCTGAGGAAAAAGATTAAAAAATCATGCTGATGCACTGATTTTTCAATCGGTAATTTGAGACAGAGCCTCAAATGTGCCTTGATCGCAGATGAAAAATCGCCTTCGCGAATTTCTCATCGCGTGTCATCGCAGTAAACTGCTCTGACATGGAGGAAAATATGGCTGTCACGGATGAAAAAGACCTGCAGCAGTTGAAAAACAGGCTGATCGAGCTGGCGGATAAGGCGTACGGCAGAAATATTTACACTTACACGCCCTTTCTCGGGCTTGCCGAACGGCAGGCATACTACGCGGTGGAGCGGGAAGTGTCCTACGCGGGGGTGCAGATGGAGGGCGGCGCGCCGCTTTGCGAGCGGAAGATCATCCGCTTCGGCGATCCGGGTTACGAGGAGGCGTTTCCCATCGCGCGGATCGAAATTCTGCCAAAGACGCCTAAGTTTGCGGAAAACCTGACGCACCGGGATTTCCTTGGCGCGGTGATGAATCTGGGGATCGAGAGAGATGTGGTGGGCGATTTTTTTGTGAGAGAAAAGGGCGCCCTGCTTTTCTGTCACGAAAACATAGCGGATTACATTGTGGAGAATCTGGATAGAGTGAGGCACACGAATGTCGCCTGCAGACGGGCGGAGGGGGAGATTGAAGTGGAAAACACTGATCCGGATCGGATTTCGGTGACGGTGGCGTCCCCCAGAGCCGACGGCGTGATCTCCAAGGTGTACAATTTATCGAGGGAAGAGAGCCGGGAATTATTTAATAACGGTCGTATTTTTATAAATGGCATACAGACGCAGAACCTCTCCTGCCAGTTGAAGGAGGAGGACGCCGTCACCGTGCGCGGGTACGGAAAATTTATTTTCTACGGGCAGACAGGCACGAGCAGAAAGGGGAAAGACCGTGTGGAGGTCGGTGTTTTCGGAAAAACGTAGATAGATAAATTCCACGGATAGTGATATACTAATGCGAGAAGAAAGTGAAGAGTGCCGGATTAAAACAAGCGACACGGAATAAGGAGAGGAGCATCCATGAATTTAGAAAATTTACAGGCTTACACCGTCATCTCGAAACAGCGGATCGAAGAACTGAAATCAGACGGTTATCTGTTAAAACATAACAAAACAGGGGCGCGGGTGGCGCTTCTGTCTAACGACGACGAGAACAAGGTGTTTTATATCGGGTTCCGCACACCGCCGAAGGACAGCACGGGGGTGGCGCATATCATCGAGCACACGGTATTGTGCGGCTCTGAGAAATATCCGCTCAAGGACCCTTTTATCGAGCTGGCGAAAGGCTCTTTAAACACCTTTTTGAACGCCATGACTTACCCGGATAAGACGGTCTATCCCGTGGCGAGCTGTAACGACAAGGATTTCAAGAATCTGATGGACGTTTATCTGGACGCGGTGTTTCACCCGAATATCTACCGCGAGGAGAAAATCTTCCGGCAGGAGGGATGGCACTATGAAATGGAGAATGCGGAGGACGATCTGACCATCAACGGCGTGGTTTATAACGAGATGAAGGGGGCGTTTTCCTCCCCGGACGACGTGCTGTACAGGGAGATCATGAACTCCCTCTATCCGCACACGTCCTACGCGGTGGAGTCGGGCGGCGATCCGAATGTGATTCCGGACCTTACCTACGAGGATTTTCTCGCCTTTCACCAGAGATACTACCATCCTTCCAACAGCTATATCTACCTCTACGGGGATATGGACATGGAGGAGCGGCTCAATTATCTTGATAAAGAGTATCTGTCAAAGTACGAGGCGCTTTCGGTGGATTCTGCGCCAGCGACAGAGCCGCCCTTTGAGAAGAGCGTGCTTGTGGAGAAGGAATACCCGATCATGGAGAGCGAGCCGGAGGAAGGCAATACCTACCTTTCCTACAACGTCTCTCTGGGAGAAAGTTTGGACCGCGAGGTGAGCGTTGGATTTCAGGCGCTTGCGGACGTGGTGGTTGGCGCGCCGGGCGCGCCTGTGAGGAAGGCGCTTCTGGACGCGGGAATCGGCACGGATATCACCTGTTATTTTGAGGCGGACGTGAAACAGCCGTATTTTTCCATCGTGGCGAAGAACGCGGAGGGCAGTCAGCGGGAAGAATTTGTAAAGACGATCGAGGAGACGCTTCAGAGTCTGGCTGAGGATGGCTTGGAGAAGAAGGCGCTTCGGGCGGCACTCAACCATGATGAGTTTAAGTACCGGGAGGCGGACTACGGCTCTTACCCGAAGGGGTTGATGTACGGTCTGCAGATGTTTGAGACATGGCTTTATGATGATAAGAAGCCGTTTGACTATCTGGAACTTGACGAGACGTATAGGACGCTTAAAAAAGAGGTAGATTCTACATTCTATGAGGAAATGGTAAAGAGCCTTCTGCTTGCCAATACTCATAAGAGCGTGGTTGTGGTGCGCCCGGTGAAAGGACTTACGGGTAAGAGGGACAAGGCGCTTGCTGAAAAGCTTGCGGCGAAAAAGGCGGCGATGACGCCGGAGGAGATCGCGCGGATCGTGGAGGAGACGGAGGCGCTTGCCGCGTATCAGGAGACGCCGGACAGCCCGGTGGATTTGGCGAAGATTCCCCTTCTTTCCCGGGAAGATATTGGGAAAAAGGCGCGCCCTTACTGCAATGAGGAGCTGCATGCCGGGGATACGACGCTTTTATACCACGACATCTATACGAACGGGATCGGGTATCTGCGATTTCTCTTTGACCTTAAGCAGGTGCCGGAGGAGCTGTTCCCCTATGTGGGGCTTTTGCAGGTGATGCTCGGACTGGTGGACACCGAAAAGCGTTCCTACAGCGAATTGTACAACGAGATCCATCTGCAGACCGGAGGGATCGCGCCGGCGGTAAACGTTTACACGAATGCGGATGATTTTTCTAAATATAAGCTGACGTTTGAACTTAAGGTAAAGACGCTGTATGAGAATCTTCCCAAGGCGTTTGAACTGGCGGAGGAGATATTGACTGAATCAGTCTATACAGATGCAAAGCGGCTGTTTGAGCTTGTTGCGGAGAACCGCTCCGGCAAGCAGGCGCAGATGATGGACGCGGGGCATTCGCTGGCGGCGGGACAGGCGTTATCTTATCTGTCGAAACAGGCGTATCTGATGGATCAGGTGAACGGGCTTGCCTTCTACCGTCTGTTGGAAGGACTTGAGAAGGACTTTGAGGGGAAGAAAGAGGAACTTTCCGACAATATGGAACGGCTGGTGCGCTGTATCTTCCGCCCGGAGAACCTGATGGTGGACTACACGGCACAGAGAGCCGGGCTTGCGGGGCTTGAGAAACTGATTGAGGGCTTGCGGGCGAAACTCTATACGGAGCCTGTGGAAGGGAAACCTTATGTGCCCTCTCCGGTGAAGAAAAATGAAGGGCTGATGAGCTCCGCCCAGATCCAGTATGTATGCCGGGCTGGCAACTACGCGGACAAGGGACTTTCCTACACGGGGGCGCTTCGGGTTCTCAAGGTTGTGATGAGTTATGAGTATCTGTGGATGCAGGTGCGCGTCAGGGGCGGCGCTTACGGCTGCATGTGTCAGTTTGGAAAGACCGGGGAGAGCTATTTTGTCTCCTACAGGGATCCGAATTTGGAAAAGACCATAGAGGTGTACGAGAAGGCGGCGGACTTCGTGGCGGGCTTTGAGGCGGACGAGCGCACCATGACCCAGTATATCATCGGGGCGGTCAGCGCGCTGGATATGCCGCTCACACCTGCGGCGAGGGGGACATACTCACTAGCCGGCTATATGACAGGGCTTTCCTTTGATAGAGTCCAGCGGGAGCGCGATGAGCTGCTCGCTGCGGACGCGGGGACCATTCGGGAACTGGCGGCGCACATCCGTGCCTTTATGGAGGATGAATGCCTGTGCGTGGTGGGAAATGAGGAGAAGATTCAGTCCCAGAAAGAGCGTTTCGGTTCGGTGGAATATCTGACACATTAAAAAACAGATGCTATTTTTGAAAGATGCAACTTTTTCTTTCACGGAAAGGTATTTCTGGTAGAGACAGTTGATTTGAAAACAACCGTTTTCGGAAAAGGGAGGAAAAGTTATGAAAAGGATGGGCAGCAAAAGTGAGAACAATGAGATGAGCGGGAATCATAAGAACGGCAGGAACGGAAAAAGGGGAGTCAGGCTGCGATTGTTCCCGGCGGTTTTTGCAATAACAGCTGTTATTACGGCGTGCGGCAGCGCTGGCGGCGGGGCGAAAACTATGTCTTTGGAATCCGCGCCGGCGGCTGTTGCGGAAGAATACGCCTATGATACGGCAGCTTCCTACGACGGCGGCATGGTCTTAAGAAACGAAGCAGGGGCGGCATCCTATGAATATGAGGTGGCGGAAGCGGCGGAGGAGCCGGTCAGCGAGGAAAGTTATGTGCAGGAGGGCGCCGGACAGGACGTGGTGGCGCCGGAGACCTCGCGCAAGCTGATCAAGACCGTAAATATCCTTGCGGAGACGGAGGACTTTGACACCCTTGTGCCGGGACTGCAGAAGCAGGTGGAAGCGCTGGGCGGCTACATAGAATATATTTCTGTCTATGACGTACACAGTTATTATGTGGAGGATCAGCAGGTAAAGCAGCGCTGCGCCAATGTGACGGCACGCGTGCCAAAGGAGAAGCTGGACGGCTTTCTGGCACAGGTGGGAGAGCAGACCAATATAACCAGCCGCTCCGAGAACGTGGAGGATGTCACCTTACAGTATGTGGATCTGGAAAGCCACAAGAAAGCGCTTGTGACAGAGCAGGAGAGGCTGCTTGCGCTGATGGAGAAGGCGGAGACGGTGGAGGATATCATTGCCATCGAGGGACGGCTTTCCGAGGTGCGTTACCAGCTTGAGAGCATGGAGTCGCAGCTTCGTACCTATGACAACCGGATCGACTACAGCACGGTGGAGCTTAGCATCACGGAAGTACGCAAGTATTCGCCGCCGCAGGAGGCAACCGTATGGCAGCGGATCCAGAGCGGTTTTATGAAGAGTCTGGATGATATCGGATTCGGCATCCGGGACTTTGCCATCCGTTTTGTGATCGACATTCCCTATATTGTGTTGTGGCTCGCAGTGATCGCGGTGGCGGTGATCGTGGTGCGCATTCTTTGGAAGGTGTGGAAAAAACGCAGGGCAAAGCGTGTGGCTGCCCGTGGTGAGAAGGGAGCAGTGCGGGAACTGCGTGTGGGAAAAATAAAGCTTCGGTGTCCGATTACAATCGGCGAGGCACAAGAAAGCACGGAAACACCGGCAGAGGAAACCGGAGAAAACAAGGACGAAAAATAGGCAGAATCCGGAATGACGGGGCATAAGAAGAAAGAGAATGGGATAAAATAGAATGACAGGTGATATTCAAAACAACAGTGAAAATAACGTGCGAAAGAACCGGCAGACGAAATCCGGCTTTGCCACGCTGATCGGCAGACCGAACGTGGGGAAATCCACGCTGATGAACGCGCTGATCGGGCAGAAGATCGCGATTACCTCAAAGAAACCCCAGACCACCAGAAACCGCATCAGGACCGTGTATACATGCGAGGAAGGGCAGATCGTGTTTCTGGACACGCCGGGCATCCATAAGGCGAAGAACAAGCTGGGAGATTACATGGTGGACGCGGCGGAGCGGACGCTATCCGAGGTGGATGTGATTCTCTGGCTGGTGGAGCCATCGGACTATATCGGCGCGGGTGAGAAGCATATCATCGAGGAACTGAAGAAGACAAAAACGCCTGTTATTTTAGTGATCAATAAGATTGACACGGTGAAGAAGGAGCTGCTTCTCACTTATATTGACGCCTACAGAAAGGAACTGGATTTCGCGGAGATAGTGCCTGTGTCCGCACTGAAGAAGGACGGACTGCAGATACTGATCGACTGCATTATGAAGTATCTGCCTTACGGCGAACCGTTTTATGATGAAGACACGGTGACGGACCAGCCGGTAAGGCAAATTGTGGCGGAACTGATCCGGGAGAAGGCGCTGCGCTGTCTGGAGGAGGAAATTCCCCACGGCATAGCCGTCACGATCGAACAGATGAAGTTTAAAAAGAAGATTGTGGACATTGAGGCGACCATCGTCTGCGAGAAGGATTCCCACAAGGGAATTATTATCGGAAAACAGGGGGCGATGCTTAAAAAGATCGGCTCCATGGCGCGCAGGGATATTGAGGAACTGGTGGAAAACCAAGTGAATTTAAAGCTCTGGGTGCGGGTGAAAAAGGACTGGCGGGACAGCGACTATCTGCTTAAAAATTTCGGTTATAATCCCGGCGATACAGAATAGAATTTTGTAAATCTGCGAACCCTATGTGTTGTGAGAGATAAAGTATTCAGGGGGCGTAAGATGAAGGGATTAAACTACTGGGAGCAGTTTATGGCAACAGGAAAAATTGAAGATTTCCTTGCCTACAAAGATGCGGAAAGACAAGAGGAGCGGGGAGCAACCGAGCAGTCAGAGGAGCATTCTCATGCAGGGGATTACAGAGATTACGGGGATGGTTTTAAAGGCTGAACCGATAAACGATTATGACAGAAGAGTGGTGCTTTTGACGAAAGAGAGGGGAAAGATATCGGCTTTTGCCAGAGGCGCGAGGAAACAGAACAGCAAGCTTTTGGCGGCAACGAACCCGTTTTGTTTCGGTACTTTTAAGTTATATGAAGGAAGAACCTCCTACAATGTGATGGAGGCTGAGATTACGAACTATTTTGAAGGTCTTCGGAACGATTATGAGGGCGCGTTTTACGGCATGTATTTTCTGGAGGTCATGGATTATTACACGAGAGAGAACAATGACGAGAAGGAGATGCTCAAACTCCTCTACCAGTCCCTGCGTGCGCTTATGCACGAGGGACTTTCCAATGCTCTTGTGCGGTACATATTCGAGATGAAGGCGATGGTATTAAACGGAGAGTTCCCGGGGATGCCGAAGGAGGGGGAGTGGGAGGAATCCACCCGCTACGCGGTCAATTACATCACGGAAAGCACGGTCGAGAAGCTTTACACTTTCACCGTGACGCCGCAGGTTCTCGCACAGCTTAAAGCGATCGCAGACGATTACCGCCGACGAACAATCGACCGACCGTTTAAAAGTCTTGAAATTGTGGAAGAACTTTAGTATTATGGTTTATGATTGAGCCGTGCGAAGCAATGGATTGCGAGTGGGCACGGCGGAGTAAGCAGCATTGTGCGAATGAGCACGGCGGAGTATAGATAGATATAGAGGGGACAATATGCGAAGAGCAGCGGGAATACTTGGACTGACAATACTGCTTCTGTGCCTTGCCGGATGCGGTGAGGGGGAGAAAACGGAAATAAATACTCTTTCTTTCGGCAAAGACGGGGAAGTATTCCATCGGATCGTGGGGCTGTCAGATCAGAATTATTACCAGATCGAGACGGCGGATCTGGAGGCGTTTGCCGTTTCGCGCGTGGAGGAATACTGCGCAGAGAACGGTGAAAAGAAGGTGGCTCTCGAGGCGGTGGAAGAAAAGGGCGGCAGTATCGTGATGGATTTTAAGTACGCCTCGCCGGAGGACTACAGTGATTTTAACCACAGAGTGTTGTATGTGGGGACGATGAAAAGCGCGTCGGACGAAGGATATGAGCTGGAAGCCGTGCCGTTTGTCTCCATGGACGGCAAGGCGTCGGAAGTCGGCTATATCGAAGACTGGGACAAAAAGCAGATGTTAATTCTGGAGACGAAGAGCGGGGAGGAGATTCTTGTCAATCTGCCCGGAAAGACACTTTATGTAAACCAGAGCGCGCACAGCGGGCAAGAGATTACCCTTGTGGGGAAAAAGAGCGTGAAGATCAGCAATCGGGAGGCGGACGGAACCATGTTGCTTTCCTACATCATATATGAATAAAAACGGAGGCAGAAGATTGAATAAATTCTCTGAAGAGCAATTTATTCGATCGGGAATCTGTGTAGAAGCATCACAAATTCCCCTGATCGCAGAGCAGAATTGGAGATTCTGCTCGCGTTCCTCAGCATTGAATGCTTCGGAATGGAGGAAAAAATGGAAAAGACAATGGAGAAAATTGTGGCGTTATCGAAGGCGAGAGGGTTTGTGTATCCCGGCTCCGAGATTTACGGCGGACTGGCGAATACATGGGATTTCGGCAATCTGGGCGTGGAGCTGAAAAACAACATCAAGAAGGCGTGGTGGCAGAAGTTTGTCATGGAGAGCCCCTACAACGTGGGTGTTGACTGCGCGATTTTGATGAATCCCCAGACGTGGGTGGCGAGCGGTCATCTCGGAAGTTTTTCCGATCCCCTCATGGACTGTAAGGAGTGCCACGAGCGGTTCCGGGCGGACAAAATCATCGAGGACTATGTGGCGGAGAAAGGCATGACGCTCGATTCCTCCGTGGACGGCTGGAGCCAGCAGCAGATGAAGGACTTTATCGAAGAACATAACATTCCCTGCCCGACCTGCGGCAAACATAATTTTACCGATATCAGACAGTTTAATCTTATGTTCAAGACGTTTCAGGGCGTTACCGAGGACGCGAAGAACACGGTATATCTGCGTCCCGAGACAGCGCAGGGTATTTTCGTGAACTTTAAGAATGTACAGCGGACTTCCCGCAAGAAGATTCCTTTCGGCATCTGCCAGGTTGGCAAGTCCTTCCGAAATGAGATCACGCCCGGCAATTTTATCTTCCGCGTGCGTGAGTTTGAGCAGATGGAGATGGAGTTTTTCTGTGAGCCGGACACTGACCTTGAGTGGTTTGCATACTGGAAAAAGTACTGTATCGACTTTTTGAAGAGTCTTGGCATGAAGGAGGAGGAGATGCGGGTGCGCGACCATGACCCGGAGGAGCTTTCCTTCTACTCCAAGGCGACCACGGACATCGAGTTCCTGTTCCCCTTCGGCTGGGGTGAGCTGTGGGGTATCGCAGACAGGACGGATTACGATCTGACCCAGCATCAGAACACCTCCGGTGAGGATCTGACTTACTTTGACGATACGAAGAATGAGAAATATATCCCTTACGTGATCGAGCCGTCCCTCGGCGTGGAGAGACTGTTCCTCGCGGTGCTTTGCGGCGCCTACGACGAGGAGGATCTGGGCGAGGGCGATATGCGCACCGTGCTGCATTTCCATCCGGCTCTTGCGCCTGTGAAGATCGGCGTGCTGCCTCTCTCCAAGAAATTGAACGAGGGCGCGGAGAAGATTTTCGCACAGCTTTCCAAGAAGTACAACTGCGAGTTTGACGACCGCGGCAATATCGGTAAGAGATACCGCCGTCAGGATGAGATCGGCACGCCGTTCTGTGTGACCTACGATTTCGATTCCGAGACGGACAACTGCGTGACCGTGCGTTTCCGCGATTCCATGGAGCAGGAGCGCGTCGCGATCGACCAGCTGGATGCGTATTTTGCGGATAAATTTACCTTTTGAAAAGCTTGCAAAACCACATAGGAGGATAAGACTACGATGAAACCTTATGGTGTAAATGAACTGCGAAGGATGTTCCTCGACTTTTTCGAGAGCAAGGATCATTTGAAGATGAAGAGTTTTTCGCTGGTGCCCCACAATGACAACAGCCTGCTTCTGATCAATTCCGGCATGGCGCCGCTTAAGCCTTATTTCACGGGGCAGGAGATTCCGCCGAAAAGGCGTGTAACCACTTGCCAGAAGTGCATCCGCACCGGTGATCTGGAAAACGTGGGAAAGACGGCGAGACACGGCACCTTTTTCGAGATGCTCGGCAATTTTTCCTTCGGGGATTATTTTAAGCGTGAGGCGATCGCGT
This sequence comes from uncultured Lachnospiraceae bacterium, assembly GCA_910588955.1. Lineage (GTDB taxonomy): Bacteria > Bacillota > Clostridia > Lachnospirales > Lachnospiraceae > UBA3282. The sequence continues at coordinate 54,989 of CAJURQ010000001.1, forward strand.
GGAGCTGGGAGTTCTTGACCAGAGTGGTAGGGCTTCCGGAGGACAGACTGTATCCTTCCGTCTATGAAAACGACGACGAGGCATTCGATATCTGGAATCACGAAATCGGTATTGCCCCGGAGCGGATTTTCCGTTTCGGCAAGGCGGACAATTTCTGGGAGCACGGCTCCGGTCCCTGTGGACCCTGCTCCGAGATTTACTACGACCGCGGTGAGAAGTACGGCTGCGGAAAACCTGATTGTACCGTGGGCTGTGACTGCGATCGTTACATGGAAATCTGGAACAACGTGTTCACCCAGTTCGACAACGACGGCAAGGGCAATTACACGGAGCTTGAGCAGAAGAATATCGACACCGGCATGGGGCTTGAGAGGCTTGCCTCCGTGGTGCAGGACGTGGATTCCATTTTTGACGTGGACACGGTGTTTGCGCTGCGTACAACCGTGTGTGAGATTGCGGGTGTGGAGTACAAGAAGGATTATGACACGGATGTATCTATCCGTATTATCACAGATCATATTCGTTCCGCGACCTTTATGATTTCGGACGGCATTATGCCCTCCAACGAGGGACGCGGTTATGTGCTGCGCCGGATCATCCGCCGCGCGGCGCGACAGGGCAGGAAGCTCGGTATCAAGGATATGTTTCTTGCTAATTTGGCGGGAACGGTGATTGAGGGCTCCAAGGACGGGTATCCCGAGCTGGAGGAGAAGAAAGACTTTATCTTTAACGTGCTGCGGCAGGAGGAGGGCAAGTTTAACAAGACCATCGATCAGGGTTTGAGCATCTTAAACGAGATGGCGGAAGCGGTGGAGATGGACGGAAAGAAACAGCTTTGTGGTGCGGACGCCTTCAAGCTTTACGATACCTTCGGTTTCCCTCTCGATCTGACGAGGGAGATTCTGGAGGAGAAGGGCTTTACGGTGGACGAGGACGGCTTTGCGGCATGTATGCAGGAGCAGAAGGATAAAGCGCGCAAGGCGCGTAAAGTGACAAACTACATGGGTGCGGACGTGACGGTTTACGAGTCCATTGATCCTGCTATTACCACGGAGTTTGTGGGCTATGACAATCTGACATATGATTCCCGCATCACGGTGCTCACCACCGAGACGGAGCTGGCGGAGGAGCTGACGGAGGACGAGGTCGGCACGGTGATTGTGGAGAAGACCCCCTTCTATGCAACCATGGGCGGACAGGAGGGCGATATCGGCGTGATCTCCACAGGGGACGGCGAATTCCGGGTGGAGAATACGATAAAGCTTTTAGGCGGCAAGGTGGGACATGTCGGCAGGGTGACGAAGGGAAAGATTCAGGTGGGAGATACCGCTATTTTGACGGTAGATTCCGCAAGAAGAGGCAATACCTGTAAGAATCACAGCGCAACCCATCTTCTGCAGAAGGCATTGCGGGAAGTGCTGGGCAGCCATGTGGAGCAGGCAGGCTCCTATCAGGACGGGGAGAGAACCCGCTTCGATTTTTCCCATTCCGCGGCGATGACGGCGGAGGAGATTAAGAAGGTCGAGCAGATCGTCAATGAAAAGATTGCGGAGAATCTCGCTGTGGAGACGAAGGAGATGACCATAGAGGAGGCAAAGCAGTCCGGCGCAATGGCGCTTTTCGGCGAGAAGTACGGGGAGACGGTGCGCGTCGTACAGATGGGCGAGTTCTCCAAGGAGCTGTGCGGCGGCACCCATGTGAAATCCACGGGAACGATCGGTTCCTTTAAGATTCTGTCCGAGTCCGGTGTGGCGGCGGGCGTGCGACGTATCGAAGCGGTGACGGGAAGCAATGTGACAGCTTACTATCAGAAGCTGGAGGAGGAACTGAACGCGGCGGCTAAGGCGCTTAAGACCAATCCGGCAAATCTGGTGGAGCGGTGCGAGCACCTGATGGCGGAGATGAAGGCGCTGCAGAGTGAGAATGAGTCCTTAAAGAGCAAGGCGGCGAGGGATGCCCTTGGCGACGTGATGGATCAGGTGCAGGAGGTAAGCGGCGTACAGCTTTTGGCATCCAAGGTAAAGGATGTGGATATGAACGGTCTGCGCGAGCTCGGCGATCAGCTCAAGGAGAAATTGGGCGAGGGCGTTGTCGTGCTGGTTTCCGAGAAAGAGGGGAAAGTCAATCTCATCGCTATGGCGACCGACGGCGCGATTGCGGCAGGCGCACATGCGGGCAACCTGATTAAGGAAATCGCCGTTTTTGTCGGCGGCGGCGGCGGTGGTCGTCCCAATATGGCGCAGGCGGGGGGAAAGAACCCTGCAGGAATGGGTAAAGCGATAGGCGCATGCGTGAAAGCGCTGGAGGATCAGATTGCACAGCGACAGGTATCGAAAAAAATCAGACCATAAAATGAGGGGACCAATTTACGACATAATAGAATAATTTTACAATTTTCGGTTGACTCGTAATGAAAATGTGATATAATTTGTGTTGTGTGAGAACACGCAAAATAACCCAATCAGTCGAAATACTCTGGGACTGAAGGGAGGTCAGGTGCGGGAATGTCAAACGTAATCGTAAAAGAGAACGAGACTTTGGACAGTGCGCTTCGCCGCTTCAAGAGAAGCTGCGCGAAGGCAGGTATCCAGCAGGAGATTCGTAAGCGCGAGCATTACGAGAAGCCCAGCGTAAGACGTAAGAAAAAGTCCGAAGCAGCAAGAAAACGCAAATATAACTAAAAAGTAAAAGCAGACCTGAGGGATGACTTCAGGTCTGTTTTTTTGACTCTGCTTATCGTGCATATCTTTTGTCCCACCCCAATATGTATAGTACAGAAGGAATGGTAGGGGTGACTTAGTTTGCAGGGAAGAAGAAAGCGAATCATTGTATGGCTTTTGATGGGAATACTTGTAACGCAGACTGTATTTTTGAATATGACCACATTGGTCAATGCTGCGCCGGAGGTGAATACGCCGTCATATATCGTGATGGAGGCGTCCACGGGGCAGGTGATCTGCGAGCAGGATGCGGATACCAGACGAAGCCCGGCGAGCATTACCAAGATCATGACGCTGCTCATTATCTTTGAACATTTGAAGAGCGGCAGGATTCGGCTGGATGATCAGGTGACCACAAGCGCATATGCGAAATCCATGGGCGGTTCGCAGGTGTTTCTGGAGGAGGGCGAGACGCAGACGCTTGAGACGATGATTAAGTGCATCGCGGTGGCGAGCGGCAACGACGCAAGCGTTGCGGTGGCGGAGTACATAGCGGGGAGCGAGGGAGAGTTTGTCAAGCTGATGAACGAGAAGGCGGAGAGCCTCGGGATGCAGAACACCCATTTTGAGGACTGCTGCGGGTTGACGGACTCCGACGGACACTATTCCTCGGCGAAGGACGTGGCGATCATGTCAAGAGAGCTGATCACGAAATACCCGGAGGTCTTCGACTACACGACGATCTGGATGGAGGACATCAAACACAGGACAGCGCAGGGAACGACCACTTTCACCCTCTCCAGCACGAATAAGCTGTTGAAGCAGTACGAGTGGACGACGGGTTTAAAGACGGGATCCACCTCCAAGGCGCTCTACTGCCTGTCCGCTACGGCGAACAAGGACGGCATGGAGCTGATCGCCGTGGTGATGGCAGCGCCCGACCCCAAGACTAGATTTCAGGATGCCATGTCGCTGTTAAGCTACGGCTACAGCGTGAGCCAGATGTATACGGACGAGAACAAGGATCCTCTCCCGGCGCAGAAGGTAGAGGGCGGCATCGAGGATACGGTGAATTTGGTCTATGAAGGACCGTACTCTTATCTGGACACGGCGGGCAACAATCTGAATGAAATTGAGAAGGAGGTCAGCCTGCCGGGCAGCGTTGCCGCGCCCATAGCGGAGGGGGATGCCATCGGCGAGGCGGTCTATAAGCTGAACGGGACCCGGATCGGCAGCGTGTCCATCTTGGCGGCAAAAGGTGTGGAGAAGGCGCAGTACAAGGATTACTACAAGAAAGTGTGGGGACTTTACCTGATGAACCGGTAAGAAGGAGCAGCCACACATTATAGAACAAAAGTTCACAGATTGCGGCGAAACAAGGGGTATGATACACTGTATGGGTGGCTGTCTCGCGAAGGCGTCAGACGGTCACCTTATCTTGTGTGGACGGTGCGGAGCATCCCGCGTCCGCTTATGCCTGTTTATCGGGCAGGGAGGAATATGATAGAAGGAATTTTTGCGGCGGTGTTCGCGGTTATCTGCATATGTCTAGCCGCTGCTGTCTGGGACAGCAACCGGTTTGTGACGGTCACCTATGATATAAAATCCGATAAGATTACGAAACCTTGCAGGCTTGTACTCCTTGCGGACTTGCACAACAAGTCCTTTGGAAAGGGAAACAAAAGGCTGCTTACCGCCATTGACGAGGTCTCGCCGGATGGGATTCTTGTGGCGGGGGACATGCTTACAGCCATAAGGGGCGCGGATTACAGCCATGCCCTAGCGCTGATGGAAAAGCTGTCCGCCAAATACCGGGTTTATTACGGCATGGGCAACCACGAGTACCGTCTGGGGCTTTACCCTGACGACTACCCGGGTATGTACGAGGGATATATGTCCGGTCTGAAAGGGGCGGGCATTGAGCCGCTCATCAATGGGACGGCTTATCTGCCGGAGTGCAATATCGCCGTCTGCGGCGCGCAGATTGACAGGGCGTTTTACAGGCACTTTAGGCGTAAACCTATGGAGACGACCTATCTGCCAAAACTTTTGGGAACGCCGGATAGGAATATGTTCCAACTGCTGATTGCCCACAATCCGGTCTACTTTGACGCTTATGCCGAGTGGGGCGCGGATCTGGTGGTCTCCGGGCATGTGCACGGAGGGATTGTGAGGCTGCCGGTGTTTGGCGGCGTGCTGTCGCCGGCGATAACGCTGTTTCCCAAGTATGACGGCGGGATGTTTACGGAAAACGAAAGCACCATGATCCTGAGCAGGGGACTGAGCAGCCACACGCCCCCGGTGAGAATTTTTAATCCCGGCGAGCTGATCGTGATTGATCTAAAACCCGCCAAATGATATAGTACATTATTAAAGTTCAGTACAGAATAGTTATGAGGGGACATGCTATGGCAATTCCTGTGAAACTGGAGGTGTTTGAGGGACCGCTGGACCTGCTTTTACACCTGATTGACAAAAATAAAGTGGATATTTACGACATTCCCATTGTGGAGATCACCGAGCAGTATCTGGAGTACATCAAGCAGATGGAGACGGAGGATATGAACGTCATGAGCGAGTTTCTCGTCATGGCGGCTACGCTGATCGACATTAAGTGCCGGATGCTTCTGCCGAAGGAAGTGAACGAGGAGGGGGAGGAGGAAGACCCCAGAGCGGAATTGGTGGAGAAGCTGCTGGCATACAAGATGTGCAAGTATATGTCCTACGAGCTGCGTGACCGCATGGTGGACGCGGAGAGAAATCTCTACAAGAAGCCGACCCTGCCGGCGGAGGTGGCGCAGTACCGGCAGCCGGTGGATTACGGGGAACTGATCGGGGATATGACCCTGAATAAGCTGCACGAGATATTTAAGCAGATGATGAAGCGGCAGGAGGATAAGATTGACCCTGTCAGAAGCACTTTCGGGAAGATTGAGAAGGATGAGATCGACTTAGACTTAAAGACTACCTATGTGGAGGCGTATGTGCGCAGCCACAAGACGTTCAGCTTCCGGAAGCTTTTGGAGAAACAGTCGAGTAAAATGGAGATTATCGTGACTTTTCTCGTGATTCTGGAGATGATCAAGACAGGGAGAATCGGAATCGAGCAGGAGGATACTTTCTCGGATATTATTATCACGGTGCGGGAGAACGCGGACAGTGAACCGCTGCAGCTCACGAGCGTCAGTTGAGAGATACACAGATTTAAGAGGGGACAGGCATGGACAAGAAGAAGGCAAAGGCAGTTCTGGAGGCAGTTTTATTCACCATGGGAGACTCGGTGGAGATCGACAGGTTGGCAGCGGTGATAGAAGAGGATAAGGACACGACCGTACAGCTTTTGGAGGAGATGGCGGCGAACTATCAGAAAGAGGATCGGGGGATTGGTCTCACGACGCTGGACAATGCGGTGCAGATGTGCACGAAGAGCGAGCTGTACGAGTATCTGATCAAGATTGCGAAGACGCCGAAAAAGTTTGTGCTCACGGACACGCTTTTAGAAACGCTATCCATCATTGCTTACAAGCAGCCGATCACCCGTCTGGAGATCGAGAAGGTGAGAGGCGTGAGCTGCGACCATGCGGTGAACCGCCTGCTGGAATTTGACCTGATCGCGGAGGTGGGCAGGATGGATGCGCCCGGACGTCCGCTTCTGTTCGGCACGACGGAGCAGTTTTTGCGGAGTTTCGGTGTGAAATCCATCGAGGATCTGCCGGAGCTTTCCGCGGTGCAGATCGAGGAGTTCAAGCAGCAGGCGGAAACTGAGGTGGAGATGCAGCTTGATATATAAGATGAAAATTTAATGAAATTTAGGCTAAAGTAATTGGACAGTCTTGTCGATATACAAAATGTAATTATACAAACTAAACACATTTCACTTGATTGTTTCTGGAATCTGTATGAACCGATTGTAACGGATGACTGCAAGGACGCGGATTTCGTCGGGGGGGGGGTAAAATGCTCTCAGTACAGACCAATATGCTTGCGGAAAATGCGAGTCGTCAGCTTGGCATAAACACGAAGCGAAATGCCAAACGAGCAGAGAAATTGTCTTCTGGATACCGTATCAACAGAGCGGCTGATGATGCGGCAGGTCTTTCTATCTCCGAAAAAATGCGAAGACAGATGCGCGGTCTGACACAGGCTGCGGCAAATGCACAGGACGGCATCTCCATGGTACAGATTGGAGAGGGCCCCTGAATGAGGTGCATGATATGCTGCATCGCGCAAACGAGCTTGCGATCAAGGCGGCTACGGGCATGCTGCAGGATGTGGACCGCGGGATGATCGACGCGGAGATTCAGCAGCTCAAGGCAGAGATTGACAGGGTGGCGCGCAACACTACGTTCAATGAGATTCCATTATTCCCGTCGAACGGCACTTCGCCCATCGAAGCGGGATATGTGGAGACAAGAAATTATGATATTACCTTCGATCTGCGCGACGGCTCCTTTGCGATAAACGATGCACAGGCAGGACCGGGCGCCGTGGGGGCGAGCCGTGCGGCGGTGGAGGTCTCCAGCGGCAGCAAGCTTGCGGATATGATCGCCAACGATATCTTGCCCAATGCGGTCAAGCAGATTTTGAACACCTTTACACCGTTAAAGAACGCGGTGGGAAGCGACACGATCAAAATGTCGCTGGAGATATCCTATATTGATGGAAAAAACAGTACGTTGGCTTATGCCTCTTTCAGTTACGGCAGTAGCGGGAAACCTTACACTATGGGGATCCGCGTGGACGCCGCTGATTTTAATGAGTCGGACGCGGATGGAACAGGCAGTCGGACGGAAGTGCTGAAATCCACGCTGGCGCACGAACTGATGCATTCGGTGATGCAGTATACGCTGACGGACGGTATGAGCGGACGCAAGGGTGAAAAGTTTCCCACGTGGTTTGCGGAAGGCACGGCGCAGCTGGCGGGCGGCGGCTTCACCACCGGGTGGAACGACACCCTGTCCTACTACGCGCAGTATCTGACGAGCGAGAATGATTCCAGCCGTGACGCGGCTTTTTCGAGCTATCTGCAAAAGTTTACCATGGGCGGCAGACCTTACGGACACGGCTATCTGGGTACGGCATACTTTGGGTATCTGGCAGGAGGGGGCAAGATGTCCGGAAAATCTCTTGACCAGACGGTAACGGACGGTATGAATCTCATATTTCAGGATCTGTTGAACGGGCAGAGTCTGGACAGCGTTCTCAAGAACCGCGCGGGCATTAACACCGCGGAGATGAATCAGTTATTTAAGACGGGGATGCCGATTTGACAGAGTTTGTCAGAAAACTTGCTTATGAATCCAAGGACGGCGCGGGCTCGTTTATTGCAGGTGGTCTGGACAAAGGCGGTTCCTCTCTTCTCGGCACGGGATGGGATCCGAACCAGCCGTTCCAGATCGATCCCTTCCAGATCAGAGTAGATTACAGCGGTGCGGCGGGCACATGGCTTCAGGTGGGCGCCGAGGCGGGCACGCACATAGATGTCAACCTGTACCAGATGAATGCCAAGGCGCTCGGACTGGAGGACACCAATGTCAAGACGACGGATGACGCGGATCTGGCGATCGAAGGGCTTAAGCGGGCGATTCAGTATGTCAGCAACGTGAGGAGCGAGTACGGCGCGATCCAGAACCGGCTGGAGCACACCATAAATAACCTGAACAATATCACGGAGAACACCACGGCGGCGGAGTCCCGCATCAGGGATACGAATATAACGGAGGAGATGGTGGGATATTCCAACGACCAGATTCTGATGCAGGCGGGAGCCTCCATTCTGTCTCAGGCGAACCAGAGTTCCCAGCTTATTTTAAGTCTGCTCGGTTAGTGGGAGAAGGGAGTGGAGCGCGATGGGCAGGATTCTTAGTGTGCGCTGCGGAAACTGCAAAAAGACGTGGCACTGTATCACGGGGAACGGTCTGGCGTATGCGGACAGGGCAAATATTGTCGCCGCTTTCTCGGAGAAGGAAAAGGGAAAGGTGGAGGAGCTGCTCGCGGCGAGCGAGATTCCGGCGTATGATTTCCGTTACGGTCTTGCGGTCTGCACTCACTGTCACAATGTGGTGGGCGTCCCCATGGTCGGGCTCTTCGCGGATGATGTGCCCTACGTGGGGGCATGTTCCGTGTGCGGGAAAAAGCTGAGCCATATCTGTCCGGACGAGGAGGACATGGACGCGTGGATGGAAAAGACGGCGTGTCCGCTCTGCAAGAGCAGGAAACTGGAGATCGAGGAATCCACTTATTGGGACTGAACGACGGCGGGACATCGACAGAGGAACCATGTCATAGGAAAGATTGCCGCGCATATATATTAACGAACGGAACTTTCAGGACGTGGGTATGCGCATCAAAAAAAATCTGACAAATAAAGGGAAAAAACGGATATATTGCGGGGTAGCTGCCATACTAACGGCAGCTGCCTTGTTTTGTGTACCGGAATATGCGGCGGCGGACGAACTGCAGCTTTACGCGAAGGCGGCTGTCCTTATGGACGCGGATTCGGGAAGGGTTCTCTACGGGAAAAACGCGCAGGAGAAGCTGCCGATGGCGAGCACCACGAAGATAATGACCTGCATTCTCGCTCTGGAGTACGGCAACCCGGATGAGATTGTGGAAGTTTCCTCTTACGCGGCAAGTATGCCAAAGGTAAAGCTGAACGTGAAGTCGGGGGAGAACTATTATCTGCGGGATCTTCTCTATTCCCTGATGTTAGAATCCCACAACGATTCCGCCGTGGTGATCGCGGAGGCGGTGGGCGGCAGCGTGGAGCAGTTTGCGGCGATGATGAACCAGAAGGCGCGGGATATCGGCTGTTTCGACAGCTACTTTATCACGCCGAACGGACTGGACGCGAAGGTGAACGACACCGGAAAGGTACATTCCACCACGGCGGCGGATCTGGCGAAAATCATGGCTTACTGCGTGACGGATTCCCCGGAAAAAGAAAAGTTTTTGGAGATTACGCGGACACAGGGTTATGACTTCACGGACGCGGACGGCACGAGAAGCTTCCACTGCAATAACCACAATGCGTTTCTGGGCATGATGCAGGAGGCGCTTTCGGGGAAGACGGGATTTACGAACAATGCGGGTTACTGTTATGTGGGAGCGGTGGAGAGCGAGGGGCGCGTCTTTACGGTGGCGCTGCTTGCATGCGGCTGGCCCAATAACAGGAGTTATAAATGGAGTGATATGAAGAAACTGGCGGTTTACGGGATGGAACGGTATCAGTACCGGGATATCTATGAGGAACAGAAGTTTTCCGACATTCCCGTCAGAAGTGGGATAGCGGGAAAAGGCGGGACGCCTTATGAGGAGGCTGAGGTTTCCGTTACCCTGCAGGCGGGGGAGAAGAGTCTGCCCTATCTTTTGTGCGGGGACGACCGGGTGGAGGTGAAGAGCAGGGTGGAACCTGTGCTTGACGCGCCGGTTGCCGAGGGGGAACAGGTCGGAGCGGTATCCTACTATCTGAACGGGGAGCTGATTAAAAGCTATGCCGTATGTACGGACGATGCGATAGAAAAACGCAGCTTTTCATGGATTTTCGGATACATACTAAAACTTGCATTTTTTTTGTAAATTCTGCTAGTCGTGAATTGGATTCTGTGATATACTACAATCGTGTGCTATGTCATATAGTGGCAAAGTTTTAGTATTTATAATTATGATAAATGGAGGGCTGAAAAATGAGTACTACTTCTCAAGCGAGTCAAAGAATCAATGCTTTACTCGATGAAAACAGTTTCGTTGAGATCGGCGGTCTCGTGACAGCGAGAGCCACGGATTTCAATCTGAAACAGACTGAGACTCCGTCTGACGGTGTCGTGACCGGCTATGGTGTGATCGACGGCAATCTCGTGTATGTCTACAGTCAGGACGCATCCGTGTTAAACGGTTCCGTTGGCGAGATGCACGCGAAAAAGATCGTGAACATTTACGAGCTGGCGATGAAGATGGGCGCGCCTGTGATCGGGCTGATCGATTCCGCGGGACTGCGTTTGCAGGAGGCGACCGACGCGCTGAACGGCTTTGGTGAGATCTACAGATGTCAGGCGCTTGCGTCCGGCGTGATTCCGCAGATCACGGCTGTGTTCGGAAGCTGCGGCGGCGGACTGGCACTGATCCCGGCAATGACCGACTTCGCGTTTATGGAAGAGAAGAACGCGAAACTGTTTGTCAATTCCCCGAATGCACTGGAAGGAAATGAGATTTCCCGCTGCGACACTTCCGCCGCTGCGTTCCAGAGCGAGGAGACAGGCCTTGTGGATATGGTGGCAGACGAAGCGACGATTCTCGGTCAGATCAGACAGCTTGTTTCTATCCTGCCCGCAAACAATTCCGACCTTGCGTGGACGGACTGTACGGACGAGCTGAACCGTGCCTGCGCGCAGATCGCAAACTGCGTGGGTGATACGGCGATCGCGCTGTCCCAGATTGCGGACGACGGTCTCTTTGTAGAGGTGAAACAGGATTACGCGAAGGATATGGTGGCAGGTTTTATCCGCTTAAACGGCGCTACCGTCGGCGCGGTGGCAAACCGTACCGAGGTCTGCGACGAGAACGGCGAGGTAGTCGAGAAGTTTGACGCGGCGATCTCCCCGAAGGGCGCGGAGAAGGCGGCGGAGTTCGTGAACTTCTGCGACGCTTTCGATCTTCCGGTACTGACCCTTACCAATGTGACGGGATTTGCGGCGACCACCTGCTCCGAGAAGCGGATGGCGAAAGCGGCAGGCAGGCTTACATATGCCTTTGCCAACGCTACCGTTCCCAAGGTAAACGTGATTATCGGCAAGGCATACGGAAGCGCGTATGTGGCAATGAATTCCAAGGCGGTTGGCGCGGACATTACGATTGCGTGGCCGGATGCACAGATTGGTATGATGGATGCGAAGCTGGCGGCGAAGATTATCTGCGACGGTCAGGGCGCGGACGCGATTGAGACTTGCGCGAAAGAGTATGAGGTTCTGCAGAATAATGTGACCAGTGCGGCAAAGAGAGGCTATGTGGATCAGATCGTGGAGCCGGCAGACACCAGAAAATATGTGATCGGCGCATTCGAGATGCTCTCCTCCAAGGCAGAGGGGCGTCCCGAGAAAAAGCATGGCACCGTATAAGGAGGCATTATGAAAAAACTATTGGTAATATTAGGGATGATTACCTGTATGGCTTGTCTTGCGGCGTGTGGTGAGGAGGAAGCGCAGAGCGGTCCCATCAGCCAGGAGCAGGCGGTACAGATCGGTACGACCATCGTTGATCAGATGAACACGATTGTGAGTCAGGGCGCGATCGAACAGTATGTGGATCAGCCCGCGCTTTACAACGGTTTTCTCGGATGGGAGAGCGCGCTTAACGATATCGGCACTTACGAGGGTGTGAGCGGCGGTTCCGTATCTTTCGCGGAAGATGAGGTTATTATCAAGTTGGATGTGCTTGGTTCCTCACATGCAGCGGATGTGGAGATCGTTCTTGACAGTGCGCTGGCAACCTACATCGGAATCACCACCAACGTGCATTATACCACGGGAGAGATCATGGCGAAGGCGGGCATGAATACCCTGATTGGTATGGGAACCGTGTTTGTGGTTCTGATCCTGATCAGCTTGATCATATCCTGCTTTACGTTTATCTCCAAATTTGAGAAGCGGCAGAAAAAGCAGGAAGCGCCGGCACCTGCGGCGGCAGCCCCTGTGGTGGAGCAGATTGCGGCAAAAGAAGAACTTTCCGACGATACAGAGCTAGTGGCGGTTATCGCTGCGGCAATCGCAGCCTATGAAGGCGCTGCGTCCACGGATGGTTTCGTGGTGAGATCCATCAGAAAATCTAATAAGAGCAAATGGCAGAATGCCTAAGAGTATAGGAGGATATCAAGATGAAGAATTATACAATTACCGTAAATGGCAGCGTATATGATGTAGTGGTGGAAGAGGGAGCGACAAGCGGCGCACCCGCAGCGGCGGCTCCGGCAGCGCCCAGAGCGGTTCCCAAGGCAGCTCCGGCTCCGGCAGCAGCACCTGCAGCAGGCGGCGCGGCAGGCAGCATTAAGATCGAGGCAGGCGCGGCAGGCAAGGTATTTAAGATTGAAGCGAACGTAGGTCAGGCAGTGAAGAAAGGCGACGCTGTCGTGATCGTTGAGGCAATGAAGATGGAGATTCCTGTAGTTGCGCCCGAAGACGGCACTGTAGCAAGCATTAATGTAGCAGTAGGCGATGCGGTAGAGGCAGGCGCGCTCCTTGCAACATTGAACTAATTCTCAGCGCTTGTCCGTGCGGACATGCCGTTGAAACTAAAACTACAGGAGGTTAAAAACATGTATATAGTTGATACGCTTAACAATCTGATACATCAGACCGCGTTCTTCAACTTGGAACCCGGCAACTATGCGATGATTGTGGTAGCTCTGGTATTCTTACTTTTGGCTATCAAGTTTGGTTTTGAACCGCTCCTGCTCGTGCCGATCGCTTTTGGTATGCTGCTCGTGAATATCTACCCGGATATCATGGCGCCTTACGGTGACGGCGGGGCAGGCGGTGGTCTGCTGTACTATTTCTACAAGCTGGATGAGTGGGCAATCCTGCCGTCCCTGATCTTTATGGGTGTCGGTGCTATGACGGACTTTGGTCCGCTGATTGCCAACCCGAAGAGTTTCCTGCTCGGTGCGGCGGCGCAGTTTGGTATTTTCGCGGCTTACTTCGGCGCGATCTTCTTAGGATTTAACGATAAGGCGGCGGCAGCTATCTCCATCATCGGCGGTGCGGATGGTCCTACATCTATCTTCCTTGCGGGTAAGCTTGGACAGACGACGCTGATGGGTCCTATCGCCGTGGCGGCTTACTCCTATATGGCGCTGGTGCCGATTATCCAGCCGCCCATCATGAAGCTTTTCACCACGGAGAAGGAGAGAAAGATTAAGATGGGACAGCTTCGTCCTGTCAGCAAGCTGGAGAAGATCCTGTTCCCTATCGTGGTTACCATTGTGGTATCCCTGATTCTGCCTACGACAGCTCCCCTTGTCGGTATGCTGATGTTAGGTAACCTGTTCAGAGAGAGCGGCGTGGTGAGACAGTTGACAGATACGGCGTCTAACGCCCTCATGTACATCGTGGTTATCATCCTCGGTACTTCCGTAGGCGCGACCACCAGCGCAGAGGCGTTCCTTAACATGGCTACGATCAAGATCGTTATTCTCGGTCTGGCGGCGTTTATTTTCGGTACGGCGGCGGGCGTGCTCTTCGGCAAACTGATGTGTGTTGTCACCAAGGGCAAGGTGAATCCGTTGATTGGTTCTGCGGGCGTTTCCGCGGTGCCTATGGCGGCAAGAGTGTCACAGAAGGTCGGTGCGGAGGCTGATCCCACGAACTTCCTGCTGATGCACGCGATGGGTCCTAACGTGGCGGGCGTTATCGGTACGGCTGTAGCGGCAGGTACCTTCATGGCAGTGTTCGGAGTTTTCTAAAATAATTATTAGGAGGATAATATAATGGCAGAACAGATTAAAAAGCCGGTTGGCATCATGGAAACCGTTCTTCGTGACGCACATCAGTCTCTGATTGCGACCAGAATGCCCACCGAAAAGATGCTTCCGATCGTAGATAAAATGGATAAAGTCGGCTACGCCGCAGTAGAGTGCTGGGGCGGCGCAACCTTCGACGCATCCCTCCGTTTCTTAAAGGAAGATCCGTGGGAGAGACTGAGAAAGCTGAGAGACGGCTTCAAGAATACAAAGCTTCAGATGTTGTTCAGAGGTCAGAACATTCTGGGCTACAGACCTTATGCGGACGACGTGGTTTACGCGTTCGTTGAGAAGTCCATTGCAAACGGTATCGACGTGATCAGAATTTTTGACTGTCTGAACGATATCCGTAACCTGCAGGCGGCGGTGGACGCAACCAACAAGATCAAAAAGCAGGAGGGCAGGGGACAGTCCCAGATCGCGCTTTCCTATACGCTCGGTGACGCTTATACCTTAGAGTATTGGGCTGACATGGCGAAGAAGATTGAGGAGATGGGCGCTGACTCCATCTGTATCAAGGATATGGCTGGTCTGCTCGTGCCTTATCGCGCGGCGGAGCTTGTTAAGACCTTGAAGGAGAGCACCAAGCTGCCGATTCAGCTCCATACCCACTATACGTCCGGCGTGGCTTCCATGACCTATCTGAAAGCAGTGGAAGCGGGCGTGGATATCATCGACTGTGCGATTTCTCCGTTTGCGCTCGGCACTTCCCAGCCTGCGACGGAGGTTATGGTTGAGACCTTTAAGGGGACAGAGTACGATACCGGTTATAATCAGGAGGTTCTGGCGGAGATCGCGGATTACTTCCGTCCTTACCGTGAGGAGTGCATCGAGTCCGGTCTGATGAGCACGAAGGTGCTCGGCGTGAACATCAATACGCTGCGCTATCAGGTTCCCGGCGGTATGCTTTCCAATATGGTTAGCCAGCTCAAGGAGCAGAAGGCTGAGGATAAATATCAGGATGTGTTGGAGGAGATCCCCAGAGTTCGTAAGGACTGCGGCGAGCCGCCTCTGGTTACGCCTTCCTCCCAGATTGTCGGCACACAGGCTGTATTCAACGTGCTGATGGGCGAGAGATATAAGATGGCGACGGGCGAGTTCAAGGATCTGCTCCGCGGCAATTACGGACAGACGGTTAAGCCCATGAGTCAGGAAGTGATCGATAAGGTTATTCCCGGCGAGCCGCGTTCCACCGCTCGTTCCGCTGAGGCGACCGGACACACTGAGCCGGAGCTTGCAGGTCTGGAAGCGGAGATGAAGGAGTGGAAACAGCAGGACGAGGACGTACTGTCCTACGCGCTGTTCCCGCAGGTGGCGATCGACTTCTTCAAGTACCGTCAGGCACAGCAGGAGAAGGTTGACATGACACAGGCTGATACGAAGAACGGGGCATACCCTGTTTAAAGCAGAGAATAGATTTATAGGGGAAAATAATAATTGCGGACCCTTTTTTGTAAGGGTTCGCAATTATTAGCAAATACGGTACAGAGGATTTGATTTTAAGTAGAAGGAGTGAGAGATGGTGTTTAAAGATTTTTACCGGTTGTAATGGCGGGCATTTTCGTACTGGATACACTGGTGACGACGTATGCCGCGGGAAGCGGCGGAAAAAATGTCGGGGGGGGGTTAACCAATCCTGACTATGAGGTAAATCAACAAATTTTTGATAGTTCAGCAGCCGGCGCGGATACTGCGACAGAGGCTGTTTCTATCTATCATGCTCTGAAGACAGGGCAGTCTGCAGACAATTCTTATATCGGATATGAACAGCATGGGTTATATAATAATCATGCCCTAGATTTCCATGAAACAGATGTAAATAAACAGATGATTCCTATGAGTCAAACGACAATAGTGCCAAATGACGATATGGAAGAAGAAAAGGATTCCCCGGATGACGATGCGGGAAAGGAGGAGACACCTCCAGGTGACGGTACGGGAGAAGATACGACACCTCCGGATGCGCCGGTAGATGATCCGTCTGATTCGGATATGAGTGATGAGGAAGAAAATCCGTCTGAGACAGATCAGGATAATACGGCTGCGGATGATGAGGACGAAAGCGATATGCAGGACGATCCGGCAGATGATACAGAGGCACCGGAGACGAGCATAAAACCGGAAAAAGCCGTTAAGGGAGATGACTGCGGCTGAGTCAGATTTTACATATACGACGGTGGACAATACAGCTATGGTTACCGGATATACGGGAAGTGAAACAGAACTGGTGATTCCTGATACGCTGGGTGGATATACGGTTACTTCGATTGGAAATAGGGCGCTTTGGCAGAATCAAACCTTTGTGAGTGTTACGATACCTGAGACAGTTACGTCGATTGAAGAGTATGCATTCTGGAAATGCACGGCTTTGGAAACGGTCAGTATTCCGGGTGGAGTGACAAAGATAGGAAACAGCGTATTTAAGGACTGTTCCAAACTTGCCAATATTACTCTGCCCAAAAATCTGATTGAAATAGGTGAGGGAGTGTTTGAAAACTGCACCGCATTGACAGAAATTGAGCTTCCAAAGAGTCTGGTGACGATGCCGAATAAACAGTTATTTAAAAACAGCGGTCTGACAAGTGTAAGCTTTGAGGATGGTACGGAAATTGTGGCGGAGAACATACTAAGCCAGTGCTCGAAGCTGCAGTCTGTTACGCTGCCGGAATCTGTCAGGGAGATTGGTGTGTCTGCGTTTTGGGGCTGTACCGAGTTGACAGAAGTGAGGATACCTGATGGGGTGACGAAGATAGGAAGCAGTGCATTTGCTCAATGTATCGGTCTTACGACAATCACCATTTCGAGGTCTGTAACCGCGATTGCGGAGACGGCGATCGACTATTCTTATCTGGCAACAAAGCTGACAAGTTCGTGGTGTCAGAGGCACCTACGCGTAGGAGTGGGCGAGTGAGAGAAACGTTAATTTTGAAGAAATCACAATTCCGGCAACGGAGGTGAAGCTAAATAAGACAGAGCTTTCCCTGTATAAGCGGGACAGAGCAGAACTATTCCTGAGTGTGAAGCCGATCGACTTTACGGACGAAGTAGTGTGGAGAAGTCTGGATGAAACGGTTGCGGAGGTGACAAACGAGGGGCTGGTTACCGCCATTGGCGTCGGTGTCACAAAAATTCGGGTGACAGTCGGCGAAAAGGAGCTTTTCTGCGAGATGACAGTGGTACAGCCGGTAGAATCGATCAGCTTGGATAAGTACGAGCTTGAACTGGAAGCATGGGAAACAGACTTATTGACGGCGAAAGTCTATCCTGAGGACGCGCTGGAAAAGGATGTTACATGGAGCTCATCCGATGAAAAAATTGCGGTTGTCAATCAGGATGGTGAGGTAAAGGCGCTGAAGAAAGGGACGGCGGAGATTTATGCGACGGCAGTTGATGGCAGCGGTTCCTGCGGAAGTTGTACTGTGACGGTAACCAATAATGGATATCTGTGCACAAGCGTGGAAGAATTGGAAAGCCCGCATGATTATCTCCCCGACTGTACGGACTTTTGGATTTATACGAAGGAAGGTGCGGAAAAACTGGAGGTTACCTTCGACGAGATGACGAAGGTAGAAGATGGGTTTGAATATATCGAAGTTTATGACGGAAAGAATAAGCGGATCGGAAGGTATACCGGTACGCAGTTGGCGGGGAAAACCGTTGTAGTTTCAGGAGATACGGTCAAGATCCGTCTGGTAACGGATGAAAGAGGCTGTATGTGGGGCTTTAAAGTGGTATCGGTGACCAATCCGGACGGCGTTCTGGAGAGCGATATTCCGGAGAATGGCAAGATACCGGAAGGTATGTGGATTGCAGGTCTTTCCAAAGACGGTTATGCGTATACAGGAAAGGCAATCAAGCCTGACATTCGTGTGTATGATGGAAATAAGCGCTTAAGAGTTGGAACGGATTATACAGTAGCCTATAAGAACAATACTAAGGCGAACGATGCGACCGTGGCAAATACCGCGCCTACGCTCACAGTGACGGGAAAGGGCAATTACTCGAAGAAAGTCCCGCTCACATTCGCCATCAACCCGGTTCATTTGACAGACAGCACTGTGACAGCGGAGGATATCCTGTTTGCGCCTAATAAAAAAGTACAGAAGGCGGCGCCGACAGTGATGTTTGCAGGCAAGAAGCTGGGTAAGGGACGGGATTATGACGTTGCCTATCCGGATACGAAAGAGGGGCATATAAAGAGGCGGGTATCTATGATGTGACGCTGACGGGAAAAGGAAACTTTACGGGGACGATCACGGTGAAGATCAATATTACGGAGCAGAACCTGATCGCAAAAGCAAAAGTAAACAAGATACCGAATAAACCCTATGATAAGGTGAACAAGGCGGAGGATTACAGGGTTACGCTGACAGAAAACGATCTGGTGGTGTACATGAAGAAGGTGACTGAACCGTTAAAGCTGGGCGAGGACTATGACGTTGCATACGAGAACAATGACAAAGTAGGGACAGCTACGGCGATCATCACAGGGAAAGGCAATTGCATCGGAACAAAACGCGTTACCTTTAAAATTACGGGAACGGCGCTAAGGAAGGCAACGGTAAGCGGGATACCCGCCACAACAGTCTATAACGGCGAAGCACAAACATCAAATATTACGGTGACGCTGCTTGGTACAAGGCTGGAGGAGGGAACGGATTATACCGTTACCTATGCCAAGAATCAGGATGCGGGGAAGGCGACCGTTACCATAGCGGGTATCGGTAAGTATACGGGAACCATCAAAAAGACCTTTAAGATCACGGCATGCGAACTGAAGCAGTCTATGCTTTCTTCCGCTAATGTATGGACGGCAAAGTATTAAAAGCCAATACGGATTATACGGTCGCGTACAGACTGGACGGGTCAAGCGGTACGCTGCTCGATAATAAGAGCATCGTAGAAGCGGACAAAGAAGTGTATGTGACTGTTACCGGAAAAGGCAAATACAGTGGCACCCTGACAGTCAAATACCGTGTGGCAAAAAATAAGTTCCAGAGTCTGGTGATTACGATCGACCCGCAGGCATATACCGGCAGGGAGATCAAGCTCTCGAAAGAATCGATTCATGTGAAGGTAAAGAAAGCCGATCAGAATGAACTCGTTATGGGAACTCTTTTTGAAATCGTGGAAGGCAGCTACTCGAACAATATCAAAAAAGGAACTGCCAGCGTCAGGATCAGAGGTCTTGGTGATTATGGCGGTGAGAAGATCGTGAAGTTTAAGATCAATACAAGGGATATCCTGTTTCAGTAAAGCAGGTTGAAAACTTCCTGACTGATGTTTCATTTCAGAATGTCGGTCAGGAAGTTTTTTGTGTATTTAGATGATTAATAAGGCTAAAAAACTCTGTTTTTTCTCGATTTCTATGGCTTGTTGCGGATCAGTTTCTATCTTATAATAGAAACATTGGAATACTATGGCAGGTTTGATGAGGAAAAGGAGAGATATTGTGTTTAAGAGGATTTTGACAGTTACTTTGGCAGCCGTTTTGACTTTGGAAACCCCGCTGACGGCATACGCAGCGCAGACAGCTCCTGTGCAGATGGAGGAGAGCGTCGAAGGAATAGAAAAATCTGTGGAAGATATTGCTGAAAATGACGAAATAACAGGGGGAAAAACCGAAAATCCGTCAGAGGAAAAAACGTCCGAAAAAGCTGATGAATCTGAGAAAGATCCGGAAGAACCGGAGCAGCCTGAGGGGGGTGAGATACCTGATACAGGAGAAGAAGATTCTAAGAATCCCGACACAGGGGATGAGCCTTCGGATGATTCTGAGAATCCCGATACAGGGGATGAGTCTTCGGATGATTCTGAGAATCCCGACACAGGGGATGAACCTTCGGATGATTTTGAGAATCCCGACATAGAAGATGAAATTTCCGATGAGCCTGTGGATAATGAACAGGAAGAAGACATTCCCCCTGTGGAGGCAGAGGAACCTGAGCAACCCGAGGAGACAGAAGTCACCGTCTCTGAGAACAGCGTGTCGGATAATGCGCTGTCTGCGACGGTTTTTTCCGTGCGCGCTTCCGAGGAAACCGTGACGGCGCTTTCCTTTGATGCGCTTTCCGGCGACGGCGTACAGGTCACGCTGCCGGCAAAAACCGACGACAGAAACCATTATGTGTGGTACTCCTTTACCGCGCCTAAGGATGGAAGATATGCCTTTTATACCGAGGAGGCTTTTCCCTATGTCGCTTATTTCTATCTGTGTGCGGAGCCGGACGAGGATACGCGCATACGAAATGGTACGCCGCAGAAAAGCCATTCGCTCTGTACCACGACGAACTATATGTATCAAGGAGAAACCCTGTATATAGGGGCTTATACGGTGGAAACAGACGAGGACCCCGTTTTTACCCTGCGGGCGGCAGAACAGACCACGTTTACGAAAAACAACGACGGAACTTATACGGCGGCACTGCCGGACGGGGATTCGATTACTTTGAGGACGAGAACGGGAAAAAGCCGTTTTCAGGTAGAGATGGTGAAGACCACTTCGCCGCAGTGTGATCTGATTCCTTACTACTGTCCGGCGGATCATTCGGAGGGCGATCAATATAGTGGTAATGAGGCGGATACGAGCGTGCAGGGAGCAACGGCGTGCACAAGTGCGCTTCCCGGGGGAAGCTATGATGTGGCATTTATGGTTACCCGCTGCACATTTGAGAATCAGTTTGCGGCGCTTCTCACCGGCATGGAACCGTTTGTCATAGAAGGGGCGAACAGTGAGGACATCATGTATGTGCATAATGCCGTGTGCGAGGAGAGCTCGATTGCGCTGGACATGGAGTCTCTGGTGCGGGACAGCAATGACATGGAAGTCTGGTGCCATGATGCGGACAGCGGCGAAAAGATAGGAAATGAGATTACGGTCAATCCGTGGATGACTTACAAATTTGAGGAACTGGACGCCGGGACGGAATACCGGTTTGATATTCGTGACGCGGACGAAGACAGGATACTGAAATCGCTGACTTACAGCACGAAGGCGGCGAGTGTACAGATCGAGGATGCCACAGCGGAGATTTCGGATGATTTTTCCAAACTGACGATAAAAATAAAGCCCTCCTATCAGGGAACGGAAGGCGAGGGGAAGATTTGCTGGAAACTGACGGATTCTCTTGGACGGGTGCACGAGGACGACTACGGGACGATCGATCTTAGCGAGAAGGATGCGCAGGGATATTTTACGAAGGAAATCGATGCTGCCATAGACAGGATCTGTCTGACGGCGGGGGCGGAATATTCCATACAGGTTAGTATGCAATTTACGTCGGAACAGAAAACGGTTTTCACGACGACAAAGGTTGTCAAGGTCAAGGCGCCGGAGCAGGCTTCTGTAGAAGAGTCGGATATCACTTTTGAGGTCAGGCAGGCAGAACGGGATGCTGCCGGCAAACCACAGGTCGATTTAACCGTGAAAGTGCAGGGACTTGCGGAAGCTTCTAAAGCGTGTTATTTTTTCCGGTCGGTGCGGGCAGAAGGGGAGGACTATTCGGGAAGAACTCTGTTTTTGGAGGCGGGAGAAGCGAAAGATAAAGTTACCCTGTGGACGACGGCATTGGGCGGGAAGTATGAGTTTATCCTGTCTGTGGGCGGCAGTACGATAAAGGCGACTCTCCCTATCGAAAATGAACTTGGCGTGCGTCTGAAGCGGGTAGAGAAAGCGACGGATGAAACAGGGGCGTTTCATTTTGTGCGCACCTATGAGATCGACGGGAAGGAGAACCTGACAGGCACTTATTATCTACAGTTACAGGCGCTTCCACTCACGCCCGGCAGCAGTGTACTGCCTTATGAGAGCATAGGGAAAGCGGTGGAGTTAACTCAGGCGAACGGCTATCAGGCAACGGTTTCCACGCTGGATACCGGCTGGGTATCGGAGCAGGATATCGATTACAGCCTGCGTATCGTGTTGAGCGAGACAGAAAACATCAGCTACGACGCGAATCTGCTGGCTGTGGCTTATGACAGCCTTCACACCGGAAAACCGCATTTTATATTGGAGAAACTGAGCAATTCTTCCCCTACATCCCAGAGCTATCAGGTGAGCCTTGCGGAAGAAGATGCGGCGGTTTTGAGAGCGCATGAGCTGCGTGTTCCCATATATTGTTATCTTCGGGAAGCGGGCAGGCAGACTTACACGCAAATTGTTAGGAATCAACAATTGCAACCGAAAGAAGACGGCAATGAAGATTATAGTACAATAGTGACGTTTTCCGGGCTGAAGGCGGATACGGAATATGAGTTTTCCCTGCGGGATCATAGCGGGGAGACGGCTTATGCGACGAATCAGTTTCGGACGGCGAAAGATACCCGGGCTGTGACGATCTCAAAGACGGAAGTTTATGTGGATCGGGTGAAGCTTTACTATACCCTGAGCGGGTTTGACAAGTATACACAGGATTATGTGGTGTGCTATTACAGACGGGCGGGCGTTTCCGGAGCATGGAAGTCGAACAACGCATGGCCTGCAAAGAAAGACGACTATTTTACACTGTCGGGTTTGAAAGAAAACACGGCATATGAGTATTTGATCGGTATTGGGAAACAAAGTGATGACGTTCCTTATCTGACACATACGGTGAGAGGTACGGTTACGACAAGAGTTGACACGCGGCGCATCGAGGTCAGCGCAAAGACCCGTATGACGTCTGCCGAGATCACTTATCAAATGTTTAATATGGATGTGACCGGCAACAATATCGTAACGTTCTTCTGGCGCGAGAAAGGACAGGAGCAATGGAAGAAGGAGGCGGAGGAGCAGTATTTTACGAACGAGGAGAGGAAGACTCTTTCGCTGAGCGGACTGAAGGAAAATACGGTCTATGAGTATCGGGTCGGGTTCACGAAACCCTGGTCTGTACCGACGGATGATTTGATGCACGTCGCGGAGGGAACATTTCAGACGGTGGAGGATCGGCGGACGGTGGAAATCGTTCCGGAGGTGAAAGCCTATTCCGCGAAGATACGTTATACGTTAAGCGAAATGAAAGGGGCGGATGACGGCTGGTTCGTATGCTATCTGAAAAAGGCTTCCGATGCAGAAAACGGCGCAGGAAAGATGGTGTATACGGCAAAGATGGGAGAAGATGCGGCGGAAGATACCTTTAAGCTTGAGGAACTGGAGGAGGAGACGGCTTACGAATTGACTGCGGGTTTTGGTACGGAAGAAAATGCCGCCGCAGACAGTTTAAAGCGTGCAAAAACATTTCCGTTTACGACCAATCCTGACAGCCGCAGCCTGTCAGAGGCGAAGGCGGAAGTTACGGATGCAAATGTCACTCTGCAGGTAAAGTTTGCCGGGAATCTGGAGAAACACGCTTCTTATGTCCATTTTTTCTATCGTGAGAAAGGACAGACAGCATATGAAAAGACCGGTCGTATCGTAAACGTGAGCGGCGTAGAGGAGGAAACCGTTGCGGTGACGTTCAGTGCTATGTCGCTGTTAAAAGAGACGGAGTATGAGTTTGCGGCGGTCATGACCAATGATGGGACGTGTGAGAAACCAGAAGATGTGACAAGAGACGCTTATAAGGCTTTTGGCAGCTTTATTACGGCGGAGGCGGTGAAGCCTGTCAAACTGATCATATCGCAGGAACAGCTATATTTGAACGCGAATGCGTTATATAAAAATGAAAAAGGCGTTGGCTTTGATTACTTGAATGTGAAGTGGGAGCCGCTTGAGGCGGATGCCGATCTGGTCTGGAAAAGCAGCGATGAGGCGGTTGTCACAGTGACAGAGGATGGTAAAGTGTCCGCCGCGGCGGCAGGCAAAGCTATGATTACTGCCACATCCGTTTATGACAGTGACGTGTCTGTTTCCTGTGAGGTGACGGTTGGCGATTATCTGATCGGCAGGAAAGGCGCGGACGGCAGCATCTCTCCCGTGGAGGATGCGAGGCTGACTGCGGCAAGGGGCGTCTCCTGCGAGGGTTATGTCCTCTGCAAAGCAGCGGATGGAAATCTCACGGAGGTTTTGGCTTCAGAGATCATTTCGCGTAATGAATCGATTGCACAGTGGGTGGATGGTGTGATCGAGACAAAGCGTGCGGGCGAAACAAAACTGGTGTTCACGTCGGAGGCAGACCGGGTGCAGGCTTTCCTGACGGTTTCTGTGCAGCCTTCCACCGGCAAGGGTTTTGCAATCACAGGATTTCGATCGAATTATGATTCCGGCCGCTCTTATCAGGCGTTGAGGGCGGAGGAGAAGGACGCCGGAGGGCGTGAGCAGTATACGATGGCATATTCATCGGGAAAGAATATTTCTTACACCGCATTGGGGGAGATTATGCCTTCCCGTCCCGGATTTGACAGCAGGGACTTCAATTGGAGCATTGATCAGTCCGATGTGGCGACAGTGGACGGGAGTGGGAAGGTGAAACCCCTGAAAGCAGGCGATGCCGTGCTTCGCGTGGTGCCGAAAAACGCGGATGAAGATGCGCTCTACAAGACGCAGGTCTGCGAGATCGCGCTGCATATCAAAGAATTGCCGCCACAGGGGAAAAGCAGCTTATTCTATGCGCTGGAAAATACCCATAAAAAGCTGGGCGATGTAAAATTCCCCGAGGATTGGGCAGGGTGGAAATGGCAATCCCCCGACACGCCCCTTGTAATCAACGGGGAGAACAGACAGTCTTATTCGTTTCCGGCAGTTTATACAGGAGATACTTATTATCCGCATGAAAGGCTCGTCAGTGTGCAGATCGGCAGGGTGACGGGAATTACAGCCTATGAGAAGGAGGACGGAAATCACAACAACGTGCTGGAGGTGGGAACTGCGGACGGTGAGGGAAATCCGACCGAAGGCTCCGACTCCCTGACGCTGTGCGTAGATTCCCTTTTCCGAGGGGACATCAATCGCAGGGAGAGCCTGAACTATACGTGGAAGGTGGAAGTGAATCAACCGACAGGGCTTGTCCTGAAAGAAGGGGAGTTCAGACTGGCGGCTGATGGACGGCTGCAGAAGACCTTTACCGTGACGGCGGTGAAAAAAGGTAACTATACCCTGACACCTGTTATTAAAGTGACGGATCCCAAGACGAAGCGGGAGAAGGTGCTGGCAAAGACCAGTTTTAAGATTAAGGCTGTGGAGGAAAAGCAGGCGTATGTTACGCTAGTGCCTGAGGAGACCGTAGGTGTTCAGGTGGAAGAAGGCGGAAGGATCGTGGCGTATGTTGACGGGGATGTCAAAAGCCTGCGCATCGGGACAAAGCTCCTTGACAGAATGGGGACGGAGACGGTTTTTGATAAGCTGAAACTTGCATGGAGCGTATCTGATAAAAAGGTCGCCACGGTGCAAGCGTCCAAGGATACGCACTCGGCGGAGGTAAAATTCGTCGGGGAGGGGCATGTGATCCTGACGGCGAAGGCGAAAGATAAGGCGGGTCATACCGCGACAGCACAGATCGAGATCAGAAACCGTGCGCCGAGAGTCAGTGTTTCTAAGGTGACAGTCAATCCGGGATATGACTTTGACAGCGCGGAAGGAAGACGGCTTGCCTTTGAGAACGGCGGGGCGGTGGAGGTCGTGCCTGTTTACGGCGTGGAGAAACATAATACGGTCAGACTTTGGATGAGCGATAAAAAGACGCTGGAGACCGACCTGGAGTTGGTTGAATATGAGGATGGCGGCAAATACAGCTATCTGATCTGTCCGACAGAATCTGTGGAAGAAAAGACCTATGACTGTTATCTGGGCGTGGAGAGTCCGGGTCTGCTTGCCGAACCCTTTTTCCATGCGCTCAAAGTGACGGTGAAGACGAAACAGCCGCAGGCGACGGTAAAGTCAGTGCGGGCGGCAAATCTCTTTTACCGTACCGATTCTGCGTCCGTGGATATCAGTACCGCCGAAAAGGGCGTTGTGATCGAAGCTGTGAAATGGATCGACAGTGCGGAGGGAGAAGGAAACGGCTTTGCTTCCGAGCCGTCAGAGTATCCGTTTGACACGACGAAGAAGGCTGGCAATGTGGAACGCCTGTATTTTGCGCAGGAAGACATCCGGCTTACGGACAAGAAAAAACCGGCGGAGCCGGGAATCGTATCGGGTAAAATAGAAATCAGGTATGCGGGCTACAAAGAGACAGTCGAAAAGCCGGTTTCTCTCAAGTGGAATTACAAAAAGCCGACGATTGTGGTCAAAGAGAAGCAAGCCACATTGATCCCGTCTCTGGACGGTCATATAAAAGGCAGTTTTGACCTGTATAATGAGGAAAATAAGAAGCTGTTAAACAGAAGTAACGTAGAAGGGTATGACCCTCGAATCTGTTATAGTGAGTTGACTTTCCAGAACAAGGATGTGCGCAAATCCGGCTACAGGGATTACACCTATGTGGGAAGCAAGACGAAGGGCAGCGAGAAGCTTACTATGACCATCGATTCCGACTACTGGAGGGAGCCTTTGTCTGCCGTGCATACCATAAAGTTTGCTAATCCCACGCCTTATCTGACGAAGACGAAGCTGGTTATCAATACGAGGTATGTGAGCACGGCGTACACGGATATTGAGCTGAAAAGCGCCTACACGGCGGCGCTCTCCTGTGACGACATCGTGATCGAAGGGAAGAATGCGAAATCACAGGCGTTATTGGATCAGGATATTCTGGAGATGGAACAGAAAAGCGCAGGGAGCAACCGTATCGTAGTGAGGTTGAACAGACCGAAGACTCTGGGGGCGGAGGCCGTGAAAGCAATCAAAAACGGGACCTATGATTTTAAGGTAACGCCCTGCTTTCGGGATGCTTCCGGAAACCAGATCAAGGGAAAGACGCTCACCTTAAAGATTCAGGCGGTAAACAAGGCGATCACGGCGAAGGTGAAGCAGTCGGGGAGTATGGATCTGGCAAAAAATCCGGGTGCCACGAAGAACTTTGCAGAAATCAGGATCACTCCACAAAATGTCGGAGAAAACTATACGTATGATAACAAGAAAGGGCTTTCTCTGGTGGGGGAATACAGCGATTATTTTCAAATCTATTATTATACATATATACCGGGAAGGTATCAAATCAGAGCGAAAGAGAATAAGGAGAGCAAACTGAAGGCAGGACAGCGTTACCGTTTGGCGATTCGCTTCACGCTCAAGCTGGAGAATGGTGACACGGTTCAGGTGCAGACGCCGACCTTTACCGTTCGCCCCAAGCAGTCCGTGCCGAAGGTGACGGTGCACAGCAATGCCCAGACGCTGTATGCAGGAAACGACAAATTGACAAGGACCTGCGGGTTTGAACTGCCCGAGGGAATGGGGTATCGGATCAAGTCCGTTTCCGGCGGTCTGGACTGTAATAAGGACGGAAAGCAGGATATCACGCTGACATGGGTGAAAGCGGATTCCACAGATCACTATGTTTCAGCCATATTGAAGCTTACGGACAGAGACGGCGCGCTGACGGTGAGCGGTATGAAAGGAAAAACCTACACGATGCCTGTTCTCATAACACTGGAGGGCAGGGATGGCATCGCTAAGGATGTGAAGACAAACATTAAGGTAACGGTCAGAAGATAGGTGCGGCAGGCACATAGTAAAGAAAATAAAGGTACAGCTCCCGAATGTTTTTCACGGAGCTGTACTTTTACTTTATAGGAAAGTGCTTTACATAGAATATTGCTGGAAACATAAAGTTTTGACATTTTCTGTAAAAAGGGGTTGACGTAGGTTACATAATATATTATAATAACATACGTTACCAAAAGAGGCTGTAAAAGAGCTGCAAAAGAGCAAGAGAGGTACATTCTTATGGCAAGAAAAGAGACAATCACAAAAAATGACATACTGAACGCGGCATTTGAGATGACGCGGACGGAAGGTTCCAGTCAGGTGAGCGCGAGAACGCTGGCGGCAAAAGCGGGATGTTCGACACAGCCGATTTTCCGTGTGTACAAGAACATGGAGGAACTTGGGGACGATCTGTTTGCGAAGGCGATGGAATTTTTCAGCGCATACTACGAGGAGTTCCCGAAGCTGAACAACACGCCCTTTGTCAATCTGGGACTTGCTTACATCCGCTTTTCGCAGGAGGAGCAGAATTTATTCCGTCTGTTATTTTTGTCGGAGAACCGCCACGGAAAGAGTCTCTATGATATGTTGAACGGCAAAAACGGAGCGGTGGTGCGCGAGATCAACAGTGCGAAGATTTTCGGCTGCAAAGACCCAAGCGGGATGTTTATGAAGATGTGGATCTTTATCCACGGTGCGGCGTGCATGACACTGACAGGGGATTATGACCTGCAGGAAGAGGACACCATCAAACTGCTGGAGGAATCCTACAACGCATTTCAGGCAATTTAACAAAGCGAAAAGGGTTTGACGATGGCAATAGAGAATCGGTATGATATCATAACGAGAATCAACGAATATTACGGCAAGATGAGCAAGGGACAGAAGGCGATCTCCGCCTTTATCTACGATCATTACGATCAGGCGGTTTTTATGACGGCGGCGAAGCTTGGCGATACGGTGGGCGTCAGCGAATCCACTGTGGTGCGCTATGCCATGTTCATCGGCTACAACGGATATCCGGAATTTCAGAGGGATCTGGAATACTGGGTGCAGAATAAAATCAACTCCGTGCAGAAGATCGGTGCGAAGTACGGCAAGAGCAGCCAGTCTGAGATCTTAAATTCCGTGTTGCAGGCGGATATTGAGAAGATACAGGACACCATCCACAATCTGGATCCGACGGCTTTCGAGACGGCGGTGGACATCATTTTGGAGGCGCGGACGGTCTATATCATGGGCGTCAGGAGCTGCGAGCCGCTGGCGGATTTTCTACAGTTTTACCTGAATATGATCCGTGGGAATGTGGTGCTCCTTAAAACAACAAGTGTTTCGGAAACCTTTGAGCAGATGATACGGATTGGCGAGCAGGACGCTTTTGTGGGAATCAGCTTTCCAAGATATTCCATGAGAACCTTGAAGGCGATGGAGTTTGCGAACGACAGGAACGCCAAGGTGATCGCGGTGAC
This sequence comes from uncultured Lachnospiraceae bacterium, assembly GCA_910588955.1. Taxonomy (GTDB): domain Bacteria; phylum Bacillota; class Clostridia; order Lachnospirales; family Lachnospiraceae; genus UBA3282. The sequence continues at coordinate 84,128 of CAJURQ010000001.1, forward strand.
GGACTCGGTGCATTCGCCGATGAACCTCTATTCGTCCTGTAATCTCTTTGCCAGAAGCGATATGGTTTCCATTGTGGACTCTCTGGTGGCACCCTTAAGCATGATCAACGCGCTGGTGGTAGCGATGTGCTTGAAACAGCCGGAGGAAGTGAAGGAGAACCTTAAGAATCTGGAAGAGGCTTGGAATAATTATCAGGTTTATCTGAACGATGAGATTAACTTTATAGATGAGGAGCCGATGTTAAACTATCCGCTTCGGAAAAGGTCAGAATAACATGCGTATGGACGGGAATCAGGCGGTCGTGATCGGCGGCGGCGCTGCGGGAATGATGGCAGCGGCAGCGGCGGCAGAAAACGGACGCCCTGTTATTTTATTAGAGAAAAATGAAAAACTTGGCAAGAAGCTGTACATCACGGGCAAGGGGCGGTGTAACGTGACTAACGCCTGCGAGCGGGACAAGTTTTTTGAAAATATTGTGAGCAACCCGAAGTTTCTGTACAGCGCTTTCCACACATTTGATAACAAGCGGTTGGAAAATTTTCTGGAGGAAAACGGATGCCGGTTAAAAGAGGAGCGCGGAGAGAGGGTGTTTCCGGTTTCGGACCATGCGTCGGATGTGACGGCGGCATTTGAGCGGTTCCTAAAGAAAAACGGGGTGCAGGTGCGGCTGCGCAGCGAGGTGCGGGCGATTGAGACGGAGGATGAAAAAATAACGGGTGTGCGGCTCGCGGACGGAAGCGTGATCCCTGCGGGGACGGTAATCGTGGCGACGGGCGGACTGTCCTATCAGAGTACCGGCTCTAGCGGCGACGGGCACAGGATGGCGCGGGAGCTGGGGCATAAGGTGACGGACTGCGCGCCGGCGCTAGTATCTCTGGAGACGGAGGTGGACTGGTGCAAAAAATTACAGGGGTTATCCTTAAAGAATGTGTCCCTCACCATGAGCTGTGGAAAGAAAAAGCTTTTTCAGGGATTCGGGGAGATGCTTTTCACCCATTACGGGGTGAGCGGACCGCTTGTCCTGTCCGCCAGCAGTTTTTACGGGAGAAAGAAAGGGACGAACGCAGTGGTCCTGACAATCGATCTGAAGCCTGCGCTCTCGGAGGAACAGCTTGATAAAAGGATGTTGAGGGACTTCGAGGAAAACAGGAACAGGCAGTTTAAAAACGCGCTGGGAGGGCTCTATCCGGCGAAGCTGATTTCTGTTATGATAGAGAGGTCTGGTATCGACCCTGAGAAAAAGGTGCATGAGGTGACAAAACAGGAGAGACGCCGTCTTGTGGAATTGACAAAGGCTTTTACCCTGCAGGTGCGCGGAAAGAGAGGCTTTGACGAGGCGGTGATCACGCAGGGCGGTGTGTCGGTGAAGGAGGTCAATCCCTCCACCATGGAGTCCAAGCTTGTCAGGGGGCTTTATTTTGCAGGGGAAGTGTTGGATTTGGACGGTCTGACAGGTGGTTTCAATTTGCAGATCGCATGGTCTACGGGGTATTTGGCAGGGAAGTGTAGCACGGAGAGGGGAGGACAGGTTGAATAAATTCTCTGAAGAGCAATTTATTCAACCGGGAATTTGTGTAGAAGCATCACAAATTCCATGATCGCAGAGCAGAATCTGATATTCTGCTCGCGGTCCTCAGCATAAAATGCTTCGGAAAAGAGGTAATAACACATGGGATTTAATATTGCGATCGATGGTCCTGCGGGGGCGGGAAAGAGTACGATAGCTAAGATGATAGCGGCAAAGAAGGGATATATCTACGTAGATACGGGAGCCATGTACCGCGCCATGGCATTGTATCTGCTCAGGGAGAACGCGTCCCCGGAGCAGATCGACGAGAAATGTCAGGGGGTGGATATCACCATCGGTTACGAGAACGGCGAGCAGGTGGTATACTTGAACGGCGAGAACGTGAACGCGTACATCCGCACGGAGGAAGTGGGCAGGATGGCGTCTGTCAGCAGTCCGAACCCTAACGTGCGGAAAAAATTGACGCAGTTACAGCAGAAGCTGGCGGCGGACACAGATGTGGTGATGGACGGGCGTGATATTGGCACCTGCGTGCTGCCGGACGCGCAGGTGAAAGTGTATTTGACGGCGGACAGCCATGAGAGAGCGCTGCGCCGCTATAAGGAGCTTACGGCGAAGGGAGAAAGCTGTGACCTGGAGACGATCGAGAGGGATATTATCGAGCGTGACAGGCAGGACATGACGAGGGAGATTTCCCCCTTAAAGCAGGCGGAGGACGCGGTGCTGATCGACTCCTCCCATATGACGGTGGAAGAGGTGGCGGATGCCATAGTCTCTCTCTGCGGAGGTTGATGTATGGAAGTGATTTTGGCGGAGCATGCGGGATTCTGCTTCGGCGTGCGGCGTGCGGTGGACACCGTCTATGAACAGATTGAGAACAGGGAAAAAGAGGGGCATCCGATTTATACCTTCGGACCGATCATACATAACGAGGAAGTGGTGGGCGATCTGGAAAGGCGTGGCGTGCGCGTGCTTGATTCCCTTGCGGACGCGGGGGGAGTTCCCGAAGGGGAGAGGGGTACGGTGATCATCCGCTCCCACGGCGTGGAAAAAATTGTCTGTGAAAGCCTGAAAGAGCTCGGATATGAGGTGGTGGACGCCACCTGTCCCTTTGTGAAACGGATCCACAATATTGTGGAGAAGGAGAGCGCGGCGGGCAAAAGTATCGTGATTGTCGGCAATGCGGGGCATCCGGAGGTGGAGGGAATCAGGGGGTGGTCCGCGTCCGAAACTTATATTGTGGAGTCTTTGGAAGAGGCACGAAATCTTGACTTGAGACCGGAGGAAGAACTCTGTATTGTTTCACAAACGACATTTAACTACAAGAAATTTCAAGATGTGGTTGAAATTTTCAAGGAAAGAGGTTACAATGGTAGTGTTGTGAATACTGTATGTAACGCTACGGAAGTGCGACAGGCCGAGGCCAGAGAACTTGCGGCACGGGTTGATGTGATGATAGTTATAGGCGGGACTCATAGTTCAAACACAAGGAAGCTCTATGAGATCTGCAAACAGGAGTGCGATATGACTTACTATATACAGACACTCGACGACTTGCATTTAAGGTTACCTGAATCTTTCCGACTGGTGGGTATTACAGCAGGGGCTTCAACCCCAAACAATATTATCGAGGAGGTTCAAAATTATGTCAGAGTTAACTTTTGAACAAATGTTAGAGGATTCTTTAAAAACAATACACACAGGAGAGGTTGTTGAAGGTACCGTTATTGATGTAAAGCCGGAAGAGATCATTCTCAACATCGGATATAAGTCAGATGGCGTTTTGACGAGAAATGAATATACAAACGAACCCAATGTAGATTTGACAACCATCGCGAAGCCCGGGGACACCATGGAGGTGAAGGTGCTCAAGGTGAATGACGGTGAGGGACAGGTTCTCCTCACCTACAAGCGTCTCGCTGCGGACAGGGGCAATAAGCGGATCGAGGAAGCATACGAGAACAGGGAAGTACTCACGGCAAAAGTGGCACAGGTGCTAGACGGCGGTTTAAGCGTTGTTGTGGAAGAGGTAAGAATCTTTATTCCGGCGAGCCTTGTATCCGATACTTACGAGAAAGATTTGAACAAGTATGCGGGTCAGGAGATCCAGTTCGTGATCAGCGAGTACAACCCGAAGAGAAGAAGATACATCGGCGACAGAAAGCAGCTTATCCTTGAGGAGAAGGCGGAGTTGCAGAAGAAACTTTTCGAGACCATCAAGATCGGCGATACCGTGGAAGGCACGGTTAAGAATGTGACCGACTTTGGCGCGTTCATCGATCTGGGCGGCTGCGACGGTCTGCTTCACATCTCCGAGATGTCATGGGGCAGGGTTGAGAATCCGAAGAAGGTATTTAAGGTTGGCGATGTGGTGAAAGTGCTTATCAAGGATATTTCCGGCACGAAGATCGCGTTAAGCCTTAAGTTTGAAGATCAGAATCCTTGGAAGGATGCGGCAAGCAAGTATGCGGTAGGCACAGAGGTGACCGGCAAGGTGGCGCGCATGACGGATTTCGGTGCGTTTATCGAGTTGGAGCCTGGCATTGACGCCCTGCTTCACGTGTCCCAGATTTCCAAAGAACATATTGATAAGCCTTCCGACGTACTTAAGAGCGGCGAGGAAGTGACCGCAAAAGTTGTGGACTTTAACGAGGCGGACAAGAAGATCAGCCTGAGCATCAAAGCGATGTTTGCGCCGGAGCCAAAGGCTGAGAAAGTGGAAGACGAAGACGTTGTGTCCGTGGATATCGACGCGGTGATTGCGGAGGAGAGCGGGGACGCAGCAGAGTAAGACATAATAGGCATAAACATTTTTCATAAATAGGTAAAGGCGGTGGTAATCCTTGGCATATGACTATGAATACTTTAAGAAAGCGGTTTATGACCTTACAAAAATCGATTTAAATGCTTACAAGGAAAAGCAGATGAAGCGCCGGATCGATACGCTGATCTCCAAGAATAAAGTTGTCGGATATGACAACTATGTTGCGGTGCTGAAGAACGACAATGCCAGATTTGAAGAGTTTGTCAATTATCTGACCATCAATGTTTCTGAGTTTTACAGAAATGTGGATCAGTGGCAGCTTTTGGACAAAGATATTTTCCCGGAGCTGATTCAGCGTTACGGTAAGAACTTAAAGATTTGGAGCGCGGCGTGTTCGACGGGCGACGAGCCGTACTCGCTGGTGATGGCGCTGTCCAGGCATGTGCCGATCAATCAGATTAAGATTTATGCGACGGATCTGGATAAGCAGGTGATAGAGAAGGCGAAGATGGGGTTGTACGCGGAGAAGAGTCTGGCAGGTGTACCGGCAGACTTGAAGAAGAAGTTCTTTACGAAGGTCGGTCCTTCCTATCAGATTTCCGATGAGATTAAGAATCGGGTAGAATTTAAGGAACATAATCTGTTAAAGGACAATTATCCGACGGACTTCCATTTGATTGTGTGCCGTAATGTGTTGATCTACTTTACGGAAGAGGCGAAGGATGAAGTGTTCCGCAAGTTCCAGAAGAGTCTGAGACCCGGTGGATATCTGTTTATCGGCAGTACCGAGCAGATTATCAACCATAAGGATGTAGGCTTTGAACGGAAAAATTCGTTCTTCTATCAGAAACCAATGTAACAGAGTGAGAAGTACTTCTAGCCACTCGCAGCAGAGGCTGCTTCGTGGAGAAGTATTAAGTCTCACTCGGGAGAATGCCAGAAGGCGGCATTCTCCTCATATAAAAGCTGATAAGGCAGTGAAAGGGCAGCGATTCGTCGCTGCCTTTCGTCATGTCTGTGACTCAGTATGTCTTCGCCATCTTTCCGAGCAGATGCTGCGCGTAGCGGGAGAAAAGCTCCCGGTCCGTCTTTCGCTCGTCGGTGAGTTCAAAGAAAAGATCATGGCTCTTATAATCCCGCTTGAAGAAAGGCTCTACCAGAATATCCCACTGGGGAAGAAAAAGCCCGTATTTGCGCGTGTAGCAGGTGGCGGCTGTCGCCTGCGTGCGGTGCGACGGATCAACGAAGGAGGACACCGATTTATGGAGGGCGATATCTTCCTCCGGCAGATAATAGTAATCTTTATAGCTGGCATAGAAATATTTCATTTCCTCCTCGTAAAGCGGTACTTTCAGAATGCCCTCGTTCTTTTCACCGCTGAAATAGCAGCCGTTTGAAAGGTTGGAGAGGGAGATGGGGAGCGGGGTGGGCAGAGCCAGCTTCATCAGAAGCTCCTGTCTTTCTTGACCATGATAGTCAACAAAACTGTTCGCCTGCACCTTTTTCGCGCGGATATTTCCGTTAAACAAATCATAAAATGCCAGAAGAGGAAGAAGCTGCAGCATTCCTTGAATATCGTCGCTGTTGTGCAAAAGCAGCAGGGCGCGTGTGTCCGGGGAAGGGCTTTCCACATAGTTCCGATAGATTTCGATCAGCTCGCCGCCGTGAAAACGGTCTTCCCTGTGAATACCGAGAAGGGTCTCCAGCGTTTTCTGCTTGCAGTTTGGCACATGCAGGAAAGCCTTGTAGGGGGAAACGCGTTTGTACAGGTCGATCCCCTCGAAACGGTCGAAATTGTGCGGCAGCCTGTGCTGTTCGCATTTCTGCAGAAGGTAGGGCAGATCGAAATTATTTCCGTTAAAGTGAATCAGGTGGGTGAAGGGGCATGCAAAGTCAAAAAAGGAGTTAAGCACGGCGGATTCCTCACCCGGGTTTTCACAGAACCACTGTCGTATCTGCCAGCCTCCCTCCGCGTAAAAAGCCGCCCCGATCAGGTAGAGCGAGGAGCTTTTCGCGGTGAATCCCGTGGTCTCAATATCTATAAATAATATTTTGTCAAGGGGCGCGGTGCGCTCCAAAGGATAGCCTATTGTAAAAGATTTCAGATTTTGATTTACGATTTGCATAAAATTCCTCCATTCTTTTCATCATCTTAACACATTTCTTGAAATTGCAGTAGTTTTTTTCGTCGAAAAATAGTATATTTATAATAGCGGTTCCATCCGACTTATGATGTGAGCTGAACGGGAAAGGAGCAGGGTTACTGGTATGGCTAAATTAACATTTAACGGCGGCATACATCCCTACGACGGGAAGGATTTGTCGAAGGATAAGCCCATCAAGGCTGTGCTGCCCAAGGGAGATCTGGTGTACCCGTTGTCCCAGCATATCGGCGCGCCCGCGAAACCGATCGTGGAGAAGGGCGATCATGTTTTGACGGGGCAGAAGATTGCGGAGGCGGGCGGTTTTGTTTCCGCGCCGATTTACGCGACGGTATCGGGTACGGTGAAGGCGATCGAGCCGAGACGTGTGGTCACGGGCGACAGCGTGATGAGCATTATCATTGAGAACGACGGGCTCTACGAGGAAGTGGAGTATCCGGAGCGCAAGCCTCTCGAGGAGATGACGAGAGAGGAGATTATCGAGTGTGTGAAGGAGGCGGGCATTGTAGGTATGGGCGGCGCGGGCTTTCCGACGCATGTGAAGCTTTCGCCCAAGGAGCCGGAGAAGATCGACTACGTGATCGCGAACTGTGCGGAGTGCGAACCTTATCTGACTTCCGATTACCGCAGGATGCTGGAGGAGCCGGAAAAGCTGATCGGGGGTCTTAAAGTTTCCCTGAAGCTGTTTGAGAACGCCAGAGGGATTCTGGCGGTGGAAGATAATAAACCGGATTGTATCGAGCTTTTAAAAAATCTGACAAAGGACGAGCCGCGCATAAGCGTCAAGGAGCTTAAGACAAAATACCCTCAGGGCGCGGAGCGGCAGATCATATACGCGACCACGGGTCGTGCCATCAATTCATCCATGCTCCCCGCAGATGCGGGCTGTGTGGTGAACAACGTGGACACGGTGGTTGCGATTTACCATGCTGTGATCGAGGGAAAGCCTCTGATGAACCGTATTGTTACGGTGACAGGCGACGCCATCGCCAACCCGCAGAACTTTATCGTGCGGATCGGCACGAACTATCATGAACTGGTGGAGGAGGCGGGCGGCTTTAAGCAGGATCCGGTGAAGATCGTGTCCGGCGGTCCCATGATGGGTTTCGCCCTCTTCGGGCTGGATGTGCCGACTACAAAGACGGCTTCGGCGCTTCTTTGTCTCACGGAGGACGAGGTGTCACGCATGGAGCCTTCCGCCTGCATCAACTGCGGACGCTGCGTGGAGGTATGCCCGGGCAGAGTGGTTCCGAGGCTCTTGGCGGATTATGCGGAGCATTATGAGGAAGAGGAATTTCTTTCCCACAACGGCATGGAGTGCTGCGAGTGCGGCTGCTGCAGCTTTGTCTGCCCGGCGAAGAGACCGCTGACGCAGACCATCAAATCCATGCGTAAGATGCAGCTTGCCAAGAAGAAAAAATAGTAGAAATAAAAGGAGCATAGACTGAAGAGATGAATGATTTAATGAAAGTGTCTTCCAATCCTCATGTCAGATCGAAGTCCACTACGAGCAGCATCATGCTGACCGTGGTGATCGCCCTTCTTCCGGCAGCCGGATTCGGAATTTACAACTTCGGACCGAAGGCGCTTGCGCTGATCCTTGTGACAGTGGCGTCCACGGTATTTACGGAGTTTGTGTTTGAGAAGATCTGTAAAAAGAAAGTGACGATAGGAGATTATTCTGCAGTGGTGACAGGGCTTTTGCTGGCATTGAACCTGCCTGTTTCAGCGCCCTGGTGGATCGGAGTGGTGGGCGGCGTGTTCGCCATTCTGGTAGTCAAGATGCTGTTTGGGGGACTGGGACAGAACTTTATGAATCCGGCGCTTGGCGCGCGGTGTTTCCTGCTGATTTCCTTTACCTCCATCATGACGAACTTTGACTGCGACGCCTACACGGGGGCGACGCCCCTCGCCGCGTTAAAGAGCGGGGAGTCTGTCAACATCCTGAATATGGTGATCGGGCGCACGGCGGGAACCATCGGTGAGACGTCCATGATTGCCATTGTGATCGGCGCCTGTATTCTGATTTTGTTCGGTATCATCGATCTGCGGATTCCGGGTACATACATTGTGACGCTGGCTGTTTTCGTGAGCCTTTTCGGCGGCAGGGGCTTTGACTGGCCGTACATATCCGCCCATCTTTCAGGCGGCGGTCTGATGCTCGGCGCATTCTTTATGGCGACGGACTATGTGACCAGACCGATCACGAAAAAAGGGCAGTATGTATACGGCGTACTGCTTGGCGTTTTGACGGGGATTTTCCGTATCTTCGGTCCCTCCGCGGAGGGTGTGTCCTACGCCATCATCATCGGCAACCTCTTAGTGCCGCTGATTGAGAAGGTCACTCTTCCGAAAGCATTTGGGAAAGGGGGAGAGAAGGCATGAAGGAAATGATGAAAAATACAGGGATTCTGCTGGCGATCACGCTGATTGCGGGACTGCTTCTCGGATTGGTTTATCAGGTGACGAAGAACCCCATTGCTGAACAGGAAGCGAAGGCGAAGGAGGCGGCATGTCAGGAAGTATTTCAGGATGCACCGTCATTTGCCATGATCGGCGTGGAAGCGCTGCCTGCAGGCTGGAACGAGGAAGGCTATGCGCAGGAGAGCGTCGACGAGGTGATGGAGGCGAAGGACGGCTCCGGTGAACTGTTGGGCTATGTGATCACGGTGACGACGAAGGAAGGCTACGGCGGCGACATTCAGTTTTCCGTCGGCGTGCGTCTGGACGGGACAGTGAACGGCATATCGATTCTGTCTATCTCCGAGACGGCGGGTCTCGGTATGCAGGCGGAAGCCGTGTTAAAGCCGCAGTTTGCGGGTAAGAATGTGGAAAAATTTGCCTATACCAAAAACGGCGCGTTGGCGGACAATGAGATTGACGCGATTTCCGGCGCGACTATCACGACAAATGCAGTGACCAATGGGGTCAACGCGGGCTTATACTATTTCCAGACAGTGTTGGGAGGAGGTGACGGACAATGAGCCAGATCGATGAAAAGGAAGTAAAACGGGAAAATCCGGTGACGGAGCGGTTACTAAACGGTATCGTGAAAGAAAATCCAACCTTTGTTCTGATGCTGGGCATGTGTCCTACGCTGGCGGTGACAACCTCGGCGATCAACGGGCTCGGCATGGGGCTGACGACCATGGTGGTGCTTGCGCTGAGCAACGTGTTTATTTCCCTGCTTCGAGGCATCATTCCGGATAAGGTGAGAATCCCGGCTTTTATCGTGATTATCGCCTCCTTTGTGACTATGGTGGAGCTGCTTTTGCAGGGCTTTATCCCCTTCCTCTATGACGCGCTTGGCATTTACATTCCGCTGATCGTGGTAAACTGTATTATCCTTGGGCGCGCGGAGGCGTACGCTTACAAAAATCCTGTGATTCCGTCACTGTTTGACGGCATCGGCATGGGACTCGGCTTTTCCGTGGCGCTGACCTGTATCGGCGCGGTGAGAGAGCTTCTGGGCGCGGGAGAGATTTTCGGCATTCATGTGATGCCTGACAGCTTCGTGCCGGTGAGCATCTTTATCATGGCGCCGGGCGCGTTCTTCGTACTTGCGCTTCTGACGGCGATCCAGAATAAGGTGAAGATTGCCGGAGAGCGGAAAGGAAAGGATATGTCAAAGATCCAGTCCGGCTGCGGAAACGACTGTCTGAACTGTGCGGACACGGGCTGCGCAAAACGTCTGATTGACGAAACGAAGGGAGAGGAGGAGAAGAAGAATGATTAAAGAATTGTTGGTGATTTTGATTGCGTCCTCCCTTGTCAATAATGTGGTGTTAAGTCAGTTTCTGGGGCTGTGCCCCTTCCTTGGCGTGTCCAAGAAGACGGAGACGGCGACAGGTATGGGCGTGGCGGTTATCTTTGTCATAACGCTTGCATCGGCGGTGGCGGGAGCGATCTACCAGTTCATCCTGCAGCCTTTTCACATCGAATATTTACAGACCATTGTTTTCATTCTGGTCATCGCGGCGCTTGTACAGTTTGTGGAGATGTTCTTGAAGAAATTCATTCCGGGGCTGTATCAGTCGCTGGGTGTGTACCTGCCCCTGATCACCACCAACTGCGCGGTGCTTGGCGTGGCGCTGACCAATGTGCAGAAGAACTACGGTATTCTGACCGGCGTAGTCAACGGCTTTGCGACGGCAGTCGGCTTCACCATTTCCATTATTATTCTGGCGGGAATCCGGGAGAAGCTTAAGTACAATGATATACCGGAATCCTTTCAGGGGATGCCGATTGTGCTGGTGACGGCAGGATTGATGGCGATTGCGTTCTGCGGATTTTCTGGACTGCTTTAGGGGGAGGTTAATATGAATATAGCGGGAATTTTGATGGCTACGGGGATTGTGGGAGCGGTCGGCTTATTCGTCGGTTTGTTCCTCGGCGTGGCCGGTATCAAGTTTAAAGTAGATGTGGATGAGAGGGAGGAGGCGATTCTGGGCGTTCTTCCGGGAAATAACTGCGGCGGCTGCGGCTACGCAGGCTGTTCCGGGCTGGCAGCTGCGATTGTAAAGGGGGAGGCGCCCACAAACGCCTGCCCCGTGGGTGGCGAGAAAGTGGGCGCGCAGGTGGCGCAGATCATGGGCGTGGAGGCAGGCGAGAGCGTGCGCATGGTAGCTTTTGTCAAGTGCCGGGGAGATAAGGAACGCACCCGCGTGGACTATGATTATACGGGCATTGAGGACTGCGCGATGGTGGCATTCGTGCCGAACGGCGGACCGAAATCCTGTAACGACGGCTGTCTCGGTTTCGGCAGCTGTGTGAAGGCATGTCCTTTCGACGCGATCCATGTGGTAAACGGTGTTGCCGTAGTGGATAAGGAAGCGTGCAAGGCGTGCGGCAAATGTGTGGCGGCATGTCCGAAGCACCTGATTGAGCTGATTCCCTACGACGCGAAGCATGTGGTGGCGTGCAGCTCCAAGGAGAAGGGTCCTGTGACCATGAAAGTGTGCGATGTGGGCTGTATCGCCTGCCAGCTCTGTAAGAGGAACTGCCCGGCGGACGCGATCGTGATTGAGGATTTCCACGCGATTATCGATCAGGAGAAATGTACCGGGTGCGGAACCTGTAAGGAGAAATGCCCGAAGAAGGTTATCGTATAGAAAATGGGGGAACGGCAACATGGATGGACAGTTGAAAAGCGGGACGGTTCTCACTGCCGAGAGCGGCAGTAAATATACGGTAAAGCAGCTTCTTGGCGCCGGCGGGCAGGGGGAAGTGTATTCGGTGGAGTCCGGGAATAAGCTGTATGCCCTTAAGTGGTATTATAAGAATACCGCCACCAAAAACCAGAAGGAAATTTTGGATAATCTGATCCAGAGCGGCGCGCCGGACGACTCTTTCCTGTGGCCGCAGGATATGATTTTCCGTGCCTTTGGGGAATCTTTCGGTTACATTATGCCGCTTCGCCCGAAGAATTACCGCAGCATTGTGGATATGATGAAGAGAAAGGCGGAGCCTTCTTTTTACTGCCTGTGCAGAGCCGCTTATCATCTGACCAGAGGATATAACGCGCTGCATGGGAAAGGCTACAGCTACCGCGATATTTCTTTTGGCAATGTATTTTTCGATCCCGACACGGGCGACGTTCTGATCTGTGATAACGATAATGTTTCCTACAACGGCGCGAAGACGGGCGTGTACGGCACGCCCCGGTTTATGGCGCCTGAGATTGTGACGGGGAAAGCGAAGCCGTCGCGCAATACCGATCTCTTTTCTCTGGCGGTGCTGCTCTTTTATATGTTTATGCTGAACCACCCGCTGGAGGGCAGGAGAGAGGCGAAGATCAAATGCATGGATATTCATGCCATGAATATGCTGTACGGGACCGATCCGCTGTTTATCTTTGACCCGGACAACAGCGACAACAGACCCCTTGCCGGGTATCAGGACAACGCTCTGATTTTCTGGGATTTGTACCCACAGCATCTGCGGGATCTGTTTACCACCTCCTTTACCGTGGGGCTTGCGCAGCCGAACCGCCGGATTACCGAAGGGAAATGGATGGAGACCTTCGCGAATCTCATGTCCGGCATTATGCGCTGTCCAAACTGCGGCAGCGAAGTCTTCTATGATGTGCAGAAGGAGGAAAAGGGTGTCGCGCACACGTGCTGGGGCTGTCAGAATGCGGTGACCGTTCCGCCTAAGATCGTGATCGGAAAAAGCGCCGTTCTGCTTATGTCCAACACGAAATTGTATCGGCACCATATCGAGGGCAATTATGATATGGAAACGATTGTCGGAGAAGTGGTGCAGAATCCCGAGAACCCGAAGCTGTGGGGGATGAAAAACCTGTCCGGGGATAACTGGACTTACAGCAAGGCGGACGGCACGCAGATTCCCGTACCGCAGGGGCGTTCGGCGGCGATTGTCAAGGATACGAAGATTGACTTCGGACAGCTGACGGGAGAATTTCATTGAGGGGCATAAACGGGTATGGATGACAATAAGATTTTGGCGGATATGATACGGGACTATCCGGACGCGCTTTCCGACAGAAAGAGGCTGCAGGCGCTTCTTCTGGATTTCTTTCCGCAGGACAGGAGAAAGAGAAATCTTCTGCGGATTGTCTTTGACGACGGGATCGTGGAGGAACTGAGAGGGCTTTCCCGGATTGATAAAATGACGATGCATCGCTTTGTCAGAGCGCTTGAGCTGGGGTATGACATCCGGACAAAGAGCGCCGAGGCTGCCGTTGCGTCATGGGTGAACGCGCTGGGGCTTTCCATGGAAGAGAATGGGGAAGAAAAGGGAGAGAAAGATATGCCCGTCGGCAGACAGGAATTGTCCCCGGCGGTGAAAAAGGAGTGGGAGCCCTGCGAGAGCGACAGTTTGTACGAATACGAGGAGACCTCAAGGGGGCTTCGGATTCTGAAATATGATGATTTCGATGAGCCTGTTGTGGTGATTCCCAATGTCATTGAAGGGAAAAAGGTGATTGCGGTCGGCAATTATGCCTTTAAAGGGTGCGTCGGCATCGAGAAGGTCATTATCTCCGAGGGGATAGAGATTCTTGGGAACGGCGTGTTCCTGAATTGCAGGGGACTGAAGGAAGTATCGCTCCCGACGACACTGCGGGGAATTGGCAGCACGGACGCGACGGGCTGTCCCAAGATATTAGGCAGTGAGATCAAGTATGAGGGCGCGTTCGAGTACAGCGGACTGGAATCCGTTATCGTGCCGGACAGCGTGAAGTATGTCGGGGAGAACAGCTTTGCCGGATGCGGGCAGCTGAAACGGGCGGTACTGCCGGGCAAGCTGAAGGAAATCAGGGAAAATACGTTCCGCTGGTGTACGAGCCTGCGGGATTTGACGCTCCCGCAGGAGTTGGATGCGATTAGGATATCCGCCTTTGAGGGCTGCGACACGCTGCAGACGGTCGATATTCCGGAAGGGGTGACAGCCATTGAGGAGGGCGCTTTCGCGGGATGTAAAAGTCTGGAAAGCGTTTATATACCGGATTCCGTGGTGGAAATCGGCGGGGGAAAAGGGACGGGCTTTTTGAAAACGTTCGGGGAACCTGACGAGAGGCATGAAAATTTTACAATCCGTTGTAATCTCGGCTCGTATGCCATGCAGTATGCAAGGGCACAGCAGATCAGATGCACACGGGCGTAAATGAAAGAGGAGGAACGACAATGGGAGAACTGAAAAGACCGGGAGGAGAACTGGCGAGCAGACCGCTTCACTTTTTTTGGATTGTGGATTGTTCCGGTTCCATGTATGGGGAGAAGATTGGCACGGTGAATCACGCCATCCAGTCCACCATACCGGAGATGGTGTCTGCGGCGGAAAATAATCCGAACGCGCAGTTGATGATCCGCACCTTAAAATTTTCTACCGGAGCGTCATGGGTGACCAGCAATCCGGTCAATGTGGAAGATTTTGCATGGGACGATCTGGAGGCGGAGGGGGTCACCGATCTGGGCAAGGCGTTTGAACTTCTGGCGGCGCAGCTCACGATACCGCCTATGTCGGACAGGGCGCTTCCGCCTGTGCTCGTGCTTTTGTCGGACGGGCAGCCCACGGACGATTACAAGAAGTCTTTGGCGGAGTTAAAGAAACTGCCGTGGGGCAAAAAGGCGGTCAAGATTGCCATCTCCATCGGGCAGGATGCGGATGACGCTGTTTTGGAGGAATTTACGGGAAATAAGGAACTGGTGCTGCAGGCAAACAATGCGGCGGCTCTCACCAAGATGATCAAGTGGGCGTCCACAGCGGCATCTCTTGTCTCCGCGCCGGCAAGTATCGCGGCGGATGAGGCGCAGGAGAATGACGCGCCGGTCATTGTCGATATGGGCGGCCGGATTCCCGATTTGGATGATATACAGGAAGGGGACGTCTGGTAGCGTGTGAGAAGTACTTCTAAAGCTTGGCAGCAGAGGCTGCCTCGCTAAGAAGTACTAAGTCTCACACAGGAGAATGCTTAAAATGCAGCATTCTCCGCTAATGAAAGGATGCTGTATATGATAAAAATATTCGGCGCCTCCGTGCAGGGCGCGTCCCATGTGCGGAGCGGCAGGGAGTGTCAAGACAGCCTGAAAAAAGTGGTCTTGGATTCGGGGGCGGTCATTCTGGCGGTGGCGGACGGTCACGGAAGCGACTCCTGTCCATACAGCAAGACAGGATCCTTTACAGCCGTCAACGTCTTTTGTAAGATTCTCGGCGACTATCTGGAGACTTATGACGGGCAGCCGGAGATGCTTTTTACCTTTTTGAAGCGGGAGGGCGATACCAAGATTGCGCAGGAGATAGACGTCGAGTGGAAACGCAGGATTTTGCGGCTTCATGCGAAAAGTAATCGGGAAATGCCATTGGACGCGGACGGCGAAAAGGACAGGGAAGCGGTGTACAGGCTTTACGGGAGCACACTTTTGGGGCTTGTTCTCACGAAAGGATTTCTCTTTGCGTTCCAGCTCGGGGACGGGGATATCGTGAAGGTGTCCGAATCCGGCGTGTACAGTGTCATTGAGGCGGATAAGATTCTCGGCACGGAGACCCATTCGCTCAGCAAGGCGGAGTCGTGGAAGAAGGCAGTCACGCTGATTCGGAAGCGGGAAGAGAGCGAAAAGAACCCTGTTATGTATATGCTCTCCTCGGACGGGCTTTCCAACAGCTACAAAAATGAGGAAGAGTTTCAGAAGACCTGTGCGGATTACTATGCCCTGCTTGGAGAACACGGTGTGAAGGCGGTGTCCGACCGGCTGAAAACATGGCTGCAGGAGACGAGCGAGATGGGGTGCGGCGACGATATCACGGCGCTGTTTGCATATGATATATGATTGCGAAACGCGGCGCGGATTCTGTGGACGTTGTGCATAACATATCAAGAGTAAAGGAGCGGAGGCAAACATTGAAGAATCATGCTGAAAAAATGATGGAAGCGCGTATTGCTCTTTGTAAGTGTAAAGAAGGCGGGAACATATACGGCGTCCGCTTTGAGAAGACGGGGGACGGATGGAAATATACATGGGCGTTTCCCGTAAAGGAAGCTGCGGCGAAACGGGAGCACTACGACGAGACAAAAATTGTCGGGCAGATTTTTCCTGACAGCGGATATCCCGGCTGCCCCTATTGCAGAACGAAGGATTTCGTGGTCTGCAACTGTGGGAAACTGAACTGCCATAACGGGAATGACACCCATTTTACATGCAATTGGTGCGGACTGTCGGGGACGCTGGGGAGTTATGACGGCGCGGGATTCGGATCCGGCGGGGATTTGTAAGAAGTTACAGGTGTTTGAAGAACACTTTTGTAGTTATTTAAATATTAAAGGTAATCTTGGAGGTTTGTGATTATCTAGCTACATTATAGAAAAAGGGGAATGTACATGAATATTGTTGGACAGATCATTAATGGATATTTATTTGAAGAGGCACTTGGAAGTGGAAACTTTGGGGATGTGTACAAGGTATTAAAGGACGGTAAGAAATATGCGGCAAAAGTCTTGTCGGAAACTTATATATTAGATGAATTTAAAAACGAACAAAATCGGATTACAAGGGAAATTGATGTTTTAAAAAATGTAAAAAGTAAAAATCTGATTCAATATCAGGAGGATTTTTATTTTAAAAATGAATTTGGTATTATGGAATATGTCATTGTAATGGAGTATTTTGAAGGGACAACCCTAAAAAAATTTTTAAAAACAGAATCTTCTCTTGAAGTTTTGCTTCATATATTTGTGGATATTTTAAATGGAGTAAAGGATTTGCATAATACAATCATTGAAAATGAGGGTATTATTCATAGAGATTTGAAGCCGGATAATATAATGGTTGATGAAGAAATGAATGTCAAAATTATTGATTATGGCTTGAGCAAGATTATAGATTTTTCATCAATCACATCGACAGGAACACAAATCGGCTCACCTCTCTATATGTCGCCAGAACAATTAAAAGATAGCAAGCACATTGATTACAGGGCTGATATATATGCATTAGGAATTATTTTATATGAAATGCTGACAAAAAACATTCCATATAAAGCAACTACATTACCCGAATTGCTGTTGAAAATATTGAATGATCCGATCATTCCGCCGAAACAGTACAATTCGGAAATTAGTGACGGGTTGGAAAGCATTATATTTAAAGCGACTGCGAAAGAGCCATATGCACGTTTTCAGACAGTTGAGGAGTTTATAGATGCTTTTGATAAAAAAAATATTCAAGAAGAATTGGTAACAGTTGGGAAATATTATGCGTGGGTATATCGTGAGAAAGATGTTACAGAGCAATTTGAGAAAGTAAATAAAGCTGATATTATTTATCCTATTCACGTTCAAAATTGGATGAAAAATTTACATTTATTTTTTGTAAAAAATAATTTTAAAAATGTAATCATTGATCCCTCTACTCAAAGACTGTCATATGTTGCATTTGCTAATACAAAGGGACTTGTAGAGCTGCCCTATTCGCCGAATAAAGGGGTTATTTCCTTAGAATATTTACATAATCCTCATAAGCGCAAAGAATATATAGATACATGGTATTCTACAGTGTCCATGGGACAAAAATTGGTTTTGCCCTACCATTACATCAGTAATACAGATTATCCTGTAGATAAAATAGAGGATTGGATTAAAATAAACATTCAATTAATTGATGAGAGCTTACAAGTGGTAGATGAAGGAAAAGAGAAATATGCAATGATATCAATAGGACTTGGGCATCTGGTATTTCAGGCGGATAAGATATTGTCTTATTTTGTTCATGCACAGGTAGATGGATTTATTGTACAGGTTTCTGATATGAAACAGCTGAATGAGCAGTCATTAGGAAGTTATCTCGATTTTATGGTTAATCTGCAGAAGTATACAAACAAACCTGTGATTGCATTGAAAGTTCCGATTCCTTTAGGTTTGTCATTAATTGCGAAAGGAATACATGGCTTCTCGTTAGGGTTGGCAAGCATTGATTATTTTGACGAGCAATACATAAAAGAGGAAAAGGATTCATTTAATTTATATTCAAAATTTTATTTTCCACAAGTGTTATCGTTTTTGACTTATCCTAAAAAAGATACCTTTGCATTTGAGCAACTTTATAATTATTTTGGAGGGTGTAATTGTAAGTGGTGCAGTGGAAGATCTGCGATTGAAATCGGTACGGGCGATAAAGGAATACAATTGCATCATTGGCAGATGATGTTAGAAGAGGTTGAGCAAATAAACGAATATGGAGGAAACTATAAAGTTATTTATTTGAAAGAGCGGATTGAATCCGCGTTAAATACGCTTAATACAATACCAAAAGAAATTTTGGGAAGGCAAACGAATACGGACTATTATAAGTTGCTGAAAAATCTAAAAAAGATAATTTAAAATCAAAGCAGGTGGGATATATGTTTGTAAACGAAAAAGCAATGGTGGAAAAGTTAGTTCTTGATTTGCAGGAAAGATTTGGGACGCATTATATTGTCCGGGAGTTAAGGGGGGGAAATAATATTGCAGATATTGTTTATTCGACCGAAATAAATAGAAGTAATATTGTGTTTGATGAATATTTTAATGCATACTATTATTTCAGTGATATTTATAATAATAAAAAAGTTAATTTGGAAGATGTCAGTATTTCAGATGAACAAATTGGCAAAAAATTTTATCACTTTCTTCGGGAATTAGAGGATATGGGGTATGTAAAAATCAATGGCAACTATATTACTTCTGTCAAAAAGATAGATGCTGTTACAAAAAATTTTATTGCTGTAGAAGCAAAAATTTGTGATTGGAAATCAGGATTGGAACAGGCGGTCAGATATAAACAATATGCTAACGAAGTGTATGTTGCATTAAGTTCTGAACATGTATCTAAAGTTGACAGGCAACAGTTCAAAGACTTGAATATTGGATTGATGAGCGTTTCTTCAGGTAAACTTAAAATATCCATCAAAGCAAAAAAGCAAGCGGTAGAAAAGTTGGATATCCAATACTATATTGCAGATCGATTTTTAAAGCAATTACAACTATTGGAAATTATATAGCTTTAAAACGAGAAGGCAGTTATTTAATAAACATTTATCGGTGTAACGATATGTGTGTGGTTTTGTTGGGGAAGTTTGTTGTGTAGTTGAAGAAGTAATGATAAGGTTTGTAAAGTATTTGCATGATAAAAATAAAAAGAATAAACTAGGAAGGGAGAGAAGAATCGGATGCAGACAGTAAAACTTGGTAAGACAGGAATTGAGACGAATAAGAACGCCTTCGGCGCGCTGCCGATTCAGCGGATTAGCGACGAGGAGGCGGTGAAGCTGTTGAGGAAGGCGTATGACAACGGCATGACCTTCTTTGATACGGCGCGCGGCTATTCGGACAGCGAACACAAGGTAGGGCTTGCATTTGAGGGGATGCGCGAGAAAGTGATTATCGCCACCAAGACGGGGGCGCAGAACGCGGAAGGATTCTGGAAGGATTTGGAGACCAGCCTGACCAATCTGAAAACGGATTATATTGATATTTACCAGTTCCACAATCCGGCTTTCTGCCCGAAACCGGGGGATGAGAGCGGATTGTACGACGCGGCTTTGCAGGCGAAGGAACAGGGAAAGATCCGGCATATCGGCATTACGAACCACCGTCTTGCGGTGGCGCATGAGGCAGTTGACAGCGGACTCTATGAGACGCTGCAGTTCCCCTTCTGTTATCTGGCTACGGACAAGGATATGGAGCTGGTGGAAAGGTGCAAGGCGGCGGACATGGGATTTATCGCCATGAAAGCGCTCTCCGGCGGGCTGATTACCAACTCGGCGGCGGCTTACGCGTATCTGGCGCAGTATGATAACGTGCTGCCCATCTGGGGCGTGCAGCGGGAGGCGGAGCTTGATGAGTTTCTCTCCTACATAGACAATCCGCCCGCCATGACAGAGGAATTAAAGACGCTTATCGACAAGGACCGGGCGGAACTTTTAGGCGAGTTCTGCCGGGGCTGCGGCTACTGTATGCCCTGTCCTGTGGGGATTGAGATCAGCATGTGTGCGAGAATGTCATTGCTTTTGCGCAGAGCCCCTTCGGCGGGTTATCTGGGCGAGGAGTGGCAGGAGAAGATGGGAAAGATCGAGGCGTGCCTGCACTGTAACCAGTGCAAGGGGAAATGTCCTTATGAACTGGATACGCCGACGCTCTTGGCAAAGAATCTGGAGGATTACAAGAATGTGCTGGCGGGGAAGGTCAGTGTATAAGAGACGGCAGATCGAAAAGATACTCAGCACAACGGCCATTGTGCTGGGTGTCTTACTTTTCATGCTGGTCGTGGACGGTCTTGCCTTTCTGGGGATGAAGTATGTGTTCCATCTGGATTTTACGCAGGACTATCGGCAGGTGGATGAGATCGGACAGCTTCGGTTCTGGGATGGTTGGAGCGGAAAGGTTTACATAAGATATCCGTTTGGCTTACGCCCCATAGAAAAGCGGGAGCATGTTCCAGAGCAGGAGAAACCGGCGCCTTTTTGGCTGGATACGACTATTTATGACGTTGTGGATTCCGGCGGGCTTGTGGCATGGTATGACTGGAGAGAGCGTAAAATTTTTCTCGGAAGTGCGGATGGCGAGGTCATCGAGTCCTTTGACGTGGCGTATGACGCAAAGAAGCTTGTCTTTTCGCCGGATGGCAGATATCTGCTTGTCTATGAGATTGACTATAGGGGAGAAATCACGGATGACGAGTATTGCTATTACCGCGTGATTGCTCTGGAGGATAGGACGCAGTATACGGTTTATGCCGGGTACCGGGAGTGGTTCCGGGTGTATTGGGAGAAAGAATGATATAGGTGTAATTATTTGCAGGAAAGCAGATGTGGGGGAGTAGAGATGGACTTTCGTAAGACATTTGATCAGATACCGGAAGAATTTGACAAATACAGACCGAGATACCGGGAAGAGGTGTTTTTGGAATTGATGTCGCTTTGTAAGCTTGATTCTGATAAGAAGGTGCTTGAGATCGGTCCCGGGACGGGACAGGCTACAGAGCCGATTTTGAAAACAGGGTGCGATTACACGGCAATTGAGCTGGGAGAAAACTTTGTCTCTTTTTTGAACAATAAGTTTTCTGCCTATCCCAATTTTCATGTGGTAAATGCGGATTTTGAGACATGGGAATTTGAGGAGAATACTTACGATTTAGTCTATTCGGCGGCGACCATACAGTGGATCCCGGAGGAGACTGCCTTTACGAAAACATTTCGGATGTTGAAGCCGGGCGGTTACCTTGCCATGTTTATGACGTGCAGTAACGAGACAAGCCGAAATACTGAGCTGCGCGCGGAAATTGATAAGGTATATGAGAAGAATTTCCGTGTGAAGCAGGGTTACTCTTGTAAGATGGATTACAGAAATGCCCTGCATTACGGCTTTACTAACTGGATTAGCAGGGAGTGGAAGAGCGAGAGGACGGTTGATGCTGACGCTTATATTTCGTGGATCGGTACACACTGTGAGCATATCACGCTGGAGGAGCCGTATAAAACCAGATTCTACGAGGGTATCCGGGAGGCGTTTCATAAGTTTGGGAACAGGATGGTTATTATAGATACGATACCCTTGTATCTGGTGCAGAAACCGGTTAGGTAGGTATACTTATGCCGAAAACCTCTCTGCCAAAACGTCCAAGGATTACAAATAGGCATAGAACAGGTACAAAAGGCGGCGAAAGAATTACTGGAATAAAAATTTTTTCAACTTTTTATGAGGTTGTATTTTCTCATTTTGCCATGTAAAATAAGATCGTATGAAACCATAAAAAGCGGAGCGTTTCCGTATAGAAGCTAAAAAGGAGTGAGTGTTTGTTGAAGAAGACCACGGTATCATAGCAATGGCTATGACATTTCAAATTTAAATTGTGATAGCCATTGCGTTTCCTAAAGAAAATAATTAGGAGGCAGCTATGAGCTATAAACGGGCGGATGATATTCTGCCGGAAAATATTCTTGAGATCCTGCAGATGTATGTGAGCGGCGAGGCGATCTATGTGCCTAAGAAGAAAGAATGCAGAAAAAGATGGGGTTCTTCCACAGGGGTGAACGAAAAACTGCGGAGCAGAAACGAACAGATTCTGGAACAGCATCGGATGGGAACATCGACAAAGGAATTAGCGCTGCAATATTATCTGACGGAAAAGAGTATACAGAGGATTCTCAGAGAAATGCAAATGAAACCTCCTATGGAGCAATGCGGATTTGAGTAGGAGGGAAGAAAATTGAATAGGGAAAATAAAAGAAAAACATTTGAAAAGGGATATTACAAAAATCATGCCTGTGATGAGAGTTTTGTATGCAAGGTATGTGGGCGGCAGGTAATCCCGGACGGCGCGGGCAGCAGGCACAGAAATCACTGTCCGAATTGTCTGACAAGCCTGCATGTGGACGTGGAGCCGGGAGACCGTGCTTCGGACTGCGGCGGCTATATGGAGGCTGTAGCGGTCTGGGTCAGAAAAAACGGGGAGTGGGCGATCATACACCGCTGCCGCCAATGTGGCGAAATGAGTTCCAATCGCATCGCGGCGGACGACAATCCCATGAAGCTGATGTCCATTGCGATGAAACCGCTCACCTCATCACCCTTTCCGATCGAGCGGATTGAGGAGATGACGAGACTGATGGGCGGGGCGGGCAGTATATCCTAATGTTTTGAGGTTTAAATTGCGAAAGAGCCGGGAAATCCCCGGCTTTTTTGTAACGTTGAACTGTTTTTTTACTTTTCGATGACTCATTCGGGCAGATGACAATACATGTATTTTATGGTACGATAAAAAGGAAATATCGGCGGGGAACGGTATATATTATAAAAACCGGGAAAGAGAGTGGGTATGATAATACATATTTTGGTGTATGTGATACAGTTGATTGGTATCCTTGTTCCTTTTGCGGGATGCGTTATTCTCTTAAAAAGGGTAAAAAGCAATGCATCCATGTATCTTCTGCTGACGAATCTCGGCTGTCTGATCATTAACGGCAGCTATCTGCTTCTTCTTTTATCGACGACCCATGAGGGCGCGCATATCGCCTTAAAAATGGAATACTTCGGCAATGTTGTCTTCTATTTGATGTTCGCCATGTTTTTATGGACTTATATGCGTCTGAAGCGTTATAAATGGGCGGTAGCGCTTATTTCTGTCTGGTCTGCGCTGGATGCCGTCTTGCTTTTTCTGATCTGGACGGGCGATCATTTCGGGCTGGTATTTCAAAATCTCGGATTTGAATGGAGTGAGAAAACGGGGCTTGTCATGATACATATTGCTCCGGGAATTTTTTATCTGATTCACTACTGCATCGTTTGTATAATCGGTCTGTGCGGTATGCTCTACACGACAATCCGGATGTTTATCGTGCAGATTCCGACGGAGCGGAATAACCTTGCAAGGCTGGCTGGCGCGCAGTGCGTGATTACGGCTTCATTGGCGGTAACGCTTCGGTTTAATTTTTCTTTTGATATCGTCCCGGTTTGCGCGTCGTTATCCGTTTTAGCGATTATTATAGGGGTTCATAAGAATGAGTTTTTCGGCATTACGGAGCTTGGGCGGCAATGGGCATTTGAGCAGATGCCGGATGCATTCATTGTTGTGGACGAAATGTACGGATATTTGGACTCCAACGCATACGCGGGGAAAGTGTTTCCTGAGTTGGAGCGTATGCGTAAAAATGAGATGGTATCGGGCGACGTGTGCCGGCTTTTTATGAACACGGATGAAATACAGCGGATTGCGGGCAAATACTATCATAAAAAGAAGATGGAAATGCGGGAGAACGGAAGGCTTACCGGATACAGTATGCTGCTGGTGGACGTTACGGAGCAGTATGAGCTGATGGAGCGCGTCAAGCAGGAAAAGGAGCGTGCGGACGAGGCGAACCGGGCGAAATCCGCCTTTGTGTCGAACGTTTCCCACGAAATCCGGACGCCGATGAATGCCATTGTGGGAATGACGCAGATTATGCTTCGCAGGGATCTGCCCAAACAGGATAAAGACTATCTGCTCAATATACAAAACTCCGGGAACGCGCTGCTTGCAATGATCAACGACCTCTTGGATATGTCGAAGATTGAGGCGGGTAAGATGGAACTTGTGGACGAGGAATACAGTTTCATGTCCATGTTGAGCGACCTTAGCATGATCATCTTAAACAGGATTGGCGCGAAACCGGTAGAGCTGTTGTTTGATATTGACCCGGATATTCCGGAAAAACTTTACGGCGATGCGCTGCGAATCCGGCAGGTCATTATTAATCTGATGAATAATGCCACGAAATTTACCGAAGAGGGTTATGTATGCCTGAGCGTGGAAGTGAAGCAGGTGATACAGGATGACATGGAATTACTGATCACGGTGAAAGATACCGGACAGGGAATCAGGGAGGAGGATCTGACAAAGCTGTTTGGTTCTTTCCAGCAGGTTGATACACAGAAAAACCACCACAAAGAGGGAACAGGGCTGGGGCTTTCCATTTCTAAACAGTTGGTGGAACTGATGAACGGACATATCGGCGTGACGAGCGAATATGGGAAGGGCAGCTCGTTTTATTTTACCATACATCAAAAGGTTGTGGACGGTCGCAGGGCAGCTGATATTACAGAAAAAAAAGGTGTGGCTGTGGCAGGAAATATGAAGAGCGCGGCGGCAGAGGAAATGTTGAAAAAGCTTGCCGATTTTTATGGGCTGCCGTTTGTGGAGCATATTGTGCCGGATGCTCCCTCGGGAATGTTTTATTTTACGGATTTCTATGAGATGCTGAGTGAGGAAGAAAAGCAAAAGTTAAGGGATGCGGATGCGGTTGTGTGCGGTTTACAAAATCCTATGACGGAAAGCAGTGCACCGGAAGATATTCTGACCATGAATAAACCGCTTTACAGTTTTAACTTCTGCAATCTGATAGAGAACGGGCAGGGTCTGGAAGAGGAAAAGGAAAACCCTGCAAGTCAGGCGGCGGGCGAAACAAAAGAGGCGGCGGCTGAGTCTGATACGGAAGAAGCAGAGTTTACGGCGCCGGATGCGAGGGTCTTGATCGTCGATGATAATGAGATCAACCGCATGGTGGCGGAGGAAATGTTAAAACCGCTGAAAATGCATATAGAGACGGCTTTGGACGGGAAGCAGGCGCTTAAGCTGGTGCAGGAAAACCACTATGACATGATTTTTATGGATCATCTGATGCCTGTGATGAATGGGATCGAGACGACGCAGGCCATACGGAAACTGGACGGTGCGTATTATAAAAAGGTGCCGATCATAGCCCTGACGGCGAACACGGCAAAAGAACAGCGGGAGGAATACAGGCAGGCGGGAATGTCAGACTATCTGTCAAAGCCTCTCGATATGGAGGATATTTATCGGACGGTCAAAAAATGGCTTGCTCACAGTAGTTAGAGGACAAAAAGCAGGGTTTGAGGGACAGAGCGGTTTGCGGGCGCTTTTATGTGGTAAGATGGGGCATAGTGAGAAAAGTATGGGGAGTGTGTATGACGATAGAAACTGACAGACTTTTATTACGCGACTATACCGTGGATGACTATGAGGCATTATACGAAATCATGTCAGACCCGGAGACGATGCGGCACTATCCGAAACCTTTTGATGAAGAAAAGACAAGAAACTGGATTCAGTGGAATCTGGATAACTATCGGAAATACGGATTCGGTCTGTGGGCTGTCATCTTGAAAGATACGGGTGCGTTTATCGGGGACTGCGGGATTACCTTGCAGAGTATCGACGGAGAAATGCTTCCGGAAATCGGGTATCATATCCATAAAAAGCATTGGAGAAAAGGGTATGGGAGCGAAGCGGCGAAAGCAGTCAGGGACTGGGTATTTCAGCATACAAAATATGAAGCGGTATATTCTTATATGAAATATACAAACGAGGCTTCCTATCGGACGGCTATGGCAAATGGCATGAGAAAGGTAAAGGAGTATCCCGATGAAAAGAATGGTATTTCTTATGCCTATGCGATTACGCGTTCGAAGTGGGAAGAAATAAGGAGAGAACATCATGCCAATTATTAAGGGATTGGAGTGGACCTTTGACACGGTGGCTGCACAGTATGAAAAACTGCGCCCGGAATATGTGGCGGAGTTATATGAGGATATTTTTAGCTACAAGAGAATTGACCAGTCAAGTCATGCCTTGGAGGTGGGAATCGGCGGCGGACAGGCGACCCTTCCGATTTTAAAGACAGGGTGTAGGGTGACTGCGGTGGAATACGGAGAGAATTTTTCGCAGTTGTGTCATCAGAAGTTTCGGGAATTTCCCGGCTTTTCGGCGGTGACGTCCAAATTCGAGGATTTTGCCGGGGAGAGCGATTCCTATGACCTGATTTATTCAGCGTCCGCCTTTCATTGGGTGCCGGAGGAAATCGGATATCGGAAAGTGTTTGATTTACTGAAAAGCGGCGGCGTCTTTGCCCGCTTTGCAAACCATCCGTACAAAGATAAGGGCAGGGAGGAAATGTCTCAGGCAATTCAGAAAGTATATGATGCGTATATGCCAAACGCTGCGGAAGGCAGCGAGTACAGCGAAAAGGAGGCGGAGGAAAGGGCGGAGACTGCGCGAAAATATGGGTTTACGGATATCAGTTATAAACTTTACCACAGGACGCGAAGTTTTACGGCGAAAGAGTATACCGCCCTTCTGGGAACCTATTCCGACCATATGGTGATTGAGGAGGAGACGAGGAAAAAGTTTTTTGCGGAGATTGAGCAGGTAATCAATCAATTCGGGGGACAGATTACGCTGTATGATACGATTGACTTAGAGCTTGCGAGGAAACCGTAGAAGGCGGGATGCGGGCGGAGAAATTTAGTGCATAAAAGAATAAGGGTGAAGGCGGAAAGCTTTTCCTGCACGTCTGTGTCTGAGACGCTGTCGTAAGCTTGTGCTACACTGAAATGAGGAAAAATATGGACAGTGATAAAATTATTGATAACAACAAGAGATACTGGAATGAGCACGCGGATTTCTGGTTTGGCACGACCGCTTTGCCGGAATATGGGGTAAACTTTGTCACAGAGAATGAGCTGCATTTCTTTCAGGATGTGGCAGGTAAAAAAGTGCTGGAGATATGCTGCGGAAGCGGTCATTCCCTGAAGTATCTGGGAGACAGAAAGGCGGAGGAGCTTTGGGGATTGGATGTTTCACAAAGTCAGCTTGACCATGCCGGGGAGTACTTAAAAGAAAACGGTTACCCTGCGAAACTGCTGTGTGCTTCCATGGAAGAGAATACAGATATTCCAACCAATTATTTTGACTATGTGTATTCTATTTATGGGATTGGGTGGACAACGGATTTACAGGGAACTTTCCGAAAGATAGCCTCCTATCTGAAAAAGGACGGGATTTTTATTTTTAGCTGGCATCATCCGTTACATTATTGTGTGTCATGGTCTTGTGAGGAACGAAATATCATTGAAGGCGAAAACTTGATTTTCACAAGAAGCTATTTTGACGAATCTTATTTCAAAATGCCTGTCCATGACAGTGAAGTCATTTTGTGCAACCGAAAAATATCAACATATATCAATACGCTGGCGGACGCCGGGTTTGTCATCGAGCGGATGGTGGAGCAGAATGACAGAGAGACGCTGGAGAATCAGGAAGATAGGAGCACAAAGGCGAGAAAGGGGAGAATGTGCCCAATTTCGATGTGTTTTAAAGCGAGGAAGCAGTAGGTGAGGAAGATACTTATGAAGAAAAGGAAAATAGCGCTGGCGGCAGGCGCAGTCATGCTTGTGCTTTCCGCCTGCGGGCAGACAAAGAGCGCGGAAGAGACGCAGGAAGATGCAGGGAGCCTTGTCATTGAAAAAATTGATGACGCAGAGAAGATGCAGGAAACGCAGACTGCCGATCAAAACGATACAAGTTTGACGGAGAGCATGGAAGAGGAGAAACTGTCAGCAACTACAAAAGGTGATGCGCCGGAAAAGAAGGACAATACCAATCCGGCAGAAAACCCGGAAGAGGAAGGGCAGACAGCATCTGATGGACAGGAACCGATACAAAATCAGCAGGGTCAGACAGAGGAATTGACAAATGATAGAAATCCACTGTATGAAGCATTTCTGAAAAATGAAATCAGCGTGGCAAATCCATACGTGGAAGGCATGGAGCTGACCGTTATGGATGATGAAAAGTATGAATCCGAATTTGAGGACGCACAGAAAAAGTATGCTTATGTGGACGTAAATGGGGATGAAAATCCGGAGCTTATTTTTAAAATTAGTTCCTATCCCAGTGAACTGATGTATCTTTTGGGAGTATGCGATAACGAACTGGTCTGTTTTGACGTGTTTGAGACACATACAAAAAATATGTCGTTTGGCGTGTATGATTATGGTCTTGTATGGGAAGTGCAGGATTACGACGGCTTTGTCATGTATGTCTATAGTTATACGGCAGACGGGCGGCGCATGGAGGCCAGAAGTTTTACGAAAGAGAATGAGGCGGACATCGCGGCTTATGAGGGAGAAGATGTGGAATGGATTGATTGGCAATAAAAAACTGTTGACATATATAGGTCATCTATATATAATGTATATATAGATAATCTATATATGAAGGAGGCGGTAACATGGCAATAGACAAAGCGTTGATCTCCGGAAGTACTTCCATGCTGATTCTGCGCCTTTTGGAAGAGAAGGACATGTACGGATACGAGATGATCGAGACGCTGCAGAAGAAGTCCGAAAATGTATTTGTGCTGAAAGCGGGAACGCTCTATCCTCTGCTGCATTCCTTGGAGGGAAAGAACTATCTGACGTCCTACGAGGATGAAGTGAATGGAAAGCAGCGCAAATATTACAGCATCACCAAGGCAGGAAGAAAGTATTTGCGATCCAGAATGGAGGAGTGGAAGGAATATCAGACTGCGGTGGTTCACGTACTTGGGGAGGTGTTCGTATGACAAAGGAATCTTTTATCAGCAATGTCACGGAACAGATCAGGTGCGTCAGGGCAAGGGACGGTATTGCCAGAGAACTTTCGGACCATATCGCCGATCAGGCGGAAGCCTATGAAGCGAAAGGCGAGTCCCATGAGGAGGCAGTCAAGAGAGCGGTGGAGGAGATGGGGGACCCGGTGGAAGTGGGCGTGGAGCTGGACAGAATCCATCGTCCACAGGTCGATTACAGGCTGATTGGGATGGCATTTTTGTTTCACGTAGCAGGTTTCTTTCTCGTCTGGAAATTGGGTGATTTCTCGCAGCATCCGGAATCTATTGCGAGACAATGTGCCGTCTTATTTCTTTCTTTCGGGGTAATGGCCGGCATGTATTTTCTGGACTACAGCTTTATCGCAAGATATGCTTACGGTATCTGGTTCTTTGTCACAATTGCCATATGGATCGGCAATCTGTTTCTCGTGCGGGAAGGAAGGATTCCCAGCGTGATGCTGAGTTACCTCTATGTACCGATTTTTGCGGGAATCCTGTATCGGATGAGAAAAGGGGGATATCGCGAGGTCCTGTGGGCAATGGGGATGTTGATGGTTAACGCATGTTTTGCACAGTTCCTGTCAGGAACACCTGCAGCGGCAAACATCTATGTGATGTGTACGGTTCTGCTTGTCATTGCTGCGGCAAAAGGATGGTTTTCGGAGCCAAGGAGGATTACAGCGACGGTGGTGACAGGCGTGCTGGTGTTATTGCCGGCGGCGCTGATCATCATGACATTTGTTTTATTCGGATTCGGAGACGGATTTCGGGCACATCGTCTGTTGGCGTGGCTGCATCCGGAGCAATATGCAAAAGAAGCCGGCTTTACGTATCTGTGGCTCAGGCAGGAATGGGGGATGGCAAGGCTGATCGGTGCGGCTGATCACAGTTTATTGCAAGGGGACAGTCTGATCGGACCCTATTTCACAGAACCGTTCATTTTGGTTCAACTGGTGCGCAGTTATGGAATATTGGCGGGCGCGGCTTTAGTTGCGGCGTTTGCGGCAGTGGCCGTGCGGGCATTTCAGATTATAAAACGCCAAAAGAACCAGCTTGGTTTTATGATGTCTGTCGCCTGCTTTATGGTTATTTTGCTGAATTGTGTGGAAGGGGTTCTGATTAATACGGGATACTATCCTGTGAGTAATATACAGTTTCCCTTTGTGTCCTACAATGCGTGTACGGGGATTACCTATGCGGTGATGATCGGACTGCTGCTCAGTATTTATCGCCATGAGAGGATCATCACGGAAGAGACATGGAAGCGACCTGTGTGGCGGTTAACGGTAAAATGGGAGAAGAGGTAGAGGAAAATCCTTTACCTTTTCTTTTTTATGCGCAGACCCGCATATGGAAGTTTGCTGTTTCACAGCATGCGGGTCGTGCGGCGAGTAGGGAGAAAATCTTCCCTACTCGATTATTATTTTTTAATCCTTTTGGCAGTTTGATTCGTTATGATATATAGACAGGCGCGGATTCAGGAATCTGTCTCGGATATTTTGCCGGGAATTGTCGTTTTCAAGCATATAATGCGGTGCAGGAAAGGGGGCGGGGCATGTGAGCGACGACGAACTGATTGACAGAATCAAGAGCGGTGACGAAGCGGCGGCGGAAGAGCTGATTGACCGCTATTATGCCGCTATCTTGCGGTACTGCGGCTGGCATTGTCCCGATCCGGAAAGGGCGGAGGATTTGACGCAGGAAACCTTTTTGAAGCTGTTTCGCAGTCTCCCGGCTTACAGGGGCAGAAACAAATTCAAGGCATATTTATATACGATTGCCAACCGTCTCTGCATTGACGAGAGCAGAAAAATGCCTTTCTATTCGCTGAAAGATGCGGAGGAGCTGGCGAGCGGGAAAAACGAGATCACACAGGCGGAAGACCGGGAGGAAATCGGCCGTCTGCTCGGTGTCTTATCGGAAGTGCAGAGGGAGGCGGTGCTCTTGCGTTTTGGGCAGGAACTGGGGTTTGCGGAGATCGCAAAAGTGATGGGCTGCAGCAGGCGGACGGCACAGAGCCGGGTCAGGAACGGGCTTCGGCTGATGAGAAGGGAGTTTGGGGATGAGCGATAGGGAATTAAAGAGATATCTGCGGGATTCGCTGGGACGGGGCGCGGACAGTAAGCCCGAAAAAAAGGCGGAGACCGTGGCATGCTGCACGGAAGTGATGCGGCGATACGGAGATTTTCGGGAAAAGGAGAGAACGGGCTTCTGGCAGTTTCTGTCGGACGTCTTTCGGTTTGAGGGATTGTCCATTTTCAGCTTGCAGGCGGGGGTACTGCTTGTGATATGTGCGATGCTCGGCAGCATAGATAACATCATAGACAACGCGTCCTATTACATTACTGTCTTTACACCGCTGTTTGCGCTGGCGGTCATACCGCCGCTCTTACGCAGTCAGTTTTACAGGATGGGCGAGATGGAGGCGGTGACAAGGGCGTCAAATGTGGAGTTCCTGCTTGCCAAGCTGATTTTGGCAGGGGCGGCGAACCTGATCGGCATCACGGCGGTCTTATGTCTGGTTATGTGTGCGCGGCAGTCCGGCGGGGGGCTCGGTCAGATGATTCTGTACGGGCTGGTGCCGTATCTGGTCTGCATGACGACCATCCTGCGGCTGATCAGACTGCGGAGGCAGGAGAGGCTGCTGGTCTGCGTGGCGGCGACGACAGGTTTGAGTCTGGTCTGGCTGATATTGGCAAGCAGGATGCCGCAGATTTATGAGACTTCCGCAACAGGGGTGTGGATTCTGTTATTACTTGTCTTTGGCGGATTTTTTGGCAGGGAGATCGGATTTATGATGGAGAGAAAGAGGGAGGGCAAAGGATATGGAATTATCGGTTGACCGTCTGACGAAACAGTACGGGAAGAAAATCGCGGTGGACTGTGTGAGTACGGTTTTGCAGCCGGGGGTATACGGTCTGCTGGGGGAAAACGGCGCGGGCAAGACGACGCTGATGCGGATGCTGTGCGCCATTCTGGAAGCCACGGCGGGAGAGGTGTTTTTAGACGGGAAAGAGATCACCGCACTTGGTGCTGATTACAGGGATATCCTCGGATATCTGCCGCAGGATTTCGGCTATTATCCAAACTATACGGCGAAGGAGTTTCTGCTGTATATGGCGGCGCTCAAGGGCATTCCCCGGGACATGGCAAAGAAACGGGCACAGGAGCTATTGGAGGTTGTGGGCTTAAGCGAGGTGGCGGCAAAGAAAATCAAGACCTTTTCAGGCGGCATGAAACAGCGGGTGGGAATCGCGCAGGCGCTCTTAAATCAGCCGAAATTGTTGATTCTGGACGAACCGACGGCGGGACTTGACCCGAAGGAGCGGGTGCGTTTCCGCAATTTAATCTCCGACTATGCGGCGGGGAGGATTGTCATTTTATCCACGCATATCGTGTCGGATATCGAGGCCATTGCGGACGAGGTGCTGTTGATGCGCAAGGGAAAGCTGGTATCGCAGGGGACGGTTCCTGCATTGACGAAGGAGGCGGACGGGAAGGTCTGGGAGCTGACAGTATCCCCTCAGGAAGCGAAGGTTTGGCAGGAGAAGGCGGCAGTTGCCAATCTGCGGCATGAGAAAGATATGGTAGTGCTGCGTATTCTGGCGGATGATAAGCCAGCGGAGGGGGCGGTGCTCTGTGAAGCGACGCTGGAGGATTTGTATCTGTATTCTATGCAAGGGAAGAAGTAGGGATTGCGAGATTCCTTGGAGATGATCGAAATTGCACAAATTTCAATTTTGTGATGAGTATTGCAATTACCGAAAAGGCAGAAAAGAATAAAAGGAGAAGTCGAAAATGGAATTATTCAGATTAGAACATAAAAAACTGTGGCGGAAAAACAGTACCAGAATCTGCGTAATGCTATGTTTTTTTTACTGTGTGATATTTGGAAGTTTTTTTAATTATCAGTGCATAGGTTTCGGAAGCTATAAAGAACATCATGACGGCAAGAACTTTGACGGGTATGAGAACATCAGGAACTGTCAGGCATATTTCAGAAAATACGGTGTATTGACAGATGAGACATTGCAGGAATGGGTTAGGGATTCTCAGAGCCTTTCCGCACAATTGGATGAAGAAAGAAGAACGCAGGGTGCAGAGAATCCGGAAACGGTTCACAAATATTACTATACAGACTTGTTTACGGTAAACGGGTGGCTTGGGACGCTCTATCCGGAGTTAGAGAGAGCGGATATGCTCGGTGTTTCGGTCATGAGCGGTTATGTGGAGGCAGAAAAGCTTACCGGAATTTATGAGAAGAGAGAAAAAGCCGTCGATACCTTTCTTGAAATTAGCGGACAGACAGGGGCGGAGCGGGACTATCTTCTGCGCATAGGCGAAAAGGTGAAAACGCCTTTTTCCTGGAAATGGGTGGATGGATGGTCGAGTGTTCTCGGTTCCATGGTATCTGATTTGGGAGTCGTCCTGGCGCTGTTTCTCGCCATTGTCCTTTCCGTTCTTTTTGCAGGGGAGTGGCATGACAATACCAGCCCGCTGCTCTTGACGACGAAAAACGGCTGGAAGAAGCTGGCGGCGGCAAAAATCTTTACGGGCATTGCGTTCACGCTGGAGCTTTTCACCATGGTGGCGGTGGGAACCATCGTATTACAGCTTATTTATCTGGGGACGGAAGGGTGGGATATGCCCATTCAGATGATTAAAATGTATGCAATTGCGCCCATGAACATGCTGCAGGCGGAAATTTATGAGTTTGTCTTTGCTTTGCTCGGCGCATTGGGCTTTGCGGGGGTGGTCATGCTGTTTTCGGTTCTTTGTAAGAATCATGTGCTGGCGCTTCTGTTAAGTATGGGGGTGGTGTACGGTCCTATGGCTATGCGTAACCGCGTGCCGGTCCTGCTGGAAAAACTGTTTGATTTACTGCCCCTTGTGGGGAGCGGCGCGGATGTGTTCCGCACCAATACCTTTCGGATACTTGGTCATTATATCTGGTCGCCCTACCTGATCATCTGGGTGCCTTTGCTGATTGGCGTTTTGTGTCTGAGACCTGCCGTTAAGGGGTGGGCGAGACGGATGAGGAGGTAGGAGATGGAATTATTGGGGTAGAACATAAAGAAGATTAAGATAGAGAACATTAAGAAAAAAGAAATGGAATTTTGGGTGTGCCTGTGATAAGATAACATAAAAAATCTTATTTCACAGTTTTCCTTATAGGCATGATAGTCGGTGTTTTATGCCGGCTGACGGATTTTTTACCGTATGAAGAAAGTCTGTGGAGCATTCCGTCAGCAGCAACACTTTTTGGATTCTGGATTGCAAGTGTGGGTATTATTACCTGTCTGAGTTCATCAAATAAAGGCGCATTTATCAATTCCTTTCTGTACGCGCTGCCCGCAGCCGGAATGTTAGCAGAGGCGGCAGCCTGTCTGTTTGTATTGTACAACAGGCACATGCTGTTGGCACAGACATTATTTGATTTTGCTGTTGGCTTGGCGTTTGGTGTCGGGATGTACCGAAAACCCTAATACGGCGAAATCGTTTACTGCGACAATATGTGCGAAAGGGATATATACAGCAAATAAAGAAAAATTTGTACGTGGCAATCAGTATGGAGAGCGGTATGCCTGCAGCGACGTCCTATCAGATTGCAGGAAGTATAACGCCAACAGCGTATGTATCGCATCGGTCCGCATTTGCGTATTATGGATATTTCAATCAGGTATCATATGAAATGAATGTATCCAGTGATACGGTATTTCATGATTTTGAATATGAAGGGATTACCTATAAGTATATTTCTTCGCGTCTGTCTGAAGGGATTGTCAGCCAACAGTGTGTGCGGGTTACTGACCTAGAACGCACAACGATAGACTATGTAGGCGATTTTGAACGTATAGGCGGGCTGGAAGAATTATTGCGGAGTCTGGAGAAGATTCCCTTTTTGTCGGAGGAGAAATTGCTCAGGTATTTGGATGCTTCCGGCAAAGCGATATTGTATCAGAAAGCGGGGTATATACTGGAGCATTTTAGGGACAGCCTTAAATTGAGTGATGATTTTTTTGGTGTATGTAGTCAGCGCAAAGGGAAGAGCAAACGTTATTTTACAAAGTCAGCAGACAAAAGTCGTATGAAGTATAACAGCAGGTGGGGGTTGATGATTCCGGAAGACCTGCTGCATATAGGCGGATATCAGGAGGACAGTTAATATATGCAGGTTGACAAGAAATGGTTAAGCCGGGCGGCGGCACAGGAAGGGTTTGTAAGAGACACACTGGAAAAGGTATACCGTTTGACAAGGGTATTACAGTATATCAACAGTAATCCGATCATGAAAGACTGTCTGGCATTATAAGGCGGAACTGCTATTAATTTGACGGTTTTTAACTTACCAAGACTATCTGTGGACATAGATCTTGATTACAGTAAGGATACAGACAGGATACAGACAGAGAAGGTATGCTTGAAGACCGGCAGCGTATAGTGGAGGACATGGAGAAATATATGTCTGCGGAAGGATACCGGAAATCTGAGAAATCAAAGATAAGCCATTCTTTGGACAGCATGATTTTTACATACATGAATACAGCAGGGATTAACGATAACATAAAAATAGAGATAAATTATTCTATGCGGATACATATTTTCCCGCTGTCTTACCGGAAGATTCAAACAGGTGGTTTGTTAGAAGAATTTAAAATCCTCTCTGTGGAAGGGACAGAACTATTCGGAAGTAAGATCAAGGCACTTCTTGACAGGGCAGCGCCAAGGGATTTGTATGATATAGACAATATGATTAAGTATGGTCTGTTTCATGGGAGTGAAGAAAGAAATACGCTTCGTAAGTGTGCAGTATTCTATATGGCAGTTGGAAACAAAGAGACACCAGAGGAAATCAACATAGAAGCGGTTGATGAAATCACATGGTATAGAATTAAAACGGATTTGCTTCCAGTAAAAAAAAGAGAAGTTCGATTTAGATGAAGCAAAACAAAGGGTAAAAGGTTATTTAGTCGATACCATGCGTCTGAGTGATTCCGAAGACCGGTTTTTACACGAATTTCGTGAAAAGCGGTATCATCCGGAATACTTATTTGAGGATCAGGAAGTAAGTAAACCGACTAATGAAACATCCTATGGCATTGTGGAAGACAAATCACCCGACCGATACACTTCCCCATCCCGCGTAACAAGCAGATACGCCACATCCTTCTCCGCATCCAGCAGTTTCCGTCCCTCCTCAAGCCCCAGACAGAGACAGGCGGTGGAGAGGGCATCGGCTTTTGCGGAGGACTCACAGATAATAGTCACCCCGGCAAGCTCGTTGTCCACGGGGTAGCCTGTGGCGGTGTCGAGGACATGGTGATAGAGCACGTCATTTTCATAAAAACATCGCTCGTAAATGCCGGAGGTCACCACGGAAGTGTCGCGGATTTCGACGGTGTCGAGAGCGGTGCCCGTCTCGGCAAAGGGTTTTTGGATGCCGATGCGGAAGGGGGAGCCGTCCGGCTTTTCACCGATGGCGAGCACATTGCCGCCAAGGCTGATACAGGCGCTTTTTACGTCATGTGCGAGCAGATATTCTTTCATCCTGTCCGCGATATATCCTTTGGCGATAAAGCCTAAATCAATAGCGGCTTCTGGGTCGGTCAGGGTGACGGTGCGGTAGACGGACTCGCCGGTCTCGTCCGAAGGTGCAACGCCGAAGCGGATATTTTCGTAGGAGACGTGGGTGAGCGCCTCTTTGATGGCGACATCTTCCGGCACATGGGCGTCTCCTTCGGAGCCGAAATCCCAGAGTTCGCTGACCGGGCGGATGGTGGGGTCTATGGCGCCCTCTGTGGTGTTGGCATAGTCTGCCGCCCAAATCAACAGCTTGACAGTCTCCTCCGATACCGTGACGGTTTCGCCGCCGGCGTGATTGATGTTCCATACATCCGATCTTTCTTTTGTGGCGCTGAACAGGTTCTCATATTTTTCCGCCAGAGCAAAGCATCCGTCCAGAACGGATTCATCCGCCGTGTCATATAGAGTAATCTGAATCACCGTATCGAAGTAGAAGCCCGTCCGGGAGATCGGCTCCGTGTTTCGAGTACAGCCGGTTAATATAGCGGAAACGAGAGCGAGGGCTGCGGTAAAGGTGATAGCGAGCCATATCCTATATAATTTTTGTTTTAATTCGTGCAGTGGTTTCATATCTATTATTTTCCTAATCAAATTCATGTGTCAGAAGGAGCGTTTTGTAAAAGGTAAGATGGCAGACTGCACAAATAGTTCGCTCGTGTCTGGCTCCGAAAAATGGATTTTCCTACGCAAAGACAACTTCGTGAACAATTTGTACATTCTGCTAAGGTAACTCTGTTAAGACATTTTTGACGCCTTAATTCTAGTCATAATATGAGATTTCGGAATACATGCAAAACTCGTCTTAACGTTACAATAATTGCGCGAATAGCATAATCATAAGCAGACCCTTGGAAAGCGTCAGTGCTTAATGAGGTTCCTCACGAATTTAGCACTGTTACGCTTGGAACGGAGCGAAAGCGTGTCTGCGTTGTTATGCTATTTGTGCAATTTCGAGAACCTAAAATGAGTTTTGCAAACATCTATATTGTAATTCCTTATATATTCTCAGTCCACGTAAAAATTTTATCCAACCCCTGGTTCGTCTCCCTCGTCTCCAGAAACATCCCCGCCGTATACCATGAGTGCGTATTTTTCTGATCGATCACAGAATAAAGCTCGCAAGGAATCCCCAGCGCTTTCGCCTTTTCGTAGAACCGCTCCGCACAGGAGTAGGAGATCAGCCCGTCGTGTCTGCTTTGGATTAACAGCATCGGAATATCGCTTTTCGTCATCAGGGCGCACGGTTCGCCCTGCGTTCTGTCATAATCTTTTGCAAAAAGCTGGTTTAGAAGAAGCCTTACGGAGAGGGAGTCATCCCCGGAAAAGCAGTAGGGACCGCCGACGCCGATAAACCCGATGACGGGAGATAAGTCTATGTCATATTCTTCCCGTATTTTTTGGCTGTAACAGAGAAGGGCGGTCAGATGCGCCCCTGCGGAGGGACCGGACACAATCATCTTAGAGACATTGATTTCTTTTTCTTCAAAAAAAGAAACCGCCGCTTTATAACCGTTACAGACATCCTCGATCTGGCAGGGATATTTGTGTTTGGGGGACAGTCTGTATCCGAGGGAGACGAAACGGTAACCGTTTCCCGCGACACATTGACCCACGAAGTCAAATTGCTTCGGCGTTCCTGCGTTCCAGCCGCCGCCATGCACCCAAAGAATGATTTTATCGCTCTCGATTTGTTTCGGTTCGTAATATAAAAAATACTGCTGCTTGTCGCTGCCAAAAGGTACGATCTGCGGTTTGATTTCTTTTTTTACTTGCAGCAGTTTTGCGAACAACCCCGGGTAACTGAGACTTTCACGAGTGGAATCTTTCATAAACAACCCCTTTCATATGTTGGACATATATGTTCAATCAGTGGCTTTATAACAAATACCAATTTTATGCAGTCAAGTTGCCATTTCCCAGATATCATGGTATCATATCTTCGGATGAAAAGACAGTGTGAAAGCAGTTTTTACAGAAAGGAATGACCAGTATATGAAGTTACCGGGAGAAGAGGAAACAGGGGGAGGCGTGGGACCTTCTTTGATTTATATGGTGATCGGTGTATCCGCTTTTGTTTTGATTGTTTTATTTGCCGTGTTCAAAGGCAATGAAGATAAGCGTGGCGGCAGCGAATATCTAAAACAGATACAGGAGCAGAAGGAAGAAGAGGTAAAACAGGAGGAGCTTGCGGCGGCAGAGGAGGAAGAAACGTCGCCCAAACTTCGTGCGGAAGATCTGGATTTCTGGGACATGTACCCGCAGGAGGAAGAGGCGCCGCCGGAGGAGGACGCGGTGGATCAAAAGGAGTCTGTGGCAGCTAAGAATCCTTACACCGATAAGGCGGAGCGCGAGAAGGAGGAAGAGCGGCAGAAGGAGGAGGAAGCCCAGAACGACCCGGCGACCGACGGAAAACACACGCTGATCACAAATCGGGACGGCTCGGAGGAGTGGGTGCTGATCAGTCCTTATCTGACGAAGAATACCTTGGATTTTACAAAGATGGAGGACAAAGCCGGGTTGAAGCGGTATATGGAAAACGGCAGGAAAACTTCCTATGTGGGCGTAGATATTTCCAAGCATACGGGGAAGGTTTATTTCCCGAGCCTGAAAGCGGCGGGAGTGGATTATGTGATGATCCGTCTTGGCAGCCGGGGTTACAGCACGGGGCAGATTACGCTGGATGAGAATTTCAAGGAGAATATCGAGGGCGCGATCGAGGCGCAGCTTGATGTGGGAATCTATTTTTATTCTCAGGCGATCTCACAGGATGAGGCGGTGCAAGAGGCAAACTTCGTGGTACAGAATCTGGAGCCCTACAGAGGTAAGGTAAAGTACCCCATCGCCTTCAATATGGGTTTTGTCTCCAATGACAAGTCGAGGATTGAGGGGCTTAGCCGGGAGGACAAGACGGCGGTGTCGGTCAGCTTTTTGGATGCGGTCAGGGCGGCGGGCTATGTTCCTATGGTTTACGGGGACAAAGAGTGGCTGATAAAAGAAGTGGATCTGACAAAGCTGCAGGATTATGACGTGTGGCTTTCACAGGAGGAGGAGATTCCGGATTATCCGTACCGCTACGCCATGTGGCAGTACAACACGGACGGCGTGCTCAACGGCATAGACGGCGGGGCGGATTTAAATATCTGCTTTGTCAACTACTCGGAACGGTAGTTTGACAGGCGGGAGGACACTTGAATAGAACGATACAGGTCGGCGTAGACGTCGGGAGAAATTCCCTCCATGTAATTTGGGGAATATGCCTTGTCTATGCCGGCTTTTTTTAGCAGGTCGATCGCCTTGTTGTAGGCGATTGCCGCCTCCGTTTCCGTGTCGTAAGTGCCAACATTGACGCTGCCCTTCACATGAATTTTCACCCGATAACGGGTAAGCCCGTTTTCCTGCACGATGCTTACGCCGTGAAAGCGGTTTAGGATTTCGACATTTTCATAGCGCAGATCGTTTCGGTTGCCGTTGATGAAACGGTAGTCCCGTCCTTCTACGGCGTAATTTTTGATGCCGTAACGGCTCATGATGTTGACCTGCATACCGTAGTCGGCGACGAAATAGTGACCGCCGCGTCTGGAAATTTTGCGGGAGGAATAGTAGAACAGGTCGTCCTTGTCAAAAATGAAAAATTCAGCCGGGGAAAAGTAGTAATAAAAAAAACGGGGACGAATGTAAATGGGCGAGGAAAAATAGAGCCCGTTGTCCCGGAAATTAATCAGGCAGACCCATTTTTCAAAGGCGAGCGGGGAGTTTTCGCGGTAGTCCTCAAGCCGGAGAGAGGCGTCGTTTAAGAGCGCAGAGGCGGTACAGTAAATCTCATGCGCTTTTTGTCTGTCTCTATGGCTGCCGAGGCTGATGTGTTTATTGCGATAAGTTAACGAAGCGCGAAAGTAGACGGTTCCGTCCTTGCGTTTTGCCGTGTACACGCCCGGTAATGGCTGGTTCATGTGCCGCTCCTCCTTATTAAGTAATTGTACCATTTTTGAGAAAAAAAACAAATTCAGAAATATTTTTCCTGTTTTCTGCATAGAATATGATAGCAGCCAAATGAGTCACAGTGTTTCAAACAGTAAACTGCTTTGACTATGGAGGAAGAGATGTACAGGAAATATATTACAGGCTTCTTTTTGGCGGGGATGACCATATTATCATCATGGCTCTGCGTCAGGGAGCTGAAGATTGACCGAATATCGGTCAAGCCTGCTTTTCGCATGGAATACCTTGACACGTCGATGGAGGAAGATAAGCAAAGCTTTGTGGAGATGCTTGAGAGCGTATCTTCCGGACAGAGAGTGGTGGATTACGAGGTGTTGGAGCAGACGAAGAAGTATCAGTTGTCGGACAAGGACTATGACGCGCTTCTTCGGATTGTGGAGGCGGAAGCAGGCGGCGAGGATCAGGACGGGAAACT
This sequence comes from uncultured Lachnospiraceae bacterium, assembly GCA_910588955.1. Lineage (GTDB taxonomy): Bacteria > Bacillota > Clostridia > Lachnospirales > Lachnospiraceae > UBA3282. Next base: position 125,000 of record CAJURQ010000001.1, read on the forward strand.
TCTGGTGGCAAACGTTGTCCTAAACAGGGTGAATAACGACCTGTTTCCGGATACGGTGCTTGAGGTGGTCATGCAGAAGGAGCAGGGAATTGCCCAGTTTTCACCTACCGTGGACGGCAGATACACAAACGTCTGCGTAAGCGATGATACGGTGGCGGCGGTGGAGCGCGCCCTTTACGGGGAAGATATTTCCCGGGGAGCGTTGTATTTCTGTGCCCGCGAAAAGGCGGATTCCGACAAGCTGAAATGGTTCGACAGAAAACTGACCAGACTTTTTTCTTACGGGCACCATGAATTCTTTTTATGAGGATTGTTGCGTGCACTTGAAAAGTGTGTTACCATTCAAGTTGGCAATGGAGCAGTCGCAGTAAATGCCGATGGCATTAACTGCACGAGTATCGCTTCGCGAACTCGGTGCTTGTGAAGCTCATGGGTAAGTTTGCACTGCGGGCACTCAGATTTATATAATTCATAAGAAGAAAGGTATGGAAAAAAGAATGGAAGTTTTATACAGCAGCACCAGAGACGGCAGGGAAAAGATCACGGCGTCACAGGCTATTTTAAAGGGTCTGTCCGAGGACGGGGGCTTGTTTGTGCCGGACCATATTCCCGCGCTTTCCTGCACCATGAGGGAGCTTGCGGGCAAAAGCTATCAGGAGACCGCCTACGAAGTGATGAAGCTGTTTCTCACGGATTTTACGGAGGAGGAGCTGAAAACCTGTATCGCGCGCGCTTACGACGCGAAATTTGACACGGAGGTGATCGCGCCGCTTGTGGAGGCGGAGGGCGCATACTATCTGGAACTGTTCCATGGAGCGACCATTGCTTTTAAGGATATGGCATTGTCGATTCTGCCCCATCTGATGATTGCTTCCGCGAAAAAGAATCATGTGGAGAATGAGATAGTTATTCTGACGGCGACTTCCGGCGACACGGGCAAGGCGGCTCTTGCAGGCTTTGCGGGTGTGGCGGGTACGAAGATCATTGTGTTTTATCCGAAGAACGGCGTCAGCCCTATTCAGGAGAAACAGATGGTGACCCAGAAGGGCGACAACACCTTTGTGGTGGGCATCCACGGCAATTTCGACGACGCACAGACAGGAGTGAAGAAACTGTTTAACGATAAGGAGTTGGCAGCCGAGATGGCGGCGCACGGCTTACAGTTTTCTTCCGCCAATTCCATCAATATCGGCAGGCTGGTGCCTCAGGTCGTCTATTATGTGTACGCTTACGTGCAGCTTTTGAAGGAGGAGAAGATTGCGGACGGGGAAAAGATCAATGTGGTCGTTCCCACGGGAAACTTTGGCAATATTCTGGCGGCGTTTTACGCGAAGAATATGGGTGTGCCGATTCATAAACTGATCTGCGCCTCCAATGAAAATAAGGTGCTCTACGATTTCTTCCAGACGGGAGACTATGACAGGAACAGGGAGTTTAAGCTGACCAGTTCCCCCTCTATGGATATTCTGATTTCCAGTAATTTAGAGAGGCTGATCTACCGTATCGCAGGCGGCGATCCGGAGAAAAATGCCGCCATGATGAAGAGCCTGTCCGAGCAGGGCAGTTATCAGATCACGGCGGAAATGAGAGAGCAGCTCGCCGATTTCTACGGGAATTTTGCGGATGAGAAGGAGACGGCGGATCGGATCAAAGCAATGTACGAAAATACGGGCTATGTGCTCGATACACACACGGCGGTGGCGAGCGCGGTGTACGGCAAGTATGTGTCCGACACAGAGGACGAGACGAAGACAGTGATCGCCTCCACGGCGAGTCCCTTCAAGTTTACAAGAAGCGTGATGAACGCTATTGACCCGAAGTATGACGCCATGGGTGATTTTGAGCTGGTGGATGAGCTTTCCAAAATTGGCAATGTGGCGGTACCGCGGGCGATTGATGAGATCCGCACCGCGCCGGTTTTGCACGACCACGTGTGCGATAAGACAGAGATGAAGGCGGCTGTTAAGCAGTTTCTCGGTTTTTAACAGATTGCTTTTTTGGCAACGCCGTGAGGATATGAAAGGCGATTTCCGGCTGGAAACGCACGAGGAACATAAGAGAGAAGAATAAGTGAAAAAATAAGAGCACTGTGTTGTTAGTTTTTACACAATGCTCTTATTTGTTAGTTTATTTTTCATTATAGCTGCTCAGGCGTTTCTCTCGAAAAGATTCTGGTAATCTCTGTCCACGCAGATTGTCTTGTATGCGGGACGAATAATCTTGCCGTTGTTTGCCAGCTCCTCCATGCGGTGTGCGCTCCAGCCAACGATTCTGGCGATGGCGAAAATCGGCGTGTACAATTCCATCGGTAGATTCAACATGCTGTAAACGAAACCGGAGTAGAAGTCCACGTTGATGTTGACGCCCTTGTAGATGGGACGCTCCTCCGCGATCAGTTCGGGAGCAAGCCGCTCCACCAGATTGTAGAGCGCAAATTCGTCGTGCAGTCCCTTCTCGTCGGAAAGCCTTTCCACGAAAGACTTGAAGATGACGGCACGGGGGTCGGACTTGGAGTATACGGCATGTCCTACGCCGTAGATCAGTCCTGCGTGGTCGAACGCCTCCTTGTGCAGAAGCTTTTTCAGATAGTCCGCAACCTGTCCCTCATTGCTCCAGTCGGAGATCTCCCGTTTCATCTCGTCAAACATCTTCACCACTTTGATGTTGGCACCGCCGTGACGGGGACCTTTCAAGGAACCGATCGCCGCCGCGATCACGGAATAGGTGTCCGTGAGGGAGGAGGTGACAACGTGGGTCGTAAAGGAAGAGTTGTTACCGCCGCCGTGCTCCATGTGCAGGATCAGGGCGATATCCAGAACTCTCGCCTCCAGAGGCGTATATTTATTGTCCGGGCGCAGAATATGTAAAATGTTTTCCGCGTTTGACAGATGAGGCTGGGGCTGATGGATGTAAAGGCTTTCTCCATTGTGGTAGTGGTTGTAAGCCTGATAGCCGTAGATGGAAAGCATCGGGAAGAGCGCGATCAGCTGCAAACACTGTCTGAGCACGTTTGGCAGGGACGTGTCGTCCGCCCTGTCATCGTAGGAGTAGAGCGTCAGCACGCATCTCGCCAGCGTGTTCATCATATCGTTGCTGGGCGCTTTCATGATGATGTCGCGTACAAAACTGGTGGGCAGGGAGCGGTAGCTGTTTAAAAGCTTCGTAAACTCCGCCAGCTCCTCCGCGTTCGGCAGCTTGTCGAACAGGAGAAGGTAAGTGACTTCCTCAAAGCCGAAACGACCGTCCGCAGAAAGACCATTTACCAGATCCTGCACGTTGTATCCCCGGTAGAAGAGCTTGCCGTGGGTAGGCACCTGTACGCCGTCCACGATCTTGTTGGCGCGCACATCGGAAATATTCGTTAAACCGGCAAGTACACCTTTACCATTTAAGTCTCTTAAGCCGCGCTTGACGTCAAATTTCGTGAAAAGTTCCGTATCGATAATGCCGGCTTGTTCGCTCATGTTAGCGAGCCGCACAATTTCGGGGGTAATTTCAGAAAAGCTGTTCTGTTCCATTTATGTACCTCCTTCTTCCAAAACTGGTGTTGCTTTGTGACAAAAACGGTGCAGGGGTACGGTTCACCCTTGCACCGACTCTATTATCATAGCATGAAAAACGGTGCGGAAACAAGAAAAAACAGTAATTTAACAAATATTTAATATTATGTTAACAAAATTTAAATACGAAATAGTAAAATAGTACCAGACAAGAATGCGTACAGTAACAAAGTCCCGAACTGTAACTGTGTACAATTCTATTTTTGAGTGGAAATTTTGGGCGGCAGGGATTACAATGGTAAAATGAAAGTTATGACAGACGGAAACCGGATGAGAGAGGAGAAGATATGGATAAGAATGAAATTTTGAAAAGGGTAGATCATACACAGTTAAAGGCGTACGCCACATGGGAGGACATAGTTACCCTCTGCGACGAGGCAATCGAGTTTGGGACGGCTTCGGTCTGTGTGCCGCCGGCATATATCGGAAGAATCCATGAGACATACGGGGATAAGATCAATATCTGTACCGTGGTGGGATTCCCGCTGGGCTACAGCGTGACGGAGGCGAAAGTAGCCGAGACGCAGAAAGCCATCGAGGATGGCGCGAACGAGATCGACATGGTGGTCAACATCAGCGATGTGAAAAACGGGCTTTACGGGAAGGTGGAGGAGGAGATCCGCGCCTTAAAGAAAGCCTGCGGCGACAAAACTTTAAAGGTGATTATCGAGACATGCTATCTGACGCAGGAAGAGAAGATTGCCATGTGCCGCGCGGTTACGGCGGCGGGCGCGGACTATATCAAGACTTCCACCGGCTTTGGCACGGGTGGGGCGACACTGGAGGACGTCCGTCTCTTCAAGGAGCATATTGGACCAAATGTAAAGATCAAGGCGGCGGGCGGCATCTCCACGCTGGAAGATCTGGAGGCGTTTGTGGAGGCAGGGTGCGACAGGATCGGCACCTCGAGAGCGGTAGGACTGCTGCGCGATTAAGTTTATACTTTTTTAGGAAATTTTTCCTATTTTCTGTTTGTTTTTTCAAGCGGAAAGCGGTATAATATAACTGGTGCAAAAGAAAAATAAGCGACGCCGTAGGCGGCATTTATTTTTCTTGCATCGTTAACGAGCAAACATCCGACGAAGGCGGACATAAAGTGCGTAAGCGCGAGTTTGCGAGTCATTTAAACATAGAGGAAGGAGCATGCATATGAGAATAGGTGCGGTATCACCTCAAAAGGATCTTTTCTGGTCATATTCCCATCTCTCCAGCGGCAAGCGGATCAACACCGCGAAAGACGACGCGGCGGGGCTTGCTATCGCGAGCAGGATGAAAATGCAGGAAACCGGGTATAAGGTTGGCGCGGACAATGCGGGGATGGCGATCGGCGCCTCCAACGTGGCGGAGGGCGCGCTGGGCGGCATGTCGGATTACTTACAGAGAATCCGGGAGCTTGCCGTGCGGTCTATGAACGGCATCAATTCCGACGCTGATAAACAGACTTACCAGAAAGAGATCGACCAGCTCAAGCAGGGCATAGAGGGGCTTGCGAGAAATACCAGCTTTAACGAACAGAAGCTCTTGGACGGCAGTATGGCTGACATGGCGATCGCGACTTCCCCGAACGGCGGCGGTATGCATATCCAAATGGAAAACTCCACGCTGGAGGCTCTGGGGATTGCCGATCTGGACGTCACCTCGAAGGATTTCAGTCTGGAGGCAATAGACAAGGCGTTAGATATGGTTTCGGAGCGCAGAAGCAGTCTGGGCGCGTCCACAAACGCTTTGCAGTACACGCGCAATTTAAATAATTCCTCGGCGCTCAACCAGCTTTCTTCCAGAAGCCGTCTGGAGGATCTGGATTTCCCGAAGGCGATTGCGAAAAAGAAACAGGATGAAGTGTTCGGGCAGTACCGGATGGCAATGTTACGGCGGCAGATGGATGAAAAGAGAAAGTCTGCGGCGGCATTATTCTAAGGACACAGGAAAGGTCAAGGCGCTTTTGGTCTATTGACTTTTTAAAGGCTGTCTGAGATAATGTTAAAGGTGTGCGGACAAGTACATGCGAGGGACATTCGGGATTCCGGAGAGCCATTCTCCGGATATCCCGTGAACCAATACAATTTTTAAGGAGGAGAACGTAAAATGGCAACAAAAGCGTATTATCCCATTTCCGAGATTGGCGCCGGCAAGGTTGGTTTTTCTAAAACCCGTTCCATTATTGAGGCGGCATTTTACGGAAACAACGTAGTTAAGGTTAACACCTTGAGAGAGGCTTATGAGCTGGCAAAGAACTCACCCGGTACGGTGGTGACGGATATGCCGATTAAGGACGGTGAGACTTTCGGTCTTCCTGCAGATGCAAAGGTTCTGTTATTCAACGATGGTGCAGTGACCGGTCGTTACGCGGCAGCACGCCGTATCAAAGGCGAGCCCGGCGTAGATGAGGCGAAATTAGATAAAGTGGTTATGGACGCTGTCTATGAGACACGTTGGAAAACCATGTACCATGCAGAGTGCTTCGTAGGTCTTGACCCTGAGTTTATGGCGAAGGCTCACCTTCTGATTCCGGAAGGAGAGGAGAACCTGCTTTACAACTGGATGATCAACTTCCAGTATATGTCTGACGAGTATGTAAAGATGTACAAGAAGTCCCAGCCTATCGGCGGCGGCAACGAGCCTGACATCTACATTTTCTCCGATCCCCAGTGGGCGCCCCATGAGGCTCCCGATCTGGACTACAGCTGTTTAAGCGATCCGCTTACACTGTGCTACTTCGACACCAACGAGAACTGCGCTGCAATCCTCGGCATGAAGTATTTCGGTGAGCATAAGAAGGGTACGTTAACCATGGCTTGGGCGCTTGCAAACAGAAACGGCTACGCATCCTGCCACGGCGGTCAGAAAGAGTATTCCTTAGAGGGCGGCAAGAAGTTCGTTGCTTCCGTTTATGGTCTGTCAGGTTCCGGCAAGTCCACCCTGACCCATGCGAAGCATGACGGCAAGTACGATGCGTTCGGCGGCATCAAGGTGCTTCACGACGACGCTTTCATCATCAACAGCGATACCTGCGCATCCATCGCTCTTGAGCCTACCTACTTTGATAAGACGGCAGATTACCCGACCGGATGCCCGGACAACGAGTATCTGTTATCTGCTCAGAACTGCTCCTGCACCATGGACAGCGAAGGCAAGATTCAGCTCGTAACCGAGGATATCAGAAACGGTAACGGTCGTGCGATCAAGTCCAAATTATGGTCGCCTAACCGTGTAGATAAGATCGACGCACCTGTTAATGCGATCTTCTGGATTATGAAAGATCCTACGATCCCGCCGATCATCAAGTTAAAGGGTTCCGCGCTGGCATCCGTTATGGGCGCTACGCTGGCGACCAAGACTTCTTCCGCAGAGCGTGTTGCCGCAGGTACCGATATGAATGCGATCCGTATCGTACCTTATGCTAACCCGTTCAGAACTTATCCGCTGGTTAACGACTACGAGAAGTTCAAGAAGCTGGTTGAGGAGAAGAACGTTGACTGCTACATCGTTAACACAGGCGACTTTATGGGTCACAAGTGCCAGAAGGAAGATACGCTTGGCATCCTCGAGACCATCGTTGAGGGCAAGGCGAAATTTGAGCAGTGGGGTCCTTTCGAGGATATCGAGATCATGAACGACTGGAACGGCAAGACAGGCGACTTCACACCGAATCTGGACGACGCTGATTATAAGGCGCAGCTGAAGAGCGCTATGCAGACCCGTGTAAATGCGGTTAAGGGCTTTGCTGAGAAGAAGGAAGGCTATGACAAACTTCCTGACGAGGCGCTGGCAGCACTTGAGAAGCTGGTGAACGCTCTGTAATTGATACAGGTAATTTGATACAGGCATAGAGAGTGTATCCGGGAATCCTTTGATTTTCGGATACACTTTTTCGTAATTTTGGGAAAGTGCGTGGTGGGATGAAGTTTTTACGAAAATTTACAGGGGTTATTTTCCTTTTCATCGTCGTTTTTATGGTAATCGCGATGTTTCAGTATCAGGCGGATCAGAATACAGTGCAAATCTTGGAGGAGAATGTCAGTGAGGCGGATGAAGTGCTGGTAATCGGCATGGCAGGCACGAATCTGGTGGATATTGCATGCTGCCTTTTGATTGTGATCTCGGCAATCATTTTGTTTGTTCTGGCGCTGATCCGGTGGTGTACGAGACAGCAGAGCCGGGGAGGGATTTTCCTTGGGCTGTTCGGACTCACCGCAGGTATCTATTGTTTTGCCGGTACAGATACCTTAAACCTCTTTTTTGGCATAGAGGGAGTGCAGGTGCTGCAAGAGTACCTGATGCTTATGATGCCGCTGTTTTTGACGCTGTATTTTGAGCGGAATTTGGGAGATATGTTTCCGCGCCGCTTTGTATGGCTCATATGTATCGTGTGTTTCAATGCAGTCATTCAGATTGTATTGGAGTTGCTTGGCGTACAGAATCTGATCGTGATGGCGGATGTGTCCACGATCGTGTTGGCCGTGGTCTGCGTGGTGACGATTGTGAGCCTGATACAGCTTGTGTGCAAGAGCCGCCGCTACCAGATTTTGATCCCGATTATATCGTTAGCCGTACTGCTTGCCGGTGAAGTGGCAAAGGTGATTTTGAACCACTTTTCCATGTATGCCTATGCGGATGTGGCGACTCTGTATGCGATGGCGGTGTTTGGACTGATTCTGGCGATCCTGCATGTCCTGCGCATCTCAAAGGAATACAGGCAGGATGCGGAGGAGCGGGTAAAGGCGGCGCAGAAGCAGAACAGTCAGCTCGCGCTTGCAAAGCTGGAGGCGGATTCGGCGAGGCATGAGGCGCTTGCGGCGAATGAGGCGAAGGGAAAGTTTCTTGCACAGATGTCCCACGAAATCCGCACGCCGATCAATGTGGTGCTCGGTATGGATGAGATGATTCTGCGGGAATCCAGAGAGCCGAATGTCAGGGAGTACGCGATGGACATCCACACGGCAGGGCAGTCTCTGCTGTCGCTTATCAACGATATTCTGGATTTTTCTAAGATTGAATCGGGCAAGGTGGAGATTGTGCCGGTTACATATGAGATTTGCAGTATGATTCACGATCTGGCAAATATGACGCTGCAGCGGGCGAAGGACAAGGAGCTGCAGTTTGTTGTGGAGATTGACCACGAAATACCGACCTGTCTGTACGGGGATGACGTGCGCATCAGACAGGTATTGATCAATATACTGACTAATGCAGTCAAGTACACAAAAGAAGGAACGGTTTGGCTGCGCGTAAAATGCCGTGTCATGGGTGAGACGGCGGTGCTGTATTTTGAGGTGGAGGACACGGGGATCGGCATCAAGGAGGAAGATTTGCCAAAGCTTACTGCGGAGTTCGAGCGGATCGAGGAGGAGAGAAACCGCAATATTGAGGGTACCGGGCTTGGCATGAGCATTACGGTACAGCTTCTCAAGCTGATGAACAGTGAGCTTCAGGTGGAGAGCGTATACGGGAAGGGTTCTAAGTTTTCCTTTGAACTGGAGCAGAAGATTATCGACGGTACGTCGATTGGAGATTTTGAGTCAAAGGTAAAGCATATGGCGGAAAATTTCAGCTATGAATCCAGTTTTCTTGCGCCGGATGCGAAGCTTCTGGTGGTGGATGACAACGCGGTCAACCGAAAAGTGCTGCGGAACCTGCTGAAAGAGACGGAGATTCAGGTGTCGGAGGCGGGCGGTGGTGCGGAATGCCTGCAGCTCGTTCAGGAAAACCACTATGATCTCATCTTTTTGGATCATATGATGCCAGAGATGGACGGGGTGGAGACGCTTCACCGCATGAGGGAGCTGGAAGATTTCTCGTGCAAGGACACGCCTGTTGTGGTGCTGACTGCAAACGCGGTGGCGGGGGCGAGAGAGCAGTATTTGAAAGAGGGCTTTGACGATTTCCTGTCGAAACCGATCGTGCCGGATAAACTGGAGCATATGATTCGGAAGATGCTGCCCGAGGAACTTCTGCAGGCGGCGGACCCGGCAAAGACGCCGGCAGTGCAAGCGGCGGCGGATGCCTGTCCGGAGGACCTTCCGGTGGTGGAAGGGCTGGACTGGAATTATGCGTGGCTGCATCTGCCGGACAGGGAGCTGCTCGCCTACACGTTGCAAGAGTTTTACGACCAGATAGATGCGGCGGCGGATTCCCTAGAGCGTGCCTATGAACAGATTACAGAGGAAACTTTTTTTGAGCAGTACCGTATTCAGGTACATGCCATGAAGAGTCTTGCCGCCACAGTCGGAATTGTTACGTTGTCGGGAGTTGCAAGAGTGTTGGAATCTGCGGCAAAAGATGGTAAAATAGATATAATTAAGTCGATGACGGATATTTTTCTGGAAGAGTGGCGCAGTTACCGGCAGCGCCTGCAGGGTGTTTTCGGTATCGGCGCAGAAGAAAAGCAGGAAATTGCCGATTATTCCGTGATACGGGCGCTTGTGGAGATGATCCGCATCAGTATGCAGGAGATGGACATTGACCGGGCGGATGAACTGATGAAGCAGCTGCGGGCATATGCTTTTCCGGAAGAAGTCGGGCAGAATATACAGAAGCTTGCGGAGGCGGTGACCAATCTGGATCCGGAGGAGACGGAGCGGCTTGCGGGGTTGTTGTCAGGTCAGTTGGCAGAATAGAACAGAATACTGGTACATAGAGACAGAAGGGGTTTTTGTACCGGCGATCGGAGGGGGAAATGAAAAAGATACTGCTAATCGGAAAACTTAACACGGTGGTGAACGAGACAAACCACTTTTTATCCCAATATTTTCACGTGCAGATCTGCTCGGAGAACGCAGGAGTCATGGAGGGAATGCTGAAAATCGTGAATCCGGATCTGGTTGTCATCAGCCTAATCGGCGCATACGATATTGATACATCTATTTTTTTCCTGCTGAGTGAGCAGTATGCGCAGATTCCGGTTTTGACCATCGGGACAAAGGAGGAGAGCGACCGGTTTTTCAAATACTATCAGGAAGAACAGTTCGAGAATCTGATCCGTCCGGTAGAAAATACGGTGATCATGGAGGCGGTCTGCAGACGGATCGGGCTTGACGAGGATAAAGTCGAGCGTGAAGCGCAGGAGGAAGGTAAAAGCCAAGAAGAAAAGAAGCGGATTTTAGTAGTGGATGACAACGGGACTGCACTCCGCACAATCAAGGCAATGCTGGAAGATACTTACGAGGTCGCGCTGGCGATCTCCGGGGCGCAGGCGATGACTTCCATAGGAAAAAAGAGACCGGATTTGATTCTGCTGGACTATGAGATGCCTGTCTGCGACGGTCGGATGACGCTGGAAATGATACGTGCCGACGAGGAGCTGACGAGCATTCCGGTGGTGTTCCTGACAGCGATCAACGATCGCGAAAATATTGAGGCGGTACTGAAATTAAAGCCGGCGGGATATATGTTAAAGCCGCCCGTGAAAGAGAAACTGTTGGCGGAGATTGCCAAAATCTTAAATGCAGGGTAAGGGGTAAATCAACAGGAAACAGTTGACTTTGGGAAGTGCTTTGGAGATGGGGGAAAGTTTATGTATCATTGCGAAATTTGTTTTTACATGATTACCGAACAGGATGAGTTATTTGAAATCTTAAAGCAACTGCCGCAGTTTCTTCGTTATTCACATGAATTTCACAAGAGCGCACGCGCGGAAGCTGAACCGGCAGGCAGGGCGGATGTGATTCTGGCGGATGTAAGGCAGACGGACGCAGCGGAAACGGTTGCTTTTCTGCTTGAGCATAAGCAGAAGGACGCGGAGCTGATTGTGTTGGCGGATCAGGAACAGACGGCGCTTTTGACTACAAAAGGCGACGCAGAGGAAATTACGGATATCTGGGTAACGCCTTTGACGGAGGCGGAGTTTCAGTTTCGCCTGACCCGCTGGCAGAAGACTTATAAAATGAGCAAGGACTTCTGGCAGACGCAGAGCTACCTCGACACAACGATCAACAGCGTGCCGCACTTAATCTGGTACAAGGATAAAGAGGGCGCGCACATGAAGGTCAACGAGACCTTTTGCAAAGCGGTCAACAAGACGATGGAGCAGATTGAGGGACGCGGACATTATTATATCTGGGATATCACTCCGGATGAATATGAAAAGGGTGAGTTTATCTGTATGGAGTCGGAATACGAGGTGATGGATAAGCGGGAGACCTGTATTTTCGATGAGACGGTCAAGATCGGGGATAGTATGCGCGAGCTGAAAACCTACAAGTCGCCACTGTTTGATCTGGACGGGAGCGTGATGGGAACTGTGGGCGTTGCCATTGATGTGACGCAGGAACGTCTATACCAGCAGATGATGATCAAGAACGCGAACACTGACTTCCTGACAGGTTTATACAACAGGCGGTACGTGTATGAGTATATCGATAAACAGGAGGACGGGCACATTTCGGTGTTCTGCATTGACCTCGACCATTTTAAGAGCGTCAATGATATCTATGGGCATCATGAGGGTGACAAGGCTCTGGTGCTCACGGCGCAGACGCTTTTGGAATGTATGCCGGAAGGATTGATCGCACGCATGGGAGGCGACGAGTTTCTGGTGGTGATGGTCGGGGCACGCACCGAGGAGGATGTGGAGCAGACGAGGAAAATGATCAAGGAGCGGCTCGACGGGGCATACGCCCAGAATGAAAATTTCCAAAAAATTTCCGCCAGCGTGGGAGCCGCTTATTCCCAGACAGGACAGGAAACGTTCCATCACTTATTCCACAAGGCGGATGAAATGATGTATCGGGAGAAGGAGAGTAACAGATAAAAATGGGGAATTGGAGATAATCATATATGATTCTTTATCATGCAAGTAAGGAAATAGTTGAATTCCCGGAAATACGAAAGACGAGATATGCAAAAGATTTTTCGTGGGGATTTTATTGTACGAGTAATTTGGAGCAGGCAATACGGTGGGCTAACCGTGGAGAGGGTAAGCCGATTGTCAATTATTATACTTATGTGGAAAATAGGGAATTATCTATTTTGAAGTTTGAATCTATGACGGATGAATGGCTTGATTTCATTGCAAACTGCAGAAGAGGGGAAATACACCAGTATGATATCGTGGAAGGACCTATGGCGGATGATACTGTGTGGAACTACGTCAATGATTTCTTTGCAGGAAGGATAAGTCGGAAGCAGTTTTGGGTATTGGCAGAATTTAAATATCCAACGCAACAGATCAGTTTTCACACGTTGGCAGCATTAGAGTGCTTAAGATTTGACAGGAGTGAGGTTATTTATGACGGAAAAGAAACAAAATGATTTGTTTTATGTTTGCTCCCTGATTGAGTATGTTGCTCGAAAGACAAAAAATAAGCGCGGTGTAATCATAGATGCATTGGGGAAAGATGGCGTGGAAAAACAAATGTATGACGCACAAGTAAATCATTGCCTTTCTTTTGAACAAGTGGGAGATGAACTCATAGAGCGTTATCAGATACCAGAGGGTAATTTTGACACAATAACAGAATGTAAATATGCAATTCCAAGCTTTACAGATATTGGCGGATTATATAGTATAATGATTGAGGATTGTGCAGAATCCGGGAACGAGACGGAAGAACTTATGAAGATTTTTTCGTCGTTTATCAGCGATAAAATATCGGATTTTCGCACGGACGCTTATTATCAGAATCCCGGTTATTTGGAATGCTCTTATAAAGCCGGATATTTATTGGATTAAAAGATTATAGCTGCTCTGGCAAAAAATTCTGTTGTATTTCGCGGTCAATTCGGATATAATAGATGTAACCTGAAATGCACGATAAGTCTTGTTATTTTGAACCTACAGATACTTTAAACGGGATTCCTACATTGTCATATAGATGTCAGGCCTCCAGCCTTTGGGCATTACGCAGTGGAAGACAGAAGTATGGTTGCGGTTACCCACCTAGCGTTGCTAGGAGTCAAAATACAAGATCCGGCATTTTGGGGATTATACAAAAGATGGAAAAGCAGTCGTCATGTGCGGCTGCTTTTGCAGGTATGGAGGGATGAACAGAATGAGTATAAAAATAGGAATTTTAGGTTATGGAAATCTGGGGCGCGGGGTTGAGTGTGCCGTGAAACAGAATCCCGACATGGAACTTGTGGCAGTTTTTACGAGAAGGGAGCCGGGACAGGTGTCCATCCTTACGAAGAGCGCGGCGGTCTGCCATGTGTCGGAGGCGGCGGCATGGAAGGATAAAATTGATGTGCTTATCCTCTGCGGTGGCAGCGCGACGGATCTGCCGGAGCAGACGCCGGCATTTGCGAAACTGTTTAACGTGGTGGACAGTTTCGACACCCATGCCAACATCCCGAGGCATTTTGAGAACGTGGATGCTGCCGCGAAAGCGTCCGGAAAAGTCGGCATTATTTCCGTGGGCTGGGACCCGGGAATGTTTTCTCTAAACAGGATGTATGCCAGCGCTATTCTGCCAAACGGCAAAGATTATACGTTCTGGGGAAAGGGTGTAAGCCAAGGGCATTCCGACGCGATCCGCAGGATTGCAGGCGTGAAAAATGCCAAGCAGTACACGATTCCTGTGGAGGCGGCGCTTGAGGCTGTGAGGGAGGGGAAAAATCCTGAGCTCTCCACCAGAGAAAAACATACGAGAGAGTGTTTTGTCATTCTCGAGGAGGGGGCGGACGCCGCGAAAGTGGAGCAGGAAATCAAGGTCATGCCGAATTATTTTGCAGATTATGACACCACGGTACATTTTATCAGTGAGGAGGAACTTCTCAGGGACCACAGCGGCATCCCGCATGGCGGTTTTGTGCTGCGCAGCGGAAAAACCGGCTGGGAGGAGGAGAACAGCCATCTGATCGAATACAGTCTGAAGCTGGATTCCAACCCAGAGTTTACGTCCAGTGTGATTATCGCCTATGCGAGAGCGGCTCACCGCCTCAATCAGGAAGGACAGACGGGGGCGAAGACCGTGTTTGACATTCCGCCGGCATACTTGAGCGCGAAGAGCGGGGAGGAACTGCGGGCATCTATGCTCTAAGACAGTGCGGAAATGAGGCGGGATACCGCTATTTTGTCATGGTGCGATAAGCGAGGAGAGTCATGCCAAACGCCTTTTTAAATACTTTTCCGAAATAGGCGTTGTTTGAGAAACCGCACATAAAGCTAATCTGTGTGATGGAATCATAGGTTCCTGCAAGCAATTTTTTTGACTGGTTCAGACGGAAACCGATCAGATATTCGAAAGGGCTTTGGCTCAGATTTTTCTGAAAACAGCGCAGCGCTTCCCGTTCACTGATATTGGCGGAAACCGCAATGTCTGCAAGGGTAATTTTTTCGTGATAGTGGCTGTGTATAAAGGCAAGTATACTGCGCAGTCGGTTCTGACTTTCTATGTTGATGATTGTGAGAGCCGGCTGTGTTTTTTTTGATATCTTCCAGCAGAAGCATCCAGCTTTCCGAGAGGAGATTTCGTGTGGCGAATTCTGTGTCGGAGCGCTTTTGCAGGTTTTTTAATTTCCTGAGGTTTGATAAAATCCGGCTGGATGTCTGCCTGTCATTCCGGAGAATATGGACTTCAATCTGGCGGTTCTGTATAAGCGGATTCAGATATTTGGTTTCAAAAAGGCTTTTACGCCCTCTTGTATGATATATTCCCGATTTACCGTGCGGATCCGGCTGGCGCCGCGCTCAAGGTAACCCAGTTCCAGCTCTTCATGCTTTCTATTTTTTCAACTTGATTTTCATCTGTATCAAATGACATTATAAGACATGTGATGGGAATCGTTATGGACGGTACGGATGAAGAGATTGCCCTTGCCGGTATCGCGGCGATGGAGGCGTTTTATAACAGCATCGGTATGCTGGTGAACTTTTCTGAGCTGGGCATTCATCCGTCGGAGGAACAGATTCTGGAGATGGCGGAACGGTGTATGGCGGCATGTGACGGGCACACAGGTTCCGCGAAGAAGCTTTCTGTACAGGATATGGCGGCAATCTACAGAATGGCTGATGAGTGAACACAATATCCGCAGAGAGGATTGTACAAGGTGCCGGTGTCATGGTAATATGGGGTAAGATATCAATGACGGATTTGGCAGTCTTGGACTGCGAAAAAGTGTATGCTGTTGGGAAATGGAACACTGGTGAAAAATCTGCAGCAGAATGTTACGGGGAAATTGGGGTATAAGTGTAAGAAGAGGAGGACTTTATGAAACGTTCAGAAATCAATCAGATTATAAAGGAAATGGAAGCATTGGCGGGAAAGAACGGTTTTCACCTGCCGCCTTTCTGTCACTGGACGCCGGAAGAGTGGAAAGACAAGGGGCATGAGTATGATGAGATCCGCGACAACATGCTTGGATGGGATATCACGGACTTCGGACGGGGTGACTTTAACACATGCGGGTTTGGGCTGATTACGCTGCGCAACGGAAATCAGCATAATCCGAAATACAAGAAGGTTTATGCGGAGAAGCTGTTATTCATGCGGGACGGTATGATGGCGCCCATGCATTTCCACTGGTTTAAGTCGGAGGACATCATCAACCGCGGCGGCGGGACTTTGCAGATCAAAATTTATCAGGACGACGGGGAGGGCGGTCTTTCTGACGAGGATGTGGTGATCAATGCCGACGGACGTTCTTACACGGCTCCGGCGGGGTTCTTTGTCACGCTGCATCCGGGGGAGAGTGTTACCCTTTCACCCCATCAGTACCACGAGTTTCACGCGGTGCCGGGGACGGGGAGCATCCTGATCGGCGAAGTTTCCCAGTGCAACGACGACAATACGGACAATCGGTTTTATGAGGAGGCGGGGAGGTTTCCGGAGATTGAGGAGGACGAGGCGCCATACAGGCTGTTGTGCAATGAATATCCGCCTGCCCAAGAAAGCGAAGGCTGATGATAAAGCAGGCGTCCGGGTTTCATAAGGAACCGATGGCATTGAGGGCTTCACGGGCAAGAGGAAAGAATTTGACCGTGAAGCTTTTTCTTCCTACAACAGATACTATTTCTCTTTTGGTGTGCATAGGAATAGAGGAGGACATGGGAAGGGCGCAGACATGAAGTTTGACGGGAAACAGCTTGCGAAACTTTCGCTTATTTTTTTCGGACTTTTATTCATCGTCTGTCTTTTCCTTGGGAGAAGGCAGGCGCAGGAGCCGCTACAGCCGGAGGGAGAGCGGATTACAGTCGAGGATGTGGCGATTCTTTTAGACGCGCTGGGGGTGGATTTTTCGATGCCGCCGTCGGACGGCGAAGGGCAGTCGCAGACCGGCATGGAAGTGGAGGGGGACGAAAAAGATATATACTTTACATATGGGCAATATCGGGCATTGTGTGAAAGTCTGCCGGAAGAGGAGTGGGGACTTCCCGATTACAGCGACAAATATGAGCCGGAGCAGGCGTTTTTAAAAGAGGACTGGTATCGTGCCTTCCGTATTTTTCTGGCTTATCTCGATACGGAATCCTCGATTTGGGAGACGACGGTTTTTGTGCTGAAAACGGATGCCCAAAAGGCGGAAGCCTACACCGAAAGCGGGGCGATGCAGGGGGCGTTTCCCTATGTCTCGACCGCTTTTGCAGGAAGTGAACTGCAGGAGTTAAAGGTTTACGTGAAGGGGAATACGCTGCTGACCATTGTGGAGACGCTGCCGGAGGACCATTATCTGGGGAGCGTGTGGGTGATGGAGAACAAAGACGGCATGCTGGATTGTTTTTATCGTCAGACCGCATTTCGCGCAGCGCTTTCCGGGGATGCACTTAACAGCCCGCCGGAGCGGGAACAGGTGGCGGATTTGACTTTCCGGAATGGACGTATTGTGGAGGCAAAAGAGCGCGGGGAAAAAGTTCACGGAAGGCTGCTTCGTGCCTCTGAACAGGAATTGGAAATCGAGGATTACGGCGTTTATCAGATCGCGGATGAGATGGAGATTTATAAGCTGTATGGGAGTCTGAAAACGCTGGAACAGGCGGAGCTTCGCGTGGGCTGTGAGGATACGGATTTCGTCGTGGAGGAGGGAAAAGTGTACGCCTGTCTCGTGTCGGAGGAGGCGGGGGCGGATCAGATCCGGGTGCTTTTGAAAAATACGGCGGCGGGAACCAACTATCATGAACGCGTAGGGATCATGGTTGACGGGGAAGAGGTCGGAATCCGGGCAGACCAGATGACTATCGGGGAGCGCAGAACTTATCGGAGTGAAAATCTTACGGACAAGGTTACGGTGGAGATGGAGGGGAGTACGAGAGCGGATTGCGATTATCGCGGCGCGGTAGAATGTCTTAGGATGGAACAGGGCATCGTGCTGATCAATGAACTGCCGTTGGAGGAGTATCTCTACGCCGTGGTGCCGAGCGAGATGCCGGCATCCTATCCGCAGGAGGCGTTAAAGGCACAGGCAGTGTGCGCCAGAACCTATGCGTACCGATACGTTTTGCGGGCGGGCATCCCGGAGCTTGGCGCCCATGTGGACGATACTACGGCATATCAGGTGTATCACAATATCGAGGAACATGCAGACTCCACCACGGCGGTCAAGGAGACGAAGGGGGCGCTGCTCACCTACGAGGGCGAAGCGGCGGGGAACTATTATTATTCCACTTCCTGCGGAGCGGGGACGGACGTGGTGAGCTGGCAGGGCGGAAACGGGGAGGAAGTTCCCTATCTGTCGGGCGTGCGGGTAAGCGGGTTTTACGGGCAGGAGACGGAAGCTGCAGAGGGGGCAGAGTCAAATGCGGTTGCCGAAGAGTTACAGGCAGAGGTGGAAACCGCGGTAGAGGATGGGGTTGACGCGGAATCCCTGCGGGACGAGGGAGTCTTCCGGCAATTTATTTCACATGTTCACGAGGGGGATTTGGAGAAGGATGAACCTTGGTATCGGTGGAGTTACCATGTGGAAGAACTGGACGAAAAAAGTCTGTTGGCACGTCTGAAAGAGCGGTATGCAGCTGCACCGGCTTTTGTATTGACGAAGGCGGAGGGGGATTATTATGTATCGGAGCCGATCGGGAAGTCCGGAGAAATTAAGAGGATCGCGATAGAGAAAAGAGGCGCGGGCGGGATTGCGCAGGAGCTTCTGATCGAGACGGAGAAAGCGACCTACAAGGTGCTCTCCGAGTACAATATCCGCTATGTTCTCTGTGACGGAAAAAGTGCGGTCAGAAAGCAGGACGGGAGAGAAACCGTGCCGGGGACGCTTCTTCCCAGCGGCTTTTTTGTGATAGATACCGCCAGCGGGACTGGAAAAGAGGGAGAAAGTGTGGTAGCATATACGTTAACCGGCGGCGGCTTCGGGCATGGCGTCGGCATGTCCCAGAACGGGGCGAAGGCGCTGGGTGAGCAGGGAGCGGACTACGGGCAGATTTTGTCGAAGTTTTATCCTGGCTGTGAGGTGACGGATGCCGAAGAACTGAGGGAGCAGTAGAACCGATGGATAAAAAAGAGATAAAAGAATTGATGTTTTCTCTGGGGGCAGATCTGTGCGGCGTGGCGGGTATAGACAGCTTTAAGGACGCGCCGGAAGGGTATCATCCGCGGGACGTTTTGCCGACCTGTAAGTCTGTCATTTCCTTCGGCTGCAGATTCCCGGTTGGAACGCTGGTGTGCAAATCAGATATTCCCTATACAAGAGTAAGAAATTCCATTACGCCGAAAATGGACGCGATTGCGCTTGACTTTTGTATTGAGATGGAAAAGCACGGAATCGTGTGCGTGCCGATTCCGATAAACGAGAGCCAGTGGGATAAAGATACGGGCAGATGGCGGTCGATCGTCTCCGCGAAACATGCGGCGCAGGCGGCGGGGCTTGGCACCATAGGCAGGCATTCGCTGTTGAGCACGCCGGAATTTGGCAGCATGATCTGGCTGGGAACGGTTTTGTGTGAGCAGGAGTGGGAACCTGACGAGAGGAAAAAACCGCTTTGTGATAACTGCAATTTGTGCGTGGAGGCATGTCCTGTGCACGCATTGGATGATTTGGAATTAAAGCAGCAGACCTGCTGGGAGTTCGCTTTTGGAGATGACGCGGAAACGCAGACGTGGAGAATTTCCTGCCATAAATGCCGGGATGTCTGCCCCTATAATTTGGGAAATCGGCATGCTGTTTTGGGTTGACTGCGAATGAGAACTTGTAGGGCAAAATGTGAGTGAAAAGAAATTAACAGATCACAGGAATTATTCGGGAGTAAGATGAGGACGATTTACAGATTATATTATATCCTGCGGGATTTTAACTGGCAGATGACGAAGAAAAATATCAGCGCCTTTGCGGCAAGTACGGCGTTTTTCCTCTTTCTGTCCATGATTCCGCTTCTGATGGCGCTGTGTGCGATTCTGCCGTATACAAGACTGACGGAGGCAAACTTAATCAACGCGATCACACAGTTTACGCCGGATGCGGTGAACGGTATGGTCATACGCATCGTGTCGGACGTATATGCCAGATCGGCGGGAACGATCACGGTCTTTGCGATTGTTACGATCTGGTCGGCGGCAAAGGCAATGCTGGCGCTGATTTACGGATTAAACGCGGTCAATGATGTGGAGGAGAAACGAAACTATATCGTGCTGCGGGCGATCGCCTGTTTTTACACGGTGATCATTTTGGCGGCAACGCTGGTGGCGCTTTTTGTGATGGTGTTCGGCAACGTGATCGTGGATCTGCTGCTCAGGGATATCCCGCCGCTTCATCTTGTGGTGCATGTGATTATGCGTTTCCGCTTTCTTGTTTCATGGGTGATTCTGACATTTGTTTTTGCCATGATCTATGCCTTTGTGCCGAGCTGCAAGCTGCGGTTTAAGGCACAGATCCCGGGGGCGGCGTTTGCGGCAGTGTTGTGGAGTATCGCGTCCTTTGCCTTTTCCGTCTATGTGGATCACTACAATGATTTCGGCACTTACGGGAGTTTGACCACAGTGGTCATTTTGATGCTCTGGTTCTACATGCTGATGTACATTTTGATGATCGGGGCGCATATCAACCGGTATTTCGGTCCGGTTTATAAATTTCTGTTCGGGTGGCTTGACAAGTCGCCGAAAAAACACTAAAATAGCAGATAGATTTGTTGGAAACATCATTGTTGCAAAAGGCTGTGAAGGTGCCAGTAGGAGAGTTTTTTCCGCCAGAGAGAGGGAATCGTCGGCTGTAAGTTCCCTTCGGTTCAGAAATGATCCGAATTTCCCACTGGAGCTGTTCGGGTGAACCGATTGATTGTTTTGGTCGATCGCATTAGTCCGGAACGTACAGGCACGTTACGCCGAAGGAAGTGTCCGTTTGCCGATCTGTATAAGAGCGGAAGCGGGAAACTGGGTGGTACCGCGGATTTTATTCGTCCCATGTGTGTTGCACGTGGGACTTTTTTTGCGCGCATAAGCAGAGACGGAAAGCAGAGTCAGAAGAAAGGATGGAGGAGACTATGAAAGAAAAACTGGAACAGATCAAAGCCGAGGCACTGCGTCAGATCGAGGCAAGTGACGCCTTGGAAAAACTGAACGAGGTGAAGGTCAATTACCTTGGAAAAAAGGGTGAGCTGACGGCGGTGTTAAAGAGCATGAAGGATGTTGCGCCCGAGGATCGCCCGAAGGTGGGTCAGCTTGTCAACGAGACGAGAGCGGAGATTGAGAAGGTGCTGGAGCTTTCAGTCAAAAAGATGGAGAGAGCCGTCAGGGAGGCGAAGTTAAAGACGGAGGTCATCGACGTGACCCTGCCTTCCAAAAAGAATAAGATGGGACACCGCCATCCGAATACGATCGCGCTGGAAGAGGTGGAGCGGATTTTTGTCGGTATGGGCTATGAGGTCGTGGAAGGTCCCGAGGTGGAAAAAGATTATTATAACTTTGAGGCGCTCAATATTCCCGCAGACCATCCGGCAAAGGACGAGCAGGACACCTTCTATATCACGGGAGACATCCTGCTGCGGACGCAGACTTCCTCCACGCAGGTGCATGAGATGGAGAAAGGCAAACTGCCCATTCGCATGATCGCGCCGGGACGGGTATTCCGTTCGGACGAGGTGGACGCGACCCACTCCCCTTCCTTCCATCAGATCGAGGGGCTGGTGATCGATAAGCATATCACCTTTGCAGACTTGAAGGGGACGCTTGCCGAATTTGCGATGGAGCTGTTCGGGGAGAATACAAAGGTGAAGTTCAGACCCCACCACTTCCCGTTCACAGAGCCCAGCGCGGAGATGGATGTATCCTGCTTTAAGTGCGGCGGCAAGGGATGCCGGTTCTGCAAAGGCGAGGGCTGGATTGAAATTTTGGGCTGCGGCATGGTGCATCCTCATGTGCTGGAGATGAGCGGCATCGACCCGGAGGAATACACGGGATTTGCTTTCGGCGTAGGATTGGAGCGTATCGCGCTGCTGAAATATGAAATTGATGATATGAGGCTTCTGTATGAAAATGATATCCGCTTCCTTAAACAGTTTTAATGGATAAAGGCTGTTAAATTGTTTTGACACGGAAGTAATTGTGAAAGGAAATAAATATGCCACATGTAAAAATAAAATGTTTTTCCGGCAGGACGGAGGAGCAGAAAAGAAAATGTGCGGAAAAGATCGCGGAAGACATCTCTGAAATACTTGGATGCGATATGGAAAGTGTCTCTGTGGCGATTGAAGATGTTGCGCAGGAGGACTGGAAAGAGAAAGTCTGGGATAAAGATATGGCTGCCGATCAGGATTTGCTATATAAAAAACCGGGATACACATACGATTAAATATTATTCCGAGCGTTTATCATATTTTGAAATAAGTGGTTTTGCAAAATTACGCGATTGTGAATTACTTGCATGGTTATCAAAATTGTTTAAAACATTCTCAGTTTATAACGCTGTG
Organism: uncultured Lachnospiraceae bacterium; assembly: GCA_910588955.1. GTDB lineage: Bacteria > Bacillota > Clostridia > Lachnospirales > Lachnospiraceae > UBA3282. The sequence goes on from CAJURQ010000001.1 coordinate 147,335, forward strand.
AAGCGTTTCGCAATCAGCATAGACTTTTAGAAAAGAAAGGGAAAGGTTTACAGCATGAATACAGCATTGTCATGGATTAAAGCATATGTGCCGGAACTTACGTGCACGGATCAGGAGTATATGGACGCAATGACCCTCTCCGGGACAAAGGTGGAGGGCTACGCCAGACTGGACAAAAATCTGGAGAAGATCGTGGTGGGACAGATCAAGAAGATTGAGAAGCATCCCGACGCGGATAAGCTGATCGTCTGTCAGGTGGATATCGGTAATGAGGTGATCCAGATCGTCACCGGCGCGCCCAACGTGAAGGAGGGGGACAAGGTTCCCGTGGTGTTGGACGGCGGCAAGGTGGCGGGTGGTCACGACGGTGGTCCTCTGCCGGATGACGGTATCTCGATTAAGGCGGGAAAGCTGCGCGGCGTGCCCTCAAACGGCATGATGTGCTCCATCGAGGAGCTTGGTTCCGACAGGAATTTTTACCCGGAGGCGCCGGAGATGGGCATCTACATTTTCGGGGATGACGTGCAGGTTGGCGCGGACGCGGTGGAGGAACTGGGACTTCGGGATACGGTGTTTGAGTATGAAGTGACCTCAAACCGTGTAGACTGTTACAGTGTGATCGGTATTGCCAGAGAAGCGGCGGCTACGTTCCGGAAGCCTTTTGTACTGCCGGAAGTGACGGTAAAGGGAAACGACGAGAAGGTGGAGGACTATGTATCCGTGGAGGTGCAGGATCAGGAACTCTGCCCGAGATACTGCGCGAGAGTGTGCAAAAACATTAAGATTGCGCCCTCGCCGAAGTGGATGCAGAGACGCCTTGCGGCAAGCGGCATCCGCCCCATCAACAATTTGGTTGACATAACAAACTATGTGATGGAGGAGTACGGGCAGCCCATGCATGCCTTTGACCTCGACACCATTGCAGGGCATAAGATTATTGTCCGCAGGGCGAAGGACGGCGACGTTTTCCGTACGCTGGACGGGCAGGACAGAAATCTGGATTCGGACGTGCTGATGATCTGCGACGCGGAGAAAGAGGTAGGTATCGCCGGCATTATGGGCGGCGAAAATTCCATGATTACGGACAGCGTGACGACCGTACTTTTTGAGGCGGCGACCTTCAACGGCGCGAACATCCGCAAGTCTGCAAAGCGCGTCGGACTGCGCACGGACGCGTCGGGCAAGTTTGAAAAGGGGCTTGATCCCTACAACGCGGAGGCGGCGATCAACCGTGCCTGCCAGCTCATTGAGGAGCTTGGCTGCGGCGAGGTGGTCGGCGGCATGGTGGACGTGCACGGCGAGATGAAGGAGAAGGTCGTTCTTCCCTTTGAGCCGGAACGTTACAACAGCCTGCTTGGCACGGATGTCTCCGAGCAGGAAATGCTGGATATTTTTAAGATGATAGAGGTGGACTATGACGCGGAGAAGCGGACGCTCACGGTGCCGACCTTCCGTCAGGATATCCTGCGCCAGTGCGATATCGCGGAGGAAGTGGCAAGGTTTTACGGCTACGATAAGATTCCGACCACGCTGCCAAACGGCGAGGCGACTACGGGGAAACTCCCTTTCAAGCTGCGCATTGAGCAGAAGGCAAGAGATATCGCGGAGTACTGCGGTTTCTCACAGGGAATGTGCTATTCCTTTGAAAGCCCGAAGGTGTTTGACAAGCTGCTGCTTGCGGCGGACGATCCGGCGAGACAGGCGATCACGATCGCGAATCCGCTGGGAGAGGATTTTTCGATCATGAGGACGGTTCCTTTGCACGGGATGCTGACCAGCCTTGCAACAAACTACAACAGGCGCAACAAGGATGTGCGGCTCTACGAGCTCGGCAATATTTATCTGCCCAAGGCTCTGCCGCTCACGGAACTGCCTGAGGAGCGGATGCAGTTTACCCTCGGCATGTATGGGGATTGTGATTTCTTCGACATGAAGGGCGTGGTGGAAGAGTTCTTTGAGAGTGCCGGCATGCATAAAAAGGTGGTCTATGACCCGCAGGCGGGCAGAAACTATCTGCATCCGGGCAGACAGGCGAACATCGAGTACGAGGGGACGCTGGTGGGGTATCTCGGCGAGGTGCACCCGGAGGTCTGCGACAATTATGACTTGAAGACAAGGGCTTATGTGGCGGTTCTTGACATTCCGTCGATTCTGCCTTATGCTACCTTTGACCGCAAGTATGAGGGGATCGCGAAGTACCCGGCAGTTCTGCGCGATATCAGCATGGTGGTGCCGAAGACCGTGATGGCGGGTCAGATCGAGGCTGTCATTGCCCAGCGCGGCGGAAAGATTCTGGAAGATTACCAGCTCTTTGATATTTATGAGGGCGATCAGATTAAAGAGGGCTTCAAGTCCATGGCTTACTCCATTACCTTCCGTGCCAAAGACAGGACGCTTGAGGAGGCGGATGTGACCAGCGCCATGAAGAAAATTCTCAACGGTTTGAAAGGCATGGGGATAGAATTGAGAAGTTAAAATATGGCATATGGAGAAATGGCAAAAAAATGACTGAAAAAGAAAAAATGCTTACAGGACAGCTTTATGACCCGTCTGATCCCGAACTGGATCAATTGCGCTTGAAAGCACGTAAACTGGCAAGACGTTATAATATGACTGACGAGGACGAAAGGGAAAAACGATATAAAATCCTTAAAGAGCTGCTCCCCAATACCCTGGAAATGCCTGACTTGCAAGCGCCTGTTTATTTTGACTATGGCTGTAATACGTACTTTGGAAAATACAGCGGAGCAAACTTTCATTTTACCTGTCTGGATGTGTGCCCTGTCCATATTGGGGATAATGTAATGATTGGTCCCAATGTTACCATTGCAACGCCTATGCATCCAATGCTCCCAGAAGAGCGGAACTGCAGGTTACGTGAGGATGGCAGCATTTATAATCTTGAATACGCAAAACCTGTTACCATTGAAAATGATTGTTGGCTCGCCGCCAACATAGTTGTTTGCGGTGGTGTAACAATTGGCGAAGGAAGCGTTATCGGAGCGGGCAGTGTCGTAACAAAAAGCATTCCGCCGCACAGTCTTGCCGTAGGCAATCCGTGCAGGGTTGTTAGGGAGATTACGGAAGAGGACAGAATGGAGCAGCGGTAGGGGAAGATGATAAGCATTGGATGAAGTATGATAAGAACACATGAAAAGTGCCAAAAGATTAGAAAAGAGAGGAGTGGTAAATTTGGAACAGAAAAACACATGGGAAACTTATGATGAGAAACAGCTAGGGGAAGTGGATGCTTTTGCCAGAGAGTATATGGACTTTCTGGACAGAGGAAAGACCGAGCGGGAGTGCATCGACCAGATCGTAAATACGCTGGATGAGGCGGGATATCAAGAACTGGAGGCGCTGGTGAAGGACGGCAAAAAGCTGAAAGCCGGGGACAAGGTGTATTCCGTATGGATGAATAAATCCATTGTGATGTTTCAGATCGGCAAGGAGAAGATGGAGGACGGCATCAATATTCTCGGGGCGCACATCGACTCTCCCCGTCTGGACGTGAAGCAGAATCCTCTCTATGAGGACGGCGGTTTCGCCTATCTGGACACCCATTATTACGGCGGCGTGAAAAAGTACCAATGGGTGACGATTCCCCTTTCCATTCACGGCGTGGTTGTGAAGAAGGACGGCAGCACCGTGGAGGTCAACGTGGGCGAGAACGAGGACGATCCCGTTTTCTTCGTGTCCGACCTTTTGATCCATCTTGCGAGCGAGCAGCTTGAGAAAAAGGCAAACAAGGTGATCGAGGGCGAGGCGCTGGATATCATCATTGGCAATAAGCCCCTTGTGATCGATAAGAAGAAAAAGAAGGATGACGAGGAGGACAGCGCTCCCAAGGACGCGGTGAAGAAGGGAATCCTCGAAATTTTGAAGAAGGATTACGACTTTGAGGAGGAAGACTTTATCTCCGCGGAGCTTGAGGTGGTGCCTGCCGGGAAAGCGAGAGAGGCTGGTTTCGACCGAAGCATGATCCTCTCCTACGGGCAGGATGACCGCGTGTGTGCGTTCTCTTCCTTAAAGGCAATGCTGGAGATCGGACAGACTGAGAGAACCGCCTGCTGTATCCTTGTGGACAAGGAGGAGATCGGCAGCGTGGGCGCGACTGGTATGCAGTCCAAATTCTTTGAGAACGCGGTGGCGGAGGTGATGAACCTTCTCGGGGAGTACAGTGAGCTTGGCCTGCGCAGATGCCTTGCACGCTCCTGTATGCTTTCCTCCGACGTGAGCAGCGCATATGATCCGGCATATGCGTCCAGCTTTGACAAGAAGAATGTGGCTTACCTTGGCGGCGGCATGGTGTTTAACAAGTTTACGGGCAGGGGCGGCAAGTCCGGCTCCAACGATGCCAACGCGGAGTATCTCGGTCACATCCGTGCGATCTTTGAGAAGGAGAAGGTGAATTTCCAGACAGCGGAGCTTGGCAAGGTGGATCTTGGCGGCGGCGGCACGATCGCCTATATCCTTGCGCTCTACGGCATGAACGTGATCGACAGCGGCGTGGCGGTATTAAACATGCACGCGCCCTGGGAGGCAACAAGTAAGGCGGACGTGTACGAGACGAAGCGCGGGTATGTGGCTTTCTTAGAGAATGCAAGTCTATGACAACATTAAAAAAATCGGATTTTTACTTTGATTTGCCGCAGGAACTGATCGCGCAGGATCCCTTGGAGGATCGCTCCTCGTCCAGACTCCTTGTGCTGAACCGGGAGACCGGGGAAGTGGAGCACCGCCATTTTAAAGAGATTACCGACTATTTAAAGCAGGGCGACTGTCTGGTCTTAAACAACACGAAGGTCATTCCGGCAAGGCTGATGGGCGTGAAGGAGGATACGGGGGCGGCAATCGAGGTGCTGCTGTTAAAGCGGCGGGACAACGACGTTTGGGAAACCCTTGTAAAGCCCGGGAAAAAGGCGAGACCCGGCGCAAAGATTGTCTTTGGGGACGGGTGTCTGCGGGCGGAAGTGCTGGACGTGGTGGAGGAGGGCAACCGCCTGATCCGCTTTGACTATGAGGGGATTTTTGAGGAGGTGCTTGACCGTCTTGGGGAAATGCCGCTGCCGCCTTATATTACCCATAAGCTTCAGGACAAAAACCGCTACCAGACCGTGTACGCGAAATATGAGGGCTCTGCGGCGGCGCCAACGGCGGGGCTTCACTTTACCGAAGAATTACTTGCGCAGATAGAGGAAATGGGGGTGAAAATTGCATATGTGACCCTTCATGTGGGGCTGGGCACCTTCCGTCCCGTGAAAGCGGACAACATTTTGGAGCACCACATGCATTCCGAGCATTATGAGGTGACGCCCGAGATGGCGGAGCTGATCAACCGCACGAAGGAGAGCGGCAGGCGCGTGATCTGCGTGGGGACGACAAGCTGCCGCACGGTGGAGAGTGCGGCGGACGAAAGCGGTCGGGTGCAGCCGGGGTGCGGAGATACGGAGATCTTTATTTATCCAGGGTATCGGTTTAAGGTGCTGGACTGCCTGATCACGAATTTCCATCTGCCGGAATCCACGCTGGTAATGCTTGTTTCTGCGCTTGCGGGCAGAGAGAACGTGCTGGCGGCATACCGGGAGGCGGTGGAGGAGAGGTATCGGTTTTTCTCTTTTGGGGATGCGATGCTTGTGATTTAATATTATTTTACTTTTCAAAGAGAACTGGAAGATATTCGGGTTAGAATTAACCGAAATATCTTCTAGTGCGTTTCGCTGGAATGATAAGAATGAAGGAGTAACCTGTGAGAATGAAATACAGAAGAGGGATTATGCTCGGCTTTTTTCTGGTTCTGCTCTATACGGTCGGTCTCTATTCGGAGTCCGAGTTGGAAAACAGGATGGAAACGGCTGCAGGTGAGGTATCGGAGACAAATACGGGAAAAAGTTATGTCAGCGTGGCGGGACATGAGATTGCACTGTGGCAGCAAGGCGGTCAGTTCTACGCCTTTCTTCCTTCCGCCTGCAGGGAGATGGACTTGCAGCCGGAAATACCGGAGGAGACTGCGCCCGATTCTATCATGTGGATGTATTCGGAAAATATTCCAGCCGTTTTTATTGATACAAAGTCCGGGAGCGCGGAACAAATTCATGCGGATAAAAACGTAAAAGAAGCAGGGGAAATTTCCGTTTTGGAAGCGGACGGCAGCATCAGCCTCCGCATGCCACTTGCTTATATCAAGAGCAGGGGCAACACTTCTTTTACTTCTTTTGAAAAGAAGCCTTATCAGATTAAATTGACGGATGCAGTATCGCTTTTGGGTATGGATGCCGCGAAAAAATGGATTTTCATTTCCAATGCGTCGGATACGACGCTTCTTAGGAACGCGCTTTCCAGAAAGCTTGCAGGGCAGCTTGACTTGGCGCAGTCGAAGGACGGTGTCTTTGTGGATCTGTATTTAAATGGGGAATATGCAGGAAACTATTATGTCACGGAAAAGGTGGAAGTGCATAAAAACCGTCTTCCGATAACGGATATGGAGAAGGTGGCGGAACTTACGAACAACAACGAAGAGTTCAACGTCTATGAGACTGCGTGGACGGATACGACAAAGGCAAAAGATGTGCCGAAAGACCCTGTGGATATCACAGGCGGTTATTTAATTGAGAGGGATTTTGATGAGCGGTTTCTTTCCGAAGTCGAGATTAACGGCAGCTATTTTATAACCGAGGCAGAAGAAACGTTCATTGTTCGTTCACCAGAATATGCTTCGGAGAATCAGATTGCCTATATTAACAGCTATATTCAAAGTGTGGAAAACGCTATTTTGTCACATGACGGCATCGATCATGAGAGCGGAAAGTCCTATCAGGATTTGATTGACGTGGATTCTTTTGCGCGAAAATATCTTTTGGAGGAAGTGACGGCTAATTATGACGGCGGCGTGGCAAGTTCCTATTTTTACAAGGACAGGGATGCCGTCAGTGAAAAACTGTTTGCGGGACCGATATGGGATTATGACGTCACGTGGGGAAATACCCCGGCTTACATCGGATACCTTTCGGATTCGCCCAAGCGGCTGACAAGGCTGGATTTTCATCAGGACTCGTCCGTATGGTTTCCCGCCTTATATGAAAAACCGGAGTTCTATCAGGCGGTTATTTCCTGCTACCGGAAAGATATCAGTCCCTATTTGGAGACGATGGCGCTGCAGACGCTTCCGCAGCTTGCGGAGATGACCGCCGCGTCCGCGGCTATGGACAGGGTTCGGTGGTCGGCACAGTATGCGGAAAACAGTACATGGGAGAGCCGTGAAGAGGAGGTCGCTTTTTTGGTGGACTATATTTTAGAACGCAAAGCGTTTCTGGACAAGGCATGGATAGAGCAGACTGCGATACATGAAATTGAGTTATTCATCGAAGATGCGCCTTATGATACGCTGTATGTTTTTTCGGGAGAGAAGATGCCGAAAATGCCGGATGCGGAAATATCTTATGCGGAGTTTCTGGGATGGACTTCAGAAAAGGATGGTCAGCTGCCCGATTTGCATATTCCTGTTTATGAAGATATGGTTTTCCACGCAGTGTTACAATATCCCTGAGCGGCTTCTTGTGTTATGATTCCTTCGCGGTGTCCAATACGGCAAATCCGTGGTCGAGAAGCATTTCGTTGGCATCCATGATGGTCATATGATTCATCAGGGCGAACAGAATCAGCGCGTCCCGCCCATCTCTGGCATACAATTCCCGATTGCCGGAAAGCTTCAGCATTTTTTGCGTTTCCTCCTCGGACAGTCTCAGCCCGAAAGAAAGGGCGATCAGCTTGTCACGGGAGGGAATTTTATCACCCGCAAAAATCCGATAGACATAGGCGCGCCCAAGCAGCGAACCCCGGATCACGTTCGCACGCCGGAGGTTCTTTTGCGCCAGCAGCATGTGCAGATGATCTGCCAGACTTTCTTTCAGCATATGTGTTCTGTTTTTCTCCAGATAGTCTTCCATATCCGTTGCGGTTCTGATTTCATGCCGCAGTTCATCCGTTGACTTTTCATCCATTCTGCATCGAAGTCCTTCCTGTGTATTTCATGTAAATCTAATCGCGTGTAAATCGGCTGAAAATATTATACCTGTTTATGGTAAGTGTGACAACCGTGGAGGAAATGTCTACCGACAGTAGACCAAAAACGACAAAATTTTCCCTATAATACCATCATGGGAGAGGGAAAAGTATGAAATACACAGAGATATCTTTATCCGGGAAGGGAAAAGAGAAGCGCGTATATTACGAATGGATACGTCTGACTGCCTGTTTTTTTGTTATATTTAATCACCTGAAAGGCTATGTGCTGTTTCAGAACGCGTCCGGCGCAAAGCAGTTGTTTTACATGGTTCTTTCTGTGATTACCAAAATCAATGTGCCGCTGTTTTTCATGGTTTCCGGCGCGCTGCTCTTGGGAAAGCGAGAGGATATTTTCACGGTTTTAAAGAAGCGGGTCAGCAGGATTTGTCTGGTTATCCTGCTTTTTTCTCTGGGCATTTACACGGAGTGCCGGCTGTACGCGCTCGCGCAGGGCAGAGACTACGAATTTACGGTGAAGCGTTTCCTTTACGGGGTATTTGAAAGGAGTCTGGATGAGACGGGCGCCTACTGGTATCTCTATGCCTATCTTGGTTTCCTTTTATTATTGCCTCTGATGCAGAAAATAGCGGGACAGATGAGCCGGAGCGATTTTTACACGCTGTCTGCACTGCATTTTATAATCTGGTCGATGCTTCCCATCTGCAATCTTTTCCTACGTCTGGCAGGGTGCGAAAGTCTTTCTCTGGCGGGGGAATTTTCTGTGCCGCTCGCCACGACGGCGGCGTTTTTCTATCCCCTTACAGGCTATTATATCGACCGTAAAATAGAGATACGGGCGGTCTCCAAAAGAAAATGGGCTGGGCTTTGTGCGGCGGCTGCTGTGGGAATCTGTCTGTCCTGTTTTTGTGTGTATTTGGATGGGGCGAAGGAGACTTTTATTTCCCTGTTCGACTATGTGCTCGCCATCGCGGTATTTCTGGTTGTCAAATATACGACGGCTGTCAAAATGCCGGCGTTGTCATCCGGGAAAACGGCGGAGTCAGTCTGTTTTATGGGTTCGCTTACCTTTGGCGTTTATTTGTTGGACCACTATTTTAAATTGGTTTTGTATGAGAATTATGAAACCTTTGCGGAGCGGTTCATGCCGTCCCTTTTCGTCTCCTTCGGCTGGTGTGCGATCAGTATGTTTTTGGGCGGAACCGTGACATGGATGTTAAAAAAGCTGCCGCTGTTTAAAAAATTACTATAAGTTGGTATAATAGAGAAGAATTTTAGCTTGTGAGGGGGAAATCAGATATGGTTTACGATGAGATAAAGCTGCTGAGACAGAGTGAGAAAAGTACGGTGCAGCTTGTGAAAGAGCAGGGCAGTGAACGTCTTTTCGTGCGGAAAATTTTGCAAGGTAGACATCAGGTATACGCGGTTTTGCAGGAAGTGGCTCATCCGTACCTGCCGATGGTATACGAGGTTACTTTTGAGGGCGGCAGCACGATTGTTGTGGAGGAGTATATTGAGGGACGGTCGGCAGGCAGCACAGCGCTTACGGAAAAACAGTGTCTTGTGATTGTGAGGGAGCTTTGCGACGCGCTGATTTTCCTGCATGGACAGGAGATCATCCACCGGGATATCAAGCCCTCCAACATACTGATTGCACAGGACGGGCATATCCGTCTGATCGATTTTGACGCGGCGCGGATGCCGAAGGAAAATTCGGAACAGGACACCGTACAGCTTGGCACGAGAGGGTATGCGCCGCCCGAGCAGTACGGGTTTTCCCAGACGGACGAGCGGGCGGATATCTATGCGCTCGGTGTAACAGTAAAACAGCTTCTGGGCGGAAATGCGGGGAAACGGCGCTATCAAAGAGTCCTTTCCAAGTGCACGAATTTGGATCCGGATAAAAGATACCGATCCGTTCGTCAGGTAAAGAAAGCGTTTTCTGTTGTTTGGGATTGGCGGGCGGGGATTGCGTGCGCTGCGGCGGTTGTTTTGGCGGCAGTTATTTTGTGGTATCTCCTGCCGGACAGTATGCTGTCACAGGATAAGCCGCTTTCCGGGAGCACGGAATTGACCGTATTGCCGGCACCGGCAAATCCGCACTGGGATGGGGAGACGGGAACCGCTCTGTGGGGGCATGTGCCGGAGTCGGGAGTCGGCAGGGATCAGAGGTATGGCTGGAGATTGTACAGGCGCGATACAGAGACGGCGCCCGATCCGGAGAAGGACGAATATGACAGGGAAGGGGAGATGAGCGGAAATCTCCTCACGACCGATTATTTTAATATGAGTTTCTCGGAGGAACTTTGGGACAACGGCTTTTACTATTTTGCGGTGTGCGCATCCGGGGATGGTGTCACCTATGCGGACAGTCCCTATGTATTGTCGGATGGGTTTGCGTTCACGGGAGAGGACGCGCCGAGGCTGCCGACGCCGGAGGGGCTTTACTGGACTATGAAGCAGATTGGTGAGGAAAAATACTATTTTGCCGCCATTTCCAACTGGGATGACTATGAGGATAGGGATGACATCGATGCCTTTGTCTACAATGAGGATGGAGAGTATGTTATGAATAATACGATACCCAAACAATTCATATTCGAGAAAGAATGGCCGGGAGTACGGATCAGACCGGAGTTTGTGAATGAGCCCGGAATGTCATACCGTTTTGCCGTACAGGTATTATCCTCAAGACCGAACGAGTATCGGTCAAGTCTGCCCGTGGAACCGTGCCCCGGGGAGGATTACTTAAGCCCGCCGCTCAGGATTCCTGAATGATTTTCTGATTGATTGATACAAAGTATTTGTAATTTACGCAAAAGCGTATTATAATCGTAGAAAGATATTAGAACAGAAGACATTTTTCGGGTATTATGATTACAGGATAAAACAGAAAGGCAGAAAACATGGAGGAACGCAGGAGAAACAAGAGGATAGAGCTGTCATCCAAGCTGTTGATCAAGAGACTGGATGCGGAGGGCGCAGCGAAAGAGGTAGACATAGACGTGGTGGATGTGTCTAAGACGGGCGTGGGTTTTTTGTGCAGTGAAGCTCTGGAGAGCGGCGCGGTTTATGAGGCATCTTTGACGATCTGGACGAAGGAAGTGATTCACGCATTTCTTGAGATCGTACGCATTGAGAAGAAAGATGACAATATCTTTTCCTACGGTTCGATTTTTATAGGCATGTCGGAGATCGAGGCAAGCCGGATCGAGACGTACAGCACGATTGAGACGATGGAAGTTTAGAAAGAAAAATCGGCATGAACAAAAAAAGAAAAAGTCACATCCTTCTGGAACTCGGCGTGATTGCCATATCGTTTGCGGCACTCTTACTGCTCTTATATTTTGTGGTTGCGGTATCTTTCCAGAACGGGACAGTATCTTCTGACATAACGATGAAAATGGCAGGACAGATCGCGAGACGGATTTTTGAGAATCCCACGCAGGACCAGATTTCGACTACGGCGCTGATGATTCGTTATGGGGCGCATCTGGGTCTGTTCTTTGTGGTCGGTTTCGTAACCACCTTTGTGAGCATGGTTGTGTTCAGAAGATATTACAGAATACTCGGTGTGATGGGGGCGGGAGCGGTCTGCTATGTGCTTGCCTATTACACGGAATATTACAAGCAGTTTGTGGAGGGCAGGCATTTTCAACAGTCCGATGCGGCGCTCAACTGGTACGGGAGTCTGGCGGGTATTTTCTGTATGGTTGGGTCGTATTTTTTGAACCGGCTGTTGGTGAAACTGTCATGAGGTCGGGAAATGGGTTATGAATGGCAGGACAGAAAACAGATTATAACGGCTATATAGAACAGGGAAATGCTTTAGCAGGCATTTCCCCGAAAAACTTACATAACACAAAGCGCGATAAGATCCTTATAAAAATCGGGGTAGCTGATGGTGACCACATCGCTGCCCTTTATTTCTGTCTCACCTTCTGCCACAAGCGAAGCCACGGCAAAACTCATGGCAATGCGGTGATCCAGATGGGAGTCCACCTCCGTTCCGTGCAGCGGCTGTCCGCCACGGATAATCATACCGTCGTCGGTACCTGTGATATCGCAGCCCATGGCGCTTAAATACTGTACCATTACGTCAATGCGGTTTGATTCCTTGACCTTTAATTCGGCGGCGTCCCGGATTACGGTAGTGCCGTTTGCGCAGGCGGCCATAATATTGATGATGGGAAGTTCATCGATCAGCGTGGGGATGATATCGCCCTCGATAGTGATTCCGTGAAGAGGGCTGTATTTCACCAGAAGATCGGCAGTCGGTTCCCCGTCATAAATTTCATTTAAAAGCGTAATGTCACCGCCCATTTCTTTTGCCACTCTTAAAATGCCGTCTCTGGTCGGATTGATTCCCACGTTTTTAATCAGAATCTCAGAACCGGGGACGAGGAGTCCTGCGGCGATAAAATAGGCGGCGGAGGAAATGTCGCCGGGCACATCAATTTTCCGGCACTCCAGACGGGGCTCGGGGAGGATACGCGCCGTTTTTCCTTCCGACTGTAAGTCCGCGCCAAAATAGCGCAGCATGAGTTCCGTGTGGTTGCGGCTTAAGGTCGGCTCGGTCACAAGAGTTTCGCCCTCGGCATAGAGCCCGGCAAGCAAAACGGCGGACTTCACCTGTGCGGAGGCAACCTTGGAGTGATAGTGGATGCCGTGCAGGGGCGCGCCTGTGATGCGAAGTGGCGCGCAGTCATTGCCGTTTATGCTTTCGATTTTTCCACCCATCATGGACAGCGGTTCCATAATGCGCCGCATGGGACGTTTCTGGATGGAAGCGTCGCCTGTGAGGGTGCTTTCAAAAGCCTGCCCGGCGAGGATGCCGCTGATCAGTCTGGTGGTGGTGCCGCTGTTGCCCATGTCAAGCACGGAGGAGGGCACCTGCAGTCCGTGCAGCCCCTTGCCGTGAATCAGAATCTTCTCCGGGGTATTTTCAATCTCAATGCCCATCTTCCGAAAGGCATCTATGGTGGAGAGACAGTCCGCCCCCTGCAGAAAGTTGGTAATTTCCGTGGTGCCTTCGGCAAGGGAGCCGAACATGACTGCGCGGTGGGAGATGGATTTATCGCCGGGGATCGTCACTTCCCCTCTCAATGCATGTGCTTTCTGAAACTTCATGATTATTTGTCCTGTGCCTTTCTTTTTCTCAGTGCGGAGAATGCCGCATTTTAGACATTCTCTTACATTTCGTGTTATCAGCGGGTGTGAATTTTATAACCGTGCTCCGTCATAACCTCAATGGCACGGGATAGCGTGTCCTGACTGTAAAACTCGATGCGCAGTGCCCCTTCCGCCAGTTCCCTGTTGTGGTTGATGCCGATATTCTTGATGCTCACGTCGTGCATGGCGAGAAGGGAGGCGATGGCGGCAATGGCGCCGGGTTTGTCGGCGATGTCCACAGTCAACACATACTCCGCCTTGATGGGACCGCTCGGTGCGCTGATAAAGGATTCCCTGTAATTTCTTGCCGTGTCAAAAAAGTTGTAGAGACTGTCCTGTTTATGGTCGTCTATGTAATCCGCAATGACACCCAGATACTGCATATATGTCCGGAGCAGCTTTGCGATATTGTCCGCGTTGGTCAGGCAGATCTGCTGCCACATTTCCGGGGAGGAGGAGGCTATTCGTGTGATATCCTTAAATCCGCCTGCGGCGATCATTTTCATCACGCCGTCCTCGGAGTCGCTGCTCTTTACCAGATTGACGAGGGAGGCGGCGATCACATGTGGGAGATGGGAGATAGCTGCGGTCACGTAATCGTGTTCTTCGTAAGATAACGTGAGTGGAATCGCGCCGATTGTCTCCACCAGAGTCCGATATGCTTCTACCTTTTCGGAAGAAACTTCCTCAGAGGGGGTCAAAATATAGTAGGCGTTCTCCAAAAGGGACGCCTTGGCATTCGGGTAGCCAAAACGCTCGGAACCTGCCATAGGGTGTCCGCCGATAAACTGTTTCTGCAGCTGCAGTTCTTTGATCTGTTTATGAATGCCTGTCTTGACACTCCCCACGTCCGTCAGAATGGTTTCGGGGGAGAGATGGGGTTTCAGCGCCAGCAGATTTTCCGCATTGCGGGAGACCGGCGCGCACAAAAAGATGTAGTCGCAGTTCCCGAAGGAATCGTCAACGGCAGGGCAGATCTGGTCAATCACTTGTTCTTTGACCGCGAGGTTAAGGGATTCTGTATGGATATCGTAAGCGATAAGGCGGGCATCCGGCAGATGGTGTCTGACTGCCTTGGCGATGGAACCGCCAATCAGCCCAAGCCCGATAAAACCGCAGGTGAGTGTGTTCATAAAAGAAGTACCTTTCGTGTGTTTGACTTTCGTTCTAAAGATACCACAAAACGGGAGGGAAAGCAAGGAAGCGGGACGGCTTGCTTTTTTTCTGAAACATGGCATACTGTATCTAAAAGTAGCAACGAAAACGTCGTAAGTTTGAGGCGGCTGATTTTTATTCGGAGGAGAGAAGAATGTTGAAAACGATTGAAACCATTGATATCGTCGGGCTTGGTGCGCTCGGTGTGATGTATGCGGATTTTTTTACGAAAAAGCTGGGAAAGGAAAACGTGCGTGTGTTGGCGGACGGGGAGAGAATTGAACGTTACAAAAAAGAACAGGTCACTTTTAACGGGGAAGTCTGTGATTTTCAATACTGCGATGCAAAAAAGGAGAGTCGTCCCTCTGAGCTGATGCTTTTCGCGGTGAAATACGGCGCATTGGAAACGGCTATGCAGGAAAACGCGCATCTGGTCGGTGACGATACCGTTTTATTGTCTGTACTGAACGGTATCCGCAGTGAGGACGATCTGGGACAGAGATTTGGACGTGGGAAGGTAGTGCACTGTATTGCTCAGAAAATGGCGGCTATGAAAGAGGGAAACGCCGCGTTCTGCACAAATAAGGGAGAACTAGCGGTCGGCGTTCTCGACGGCGGCAGGTCGGAAAATCTGGCGGCGGTTAAGGATTTTTTTGACAGGACGGGATTTACATATTCCTGCCCGGCGGATATGCGTCATGCGATGTGGGGAAAACTTTTGTGCAACGTGGGTGTAAACCAGACGGTATCTCTTTTTGAGGGGACTTATCGCAGTGTGCAGCAGGAAGGCGAAGCGCGGGAAATGATGAAGGCGGCAATGCGGGAGACAATACTTGTGGCGAACGCGGAGGGAGTGGATTTGTCGGAAAAAGATTTGTCAGAATGGGTTTCTGTCATAGACGGGCTGAATCCGGATGGGGAGCCTTCCATGCGTCAAGACAGCAAGGCGGGCAGAAAGACAGAGGTGGCTCTTTTTGCCGGAACGATCTGTGAACTCGGAAAAAAGTACGGTATAGATACGCCCGTAAATGACAGGTTTTTGGAAAAATTTCAAAAATAAATTTGGCTGCGGTGAACAATCTGTGCAGAATGTATAAATAGTTGTTGAAATTGTTCTGAAAATTTAGTAAAATGTATTTACAACTTGGCGCCATGCATGGGACATGACAATACAGACGGACAGTCATCCATAGAACGGCTGTATTGCCATGATTTTATATGGTTCTGATTTGTAAAAAAGAACAACAGAATTGGAGGGTTACAAGACATGAATGTTTACACGACGGATAAGATTCGTAATGTGGTTTTGCTCGGGCATGGGGGATGCGGCAAGACCAGTCTGGTAGAGGCGATGGCTTACCTTTCCGGTATCACGTCCAGAATGGGCAAGATCGATGACGGAAACACGGTGAGCGATTTTGGTAAGGAGGAGCAGAAACGCCATATTTCCATCGCTACGTCTGTTGTTCCGATCGAGTGGGAAGGCACGAAGATCAACGTGCTGGATTCACCCGGCTTTTTCGATTTTGTAGGGGAAGTGGAAGAGGCAGTCAGCGCGGCGGATGCAGCGATTATCGTCGTTTCCGGCAAGGCGGGTGTGGAAGTCGGCACGGAGAAGGCGTGGGAAATCTGCGAGAAATATAAACTGCCCCGTTTTGTGTTTGTGACGGACATGGATATCGACAATGCATCGTTTAGACAAGTTGTGGAGGATATGACCGAGAAGTACGGGAAGAAGATTGCTCCCTTCCATCTGCCTATCCGCGAGAATGAGAAGTTTGTGGGCTATATCAATGTGATTACAGAGCAGGCATACCGCTGGGAGGGCAAGGAGGTCGTAGAGTGCGAGATGCCCGAGTACAGCAAGGCGAACCTGCAGCTGTGCCGTGACACGCTGATGGAGGCGGTGGCGGAGACGAGCGAGGATTTCATGGAGCGTTACTTTAACGGTGACACCTTCTCGGAGGCTGAGATCCGTGCGGCTATGCGCACTAACGTGATGGACGGCAGCGTGGTGCCTATGTCTATGGGTTCTAACGTGCTCTGTCAGGGTGTGTTCACCCTGCTTGACGATATCGTGAAATATATGCCAAGCCCTGAAAACCGCGAGATTGCAGGTGTTGACTTAAAGACCAACGAAGTGTTCCAAGCGAACTTTGACTTCTCCAAGCCGAAGTCTGCCTACATTTTCAAGACGATCGTAGATCCTTTCATCGGTAAGTATTCGCTGATCAAAGTGTGCTCCGGCGTGTTTAAGAGCGACGACATGATCTACAACGACGAGAAGGAAGTGGAGGAGAAGATCAGCAAGCTCTATGTGATGCAGGGCAGCAAGCCGATCGAGATCAAGGAGCTTCATGCGGGCGATATCGGCGCGATCGCGAAACTGACGGCAGCACGGACCGGCAATACGCTCTCCACGAAGGCACGCATCATCCGTTACGGAAAGACAGAGATCTCCACGCCCTATACATATAAGAGGTATAAGGCAAAGAATAAGGGAGACGTGGATAAAGTTTCGCAGGCATTACAGAAGATGCGTCACGAGGATCAGACGCTTCAGGTGGTTAACGACGCGGAGAATAAGCAGTCCCTGCTCTATGGTATGGGTGATCTGCATCTGGACGTGGTGGCAAGCCGCCTCCTCAACGAGTACAAGGTAGAGATCGAGCTTTTAGAGCCGAAGATCGCATATAAAGAGACGATCCGCAAGAAATCCGATGTGGAGCACAAGTATAAGAAGCAGTCCGGCGGTCACGGTCAGTACGGACATGTAAAGATGCGCTTCGAGGCATCTGGTGATCTGGAGACGCCTTTCGAGTTTGCGCAGGAAGTGGTCGGCGGCGCGGTGCCGAAGAATTACTTCCCGGCGGTGGAGAAGGGCTTGCAGGATTCAGTGCAGGCAGGACCTTTGGCGGCTTACCCTGTGGTGGGCGTGAAAGCGGTTCTCTACGACGGTTCCTATCACCCGGTGGATTCCTCCGAGATGGCGTTCAAGATGGCGACAATTCAGGCGTTCAAGAAGGGATTTATGGAGGCAGGACCTGTGCTTCTTGAGCCGATTGCGAACTTGCAGGTGACTGTTCCCGATTCTTATACGGGCGACGTGATGGGTGACTTGAATAAGAGACGGGGCAGAGTGCTCGGCATGAATCCCGCAGGGGACGGCAAGACCGTGGTTGAGGCTGACATCCCGGTGGCATGCTTAAATGGGTACTGTACCGACCTCCGTTCCATGACAGGCGGACGCGGCACTTACAAGTATGAGTTTGCGAGATACGAGCAGGCGCCCAGCGATGTGCAGGAAAAGGAAGTGGCGGCGAGAGCGAAGGCTGTTGCGGAGGCGAATGCGGAGGCATAATAACAGCATAATGTCAATATAGTGTAAGAGGAGCAGACCGGATGGTCTGCTCCTTTGTCATAGGGATTAGTTCCACTTGTTGCCGCTTTGTTCCACGCCGCTCACGCTGCCGCCGAAGCCCGACCAAATGACGGGCGCTTTATCGCCGATGCAGTTTTCTATCGTGACGCCCTTCACATGGGCGTTCAACTGTCCGAGAATCTGAATAGTTCCCTTGGCATTTCCCTTGAACGTGCAATTGGATATTGTCACATTGCTGCAGGTTCTGTTTTTGTTTGGCTCAATGTCAATGCCATACTGCGGATCTGTTCCGCTTGCGTTATTAAATTGGCTGTTGCTGACCGTAACATTCGATGCATCTGTAATAGACAAATTATTTCGTCTGTTGTGATGCAGATTGCAGTTTGTGATCGTTACACCGTTGCTAGATGGGTTGCCAAGTTGCGTATTATCATACTTACCGAGATAAATACCGTCGCCCCAGCACTCAGAAATTTCTACATCTTTGATGTAAACGTTTGTGCAGCCTGAAATTCTGATACCGTGTCCCCATTCACCACGATTGCCTATATGGGAATTACGTTCCCCAACAAGTTTTCCGCCGGAAATCACAACGTTGTTACGACCAAAAGCCCATATTATTTGGGAATTTTCTTGGTTATTTCCGATTGCAAAAAGTTGTGCCTCAGGTGACATAATTAGGGTTTGGTTGTCTGTCAGTACAATACCGCCAAATTCACTAACGGCATCGATATGATAAATACCTTCCGGTATATACATATAATCATATTTGTTGGGATTCCACTCCCAATTTCGCAACAGTTGGTTTATTTTTGGTGTGTCATCAGTACAGCCAGATTCCTGATGATATACAATGACTCTGGAATCCTGCTCTGGTTCTGTCACTTCTCCTTCTACGATAACATAGCACTGTTGGACATTATCTTTGCTGCCTATGTAGGCTTTTATAGTGGCGGCGCCCATCTTTTTCATAGAGAGCAAACCTCTATCACTAACAGAAACCACATTTTGATTGTCACTTTCAAATGTAATGCCGTCAGCAAGTATCTCCTGATCTTCGTTACCATCCAATGTTAATTGATAAGTGTCACCAACTTTACCTGTAATTGTCCGGTTTGCCTGCGTGAGAGTTGGTATGTTTATGGTTATTCTACACGTTGCCTTTTTATTACCATCTTGTGTAAGTGCCGTTATCGTTACAGTACCCTTAGTTTTCGCTTGGATAATGACGGAAGAAGTAAGGGTATTTTGAGGATTATTTTCTGTATCGGTTTTAACAGGTTCCACAGTGGCAATTTTAGTGTTTGAGCTAGTCCAAATCACAGTAGGATTTGCTAAAGGCTGCTCTGGTGTCTGCGGCGTAATTGTGGCAGTCAGTTTTCTCTCTGTTTCGTTTGAAGCGAGAGAAAATGTATGCGAAGTTTTATCTAGTTTAATAGCTTTTACGCGGTTAATGCCGTAAGCTTTCTTTTGAATCTTAAAGGAATAGGTCTTTGTGCCGCCGTAGTCCCCGATACCGTGCAGGTTAATCTTTGCAGTACCGACTTTGATGTTGTTTTTGTATGTGGATTCTACGATTTCAATACAGGAATCCTTGTCCGCCAATTCTTTTTTTGCGTTTTGGTCCGCAGCGCTGGCATAAACATGAATATCCTCTTTTTGCAATTTGATTTCCTCACCGGTATAGGTCTGGAGATCGATCGCAATCTTCAGTTTGCCGATATCTTTTGCCTTGTCGTAGATCCGGTAGGTGCCGGTAAGCGTGCCTTCATAAAAGCCGGTTCCCGTGACCGTTACGGTAACGGTTGTGCCGATAGAGGGAACAGCAGTAGGATCCGCCGGATTCATATCGGGATAACTGTATGCGATTTCTCTGAGGTAGTCCGTTTTTGCCGCCAGCTTTTTCCCGTTCGTGTCCGTCACGGTGACGCCTGCTTTCCATTTATCGGGTCTAATATCATGCTGTTTATCCGGAACGGTTATGAGGGCTTTGCCGATATCAGCTTTTGTCACGGTGAGCGTCACTGTCTTTTCGTACCCGTTATAATTTCCCTTTCCCCTGATGGTACAGGTCATGTCTTGTCCCGAGTCTGCAGTGATTTTTTTGTTATCCTTTAACTGTACGCTATAGTCGGTCTTGCTGTTTAAGACAACATAATTTTCATCCCGTATATAAAATTCCGGCGCAGCGCCATTTTTTTGATAAGGAATTTCCAGAGAACCGTCCGCTTTCTTGGTTACATTTCCGCCCCAGACAATGGTTAGATGCTTTTCATCACAGTTAGGCAGAATTTTATATTTTTTCGAGACAGATCCGGTGTACCTGCCCATGCCTTTAAAGGTGACTGTCACGTTCCCGGCTTTTTTTGCATTGCCGTATTTTATGGTGTAGTCTGTTCCCTTTATAAGCGGTTCGGTGTTTCCGTCGTCAGTTTTAAAAGCCAGAAGATTCGAGTCCGGCTGGAACATGCCGCCGGTTTTATCTACGATCTGCTGGGAGAAGATGATTTCCTCTTTCCAGTTTGCACCAAACACAATGGCGTCTTTGTCATTGATTTTTCTGTCACCGGCAAGTTTCAGATTGATTTTCTTACAGCCGCGGTAACCGGCTTCCCTGCCGGCAGCCGTAGGGAAGACTGTCAAAGATGCGCCCTCGATTCCGTTTGCACAGACTTCATAATCATAGAGTCTCGCTTCCAGAATCACGTTGCTTATTTTGAGTGTCTGAATTTTTACGTCTGCTTTGGCTAAAGGCGTTCCGTGGTATTCATACTTGCTTTTATCAAGCGTTACGGACGCGGTGCTGAAATTCTTCTTTTTCAGTTCATCTTTAAGCACGACAAGGTTCATTTGGAATGTTCCGGTAAAATTGCCTGAGCCGTTGACTGTATAATGGTAGACCTTTCCAGCCTCATAGGAGTCGCCTTTTTTATAATCCTTTCCGCCCAATTCTGTCGTTAAACTGTCATAATTACAGACGAAATCTCTGTTTGCCGACAGTTTTTTCTTGCCGAAGTACAGGACAGGAGCGGGGATATTCACTTTTGCGCCGTAGTTTATCGTCTGCTCATAGGAGGGCGTTTTGGTGTTGTCTGTCGTATAAATATCGATCTTATTGATATCCAGTGGGTGAATTGTATAATATAAGGTTACGCTGCCCTGATACTGACCTTTCAGGTTGATGGTCACGCTGGGCGCCTTGGAGCTGTTCCAAGCGGCAGCGTTGACGTTATTTTTATAAGCCAGCGTATAGTCTGTTTTTTCCGTCAGCAGTTTATTTTTATAGTAAACGCGGAGATTCTGTGTGAGCTTTTGACCCGTGTAAATGAGGGAGGGGTTCTCTTTTTCAAAACCGGCTACTCGGATCTCGTTGGAGAGGTCAAGCAGTTTATTGTCGGGGGCTGTGGCGTCCGGCACGACATCCACCGTGACGGATGCGGTTTTGCCGCCGCAGGATGCGGTGATTTTGGCATAGCCCTCCGCAACAGCCGTGATCGTGGCAGCTCCGTTTTCACCTGCAGTCACGGTGGCTACGTGTACGTCGCTGCTTTCCCACAGAAGGGGAGGGAGGGCGAGGGACTCTGTCTCGGCGGTAACCGTCGCCGTGATCTGCTTGGTGCCGGCATCACCGGTTGGCTGCATAGTCAGAGGCTGTGTTTCGCTTAATGTGATCGTTTTAACTTCCGACTTTTTCTCCTCAATAGGCGGTTCGCTATCCCCTGCAAGTGTGGAGAAATCAGCCGTGGTATCGTTTTCGGAAACAGTGGAAAGGGTGCCTGCTGTCTGTTCTGTTTCGGCATTGTCCGATGCTGTATCTTCCGACGCCGCTCCGCTGCTGTTTTCGACCGCGGGCAGGGCAGTGTCTTCAGTCAGCCCATCCCCGGAAAGTTCATCGTGAGAAGTATCGGCGCTGTTTTCCGAGACGGAAGAATTTTCGGAAACGGATGAATCGCTTCGGGCGGCGTCTGGTGTTACTTGTTCCGTGTCGGCGGGGTCTTCCGGGGTCGGGTCTGTGTCTGTAAGGGTGTCATTTTGGGGCACAAAAGGGATGGTAGACGCCGCGTAAAAGTCCTCGGCTTTTCCCTCTTCGGTTTCCGGATAGTACGCCGCCCGGATATAGTAGTCGTACGCTTCGTCGTCGGCGTCTTCGGGTGTGAGCAATATCATCTGATAGTATTCGCTCTCAGCGTCCGTTATTTCTTCCATGGCAAAGAAAGGCGAAGAGAGCGTTTCCTCAAAACCGCTCCAGTCGTCTTCCGTATCGAGAAGGTTTTTACTTCCGGGTTCTTTCCCTTTTTCGCCGCGGAGAATGCACCATTCCAGCGTCCCGGTATCTCTATATTCGGGAGTCATTTCCAGATCATAATTCACAAACAGAATCAGATCTTCCTCTGTCTCAAAGGATAGCGGGATATCGTAAATAAAGGTGTCGTCATCTGCGGCGGGGAGCGCTTCTCCTTCGGGAATCTGTCCGATATGTAGGGCGGGCAGCTGTACTTTGGCTTCATCATCCACGGATGCATCCGACAATACGTCATTTTCTTCGCCTTTTTTAATCCCGTCTTCGGATGAGGGAATATTGTCTTCTGTCATCGAATCCCCGTCAGTCGATTCTTCCTCGGAAGCCATCGTGTTTTCTGAGACGGAATCTTCCGTGGTAACGACGTTTTCTGTGGCAATTGCCGTCATGCCGCCGCAGTCGCCGAGCGCGATCGCGACGGAAAGCATTGCCGCAAGCCATCTGTTTCTGTTTCGCATCATCAATTCCTCCTAAATTTGCTTTTGCACGTCTGAAAATGACGGCAGTATATATTCTTTCATACGCATTTTTGCCGTATGAGCATAACCTGTACCATTATAGCACAAATCCGGCGAAAAGTGAGATGGAATATATGTGAAAAATCAGCCGGCTTCTGTCTGAAACCGGCTGATGAAGAGAAGATTACAATTTGAATTTTCCGACCTCCGTTTCAAGCTGTCCGGCGATCTCCCGGTTGCCCTCGGCTTCGCCTTTGATGCTTTCCATGCTTACGGTCATGTCGGTAGCCATCTCCGTGACATCGACAACACCTTTGGCACTTTCCTCCACGGCGATGCTGACGGCGTCCACAGCTTCCTTTATGCTGTCAATGTTTTTGTTCAGGCGCATACTCTCGTCAGCGAAATCGCGCATAGTTTCACTCAGGTGGTTTACGTCATTTTTATAGTTCTGGCTGTTATCCAGAAGTCTTTCATATCCTGCCATAGCGGTTTCATTCATAAAGCGGATCATATGTTCCGATTCATTTGCCAGTTCGTTTACGGCGTGAATGACTTCCTGACTGACGCGCCGGATACCCTCGGCAGCACGGGCGGAATTGTCTGCAAGCGATCCGATTTCACTTGCCACAACGGCAAATCCTCTTCCCGCTTCGCCTGCTCTTGCTGCCTCAATGCTTGCATTCAGTGCAAGGAGGCTTGTCTGGTCGGTAATGTTGATAATTTCATTCGCCAGCGTATCAATCTGTTCTACTGCTTTGGAGCGCTGTATCCGTTCGTTCATCTGTTCCGACATGTCTGCCGCCTGTCTTGCCGCCTCGGTTCTGTCGGTTTCCGCCGCCTCATAAATGGTCTGCACTTTTTCCATGATTTCCGCCGCGCAGTCCCGCTCCGAGGATGCTTTTTCGGAAATGCCGCTGATACTCTGCGTGATGTGCACCACGGACTCGTCCACCTGATAGAGTGAGACGCTTGTCTCCTCCATGGCGGCGCTCATCTGTTCCATGGTGGCGGATATATCCGAAATATTGTCCTTCGCGTGGACGAGACTTTCCGCGATGGAGCCTGTGGATTTGCCAAGCTGTGTGGAGTTTTTGGAGATATTCAGCATGATTCCGCGGATATATTCTAGCAGAGCATTGATGTTTCCGGCGATCAGTTCCAGTTCATCGCCGGAAGAGATATCCAGCTTTTGCGTCAGATCTCCTTCGTTGTGCACCAGATCGTAAATTTTGCGGTCAACTTTATTCAGACTCCGCATGATGCGGTTAACGATCAGATTTAATATCACCAGCGCAAGTATCAGGCATATAATGGAGATCTGGAAGATGCTGTTTCGCGCGCCTTCAATCCGTCCCGCCACATAGGATGCATCGTAATCGCAGCCGAGCACGGCGACTACTTTACCGGCACTGTCCCTGATCGGAAGATAGGCGGAGATCAGAATGCCGTCTGCCGTCTCATCGATATAATCCTGCACATATTCCTGACCGGAAAAGACCTCCGCGAACTCGGCATAATCCCCGTCAAAGGCAGCTCCCGGAAGGTTCTGGTTTTCGCTGGTGTCCGTATCTATGCCGTAGTAGAGGCTTGCATTGTCGTTTGTGTGCAGGGTGTATAGGTACGCAATGCCGCAGAGCTCCTGAATCTGCCGGAGGGCAGCCAGATTAGTCCGGTATGCTTCTGTGCTCTCAAAACCGGATCCGACACTGGCGAGGTAATCCCCATCCACCGCAAATCCGGCGATAGAAGCCGCCATCTGTGCTTCCTCCACCCCGAGCTGAATCATGCCGGTCTGGATGCGCATGTAAGAATTTATCCCGATGACCGCACACATGACGATGATCAGACATGTGGCAGGAATCAGGATTTTCCATCGGATACTGAGCCGCCTTACTTTTGTTTTCACGGAATTGCTCCCTTTGCTATGTACTGTTTTTCAGTACATAATTATTTATTTATACATAATTATACTCCCACAAAAACGAGAAATCAACGCACACATAACCAGATATTACGCAAAATCGATGGAGAATGGCGGCAAGTGGCTGAAAACGGCAAGAAAACAGTTGACAAATCCCACAGGTATAATAAAATATGTAGAGTAAAAGCCGTATGAGGCAGGAAAGGATTGGGCAGTAACATGGCAGAAGTGTACAATCACAGAGAAGTGGAGACAAAATGGCAGAAGATCTGGGACGACGAGAAGGCTTTCCAGACCTCGGAGGACTACTCTAAACCGAAATATTACGCGCTGGTGGAGTTCCCTTACCCCTCGGGGCAGGGACTGCATGTGGGACATCCGCGTCCCTACACGGCGCTTGACATTGTGGCGAGAAAGAGAAGGATGCAGGGCTACAACGTGCTCTATCCTATGGGCTGGGACGCGTTCGGTCTTCCCACGGAAAACTATGCGATCAAAAATCATATTCACCCGAAGATCGTGACGCAGAATAACGTGGCGCGTTTTAAGAGCCAGCTGCATTCTCTGGGCTATTCTTTTGACTGGGAGAGAGAGGTCAATACCACAGACCCCAATTATTATAAGTGGACCCAGTGGATTTTCCTGAAACTGTTTAAGGCGGGGCTGGCATACAAGTCCGAGATGCCGATCAACTGGTGTACCTCCTGTAAAGTAGGGCTTGCCAACGAGGAAGTGGTGAACGGTGTCTGCGAGCGCTGTGGCGCGGAGGTAGTCCGCAAGGTAAAGAGCCAGTGGATGTTAAAGATCACGGAGTACGCGGACAAGCTGATCGAAGGGCTTGACACGGTGGATTACGTGGAGCGCGTCAAGGTTTCCCAGAAGAACTGGATCGGGAAGTCTATGGGCGCGGAGGTGGACTTTTCCATCAAGGACAAAGAGGATAAGCTGCGCGTCTACACGACCCGCTGCGATACGCTGTTTGGCGCGACCTACATGGTGGTGTCGCCGGAGCATCCGATCATTGATAAATATAAGGACGAGCTGAAAAACTGGGACGATATCTGCGATTACAGGGAGCAGGCGGCGAGAAAGTCCGACTTCGAGCGCGCGGAGCTTGCGAAGGAGAAAACCGGCGTGCGCATCGACGGCATGTCCGCGGTTAACCCGGTGAACGGCAAGGAGATCCCGATTTATATTTCCGACTATGTGCTGATGAGTTACGGCACGGGCGCGATCATGGCGGTGCCGGCACACGATGAGAGAGACTGGGAGTTCGCGAAGAAATTCGGTCTGCCCATCGTCGAGGTGGTTGCGGGCGGAAAGGACGTGCAGGAGGAAGTGTACACGGACGTGGCGGAGGGTACGCTTGTGAACTCGGATTTCCTGAACGGACTCTCTGTGGCGGATGCCAAGGAGAAAATGATCGCTTTTCTGGAAGAGAAGGGCGTAGGCTGTGCCAAGACCAACTTTAAGCTGCGCGACTGGGTATTTTCCAGACAGCGTTACTGGGGCGAGCCGATTCCGATTGTAGAGTGCGAGAAGTGCGGTTTTGTGCCGCTTGACGAGAGCGAACTGCCTCTGGAACTTCCCGAGGTGGAGAGCTATATGCCGACAGATACGGGCGAGTCGCCGCTGGCGGCTATGACTGATTGGGTCAATACCACCTGCCCGTGCTGCGGAGGTCCCGCGAAGCGGGAGACGGACACGATGCCCCAGTGGGCGGGGTCGTCGTGGTACTTCCTGCGCTACACAGACCCGAAGAATGAGAACGCGCTGGCGAGCAAGGAGGCGCTTGATTATTGGATGCCCGTGGACTGGTACAACGGCGGTATGGAGCATACCACGCTACACCTGTTATATTCCCGGTTCTGGCACAAATTCCTCTATGACCAGAAGGCAGTGCCCTGCCCGGAGCCTTACGCGAAGCGGACGTCCCACGGCATGATTCTCGGCTTGAATCCCCACTGTTTCTCGAATCTTCCTGTGGCGGAGCAGGAGGCGCTTCTTAAGGAGCACGGCAGCGAGAAGGCGGCGAGACAGGCGCTGAAAGAAAAGTACGGTGAGATGGCGGAGCACCCGGTTGTGAAAATGTCCAAGTCTCTCGGCAACGTGGTGAATCCCGATGATATCGTGGCGGACTACGGCGCGGACACTCTGCGGACATACGAGATGTTTATCGGTGCGTTCGAGTTGAGCGCGGGCTGGAGCGAGGACGGTGTGAAGGGCTGCCGCCGGTTTTTGGAGAGAGTTTGGAAATTACAGGATATCCTGACGGACGGCGCGGACTACTCTAAAGATATGGAAATCAAGATGCATCAGACCATAAAGAAGGTCAGCAGTGATTTTGAGAATCTGAAATACAACACGGCGATCGCGGCGATGATGACTCTTGTGAACGAGTTCTATAAAAAGAACGAGGTTACGAAGGGCGAGTTTAGGACGCTGCTTGCACTGTTAAATCCGGTGGCGCCTCACATTACCGAGGAACTCTGGCAGACAGTCGGCTTTGAGGGCAGGGTTTACCAGACCGCATGGCCGGAGTACGAGGAGGCGAAAACCGTAGAGTCCACGGTGGAGATCATGGTGCAGATCAATGGCAAAAACCGGGCGACCTTGAATATTGGTAAGGACGATCCGAAGGACGAGGTTATTGCGAAAGCGAAGGAGACGATCGCGGATAAGCTGACGGGGACGATTGTGAAGGAGATTTACGTGCCCGGCAGACTGGTGAATATTGTGCAGAAGTGAGAAACACAAGGGCGGATTTGAACTTCAGTCTGAGGTTTTTAGGCACGAGATGCATCACAAGGGAGGGACAACATGATTGTGCTATCTATACTGCTGACGGCGCTCGTGGTTTCTTCCCATGTGATGACAGCGGCATATAACGGTGTCCCTGTGCAGAGTGAGCTGGTGCAGTTGGCTGTCATGCTTCCGCAGGATGACATCTGCAACATGTATCTCGACAGGGGCAAGGTGGAAGATTACAATGGGGACGGCGTACCAGAAGTGTATTTAACAGCGGGCGGCGGCTGGCATTATCTGGTGTGCTACACGCTGG
This sequence comes from uncultured Lachnospiraceae bacterium, assembly GCA_910588955.1. Lineage (GTDB taxonomy): Bacteria > Bacillota > Clostridia > Lachnospirales > Lachnospiraceae > UBA3282. The sequence goes on from CAJURQ010000001.1 coordinate 174,809, forward strand.
ACGGCGGGATGCGCACGGTGGAAGATCTGGAACCGTGGGCGTGGTCGAGCGATCTGTGTCACACAGCGGACGGGCATCTGGTGCTGTATACATGGCCCCATACCACGGGGACGGACGGAAATTACAATCATCGGATTTATGAGTGGACAGAGGACGGGTGGTGTCTGAAGGAGGATCTGTGGAGCGAGCCGGACGAATGCGACTTTGACGGCACGGTTTTGAGCTGTACCTATTTTTACGCGGAGACAGCGGCGGATCCGTTCCTGTACAGCGACAAGGAGGCGGAAGAGATACCGCTCACAAAGGAAGAATATGAACAGAAGATAAAAGACCTCGGGGAGATGACTTCTGTTTTTGAGGACGGGCTCGTATGGGGCTGGGATTTCTGGCAGGAAAATGATTATGACGACGAGTCTGTGGGATATGGCATTTGCAGGGAGATTCAGGAAGAGGTATTGAACTGGCAGTAACGGAGGTGTTACATCATGTTGTGATATGGGCAGGCGCGGTTCATTTCAGAGTAGGGCGGAGTTTACTATGTTTGTTGATTATCATGTACATACAGATTACAGCGACGATTCCGACTATCCCATGGAGGATGTGGTGAAAGATGCCATCCGGCTTGGAATGGACGAAATCTGTATTACGGATCACGTGGACTATGGGGCGAAGGTGGACTGGGACAGCGGGGAGGAGATCCCCTACTGCGCCGGGCTTTTGATGGTAAATGTGGATTATCCGGCTTATGTGGAGGAGATTCGGCGCCTGCGGGAGCGGTACGCAGACCGAATCACCGTGAAAATGGGTCTGGAGTTCGGGATGCAGAAGCATACGATCCCACAGTTTGAAGCCTTGTACAAAAGATACCCTTTTGACTTTATTATTCTATCGGTTCATCAGATCGAGGATAAAGGTTTCTGGTCGCAGGAATTTCAGCAGGGACGGACCCAGAAAGAGTACAATGAGCGATATTATGAGGAACTTCTGTATCTGGTAAAGCATTACCGGAATTACAGTGTGCTGGGGCATCTGGACTTGGTTTTAAGATACGATAAACTGGGCATTTATCCTTTCCGATATGTAAAACATTATGTGGAGGAAATTCTCGCTGAGGTCATTAAAAGCGGGAAGGGTATTGAGATCAATACCTCTTCCCACCGATACGGGCTTACCGACTCCACTCCCTCGCGGGAAATCCTTACGATGTATCATGAGATGGGCGGAGAAATTCTGACGCTCGGCAGCGACAGCCACGCGCCGGCGCATCTCGGAACATATATGGAAGAGTCGAAAAGGCTGTTAAAAGAGATTGGTTTTAGGCATTTTTGTACTTATGACAAAATGCAGCCGCTTTTCCATGAATTATGATCCTTGCGATCTTATTTTTTTCGCATTCGCATCATCTTATCAATGGCAGCGGCTTCCTCCGCCGAGGAATAGTTTTTGATGGTGGCGGCAATTGCTTCGATTTCCTCGTTGGAAAAAGTGATATGTTCCGCCTGTCCCCGTTTGGCGACAGCCATCAGAAAGGGCAGCATCTGCTCTTTTTTTAGCGTACGGCTCTCAAAGACGAGCGCCTGTAAAAATTCCAGCTTTGCCTTGTCAATTTCGGCAAGCGCCGGATCGTTCATCCAGTCATTGTTCATAGTACCCTCCAATGTGAATTAAAAAAAGTTCAGTTAGTCTATGGTTCGCTGTCAAACGGATGTTGTTGAAACATCTCATACATTTCTCGCTGCTCCGGGGTGAGCATGTTCATCAGCATATCCATCATGGGGGAGCTTGTGGATGCCGTTTGCTTGGAACGGTCTGCTGTGTCCGTTTCCTGCCCAGCCCCGGACAGCGGATTTTCAAACAGGGAATCCATATTCATGTCGGGGAAAATTTCCTGCATGGCGCTCATGGTCTGGGACATTTCCTGTACAGTCTCCAGTGTCTGTAACATATTCTGTATTTGTTCCAGCTGCCGGATTTCCTCCGGGGTGGAGTAGAGACACAGTTCTCTGCACAGTTTTCGCAGATCGGGCTTTTCCGGTTGGGAAAGCCCACATCCGCTAAGCGCTGCACCGTGGTTTTTTGTGAGGTTCATAGTGTACTGCAGTTCCATATACTTGATGTAGACCGCCAGATGTTTCTGCATGGAAGGTTCTATGTAGGGGAGAAGAACCTTGAGCTTCTGGATCTGATTGGTGGTGTATAAGGCATCGAATGCCATAACATTTGAAGCATTTTCACTTTTATCCGCCATAAGCTATGCCTTTCTGATGCCTGTTTTCTCTACAGTATATGACACATAAGAGAAAAATAGGCTCCGGCTCTGGCTGGAGCCTATTTTCCGGATGTGCTTGAAAGATGTGTCGCGGACAGCCCGGCACGTAAATCGGGCTGTCACGCGTAAGGATGGTTAATTGCGCTGCATGGTACTAGTTATTGCAGCAGCAGGATAAGAGGATCAGAATCCAGATCCAAGAGCAGCAGTTATTGTCATTGCCGCCGAAGAGACCGTTTCCGCCGAAAAGACCGCCGCCACAACCGCAGCCGTCGCCGTTACCTCCACAGCAGGATAACAGGATCAGAATCCAGATCCAGGAACCGCAGCCGTTATTGGCGGTAGCGGGGGTGCTGCATCCGCAGTGTGTTGCTGTAAGATCACTCATTTTAGTGCCCTCCAAATGTTAGTTATGGTTTATCTTATGTGGAGGGAGTGAATTTGTGCCTGCGGGAAACAATTTCATTTGTCGTTTCTTTTTAACGTGATAACTGCATGGCATGTCAAACCAAACACAAGAGAAAAACAGCCGCCGCCGAACAGGAATGCGCCCCACCCGGCCCCCGACATTGACATAAAACCGCCGACAAAGAAAATACCAATGCCAAGAAATATACCGACACCGTAGAAAAGTCCAATCGCCATATCATACTTATTCAATTGTTGTTTCTCTTTTTTTTCATGGGTTTCCATTTTCGTAATTACCTCCGTTGCAAAATCGTCCATGTGGACTCCGAAAAGAAAGCAAATTTTTTTCAGCATATGTAAATCGGGTTCATTGACATCTCTCTCCCAATTCGATAATGCCTGCCGGGTAACATTCAATTTCCCGGCTAATTCTTCCTGTGTCATTCCCGATTGTGTTCGCAGATGACGTATTTGCTTTCCGGTTGTAATATCCGTCTGTTTCTGTTCCTGATTCAAAATAGTGCCTCCTCTCTGGTACGATTCTAGCAATGATATTTCGCAATAGCAAGCAAGGAACGCTTGCATTGCGGTTTTATTTTAAGAAATAGGAGGGCTTGAAACGTATGTTCGGTTGTGGTAAGATATCAATATGTCTGAAAACATAAGGGAAAAGAACAGAAGAGAGGGTGGACGGATTCGCAGGGCGGATATATGTCTCGTGGCATGTTTCCTGCTTTTGGCGGTGGGAAGCTTTGCATGGTCCGCCGTGAGCCGGAAGGACGGGCAGACTTTGCGGATATCCGGCGACGGGGAGAGCATTGAGGAAGTGTCTCTGGCAGAGATAAGAGGGCATGACCCGGCGGGGGCAGGGCGTGGGAGCGCATCGGAAACAGCCCGCTATTGTCTGATTCTCTATGAGAACGGGCGCGCTTCCGGCGAGTGGTATGAGGAAAGCCCTGATTTGTCTGCCGTTGTTTCGGAGGGAAGCAGCTACAATCTTTTGGCGGTAGACGGAGAACAGATCCGGATGCAGGCTGCCGACTGTCCCGATCAGATCTGCGTGCACCATATACCCATCAAGGGCGGCGGGGAGAGCATTATCTGTCTGCCTCATAAGCTGGTGGTGGAAATTGTGGGCGGGACGGATGCGGAAACGCCGGATGCGACAGCAAGGGCATGTCAGGCAGGAAAAATGGCATGGAATGAGGGGAGGCGCAGCTATGAGACGGACGGCTGAACTTGGACTGATGCTTGCGATTGCGCTGATTTTGTCCTATGTGGAATCCCTGATTCCCTTTTCCTTCGGCATACCGGGGATTAAGCTGGGGCTGCCCAACCTGATCGTGCTGCTTCTGTTATATGAGAAGCCCAAAACGGGCGGGAAGCGGGAGGCGCTTTTAGTGAACAGTCTGCGCATTGTCCTGTCCGGTTTTCTGTTCAGCAATCTCTATGCCATCTTGTATGCCCTTGCAGGAGCAGCGTTCAGTTTTGCAGCGATGGTTCTCGGCAGGCGGACGAGGCGGTTTTCCATGGTTGGGGTGAGTGTGCTCGGCGGCGTGTTCCACAATGTGGGGCAGCTTTTGGTGGCGATGGCGGTGGTGGAGACCTTTGCCGTTTCCTATTACGCGCCCTTTCTGCTTGTGGCTGGCACGGTGACGGGGGCGGTTCTCGGGATTGTGGGCATAACGCTTCTGCCTTATCTGCGACGGACTTAAAGTAAGGCGCGGGGATATGAGGCAGAACTGCGAGAGCGGGAGGCGCTGTTAAAGGCATTATCCGCATAGATTTTAGCAAAATAAGGAAAGGAACGGGAATCATGTATGCATACATAAGGGGAACTCTTGCGGAGATTGCGGAGGACGCGGTCGTTGTGGAGGCGGGAGGAATTGGCTATAACATCAAGGTTTCCACCGCTACGGCGGCGCTTCTGCCCGGCGTTGGAAATGAAGTGAAGATATATACATATACGCTTGTGAGGGAAGACGCGTTTTCGCTTTTCGGTTTCCTGACAAGGGATGATCTGGAAATTTTTAAAAAGCTGATTGCGGTAAACGGGATCGGACCGAAGGGCGGGCTTGCGATTCTCTCGGTGATGGGCGCGGATGATCTGCGGTTCGCCGTTATGGCGGGGGACGCGAAGGCGATCGCCAAAGCGCCGGGGATCGGCGCGAAGACGGCGGAGCGGGTGATTCTGGAACTGCGGGATAAGATTTCCCTTGAAGATACCCTGAGGGGGCTTGGCGAGCCGGTGAGCGCTGCGGGAGCCGCCGCGGCAGGAGCACAGGGCGGTGACAATCTGATGAAGCGGGAGGCGATAGAGGCGCTTGTGGCGCTCGGCTATTCCGCCTCCGACGCCACCGCTGCGGTGAAGAAGGTGGAGACCACGGAGGATGCTAACTCGGAGACGATTTTAAAACTTGCGCTGAAACATATATTTTAACAGCTCAGCCAGAAGCGCGGTTTTGCGAATGGCGCGGCTGAGCGTTACACGGAGGAATACACATTGATTTTCGGAAAACACATCAACCGATATTATTTCAAGCACGCACCGCTTTTGCTTGTGGGCATTGCGGCACTTGTTTTTGTGGATTATTTTCAATTGATTTTGCCGGAACTTTACCGTATCGTGGTAAACGGCATGAACGGCAGTCTTGTGGAAGTGGGCGGGGAGCTTGTGCCCTTTACCATGGATGTGCTGTTAGGTGAAGTGTGCCGGCGCGCCATTGTAGTCATTCTGGTTATGGTGGTTGGGCGTTTTCTCTGGCGCGTCAGTTTTTACGGGGCGGCGATCAAGGTGGAAACCGATCTGCGAAACCATATGTTTGATCACTGCAAGAATCTCTCGCAGGAATATTTTCAGGTGAACAAGGTCGGCAATCTGATGAGTCTGTTTACGAACGATCTGGACACCATACAGGAGTGCTTCGGAGACGGTATTCTTATGTTTGCCGACGCCCTGTTTCTGGGGCTGCTCGCCTTCTTTAAAATGTGGAACATGGACAGGCGGCTGACGGGGCTTTCCATGATTCCGATGATACTGTTGTTTCTGATTGGCACGGTTTTGTTCAAGGCGATGAAGGCGAAGTGGGAGGTCAGGCAGGAGGCGTTTTCCAGACTGTCCGATTTTTCACAGGAAAACTTTTCGGGTATCGCGGTGATCAAAGCTTTTGTGAAAGAATATCTGGAACTGAAAGAGTTTGAGAAACTGAACCGGGAAAACGAGGATATCAACGTGGCTTACACCCGGATTTCCATGCTGCTTGATTGTTTGACGTTTCTGCTTGTGGAGTCGGTGATCTGCGTGATCCTCGGTTACGGCGGCTATCTGGTTTACTGTGGCAGGTTTGACGCTGGGCAGCTTGTGGAATATATTGTTTATTTTGATTCCATCATCTGGCCGGTCATGGCGGTATCCATGCTGATTGAGAAGACGTCCAGGGGAAAGGCGTCCTTAAACCGAATCAGCGAGCTTTTGGATGCCGAGATCACGGTGAAAGACAGGGAGGATGTGACACAGCTGCGCGATATGAAGGGGGAGATCGAGTTCAGGCACCTTACGTTCCGCTATCCCGACGGGGAGACGGACGCGCTAAAGGACGTCTCCTTTACCATTCACGCGGGAGAGAGCGTGGGCGTGGTGGGCAGGACCGGCTCCGGGAAGACGATTCTCGTGGATCTGATCCTGCGCGCCTACAATGTGCCGGACGGTACGCTCTTTATCGACGGGCACGACGTGAACACGGTTTCCATCCGCTCTGTTCGGGAGGGGTGTTCCTATGTGCCGCAGGATAATTTTCTCTTTTCCGATACCATTGAAAACAATATTTCCTTCGCGGTGGATGAAGTGGACGATGCGCTGGTGGAGCGGGCGGCGAAGCTGTCTGACGTGCATGACGACATCGTGGATTTTACAGCCGGGTACCGGACGGTGTTGGGCGAGCGGGGCGTGACGGTCTCCGGCGGGCAGAAACAGCGGATTTCCATTGCCCGTGCGCTCATAAAGGAGTCGGCGGTATTGATTTTGGATGATTCTGTTTCGGCGGTGGATATGAAAACCGAAAAAATCATTCTGAGAAACCTTCTGGAGAGCAGAAGGGGCAGAACAACGATATTGATTGCCCACAGAATCTCCACAGTGGAGCATATGGATAAAATTATCTTTATAGATGAGGGGTGTGTCCGCGCGGTGGGCAGCCATGAAAATCTCTATGAGAGTTGTGCGGATTATCGGCGTATGGTCGATCTGCAGCGCATGGAGGAGGAAGAAGGGGGTGAGGCAGATGTATGAGTATTATCCGCTGATCGTAGTGGGTGCGATAGTCGGGCTGTTCTCTCTTGTCCTTATGATCGCTTACCTGACGGTAAAAGATAAAAAGCAGACGATGGGTTTTGAGAGGCAGATCGGCGACAGAGAGATTATGAGGCGGCTTCTGCATTACGCAAGACCGTATCTGCCGCGGTTTCTTCTGGTGGGCGTCGTCATGCTGCTTACCATCGCCTACGATGTGGTTTCCCCCTTTATCATCGGACGGATTGAGGAGATCGTCGCGGGAGATTTTGAGATGCCGCAGATTTACCGGGCGATGGCGGTCTATGTGAGCATTCTGATCGTCTCTATGGTATGTGCGTACATACAGGCGGTGGTGCTGCAAAAGACGGGACAACGGATTATTTCCTTCATGAGGGAAGACCTGTTTGTGAAGATAGAAAGCCTTTCCCACGAGCAGTTAAACGAGATACCCGTCGGCAAGCTTGTGACACGTGTGACCAACGACACCAACGCGATCTCCATGATGTTTACGAACCTGCTTGTCAATTTTGTAAAAAATATATTCGTGATCGTAGGTGTTTTCGCGGCTATGCTTGTGTTAAGCTATGAGTTGACGCTGATGATCCTCTGCTTTGTGCCTTTTATCGTGCTGTTTACGGTGATTTTCCGCAAGTTTTCGAGACGCGCCTACCGGAAGGTGAAGGACTGCACCACGGATATCAACACCTATCTGTCCGAGAACCTTTCGGGTATCAAGATCACGCAGATCTTTAACCGGGAGGACGCAAAGATGCAGGATTTCCGGGAAAAGAGCAATGCGCTGGGGCGGGCAAAGCAGGAGCAGATACTGGTGTTCGGTATTTTCCGCCCGCTTGTGTATATGCTCTACGTCAGTTCCATTCTCTGTCTTTTGTATCTGGGCGGCAGAGGGTATCTGGAAAATCAGGTGTTTATGGGACAGGTGATCACGAGCGGCATGCTGGTGTCTTTCTACATGTATATTTCAAAGTTTTTTAACCCGATCCAGAATCTGGCGGAGCAGTTTAACTGGCTGCAGTCGGCGCTTGCCTCGGCGGAAAAGGTCTTTACGATCATGGATTTGGAGCCGCACATTCAGGATGCGCCGGACGCGGCGGATCTGGAGACGGTGAGGGGCGAGATCGAGTTTCGGGACGTGTGGTTTTCCTACGTGGAGGGGGAGTGGGTGTTAAAAGGTGTTTCCTTCCATGTGATGCCGAAGGAGACGGTTGCCTTCGTCGGTTCCACAGGCTCCGGCAAGACGACGATCCTGTCGCTCCTTTGCAGGAATTTTGAGTTTCAGAAAGGGGAAATCCTCATAGACGGGATCGACATACGAAAGATCAAAATTTCTTCCCTGCGCAGGCATTTCGGGCAGATGCTGCAGGATGTATTTCTGTTTTCGGGGACGATCCGAAGCAATATCGCGCTGCGGGCGGAACATATTTCCGACGAGGAGATCAGGGAGGCGTGCCGCTATGTGAACGCGGATCATTTTATTGACAAACTGGAAAAAGGGCTGGATGAGGAAGTGCGGGAGAGGGGAAACAATTTTTCGGCGGGACAGCGGCAGCTTTTGTCCTTTGCAAGGACCATTGTGCATAAACCGGCGGTGATGATTCTGGACGAGGCGACGGCGAATATTGATACCGAAACGGAGCTTCTGATCCAAAATTCACTGGAAAAGATGCAGAATATCGGAACGATGCTGATGGTGGCGCACAGGCTGTCCACGATTCAGAACGCGGACAACATTGTTGTGCTGTCCCACGGAAAAATCGTTGAGCAGGGAACCCATCAGGAACTTCTGGAGCTGCGCGGGAAATATTACCGGCTGTATCACTTGCAGTTCAGACGGGAGGAGATGGCGCGCGAGAGTGGGAACGTTTAGTTTTGGGTGGGAGCTGCCGTTTCTTCCTCCTCGGCGTCCTCTGCCGCATACTGCTCCAACAGGCGCATGCCTGCGGTTTCGGTTACGGGCAGGGAGAAGACAACGGATTTTGCCTTGGTGGTGAGTCCCGCCTCATCCATGACGGCGCGCATGATGGCGTTTTTCTGTTCCTTTTTGACGACGATAAAAATGATTTCCTTCTCGGAGGCGAGGGTGACGCCGAGGAATTTGTCGGCACTCTCCATGCCGGTGCCTTTGGCGTGGATGACCGTGCCGCCGCCCGCCTGCATTTTTCTGGCGGCGTCCATGATCATTTCGGTGTAACCCTGATTGGCGATGATGACTAAAAGTTCGTATTTGGTGTCTTTCAAAACTGTTTCCTCCCCATTTTCAAAGGTTTCTTCCCCCGTCAGGAAACGGAGCTGACGAAAACCGCCGATGCTTGCAAGCGGGATGATGAATGCGACGCCCGTGCCGGGAATGTCGATGCGCATTTCCCGTTCCAGACCGCTTTTCAGTTTTTTCCATGTCTTTTTTGTGACGATGGAGAAAATAACAGCCTTTTCCGTGCCGTCCAGACCGAAATAGTCCATCAACTCGTTGGTGGCGGTTCCGCCTCCAAGCGTGATGAAGTTGACCGGTACGTTGTTTCTGTCGTAGAATGCCGCAAATTCCTTCGTGCGGTCTCTTGTGATGATGGCAGTCATCATATACAGTTCACTCATGGATATCCTCCGTTTTTATATGCGCAGACCTCGGCACGGCGGGCAAAGGGTTTCCTGCCCGCTCCATCAAAGTTCGATAATAACATCTTCCACCTCAGATGTAACCACAGGCACAAGTCCTGCAAGCCGGCGTTTCTTCCTGCCGGATGCTTTCTGCCGCTGGGACAGCAGTCCGAGAAGCTGGATGGTAATAAGCGGCGTCATTGCCACCATCGCTACAATGCCGAAGGCGTCCGTCACGATACTGCCGCCGACAGCGCCGCACGCACCCTGTGCGAGAGGGAGCAGAAACGCTGCGGTCATGGGACCGGAGGCAACGCCGCCGGAGTCAAAGGCAATGGCGGTATAGATTTTCGGCACGAAGAACGAGATGCCGAGGGCGAAGGCATATCCGGGAATCAGAAACCACATGACGGAGATGCCGGTCAGCACGCGAAGCATGGCAATCCCGAGGGATATGGCAACACCCACGGAGAGACAGGTTCCCATGGAGCCTGCGGAGATGGCGCCGTCCGTTATCTCCTCCACCTGTTTGTTCAGCACGTAGACGGCGGGCTCCGCCTTTACGATAAAGAAGCCCATAACCATCGCGATCGGGATCAAAAACCATGGGTTCGACGAGAACCCCAATATCTGCCCGAGATAGTTCCCGGCGGGCATAAAGCCTACGTTTACGCCTGTCATAAACAGGACCAGTCCGATGTATGTGTAGGCGAGACCGATCAGCATTTTGGAGAGGGTACGTTTGGAAAGCTTCAGTACCGCAATCTGGAACAGTCCGAAGAAAAGCACGATAGGAAAGAGGGAGACAGCGATCTCCGCTATGTAGGTGGGAAATCCCTGATGGAACAGTGACCACAGTTCCACGGAGGTTTCCACCGAGGGAATGACCGGCGGCACATAGCTGCTCTCGCCGGGATGATAGATCATGCCGAGGATCAGGACAGATACGATGGGACCGATGGAGCAGAGCGCCACAAGACCAAAGCTGTCGTCCGCGGCGTGGCGGTCGTTACGGATGGCTGCGACGCCCACGCCGAGAGCCATAATAAAGGGCACAGTCATGGGACCGGTAGTCACACCGCCGGAATCGAATGCAACGCTTAAAAAATCATCCGGCACAAAGAGAGCCAGCACGAAGACAAGGATATAGAACACAATAAGCAAAGGCGGCAGGGGGATGCGAAACAGCATACGAAGCAGGGCAATGACCAGAAAGAGAGCCACGCCGCCTGCCACCGCGCCGATCAGAATACCGTTTGGGATGGAGGGCACCTGTCCGGCAAGTACCTGCAGGTCAGGCTCCGATACGGTGATGATAAAGCCCAAAAGGAAAGAGAGTGAGACAATAACGCTCACCTTTTTGCTCCTAGTCATGCAGGTGCCGACCTTCTCGCCCATAGGGGACATGGCGAGCTCTGCGCCCAGCGTGAAAAACATCATGCCGAGGATCAGCAGAACCGCACCGATCAGGAAGCATAGGAGGATGCTGGGGGAGATTGGAGCCACGGAAAAGCACAAAAAGAGCACGATGACAATGATCGGCAGCACAGCCACCAATGCCTCGCGCAGTTTCTCTATCAGTTTTCCACGTAAAATTGTTTTTGCCCGCAAGAAATCACCTCATGTTAAGAATATTTCGCATGGAATGACAGTTTTTTGTCAATAAGATTATCTATGTTATTATCTTATAATGAATCGGGAGACTTGGCAAGGGAAGAGTGAAAAATTGAGAAACCGGCGCACGGCTTGCGAAGCGGGGGCAGAAATGCTATGATTAGCGGGAAAAGGAGTCACAGCCGGGCTGTGACATGGAGGGAAAGATGTCTGGCAGAATGATTGAGACAAATCTCATAGAGGAAGATATCAAGATAGAGGGCTCGCTGCGCCCGCAGAGCCTTGTTGACTATATTGGTCAGGAAAAGGTGAAGGACAATCTCAAGATTTACATCGAGGCGGCGAAGCAGAGGGGGGATGCGTTGGACCACGTGCTGTTTTACGGTCCGCCCGGGCTTGGAAAGACGACCCTTGCGGGCATTATCGCGAACGAGATGGGCGTACATATGAAGGTCACGAGCGGTCCGGCGATCGAGAAACCGGGGGAGATGGCGGCGATTCTCAACAATTTGCAGGAGGGCGATCTGCTCTTTGTGGACGAGATTCATAGATTAAACCGGCAGGTGGAGGAAGTGTTGTATCCCGCTATGGAGGATTATGCCATTGATATTATGATTGGCAAGGGACCGACGGCGCGCTCTATCCGTCTGGATCTGCCCCATTTTACGCTGGTGGGGGCGACGACCCGGGCGGGTCTTCTGACCGCGCCGCTCAGAGATCGCTTCGGCATGATTCACAGGCTGGAGTTTTACACGGTGAAGGAGCTTACGGTCATCATCAGACAGTCGGCGAAAAAGCTCGGCGTGGAGATCGATGAGAAGGGAGCCGTGGAGCTGGCGAGAAGGAGCCGGGGGACGCCGCGCCTTGCAAACCGCATTCTGAAACGGGTGAGGGATTTCGCGCAGGTAAAGTATGACGGCGCGATCACGGAGGAAGTGGCGAAGGTGGCGCTCGACCTGATGGATGTGGACAAGATGGGGCTGGATCATGTGGACAGAAACATTCTCATGACCATGATGGAGAAGTTTAAGGGTGGTCCGGTGGGGCTTGACACGCTGGCGGCGGCGATCGGCGAGGACGCCGGGACGATAGAGGATGTGTACGAGCCTTATCTGATCCAGAACGGTTTCCTTAACCGCACGCCGCGGGGAAGGATGGTCACGGATCTGGCATATCGGCATTTCGGACTTGAAATTCCGTCCTAAGACAGCTATAATAGGAGTGATAGTATAGGTACAGTGTGACTATAGAGTCGGAGGCTGAATAGTTACGGTACAGCGATGGAGGGGCGCTCCTATGTCAACAAAAACAGATACAGAAGTAATTATCGCCGGCAAGGTTTTCACGCTGAGCGGTTATGAGAGTGAGGAGTACCTGCAGAGGGTTGCGTCCTACATAAACAATAAAATAGCCGAGTATAACAAGATTGACAGTTTCAGACGGCAGCCGATGGACACCCAGAACGTGCTGCTGCAGCTCAATATCGCGGATGATTATTTTAAGGCGAAAAAGCAGATCGGTATTCTGGAAGAGGATTTGAAGAGCAAGAACGACGAAGTGTATGCGCTGAAACATGATTTGATCGCGGCGCAGATGAAGCTGGAAAATACGGAGAAAAACGTGAAGAGCCTTCAGCGGGAGGCGACCGAAAATGCGAAGCAGATTGTGCGCATGGAGACGGAGCTAAAAGAGCGCAAAGGGAAACAATAGAGCGATAACATTATGGAGCAGACACAGAGTTCTGCTCCTTTTATGCGCAGACCCGCATTATGGATGTTTAGAAATCGGGGTAAGGGAATGGGAGAACGAGTGGAGCTGCTCGCTCCGGCAGGGAACTACGACGCCTTTCTGGGTGCGGTAAATGCCGGTGCGGATGCGGTATATCTGGGCGGACAGCAGTTTGGCGCCCGTGCTTTCGCGGATAATTTCACGCAAGAGGAGATTGTCCGTGCGCTTCGCGTCGCCCATTTTTACGGGAAAAAGGTTTACCTCACGGTAAACACGCTGTTGAAGGAGCGTGAGACGGCGTCCCTCGGGGCGTACCTGTCGCCCTTTTGCGAGGCAGGTTTAGACGGCGTGATTGTGCAGGATTTCGGAGTGCTTTGTTATATCAGGGATCACTTTCCGGGGCTGCCTTTGCATGTGAGCACCCAGATGACGGTGACGGGCGCGCGCGGGGCGGCGTATTTAAAGGAACAAGGGGCGGTTCGTATTGTGCCGGCAAGAGAGCTTTCGCTGGAGGAAGTGAAAAAAATCCGGGAGGAGGCTGGCGTGGAGGTGGAGTGCTTCATCCACGGCGCCATGTGTTACTGTTATTCGGGACAATGCCTGTTTAGCAGCATTTTGGGCAGCAGGAGCGGAAACCGGGGGCGGTGCGCCCAGCCGTGCAGACTGCCTTATGAGATTTATGACGGGAAAAAGCGGCTTTCCGGGAGCAATTACCCTTTAAGCCTGAAGGATATGTGTACCATAGAGTATCTGCCTGCGCTTTTGGCGGCGGGAATCAACTCGTTTAAGATCGAGGGGCGGATGAAGCGTCCGGAGTACGCGGCGGGTGTAACGGCGGTGTACCGCAAATACATTGACCTCTATTACAGAGAAGGAGAAGATGGTTACCAGGTAGAGCCGGAGGACATGGACAGGCTTCGCAGGCTCTATATCCGCAGCGAGATCCAGACGGGCTACTACGAGCGTCACAACGGGCGGGAGATGATTACACTGGAAAAGCCCGGCTACGAGAGGTGTGATGAAACGCTGCTTGCCAAAATACGGGAGACGTATCTTAGGGAGCCGGAGAAAATGCCGGTGCAGATGCAGGCGGTCGTGAAGGCGGGGGAGCCTCTGCGCCTGCGGATTGGAGATATTGAGGTCACGGGAGACGAGGTTCAGACCGCGAAAAACGCGCCGCTGTCCGAGGAGGAGGTCAGAAAGCGGCTCTGCAAGACTGGGGACAGCCTTCTTATGGTGACAGACTGTGAGATTGATATGGAGGGGGCGTGCTTCATCCCTGTGCGGGCGTTGAACGAGCTGCGGCGGGAGGCTGTGGAGAAGTTTGAGGCGGCTGTGGCGGCAGACGCAGTGCCAGAAAAGTCTGCGATAAATAAGTGCGTTTTGGAACAGTCTGGCGGCGAAGAGCAGGTTATGGGAAAACCTGCTGTGGATGTGGCGGTCAGCACCCTCGAACAACTGCGCGCCGTTCTTGCATGGGGCGGCTGCAGGAGGATCTATATAGACAGCGACCTGTTTTCCAAGTCCTATGAGGAAATTATGGAGACAGCCGGTGCGGCGGCAGAAAAGACCACCGCCGGGGCGGAGCCGGTCTTTTATCTGGCGCTTCCCTATATTCTGCGGGAGCGGGACGAGGTTTACCTGCGGCGGCTGACGGAAAAACTGGAACAGACGGGGGCGTTTGTGCGGGGATTCCTTGTCCGCAGTCTGGAAGGGCTTGGCTGGGTGCTGGGAGTATGCCGGGGACAGGAGGAGTCCTTGAGGCAGAGCGGCGCGGCATATGAGATCGTGCCGGATGCAGGTCTTTACTGCTTTAATTCGGATGCCCTGCGTTTTTTCCGGGATTTTTCGAAGGAGATTACCCTTCCCTATGAATTAAATGCGGGGGAGGCGGCGCATCTTATACGGGCGGCGAGAGAGAGGGGCATGCGCGCCACGCTGCCTGTCTACAGCCGCATTCCCATGATGATTACGGCAAACTGTCTGAAAAAGACGGCGGGACAATGCAACGCGAAAGAGGGGGAAAAACGGCAGTTTGCACTGAAAGACCGTCTGGGGAACACATTTCCGGTGGAGATAAACTGCGATCACTGTTATAATATCATATATAACTGTGTTCCCTACTCCCTGCACAGCGCGAAAAAGGAGCGGGAGAGAATTGCGGCGGACGCGCTTCGCTATGATTTTACCACGGAGGACGGGGCGCAGTGCGCAAAGATTTTGGAGGGGGATTTTCCCTTCAAAGACTATACGACAGGACATTGTAAGAGAGGCATACAATAATTATGGAGCTGTATATCACAGAGCTTTCCAAATATTTTATCACGTTGTTTATCGCCTGTTATACGCTGGAATGCTTTCTGGTGTTTCGGTTTCAGGATGAGGAACGGCGAAAAGCCGGGTATTTCCGCCAGAACATTTGGATGTTTCTGGTGCATTTTTCGTGTTTTCTCGTGATCTGCTTTGAGACGGGGAAGATCGAGTACCTGCTCTTTTACGTGCTGCAGCAGATTTTGTTGTTCTCCACGGTCATGCTGTTCCGCATGATCTATCCGAAGGGGAATCTTCTGATTATCAACAATATGTGTATGCTCCTCAGCATCGGTTTTGTGATTCTCACAAGGCTGTCCTATGAGCGGGCGATCAAGCAGTTTTTTATCGTGACGGCGTCCATCATCATCGGTATGGCGGTTCCCTTCTTTATACGGAATCTGAAATTTCTAAAGAGCCTGACGTGGGTTTACGCGGGCGTGGGTATTGCGGCGCTTGGCGTCGTGCTGATTCTCGGCTCCGTCACCTACGGGTCGAAGATTTCCTACTCGGTGGGGGGTGTGACCTTCCAGCCCTCGGAGTTTGTGAAGATTGTCTTCGTCTTTTTCGTTGCAAGCGCTTTCAGTGAGACGTGGGATTTCCTGCGGGTGGCGGTGACGGCGGTGCTGGCGGGCGCCCACGTATTGATTTTGGTGGCGTCTAAAGACTTGGGGAGCGCGCTGATCTTCTTTGTTGTGTACGTATTTATGGTGTTTATCGCCACAGGCAGATGGATTTATCTGTTTCTGGGGGTGGCAGGCGGTGCGGGTGCGGCAGTTGTCGCCTTTCAGATGTTCACCCATGTGCAGGTGCGCGTACAGGCGTGGCAGGATCCGTTCAGCTGCATCGACGACGCGGGGTTCCAGATTACCCAGTCCCTGTTTGGCATCAGCAGCGGCGGGTGGTTCGGTCTGGGGCTTTTCCGGGGAAATCCCACGTCGATTCCGCTGGTGGAGGCGGACTTTGTCTTCTCTGCGGTGGCGGAGGAGCTGGGCATTCTCTTTTCCATGTGCCTGATACTGATCTGCATCAGCAGTTTTATCATGTGCATGAATATTGCCCTAAAGCTTCAGGACAGGTTTTACAGACTGATCGCCTTCGGGCTGGGCGTCACCTATATTTTTCAGGTGTTCCTGACCATTGGCGGGGGAACCAAGTTTATCCCCATGACGGGTGTGACGCTGCCCTTTATCAGTTACGGGGGCAGTTCGGTATTGACTACATTGGTCATGTTCTTTATTATAGAAGGGCTTTATATTATCAGACGGGACGAAGGAGACAGACGTGCCAAGAACAGAAAACGAAAGAACAGAAAGAAGAGAGAGCGAAGAGCGGGAGACGAACCGCAGGATCGGGAAGACGAGGAAGAAGCGTAACCGGCAGATTATGACGGTCACATGGTTCTTCGTGGGGCTGTTTTTCGTGATGATGGGCTATACGTGCCACTATGCGGTTACGCACAGGCAGACGCTGATGAACAACAGCTACAACACGAGACAGGAGATTCTGGTTGCACAGAACAGCCGGGGCACGATTTACGCGGCGGGCGGGCAGATTCTGGCGGAGACGGCGACGGATGCGGAGGGGGAGGAAGTCAGGGTATACCCTTACGCCAATATGTTTTCCCACGCGGTGGGCTATGCCTCCAACGGCAGGTATGGGATAGAGGCGCAGGCGAATTATTACCTGATCAACTCAAACACCAGACTTTCCGAGAAGGTGGCGAACGACGTGGCGGGGAAAAAGTATCCGGGAGACAATGTGATCACTACGCTGGACGTGGATTTACAGCAGATCGCCTATGATTCTCTCGGCATTTACAGCGGGGCTGTGATCGTGTCCGAGCCATCCACGGGGCGGATTCTCGCCATGGTGTCGAAGCCGGACTTTGATCCGAATGAGATCGACGCGATCTGGGACGGGCTGATCGCTGACAAGGAGAGCAGCGTCCTGTTAAACAGGGTGACGCAGGGGCTGTACCCGCCCGGCTCCACCTTTAAGATCGTGACGGCGCTGGAATATATCAGGGAGAATGTTGACTCGTATAGTCAGTTTGGATTCCAGTGCGGCGGCAGCTTCACCCACGGGGAGGAAAAAATTAACTGTTATCATGGCACGGTGCACGGGAGCGAAGATTTCTCCAAGGCTTTCGCGAAATCATGCAATTCCGCCTTTGCCAGTATCGGGCTATCCCTCGACAGGGAGAAATTCGGCGACACGCTGAATGACCTGTTGTTTAACAAGGAGCTGAAAGTGGATTTTGCCTATAACCAGAGCAAGCTTGTCATCGACGCGGACACAACCGACGCGGACGTGATGCAGGCGGCGATCGGGCAGGGCACCACGCAGATGACGCCTTTAGAGCTTAACATGATTACCTGCGCTATCGCTAACGGCGGCACGCTGATGAAGCCCTATCTTTTAGAGCGGGTGGAGACGAGTGAAAAGACGCTGGTAAAACAGTTTTCTCCGGACTCCTACAAACGGCTTATGAGCGAGGAGGAGGCGAAGATCATGACGGGGCTGATGGAGGAAGTGGTGAAGAGCGGCACGGGCACGAAGCTTTCCGGTCTCTCCTACACGGCGGCAGGAAAGACCGGGTCCGCGGAATACAATCAGGTTAAGACTGATTCCCACGCATGGTTTACGGGATTCGCTCCGGTGGAGGATCCGCAGGTGTGTGTGACGATCATCATAGAGGGGGCGGGCAGCGGCGGAGACTATGCCGTGCCCATCGCAAAGCGGATTCTGGACACCTGTTTTGAAGACTAAAAGATGGCAACGATAGACAGCTCCGGGTTGGAGGAGAGGTCGATTGTGCTGCCGTCCTCCCGCTTTAAGAGAGGTCTTGACAGATGGTTCTTGTTGATGATACTCGATACCCTCGCCTCCTCGTCGTTGCTTAGGCGCACCATAAAGCCGAGCTGGGTCGCCGCTATGTGGTAGAGAATGGGCTGCAGGATGGCTTTGTCGTATTTCTCATAGCCTTCTTTCTCAAAGTTCGCAATGACTTGGAACGGGTTGAGGGGCTGCCTGTAGGTGCGGGCGGAGGTCATCGCCTCATAGGCGTCTATGATGGCAATATACTTGGCAAAAATGTTGATCTTATCGCCCTTCAGCTTGGAGGGGTAGCCGGAGCCGTCGCAGCGCTCATGGTGCTGCAGCGTAGCTTTGATGATGGGATCACTGATTTCGGGCTGATCCTTTAACAGTTCAAAGCCGAGCATGGTGTGGGTTTTCAGTTTGGTGTATTCCAGATCGGTCAGTTTCTCGGATTTCCAGAGAAGATCCTGCGGAAGTTTTAATTTTCCGATATCGTAGAAGAAACCGCACTGGACAAGGAGCAGCATATCCTCCTGAGACAATTCCCACCAGGTGCCGAAAACGCCAGCGAGCAGGGCGGAATTGAGGCAGTGGGCGTGGGTCATGGTATCTTCCCGCGGCAGCATGTTGTACAGGAAGTCGAGAAGCGCTTCCCCGGTTTTTGCGCATGCCGTGATTTTCAGATAAATATCCTGAAGCTGGCTCGTGCTTTTCCAGACACCGCTCTCGACGAAGCGGTTCATCAGCTTGGAGTAGATCGGCATACAGTTGTTGTAAGTGAGTTGGAAAGTCTGAAATTCCCGGCTCAGACGCACTTTTTCAAAGTGAGTGGTGGCGAAGTCGATCTCCTCCTTGACGGGAACACAGATAATGGAGTGACGCTCCAGCTTTTTGATGACCTTTGCGTCCACGGTGGTGTCCCTCGGGACAACCAGTTCATTTTGATAGTTGTAGATATCCTCGCCGATAATCATGCCGTTTTCCAGCGCCATACGTGCTACATCTCTCATAAGAAACCTCCGTTTCTGCGGGGCGTGGCTGCACATAATAAGCGGGACGCGCCCCCATATGTAGTGGTAACATAATTTAGTTTTGATAATAATTTTCATATTTAGTATAAAACTTCTGTATGAGAAGTCAATCATTTCCTGCCGTATTTTGGGTAAAACGGTACAGATTGTACTAAAAACGGTATAGATTGCAAAGGACGGGTGAAAAACATGAGTATTTGCGATACTTGCAGCAATTATCAGTACGACGAGGACTACGAGTACTATGTGTGCATGATAGATCTGGACGAGGATGATATGAGCCAGTTTCTGCGCGGCGGCAGCTTTGAGTGCACCTTTTACCAGCGTGACGACGAGTACGCGGTGGTGAGAAAGCAGATGTAGGTATGCGGCAGAGAGGCTGAAAGCGGAACTGTTGCGCGGCGCGGGAAATTTTCCTGTCTTATTCAACGGAAGTGTGGTAAACTAGTTCCGATAGTACCGTGCAGCGGCAATGGCAGTGCACGGACGAACGATGAAAAAACGGCTGTATAAAGGAATCCACATGAAATTTTATAAAAACCTCTATATCGGGGATACTGTAAAAAAGCCTGAAAAGGCTATAAAGAAACTGAAACGCCACAAAATGCAGTCGTCGCTCTATGTGATCGCCTACGACGCGGAGACGGACCGTCTTGCGGTGTATCACAGCCTGATGCTTTCCCAGTGGTACTATAAGGAAAATCCGCCCGGGTGCATTGTCGGATTGGCAAACGGCAGGGAAGAAGCCTTTGACGTGATTGAACAGATCGCGCGGGAATCGTTTGCCGCGACGGGACAGGCGCAGCTTGTGACGTATCTTTCCGGGATGGACCCGGAGAATTTTCAAAGTTAGGTTCTGAAATCGGATACTTGGAGACGAAATGCTACATATACTGCTGTTAATTTTAAAGATTATAGGGATTGTGCTTCTATGCATACTCGGCGTGCTGCTCTTGTGCATCGCCTGCGCCCTCTTTGTGCCGGTCCGCTATCGGATCGAGGCGGTGAGGAAAGAGGGGGAGGGCGAGCCGCCCGTCGCTGTCACCGTGAAGGTTACCTGGCTTTTACATTTTGTGAACGTGCTGGTTCGCTTTGCGGGAGAGCTGTCCGTGCTGGTGCGCCTTACGGTGATTCCGGTTTTCCGGCTTCCAAAGAAGGGGAAACGCGGCAGGAAGGCGGAGGCGGACAAGGCGGAAAGCCGCAAAGGCAGGAAGAAGCGGGAGAAAGGAAAAGAGCCGGAGTCCCATGAAAAGGAGGCGGAGTCGCCGGACAGCGGACAGACAGGCGGTAGGAGCGGAACAGAGTCGTCTGCTGAAAGAGCGGACAGTGAAAATGTTACAAAAGTGTCCGAACAGGAATCTGCCGAAGGAAAGCGTGAAAACAGGGAAACGGCAGGAAATAGGTCAAATTACGAATATTTGGAGGCGCAGGAGGAAACGGATGCCTCCGGCGCGACGAATAAACGCGAAAATGAGAACGGGGAGACGGATGCAGCGTCCGAGGAAAAACCTGATAAAAAGCCCACATTATGGGAAAAGCTGCGCGCGATCCCGGAAATTCTCCGTAACATTTTTGTAAAAATTAAGAGTATCTTTGAAAATATACAGTACACAATCAAAAATATCTGTGATAAAATAAGGTCTGTATTGGATACTATAGAGTATTACAAGGGCGTGATAGAGGGAGAGCCGTTCAAGCGTTCCTTTGCCCTCTGTAAAGGGGAACTTCTGGCGATCTGTAAGCGGTTGAAGCCGGACAGATTCGAGGCGGCGCTTATTGTCGGCATGGACGACCCCGCAGCGACGGGCGAGATTCTTGCCGTCTGCGGCATGTTGTATCCGATTCTGGGTCCTAAGGTGAATGTGGTCGGGGAATTTGAGAGGAAACGTCTGGAAGGACGCGTGTTTATCAAGGGAAAACTGCGGTTTTTCACATTTGTCCGGGTAGCGGTGCGGATTTATTTTAATAAGGATATCAGAAAACTGTACGGTTTGTTGAAGAAGGAGGCAGTATAAATGGCTGAGAACAATTTTAGCGGCGTGATCGAGTCCTTGATGAAGGGTATGAATGCCGTGATCGGAACGAAAACGGTGGTGGGTGACGCCACACAGGTCGGAGATACCATCATTCTGCCTTTGGTGGATGTGAGTTTCGGTGTGGGCGCGGGTGCTGGCACTGGCACCGACGGTAAGAAGAGCAGCGGGGCCGGCGGCTTTTCGGCAAAGATGACGCCCAGCGCAGTGCTTGTGATTAAGAACGGCACCACCAAGCTTGTCAATATCAAGAATCAGGATACGGTCACCAAGGTGCTCGACATGATTCCCGATATCGTGGAGAAGTTTACGTCTCCCAAGGAGGAGATGCTCGCTGATGACGCGGCGGTTGACATTGCGTTTCCGGAGGAAAACAAATAGCACCGTTTCGGGGTGGCTGCATATAGTATCATAAGAGCATAAACGGGGAGCAGCCCATGAAAAAAATGATTGGATTTGTGGCGTTTTGTGTCGCGGCAGGTATGCTTATCATGCTTTTTCTGGTGAATCGTTTTCTTGGGCTTCTTTTAATTGTGCTGCTTTTGCTGATCGGGTACAGTTTTTTTTGCTGTTAAACAAAGAATATGAGGATCACGATGGAAAACATGGAAGAAATACTTTCGGAAGAGGGACTTACCGAGGACAATTTACAGGAATTGAAATCATGGCTTTTCAAGGAAAATATCAGACTGATGACTGCGACAGCTGAGCTTGACGAGCAGCGTGAGAAGTTCGAGCAGGAAAAAGAACAGTTTAAAGAGGAAATGAAGAATCTGAACAAGAAAATGTCCGCGGAGCAGAGCCGGATTCGTAAGGACAATCAGCTCGTGGACGAGCGCCTTGAGATCATCAAGGACGGCTTTCAGAAGCTGGATATGGACCGCAGGAGACTTGATAAGGAGTGGGCAAGACTCGCGGCGGAGAAGGAGTTTCTGGAGGAGCGCGGACTGTACGACACGTACTCTGAGACGAGCGTTTTTTTCCGCGGCGTGAAAAATCCGCTGACGCTTAAGAAACGGTATAAGGATCTGACGAAGATTTTCCACCCGGACAACCTCGCCGGGGACACGGAGATGGTTCAGAAAATCAACAGAGAGTATGAGAGGCTGAAGAGGGAATATGAGAAATGCAGGCAGGCGTAGGAAGAGCGCCTGCTTATTCATAAAGAAAGAGCCTGGACACCCCGGCTCTTTCTTAAAAAATCCTATGTTTTGCGAAAACAAAATTATGCGCGTTCCACAGCGCCGGATCTCAAACACCGTGTGCACACATGCAGACGCTTGCTTGCGCCATTCACCTTGCATTTCACGTTCTGAATGTTGGAATTCCAGATTCTGTTTGATCTTCTATGAGAATGGCTGACGTTGTTACCGAAGTGAGCGCCCTTACCACAAATATCACATTTAGCCATCTTTGCACCTCCTAACGAATGTAGAGTTTATTTTATACATAATACCGAGACCGCGAAGCGAACCTCGTAATTGAGCACGGCTCAATTTTTGCAACATTTGTATAATAGCAGAAAGTGGAAGAGAATGCAAGTATAATTTGCAGAATTTTTTTCAGTTTCTTTTTTTTGGATAACAGGTTATAATATAAATATCGCGGCGCGTGTTCGCGAATTTGGCAGCTTAAATTTAGATTAGGAGGTAGTCTATGAAAGTCTCTTCAATGGATACCCATATGGGAAATATCTCGATCGACCAAGAAGTGATCGCGCAGTTTGCGGGAAATGCGGCGATGGAGTGTTTCGGTGTGGTCGGTATGGCTAGCATGAGCGTCAGGGACGGGCTGGTGAAGCTTTTGAAAAAAGACAGCATGACGCGCGGCATACAGGTTCTCTTGAACAACAACAAACTCACCATCAATTTCCATATTATTGTGTCCTACGGCGTAAGTATTCTGGCGGTGGCGGATAATCTGATCGATAGTGTAAAGTATAAGGTTGAGGAGTTTGCCGGGATAGAAGTGGAAAAGATTAATATTTTTGTAGAAGGCGTGAAAGTAATCGATTAGAGGAGGATCAAATAAGTGGATTCAAATACGATAGATGCCGGCTTAATGGCGAGAATGTTCCTTGCCGGAGCGAAAAATCTTGAGAGCAAAAAAGAATGGATCAATGAGCTGAACGTGTTCCCCGTGCCGGACGGCGATACGGGCACGAATATGACGATGACGATTATGGCAGCGGCAAGAGAAGTGTCCGCCCTTTACGATATGGGCGATATTGATATGATTTCCCTGTGTAAGGCGATTTCTTCCGGGTCTCTCCGAGGGGCGAGGGGAAATTCGGGTGTCATCTTATCCCAGCTTTTCAGGGGTTTTACGAAGGGCGTGAAGGAGTGTCAGGAAATTACGGTTCCCATGCTGGCGGCGGCATTCGAGAAGGCGGTGGAGACGGCTTATAAGGCGGTTATGAAGCCCAAGGAGGGCACGATTCTCACCGTGGCGAAGGGCGGCGCGGTCAAGGCGAGGGAGCTTGCAGATGCGGGCGTAACAGACATGTCCGAATTTTTGGGACAGGTGATCGCCCATGCGGACGAGGTGCTTTTGCAGACGCCGGAGCTTTTGCCGGTGCTCAAGCAGGCAGGCGTGGTTGACTCTGGCGGTCAAGGCTTGATGCAGGTGTTGAAGGGCGCATACGACGCCTATCTCGGCAAAGAGATCGATCTGACGGTGGACAAGGAAACCGCAAAGGTCTCCGATGCGTCGGCGGGTGTTGCGGGTTACGAGGCGCAGGCGAACGCGGAGATTAAATTCGGCTACTGCACCGAGTTTATCATTATGTTAAACAAGGTATTCAATATCAAGACGGAGATGGATTTTAAGGCGTATCTGGAGTCCATCGGGGATTCCATCGTGGTTGTTGCGGACGAGGACGTGGTAAAGGTGCACGTACATACCAACGATCCCGGTCTGGCGATTCAGAAGGCATTAAAGTACGGTGCACTTTCCAACATGAAAATTGACAATATGCGGCTGGAGCATCAGGAAAAGCTCTTCCGCATGTCCAAGCAGGAGGAAAAGCCTGCAGCGGCGGAAGACGATCTGCCGGGACCGAAGAAGGATGTGGGCTTTATCGCAGTTTCCGTGGGAGACGGTATTGCGGAAATCTTTAAGGGACTGGGCGTCGATCATGTGATCGAAGGCGGTCAGACGATGAATCCGAGCACGGAAGATATGTTGAACGCGATCGACAAGGTGAACGCAGACACAATCTATATCCTGCCGAACAACAAGAACATCATTCTGGCGGCAAATCAGGCGCAGTCGCTCGTGAAGGACAAGAAAATTGTGGTGATTCCCACAAAGACCGTGCCGCAGGGTATCACGGCGGTGATTAATTTCGTGCCGGGCTTATCGACGGAAGAGAACGAGGAGACCATGGTATCGGAGATGAAGGCGGTTGCCACGGGTCAGGTTACCTACGCGGTGCGCGATACGAACATCGACGGGCAGGAGATTAGACAGGGAGATTTCATGGGACTTGGCGATCACGGCATTCTGGCAGTGGGAACGGCGATTTCCTCGGTAGCGCTTAACATGGTGGAAGCCATGATGGAGGAGGATAAGGAGCTGATCAGCATTTACTACGGCGAGGAGATCGCGGAGGAGGACGCCGAGAAGCTGCGTGAAAAGATCGGGGAGAAGTACCCCGAATGCGATATCGAACTGCAATACGGCGGACAGCCGATTTACTACTATATCATTTCGGCGGAATAAGCGGACATTTATGGATATCAGAACTTTGAAGGGCGTCGGTGAGAAAACCGCCGCCCTCTTTGAAAAATTGCATGTATATACGGCGGAAGAGCTGGTATTCTATTATCCAAGGGATTACGAGCAGTTTTCCGACCCGGTGCCGCTTAAGGAGGCGCCCGCTGAGGAGATTACGGCGGTGGAGGGATATCTTTCCGGCAATGTGGCGACGAGGCATGTGCGGGGGCTTGCCATCACCACCTTTGAGGTGTCCTGCGAGGGCGCCGCGCTGCATCTGACTTATTTTAATATGCCCTATCTGAAAAACAGCCTGAAACGCGGACAGCCCTACATTTTTAGGGGATGTCTGCACCGCAGGAAAGAACGGTATGTGATGGAGCAGGCGCGGATTTACAAGCCGGAGGAGTACGGGAAACTGACGGACTGTATGCAGCCACGCTACGCCACCACGAAAGGGCTGACCAACAACGCCGTCACAAAGGCGGTGCGGCAGGCGATCGGGCTGGTGGATTTTTCAGAGGATCCGCTTCCCGAAACGATCCGGACAGCGGAAGGGTTTCCGTCTTTCAGGCATGCCGTGGAGCAGATGCATTTTCCAACGGGGCGGGAGTCTCTGCTCGCCGCCAGAAACCGTCTTGTGTTCGACGAGTTTTTCCACTTTATACTGGTTCTTCGCATGATGCGTGAGGCGGGTGAGCGGCAGAAGTGCGCCCATCCCATGATCGAGGTTGCGCAGACCGAGCGGCTGATCGAGGCGCTGCCTTACCGGCTGACGAAGGCGCAGCAGAAGGTGTGGGCGGAAATCAAGTCGGATTTAACCTCTGAATATGCCATGAACAGGCTGGTGCAGGGTGACGTTGGATCCGGCAAGACGATTCTGGCATTCCTCTCCCTCATTATGTGTGCGGCGAACGGTCTGCAGGGAGCGATGATGGCGCCCACGGAGGTTCTGGCGAGACAGCATTACGAGAGTCTGGTTAAATTGAATCAAGAGCACGGGTTACACATACATCCCGTTCTTTTGACCGGCTCGGTCACCGCTAAAGACAGGCGGGAAATCTATGCGCAGATCGAGAGCGGGGAGGCGGACATTATAATCGGCACCCACGCTTTGATTCAGGAGAAGGTCGCCTACAAGAGCCTTTTCCTTGTCATCACCGACGAGCAACACCGGTTCGGGGTCAGACAGAGGGAGACACTGGCAGAGAAGGGAAGTTCTGTCCATGTGCTTGTGATGAGCGCGACGCCCATTCCCCGGACGTTGGCAATCATCCTGTACGGGGATCTGCATATTTCCGTGCTGGACGAGCTTCCGGCGGACAGACTTCCCATCAAAAACTGCGTGGTGAACACCTCCTATCGGAATACCGCCTATAAATTTATGGAGAAGGAAGTGGCGCAGGGCAGCCAGATTTACGTGATCTGTCCTATGGTGGAGGAGGGGGAGGAACAGGAGCTGGAGGATGTGGTTTCCTACGCGAAGAAGTTAAAGAGCACGCTTTCACCGACCATCCGCATAGAAACGCTTCACGGCAGGATGCGTCCGGCGGAGAAAAACCGGATTATGGAGGCGTTTGAGGCGCACCATATCGATGTGCTCGTGTCCACCACGGTGATCGAGGTAGGCATCAATGTGCCAAATGCCACGGTGATGCTTGTGGAGAACGCAGAGCGTTTCGGTCTGGCGCAGCTTCATCAGCTGAGAGGGCGCGTAGGGCGCGGCGACAAGCAGTCTTACTGCATTTTTATCAGCAAATCGGAGCGTCCGGAAACCATGGAACGGTTGAAGATTCTGAACGAATCTAACGACGGCTTTTACATCGCCGGAAAGGATCTGGCGCTGCGTGGACCGGGCGACCTGTTCGGTATCAGGCAGAGCGGGGACTTGCAGTTTGCGCTGGGCGATATCTATCGGGACGCGGCGATCTTGCAGCGCGCAAGCGATTGGGCGGATCGAGTGCTCGCCGAGGATGAGACGCTCGCAGGGGCAGAGTACGCGGCGCTTAAGAGAACGTTAACTTGGCAGGTGGCAAATGAGGTTGACTTTAGGAGCATCTGACGGTACACTGATTGGGAGAACAAAGCGAAAAGTAATTCTAAAGCTCGGCAGCAGAGGCTGCCTCGCTAAGAATTACTAAGTTTCGCTTGGGAGAATGCTAAAAAGCAGCATTCTCCGCATTTTGGAAAAGGATGACAAGATGACTATGGAAAAGAAAATTGCGGTCGTGACGGACAGTAACAGCGGGATTACGCAGTCTCAGGCGAAGGAGATGGGGATTTATGTGCTTCCCATGCCCTTTATGATTAATGAGGAAACTTTTTTTGAAGATATCACGCTGACACAGGAGCAGTTTTATGAACGGCTCGCTGAGAATGCGGATGTGATTACGAGTCAGCCAAGCCCGGAAGAGGTGATGAAGCTCTGGGACGAGCTGCTAAAGACTCATGACGAGATTGTTCATATTCCGATGTCCAGCGGTCTCAGCGGTTCCTGTCAGAGTGCGCGGATGCTGTCTGAGAATTATGAGGGCAGGGTGCAGGTGGTCAACAACCAGCGGATCTCCGTGACACAGAGACAGTCAGCGCTGGACGCGCTTGTGCTGATTGAGAGAGGCTTGGATGCGGCGGCAATCAGGGAATTTCTGGAGGAAGACAAGTTCAATTCCAGCATCTACATTATGCTGGATACACTGTATTATCTGAAAAAGGGCGGCAGGATTACGCCTGCGGCGGCTGCGCTTGGCACGATCTTGCGCTTAAAGCCCGTTTTGCAGATTCAGGGTGAGAAGCTGGATGCCTTCGCAAAGGCGAGAACAGCCACGCAGGGAAAGATGATTATGATAAACGCCATCCGAAGCGATATGGAAAAGCGGTTCGGCGGCGTATCGGCGGATAAAATCTGGCTGCAGATAGCTTACACCCATGACCGGGAGGCGGCGGAACAGTTTAAGACGCAGGTGCTTGAGGCATTCCCGGGATTTGACGTGCATATGGACCCGCTTTCCTTGAGCATCGCGTGTCATATCGGACCGGGATCGCTTGCTTTGGCATGTTCAAAGAAAATATAAACCATATGCAAAGAGGGGAATTATAGAAATTGTCAAATGAAAATATATTGGAGCGGGAGCGCCAAAAAGAATATATAGAAAAATGCCGGGACTTTGTGTCGGCGTTTCAGACTGCGCACGGACGCTTTCCAAAAGCATGTGTGGTGACTTTCGGCTGTCAGATGAACGCAAGAGATTCCGAGAAGCTGTCAGGCATTCTCGTGCAGGCAGGCTATACGCTGACTGATGCGGAGGAGGAGGCTGACTTTGTCCTCTACAACACCTGTACCGTGCGGGATAACGCCAACCAGCGGGTTTACGGGAGGCTCGGCTACTTAAACAGCCTGAAAAAGAAGAAACCCCATCTCAAGATCGCGCTCTGCGGCTGCATGATGCAGGAGCAGTCTGTGATTGAAAAGATACGGAAAAGCTATCGGTTTGTGGATCTGATTTTTGGCACCCACAACATTTTTCAGTTTGCCGAACTTCTCTCAAGAACGCTTTCTTCCGAGGAGATGGTTGTGGAAATTTGGGAGGGGACGGACCGGATTGTGGAAAATCTGCCGGTAAAGCGCAAGTACAGCTATAAGTCCGGCGTGAACATTATGTTTGGCTGCAACAATTTTTGCAGCTATTGTATCGTGCCCTACGTGCGCGGGCGGGAGAGGAGCAGGGAGCCAAAGGATATCCTGCGTGAGATCGAAGCGCTTGTGGAGGACGGCGTGTCGGAAGTCATGCTGCTCGGGCAGAATGTCAACTCCTACGGGAAAAATCTGGAAAATTCCGTGTCCTTTGCGGAACTTTTAAAAGAGGTGGAGAAAATTGAGGGACTGCGTCGCATCCGCTTTATGACGTCGCATCCGAAGGACCTGTCGGATGAGCTGATTGAGGTCATGCAGCGTTCCACGAAGATATGCCGCCATCTGCATCTGCCGCTGCAGGCAGGCTCCGACCGCATTCTGGAGGCGATGAACAGGCGTTACACGAAGGCGCAGTATCTGGCGCTGGCAGATAAGATCAAACACGCCATTCCTGATATAGCGATTACCACAGATCTGATTGTGGGTTTTCCGGGGGAGACGCCGGAGGACGTGGAAGAGACGATCGACGTGGTGAGGAAGGTACAGTTTGACAATGCCTTCACATTTATCTATTCGCCGCGGACAGGCACTCCTGCGGCGGCGATGGAGAATCAGGTGCCGGAGGATATCTTGCACGAGGGCTTTGACAAGCTGCTCGCTGCAGTGCAGGAGACGGCGAAGGCACGTGCCGCGCTCTTACAGGGCAGGGTGATGGAAGCGCTTGTGGAGGAGGTAAACGATCAGGATCCCGCCTTTGTCACGGGGCGGCTTGGCAACAACATGCTGGTGCATTTCAAAGCGGACAGGCGGCTTATTGGCAAGTATGTCATGGTGGTGCTGGACACCTGTCACGGCTTTTATTATACGGGACGGATGGTTGACTGGATGGGTCAAACTAAACACACGAGATTAGGAAAGATGGTCGATAACCAATGGCTGAATTGACACCTATGATGCGGCAGTACCTCGATACGAAGAAGGAGTATCCGGACTGCATCTTATTTTACAGACTAGGGGATTTTTACGAGATGTTCTTTGAGGACGCGCTGACGGCGTCTAAAGAACTGGAAATCACACTGACGGGAAAAAGCTGCGGACAGGAGGAGCGCGCCCCCATGTGCGGCGTTCCCCATCATGCGGTGGACAGCTATCTGAACAAGCTTGTCTCCAAGGGATATAAGGTAGCGATCTGCGAACAGGTGGAGGATCCCAAAAATGCAAAGGGCATTGTAAAGCGGGAGGTCATCCGGGTGGTAACGCCGGGGACGAACCTGAATATACAGGCGCTTGACGATTCCAAGAACAATTATCTGCTCTGTGTCACCTATTTTCCCGGAAAGATCGGTCTTTCGGTGGCGGACGTGACCACCGGGGACTACTATCTGACGGAGGTGGAGGACATCCGCAGGCTGCAGGATGAGATTAACAAGTACGCGCCCTCGGAAGTCATCTGCAACGAGCAGTTTTTCGTCAGCGGGTACGATATCGAGGATATGAAAAACAGGCTGAACGTGTCGGTCTATTCCCTGCCGCCTCATTACTTTGACGAGGACGGCTGTAAAAAGACGCTGATGCGCCATTTTCGGGTAAATACGCTGACAGGACTCGGCATTGAGGACTTTCCCGTGGGAATCACCGCGGCGGGAGCGCTGCTTTCGTACCTCTACGAGACGCAGAAGATCTCTCTTTCCCATTTTACCCATATCTATCCTTATGTGAGCAGCAAATACATGCTCCTTGACAGCTCCACAAGGCGGAATCTGGAGCTATTGGAGACCCTGCGCGAGAAGCAGAAGAAGGGGTCTCTTCTCGGCGTGCTTGACCGCACGAAAACGGCGCTCGGCGGGCGGCTTTTACGCAAATACATAGAACAGCCCTTGATTGACAGGGAGCAGATCGAAAAGCGGCTTAATGCGGTGGAGGCGCTCTGCGCAAGGAGCGTGGACAGAGAAGAACTGCGTGAGTATCTGCACACCATCTACGATCTGGAGCGTCTTCTTGGCAAGGTAAGCTATAAAACGGCGAATCCCCGCGACCTGATCGCGCTGCGCAACTCGCTGGCGATGCTGCCTTCCCTGAGGACGGTGCTCGCCGATTTCGACGCGCCGCTTCTTCGGGAAATACGGGAAAACATGGATCCGTTGCAGGACATCCACAAACTGATCGAAGACGCGATCACGGAGGAGCCGCCCATTGCCGTCAAGGAGGGCGGTATCATCAGAGAGGGCTTTAACGAGACGATAGATACCCTGAAGAAGGCAAAGACTGACGGTAAAAAGTGGCTGGCACAACTGGAGGAGGATGACAGGGAGCGGACGGGCATCAGAAATCTGCGCATCAAGTACAACAAGGTATTCGGCTATTATTTTGAGGTGACAAATTCCTACCGGGATCAGGTGCCGGAGGATTATGTGCGCAAGCAGACGCTCGCCAACGCGGAGCGATACACCACGCCCCGCTTAAAGGAGCTGGAGGATTCCATCCTGAATGCGGAGGACAAGCTTTTTACGCTGGAATACGATCTGTTCTGTGAAATCCGGGAGGCGATTGCCGGGGAGGTGGAGCGGATCCAGAAAACTGCCCGGGCGGTGGCGAAACTGGACGTGTTTACTTCCCTTGCGTTTGTGGCGGAGCAGAACCACTATGTGCGCCCGTCGCTCAACGAAAAAGGATCAATTGATATCAAGGAGGGGCGGCATCCCGTGGTGGAGCAGATGATCCAGAACGACATGTTTATCGCGAACGACACCCATCTGGACGATAAAAAGCACTGTATCGCGGTTATCACGGGTCCCAATATGGCGGGAAAGTCCACCTATATGCGGCAGGTGGCGCTGATCGTGCTGATGACCCAGATAGGTTCCTTTGTGCCCGCAAAAAAGGCGGATATCGGCATTGTGGACCGCATTTTCACGAGGGTAGGCGCTTCCGACGATCTGGCGAGCGGGCAGTCTACATTTATGGTGGAGATGAACGAGGTGGCGAACATTTTGCGAAACGCTACGCCAAACAGCCTGCTGGTGCTGGATGAGATCGGGCGCGGCACGTCCACCTTCGACGGCTTGAGCATCGCGTGGGCGGTGATCGAGCACATCAGCAACCGGCGGATTCTCGGGGCGAAGACGCTGTTTGCCACCCATTACCACGAGCTGACCGAGCTGGAAGGCAAGATGGACAATGTGAACAACTACTGCATCGCGGTCAAGGAGAAGGGGGATGATATTGTATTCCTCCGAAAGATCGTGAAGGGCGGGGCAGATAAGAGT
The DNA here is from genome assembly GCA_910588955.1 of uncultured Lachnospiraceae bacterium. Classification (GTDB taxonomy): domain Bacteria; phylum Bacillota; class Clostridia; order Lachnospirales; family Lachnospiraceae; genus UBA3282. The sequence continues at coordinate 206,546 of CAJURQ010000001.1, forward strand.
TATGGCATCCAGGTGGCGAAACTTGCCGGCGTGCCCGACATGGTGATCGACCGGGCAAAGGAGATTGTGGAGCAGCTCAGCGACAACGATATCACCGCGAAGGTGCAGAGCATCGAGATCGATCGTGGAAAGGGCGAGAAGAAAAAGAGCGTCAGGTACGACGAGGTGGATCTGGAGCAGATTTCCCTCTTTGACACCGTGACCGACGAGGATGTGATACAGGAGTTAAAAGAGATCGACGTGAGCAATCTGACGCCGGTGGACGCGCTGAATACACTTTACCGGCTGCAAAACAGGTTGAAAAACAGGTGGGGGTCTTAATGGCGAAAATTAATATTTTAGATAACCAGACGATAGACAAGATCGCCGCCGGGGAAGTGGTGGAGCGTCCGGCAAGCGTGGTGAAGGAACTGGTGGAGAACGCCATCGACGCGGGCGCGGAAGCCGTCACGGTGGAGATCAGGGACGGCGGCACGAGCCTGATCCGGGTGACGGACAACGGCGGCGGCATCGAGAAATCACAGGTGGAGAATGCCTTTCTGCGCCATGCCACCAGCAAAATTTCCTCCGCCGATGATTTGACCAAACTGGTCAGTCTCGGATTCCGTGGCGAGGCGCTTGCAAGTATCGCGGCGGTGGCGCAGGTGGAGCTGGTCACGAAGACGCCGGAGGAACTGACGGGTATTCGCTTCTTGATTGAGGGCGGCGCCACGAAGGAACGGGAGGAGATCGGCGCGCCGGGCGGCACGACGCTTATTGTGCGGAATCTGTTTTACAATACGCCGCCCCGCAAAAAGTTTCTAAAGCAGCCCCGGACGGAAGGATCCTATGTGGCGGACCTGATGGAACACTTGGCAATGTCGAACCCGCAGGTTTCCTTCAAGTTTCTCCTGAACGGGCAGACGAAGTTTTATACGACGGGCAGCGGCGATCTGCGGGAGATCGTCTACCGCATTTACGGGAAAGATATCGCCGACGCGCTGGTTGACTTTCACTTTGAGCAGGACGGGATGACGGTGACGGGACTTCTGGGGAAGCCTGTGATCAACCGCGCCAACCGTTCCTACGAGATTTTTTATATCAACGGCAGGTATATCCGCAGCACCCTGATCAGCAAAGCGGTGGAGGAAGGCTATCGGGAATACCTGATGCAGCACAAATTTCCTTTCTGCATCCTGCACTTCCAGATCGATACGGAAAAGATCGACGTGAACGTCCATCCCTCCAAGATGGAGGTGCGGATCGCGGACGCCCCCGCCTTTTACGAGACGGTGTGTGGGGCGGTGGAGGAGGCTCTTAAAGAGCGGGAGATGATTCCGGAGGTAAGCCTTGCAGAGCCGGAGAAAAGAAAAAGCGGAGCAGCGGACAAGGGCGGCGGACGAACGAAAGAGACGGCACCGGAACCGTTCGAGAAAAGAAGAATCGCCCATGCGCAGGAGAGAACCGGCGGTTTTGCATCAAAAAGGCAGACCATTCGGGCAGGGGAGGAGCAGGAACTGCCGCCCTTCGAGATACCGGGACAGCCGGAGCAGGCGGCGTCCATCCGCGCCATCTATGAGAAGAGCCGCCCCGCGGAGGCGAACGTGCTGCGTCAGACGACGGCTTATCATGTAGAGAAATCCGAGCAGATGTCCATGTTCGACGACAAGATTCTCTCCGAGCAGGCGAAAGAACACTATGAGATCATCGGACAGCTCTTCGACACGTACTGGCTGATCGCCTATCAGGAAAAGCTCTTGATCGTGGATCAGCACGCCGCCCATGAAAAAGTCAGATACGAGCGGCTGATGCGGCGTTTCCGGGAGAAGGAGGTTGTATCCCAGCAGATCAACCCGCCCATGATCGTGACCTTGAACAATCAGGAGAAGGAGTGTCTGCTGAGCCGCATGGAGGATTTTGAGGCGCTTGGATTTGCGATCGAAGAGTTTGGCGGAAACGACTACGCGATACGGGGTGTGCCGCTGGACCTGTATGGGTATGCCGAGGGGACATTTTTCTACGAGATACTGGACGAGCTTGTTGCGGAGACGGTGGCAGGCACGCCCGAGAGCGTCCGTATGCGCATCGCCACTATGGCATGTAAGGCGGCTGTCAAGGGCAATATGAGCATGAGCCGGGCGGAGGTGGAGGCGTTACTCGACGAGCTTCTGACGCTTAACAACCCTTACAACTGTCCCCACGGCAGACCGACGATCGTTTCCATGAGTAAGCAGGAGCTGGAGAAGAAATTTAAACGGATCGTCTGAGAATGCCAGAAAGCGGCATTCTCAGCAATTGGCAGGAGGGTAACGGATGGAAATAAAAAAGCGCCCGCTGGTGATTCTGACGGGTCCTACGGCGGTGGGGAAGACGGCACTTTCTATCGAGCTTGCAAAGACTATAGGCGGGGAGATCATCTCCGCCGATTCCATGCAGGTGTACCGCCGCATGGATATCGGGTCCGCCAAGATCACGCCGGAGGAGATGGCTGGCGTGCCGCATCATCTGATCGACGTGCTGAATCCGGATCAGGAATTTAACGTGGTGGTGTTTCAGGAACTGGCGAAGCGGGCGCTGGCGGAAATTTACAGTAGAGGACATATTCCGATTGTGGCGGGCGGCACCGGGTTTTATATTCAGGCACTTTTGTACGACATTGACTTTACGGAAAACGACGAGGACACGGCGTTTCGCCGCTCGCTTGAGGAACAGGCGCGGCGGGAGGGTGCGGAAGCGCTCTATGAGAGGCTGCGCGCGGTAGACCCGGAGTCCTGCGAGAGCATTCATGCTCACAACGTCAAACGGGTGATCCGCGCCATTGAATTTTATGAGAAGACGGGGAAAAAGATTTCCGTTCACAATATGGAGCAGCGGCAGAACAACTCCCCCTACAATTTTGCCTACTTTGTTCTGAATGACGACAGAGAGCGTATTTATGAGCGGATAAACGAACGTGTAGATCTGATGATGGATCAGGGGCTGATGGAGGAGGTGCGCGCCCTGCGGGAATTGGGCTGCCGGAAAGACATGGTTTCCATGCAGGGACTCGGCTACAAGGAACTTTTGTCCTGTCTGGAGGGGGAACTCTCGCTGGAAGAGGCTGTTTACCTGATAAAACGGAACACCAGACATTTTGCGAAGAGACAGCTCACGTGGTTTCGACGCGAAAAAGAAGTAATTTGGATTGAAAAAAACGTTTTTGACCAAGATAGTCAAAAGATTGTGAAATTTATGCAGGATTTCCTGCGCGAAAAAGGATTTATCCTGTAACAATATGTAAAATGCCGATGGAATCTGGGTTTTGCCGGGGTATAGACCGACAAAATGACGAAATTGCGATTTGATAGACTGTGTTATTTGAAATAAAAGTTGTTATCAAACGATAAACAGATGGAAAAATGCTTTTAAACCGTTAAAATACAGGAAAATAGAAAAGTAAAAAGAAGGAAGATGCAGGAAAAGAAATGAGGAGAGAGACACAGCGTATGAAGACAAATATGCAGGAAATGTACAGTTGGTTTGGCATTTCGGAGGCGGTTTACCGTTTCGGGGAGGAGGCGCTTGACGCCCTTGCGCCGCGTTTTGTGCAGATTGACGAAAACGCGGAGTACAATCAGCTTAAGGTGATACATGCCATGCAGGAGGCGGGTGTGAGCGAGGCATGTCTGCTCGGCACCACGGGTTACGGCTATAATGATATAGGGCGCGATACACTGGAATCCGTGTACGCCGATGTGTTCCGGACGGAGGACGCGCTTGTGCGTCCCCAGATCACCTGCGGCACCCATGCGCTCGCCCTTGCGCTTATGAGTAACCTCCGCCCCGGCGACGAGCTCTTGTCACCGGTGGGAAAGCCTTACGATACCTTGGAGGAGGTGATCGGCATCCGTCCCTCCAGAGGCTCCCTTGCGGAGTACGGCGTCACCTACAGGCAGGTGGATCTTCTGCCCGACGGCGGATTTGACTACGAGGGCATCCGCGCTGCCATAAACGAAAAGACGCGGCTTGTCACCATCCAGCGATCGAAGGGCTACCAGACGAGACCGACCCTGTCCGTGGCGCGGATCGGCGAGTTGATCTTCTTTGTGAAAAAAATCAAGCCGGACGTTCTCGTGATGGTGGACAACTGCTACGGGGAGTTTGTGGAGACCACGGAGCCCTCCGAGGTGGGGGCGGATATGGTGGTCGGGTCGCTCATCAAGAATCCGGGCGGCGGGCTTGCCCCTATTGGCGGCTATATTGCCGGAAAGACGGAATGCATCGAGAACGCGGCGTGCCGGCTGACATCCCCGGGGCTGGCGAAGGAGGTGGGCGCGTCTCTGGGTATCCTTCCCGCCTTTTATCAGGGGCTTTTCCTTGCGCCCACAGTGACGGCGTCCGCCTTAAAAGGCGCCATCTTTGCGGCGAATATCTATGAGAAGCTGGGATTTGCCGTGGTGCCGGACGGGACGGAGAGCCGCCACGACATCATTCAGGCAGTAACCTTCGGATCGCCTGAGGGCGTGATCGCCTTTTGCGAGGGCATACAGGCGGCGGCGCCGGTGGACAGCTTCGTGAAGCCGGAGCCGTGGGATATGCCGGGCTACGACTCCAAGGTGATCATGGCGGCGGGCGCCTTTGTCTCCGGATCCTCCATCGAGCTCTCCGCGGACGGTCCCATCGCGCCGCCATACGCGGTCTACTTTCAGGGCGGGCTTACCTTCCCCCACGCGAAGCTCGGCATCCTGAAGAGCCTGCAGAATCTGGTGGACCGCGGCATTGTGACCGTTTAGCCCACGCCTTTTACATGAAAAATATTCCATTTTTTATGTACATCAAAATCCGATTGTGATAAAATGAGCCTTGGAGAAAGGAGATTGTACTTTTTATGCGCAAAAATAACTGGGCTTGTTTCCTGCTGATTCTGGCGGGAATCGTGATAGGCGGCTTTATCGGCAGTCTGTTTCCCTCCACTTGGCTGAATTATGGGCAGTCCTTCGGTCTGTCGCAGCCGCTGGTGCTGGATCTGGGCATTTTGAGCATCACCTTTGCCCTGTCGATTAAGATCACGATAGCAAGCATTTTAGGGATCGCCTTGGCGATCATTATATACCGCATGATCTGACCGTCCTTTTGGAGAGAAGCTGTCGGGAAAGAGACTGCATGAAAACTGCAAAGTATGAGAACAATGAATATTATAGGCAGCAAAATCTTCCATTTGAGAAATTTGCCGCCTTCGGAAGCGAGAGCCTGACGGACTCGGAGCTTTTGGCAATCCTCCTTCGGACGGGGACGAAAGGCGTCAGCGCGAGGGAGCTTGGGGAGCGGGTGCTGGCACGGACAGCCGGATATGGCAACGGACTTTTGGGGCTGTACCACATATCCGTGAAAGAACTGCAGAAAATCGAGGGAATCGGTGAGGTAAAGGCGGTTCAGCTCAAGGCGCTCGCAGAATTTGCGAAGAGAATGGCACGGGCGAAGGCGAAGAGCGGGCTATCCTTTCACGATCCTTACTCGATTGCGGACTACTACATGGAGCGGTTCCGCCATGAGAGCGTAGAGTATATCCTGCTTCTGATGCTGGATTCTGGGTATCATCTTATCGGGGAGGAAATTCTCTCCAAAGGCACGGCGAACGCCTCCATCCTGTCACCCAGAGAGGTTTTTGCACACGCCTTCAGAAACGGCGCGGCGGGCATTATGCTGCTGCACAACCATCCGGGCGGAAACCCTGTGCCGAGCGAGAACGATCTTCGGGTCACGGAGCGCATCGGACGGACCGGGTCGCTTGCGGACATTCCGCTGATCGACCACATTATTCTGGGAGACAACAATTACTTTAGCTTTAGGGAAAGCAAGATACTGACGGACATACCATACTTGGAAGAAGCATAGAAAGGGGTACATTTACCTTGGCAAACAACGCATTTGGAATCGATCTTGGCACGAGCAACATCAAAATCTACAACCGCGCGGACGACGACGTCTTCGTGGAAAAAAACATGATCGCCATCGAGAATAAAAAGACGCTCTTCGCATACGGCGACGCGGCGTTCGAGATGTACGAGAAGGCGCCCAGCAACATAAACATCACCTATCCTTTGAGCAACGGCGTGATCGCGGATATTCAGAACATGGAGACGCTGGTTCGGTATTTTTTAAATGGTATGATGAAGAATAACGTGCGTCCTGCCGATTATTATATCGCCGTGCCGTGGGATGTGACGGAGGTGGAGAAGCGCGCCTTCAAGGATCTGATCAAAGAGTCCAACGTGAAGGCGAGAAAGGTCATGGTAGTGGATAAGGCTGTGGCGGACGGTCTCGGGCTTGGCATCGACGTGAAAAATTCGCAGGGCGTTCTGGTGGTCAATGTGGGCTTCGACACGACGGAGATCTCCATTCTCTCTCTGGGAGGCATTGTCCTTAGCCGTCTGATCAAAGTGGGCGGACGCAAATTTGACGAGGCGATCAAGGCGGCTGTGCGCCGTGAGTACAGTCTGATTATCGGCGGAAAGACGGCGGAGATCGTGAAGACGTCCCTTCTTGATTTGGAGGATCAGCGGGCGGGCGCCGTAGTCTACGGCAGGGATATCGTGACGGGACTGCCGGTGGAGCGTGAAATTCCCACCGCCCTTGTGGACGAGTGCCTGATCGAGCATTTCAATTCGATTATCGACAATATCAAGGTGATTTTGGAACGCACCCCGCCGGAGCTGGCGGCGGATATTTACCGCCACGGGATTTACCTGACGGGCGGCGCTTCCCAAGTGAGCAAGCTGGCGCAGCTTATGAGCAAAGGCACGGGTCTGCAGGTGAACGTCTCCGAGAACCCGGTGACCAGCGTGGCGCTCGGACTTGCGAAGATTATCAAGGAAGAAAATTATAAATCGGTTGCTTACGCGATAGAAGGAATGAGTAAATGAGTCCAATCGTCAAAAGAAAAGGAGAGAAATTTACGTTACCCGGTAAATATCTCCTTTTTATTTTAACAATCCTCTGTACGGCGATGGTGCTGCTGACCTTTAACACGAAAATTTTCAGCGGACCTTTGTCCGCCGTTGCGGGGTATATCGTGGTTCCCTTCGAGGAGGGGATCAGCGTGGTGGGAAGCTGGCTTTCCGGCAGATCGGAGGAGCTGGTGCAGATCAGGGAGCTTTTAGCACAGAATGAGCAGCTTAAGGCGCAGGTGGATGAGCTGACCATCCAGAACACGAGACTGCAGCAGGATCGCTACGAGCTGACCAACCTGCGGGAACTGTACAGCCTCGACGCCCAGTACGACGAGTACGAGAAGACGGGCGCGCGCATTATTGCCAGAGATTCCGGAAACTGGTTTTATTCCTTCGTGATCAACAAGGGCGCCAGCGACGGCATTGCCGTTGACATGAACGTGATGGCGGGGAGCGGTCTCGTGGGGCGCGTGGTGGACGTCGGTCCCAACTGGGCGAAGGTGAAGTCCATCATTGCGGACGACTCCAACGTGAGCGCTATGGTGCTCGCCAGCGCCGACCGTATGGTTGTCTCAGGGAACCTGAAACTTTACGCATCAGGTGTTATTGAATTTGGGCAGCTTGTGGACAGCGACGATGTGGTCGTTGAGGGGGATAAGGTTGTCACCTCCGATATCAGCGACAAGTATCTGCCGGGCATTCTGATTGGCTATATCAACACGATCAACCGGGATGCGAACAATCTGACCAAGTCCGGCTACATAACCCCGGCGGTGGATTTTGAGCATCTGGAGGAGGTTCTGGTGATCAGGCAGTTGAAACAGACCATCCGGGACTGAAAAGCGTGAAAAGAGAGAGTTTACCATGAAGAGAGGCATCATTACCGCAGTACTGATTTTCATATGTTTCCTGCTGCAGTGCACGGTCTTCCGCGCGTTGGCATTTGGCGGGATTGTGCCCAATCTTCTGATTGTGCTGACGGCGTCCTTCGGGTTTATGCGGGGGGAGAAGACGGGGCTTCTGATTGGCTTTTTCTGCGGGCTGCTGGTGGATATTTTCTTTGCCAGCGTGATTGGGTTCTACGCCCTTCTCTACATGTACATCGGCTATATGAACGGCAAGTTCGCGCAGATCTTTTATCCGCAGGACATCAAACTGCCTGTGGCGCTGATTTTGTGCAGTGATTTTTTGTATGGTATCGGGTGTTATGTTATTATGTTCCTGCTGCGGGGGCGCTTTGATTTTACATATTACCTCCTGCACATCATTTTACCGGAAATTGTCTATACCATTGCGGTTACCTTGCTTTTATATCCGCTCATCCTCTGGATCAATACGGGGCTTGAGCGAAGCGAACTGAGGAGCGGAAAGAAGTTTGTTTGAGGAACTTTTAGAGCATTTTAAAGAAAACTTTATGAATATGGTCACCTCACGGCTTCTCGTGCTGATGCTCGTGATTGCCGGTATGGGCGGATATCTGATTTACTGGCTTTTTCAGCTCCAGATTGTAAACGGAGAGCAGTATTACAATGACTTCCAGTTAAAGATCAAGAAGGAGCGGACGCTTCCCGCCACCAGAGGCAACATTCTGGATCGGAACGGCAACCTTTTGGCATACAACGAGCTGGCGTACTCCGTGACCATCGAGGATGTGTATGAGTCGGGGCGGGGAAAAAACGCCAAACTAAACGATACGATCCACCGACTGATTGCCATGATTGAGGAGAACGGCGACCATGTGATCAGCGATTTCCATATCGAGGTCAACAAGAGCGGTCAGTATGCTTATACGGTGGAGGGCACGCAGCTTCTGCGCTTTCTGGCGGATATTTATGGCTATGCGTCCATAGACGATCTGAAGGAGCGGGAGAAAGCGGCTGCGCCTGAGGACGTCATCAAATATCTGTGTGGGACGAGCCGTTACGGCATCGGCGACTATACGGACGACGAGGATTCGGACAGCTTTGTGGAAGGACTCGGTTTTTCCAAGGAGGAAGTGTTAAAGATCGTCACAATCCGCTATGCCATGAGCGCCAACAGCTACCAGCGGTATATCGCAACCACGGTGGCGGAAAACGTCTCGCAGGAGACGGTGGCTGTCATTATGGAGAACGCGGACACGCTGGACGGCGTATCCATCGCCGAGGGGACGATCCGCAAATATAACGAGAGCATTTATTTCGCGCAGGTGATTGGCTACACGGGCAGGGTGGCGCAGGAGGAGCTGGAGGAGCTGCAGGAGCAGAACCCCGATTACGATCTGAACGACACTGTCGGTAAATCCGGAATCGAAGCATCTATGGAGATGGAGCTGCAGGGCAAAAAGGGTTCCGAGACCGTGTATGTGGACAATATGGGCAAGGTGGTGGAGACCAGCGACCGGGTGGAGCCGGCGGCGGGCAGCGACATTGTCCTGACGCTGGACACCGAGCTGCAGAAGGCGTGCTATCATATTTTGGAGTCCAAGCTTGCCGCCATACTGTTAAACAAGATAGAGAACATCAAGGAGTACACGCCGCCGGAGGGAGGCAGCGGAGGAAACATTCCCATCCCTATCTACGACGTGTATTATGCCTGCATCAACAACAACGTGATCGACACCGCTCACTTTACCTCGGAGTACGCGGGGGACACGGAGATGGCCGTGCAGGAGGCCTATTTGGACAAGAAGGCGCGCGTCTTCGCCACCCTGCAGGACGAACTGACGGAGAGCTGTACCCCTTACGACGCGCTGACGGAAGAGTATCAGGTGTATGAGAGCTATGTAGCTGCCGCGCTGTATGAACGGGATATTCTGATGAAGGATGTGGTGGACAAGAACGACGCCACCTATATCGCGTGGACGAAGGACGAGGTCATCAGCTTAAACGAGTATTTGAATTATGCCATCGCGCAGAACTGGATCAACGTCTCCAAGCTGGATATCGACTCGCGCTATTCCGATTCCGTGGAGATTTACAATAAGATTCTGGAATATATTTTTGATGTGCTTGGCAGAGATCTGGAGTTTGACAAAAAGATTTACCGTTACATGATTCTGAATGACGAGATTACCGGGCGGCAGATCTGCGAACTGCTGATGGAACAGTACGTGGTGGAGCCGACCGAGGAGGAAATCGCGCAGTTTAGAGCCGGCGCGGTGACTCCTTACGCTTTTATGCGCAACCGCATTGAGCAGCTTGACTTGACGCCGTCACAGCTTGCGCTTGACCCTTATTCCGGATCCATCGTCGTCACGGATGTGAATACGGGGGATGTGCGGGCGATCGCGTCCTATCCGAGTTATGACAATAACCGGATGGCGAACGGCGTGGACGCGGCGTACTTTGCAAGCCTGAAAAGCGATCTGTCCAGCCCCATGTTAAACTATGCCACCCAGCAGAGGACGGCGCCCGGTTCCACATTCAAGCCTGTGTCCGCCACGGCGGGGCTTTTGGAGGGGGTTATCACTCTGACGGATTCCATCACCTGCGTCGGGCTGTTTGACAAAATATCTCCGGAGGCGCGATGCCATATTTATCCCGGCGCGCACGGCTCTTTGAACGTGACGGGGGGACTCCGGTATTCCTGCAACTATTTCTTCTACGAGGTGGGTTACCGTCTGGGGACGGTGGGTGATACCTACAATGACAGCGTTGGCTTAAATAAGCTGGCAAAATATGCGGATATGTACGGGCTTTCGGAGACTTCCGGCATTGAGATTGAGGAGTATGCGCCGGGCGTATCTGATCTGGATGCGGTCCGTTCCGCCATCGGTCACGGCACGAACAACTACACCACGGCAGGGCTTGCGCGATATGTTACAACCGTAGCAAACAGCGGAACATGTTATAATTTAACTCTGGTGGACAAGGTGGAGGACCAGAATGGCGGTTTGATAAGGGATAACTCAGCTGTGGTCCGGAACCGGATAGACATGGATCCGGCGTACTGGAACGCCATCCATTCGGGTATGCGGCAGGTGGTGGAGAATAAGAGATACTTTGCGGATTTGGATGTGAACGTGGCGGGTAAGACCGGTACGGCGCAGGAGAGCAGAAATCGTCCCAACCATGCGTTATTTATTAGCTACGCACCCTATGAAAATCCCGAGATATCGGTGACGGTCCGCGTGGCGAACGGCTATACGTCCGATTACGCGGCGCAGATTGCCAAGGATGTGTATGAGTATTATTACGGGCTGAAGGATGAAGACGAAATCATTACCGGCACGGCAGGAAATCTGGAAGGCGGCGCAATCAACGCCGACTAAGAGCCGAACGGTATGGAGATAGAGGTGTAGAATATGAAAAATGCGGTAATTATCAAGAGTTTCCCGAACGGGCTTTCTATTTTTCTGGACAGCGAACTTCCCTTTTCGCAGCTGCTCAATGAGATTGCGCTTAAATTCAGCGAGTCCGCCAATTTCTTCAAGGATGCCAGCATGGTGCTCTCCTTTGAGGGCAGGGAGCTGTCCGATCAGGAGGAGCGGCAGATTGTGGACACCATATCGGCGAATTCCCGGCTGAATATCGTCTGTATCATGGGGAAAGACAAGGAGACGGAGCGCAATTTTGTGAGGGCGCTGCAGCAGTTCTCCTTCCATCAGGAAGTGATGGACAATGCCGGACAGTTTTACAAGGGGACGTTAAAGGATGGGCAGATTCTGGAGACGGAGAACAGCATTATTGTGCTGGGGGACGTCTATCCGGGCGCATGCATCATTTCCAGCAAGGATATCGTGGTGCTGGGCGGGCTTTACGGGCAGGCTTACGCCGGGGGCAACGGCGAGGACGGGCATTTTGTGGTGGCGCTTGAAATGTCGCCGGAGAAGTTAAAGATCGGCGATTTCAAATATAAGACATCAGAGAAACAGAGCAAGTGGTCGATCAAACCGAAGATTCAGCCGAAAATTGCTTTTGTGAACGACGCCAGAGTAATGATAGAGCCGATTACCAAAGAATTACTGAATGATCTGCCATTTTAAATATCATTCGGTGGACGATAACAATTCATCAATGGAGGACTTGCTATGAGTGAAGTGATTGTCGTCACGTCAGGGAAAGGCGGGGTGGGAAAGACCACCACCTCTGCAAACGTCGGAACAGGTCTTGCCGCCATGGGGAAAAAGGTGATCCTCATCGACACGGACATCGGTCTGAGGAACCTCGATGTCGTGATGGGGCTTGAGAACAGGATTGTCTACAATCTGGTGGATGTGGTGGAGGGTAACTGCCGCATCAAGCAGGCGATTATACGGGACAAGCGTTACCCGACCCTGTTTCTTTTGCCGTCGGCGCAGACGAAGGATAAAAGCTCGGTCAATCCCTCCCAGATGGTACGGATGATAAGCCATCTGCGGGATCAGTTTGACTACATCATTCTGGACTGCCCGGCAGGCATTGAGCAGGGGTTCCAGAACGCCATCGCGGGCGCGGACAGGGCGCTTGTGGTGACGACTCCGGAAGTTTCCGCGATCCGGGATGCCGATCGGATTATCGGGCTGCTGGAGGCAAATGAAATACATAGGATGGATCTGATTATCAATCGGATTAGACAGGATATGATAAGAAGGGGCGATATGATGTCCTCGGAGGATGTGGTGGATATTTTGTCGCTGCCCCTGATCGGAAGGGTGCCGGATGATGAGAACGTGGTAATAGCCACAAATCAGGGAGAACCGCTAGTCGGGAGCAATACGCTGGCGGGGAAGGCATACCAAAATATCTGTTACCGGCTCATAGGCGAGGAGGTTCCCTTTATGGATTTTGACAAGGGCGTCTCGTTCTGGACGAGGGTAACGGGTATTTTCCATAAAGGTTAGGGGGGATCAGTGTGTTTAAAAATCTGTTAAAGCGGAAAAGCTCGAGAGAAATAGCCAAGGACCGGCTTAAAATACTGCTCATCTCCGACAGGGTTAACTGCTCGCAGGAGATGATGGAGATGATTAAGAACGATATCGCAAAGGTGATATCCAAATACATGAAGATAGACGCCCAGAGCATGGAGATCCAGATCACGCAGACAAGCGGCAAGGGTCACGGGATTAAAAATCCAACGCTCTACGCGAATATACCGATTTTAGATCTTAAACAATAACAAATCGAGCAAAGCTCGATTGCGAGGACTGCCTGCGGCAGCCTCGGCAGGAGAAAATGTGAAATGTTGAAACATTACCACATCAGGGACTATGATTTTAAATTGATTATTTTGGTGGTGGCGCTCACGGCTGTGGGCGTTCTTGCCATTGGGAGCGCGAAGGAATCCCTGCAGTCAAGGCAGCTTGCCGGGGCTGTTTTCGGTTTCTTTCTGATGCTTGTCCTGTCCCTGTTTGACTACTCGGTCATTCTCAAATTTTATTGGATCATGTATGCGGTGAATCTTGCGCTTTTGTGGCTGGTGCGGGTTGCCGGTGTGGAGGTGGCGGGCGCTCAGCGGTGGCTGAACCTCTTCGGCATCCAGTTTCAGCCCTCGGAGACGGCTAAGATTCTGTTGATTTTATTTTTCGCACAGTTTATCATGAAGCATAGGGAGGAAATGGGGACATTTAAGATTGTCGGGGGCTGTGTGGTACTGTTTATTCCTTCTATTTATCTGATTCTCAGCCAGCCGGATTTGTCCACTAGCATTATGGTGGTGATTTTGTTCTGTGTGGTGATGTTTGTGGGCGGCGTGAGCTGGAAATACGTGATTTTGGCGGTTTCCATTGCCGTGCCGGCGTTTATCATCGCACTGACGCTGATCTTGCAGCCGGAGCAGAATATCATCAACGATTTCCAGCAGCGGCGTATTCTTGCGTGGCTTTACCCGGACGAGTACTCCGATACGGAGGCATACCAGCAGAACAATTCCATGATGGCGATCGGTTCCGGGATGCTTTACGGAAAAGGCTACAACACCAACGAAATCAGTTCCGTAAAAAACGGTAATTTTATTGCAGAGGTAGAGACGGACTTTATTTACGCGGTAATCGGTGAAGAATTTGGGTTTGTCGGCGGCTGTGTGGTAATTGTGTTATTGATTTTCATCTCATTTGAATGTATTATGGTATCAAGGAAGGCAAAAGACCTAGCAGGTACGATTATCGCAGCGGGGGTTGCGGCGCTGGTCGGCTTTCAGGGGATGCTTAACATTGCGGTTGCCACCGGCGCAAGCCCGAATACGGGTATACCGCTGCCTTTTGTCAGCTACGGGCTGACATCGGTTGTGAGTCTGTATATCGGAATCGGATTCGTGCTGAACATACGGCTGCAATGTAAAAACGACAGGGGTGTTAGCAAATGAATATTGCTTTAATCGCACATGACGCGAAGAAAAAACTGATGCAGAATTTCTGTATCGCTTATCGGGGGATTTTGAGCAAAAATGAACTTTATGCGACAGGGACGACGGGACGGCTGATCGAGGAAGTGACCAATCTGACGATCCACAAGTATTTGGCAGGGCATCTGGGCGGGGCACAGCAGATCGGGGCGCAGATCGAGCACAACCAGATCGATCTCGTGATTTTTTTAAGAGATCCGCTCTATCCTAAGTCCCACGAGCCGGACGTCAATAACGTAGTTATGCTCTGTGACAGGCATAATATTCCGTTGGCAACGAATCTGGCGTCCGCGGAGCTTTTGATCAAATCACTCGACAGAGGAGACATGGAGTGGCGTGAGATGTACAAATAACAAATCGAGCTTCGCTCGATTACGAGCTTTGCCTTCGGCAAACTCGGTGAAAAAACATATAGACAACGGCGCTCGATTACGAGCTTTGCCTTCGGCAAACTCGGCGAACATAAAGGGAAGGCTGTGCGTTTTCCTCGCTGCTGCGGCTCTCGCCCTTACGGGGTGCGGGAGTATGAAGTATGACATGCCCTACGAACAACAGGGGAGTGTCAGCAGCTATCAGCTGATTAATATCGCGAACAGGGAGACGATAGAACCTTTCGCGACAGATCTGTGCGTGACGGCGGGGGATGTGACGGCGGGAGGTCCGGATCTGCAGCAGGTGGGGGCGGCGGCGCTCTTTGACACGAAGGATCTGGAGACGCTGTATGCGAAAAACGCGCATAATCAGATGAATCCGGCGAGTCTGACGAAGGTGATGACGGCGCTTGTGGCTCTGAAGTACGGATCGCCGGATGATATTTATACAGCCTCGGAGAACGTGCTAATCACAGAGTCCGGCGCTGTTTTGTGCGGCGTTAAGCCTGGGGATCGGATGACGCTTGATCAGGCGGTGCACGCGCTGTTGATCGCGTCCGGCAATGATGTCGCTATTCTGATTGCAGAGGGGGTCTCTGGCTCCCTGAACGGCGGCGCCGGTTCTGTGGAGGCATTTGTGGAGCTGATGAATCAGGAGGCGCAGGAGATTGGCGCGACCAACTGCCATTTTATGAATCCGAACGGTCTGACGGAGGAAGGGCATTATGTGACGGCTTACGACCTCTATCTGATTTTTCAGGAGGCTTTGAAATACGAACTGTTTAACCAAATTATACAGATGGCATCCTACAGTACCGTCTATACGGCGGCGGACGGTTCTGAAAAGACGCTTGAGTTAGAAAATTCCAATCTCTTTTTGCGGGGATCTTATGAGTCTCCCGCAAACGTGACGGTGGTTGGCGGAAAAACAGGCACTACCAATGCGGCGGGGCATTGTCTGATATTGCTTGTGAGAAGCAGCAGCGGGACGCCTTACATCTCCGTGATACTGAAAGACGAGTCCAGAGAAGGACTTTACGGGGATATGGGAGAACTGCTCGGAATCATCAAATAAGGTAGTTGTTTTTTCGGGGGAGTTCCTGTATAATTGACAGTAAGATCATACAGTCATTGTATGGAGCGGTCAGGGCAGTAAAATAATATACGCTAGGAGGGTATCGACATGGTTCAATTTATTGTAGGAAGGGAAGGAAAGGGAAAGACCAAGCATTTATTGGATAAAGTCAATACGGAGATTAAGGACGCACAGGGCAATGTTGTGTATCTGGATAAGAGCACGAAACATATGTTTGAGCTGAACAACAAGATTAGGCTTATTGACGTGCCGGAGTATATGGTGTCGGACAGCGACGAATTTATCGGTTTTATCTGCGGTATTATTTCGCAGGATCACGACTTACAGAAAATGTACTTTGACAGCTTCTTGAAGATCGCCTGTGTGGAGGCGGACGAGCTTGAGAAAGTGATTGAAAAGATTGAGAAGATCAGTGAGAAGTTCCATGTGGATTTCGTAATCAGCGTGTCACGCGACGAGAGCGAACTTCCTGAGAATATGCGTAAAAACGTTATTGTTTCCCTCTGATATGTACATAAACATGATATAAAACGATATAAAACCTCGGAGGCGTTTCCGGGGTTTTCATTTTGTACGCGCATAAGCAGAGTCAGAAGGCTGATGAAGCAGAGGTAACGGAGAACATCTAGTGGCAGATAATCAAAATAATAAGATAACTAAATACAGAAGACCCGTCAATCTGAACATCGGTATGGTGGTTTTTGCAGTCATTCTTGTCTATGTGGTGTTCTGTGTGATCATGTACTTCCGTACGGACCATATCGTCCGCTACAGCGTGCAGGAGGGTTCCCTCACCTCGAACAGCATTTACAAGGGAATCGCGCTCCGGGAAGAGCAGATCGTGACGGGACAGGACGCCGGCTACGTGAATTACTTTGCCAGAGAAGGCGAGCGCACGGCGGTAGGCGACCTCGTATATACGGTGGATGAGACGGGAAGGCTGTCCGACTATATCAAGGCGGGTTCCAACGGCGAAAACTCCCTTTCCGACAGTGATTTGTCGGAGCTCAAGACGGATATCACCGCTTTTATGCACGGCTTCGACAGGAAACATTTCGACGAAGTCTACAATTTCCGGCACAATATGGAGAGTATGGCGATCAAGCTTGCAAACTACAATATTCTGGAGAACGCGGACGCTTTAAACGACGCCTCAGGCACGGTGCTCATCAACTACCGCTATGCGGCTAAGAGCGGTATCGTTCTCTACTCCACGGACGGTTATGAGGATTTAAAGCTGGAGGATATGACGTCGGAACTGTTTGATGAGGAAAAGTATGAGCGCAAGTATCTGGTGAACAACGGGCTGGTTGCCGCGGGGGAGCCGGTCTATAAGCTGGCGACGGCGGAAGACTGGTCCATTGTGATTCCGGTGGAGAAAGCGGTGGCGGATCAGCTTCTCGAAAAAGAGTATGTGGAGGTGCGGTTTCTGAAAAACCAGTACACGGCATGGGGCGAGGTGGCAATTTACACAAACGAGGCAGGCGAGACCTTTGCGTCCCTCACTTTCACCAACTCGATGATTACGTTCTGTACGGATCGCTTCATTGATATCGAACTTCTTCTGGAGGAGGAGAAGGGGCTGAAAATTCCCAACTCCGCCATTGTGCAGAAGGAATTTTTCATCGTGCCCAAGGCGTATGTGACGAGGGGAGGCAATAACGGCGGTGACGGTGTGCTCCTAGAAACCTACAACGAGGAGGGAGAGGCGACCACGCAGTTTGTGGAGACGGAAGTTTACGAGGAGACGGAGACGGATTATTATCTGGACAACTCCACGCTCAGGTCGGGGAATTATATCGTCATGCCGGAGACAGGGGAAAAATATGCCGTCAGCAGGACCGGATCCCTGAAAGGCGTCTACAATATCAACAAGGGGTATGCGGATTTTAAGCAGATCAGCGTCCTGTACGAAAATGAGGAGTACTCCGTGGTGAAGTCGAATACCGCCTACGGGCTCAGTGTGTATGATTATATTGTGCTGAATGCGGATATGGTGAAGGATAATGAATTTATTTATGAATAATAGGATTTTAAGAGTGCACAAATAGTTCTCTCGTGTCCGGCTGCGTAAAATAGATTTTCCTGCGCAAGGACGACTTCGTGAACAATTTGTGCATTCCGTCAAGATAAGTTTATTGAGAAATATTTGGGTACCTTAGTCTTTATAATTGAGTAAGAAAACAGGAGTAGATATGGGTATAAAAGAAAATCTTGATATGGTAAGAAAGAATATCGAGACCGCCTGTGCGGCGTGCGGACGGGGGACGGACGAGGTGAAGCTGATTGCGGTGAGTAAGACAAAGCCGTTGCCTTTGCTGGAGGAGGCGTATGCCAACGGCTGCCGTGATTTTGGGGAAAACAAGGTGCAGGAGCTGGTGGATAAGTATGAGGCGATGCCGAAGGATATCCGCTGGCATATGATCGGGCATTTACAGCGAAACAAAGTGAAATATATTGTGGACAAGGTTTTTCTCATTCACAGCGTGGACTCCCTGCGGCTCGCGCAGGAGATCGAGAAGGAGGCGGCGAAGAGGGGTGTGTGCGTCAATATCCTCGTGGAAGTGAACGTGGCGGAGGAGGAGAGCAAGTTTGGCACAGCCTCTGATGAGGCGGTTTCCCTTGTGGAAGAGATTGCGAAACTGCCCCATGTCAGGGTCAGGGGGCTGATGACGATAGCGCCCTATGTAAAGGATGCGGAAGAAAACAGACGATATTTTGCAAAATTAAAACAAATTTATGTTGACATAATACATAAAAACATTGATAATGTTTTTATGGAGGAACTTTCAATGGGCATGACCGGGGACTACGAAGTCGCGATAACAGAGGGCGCGACCTACATCAGAGTCGGAACCGGCATCTTTGGAGAAAGAGAATACGCGGTTATTTAGTATACATAAGTTGCGCGTATAAGCAGAGTCAGAAGACTGACGAAGCAAACATCATGCTTGCATGAATGGATGCTTCGGTAGACTTATGACGAGCAACGCGAACGAGAAATGCGGAGCATTTCGAGTCTGCTTATATGCGCCCAAAAAAGTAATTGATTAATATGGAGGATTTTACAGATGGGTGTTATGGACAAGTTTATCAGCGCCATGAAATTGAGCGAGGACGAGGACGACGGGTACTACGATGATGATTTTTATGACGAGGAGCCGGAACCGCTGCGCAAACCCGCATCCAACAAGGATGCGGACAGCGCGGAGGACGATAAGGTCAGAAAGATCACACCGAAGGTAACGCCTCTTAGACAGACGAAAAAGATGGGGTCAGGTATGGAAGTATGCGTGATTAAGCCGACTACGGTGGAGGATGCGAGGGAGATCACGGAGACGCTTCTGGCGAACAGAACGGTAGTCTTAAATCTGGAAGGGCTGGATGTGGACATAGCCCAGCGGATTATCGACTTTACGTCGGGTTCCTGTTTCGCAATCTCTGGCAATCTGCAGAAGATATCCCACTATATTTTCATTATCACGCCGGCGAGCGTAGACATTTCCGGCGACTTTCAGGATATCCTGTCAGGCTCCTTCGATGTGCCGATAGACAAAGGTTATTAAGGAAATCGAGTGCATAGCGCACTCGATTTTTTCTGGGAGATGAGAAGCATCTCGAATCTGCTTATGAGGAGGAAATACACACGATGGCAAACCGGATGACGATAAACTATGAGAAAAAGCCCTGCTATGACATTGTTTTCACGGGGGATTTCAGTCTGCTGGCGGAGGAACTGGCGGATTTTGGGACGGCGGATCGCAGGGTTGCTGTGATCTGCGACAGCAACACGGAGAAGCTGTTTGGCGGGGAAGTTGCGGAAATACTTGAAAAATGCTGTAAAAAGGTGATTCTGCACGCCTTTCCTGCCGGCGAGGCGAACAAGACGCTGGATACGGTGAAGGAGATCTATAAGAGACTGATCGAGGAAAAGTTTGATAGGAAAGACCTGCTTGTTGCGCTGGGCGGCGGCGTAGTGGGGGACATTACCGGCTATGCTGCGGCGACTTACCTGCGCGGCATTGATTTTATTCAGATTCCTACCACGCTGATCGCACAGTCGGACAGCAGCATCGGCGGCAAGACAGGCGTCGATTTCGACGGTTATAAGAACATGGTGGGCGCCTTTTACATGCCGAAGCTCGTCTACATGAACGTGGGAACGCTCAAAAAACTGGACGACAGGCAGTTCTACGCGGGATTTGCCGAGGTGATGAAGCACGGGCTGATCAAGGATGCGTTGTTTTACGAGTGGCTGCTTGACCATATGTATGAGATTCACGACAGGGACACCGAGGTGCTTCTGGAGATGGTGATGAAGAGCTGCAGCGTGAAAAAGCTTGTGGTGGAGAAAGACCCGAAGGAACAGGGGGATCGTGCCCTGCTCAATTTCGGGCACACCATCGGGCACGCCATCGAGAAGGCAAAGAATTTCGAGATGGTACACGGGGAATGTATCGCCCTCGGTATGGTGGCGGCGGCGTATATCTCATGGAAACGCGAGAATATTTCCATGGAAGAGTATTATGAGGTGCGGGATATGTTCGTGCCCTTTAACCTGCCGATCAGCATCGACGAGATCGATCCGGAGCAGATTGTTGCATTGACCAAGTCGGACAAAAAGATGGAGGCAGGACAGATCAAGTTTGTGCTGCTAAAGAAGGTCGGCAAGGCTTATGTGGACAAAACCGTCACCGATGAGGAGATTATGGATGCGGTAAAGGAAATTTATTTTAGTGATGAGGATATGCGGGAATGAGTCTGAAAAAGAAGTTTTTTCTGTTTCTGGATCTGCTTATGATTGCCGGGCTGATCGTTCTCGACCAGTACACCAAACAGTGGGCGAAGGTTTATTTGAAGGATAAGCCGGCATATAATCTGATCAACGGGATACTGGAACTGAATTATCTCGAAAATCAGGGCGCGGCATTCGGTATGCTGCCGAACCAGAAAGTATTTTTTATCTTTGTGGCAATTGTGATTCTGTTTGTGGTCGGCTATGTCCTTTGGAAAGTGCCGGATCAGAAGAAGTACACGATTCTACACTTTCTGTTCAGCCTGATTGTGGCAGGATCCATCGGCAATATGATAGACCGGGTGCGCTACGATTATGTGGTGGACTTCATTTATTTTGTGAGGATCAATTTCCCGATTTTCAACGTGGCGGATATCTATGCGACGGTTTCCGCCATTGTACTGCTTTTCCTGCTTCTGTTTGTCTACAAGGAGAAGGATCTGTACTTTATCAGCTTTAAGCAGAAACGGTATCGGGAGTTAAAATAACAACGTGAGAAGAACTTCTAAAGCTCGACAGCAGAGGCTGTCTCGCTAAGAAATTCTAAGTCTTACGTGAGAGAATGCTTGGAAAGAAGCATTCTCTGCAGATGGAGAATATAGATGAATGATTTTAAATACCAGATCGGGGTGGGGGAGGATGAGGAGCGGCTTGACAAGTGGTTGAGCGCTGCGATTCCGACCCTTTCCCGATCTTATATTCAGAAGTGCATCAAGGATGGGCAGGCGTTTGTGAACGGCGTGCCCTGCAAGGCAAACTACAGACTGCGAGTGGACGACGAGGTATCCTTCCGAATCCCAGAGGCGGTGGAGCCTTCTGTGGAGGCGGAAGATATTCCGCTCTCTGTTCTCTATGAGGATGAGGACGTGCTGGTGGTAGACAAGCCGAAGGGGATGGTGGTGCATCCCGCGCCGGGACATTACAGCGGTACGCTGGTCAACGCAGTTCTGTATCATTGTAAAGGGCAGCTTTCAGGTATTAACGGCGTGCTGCGCCCGGGAATCGTGCACCGGATTGACAGGGACACGACGGGGTCCCTCATTGTGTGCAAAAACGACGCGGCGCACAGAATGATCGCGGAGCAGTTGAAGGCACATTCCCTGAATCGCAGCTACCGTGCCATCGTGCACGGCGTGATCGAGAAGGACGAGGGGACTGTCTGCGCGCCCATCGGCAGGGACGAAAAGGAGCGAAAGCGGATGGCGGTCAATGAAAAAAACGGCAAGGAGGCGGTCACCCACTATCAGGTGCTGCAGCGTTTCCGGGAGTATACCTATATCGAGTGCCGTCTGGAGACGGGGCGCACCCACCAGATCCGGGTACACATGACCTCTGCCGGGCATCCGATTCTGGGAGATGAGGTTTACGGCGCAAGAAAATCGCCCTTTCATCTGGAGGGGCAGACGCTTCATGCATATTGTCTGGGTTTTATGCATCCTACAAGCGGGGAATACGTGGAGGTAAAAGCGCCGATTCCGGCGTATTTTTCACATTTGCTTGCCATTCTGTAACGCTATAATTATAAATTAACTATGAATAAATTATTAAAATATCTTGAAATAGCGGACGTAAAATGCTACTATAAAAGATGTGGATTTTGTTAAATTCTGAGGGATTATGAAACTTACGAGACAGAACATCATAGATATTTTATTGAAAAGCTATGAGGCGTATTACAACATAACCGATTATGGGAGCGAGCGGAAACCGCTTCGGGCGCTGTGCGAGTATTACGAGCACGCAGAGAAGTACATGGTTTCTAAAAAGGTTTCGCTCTGGGCGGCGGACAGCGAGGAGTTTATCTACCTCTTTGATGTGCCGCACCTTACCATGGAGGCTTTTGAGGCATGCAAAAAGACAGCTTACGAGGATGGCATGGGGCGTCTTCATATCGGTCCCGGTCATATGTATTCGTATATCACTCCCATCATTGTCTGTGACACCTGTGACGAGGAGGCAGTAAAGGCGTTAAAAAAGTGCCACATTTACCAAAGTTTTCGATTTTCGTTTCACGGCTGGATGGACTTTCATGCGGCGGCGGTCATTGGGGATAGTGACCGGATTGAGAGCAACCGTGCCGGTCGTCCGACAGCGAAAATTTTGAAAAAAGTGTTATATTCCAAAAAATAAGAAAGAAAGGGAGAGTTTGTATGAATTCATTGTTATTGTTAATCATCTGTATTGCAATTCTTATCCTCGGTTACATATTCTACGGCGGATGGCTTTGCAAACAATGGGGTGTGGGCGACAGCAAGAAACCGACGCCTGCACACGAGATGGAGGACGGTGTGGACTATGTTCCCGCCAAGGCACCCGTGCTGATGGGCCACCACTTTTCATCTATCGCGGGAGCAGGTCCTATCACCGGACCGATCGGCGCGGCTATGTTCGGCTGGGTTCCCGTTGTGCTCTGGATTCTGGTCGGCGGTATCTTCTTCGGCGGCGTTCATGACTTTGGTGCGCTCTTTGCATCCATCCGTCATAAAGGACAGTCCATCGGTGAGATCATCTCCACCAACATGAGCAAGAGAGCGAAGATGCTGTTTACCATCTTTGCGTATCTGACACTGATCCTTGTGGTTGCGGCATTCGCATCCATCGTGGCGACTACCTTCGGCGCGGTGGTAGATGAGGCGGGTGCAATTGACAAGGCGGCGTCCGCGACCAACGCATCTGTCGCTATGGTATCCCTGCTATTTATCGTAATTGCCATCGCTTTTGGTTTTATGGTATACCGCCGCAACGCTTCCATGGCTGTCTCCACGATTCTCGGTGTGGCTGCCATTGCACTGTGTATGGTGATCGGCATGAACTTCCATCCGATCTACCTGACCACGAACACATGGATGATCATTGTAGGTATCTATATCGCGATCGCATCCGTGACGCCGGTATGGATTCTGTTACAGCCCCGTGATTACCTGAGCTCCTTCCTGCTTTACGCAATGCTTGCGGTAGCGCTGGTAGGTGTGGTTATCTCTCACGCAGGCATGGGCGGCGCGGACGGTCTTGCCGCTTTCAACGGTTTTGCGGTTGATAACGGAAACGGTATGCAGTATCTGTTCCCCGTGCTCTTTACGACGGTTGCGTGCGGCGCGATTTCCGGTTTCCATTCCTTGGTGTCTTCTGGAACGACGTCCAAGCAGCTCGACAAGGAGACGGACGCGAAACCCATCGCTTACGGCGGCATGCTCCTTGAGTGTGTGCTGGCAGTGATCACCGTATGCGCGATCAACTTCGCATATAAGAACGGCATCACCGCAGGCGCGACGGCGATCTTCGCGGGCGGTATTTCCCAGATGTACGGCAGTATCGCTTCGGAGGGCGTGGTGAAAGTATTGAATACTTTACTGGTATTGACCTACTCCGCATTCTGCCTGACCTCTCTGGATACGGCGACCCGTCTGGCTCGCTTTATGTTCCAAGAGTTCTTCCTTGAGCCCGGTCAGACTGTGGACGATATCAAGGACGGCTGGAAGAAGACACTGGTAAATCCTTATGTTGCGACGATCATCACCGTTATTCTCGGCGTTGCGCTCGGTATGACAGGCTACTCCAAGATCTGGGGTCTGTTCGGCGCTGCGAACCAGCTCCTTGCAGGTATCGGTCTGCTCGCTGTCGCTACATGGCTTGGCAATGTTGGCAAGAACAATAAGATGTTCCTGTTCCCGATGGGCTTTATGATCATCGTTACCATCTGCTCCCTGTGCGTTACCGTTAAGAACCAGATCGGTATCATCTCCGCGGGCGGCGCAGACTGGGGTCCTTACGCGCAGACGATTTTGGCAGTTCTGCTGATTATATTGGCTATCTTCCTTGTAATCGAGGGTATCCAGACGCTGAGCAAGCAGAAGAAGAAAGCGTAAGACAGAAAATCATTGAGAAGTGTAATATGAGATTTGCGGGAGGGCAGAAGTTTCTGCCCTCTTTTTTCGTTGAGTAATCACTCTATCTTTTTTGACTGGCTGTGCTAGTGTTAAGCTGTTGATTTCGTTTGAGAGAGGAGTAGTGCAGATAGTCGGAGCGGGACAAACTGCAGATTGCCCTTCGTGATTCGATATGATATAATTTTTCCCAGTACAAACTGACAAATCTCAATTATTAGGGTATTAAGTTATGCTAAAAGATGGTGTTGTCTTACAAGATAGTGGCGATAGGATAGTCGCTAATCAGTACAGCCTTTGTGAATTGATAAAACACCTATTAACTCATTAAGTAGGCATCTCATACGAAAACGCATCTGAAATGGTATCTCAATCTCATCTTGCAAAACCCATTTCAAGTGTAATGGATGCTGGATTATTAGGTCATGAGTATCCTTACTATTGGGCAATGAGCCTTTATTATGGCGAAATGTACTGGGAAAAAGGAATACCTGCACAGCCAAGTGATATTAAAGCTTATTTTGAACTGGAAAACAGTATAATGAAGCACTATAACTTAAATGAACCATTTGAATATGACATAACGAAAAAGCTAAAATAGGGCGACGGTTTCTGGTAGCGGTAACGGCTGGAAAGTTCGCTGTGTGGCGGATTGCTCGGAAGGATAAGAGAGAGATTCGGCAAAATCACCGTTTTTAGTCTTTATTACTTGACTAAATTGTGCAAATTATATATAATATATACATCATAAACACATTTCATGCTTTGGCAAAGCTTAGGGGAGCGCGACAGCAGGGGATGTATGGACGGAAAGGGGATGTATATATGAATACGATTATTACGATAGGACGTCAGTTCGGCTCCGGCGGTCGTGAGATCGGCAAGAAGGTAGCGGAGCATTTCGGGATTAAGTTTTACGATAAGGATTTGCTTACGAGGGCGGCGAAGGAGAGCGGTTTCTGTGAGGAGATGATTCAGAGTCACGACGAGCGTCCCACCAATTCTTTTCTCTACAATTTGGTGATGGACACCTATTCTTTTGGCTATAATTCCTCGTCCTTTGTGGATATGCCGATCAGCCACAAGGTATTTCTTGCACAGTTTGACACGATCAAGAAGATTGCCAGCGAGGGTCCCTGCGTGATTGTAGGGCGCTGCGCTGACTATGCGCTGCATGATTATCAGAACTGTCTGCATATTTTCATCCACGGGGAAGAGAAGTGCAAGGTAAAACGGATTATGGAGCGTTTCGAGGATATCAATACGGAGCAGAAGGCGCTCGATATGATGAACAAGAAGGATAAGCAGAGGCAGAGTTACTATAACTACTATTCCTCCAAGAAGTGGGGGCGCGTGGACAGCTACGACCTCTCCATCAACAGCAGTATCCTCGGCATTGACGGGACGGTGAAGCTGATTACGCAGTTTGTGGAGGATTTTGAAACACGTTAACAAATCGAGCTGACGCTCGATTCAGAGAATGCTTCGCATTCTCCGCATATACTGAGGGAGCGGATTTGACGACCGCTCCCTTTGTCTATCTCACTCGCCGCGTTCGCGGTAGTCCTCTGTGCTGTTGTATTTGGTCACGTAGGTCTGGTAGCCGCTGTGCCTGTCGCGAAGCTCCCGGCGGATCCGGATGCGGTCATAGGAAGCATGGTAATCCCGAACGGAATCCAGCTGCGCGGTATGTTTTTTTCTCCGTCTTGCCGAATGGCGCATATAGAGAAAGATCAGCACCACCACGACAAGTGTAAATCCAAGGACACTGTACATCGCATTCACCTAACTTTCTTTGCCGCCGTCTTTTTTCTCCTGTTTAGAGACGGCAGTTTTGGTTTTGCCAGTTGCTTTTTTCTTGACGGGCGGCACATATTCCGTAAACGCCATAGATTCCTCGATCCGACCGACTGTCATATAGGGACCGAGATCTGTCGGCAGGTTCTTTTTATGTAAAACCCTGTTGACAAGGGACTTAACGCCTGCATAGAACACCGCAAAGATCGGCACGCCGACAATCATGCCGAGGACGCCGAAAAGACCGCCGAAAATCGTGATCGAGAAGATAACCCAAAAACCGGAAAGCCCCGTGGAATCTCCGAGGATCTTCGGACCGAGGATATTGCCGTCAAACTGCTGAAGAACGATAATCAGGATGCCAAAGTAGAGCGCCTGTTTGGGGTCTACCATCAGCACGAGGAGAGCGCTCGGGATGCCGCCGATCCACGGACCAAAGAAGGGGATCACGTTGGTTACGCCGATAATCATGCTTACCAGAATGGAGTACGGCGTGCCGATAATGCTTGTACAAATAAAGCAGATAATGCCTATGATAATGGAGTCCACAATCTTACCGCCGATAAAGCCGATAAACGTACCGTGGACAAAGCGGAAGTTGGCGACGATCTCATTGCCCGCTTCGCGGTCAAACAGGGCGTAGACGATCTTTTTCGCCTGCCCTGCAAATTTCTCCTTGCTCCCTAACAGATAGACGGAGATGATAAACCCGATAATAAGATTCCAGAGCGCCTTGAATACACCGATCACGCCGAGCGATACATTCTTTAATACCTCGTTGATATGGGGCAGGAGATTGGTGTTCACATACTCCAGAATTTTCGCGGAATACTGGCTGATCAGCGCGTCAACGGTCGCCTCCAGATCCGGATTGTCTTTCAGCAGAAGGAGCGCCCAGTTCGAGAGGTTGTTGACGTAAATGGGAAACTGGAAAATAATGCTCTGTATGCTGCGGACCACTTCCGGCAGAATCAGCGCAAAGAGTTCGTACAATACAAGAAGGACAACAACCAGCGTGGCGAGAATGGAACATGCGCGCATCCGTTTTTTCACCTTCGGGGTTACTTCAATGCCGGTCTTTTTGTAGAGCGGTTTCATGATTTTATTTTCAATGGCATTTAAGATCGGCGTAAACAGGTAGGCGAGTACAAAGCCGTCGATGATCGGCATGGCGATAGTAATAAATTTGTCGAGCACGCCCATAAAATTAGAGCCGTGGAAGATGATATAGTAGAAGAGAATCGCTCCCGCCAGCGCCAGAAATCCGGTAATGCCCCAGTATAAGTATTTTTTGTCAAATTTGAATTTCATGTACAAAACCTTTCCGATAAAAGATAAATATGGATAAAACAATATATATATTGTATTATAGCAATTCGGAAGGTGGGAAACAAGTTACAATTGCGAAAAGAACAAATATTCTGTATAATGTAGAAGTCGCAAAGAAAAACAAGCGGCGCGAAGCGACATTTGTTTTTCTGCGACGATAACGAGCAAATGTCCGACGCAGGCGGACAGTAAGCGCGGATTTGCGAGTGAGGGTAGAAGTTGCAAAGAAAATAAGGGAAAATCATACATGAAATTACAGCAGGTATTAAGCCTTACGAGAAAGGCTGTGGACGATTATCATATGATTGAGGCGGGCGATCACATTGCGGTCGGCA
The DNA here is from genome assembly GCA_910588955.1 of uncultured Lachnospiraceae bacterium. Lineage (GTDB taxonomy): Bacteria > Bacillota > Clostridia > Lachnospirales > Lachnospiraceae > UBA3282. Next base: position 234,363 of record CAJURQ010000001.1, read on the forward strand.
TCTCCGGCGGCAAGGACAGCCTGACCCTGCTCTACGCTCTGCAGGGGCTGCGTCGGTTTTATCCCGCGGCGTTTACGCTCTGCGCGGTGACGGTGGATCTGGGCTTCGGAAATCTGGATTTATCCGAGATTGAAAAGCTTTGCCGGGAACTGGATGTGCCGTATCATATCGTGAAAACAGATATCGGGAAAATTATCTTTGAGGACAGAAAGGAGTCCAATCCCTGCTCCCTCTGCGCGAAGATGCGCAAGGGCGCGCTGAACGACGCCATGAAGGCGCTTGGCTGCAATAAGGTGGCGTATGCGCACCACAAGGACGACGTGGTGGAAACGATGATGATGTCGCTCATCTATGAGGGCAGGTTTCACACCTTTCGCCCGGTGACTTATCTGGATCGCACAAAGATCACTGTGATCCGTCCGTTAATCTACATGAACGAGGCGGATGTGGTCGGTTTTGTGCTGAAAAATAACGTTCCCGTGGTCAAGAGCCCATGCCCCGCGGACGGGCATACCAAGCGTGAGACTGTGAAAAATCTCGTGCAGCAGATCAATCTGGAGGCGCCGGGTGTGAAGGAGCGCATGTTTACGGCAATACTTGGCGGGAAAATCGACGGGTGGGATAAGGCGGAACAGAGCGGACTGTAAGGATAGAAACGGGGAGAGCATATGGCTGGAAAGAATCGTACTTACCATGAAAAAAGGGAAACCGAATATGTGTTGCAGCTACGGGGGCTTTTGGAGGAGCTGCCGCCCTATGCGCGGGATTATTTTCGTGCGATCGAGCAGAAGTCAAGCGCAAAGACGAGAATTTCTTATGCCTATGATTTTCAGGTGTTCCTGCGCTTTTTGATCGAGAAAAACCCGGCTTTGAAGGGAAAGAGTTTGCGGGAAATTACATTCGACGACCTGAATGCGCTGACCGCGCTTGATATCGAGGAATATCAGGAATATCTGAAGTATTATGAGTCGGAAAACGGGGAACAGAAAAACGGTGCGAACAGCATCGCGAGAAAAATGTCGTCCCTGCGCAGCATGTTTGACTATTTCTTCAAGAAGGAACTGCTTGCAAAAAATGTGGCGATGCAGGTGGATATGCCAAAGATTCACGAGAAGGCGATCATCCATCTGGAGCCGGACGAGGTGGCAATTTTTCTGGACAGTCTGGAAAGCTATGAGAAGGAGCTGACGGGGAAGAAAAAGGATTTTTTCTTAAAGACCAAGGTGCGTGATATCGCCATCGTGACCCTGTTTCTCGGCACCGGTATCCGTGTTTCGGAATGTGTCGGACTGGATATCAATGATGTGAATTTCCGGGAAAACAGCATCCGTATTATCCGAAAAGGCGGCAACGAGGCGGTTCTCTATTTCGGGGATGAAGTGGAAAAGGCACTTTTGGATTACATAGAGGGACCTCGCGCCACCATAGCCGAGCAGGCGCTTCCCGGGGAAGAAAACGCTTTATTTTTCTCTTTGCAGAAAAAGCGAATCAGCGTGCACGCGGTGGAGAATCTGGTGGAAAAGTACGCGAGGGAGTTCGTGCCCCAGAAAAAGATCACGCCCCACAAGCTGCGTTCCACCTTCGGCACATCCCTGTATCAGGAAACTGAGGATATCTATCTGGTGGCGGACGTGCTTGGACATTCGGATGTAGGGACGACCAGAAAGCATTATGCGGCGATTAAGGATCAGAACCGGAGGAAGGCGGCGCGCACCATTAAATTGAGGGACAGTTGAGGAAAGGCAGATGGAACATTTTTTTCCGGTATTGTTAGAGGAATTTGTCTCTTTCGGATTTTTAGAAAAAGTCCGGGAAAAATTTCATTTTGAAGAGGAACAGATAGCGCAAATCCGAGAAGTGGCGGAAGAGATGCTGCCCGTGCTGCAAAGAGAAGCCTTTTGGGTGAGAGACGTTTATGAGACAGCCTATGAAAAGGTCGCAATGTCTCTCGGGCAGGGCGTGGACATTTTGCAGGAGAGATACAGCGAACAGGGGCGGCTGTTACACAGCTATATCGTGGAAGTGCTGGCGGGAGAGCTGTTGATGCGGGGGTACGACGCGTATAACAGGTACATTGCCGAGCATACCGACTGGCATGTGGCGCGGTATCATTTTCCGGGCAGTGAGGAGGCGTTTCCGCTCGAAATGCTGCCGGAACTGTTACAAGACCTCACGCAGGAAATCACATGCAATGCGGCTTTCTGCATGATTCCGAAAAAGAGTGTGGTATTTATTTCAGAGTTGACGCAGGATGAGACGGTGCACTGTCAGGGAATCTGCGTCGGATGCGGGAATGCGGCATGTCCGAATCGGGTCAAAGGGACTCAACGAATAAAAGAACGAATTGCAGATTTGCCGTTGACCTACGGGTACAGCAGAATTTTTGGAATAAACACATAAAAGGTAATACGGAAAATGAAAATAGTAAATTCACATCGTTTTTTTGAAAATAAGGCGTGTCAGTATTTCCCCTGCCATCAGGGCTTGCAGGATTTTAACTGCCTGTTTTGTTACTGTCCGCTGTACCCACGGGAAAACTGTCCGGGGAATCCGTCGTATATTGAAACGGATGGAAAACGGATCAAGGACTGCACGGACTGTACGTTTCCCCATCAGCCGGAAAATTACGATAAAATTTTGTGTATGCTGAAAGGCTAGAGGACGTTAAGTATGAGGAATGTTTATGCCGGAAAAGCATGGTGGTAAATGTAAGGAGTGAATCTAATAGGAACGCCGTCCAACTATGAAATAAATGTGTATTTGTTTCATAGTTGGACACACCTCTCATTCATCAATATAGCTGCTAGTCCGCATTAATCCGTGTATTCCAGCCCAAAGTAATCCATATAAACCTTAAACTTATCCTGCGCTGCAAGGCATGTATCGATCAGATAGCCCGGTTCATTTTCCCATTCTTTTAATCCGCGGTAATAAAATTCCTTCAAATTGTCGTCAATGATAAACGGTGTGATTCCATTTCGCAGGCATTCCTTAAACATGATCAGTCTGCCGATACGCCCGTTTCCATCCTGAAAAGGATGGATTTTCTCAAAATCATAGTGAAAGGCTATGATTTCTCGCAATGTCTTTTCTTTGCGCTGATTGTATGCTTTCAGTAAACATTTCATCTCTTTGGACACATCGGCGGGTATTGTCGTCGGCATGCCGCCCACCTCATTCTCGAAATGTTTATAATCGCCGACCGCAAACCATGTTTTTCTGCTGTCGGAAGTTCCTGATTTTAGAAGCGCATGAAGCTGCTTGACGAAGGATTCATTTAATGGATAGTTAGCCGATTCTATCATCCGGTCAATACAGCTAAAGTGGTTGGCTGTCTCAACAATATCGTCCACGTTTAAGTTTTTATTCTGTATGCCGATTGTATTTGTCTCAAAAATATATCTGGTTTGGTCATGGGTAAGCCGGTTTCCCTCTATATGATTGGAACTGTATGTCAGTTCGATTTGTACCTTATGATAGATACCTCCGGGTATTTTGGACTCTTTTTCCAGTTTCAGCCTGGTTAATAAGTTCTTTGAGACTATCCCTGCCCGGCGCTTTCTTGCGGGTTTTTCCGCATCCATCGGGATTTTCCATGTTTTACCCTCTAAAATCACATCAGGAATTTTCCCTTCCGCGCAGTAATTCCTTACGCTTCTCTCGGAGACGTTCCATTTTTCGGCTGCCGTTTTGACACTCATATATTTCATGGGCATTCTGACCTTTCATAAATGTATGATCGAGTTCTTTTTCACGCCTGCGCCATACATTTGCCTGATGCATGGTGGCGTTATCGGAATTATTATACCATTATCGGCAAAATATATCCATGTTTTTGAAAATAGATACGGATTATATTTTGCCGATACAAGTCTCGTTGAAAATTATTGCCCATAAAGGCTAAAATATTCAGTTTGATTTTTGTCGATGCTATGATTCTGCTTTTTTGACAGGATGCCGGATCACCGTTTTCATATTTTCCGGCTTACATTTTCGCGCGTCACTCAAGTAAATTTCATGATGACGGCGCACACCGTCCATATCGGGGCAAAATCCCTGCTCTTTGGCAAAGCCGTCCATGGCTTCTATGGTGGCGGGCTCATCGTCATAGGGACCTATGTGCATACACTGTACGCACAGCCCTTCGTCATAGGTCAGAAATTCTACCTTGGAAAAGTCGGTTCCTTTCTTCCTAGAGGCTTCGGCAACTGCCCATGCAAATTCTTCCCTTGTCACAAACTCCGGCAGGCGGATCATGGAAATCCACTCGAAATCCTCTTTTCTGTTATAATCGATACCGACAGTCCCTTCCTGCCACCACAGCCCCTCCAGAGGCGGCACGACATAGTCAAAATAACCTTCGATTCGGTGATCTCCCTTCTTACTCATCTTGATGGTGAACGCGATACCGTAAAGCAGGCTGATGGACTGCTTGTATGCGCCGCCTTCTTCGTTCGGATTGCCCTTGCCGCGCACCGCGATAAAGTTCATAGCCGGTACGGTGACAAGCGACGGCTTGTTTTTGGGAAGATAAAATTCTTTGCACTCTTTTTTGTAGTCAAACGCCATTTTCTTTTTGCCTCTCCTGTCTTATAAACTCTGATGACTGTTTTTAAGTTTCTTGTTTTTTCAAACACATATCAATTCTTTAATCTTCCTTCAGACCCACATAAATATGAATTTCCGCGTTATCTCCCATATCGTCGTTTTGGTATTCCTCAAAATCACACTGGAAAGCTCTGGGAAGATCCATCTGCCAGATTGCCTGCCACGCTTCTGCCACCGCCTGTACCATATTGCCGCGCACTACAAATTTTGCATACCGTCCTGCGGGGATCCGGCAGACTGCCAAATTGTTTCCGGCGGGCGGTTCGTTGGTCTCACAGCCGACAAATGCGGTGTAATCTGCCTTCTCATCCCCGGCGTAGTCGGTGTAGATGCCGAGCGCCTTCGCGTTTGCCTTTTTCGGTATGGAGTCATAGATGCCCTCGTTGTAAAAACGGTTCCAAAGACCGCCGATCACGGCACCCATCTCTGGCGTGGTATTGTTTGTCCTCGCCGATACGCCTGCCGCAATTACTTCGTAGTCCGGCGAGGATTGCCTGCATATCCTGTGTGGTGAACAGCGCGCGGTCTATTTTATAGCCCTCCATAATGAAGACGCCGCCGTTTTGTCCAGACTCTGTCACAAGCGGAATCCCCGCCATGCAGAGCGCCTCGATATCCCGGTTGATGGTGCGTCTGGAAACCTCAAATTTCTCCGCGAGGTATGGTGCCGTGACTTTCTCCTGCTGTAACAGGATGGATAAAATGCCTATCATGCGGTCAATTTTCATGGCGGTTCTCCTCTTAAATTTCCATAGAAAACAATTGATTTTGCAATTAATGTATTTTTATCGAAAGTGCCTTATGTTATAATGATTCATAATTAAAAATATCATAAAAAAGCTAAGGTTAAAAGAAAATATATGAAATATCATGTATCGATTACGAAAAGAGAAATTCTGACGGGTCTCCTTTTTATTGTGGGATTACTCCTGTTTTTTCATGGCGTCCACTCGGCTTATAGGTGTAATCAAGCCCTCGATTTAAACACACTGGAGGAACGCGAACTCAGAGAGGGAGTCTGTGTAAGCGGTAACATTGACACTTATGTCGTAAAACATTTTCCTGAGAACAATAAGTTTCACGGCGTTGGGCAGTCGTATCTGACCCTTTCCGGGCAATCCTATGATTTTTATACGATTCCTGTCGGGAAAAAGTCTTACATTTGTATTTTGGCAAACAGCAAATCTTTAAAAGAACAGTTGGAGGCTTTTGAGGGAGGACACGGTGAAAACGTCTGGTTTGAGGGTGAGGTTATCAAACCGTTTACAGAATTAAACTGGAGATGGTATGATTCGATCGAGGGTTTTCATACAGAAAATCTTATCGGTTCTTTCGTGATCAAAGAGATTAATTTCAAAAGAAATAGAGATATCATATATATTGGCGTTCTCTTATTAGCTGTGGCAATTTTACGATTTCTCAGCGCCGGCGGTATGAAAAATTTTGTAATGGAAGAAACGGAGGATGAAAAACCTGTCTATAATAATTATGCCAAAATATACAACAATGACTACGAATTACAGGCGGAGCAAATGCAGTTGAGGACATTGGAACGAAGACTGCATTCTGTCAAAAGAAATGCGATCCTGTGTGTGCCGCTGCTGCTGGCGGGATTTTATATTATATACAGGGTTTCTCTGCTGTTTGGTATCTTATTCATTGTAATCTCCATCAGGGGTATTTGGAATTGCTTTATCAACTCTACAAATACAGCGGCAACAGCTTTGGCAAGAAAATGTAATCTTAAATCCTTGTCCGTAGAAATCGAGGAACATAAGAGAAATATGGAAAAGCTGGCGGAGACAGAACGTGAGTCATGAACTGCTAAAACCCAAAACGAATTAAATTATCTACTACTTATTTGCTGTGTCGTAATATGGCACAATCAGATGTGCGTCCGCGTAGATCGCATCGTTTGTCAGGCTGTTGATCTGCATCACCTCACGGATATATTCATAGATAGACCCGTAATATGCCTCATTCATGTACTCTTCCGCAATAGACCAGAGGGTGTCGTTGTCCGACACGACAATGCTTTTATAATATTTTGAAGCCTCCTGTGAGGGGTCGTTCTTCGCGTTGGAGCGGAAGGAGCTGACAGCGATGGAGGTGGTGACGATCAGGCAGAAAGTCAGCACAAATAAGAGGAAGTTCTTTCTCATCTCCCGTCTTCTGCGTATGCGGTTATTGCGTATTCTTCTCTCGCTTCTGATATCCTGTGGTCTTCTATATCCCTGTGTCATAGCTCTGTTCATAGATAACTCCTTTCCGCCCGATGCAATAGATGAAGCGTATTAACTGCTATTTTTTATAATTGGTGTATAACCGAACAAATGTTGCGAACGGATGTTCTTTATAGATGCATTATATCGAACGTGCTTTCGGATGTCAATACTATTTTGATAAAAAATCGAACAAATTTTCTGAATATATGTTTGCTTTTTGACCTGCGCTGTGCTATGATTGAAATATGTAAATTGTCAGAAAATATATTTTGGCATAAAGAGCCTAGAGAAAGGATAAGGATTTTAAGTATGGCACAGGGAAAAATCACTGTAAAACAGCAGCAGATTCTTGATTATATTAAGGATGAAATTTTGAAAAGAGGTTATCCCCCGGCAGTCCGGGAGATCTGTGAGGCGGTGAATCTGAAATCTACCTCCTCCGTCCACTCCCATCTGGAGACGCTGGAAAAGAACGGTTATATCAGAAGGGATCCGACGAAGCCGCGCGCGATTGAGATCTGCGACGACAATTTCCAGATGGTGCGCACGGAGATGGTCTCCCTGCCTGTGATCGGTCAGGTGGCGGCGGGACAGCCGATTCTTGCGGAGCAGAATATCGACAGCTACTTCCCTGTTCCGGCGGATATGGTGCCGAGCGGCGAGTCCTTCGTGCTGAAAGTGAAGGGTGATTCCATGATCAATGTGGGAATCTACAGCGGCGATCAGATTTTTGTAAATTGCTGCCAGACGGCATCGAACGGCGATACGGTGGTTGCGCTGATTGACGATTCGGCGACAGTGAAGACATTCTATAGGGAAGACGGACACGTGCGCCTGCAGCCGGAAAATGACTCTATGGATCCGATTATCGTGGACGACTGCCAGATTCTGGGGAAGGTGTTCGGGGTTTTTCGCCTTTATAGGCGTTGACTTTGTTTGCGTATTGTGAAAGCGCTGACATATCTTTTCCGCCTGTTTCATTTAAAATAACAGTCAAAGGAGCGGAGGAAATGAACTATCGGATTGAGACAAAAGAGGCATTCCGCATCGTCGGGATGTCAGTGCCGTTACAGAAAAATATCGCGGAAAACTTTGCGGTGATTCCGGCGAAGTGGGGAGAAATTTCAGCGGATGGTACTTTGCAGAAACTGATCGGTATGATGGATACGCCGCCTATGGGGGTTCTGGGAATCAGTACCTGTAATGACACGGAACCGTGGAGATACTATATTGCGGTATCGACCTTAAAGGAAAAAGAAAATTTTGAAGAGTACACAGTGCCTGCGGCTACATGGGCGGTTTTCCCCGGCGAGGGCACGAACCAGTCCATTCAGGAGCTGGAGCGGCGCATTGTGACGGGATGGCTGCCCACGTCCGGTTATGAGTACGGCAACGCCCCGGATGTGGAGGTCTATCTGAACCCCGATCCGGAAAACGCAAAGTACGAAGTGTGGATTCCCGTTGTGAAAAAACAGCCCTAATCAGAACGTGTGTTCTGGAAAATTTTTAGAATCTTTCTCTTACATAAGAAAAAAGCAAAAAGCCATACTACATAGTAATCGTAACTGCACGGCTTTTTGCGGTTATGAGGAAAAATCAGTCTCTCATCTATGATTCAGGGGTTGATGTCTTATGAAGGGGGAAGGAAAATGAGAAACAGAGCTTTGGACTGCCTTGCCCTGACGATTGCCATTATTGGAGCTATCAACTGGGGATTGATCGGACTTTTCAGCTTTGACCTTGTGGCATTTATTTTCGGTAACATGTCATGGTTTTCGAGAATCATTTACGCCCTGGTGGGTATCGCCGGACTGTATATCATCACATTCTATATGTACACGAACGGCAATATGGCAGAGTCAAACAAGGCATAGATACGGACAGCGTAAAACTGCAAAATTCCAAAGAGAAAAACAGAACCGGCGTATCGGATTTGATACTGCCGGTTCTGTTATTTGAAGCGATTTCTATGAAACGGTTTATTTGTTTTCCAGCGTCTCCTTGTCAATCAGAACGCCGTCCCGCCAGATACGTTCCAGATCATAGAACAGACGGTTCTCCCTGTCAAAAATATGGATGATCACATCCTGAAAGTCCATAAGAATCCAGTTGGCGTTCTGGTATCCCTCCATCTGTCTTAGGTTTACGCCCGCTCTGCCGAGAATTTCCGACACATTGTCAGCCATAGCCTGTATCTGACTCTTATTGCTGCCGTCCGCGATGATAAAATAGTCCGCAATGGTGGAGATTTCGCTGATATCAATGATGCGGACGTCCTCCGCCTTCTTATCCTCCAGCGCGTTCACCACCAACAGTGCTGTTTCCTTTGTGTTCATAACAATACCTTACCTTTCTCTAGTTCTATGGATGTGGTATCCAGTATTACAAATGCCCTCAATGCCTTTTATAGAATTCGTAAGTCCTGCTTGTCATATCATCTACCTGATTGTCCGTGGTCCGCAGATATGCTAGCGTGTTTGCCAGTATCTTTTCCATCGTCCAGTCGAGATCCTGAAAAGCGATCCGACGGATCATTTCAAGCTCCGCTAGCTGTTTTCTCCCGGGCTCGATATAGTCCGCAATATAGAGGATTTTCTCCAGCCTGCTCATATCGGGACGTCCCGTCGTATGATAACGGATTGCATTTAGTATATCCATATCTGGGACACCGTATTTGCGCTCCGCAAGATAGGCGCCTGCTTTGGCATGTAAAAGCGCTGTGGGATTGCCGCGCTCCACAGCCGTCACATTGAGGTGCGCTTTCTCGCAGATTGCCACCAGCTCTGACCCGTGCATGGATTTGGCGCAGTCGTGCAAAAGCCCTGCCGTCATCGCTTTCTCCATATCTTCACCGTGCGCCATTGCCAGAGAGGCGGCTGTGTAGGCGACGCCAAGCGTGTGCGTATAACGTCCGGAGGACAATTCCTTTTCCATCGCCCGGCGCAGTTTTTCCATTTCCGATTGATGTTGACTATGACTCATTGAAAGCATCCTTTCTTGCCGAAGAAATATTATGGTGCTTTAAACCACGCTACTTTTCTCGGATTAATCTTAAAGTTTACGGTTTTGCTGCCGCCGTATTCTCCCACGCCCTGTATGGTGACTTTGGCAGTGCCTTTCTTTCTGTTGTTCATGTAAGAGACGATTGTATAATTGTCTCCGGAAAGCTCCACGCCGTTTAATTTTACCACCAAATCCTCTTTCTTTAGCGTGACGGGCTCCAGTGAATATTCTTTGCTTACCCCTTTCTTTAAAGATACACTGGCTTTTGCCACGCTTTTCTTCGCGGCAAGCACGCGGTAGGAAACTTTGGTTTCTCCGATATAATTTTTCGTTCCCTCTACTGCTACCGTTAATATAGAGCCTTCGGGCACTTGGTCTTTCGGACCGAGCACAACGCCGTTTTCATCCGTAAAGGTATAGGTTTTCAGGAAATCCGTTCCGGAAGAAAGCGCTTTTCCGTTAAAATCGGTTATTTTCGGCGTGCTCTTATATTTTCCTTTGCCCGTGAGCCCCAATGTTTCTCCCTTTTTTGTATTCGGGGCTGCAGCCATCACATCCTCTGCTGTGATGGAAAGTTTATTGATGTCCTGCGCTATAATAGAGAATTTCTTCTCCGGCAGGGAATCTTTGAAGTTGCCTTTGCCCTTAATGGTATAAGACGGCGCCTTCGTGTCTTCTTTCGATGCCAGTTTTGTGTTGTTCTTGTAGGTGACCGTATAATCCTTTCCTTCTGTTAGTACGGTCTCTCCATATTTTACGATAATCTTTGGCTTTGCACCGCCCTTTTCGTAGGAAACAGAGTCTTTGCCATTCGCCAGAGAGGTTGTAATCAATGTTGCCGCGCTGGTGTCTTTCAGGGAATACGGCGCAATTTGAAAGGTTTTCTTTACCGTGTCTGTGTAGCCGTTTATTCCGGTAATGATAACAGTGGCTTTATTGCTGGCATTTGTAGTATTTTCATAAGCAACGGTATAGTCTTTGCCGAGAACCATAGGAATCAGCGTATTTTTGTTTTTCTTATAGGAAAGGTGCAGCGTCTGTTCCAACTGTGCGCCGCTATAAGGCATACTCGTTTTCCAGTCTTTTCCAAAGTCGAGATTGGAAGCTTTGAGCGGGGTTCCCGTAATTTTAAAAGTTTTGGTTACTGTACCGGAGTAGCCGTTCTCTTCTTTCCCTGTAAAGATGACGTCATATATGCCGACATCCTTGGCATTCTCATTATAAGAAACAGTATAATGCTCGTCTTCTGTCAGTTCGTCTTTTCCACTTTTCAGCGTAATGCCAGTTCTACTGACCGGATTGATTCCTTTTTCCTTTAGAGTCTGCCCGTTAAGTTCATCCCATGAAATATCTGCGATCTTATTCTTGCTAAAGCGTATCTTGCTCATCAATGCCTTTTGAGTAACGCGCAGCAAAATATCTCGTGTATCGGAGAAATTTTTCACGCCGGAAATGGTGACGGTGTAATCGCCTTCTTCCGTGCAGCCTTTCTCCAATATATTTGTGGAAGTGGAATCACCAATTTTTACAATGCTTGTAACTTTAAACTCTGAATTGTTTTTCAGTTCCTTCCCGTTCCATGTTACAGTGGGCACCACAGACAGTTTTTTGCCCCCATTATATGCAAGATACAGATTGGGAATAACAACCTCTTCTGTCTCCGGAGCAATGCTCTGCGGGACTATCTGGAAAGCCGCCGTGTCGGTGCCGCTGTAATTGCCTTTTCCCTTGACTGTTACGGCAGGTGCCTTTTTCGGGGTGTCCCATGCCTGCATATAGGCATCTGTATTGTTCTTGTAGGCAATGGTATAGTCTGTTCCGGGCGTAAGCAGTTTTTCTCCGTCGTAAACCATCACTTCCGGATTTATGGCTTTTCCTGTGTATGGCTGGTCTGCAATCGGCTCGATCCGCAGACCTGTTTTTGCGGGAGCCCATTTTGCATACAGGGTTAGATCGCCTCTGGTCCCCGCCGGAATTTCATCGATGGGATTGCCGTCGTACCGACTGTCTCGATACCATCCTGCAAATTTATGCATAACGCTGTCGATCGGTATCGCGTCCAGCAGAGCAAAAGTTTTATCCGAAGCCATGTAGGTTGTAGGATTGGCAGCTGGATTGCTTCCTTCGGCGCCGGTCATGTAAGTGATGTTAAAAGGCTTCAGCACATAGGGTTTTGCGTAAATATCGGTATCTTTTGTGATATTTTTACAATCGCTTAAATTCTGCCAGCCGTCGAAGAGATAACCTTCCGGTGCCGCGGCGCGCATCACCGCATCTTCCGGAGGCGTGGCATTCTGCCCCCTGTTAAGAGATTCTATTTTTGCAGGCTTATCATTCCAGCCTAAAAAACGGACGGTGTACTGTCTGGGGATTATTGTCACCTCGCAGTATGCATAAGCAGATTCCAAATCCCATATATCATCTGGATCGCCCCAACCGGCAGATGCTACTATGGTTACAGTTTGTGGTTCTCTGGTATCTGGAAGCTGCTCGACAGTGACCAGTCCATTTCCGTTCGGGGCTGTTTCTACATAAACAAAAGGGTAATCGGTGTTATCCTTGACAGACCACTCAATCTCATCCCGAGGTACACCGGTCGGCATTTTTGTGATACGTATTTCTGCGCTGTCCTCCTCCGTCATTTTGATTTCTCTGGTAATTTCCAGTTTGCCGGTGACAGTTACACGGCAGTTCGCCATCTGCTCCCTGTCGGCATAGTCGTAATAGGAGGCGGTTATGGTGCAGGATCCTGCAGTGTCACCTGAAACAATTACCAGTTTACTGTCCACCACATCACCTTCACTGTCTACTATATCCTCATAATCAACATAAGCAATGTCTTCATTGCTACTATCCCAAAATACCATTTCCGGATCAGCCCAGGATGGAACAGTGGCATTAATCCGTCTGGTACTGTTCTGTGGCATGGTCACAGCAGTTGAAGAGACAGAAATTTTGGGATTGCCAATGCGAAATTCACTATCCCGATCCCAACTATCCTGATAACCTTTTAATTTTGCATATGCTCTAACCTTTGTTTTTGTCTTAATTGTAATCGGAGACTGATAAAGTTTTCCATATACAGTAGGATCAGTGCCGTTTGTGGTATAATAAATTTTTGCACCCGGAACACTGACAGACATTTCCAGTTTGCCGCCATTGTCAATCAGCCAGTAATTATTATAATCACCATTCGGCAGTTCTTCCCATATTTCCCCGCCGGATTCACTGCTAAATTCAGGGGCTGGAATTTGCATGGAAATCTTGACGGTGCATGCCGCATAGCAGTTCTGCCCCTTATGGTCTTTGACTACTGCGGTAATTTCCGTTGATCCGACAGTCTGACCAAACTGCAGCATGACGCCTTTATCTGTTTTGTCTTTAATCTTTACGAGTCTCTCATCTCCGGAAGTCCAGACAATATCCTCCATCTTTGCGCCATCCGGAAGCTGTTTTACGGTCAGCTCCCGGTCCACTCCGGCGGGAATCGTCTCAAGTGTTGTCTGAGATAGGGAAAACTCTGTCTTACAGGCAATAAAACGAATCGTATATACAGGAGAATGTTTCTTCAATTTATAGGATGCATAGTCTTTGGTTCCGATAACAAACTGAAGAGGATATTCAGGAACAAGCCAAATTCCTGAACTATAATATTTTTTTGCGTTGTCTGAGACCCAGCCACCATTTGAAACAGAAAGGTTACTACCGTCATGGGTATAAAATATAGTATCATATCCAGACTCATTGCCTGTATAAGATATCCTAATATTGTTTATATTTTGAAAAAGGAAGTGACCTTTATCAACGGTAGCTTCCCATGTCGTATCATCTATTTTTTTAGGAGTTCCCATTCTAGGACAGGTAAACTGTATGTCATCACAGAGAGGTTTTTTAACTGAATCTAAAATTTTAACAGGAAATTCTTTTTTTATCTTAGTTTTTTGCAGTATGCTGCGCACGGTAATTTCAGCGGTTACATGGTATGTAGCCGGCAGACTATTTGGAAGGTGGTTAACGTACATAACACCATTACTATCCACATTAAGGTCAAAGTCATCTGAACTCCAGCGAGTATACACATCCGCGGAAGCGCCTTCAGGCAGTACCTTGACACTGAGCTTTTTCTGCTCGCCAATTTCTATGGTAAGACCGTCTTCGGTAACTTCGTTCCCGTCCTGATCCACAATGACCACATCCTCTATCAGCGGCAGAAATTCCACTTTGCAGGTTTTCTTGATCTCGCCAATCTGGGCGGTTATGGTCGCTGTCAGTGAGACGTTTTCAACTGAATCGTCAGGCGCCGGCAAAAGCGCCACCGTTCCGTCCGTAACAGAAACACGGGAATTATCAGAAGCCCACAGCACTTCAGAATAGACCGCATCTTCAGGAGTCGGTCTCACCGAGAACTTTCTCGTCTTATCCTGGTCAAGATAAACAGTCTGTGTCTCATCCAGAATATTTCCGCCTTCGTCCACAATCACAAAATCAGTCAACTCCGCTCCAGGGGTCAGTGATTCCAGCGTGTTTGTTGAGATAGAATCATCCGAGACGGAACCGCTGGGCTCTTTGTCTTCCTCAACAGGCATTTGTTCTTCTGTGACAGGATCTTCTTCTTTTTCAGAACCACTGCCATCATCTGTTGGAGACTCATCTGCCTCCGGGGCGTCGTAATCCTCAGGCGTATCCGGCGCAGGTGAATCCTCATTTTCCGATCCGGGGTTCTGGTCTGCCGGATCATCATCTGTTTCCTCTGTATCTTCGTTGTCAGATGATGTGGGCTTTTTTTCTTCATCGCCGGGAACCGTCACGGTTTCATCAACAGGCTTAACCGTAACCGTTGATTCTTCCTCTCCGCTGTCCCCCTGTATGCCCGGCGTTTCTGCTGTTTCAGCAGACGGCGCGTCCATGGAACCTTCCGGTTCCTCCGCATGTAAGGACGCTGCCTTGATGCTCAAAGGAGCCGCACAGGCAATATAGGACATGCTCTCACTCGTAAACAGCATGACCGCACATAAAATAACAGATACCAGTCTAAACATTTTCCTTTTTCTCATCCTTACATCCTCTCGCCCGATCTTTCTCTTATAAATAGATAAAACGCAGACCAAACAGCCTGCGTCCATTATACCACAACTACTTCTATTTTACGAATCCTTTTCATAGAGATGGTTTCGCCGGATATACATTTCCACCGCCTCCGGCACCATCCCCCGCAGAGACTTTCCTGCCCGCGCCCTTTCCCGAATCTGCGTGGAGGATACATCCATGCCTGCAAATTCCAGAATCTCGATAGCTGCGTGGTATTTTTCCCGCAGATACTGCGCCTGCTTATTTAAACGCTCACACGGACCCTGCGGCTGGGTGGAGGCGTTTTCCGTTCTTGCCGCCGCCAAAACGGTACAGCTCTGAAAAATCAGATCCGGGCTTTTCCAGTCCTCCATGGCATACAGGCTGTCCGCGCCCACAAGAAAAAAGTAAGCCGCCTCCGGGTCGGTATTCCTTAGTTTTATCAGGGTGTCGCATGTGTACGTGTTTTTGCCCTGCACGGCGTCCTCCACCTCCATCTCTGACAGCACAAAGCCGGGCGTGTACGAGACAGCAAGCGCCGTCATTTCACAACGCGCCTGTATGGGCAGGACTTCCCGCTGGTCTTTCATATAGGGAACGCCGCTTGGCATGAACAGCACTTTTTCCAGCGCAAACTGTTCTCTCGCCCTCGCTGCAATCGCCAGATGCCCGTTGTGGATTGGATTGAAGGTGCCTCCCATAATGCCGATTCGTCTCATGCTCATTTTGGCAGTACGATCTTCGGATTCTTTTTGTCCGGCTTGTAGAGGATGATCTTCTTACCGATCACTTGAACAACTGTGGAGTGGGTTCTCTCCGCCACCGCCTCGGCGATCGCACGCGGATCATCAGCACAGTTTTTCAAGACGGCGATCTTTAAAAGCTCCCTCGTGTTGAAGGCGTCCGCGACAGACTCTGTAAATTCTGGTGTCAAGCTGGATTTTCCGACCTGAAAAATGGGGTCAATACCGTTTGCCAGACTCTTTAAATGTGCTCTTTGCTTGCTTGTTAATTCCATAATTTCCTCCACTTATTTGTAGTAATCGAAAGAAAGCCCGTACATCCTTACGGTGCTGCCCTCCTCTATGCCGAGCGCCTCCAGCTGCTCCAAAATGCCCTGTTTGCGCATAAAGTCCTGAAAGAACTTAAATCCCTTCTCGGATTCCAGATTGGTGTAGGAAAGCATCTTTTCAATGCGGGGTCCTTCCACCACATACTCCTCCGTCTCCTCGTCATAGACAACGGTAAAGGGCTCGTTCTCGATGTCAAAATGAAACTCCGGGAAAAACTCCTGCTCAAAGGTCAGTGGCTTGCTGTCCTCCATTTCGCCCAGACGGTTATTAATCGCATAGAGAAGCTCCCGCACGCCCTTGCCGCTGATCGCCGAGATGGCGTAGACGGGAATGCCCTGCGACTCAAACTCCGCTTTTAACTTTTCCACGGGATCATCGTCCTTTTCGTAGATCATATCGATCTTGTTAGCGGCGATGATCTGGGGTCTCTCAGCAAGCTTCTGGTCGTAGGCGGCAAGCTCCTTGTTGATGGCATAGATGTCTGCCATGGGATCGCGCCCTTCCGTGGACGCGGCGTCCACGATATGCACAATCAGCCTTGTGCGCTCGATGTGTCGCAGAAACTCGTGCCCAAGCCCTACGCCCTCCGACGCGCCCTCGATCAGTCCGGGGATATCGGCGATCACAAAGCCTTTGGCGTCCTCCAAATCCACCACGCCCAGATTGGGATTTAAAGTGGTAAAGTGGTAGTTGGCGATTTTGGGTCTGGCGTTCGTCACCCTCGACAAAAAGGTGGATTTCCCCACATTGGGAAAGCCCACAAGCCCCACGTCGGCGATCACCTTAAGTTCTAACAGCAGTTCCAGTTCTTTTGCGGGCTGACCGGGCTGGGCGTACTTGGGCGCCTGCATGGTGCTGGTGGCGTAGTGCTGGTTGCCGCTTCCGCCGCGTCCGCCTTTCAGAAGAAGAAAGCGCCTGTTTTCGCCGGACATGTCGGTGATGACTTTGCCGCTCTCCGCCTCACGGATTACGGTGCCCTCCGGCACTTTGATGACGATATCCTCGCCGTTTTTGCCGGCGCAGTTCTTCTTGCCGCCCTCCTCGCCGTTTTTCGCGCAGTACTTGCGGACGTGGCGGAAGTCCGTCAGGGTGTTTAAACCCTCGTCCACCTCGAAATAGACGCTGCCGCCGTTTCCGCCGTCACCGCCGTCGGGACCGCCGTTTGGCACATATTTCTCGCGTCGGAAAGAAACGTGGCCGTCGCCGCCCTTACCGCTTTTTACATATATTTTCGCATGATCTGCAAACATAAATTCTCTCCATATATAAGGGGAATAGAAAAGCTCCAAACATCAGTATGTTCGGAGCTGTCTTTATGGTCTCTTACTTCTCTACGGGATAAACGGACGCCTTTTTCTTGTCTCTTCCCATTCTCTCGAAACGAAGAACACCGTCTACCAGAGCAAACAGCGTATCGTCTCCGCCTCTTCCTACGTTTACGCCGGGATGAATCTTGGTTCCGCGCTGTCTGTATAAGATGTTTCCAGCCTTAACAAACTGACCGTCAGCCCTCTTCGCGCCTAATCTCTTGGATTCGGAATCGCGTCCGTTCTTGGTGGAGCCGACACCCTTCTTATGAGCAAAAAACTGAAGGTTCATATTCAACATGGTATTACACCTCCTTAAATGTCAATTTACAATGTTTTTTCCCGTACTGTGCCTGAATCCGGCTCAGTCCGAGCGCCAGAGAATCCATTAACGCGACGGAGGTTTCCTGCAGAGGCTGTCTCAAAAAAGTACAGTCAATTCTGCCTGCCTTTTCATCCGCCTCCACCTGTATCGGTTCCTTCGTGACCTCCTCAAGCGCGTTCACCGTGTTGATCACGAGAACCGAAATCGCCGCGCAGACAATATCCTGACCGTAGTCCGCATACGCCGCGTGACCGTCGCACATAAATTTCCGGTATTCTCCCGCCTTGTTTTTATAGATGGTAATCTCGGTCATTACGCGTTGATCTTGTCAATCTTGATCTGCGTGTAGGGCTGTCTGTGACCGTTTTTCTTGTGGTAGCCGGTTTTTCTCTTATACTTGTAAACGATAACCTTGCGCGCTTTACCCTGATCCATAACGGTTCCGGTAACAGTCGCGTTCGCCACATCGCCTGCAACTTTCAGATCTTTATCGCTTACCGCGATCACCTGATCGAAGGTAACGGTAGAACCAACCTCAACATCAAGCTTCTCCACTCTGATCTCATCGCCCTCGGATACCTTGTACTGTTTTCCGCCTGTTGCAATGATTGCGTACATATCTGCACACCTCCTATTCATGAACTTACGTTCATTTACTCGCTAACTGTGGTGATACCCAAAAGGGTATACTTCTACCTCGTTATGCGGCACACTTAATAAGCATATACAGTTTATGCCAATTTGTCAACCAAAATTTTATCTGTTTTCCAATCTTTTTTCCATTTCCGACTTTAAGACACGCTCAATCCTGTCATGCAAATCCTGCGTCTTAAAGGGTTTGAGCACATAGTCGTTGATCCCAAGCTTGGAGCTCTCCAAAATGTTCTGCTTTTCACGCTGCGACGTGAGCATAATGACAGGGATCCCGGCACATTTTTCCATTTCCCGAATTTCGCGCAGCGTCTCTATGCCGTCTTTTGGTGCCATCTGGATATCCAACAGAATCAGATCCGGAGGCGTCTGCTGTTTTAAATACTGCAACGCACGTACGCCGGAATTTAAGGCAACCACCTCGTAAGTGCCTTTGAACTCCTGCTCGATTGTTGCAAGGCTGATGCTGTTGTCATCCACGGCAAGTATGGTCAGTTTATCGTCCCCTTTGATTTTATCATCCACCTTCTTCTATTCCTCCCTTTGCATCTGTTCTATCAACTCACGCAGCATCTGCTCCGCGGCGTCGTCCTCATATAATTTGAGCTGTTCCCGAATCTTTTCCAGTTCCTCTTCTATGTACGCTTCCATCCGGTATTCCAGAAGTTCTTCTATCTTGTGGGCACAGTCTTTTGCCTTGAAATTTTCAAGACTGCGCAGTGCGGTTTGTATCTCCTCCTGAAGCGCTGCCTTCGGCATATCCTTGTCTTTTTTCTTTTTGTTCTCTTTCTGTTCCGCGTCCAGATAGGTCTGGATATGGACAAGCTGCTCTTCGTATTCCCGCAGAAGTTTTTCCGCGTGGCTGTCCACAAAAGTGTAATCTTCCCGCTTGACTGCCTTCTCCTGCTCTCTCGCCAGAGTGGAAACCTGCATGGCACCCACATTGGCGGAAGCGCTCTTCAGCGCGTGCACCTCAATGCCGTATGCCTTATAGTCTTTTTCATCCCAAAGCTCTTGCAGAACTTCCAGTTTCCGTTTCCCGTCCAGACAGTAGAGCTCCAGAAGTTCGTTGAACTCCTCGACGCTGGCGGAAGAATGCTCTGCCACCTCATCTGTGTCGATTCCCTCAATGATGATATCCTGAAACTTTGACAGGTTGTTGCTGCTCGACTGGAGACTGTCCAGCCAGCCGCCGCCCCTCGTCTGTTTCTCTTCGGGAATCCATTTTAGAAGTACCATATGGAGGGTCCTTCTGTCAATGGGTTTCGTAAGAAAATCCTGAAAACCGTTTGCGAGGAAAGTCTCACGGACACCTTCCATAGCATTTGCCGTCAGCGCGATAATGATTGGAAGCGTGCCGTTTTCACCGCATTCGCTGCGGATATGCTGTACCGCTTCTATTCCATCCATGCCGGGCATCATATGATCCATAAAAATAATATCAAACCGCGTGCCCTTGACGTACTGGATTGCCTCCAGACCGCTCTCCGCTTCAGTGATTTCCAGATCATAAGTCTGTAAGAGCGATCTTGCCACCTTCCGGTTGATCATATTGTCATCCACAACCAGTACTTTGCAGTTCTTCGCTTTAAAGGGCTCCAGCGGCTTCTCCTTGTGTATCTCCTCCTCCGGGACGTCAGACAGGGGTCTGCTGTCCACGATCTTTTGCAGAACATCCACCGTAAAGGTGGAACCTTCACCGTACAGGCTTTTTACTTTTACGGAACCGTCCATCAGTTCCGCCAGATGCTTTGTGATGGAAAGCCCGAGTCCCGTTCCTTCCACGCTGCGGCTCCGCTTTGAGTCAAGCTGTCTGAAATTTTCAAATATTTTTTCGAGATCCTCCTCCTTGATGCCGCAGCCGGTGTCCTCGATACTGAAGACAAGCCGCTGCGTATCCGGCTCCTCCCCCGGCATACCCGCAACGTAAATTTTGACATGCCCCTTCTTGGTGAATTTGAGGGCGTTGTTTAAAAGGTTGATGAGAATCTGTTTGATTCTGCCTTCATCCCCCAGATAACGGCAGGGAAGGGACATGTCAAACTCGCTCAGAAGCATAAGCCCGTGCTGGGATGCGACGATATCCATCATATTCAGCACTTCGTTGACTAACGACTTCAAGTGATACTCCGTCAACACAAGATTCATCTTCCCGGCTTCTACCTTAGATAAGTCGAGAATATCGTTGATCAGAGCAAGGAGGTTACGCGAGGACGCCTTGATGTCGCAGGCATAACCGTACACTTTCCTGCCGATGCTCTCCTCCATAATGATATCGCTAAGCCCTACGATCGCGTTCATCGGGGTTCGTATCTCATGTGACATGTTGGCGAGAAAGGCGCTCTTTGCAATGTTTGCCTGCTCCGCCTGCTCACGCACCTGCTTGATCTCCTCAATGTAATTTCTCGTCTCCGTCACGTCGAGAATCAGAATGACATATCCCTTTATTACATCATATTTATCCGGGATCTGCTGTACATGCCCCAGATAAAAACAGCCGTTTAAGCTGAACTCCTCCCGAAAATCGTCATCCAGCATATTCTGCGGAAACCCTTCCAGCTCTTCTATGTGCTTTCCGACGGCATGAGGGGTCAGATCTTGAAAAATCGCCGCGGCAGCCGGGTTAAAGCTGACAATCCGTTTCTGCTTGTCAATCGCGATAACGCCGTCGTTCATATTGTCGAGCAGAATACCTGACGCGAGGCTGCCGAAATCATACACCTTCCGGCTCCAGATCAGAATGACGACGCAGGAAAGAATGATTCCCAGCACGAAAGGCGTCGGATCGTAAACGCTGACCAGTTTCAGGACATAGGAACACAGGACGAGCACAGGGAGGAACGAAAGCCCCAAAATCAGCAGGTATTTCCTGTCCGCGGCGTAATCCGGCTTCTTTCGGCAGACATGAATCAGGGCGAACAGGGAGAGCGAGTAAGGGATGATCGTGCCGCACACCATAAAGAGCCAGTAGCCGGGACCGTATTCCAGACGCAGATAATGATGCCCCTGCGCCGTCTCAAGCCATTCCATGCTGCGGTAAAAAAGCGTATGGTAATCACAGGTAAAGACAAGCGCAAGTATCAGGTAATCAGCAATCTGAATAAATTGCAAAAGCCTTGCGGGGGCTTTTAAGAAACAGTAACTGAACATGAAATAACAGTAGGTGATCGGAACAATCAGAGAACCGAGATACTGCATTTTTACGGATACCATAGCCGCATCCAGCGACGGCGCCGTCAGCTCCAGAAAATATCCCGCATTCTGTATCAGAGAACCCATCAGAAAATACTGCATCAGTTTCTGCTCTCTGGAACCGTCCCCCTTCAGCAGAAGGGATAAGGCAAACCCTATCACACAAATGCCCGAAATACTTAGCCCTACAAAAACAGCAGTCATACTCTGGGACCTCCAATCAGCTTATCCAGTTCCTCATCCTGATAATAGAAAAACAAAAGAAGCGCCAGTATCGCCACGCCAACGGTAATATAAATGTCCGCCACGTTGAATTTCGGGAAATCGATGGGCACAAAATAGATAAAGTCCACCACATAGTTCCGGCTTACCCGGTCGATCAGATTTCCCACCGCCCCGCTTATAATGAGCAGCATACAAAAGCGCATCGGAACAAAACGTCTTCCGCCCGGCAGGGTAAGATATTTCCACAAAAGAAGCAGGGTGACAACGGTTGTCAGGCAGATCAGAAGGGTCTGTCTGCCCGCGAAGGAACTGAAGGCGGCGCCCGTGTTTTCCAGATAGGAAAATTCCAGCACGCGGCTGATGATCACAAAGGGTTCCTGTCCTTTCAGATGGGAAATGGCAAGCCATTTGGTGTACTGATCTGCAAGAAGCAGGCTGCATAACGCAATCAGGGACAATAAAAGATGTCGTTTCTGTATTTTCATGGTGAAAACAAAATATTCCTTTCTCTTGAAATTACCAATTCTTCGCAAGATAATGACTGACTCGGTCAAACAATAAGCTATTTTAAAAATGAAGGATTCCCTGCAAAAAGGTAAGCGGCAATCTGTGCGCGGGAACTGAACTCTTCCGTCTCCAACAATTCCCGTACTTCCTCTTTCGTATAAAAATCAGCGGTAATCTGTTCGTTTTCCGAGGTGTGATCCTCAAAATTCCCCTCCGCATCCACGAAAGCGATCTGCGTCTTCACGTCGGAGAAGGCGACCGCGGCGAAGGACGGCGGCAGAATGCTGTGGATTTTCTTTATGCCGAGCCCCGTTTCCTCGTAGAGCTCCCTCTGGATACATTCTTCCAGAGACTCTCCCTCATTGATCATGCCGGCGCAGAGATTGTAGACAAAACGGTTGACGCCCATGCGAAATTCCCGTAGGAGCAGCATTTTCCCCTCATGAAACGCGACGATGGAGACGCCGCTTACACGCTGCCCGATTGCCTCCGGACCTGAAATCTCGTGACGGCTCACGATCTCATACTTTTTTTCGCGCCCCGCTTTATTCTGGTAGGTCAGCTCATAGTTTTTTAAGTATTTTCCGTCTTTAACCTTCTCCATATGTAACAGCTTCATATCAGTCTGGTTCCTTTCTGTTGATGCATCGTCAGTCCCTTTTTCATGCAAAGCGGACACGGATTTTCGCGACTCCTACAGGTTTCGCAGCTGCTCCGCAAGGCTTGGTGCGACCTTCTTTCGGGTCAGCTCCATAAGCCCCAGAGCCGTCATATCAATCGCCCTTGCGGGAACAGGGTCCTTCATTAAAAGCTCTCGCATATATGCCAGCAGTTCCGCCTCACGCTCCCTGCTTTTCAAATTGATAAAATCCACAAGAATCATGCCGGACAGGTTTCGTGCCCGCAGGTGGAGGGCGATCATTTCCGCCGCCTCCCTGTTGATGCGGTAGAACGTCTCCTCCTTATCTTTGCCCGATTCATACTTTCCCGTGTTGACGTCGACGGATATAAGCGCCTCCGTTGGCTCGATCACCAGATAACCGCCAGATTTTAGCCACACCTTTTTTTCGGTAAGCTCCTGTAACCGTTCTTCCACCGCATACAGCTTATGAAGCGGCAAAAGAGAATCCTCGTAGAGCCTGATGGGAATGTCCGCCTTCCTGCACGGTTCCAGAAGGGTGTCGTACACTTCCGGCAGATCGGTGATGACCTCATTGTACTCGGTCCGGTAGGCGTTTTCCACAAAGGAGACATAGTCCGGCTTATTTCGGTACAGACAACTGTAGCAGGTGCGGGACGGCGCAATCTCCAGAATATGTGTCAGCGTGTCCTCCAGAGAGCGCGCCTCCTCCAGAAGCGGGTCGTCATCGTCAATGGTTCCGGCGTTCATCCGCACAATGAGCCGGAAACGTTCGGATATCTGTCCAAGTTCCTTCAATTCGCGAAAATACGTCTGTCTTTCGGCGTCCAGCTTGGCGGAAACCTGCACCCCAGTCCTTGCGCCCTCCGGCTTTATACCCACCACCGCGTACTGCCCGGGCAGGGACAGTCTGGTGGTCACGCCGGCAAGCTTCGTCTTTATCGGCTCTTTGGTGACCTGTACCAGCAGCTCGTCGCCGGGCTTTAGTCTGCCGTCCGGCTTTCGGTTTAACACAAAAGCGGTAGCAGCGTCTGTGATCGGAAGGAAGGTCAGGAACCTGCCCCCCAGATCGATAAAAGCAGCGCTGATATTGGGGGAAATGCTCTGCACCTTGCCGATATAGATATCACCTACCGCTGCCGCCGCATCCTGCTGCGCGCGGGCGGCAAGAATCCTGTTGTCGCTCATAAGGAGGCTGAGGCGTTTTTTATGCAATTTCAGGATGAGAATCTTGCCCTCTGTGCCCATAGCGTGGCTGTCTCCTGTTTTGTTTTTTTATTGTACATTGTTATCGCATACATTATAACAAATTATCTCTATAACAACAAATCATTTCGCGTTTTGTGTATAAAAATCGAGTAGGGAAGATTTTTCCCTACTCGCCGCGTAACACATATTACAATTTGTACTTTACCGCCGTACCGTAGGCGATCACCTCCGCCGCGCCCTGCATGATGGAGGACGACGCGTAGCGGATGTTGATGATGGCGTCTGCACCAAGCGATTCAGCCTCATCAACCATGCGCTTGATCGCGATCTGTCTTGCCTGATTGAGCATTTCCGTGTATTCTTTCAGTTCCCCGCCTACCAAAGTTTTGATACCTGCCATGAAATCGCGTCCTACGTTTCTGCACTGGACGACGTTCCCCTTGACAATTCCCAATGTTTTCAGTTCTTTTCCTGTGATAAAATCAGTATTTACGAGCAGCATCCTCTTCTCCTCCTTCAATCTCCTTCATTCTCTGTAACAGCACGGCGACAATCGCCAGAATCATAACAACGGGAACCAGAATAAACAGTCCCGCCGCGAGCAAGGGCATGTCGTCAGCCAGATATGCCCAGACTGTAAAGGCGATGATCCCAACCATCAGCAAAATAACCAGACCGCCGAAAATCATGGGCGCCAGCTTCTTTTGCAGAATGTCGTGTCTGTTTACGTTTAAGAATTTTGTGCCTTCCTGTTCCATTACTACCATCCTTTCTAAGTATTGGTCAGGAGAGAAGGCGGTATACTGGCATGTCTCTTCACTCAGAAAGCGGCACAGGCGGGTAGTCTCTTCAAGGCTTGCCCGTTCCCGCTCTAATAGGATGACCTGTCTTTGCAGCGCGTCCGCAAGAAGCAGGTCGCCCTTCTGGATCCGTCTGATCTCTTCTATGGGAAGAGACAGTTTGCGAAGCATCTTGATCTTTTTCAGTTCGGTGACATCCTCCTCGGAATAGTCGCGATACCCGTTTTCCATGTTGCGTTTCGGATTTAACAGTCCCTGCTGTTCATAGAAACGGATATTTTTCTTCGTGATGCCTACCTGCTGTTCTACCTCGTTGATTTTCATGCTGCATCCTCCTTGCCGAAACCGCCGGTTTTCTCCTGTTACGGACAGAATAAGGCTTCCACAAGGTGGAAGGTCAAGAGAAATTTTAAATTTTTTTAATTTTGAAAAAGAAGCGGCACGAGATGTCTCGTCTCCCCCTCTTTAGCGAGGTTTGCGTAGGTCTCCAGCCGCGTCACTTGCACGTCAAAGTCAGGTATGTCACAGCCCGCAAAGGCACAGAGCTTTTCAAAAACCACTGTCGGTTTGATGTTGCCGCTGCTGCTGGCATCCACAAGCATATGAACCGCGCCGTCCTCCTCGCCAATCTCATAGATGCCCTCCTTTAAGTCCAGCTCGATCACGTTCTTTTTCGTTTCTTTTGTATAAGGAATGTGCTCCTGTGCGTAAAACTGTCTGATTTTTTCTGACAAGTCGTCAATCGGAAATTCGCCCTCCTTCATCTGCAGACGGTAGGAAGCCGCAGCTACGCTTGCCATGGCATTTTTCGCCTGATCCGGCAGTACATTTACGGCAAGCACTTCCACACCCTCCACCATGACCCGGTTCAGCGCATCTTTCAGATCCTCCGGCGTTGACATCGACACAACTTCCAGATCCAAGTATTCGCCCCGGCTTTCGATTCCAACGCCTAGGGGCGCGGCAAAGGACATAATCTGATGGGGGCTGAATCCTTCCGAATATTTCACGTCAATTCCTGCCCTCCTGACCGCTTTCTGGAAAAAGCGCATCATGTCGAGATGTCCGATAAATTTCATGGCGCCGTATTTGGCGAATTTGATTCTGACTTTCATGCGGTTACCTCATTATTTCCCGGATTCCTTTAAATATCTGTCAAGATTTCTCTTATAAAGTTCGATCACCTGATTTTTATTTGCCACAGCATCATACTGCTTTCCTTCATAGGTAAAGCTTCGCGCCAAAATAGTCAGCGGATTGTGCTTTTCAATCTCAGCAATAAGCTTTTCGGAATACTCCTGCGTGCTCTCCGTCTCCTTCAGTTCCCCGTCAATCCGAAGCAGGTAGAAACCGGTAAATTCGGTGCCTCTGTGGTCTATATTATGCCATGCCGCAACGATATCCGAATATCTGGCGTGTGTCATGCCGTTGGGAATCTTCATCCAGTTCCGGGTAAAGACGCCCGAATTGGACTCGTCCTCTTTGCTTGCATGATTTTTGCCAAACAGGAAGAACAGATTGTCCTGGTTTTCACGGACTTCCCTGTAATAATCGCAGATCTCCTCAGGCGTGTAGAGATCATTATCATACCATTTGCTGAGGTTTTCCGCAATGGATGTCGCCGGCTGTCTGCCGATTCTGACGGCAAATACAAAGCTCGCAACACTGATTATTACCGCGGCAACGGTGACTAAAATCTGCATGACGGCGCTTTCATACAAAACGCCGAGGAAGAGATGGTTTACCACAGCCGAAATCAGTGCAAAGAACCCGAGAAACCATAATGCGCCGATTTCGCTTGTACGTTTGTGCTTTACTTCCAGCTCCTCCTGCGTATGGCTCATAAATTCTCTTTGCTCTGCGGTCATTGGTCCGAATATCATTCTTTTGTTCAACATTTTCTTATCCTCTCCTTATTTATGTGACGTTTTATGTGTACGGTTTCTATTCCGTTTCGGATTGATTGACAATCAGTACGGACTCGCCGAGCCCCTCTGTGCTTTCCAGAGGATTATTCCCGCAGATTACTTTTTTCAGAGAAGGCATTCCGGTCAGAGGGGAAAGACTCGTGATGTAATTGTTGGAGATATCCAGAACCTCCAGCGTGGGCAGAGCTTGGGCAAAGGAAAGATCCGCCAGACTGTTTCCGCTCAGATACAGTGCTTTGAGCGACGGAAACCGGCTCAAAAAATCAAGGTGGTCCCCCAGTTCCACGTCGTCATAGCCGACTGCCTTAAAACCGCCGCTGCCGTCTACCTGAACATTTGTGTACAGCATAACGTTGTTCATATGGAGGATTTCCAGGGAATCATTTTGCCCCACCTCGTCAAAATCTATCTCGCATTGGATGTCGTTTAAATTCAGTTCCCGCAAATTCGGCATATTGAAGAGTACCGCCAAATTTTCATAGCTCATGGTCCCTTGCAGATTAAGCCGTTCCAGTGAATGTAAATCCGCAATCGCCGGGAGTCCTTCGCTGTAGTTCTGCAAGGTGACAGACAGCGATCTCAAAGAAGCAAGCTTTGACGCGTCAAATGCAGACGGCAGCGTGCAGCCGGTCAGACTGAGTTCTGTCAATTCCGGCAGACTCTCGATAAAGGAACAGTCCTGCATATAATACAGAGACAATTTCTTTAAAGAAGTCAGGTTCTTCAAATCCGGCTCAGGACAGCCGTACGGCACATCCAGAACAAGTTCCTGTAAGCCGTCAAGTGTTTCCAATGTACTCAGATTTTTCAGTTCTGTGCAGTCTGTAATGGAAAAAGCCTCCAGCGCGGCACAATTTTCCAACCCATACAGCGCCTGTATTTGGCAGTATGTGATTTCCAGTCGTTTCAGCTGCGATAAATGACTGACAAAGTCAATGGATTTTAAACCATAAGCATCCAGCCGCAGCGTTTCCAGTGCAGATAGTTCTCCGATCACAGTGAAATCCTTTAAGCCTTCATCCCCGCAAAGCGTCAGATTTTTTAGTTTTTTTAAACTCACAAGAGCGTCTATATTCGTGATTTCCGAATAATCCAGATATAAAGTTTCCAGATTCTCGAATTGACTGATCCCCTCCAGGCTTTCCACGCCGGCGTTAAATCCCAGTTCTTTTATGGCTCCCGGATTTTCCAATATGGATGCAGCCTGCGCCGGATTGTCAAAGTAGGCGCTGACGCTTACGAGCGGCAGACCCTTCACATCCTCAGCGGAAAGTCCGCCGCATACCTCAAGCTTTTGTAATCCGGTGAACATAGAGAGACCATTTGTATCTAACCCGGCGTCTGAAGAAAATTCGATCCATGTCAGCCCTTCCGCACTGTTTTCAAACAGGTCTTCTGACCCGGTAAAAGGGAAAACCGGCGGTTCCGTGCTGTATCCGACATGCCAGATATTGCTCTCACGCCGGACTGCAAGCTGCTGTATTTTCGCAAGCTGGCTCTCCGTGACTTCCTTCGCCGGAATCTGGTATACACGGGAAGCAAATTCTGCCAAAATTCCCTGAAGAACAGCGTCCTCTTCTGTCAGCGGTTCATCCTGAAAATGCTGAGTCTCCATACTGCCTGTCTGGTCGGTTTCCCCCGCCATTTCCGTTTGCGTCGTTCCCGCCGCTTTGTCTTCCTGAATCATTTTTATACGCCGATAAAGACCTTTCGCATTGAGCAGCGTGATAAAGACTACAAGCGCAACTCCGCATGCCACACCCCGCTTCCATCCGTAGGGTTCCCATCCGGTTTTATGCGTTTCTGTCGGCTCTGCAATCTGATAATCAATCTTTTCGGCTCTCGAGAGAGATGGTGTCGGCGTCGGCATATTTGGCGCCGGCATGACAGCATGGGGGTTATCGCCGATGATTTTTCTGATGCCGTGCAGCAGGTCCTGCATGAACCCCAGCTGTGCCATATTGAGAGCCTGTAAATGGGAAAATTCATCCGGCAGATCATAGGGATCCATATCCCGGTATGCCGGAATCAGGATTTTCGATTCTCCTTTTTGGATGAGCGACAGATATCTGCTCCACTCATTCTTCACCCACACGGACTGAATATTCTGCGGATCGGTTCCTATGACGATCATAATTTTCGCGGAATGGAGCGCAGCGAAGATATATGGTTCATACGCCTCGCCCAGCTTATTTTGCAGGGTGATTCTTGAAAAAAACACCCGGTAGCCTTCCTTGCACAGATGATAATATATTTCGTCGGCAAGCACACTGTCTCTCGTGCGCTGCCCGTTCTCGTCCGTTTCCTTGTAACAGATAAAAATATCATAAGGCGGCTCTTTTAGCGACACCTGCAAAATCCCCTTCTGTATCGCGTCAATCTGCGCCGCTTCCTGCTCATAAAGTTTGACTTGCACAGCGTCCGCGTATCGAAGGGCGGCACGGTAATCCTCATCCGCCAGAATAGAAGTATACTGTGCCCTGTTTATGGTGGGAATCCGTTTGTGGGTCGCCGGATCTTCCACATATTCTACTCCGTAACGGCACAGGACAATGGACCAATAGGCTTCGCTGTCCGTCTGGTCTTCATGCAGAAGCTGCTCGTAAAGCGCCATTGCCATATCGTAGTCATTGCGGCGCCGGAAGTGGTTTGCACGCTCATAAAGCCGAACACGCTGCTCGCTGTCAATCCGGGGAACCGTCTGGCTTGTTCCGCAATAGGGACATCTGGCAGTAGTCATGCCGTCAGACAGTTCCAGATCGCCGCCGCACATTTTACAAGTCAAAACAGCCATTTTTGCCCCTCCTTATCTTTTTTCCTTGCAGATTCTGTCTCTTTCTTTCAAAAGTCCTGTCATCCGATTACAGAGCGCAGACGCGGCGTCGGCATCTCCCGCAAGAGATACGTCCTCAATCTCGGTGAGCAGGGTCTCTATTTCTTTTTCGATTTCCAGTGAGTTGTCTGTCGAGGTGGGATTGTAAAACCGCATTTCGTCCGCCAATTTCCGCAGGTTTGTTAAAATTTCTTCCTGATCACAGTGCAAAACCAAGCGGTTCAGCCGCTCTCTAAACTCCTGCATCTGCGCCGTGCTTTTCTGTGTTTCCGCATTTTGGCGGATGACTTCTTTACAAGCGGCTTCTACGGCATAAAATCCGACGATGGCAGCCAATAAAATGACCACCTCTACCGCGATAGCGGCAAATACGGAAATATGCGCGGAAAATTTCATAAGAAGCAGACTGGCGGCAAACTGCACAATCAAATAGAGCGCGCAGATTCTGATCCCCGGAAAATCAAGCGCCCGGTCTTTCATTTCGGCATCCTGCCTGACAAGAGCATGAAGGGTGTGAATCTGCGCGATAAATGCCGGCACGGAAAAGCCGGATGCAATCCAAAAGATGGCGCTTTTGGGAAATGATACAATAACCGCTGTATAGAGAACCAGTACAAGAAAAATCAGAACATATCCTTTTAACACTCTCCTATTCATTCATCTGATCTCCTCTTTTTTTACCGCAGTTACTGCAGAAATTACCAGTGTTTCCAAGCTGCCCGCAGGAACAGTTCCACGATGTATTCATGACATTCCCCATCGACTGTCCCATCTGCGCGCTCTGCTCCATCATGGGAGAGAGGGCGTCTTTGGCAATATTCATAACACCGCCCATTGCGCCAAGCCCTACGCCGATCCCGGCAATATCTCCGAGGACGGATGCGCCGCCGTCGCCGCTTCCAAGACCGTTTTTCATGGCTTCCATACCCACGAGACGGGCGGTTTCCTGCTGATAGGTATAGCCCTTCATCTGCATTTCGGCAGCTTCTGCGGCTGCCTGCAATTTTAGTGCCTCCGCATTGCCCTGCGCTTCGATAATTTTCAGCCTTGCCTGCGTCTGTGCCTCCACAGCTTTGCGCTCCGCCGCCGCTTCCGCCTCTCTGCGCCTGATTTCTTCCTGACGGACGAGAAGATACTGCTGTGCGTATTGATCTTTCAGGCGGCGGTAATTGGGATCATCCTCCGGCGTGAGGATACGGCTGATAAAGAAATCCGTAATCTCTAACCCATATGCCTCCAGTACGCTGTTGATCTTTTGCTGCAAAATGCTGGAAAGCTTCAGAAGTTCTGAATCTATCTCCAAAATATGCATATTTTCTTTTTTAATCGTTTCTGCAAGATTGGTCTTGACCTGAGTGATGACAATGGAACGGAAGTAACCCTTTTCCCCGTCTTCCCCAAACAACCGATTTTGACCGAAACCGGAAGATGTGCCCACCACCTTCAAGAGCAGTTTTCTCGCATTGCTGACACGGATATTAAATTCTCCGCATGCGCCGATCTCAAGCGGCAGCCCTGATAGAGGATCAAGCAGTCGAATCCGGGAATCGGTTCCCCACTTAATCCCCATCTGTGTCGCCAGATTGATATAATAAATCTCAGAGTGAAATGTTGTATCCGCATCGGAGGGAAGCCGGAAAAACTGATCTAAAAGCGGCAGCTTCTGCGTCTCCAGAGTGTGGCGTCCCGCGCCAAAGACATCCAGAGCGCGACCGTCCTTAAAAAATACCGCTTCCTGACTTTCATGAACAATCAGCTGTGTTCCGAGTTTGAAATCTTCTACCGGATGTTTCCATACAAGGGTGTCATTTTCCCCGTCATATTTGATAATACTGACAATACCGTTTTTCGTTAATTTCTGCTTCATTTCCGACTCCCTGTCATCCTTTATGACTCAATGATCATATTTTCCAGTGCAAACGCAAGACAAAGCTGCATGATCTCATTGCGCGGCCGCCCTGTCTCCTTTGCGACACGGTCGATCTCCGTCAGCATATCCACGGGAAGCCGCATGGATATCACCTTTGATTCGCCCGTATATCTCTGCGAATGAATCACAAGTTTTTTCTCCTCCAAAAGGACACCTCCATTCGCGAATACAATTATATTACAAATGTATTCTTTCGTCAATATCTCTTATTTATTTACTCTTTTTCTAGGATTTATCACTATAGCAGATCCCCGCGCCGAACCGGTTCGCGCCACAGCCCTGACACTGGACCTTACAGTTGGGGGAAACTTCCTGATTCTGCGCTTTTTTCCACTCGCGGAGCAAAAATTCTCTTGTCACGCCACAGTCGATGAAATCCCACGGGAAGATTTCGTCGTCCATACGCTGTCTGGTGGTGTAAAAGCCGATATCCACGTTGCACTCCTCGAAACTTTCAAGCCACAGGTCGTTGTGGAAATACTCGCTCCATGAATCAAACATACAGCCCTTTTCATAGGCGCGAAGGATGACTTTGGAGACACGGCGGTCGCCTCTGGCAAAGACGCCCTCCAAGACGCTCACATCCGCCTCATGCCAGTTGTATTTGATGCTCTTCTGGTTTAACTGGCTCATAATGCCTTTCTTCGTCAGGTGCGCCTTGTCAAGAAATTCTTCCTTGGTGCACATGGGCGCCCACTGGAACGGTGTAAAAGGCTTGGGGATAAAGAAGGAAGTGCTGGTGACGATCTGCACTTTGCCGTTTATCCGCTTGTCCTTCGGCACTGCCTCAAAGAAGGCTGCCGCGATTTTGTTGGAGAGGTCGCCGATCCCGAGAATATCTTCCTCCGTCTCCGTGGGAAGCCCCAGCATAAAATACAGCTTTACCCGCGTCCATCCGCCTTCAAATGCCAATGTGGCGCCGTTTATGATATCATCCTCCGTCAGCCCTTTGTTGATGACGTCACGAAGCCGCTGGCTGCCCGCCTCCGGCGCGAAGGTCAGGCTGCTCTTCTTCACATCCTGCACTTTGCTCATCACGTCCAGCGAAAAGGCGTCGATCCGCAGGGACGGCAGGGAAATATTGACGTGATTTCGCCCGCACGCTGCGAGCAGGAAATCCAGCAGCTCGTCCAGTCTTGAATAATCGCTGGAACTTAAGGAGCTTAATGAAACTTCCTCATGTCCCGTGTTTTTTAACATTTCCAAAGCATACTCTTTCAGCTTGTCCACATCCCGCTCACGCACGGGGCGGTAAATCTGCCCCGCCTGACAGAAACGACAGCCCCGGATGCAGCCGCGCTGGATTTCCAGCGTCACCCGGTCCTGCGTCACTTTGATAAAGGGCACGACGGGCTTTAGGGGATAATAGACTTCCGTCACATCCGTCACAATCTCCTTTGCAATCACGTCGGGAATATCCTCGTACTTTTTACGCCGCCCCGCGATCGTGCCATCTTCCTTGTATAGTTCCTCATAAAACTGCGGCACATAAATACCGGGAATTTTCGCCGCGCCATGCAGGAACTCTTCTCTCGTGCCGCCGTTTTTCTTGTTTTCCAGATACCAGTCAAACAACGGGCGGTACTGGGTTTCCCCCTCTCCGATATAAAACAGATCAAAGAAATCCGCGATAGGCTCCGGATTATAAACGCAGGGACCGCCGCCGATCACAAGGGGCATGTCCTCTCCGCGGTCTTTTGCAAGAAGCGGGATCTGGGAGAGCTCCAGCACCTGTAAAATATTGGTATAACACATCTCATACTGGATGGTAATGCCGAGAAAATCCATATTTTTCACAGGTTCCTGTGATTCCAGACAAAACAGGGGAATGGACTTTTCCCGCATGATATGGTCCAGATCCGCCCAAGGGGAATAGACGCGCTCGCACCAGACGTCCTCCCACTCGTTTAACATACCGTAAAGAATCTGAATGCCCAGATGGGACATGCCGATCTCGTAGACGTCTGGAAAACACATGGCAAAACGCAGAGCGGTTTTTTCCCTGTCCTTTATGACCGAATTGTACTCGTTTCCGATATAGCGGGCGGGCTTTTCCACCTGCATCAGAATGTCGTCATGCAATGCTAATTTTCTCATAAATAATGTACCTTGCCTTTTGAAAATGGAGTTGTTTAACGTCCTTATACTACCACAAATGAACAGGCAATGTCATTATATTTTGTCAAAACCCCGCCGCCCGCTTTATGTATTTTTACTTAATAGAATCAGGGAACTGCTCGCAATGAAAAAATATTTACTGGAATAAATCCGCAAGCTCCTCCATCACGGCATTCTCGCCGCCGTCGTACAGGTGAAAGCTGTCCGCCACAATCATGTCGTAGACGTCGCCCGTGCTGTACGACAGGATTTTGCTGTCCCGCGTGTCGCAGAGCAGAAATCCCACAAACAGGAGTACGGATAGCGCCATCCGGTATTTAAAACCGCCGGTGGCATTGCCCGGAATCCCTTCATTTTCCCCGTTTCCATAGCCTGGTAACCCTTCAACCCCGGCGAGCAGCCCCTTGTCGTAGAGCGGCATGGGACTTTCCTTCCCGTAAAGAATATGTTCCCGCTGTCTGAGTTTCAGACGGTTTCCCAGATTTTCCTCCCTGATATGTCGTGCCAGTTCCATTCGTTTCTCCGGCGTCACTTTCTTTTCTGTCATTTATGATTCCTTTCTTCGTTCTGCGCTCACTTAGGGTGTACTGCGCTTCACTGAAAATGTTCCGTTTTGTCCCTACATTTTATGAGAAATTGCGCAAAAAAAGAACGCCTCCAAAAGGTGGCGTTCCTGTTATCCACTCTCTATGAAGTTATCTCTGCGCCAGTTCCGCGGTAATCTCCTCCCAAGTGATATTTTTCTCTGCCATCAGCACCATCATATGATACAAAAAGTCCGAAATTTCGTACTTGATTTCGTTGGCGTTGGGATTTTTGGCGGCAATGACGATCTCCGTCGCCTCCTCTCCCAGCTTCTTCAGGATCTTATCAACGCCCTTGTCGAAGAGATAGTTTGTGTAAGAACCTTCCTTGGGATGGATTTTTCTGTCCTTGATCACGTCAAACACCTGCTCGAACACCTTGAGGGGGTTCGTCTCCTCGTACTCCTTCGCCATGATCTCATTGAAAAAGCAGGAACGGGATCCGGTGTGGCACGCCGCGCCGATCTGGGAAACCTTGGCGAGGATGGTATCCTTGTCGCAGTCCGCCGTGAGGGATTTCACATACTGAAAATGACCGCTCGTCTCGCCTTTCACCCAAAGCTCGTCCCGGCTTCTGCTGTAATACGTCATTTTACCCGTTTTCAGCGTCATGTTGTACGCTTCCTCGTTCATATATGCCACCATCAGCACTTCGTCGGTCTTATAGTCCTGCACAACCACAGTCACATGTCCGTCGCTGTTTAACTTAAAGTCCTCCCAAGGAATCGCCGGTTCAAAGGTGTTCACGGTGATATCGTTATTCTGACAGAGCGCCTTGATGGCGAGCAGCTCTTTCGCGTTCTCATTGATGGCAAATCCAGAAATGCCGCAGATGTTATCGTTGGACAAAAGCTCCAGAATCTTATCGAGGGAAACTTCCGGCACAGAGGCGATCATGGGAAAACGGGAGATCGAGATGGACTCTTTCAGACAGGTTTCCTTCACGAGAATGATCTCCGAGATATACTCGTCGATGAGCGTCTCGTTTCTCGTGATGCTGTCAGCCTCCGTCACACATGCAACAATCTTGTCCTTGCCGAATTTTTTCGATACTTCCGCCGTAATCTCGATATTGCCCGGCTTGGAATAATTGAGCGCCGCCTTCTTACAGCCCGCGTAGAGCAGCTTTTTGATGTCCTCCATGCGCTTTACATTTCCAGCGCCGATCACGGGGATCTCCGCCTCGCTGCAGATGGATTTGATGATATCCAGCGCCTCCTCGTGGGCGGCATCTCCCTCGGACATGTCGTATACGATCAGCTCGTCAGCGTTGTTATCGCTGTAGAATTTTGCCAGAGCCACCGGGTTTGTGTCGATAATCGTGCTGTCCGAAAAACCCTTGACCGCGTCTCCTTTATATAAATAAATACATGGGATAAATTTTTTGTAAGCCATACTGCATGATGCCCTTTCTTATCTTATCATGTACAAGTTCATACGGAGAATGCCTGTTTTGGGCATTCTCCTGAGTGAAACATAGAATTTCTTAGCGAAGCAGCTATTGCTGATGAGCTTTAGAAGTTCTTTTCACTCTATGCCAAGCTTCCTTTCGTGCTGAGTACGCCCTTCACCCGCGGGTCGTAGGAGCACGCCTCGTCAAGCGCCTTGCCGAACGCTTTGAACATCGCCTCGATCATGTGGTGGGCGTTCCCGCCGCTCAGCATTTTCAGGTGCAGGTTCATGCCCGCGCTGTAGCTCACCGCATAGAAAAACTCCCGCACAAGCTCCGTGTCAAGCTCTCCCACCCGCTCCGTGGGGAAGTCGCAGTCGAATACGAAGTACGGTCTGCCGCACAGATCCACCGCGCAAAGGCAGAGGGATTCATCCATCGGCAGAATAAAGGAGCCGTAACGTCTGATGCCCGCCTTATCACCCAACGCCTCCCGAATCGCCGTGCCGAGCACAATGCCTGTGTCCTCCACGGTGTGATGCCCGTCCACGTGGAGATCTCCATTGACTTGTAGAGTCAAGTCAAAAAAGCCGTGTCTGGAAAACCCTTCCAGCATATGGTCGAAAAAACCGATACCGGTGTGCACATCGCTCTTTCCCGTGCCGTCCAAAGTGAGGGACGCCTTGATCTGGGTTTCCTTTGTGTTCCGTTCTATCGTCGCTGTTCTGGACATATATCCTCCTTATCCATCTGGACTTCTTACAAATCAGCGCGGAGAATGCCGTTTTTCAGGCATTCTCTTATGCGAAACTTAGTACTTCTTAGCGATGCAGCCTCTGCTGCTGAGCATTAGAAGTACTTTTCGCATTATGAAAACCGCACCCGAACAGAGTTTGCGTGGGCGGTAAGCCCTTCCTTCTCGGCAAACAGTTCAATATCCTTATGCGCCTGTTCCAAAGCTTCCCGCGAATAAGAGATAAGACTGGTCTTTTTCGTAAAATCGTCTACATTTAAGGGGGAGAAAAACCGCGCCGTGCCGTTTGTGGGCAAAATATGGTTCGGTCCCGCATAGTAGTCTCCCAAAGGCTCCGAGGAATATTCCCCAAGGAAAATCGCGCCGGCGTTTCTGATCTTCGTCATCACCTGATACGGGTCTTTCGTCAGGATTTCCAAATGTTCCGAAGCGATTGCGTTCGCCGCCTCCACTGCGCTGTCCATGGTGTCCGCAAGCAGGATATAGCCGTAATTGTCCAGCGATTTTTTGATGATATCCGCCCGGGACAGCTCCTGCAAAAAGCCGTCGATCTGCTGTTCCACTTCTTTTGCCACGCCTTCGTCTGTGGTGATCAGTATCGCGCTTGCCAGTTCGTCATGCTCCGCCTGTGAGAGCAGATCCGCAGCAACATAGCGGGGATTTGCGGTCTCATCCGCGATCACAAGGATCTCACTCGGTCCCGCGATGGAGTCAATGCTGACATAGCCGAAACATGCCTTCTTCGCCAGCGCCACGAAGATATTGCCGGGTCCCGTGATCTTGTCCACTTTCGGAATGCTTTCCGTACCGAATGCCATCGCCGCAATCGCCTGTGCACCGCCGACTTTATAGATTTCGTCTACACCGGCAATTCTGGCGGCAACCAGAGTGCCCGGATTGACCTTGCCGTCGGCTCCTGCCGGGGTTGTCATCACAATCCGCTCCACGCCCGCTACCTTGGCGGGAATGACATTCATCAAAACGCTGCTTGGATAAGCCGCCTTGCCGCCCGGCACATAAACCCCGGAAACGGCGATGGGCAGAATGCGCTGTCCCAGAATGGAACCGTCGGGTCTTGTGTCGATCCAGCTGTTTTTCAACTGCTTGCGGTGAAACTCCCGGATATTTGCCGTCGATTTTTCCATCACAGCCACAAAATCGGCGTCTGCCTCCGCATAAGCTTTTTCAATCTCTGCGTCCGTCACACGAATATTGTCCGCGGTGCAGCTCCATTTATCAAATTGACTTGTGTAGTCAAAGACTGCCTGATCGCCCTTTTCGCGGACATTGGCAATGATATCCGCCACAACGGACTCATACTGCCCGTAATTGTTGGGGCTTCGCTTTAATAAGCTGTCAAGAAGATCCCGCTGTGAATCTTTTGTTAATCTGACTGTTTTCATAATTTTGTGTTTCTCCCTCAGTTTACAATGCTGTAATTCAGGCGGACCGTAATGGACGCCGTCTTTTTCCTTGAACTGGTGTCAAAGTAGCCGCCATAGCTGTATTCCGTATTGCTGTTCTGCGCGGTGATCTGGAATACGCCCAGATTCGCGTTCAAAAGTTCTCCTACCGTTGCGCCGGTTCCCTGCGCCATCAGGTCAATCCTGTTTTTCGCGTTCTCCGTCGCCTCTTTAATTAAATCAAGTTTTAATTCATCCAGTTTGGTGTAGTAATACTCCGGTTCCTCAGAGGCAAACTGCACGCCCGACTCGATCAACCCGGAGATATCCCGGGAAATGCTCTCGATTTTATCAATGTCCGTGGAGGTGATTGACACATTCTGGTAAAGGTCGTAGCCGTCGATGTAATCCCTTATCCGATCACCGTTCTCATTGTACTCAGACTCCCAACGGGCGTTGATGGTCACGGAGCTGAACACCATCTCATCCTCCTTCACGCCGCTGTCCACCAGATATTTGCGGACAAGCTCTGCGTCCTTTTTGATGGAGCGGTATGCGTCCTGCGTGGTGGCTCCCTGCCCGGAAAAACTACCCCGCCAGACGATCAAGTCCGCCTCGAAATCGCAGTTGGCGGAACCTGTGGCTGACAACCCTTCACTTCCGGAGGTTTTCTTGTAGCTCACAATGTTCTGTGAAAAGATCGTGACGCAGGCGATCGCACATGCCCCCGCAATCAACGCAATGATAATCCCCTTCCATTCTTTCATAATATGTTTCTCCTCCCTGTTCTCGGTCTTAGTTCCTGTCATTTGTCCTGTTTTCTTAATTCGTCACTTGCGAAACTCTTCTTAACGTGAAACTGTTGTGCAAATAGCATAACCATAAGCAGACCCTTGGAAAACGCCGGTAATTGGCGAGGCTATTTCGAGCCTGAACCGTTGCGTTTGGAACGGAGCGAAAGCGCATCTGCGTTGATTATGTTATTTGCGCAATCTCAGTATTTAATAATGTGTTTCGCGCTTAAATTATAGATGCGCTCTCAAATCATTGATTAACTTTTTGATCCGCTCCGGCTCCATCTGCATACTGACCTGATTCACAATCATTCTCGCGGACAGCGGGCAGATTTCCTCCAGCACTTCCAGTCCGTTTTCCTTAAGCGTGGACCCGGTCTCCACAATATCCACAATCACGTCAGACAGCTTTACAATCGGTCCCAATTCCACGGAACCGTTCAGCTTAATGATATCCACGGTCTGGTGCTTTTTATTGTAAAAATAGTCTTTAGCGATATTGGGATATTTGCTTGCCACCCGTATCATCTCATGGTGCTGCAAAAGCTCTTTCGCGCTCTTCGGACCGCATACACACATCCGGCACTTCCCGTACCCGAGGTCAAGCACCTCGTACACTCTCCTGTTTTCCTCTAAGATCGTATCCTTGCCGACCACGCCGATATCAGCCGCCCCATATTCCACATAGGTAGGCACATCCGGTCCCTTCGACAGGAAAAATTTCAGTTTCAGCTCCTCGTTCACAAATATCAGCTTGCGAGAATCCTTATCCTTCATCTCCTCGCAGGTGATGCCGACTTTCTCCAAAAGTTCCATTGTTTTATTGGCAAGACGCCCTTTCCCAAGGGCGAATGTCAGATATCTTTCCTCACTCATTTTCAAGTACGCTCTCTTTTCTGTATATTTATCTTATATGCAGAGAATGCCGCTTTTCAGGCATTCTCTCGAGTGAGACTTAGTAATTCTTGGCGTTCCGCCCTATGGCGGGACGTCATTAGAATTACTTCTCACTCTGGGGAAGTAACTCCACTTTCTTCCCAGACGACCGCATATGCTTAGCTTCCATCAGCTTTTCCTTAAAAGTTTCTTCCGCATAAAAGAGTTTTACCGGCTCCTCTATCCCCGAAATCATCACGTTCTGCCGTCCCATTGCCGCAAGAAGGTCATCTACCACAATCACAAAGCCGATTGCTGCCGCTTCCTTGCCGAATCGCCCGAGCAGACTGTCGTAACGCCCGCCCTTCACGATGGCGTCGCCCACGCCGTATGTGTAGCCCTTGAAAATGATCCCCGTATAGTAATTATACTTGCTGAGCATCCCAAGGTCAAAGGAAACATACTTTTCCACCCCGTAATCCACAAGCGTCCAATAAACTTTCTCAAGCCGCTCGATGGCGTGTCTGGAACGCTTGTTGGAGACTGCTTTTTTCGCATCCTCTAAAATGGAGACCGTCCCGAAAAGGTCGCTCACCTTGAGAAGAAGTTCCTTATCCTTTTTGTTAACGCCGACGCGGTCGAGCAGTTCCTCCGCGCCAAAATAGTTTTTCCCGGAAATAAACTCCCGAAGCTCCAGCTCTGTCTCCTCGTCGATCCCCGCCTCCGCGCAGATACCCTTGAAATATTCCAGATTGCCGACACTCAACTGAAAATCGGACAGTCCCGCGTGGTAGAGCGCCTCGATCGTCATGGCGATCATCTCCGCGTCCGCCTGCACCGAACCGTCGCCAATCAGCTCCGCCCCCATCTGGGTCACTTCCTTAAGCTTTCCCTGCAGTTGGGAGGTGTTCGTGAAGGTGTTCCCCTGATAACAGAACCGGATCGGCACGTCCTCGTCCATAAAATACTTGGCGGCGCACCTTGCGATGGACGGCGTAAAGTCCGGGCGCAGGACAAGCGTATTGCCCTCCTTGTCGAAGAACTTGTAAAGCTCTCTGGACGGCGTTGTCCCCACTTCTTTAGAAAATACGTCGAAAAATTCAAAGGTCGGGGTCTGGATGTCACGATAGCCGTAGCCCGTGATTTTTTCATGCAGAAGGTGCTCCACCACCGTCTTCTTCGCCTTCTCCTCCCCGTAAATATCCCGCACGCCCTCCGGCGTATGTACTAATTTTTTGCTCATATACTCCTCGTTTCCTATCGGTGTTTTGTCGTCCTAAATAAACGATACCATCACGTGACTTTACTGCTTTAAAGTGATAATTCGCTAATTCATTAGCAAGTCAAACTCATTACACTATACGCTGTTTTCCTCTGTTTGTCAATCAGTAAATCTCTTCCCATACCAATTCCTCTGCAAGAGGCGTCTCGTAGCCTTGCAGGGCAGAACGGTACGCTTCTTCGGAAATTTCACTTCCAGTTTGACCATTTTGAAAATATGTATATACGGCTTTCTCTCCTGTCAAATCGGCAGCAATATAAAAACGATCAACTAATTCCGGCGTTACGCCGTCGTTTCCTATTTTATAGATTTCAATGCATATTTCCCTTTGAGGCAGAGAGTGAACGACCTCAATCACACCGTCTCCATGAAACGAGAAATTCGACCGTCCGCCTAATTCCATATCGGGAAAAAGAGACACCACCTTGTTTCCGTCATAACCATATAAATCGTAATACCTAGGAGCAAAGGAAGGATTTGACACACCGATGCCGTCTTCTTCACCGGCGATGATAAGCTCCTCTGTCCCGTTTCCGTCTATATCATAAAGCGCATAAAAGATACCCTGCCTGTGGGCACGGATTTCTTCGCCGATATCCTTCCCAAAATGACTCTCGTAGTCGTCAGAATCCAAAAACTCCTTGTAAAAATCATGCTGCACCATGTCCCGGTACTGCGCAAGCACATCCTCGTAGACAGATGTTCCGTCGACTGGCGTTTCCGGCTGATCCGTTATGTCCGTTTCTTCAGTCGTATCTGTGCCAGCCCCATTTTCTTCTGCTACGCTGTTTTCATCTGCCGCAGCTTTGTCATCTGTTTCTTCTGTCTCATTTTCCGTTGGCGTATCCGTCTGCACCGCAGCTTCATCCGTATCCGTAATCGGTTCTATCTGCAGCTTTTCTGTGGTGCCGCCTGTATCAGCGCCGCAGCCCGTAAATAGAATTGCCGCTGATAAGATTATCGCAAACGCTATACATATTTTCGCCTTTTTCATATTTGTCTCCATAAGATTTCCCTACTCTACCCTATCTTCCAGATCCTTCTGGATCATATCCAGATACGGCACGAGAATCCCGTGCTTCTTCGGCAGCACATACGCCGGATTCAGCTCGTCAAAGCGGAAGCTCTTACGCCCGCCCTCCTTCGCCCGATCCCAGAAATAGCGCAGCATCTCATAAGGAAGATAATAAAAGAGATCCTTGTGGGAATAATAAATAAGAAAGAACGCAATCCCCCTCTGCTTCTCGAACTGTCCCATAAATTCCACCTGATGCTCGTGGATATTCTGCAGCGCGAAGGTATCGACCGCGCATTCCTTGGCGTCAAAGCAGACGGGAATCCCCTGCACCGCGCCGATATAGTCCACCGTGCTCTTCTGGTCAAAGTAGGCGAGCGTGATATGGCGGCTGTCCTTGTCGATATTGATGGGCGTAATGGGCGTGGGCACCTTCTGGATCAGCGCCAGCCCGTTTTCCAGATATTTTTCGTTTGTTCTGTTGATCAGATCCTCCAAAGTGGAGCCGCGCAGCCCGCGGGAGTTCCATGTCGCCATCTTAATCCTCGCTCCAAAGTACTTTTCACCCTATTATACTCCTGCAGCAGGGAATTAGCAAGAACAAATGTTCTGATTTGACTCTAAAGAAAGCATCTATCCTCGCCAAACCATTCTTTGTGCTCGTTAATTAATTTTTCTAACTTTTCCAGTTTCTCCGTGAGCAGTTTCTTTTTGGAACAGAAATCTGTATTATCCCCATAGTCTACGAACAGACTCCACTCTTCCACGTTTTTGCTGACGTCCGCATAGAGATATTCACAAAATTGAAGCATGCTTGTGTGGGAGTATTCATTCATGATATCTTCGGGCTTCAATGGCAACCGTTCATCATCTTCACAAATAATATGGCAGTTCCAATAGCTTACCAGACATAAAAACCGTCCTGGCTCCATAAATCCTTTCACACAAAATGGCATCATCGTCTCAAGCCCATGTATCGCCTGGTCAATCCACTCAAAAGCAATATCATCCAAATAGCTGAGACCATATACAGAAGTATTCTCAAGTTGAAAATCGCTCCAGCCATTTACAGGTTTTGTAAGCAAATCCGTTTACCTCCCATTTCCTAGATAAAATTTGAGACGCACCCAAAAATCTCCGGCACTTCACAGACAAAAGTACGCCCGCTCAAATCCGCAAAAGGCGCGTCCAGCGTTGGAAACACCACCTTGTATGCGTGCAACAGCTGTGACTTTACCCCGAATTGTTTTCGGTATTTCTCATTCCACGTTCTGTCCCCGTACTTGTAATCCCCCAAAAGCGGATGACCGATACTCGCCAAATGCGCCCGAATCTGGTGGGGCTTTCCCGTGATCAGCTCCACATCCAGAAGCGTCTTATCCGCCTCGATTTTGAGCGGTTTATATTTTGTCTGGATATACGCGGACTTCTCAAAATTCGTACGGTCACGTTTGCCGACATTCTGTACCGTGCTAATGTCATGTTTTAGAGAATCTGAAGCAGAAACCGGCTTTATCACCACTTTATTTCTTTTCTCATCCTTGACCAGATACCCCTTAATCAGATGTTCCCCCTCAATATGCCCTTTCACATAGAGCTGATAATATTTGTGAAGGATTCTGTCTTTTAAGAGCGTGCTCAGAAACTGCGCCCCCTGCAGGGTTTTGGCGCAGAGCACCATGCCGCTCGTGTTGCGGTCGAGGCGGTTGCAGACGGATGGCTTATAAAAGGAAAGATCAGCTTCAGATAAACTTCCTTTTTCAAGGAGATAGCCGATCAGCCATTCATTTAAGGAGACATCCGTCTTTTCCGCCTTCTGTGACAGGACTCCTGCGGGCTTATCTGCAATTAGAATGTGGTCGTTTTCAAAGATTATCCGAATGTCTGTGAGCATTCCGTATGCCTGTCGATATACGGTTTCTCCAGAAACCTTCCCCATAAACTTATCAAGCGTCTCCTGCGCAAAGAAAATTTTCACGCAGTCCCCCACGGCGGTCTTCTCGCTGCCGTCCGCCTTCCTGTCATTCAGGGTGATATTCTTTTTTCGCAGCATTTTATGGAGGAAACCGCTGCCCGCGTTTGGCAGAATGCGCTGCAGATACTTGTCAAACCGCTGTCCCGATTCCCTCTCCGTGATTGTTGCCTGATACATGGCAAATCTCCTTGTGGCACTTGTCAAAATGTCTGTATGCAATGCTAAGTTTTAAATGGAAATGTCATAGAGCAGATTGACAATCCCCTCCCGGTCTTTGTGTTCTTCCACCTGCATACCCACCAACCGACTCAGTCGGTCAACGTATTTATCCTCCTGAGAAAAGATATTAACCGTCACATTCTTGATGCCCTCCTGCACAAGCATCTGCTCCAAGTGCTTTTCCGCCTCCCGACAGTCGCAGGAAGGGTGTTCCGTTATGCCGCAGAGCATACCGCCCTTCAACGCCATGTGGCTTAAGGGATAATTTTTCTGATAGGAAGTAAAGTACATATCATAAAAGACGGTCATTGCGTCGTCTTCATATGCCGCCACCTTATCATGCAGCGCGCTGCTGCAGCCCTTCGCTCTCATAAACAGAATGAAGTTTACCGCGCTCTTGCAGGCGGGCAGACAGCCCAAAATCGCCACGATAGTGAGCAGATTCTTGTTTGAGCCGGTGCTTATAATGCCTGCGATATACAACGCCGCGGAGATCGCAAAAAAAAGTACGGTTCGCAGAGCCGTGTATTTTTTTCTGTTTGTTATATAACCATAACTGCCTTTCGGCACAACAAGCTGTTTCATTTCATCCC
The DNA here is from genome assembly GCA_910588955.1 of uncultured Lachnospiraceae bacterium. GTDB lineage: Bacteria > Bacillota > Clostridia > Lachnospirales > Lachnospiraceae > UBA3282. Next base: position 278,889 of record CAJURQ010000001.1, read on the forward strand.
TCTTTCCTGAACGCTAACCGGAATCCTGTTTTGTCAAAGTAAATGCCGCTGACAGCCCTCTCGTTAAAACCGACTCAGGCGTGTAGACATTTTATCGTAACAGTTCATCATCACATTCTGCACGCTCTGGGTTGACAGATACAGAAGTTTCACCGGAAGTCCGCAGATGGAGACGCTTTTTCCGATCTTACAGTCGTCGATCGCCTTTTTCACCACACAGGAAGTTTCCGCCATAGTCAGTTTTTTAAGAGCCCCGAACCCGGACATGTCTTCATAGGCATGTGCCAGAAAGGGTGTGTTGACGGGCCCCGGACAGACCGCAGTCACAGTGATTCCCCGCCCGCGAAGCTCCTGCGAAAGTGCGCGGCTTAAGGAATACACATAAGCCTTGGAAGCTGCATAGACGGCAAAGGCGCTCTGCGGGACAAAAGCGGCGCCGGAGGAAACCTGTATCAGCTTGCTGCCGCTTTTCATATAGGACAGACAGAGCATGGTCATGCGGGTCAGCGCCGTGATGTTTAGCTGTATCATTTCATCGATCTCCGCCTTGTTCTGTCTGGCAAAAAGCTTGTGGCTGCCGGTTCCCGCACAGTTGACCAGCACCGTAATTTTAGGGTTCTGTATGGCGAGCACTTCCTCAAATTGTTTCAGGGCGGTTTCATCGGTCAGGTCAATCACAATGACACGCGCCTTGAGCCGCAGAGCGTCCGACAGTTTTTGAAGAGGCTCTCTGCTGCGCGCCAGAAGCCAGATTTCATCGGTCTTCCCAAGACAGCGATCCAGTTGTACGGCAAATTCTCTCCCCATCCCGGAGGAGGCGCCGGTAATAACAGCGATATTCATATGCGGCAGACTCCTGTATTTCGAAGCAATTTCCTGCTTTTTTCATTTTTTGGACATGGTTTTCCCAATGCGTCATATGATATTTAGTGTACCACTTTTGACTGTTGTCCGCAAACAATTACTTTTTGACGAAGAAGGAATCGCTGTCTTGCAAAAATCGTGCAAAAATACACAAAAGATACATAAAAAACCTATCATTTTTCGTGAATATGATGTATAATTTTTATAAATTGTAAAAAGGAGGAAATCGAATATGGCAAAAGAAATGATTGCAATGCTTCTTGCCGGCGGACAAGGCTCACGTCTGTACACGCTGACCGAGAAACTTGCAAAACCGGCTGTTCCATTCGGCGGAAAATACCGCATCATCGACTTTCCGCTGTCCAACTGTGTCAATTCCGGCATTGATACGGTAGGTATTCTGACACAATACCAGCCGCTCGTGCTGAACGAATACATCGGCAACGGACAGCCTTGGGATCTCGACCGCCTTTACGGGGGTGTACACGTACTGCCGCCCTACCAGAAATCCGGCGGTTCTGACTGGTACAAAGGAACGGCAAACGCAATTTACCAGAACATATCATTTATAGAGCGCTATGATCCGAAATATGTCATCATTTTGTCCGGTGACCAGATCTGCAAGCAGGATTACAGCGATTTTCTGGAGTTCCACAAGGAGAAAAACGCGGAGTTCAGCGTCGCCGTCATGGAAGTGCCGTGGGAGGAGGCGCCCCGCTTCGGTCTGATGGTGGCGGACGAGAACGATAAGATTACGGAATTTCAGGAGAAACCGAAAAATCCCAAATCGAATCTCGCTTCCATGGGAATTTATATTTTCAATTGGGATATTCTGAAAAAGTATCTGGAGGAGGACGAGGCTGACCCGAACTCCGAAAACGACTTCGGCAACAACATCATCCCGAATCTGCTGCGCGACAACAGACAGATGTACGCCTACCACTTTAACGGCTACTGGAAGGATGTGGGGACGATCCACTCCCTATGGGAAGCTAACATGGAAGTGCTGGACGCGGAACAAAGCGGCATAAACCTCTCTGATGAGAGCTGGAAAATCCACAGCCGCAACACAGGCATGACCGGTCACAAGATCAGCGCTGGCGCGGTGGTGGAAAACACGATGGTTTCCGACGGCTGCCGGATCAAGGGCGAAGTAAAGCATTCCATCCTCTTTGCAGGCGTCAAGGTTGAAGCCGGCGCGGTTGTGGAGGATGCGGTTGTAATGGGCAACACAACGATCAAAGCCGGCGCGGTGGTGAAGCACTGTATCGTTTCGGAGAATGTGACGATCTGTGAAAATGCCGTGGTGGGCGCGATGCCAAACGGATCCGAGGAGGGTGTTGCGACCATAGGCTCCAACCTTACAATTGGTGAAAATGCGGTGGTCGGTCCGAATGCCATCGTCAGAAACGATATGAAAGGCGGTGAAGAACAATGGTAAAATCAAACATAAGTGCACTCGGCATCATTTTCCCGAACAGTTACGACGCGCTGGTTCCTGAGCTTGTAAATGTGCGTTTGATGGCTTCCATTCCCTTCGCCAGCCGTTACCGCATTATCGACTTTATTTTGTCCGGCATGACAAATTCCGGCATCGGAAACATCTCCGTGATCGTGAACAAAAACTATCACTCGCTGATGGATCATCTCGGCTCCGGCCGCGAGTGGGATCTGGTTCGCAAAAACGGCGGCTTACATATCTTCCCTCCCTTTGCGGAAAAAGAGGCGAAGCCTTACGTGGGACGCGCAAGCGCGCTGGCAAACATTCTTGATTTCCTGCGTGACGCCAAGGAAAGATACATTATCATGTCCGATACGAACATGATAGTGAACTTTGATTTCCACGCGATGCTGCAGACCCATATTGAGAACGAGGCGGACATGACGCTCGCCTACTGTGAGCAGCCGATCCCGAGCGGGTTTATCAATGCCAAGAATGACGGCAGAAGCTTTTATTATACTTTTGACATGGAAGGCGATCAGATCAAAAAGGTCTATATCAATTCCAAGGAGGACGGCGTCAAAAACCTCTCCATGAACATCTTCATCATCAACCGTGACCTTCTGGTTGAGATGGTGGACAACGCTCTGTTGCGCGGACAGGAATTTTTCATGCGCGACGTGCTGATGCCGCAGATCAATAAGCTGAATGTGAAAGGCTACAAGTACACCGGTTACGTGGGATTCATTGCGGATATGAAGAGCTATTTTGACGAGAATATGAAGCTTTTGGACGACTACAATCTGGATTCTCTCTTCTTCGGTTCCCCCGTCTACACGAAAATCAGAGGGGATCATCCGACCCAGTATGTCAACGGGTCAAAGGCGCAGAATGTGATGGTAGCCTCCGGATGTATCATTGAAGGAGAAGTGGAAAACAGCGTGATCTTCCGCGGCGTCAAGGTGGCAAAGGGCGCGACGGTAAAGAACTGTATTCTGATGCAGGATACCGTTGTGGATGCAGGCGCGAACATCGAATATCTTATCACCGACAAGGACGTTACGATCACAGCCGGCAAGGAGATGAAGGGAACGGACACCTTCCCGGTTTATATCGGAAAAGGACAGACCGTCTGACACAGATATTCTTTGCAAAAATTATCGTCCCGCAGATTATTTACAGTCTGCGGGACGCTTTTTCTTTACTTTTTCTTTTTATGCACATTTCGTATTGTCTTTTTCTTTCGCCTCACGATTTCTGGGCGGTTTTCCCGATTATCTTCTGCTCTTCCACCGTTCGCTTCTGTCCGTTTCCTGATTGCCTGCCCGCGTTCTCTCCCGGCTTCTTTGTTTCCTCCGGTTTTTTCGCCGCCTGCCCCCGTCTTCCTCGGTCGTATCAGGCATTTTTTGTCAAAGCCAATCAAATCCTCCCTGCCGCCCTTCACAAGCGCCTCCCTGACCAGTTCGTAATTGTTGGGGTTGCGGTACTGGATCAGCGCCCGCTGCATCGCCTTCTCATGGGGATTGCGGCAAACGTAAACTTTTTTGCCGTCCCGCGGGTCAATTCCCGTGTAGTACATGACCGTGGACATCGTGGAAGGCGTCGGATAAAAATCCTGCACCTGTTCCGGCATGTAGCCAAGATCCCGCAGATACTCCGCAAGCTCGATAGCCTCCTTCAACGTGGAGCCGGGATGGGAGGACATCAGATAGGGCACAAGGAACTGTTTCTTCCCAAGCTGTTCGTTGAGCTTGTTGTATTTTTTGACAAACTTTTCGTACACTTCCTTCCGCGGCTTACCGAGATACTGCAGCACCCGGTCAGAGATGTGCTCCGGCGCCACCTTGAGCTGTCCGCTGACATGGTGCTCCACCAGTTCCCGGAAAAAGGTGTCGTCCGGGTCAGCTGCCAGATAATCGAAACGAATGCCGGAGCGGATAAAGACCTTTTTTACGCCGGGCAGCGCCCGCAGTCTGCGAAGAAGCGCCAGGTAATCGGAATGATCCACCTCCAGATTGGGACAGGGCTTCGGGAAAAGGCACTGTCTGTTCTTGCAGACGCCCTGTGTCATCTGCTTCTGACAGGAGGGGTGTCTGAAATTGGCGGTGGGCCCGCCCACGTCGTGGATATAGCCCTTGAAATCCGGATCCTGTATCATCAATTCCGCTTCCCGCAAGATGGATTCGTGGCTCCTGACCTGCACCGTCCTGCCCTGATGAAAGGTCAGCGCGCAGAAATTACAGCCGCCGAAACACCCTCTGTTGCTGACGAGCGAAAATCTGATCTCGGCAATCGCCGGTACGCCGCCCGCCTCCTCGTAGGAAGGATGGTAGGTACGCATGTAAGGAAGGTCGTAGACGTTGTCCATCTCCTCCGTGGTGAGCGGTGGCTGGGGCGGGTTCTGCACCACGTAAACGCCGTTCGGGTATGGCTCGACCAATGTTTTTCCGGTAAAAGGATCGGTATTGCAATACTGGATCTGAAAGCTTTCGGCATACTTTTCCGGATGCGCTTTCATCTCCTCATAGGACGGCAATTCCACAGATTCATAAATGCCGCCCACATCCTTCGTCCTATAGACGGTGCTCGGAATAAAGGTAATGTCCTTTACCGCAATGCCGCTCTCCAGCGCCTCCGCGATCGCAACAATGGACTTCTCTCCCATGCCGTAGGAGATCAGGTCCGCCTGACTGTCCAGAAGGATCGAGCGTTTGAAGCTGTTCGACCAGTAGTCGTAGTGCGCCATCCGTCGCAGGCTCGCCTCAATACCGCCGATAATCACCGGCACATCCTTGTAGACCCGGCGGATCAGGTTGCCGTAAACCACCGTTGCATGATCCGGTCTTTTGTAAGGCTCTCCGCCCGGGGTATAGGCATCCGTCGGACGGTGCTTTCCAGAGACAAAATAGTGATTCACCATGGAATCCATGTTACCGCCGGAAACCAGAAAGGCAAGTCTTGGACGTCCGAGAATCGTGACGCTGCTCTCATCCTTCCAGTCCGGCTGAGAGATGATGCCCACATGAAAGCCATGCGCCTCCAAAACCCTGCTTATGATAGCGTGCCCAAAGGACGGGTGATCCACATAGGCGTCCCCGATCACATAGACAAAATCAAGCTGCTCTATGCCCCGCGCCTCCATATCCTGTTTTGAAATCGGTAGAAAACTCATGCCAGTACGCCCTCTTCAATCAGCTCCGTAAAACGGTAAGTATAGTAATCCGCCAACCGATGCTTCTCCTCATCCTGATGTGTGGAATATTCGTCGTAGACCGCGCAGACCTTCATGCCCGCCGCCTTGCCCGCCTGAATGCCCGGTATGATATCCTCGAACACAAGGCAGTTTTCCGGCGCGACGGCAAGCTCCTTCGCCACGGCGAGGTAAATATCCGGCGCGGGCTTTCCCTTCTCCACCTCGCACGCCGTCATAATACAGCCGAAGCAGGATTCCATCTGATGTGCCCGCACGACGTTTTCCACAAGTTCTCTGGAATTGCTTGTGGCAATGCCAGCCTTGATGCCGTGCGCACTGCAGTAATTAAGCAGTTCCCTGACGCCCTCCTTGACCGGCACCTCGTGGGCGTACTTATCCCCTGCCATCCTGTTCCAGTCCGCCTTGATGGTGTCCAGATTGTCGGGCAGGGAAAAACGCTCCTTGAAATATGCCGCCGTCTCGGAAAAACTCATGCCCTCGATACACGCCTGCAGGTTCTCAGGCAGAGGGATGCCGAATTTCCCCAGATATTCGATATCTATAGACCTCCAGATCCACATGGAATCCACCATGGAGCCGTCCAGATCAAAAATGACTGCTTCAATCATGCCGTCGTTCCTCTCTTTTTCCTTTGTTTTTTCATGCTTTCGTCATGTGAAAGCGCTGTTTCGCAATATATATGTATTATACCTGAAGCTTCATCAAAGTCAGTGCCATTGCGGCAAACGACTCTGACATGGAGGGAAATATGAGTGTCTTTCACAAATCATCAAAGGAAATTTGGTATCGCTTTGTCCGTTTCCTGTATATGGCGCTTGGCGTTTACTTGATTTTCCTGCTCCTGCGCTACCCTGCGCTTTCTCTTGAATATGCGCTTTCAGGGCTGCGTCTCTGGTTTGAAAAAATGATACCGACGCTTCTACCCTTTATGATTCTGTCCGGTATTTTAATCAACATGAACCTGACGGAAGGCTTTGTGCGCCTTTTTCATCCCGTCCTGCGCATTCTTTACGGCACCACGCCAAACGGCTCCTACACCCTGTTGATGGGGTTTCTGTGCGGCTTTCCCATGGGCGCGCGGATTGCCGGAGAACTGTGCCGGACAGGGCGGCTCTCCGCCCGTGAAGGAAATCGTCTGCTCGCCTTCTGCAATAATATCGGTCCCATCTATTTTCTGAGCTTTGTGGTGAGCACGCTCTCTCTGGAAAAGCCCCTTGCACCCTTTCTCGTTATGTACGGCGTACCTCTGGTCTACGGTTTTTTTGTAATGCGGCTTTCCCGGCTTTTTTCCGCTCTCTACAGTCTGTTACCCGGAAGAAAGACTCCATTTTTAAATCGACCGACTAAGTCAGTCGCAAAAAGTTCATGCCCAACATTGTCCGCAACAGAACTTTCAACGGGGAATCTACAGGCGCAAGGGCTGTTACCAGCGACCGACAACGCCGTTCTCTCCGGGCTTCTCGGCATCGCGAAGCTGGGCGGTTACATGGTGTTCTTCAATCTGCTGAACATCCTTTTCGTGCCCTTCACCCGTCTGCCCGACGCGCTTCTGAACGCCTACTGCTGTATACTGGAAATCACCGGCGGCATTGCCCGCTGTGGTGCGCGCCATCCCTTTCTCGTGCTGGTGATGCTGCCCTTCGGCGGTTTCTCCTGCATTGCGCAGACTTACAGCATGATAAGGGACGCCGGTCTGTCCATTCGCGCCTATGTGTTTCATAAACTGGCGCAGACAGCCCTTACCGCGCTGATTTATATGCTGTGGCAGCCATTCTGAAATACTATCTGCGCCGCCTTCTTCTCCGTCGCCGTCTGCCACGTCTTCCGCTCTTTAAAATCAGAGCCATGGACAGTGCAAGCCCGAGCACGAGCAGGACACAGACCAGACATACTGTCAGGAAATAGCTGACTGTGGGTTCTGTCCCTTCTTCCTCTTTTTCGGAAATATCCTTATATCTCTTTTGATTTTCCGCAGCGACGGCGTTTTGTTTTGCCTGTTCCTCCGACGCCGCCTTCGCGGCAGCCGCAACCCGCTCCTGCTCGGCAAGCTCTGCGGCGATCTCCTCCTCCGTCTTATAATCCATGGAGGGAAGGGAAATCAGGTTACTTTCCGTATACAGATCATATCCGTTATAACCCCGCACCACGATCTGCGGCACAATATGGGGCGGCACGTTCATGGTAAAAGTGATGGTGTCCTGCGACTTATCCCCCCATGCGAGCCGTGGGAAATAGGTGCTGCCGCCGTCATAGCTGTAATCATAGTACAACATGCCGCTGTCATAATCCACGGCGGACAGCTCCACCGTAACGTTTCCGGTTTCCATCTCCTGATCGGTGACCTCAATCATGCAGATATCCGGTTCGGTTGTGTCGGGACGCATAACGCCCGAGGGAATCGGAACGTCAAGAACCGGGTAATCGCTGTAATCCACGCCGAGGCTGTCTGAGCGCAGACGAAAATATTTGGCGGCGGACGCCGCGTCCAGCCTGCCAAAAGTCTCCCACTGCTCCCGTCCTTCACAGAAAGGGCGGTCGTTCTCGTGGTCCATGTGACAGTGCTCGATCAGCACGCAGGTCAGTTCCTGCTCAACGGCATGCCGTATGATACCGTAGTAGTCTGTCCCCTTTTTCCCGAGCCTTGTCTTAATGCCTCTCGAGTATAGCCCCAGATCCTCAAGCGCCCCAATCTCGATATCGGCAAAGGCATATCCCTCGCTGTAATGTCTCCCGAAAGCGGACACCCAGCACTCCGCCCCGAAGAGCGTGTTGTGGTCCTTAGACAGATTATAGTGGAGGCAGAAGAGAAAATCGGCGTTCACTTCCTTGGCAAACGCAACCCGCTCCTCAAGGGACAGGGTCCTGTCGTCCTCCCTCGTCAGATAAACGGTGACGTCCTCGTACTTTTCCAGCTCCTCCTTCATGGCTTTGGCGGTAACTAACGTCAATTCCTTCTCCACAAAGGAGTCGTACATACCGCCCTCCTCCTCACCGCCATGCCCGGGATCGATCACGATCACAAGTTTATCAACAGGCAGTTCCTCTATCCCTTCCCCTGCCGCAGCGTTCTCCTGCCCCGCAGGCTGTTCCAGCAGCGTCTCCGCTTCCGCCCGGACAATCGGCATCCTGCCCGCAAAAATGCCGACAAAAAGTCCGCAAAAGAGAATCCATACTTTTATGCTATTTTTTTGCAGATAATGCCCAAAACGATTCCTCATACTGCTCCATGTTTTTCCAGATTTTATGAATAGAATAAGCCGGCTTCATAAGGAAACCGGCTCGCCTGTCTTTTTCATCCGCGATTTATTTGTTGCGGTTTTAATATATTACATCAGATTCAGTTCCGGCCCGGGTTCCGCTTCCCCCTCTGCCTCCTTAAGCATTTTTTCCACTTCCACGGGACGCAGCTCCGCGCGGTTCGCCTTCACGATCTCATTGTAGCCGCTGATCGTGTTGAAAAAGCTCTCGTAGTGCTCCGTAGCTGCCGTGAGCGTGGCTGTCATGGCGTTTTCCAGATTGGAAAGCATCTCGTCGAGATACTGCATGGCGGAAGTCTTGACGCCGTTCGCCTCCATGGTCGCATTGTTCAGGATTTCCTGCGCCTGTGTGGTCGCCATGCGCACCACCTCGTTTGCCTGCGCGTAAGCCTGCTGCATGATCTCGTGCTCGTTAATCAGTTCTGTGGTCTGCACCGTCGCGTCCTTAATGAGCGCTTCCGCCTTCGTGCGGGCGTCGTTTAATATCGCCTCCTTGTTGGAGATGATCTTCTGATAACGCTTGATCTCATCCGGTGTCTTCATGCGAAGCTCACGCAAAAGCTCATCAATTTCCTCTTTATTTACAATGATATTGGTCTTGGAAAGCGGCTGGAACTTGCAGCCGTCAATGTAGTCCTCTATCTCATCGATCAGTTGTTCAATTCTACTGCTCATTGCCTGCTCCTATCTCAATATATTTTTCATATAGCAGCTTCCCGACAAAATCGGGCACGCACTCCGAGATATCCCCGTTAAAGCTTGCAATTTCCTTGACGGTGGAAGAACTTAAGTATGCGTATTCGAGACTGGTCGTCAAAAACACCGTATCCAGCTTCCCCTCGGAAAACTTACGGTTCGTCTGCGCGATCTGCAGCTCGTATTCAAAATCGGTGATCGCGCGCAGCCCTCTGATCGCCACATGTATATCCTTTCTGGCGGCGTAGTCGATTAAAAGACCGCTGAAAGAATCTATCGTCACATTGGGCAGATCGCGGGTCACTTCCTCTAACATTTTAACACGTTCTTCCACAGAAAACAATGGAGTCTTTGTTTTATTGTTCAGGACGCTCACCGTCAATTCATCAAAAATCTCAGAGGCACGTCTGATAATATCCAGATGTCCGTAGGTCACCGGGTCGAAACTTCCCGGATAAATTGCTGCCTTCATAGAAAGCCCTCACATACTATTCACAGAAAATCCGAAACACAACCAAACTCATGATATCATATTAAAACAATTTTACCGAAATGTCTTTACTTTTTTTCAAATTTTTTACATTTTTGGGAAAAAATATTGCGTCAAACTACAATTTTTGACAAAAAACATGCCGGTTCGTCTTATACCGCTTCTCCTTTTCCACACAAAATCCCAGATTCTCAAATTCGGAAAGAGCCGTGTGCAGGGAGGTTTCAACCACAATCAGCGTGTCTTTTGTCACCCACGGCATTTCCCTAAGCACCGCAAGCGTCCGCTCCTCAAGCCCGCAGTCGTAGGGCGGATCCATAAAGACGATATCCGCCTCCTTCTCATGGATGCCGTAGAGGGCGGAAAGCGCGTCCGTTTTTAAAACCGTCGCCTGATCCGCAAGATGGGTAAACTGCAAATTCTCCTGAATGCAGGAAAGCGCCCGCTTGTCGTTCTCCACAAAGTAAGCGTGCCTTGCGCCGCGGCTAAGCGCCTCAATGCCGATACCGCCGCTGCCACTGAACAGATCCACGAACAGCGCGCCGCCAAGGTATGGCTGCAGCATGTTAAAAAGGGTCTCTTTGATCCGATCCGTGGTAGGTCTCGTGTCCGTCCCGTCCGGAGTTTTTAACCGAAGGCTTCTCGCCGTGCCCGCTATCACTCTCATGCGTTTTGCTCCTTTAAATTCGTATCTTGACACCCTTGCTGTCACGATGTCCCAGCTTGATTTTATTCAGTTCCAGTGTGCGATCACCGTACTCGATAGACTGTTCCACCGCGTTCTGAGAATAGTAGACAGCCTCGAGCTCGTCCTTTTCGGAAAGCTTCATGCCACGCACGCCGATCGCGCCCTTCTTCTTCTCCGGAATTTCCTCCACGGCGAACCGCAGGAAATAGCCTGCCTTGGACTGTAAAATCATGTTGCGCTGTTCCTTGAACGCAACTACGCTCACTACCTCGTCGCCGTCTACAAGCTTTGTCGCCGCCACCGTGCGCTTTGCCACGTCGAACTCACCGCCGTCCACTACCTTAAGCATTGCCTGCTTCGTGGCAAAAATCACGCGGTACAGGTTTAAATCGCTCTGGCTTGCGGCATAGACGATAGATTCCTTCGCGGAATCAAAATTGCTCACATTGTCAATCGGTACGCCCTTGTCACGAAATTTCCCGAAGGGCAGATCCATCGCCTTCACGGTGTGAAGCTGTCCCGTATTGGTAAACAGACAGACTTTTCCCGTATTCTTGCAGACAAAGGCGAAACGGTTCTCCGCGTCCGCCGCCTCCTTATTTCTCTCGTAGGTGGCGGTGTCTATGGTCTTGGCATAGCCGAAACGATCCATCAAAAAGACAATGTCCATCTCCTCCACCTTTTTTTCCACATAGACAGCCTCCTCGGCGTTGGTGATCTGTGTTCTTCTTTTGCGTTTATATTTTTCTTTGATTTCGTCCAGCTCATTCATGATGACCTGCGCCATAGAGTCTCTTCTTGCCAAAATATCCTCATAGCGGTAAATATTCGCCATGGTTTCCTCATGCTCGTTAATGAGCGCCTCGATTTCCAGACCGATCAGCTTGTAGAGGCGCATCTCCAAAATGGCGGTCGCCTGTTTCTCTGAAAACTGTAGCTGCGACGCCATCACCTTTGATTCCTTGGATTTGAACTTGATGCCGTCGGTCTTACCCTCCACCAGACACGCCTTCGCCATAGCGCGGTCTTTAGAACCGCGGAGAATCTCGATAATCAGGTCGATCACGTTGCACGCTTTGATAAGCCCTTCCTGTATCTCCTTGCGCTCCAGCTCCTTCTCAAGCAGATTACGGTACTTGCGCCCCGCCACCTCATACTGGAAGTTGACGCTCTCCCGGATGATCGCCTTAAGCCCCATCGTCTCTGGGCGTCCGTCCAAGATGGCGAGCATATTTACGCCGAAGGTGTCCTCCAGACGTGTCTTCTTGTAGAGCATATTTTTAAAGTTTTCTATGTCAGCGTCTTTTCTGAGTTCAATGACGATGCGAATGCCTTCCTTGGAGGACTGGTTCGTGATATCCACAATATCCTGCGTCTTTTTCGTCTCCGCAAGGGACGCCACGTCCATCAGGAACTTGCCGATGTTTGCGCCGATCATGGTGTAGGGTATCTCGGTGATGACGAGATTTGTCTTGCCGCCCTTCGCCTTCTCCACTTCCACCTTGCCGCGCAGCTTGATCTTGCCCATCCCCGTATCGTAGATTTCCAGAAGCTCGTCCTGATTGATAACGATGCCGCCCGTGGGGAAATCGGGTCCCTTCACGTAGCGCATCAGTTCCCTCGTGGTGATATTTTCATCCAGCATATAAGCCTTTGTGGCGTCGATCACCTCGGCGAGATTGTGGGGCGGGATGTTGGTCGCCATACCGACCGCGATGCCCTCCGAACCGTTTACGAGAAGGTTCGGAATCTTCACAGGAAGGACGCTGGGCTCTTTTTCTGTCTCGTCAAAGTTCGGGATAAAGTCTACCACATCCTTGTCCAGATCGGCGAGAAAAGCCTCCTGCGTGACCTGCGCAAGCCGCGCTTCCGTGTAACGCATTGCCGCCGCGCCGTCGCCCTCGATATTGCCGAAATTGCCGTGCCCGTCAATCAGGGGCATGCCCTTCTTAAAGTCTTGGGTCATCACCACCAGCGCCTCGTAGATAGAACTGTCGCCGTGAGGGTGGTACTTACCCATGGTATCGCCAACGATACGCGCCGATTTCCGGTAAGGTCTGTCGTAACGGATGCCAAGCTCATGCATATCATAGAGAGTCCGCCTCTGCACCGGCTTTAAACCGTCCCTTGCGTCCGGCAGCGCCCTTGCGATAATCACGCTCATGGCGTAGTCGATATAGGATTTCTGCATGACCTCGGAGTATTCCGTTTTAATGATTCTGTCGTCCATTTTTATTCGCTCTCTTATACTCTCTTTCCGGGAATGTATTCCCGTCCTTCTATTTTCTGTATTCCTTTATTATGTCTGCCGGTTTTTCCCGCCTGACATCAGCGGACATTGTCTGCCTTATTCTTGCAAACAATATATATGGGCATAATCTATACGTCCAGCTCCGCCTCCTGCGCGTTCTTATAGATAAATGCCTTTCTGGGCGGCACCTCAGTACCCATCAGCATCTCCGTCACCTCGCTTGCCATGCGGGCGTCCTCTATTTCCACCTGCTTTAGCATCCGCTTTTCGGGGTCAAGGGTGGTCTCCCAGAGCTGTTCCGCATCCATCTCACCCAAACCCTTGTAGCGCTGTAACGTGAAAGAACCTTTGTGCCGTTTCCGATACTTTTCGAGCGCCTTGTCGTCGTAGAGATACTCTTCCGCCCCTTTAGACGGCATTGCCTTATACAAAGGCGGCATAGCGATATAGACATGCCCCTCGTAGATCAGCTCCGGCATAAAGCGGTAAAATAAGGTGAGTAACAGTGTGGAAATATGGGCGCCGTCCACATCTGCATCCGCCATAATGATGATTTTATCATAACGCAGCTTGGAAATGTCAAAGTCGTTGCCGTAGCCCTCCGAAAAGCCACAGCCAAAAGCATTGATCATCGTCTTGATCTCGGCGTTCGCCAACACCTTGTCAATGCTTGCCTTCTCCACATTCAGAATTTTGCCGCGAATCGGCAGGATCGCCTGATACATACGGTTTCTGGCAGTTTTCGCGCTGCCGCCCGCGGAATCTCCCTCCACGATGAAAATTTCGCACTTGGAGGCGTCCTTCGACTCGCAGTTAGCTAACTTTCCGTTGGAGTCGAAGGAGAATTTCTGTTTGGTTAACAGGTTGGTCTTTGCCTTCTCCTCGGTCTTACGTATTTTCGCCGCCTTCTCCGCGCAGCCGATAATGCTCTTTAACGTTTCCAGATTGCGGTCGAAGAATCGGACAATCTCGTCACCCGTCACCTTGCTGACCACTTTCGCCGCGTCCTGATTGTCCAGCTTTGTCTTAGTCTGCCCCTCGAAACGGGGATCGGGGTGTTTGATGGAGATTACCGCCGTCATACCGTTTCTCACATCCGCGCCGGTAAAGTTCACATCCTTTTCCTTTAAGATGTTAAGCCCGCGGGCGTAGGTGTTAATCACATTTGTAAACATGGTCTTAAACCCTGTCAGGTGCGTGCCGCCCTCGGCGTTGTAGATATTGTTACAGAAACCGAGCACGTTCTCGTGGAACTCGTTCACGTACTGGAACGCGCACTCCACGGTGATCCCTTCCGCTTCCCCCTTGAAGTAAATCACGTCGTGAATCGCCTCGCGGCTCTTGTTCATGTCTTTGATAAAGCCCACAATGCCCTCCGGCTCATGGTACTCGATATGTTCTGTTTCCTGCCCTCTCTTATCCTCATAAATAATCGTAAGTTCCGGATTTAAGTATGCGGTCTCATGGAGCCGGCTCTTTACGTCGTCCTCCTTAAACCGCGTCTTGTCAAAGATGGTGTCGTCCGGCAGGAAATTGATGGTCGTGCCGGATTCCCTTGTCTTTCCGACAACGGGGAGCAGCCCGTCCTTTAATTCCAGTGTGGGAATGCCGCGCTCATAATGATCCTCATAGATCTGCCCGCCGGTTTTAACGGTCACGTGCAGATAGGTGGACAAAGCGTTAACCACCGAGGAACCCACACCGTGAAGTCCGCCGCTGGTCTTATAGGCATCGTTGTCAAATTTGCCGCCCGCGTGAAGGGTGGTGAATACGAGACGTTCCGCGCTGATGCCCTTCTCATGCATGCCGACTGGAATACCGCGCCCGTTATCCGAGACGGTGGCGGAACCGTCCGCCTCAAGCGTCACCCTTATGGTGCTACAGTAGCCCGCCAGATGCTCGTCCACTGCGTTGTCCATGATCTCGTAAATCAGATGGTTCAACCCTTTGGTGGAGACGCTGCCGATGTACATGCCCGGACGAACCCGGACCGCCTCTAACCCCTCCAGAACTGTGATGCTGGAGGCATCGTATGTGTTTGTATCTGTCTTAGCCATTTTCGTTTAACCTCACTTTGCAGTCACAGACTGCGGGGAGAAATTTTCGACAAAAATCGCGCATTGCAGGATTTCCTTCATTTCCCCTCTGCCGGTGTACTGCCGTTGCTATGCGTAGCATACCATAAATCTAGTGTTTTTGTAAAGAAAAAGTACCATATTATGGGGGCTGGTTCATGGCTTTCCGTCTGCCGTCTGACATGTGCAGATCACGTCCAAAGCCGCCGCACACACCATTTTGCAAGCCATGCAGGAGCAAAAATACGGTTTAAAAAGAATTGTTTCACTGTTATTAAAAAACAAACAACTGTGCCGCCGTGTCTTCATTCCTCCACCCGATACAAATATTCACGCCCCCGCTTCCCGTCGCGCCTCAGGATATCCAGATACATCAAAATCGGCACGGTGTCCGCGGCAAGCTCCCGCTTGATCCCCGCTGCCTTCGCAAAGTCCGTGATCGTGAAGGGCTCTGGCAGGTCAACTGGCACAAACTGCATAAAATCCTCCGTTCTCTCCACTCGTATCTCATCATAAAGGGAGAGCGGCATCCTGTCATAGCGGGTAGAGCCGCGCTTTTTGTTACGGCTCCATCCGTTTAGGAGACGGTACTCGTCCATGTCAATCAGCGGAAAGGCAAAAGACAGGTTCGGGTCTTTCAAAAACGGTTTGATCCGGTATAATTCGGCAAAGGCATGGTAGGCGTTTCCCGTCACCGGGGACTTATGTTTGTCGGAAAGCTCCCCGCTCTCCTCATTCATCCAGATCAGCCATTTGAAATGGGGAATCGGAAATACCACCGTGACAGGGTATAACGGCAGAAAGGCAGTCAGCTTCGGACGCAGCCTGCCGAAATTCCCGTTCTGTATCTCTATGATGTGCCCGTCCCTGTAAATATCCGCAATAAAACCCTCCACGGGCACTTCATGGCAGTCCTCGTCGGGTTCATAGTAAAGCTTCATCACCGCGTGGACCGTCTTTTCCTGCAGCGTGCCAAAACCATGCGGATCGTTTTGCTTTAACAGTACCTTTAATTTTGCGCGTTCAAATGCATTCTTATCCATATCAGAAAGTATATCAGATATCTTGCAGTCGAACAAGTGTTTTCTTTCCCGGAGACAAAAAAGACGCGGATGGTACAAATTGCACATTTTCCGGTATAAACGGTACGGAGTTTGCCTGTCAAAAGATTTACAAATAAAATGGATAAGAGTATAATAAGATAGATTAATTATGTAAGAAACCTTACTAAACAGGAATCCTGCCATGAATAAAAAGCAATGGAAAACCCGCCTGAAAAAAGGCATTAATAAAATCATAGACGTTCTGACAGGCAGAACGCAGATCACGAACCGCCTGAAATTCCATGCGCTGATCGGCTCTATCGCGTCGGTGCACGTTTTTTTGCTTGTCATTTTTGCAATCTTTCAGGTGATGCCCCTGTTCTTCTTCAATATTTTCAGCGTGCTTACCTACGCGGCATGTTTCTGGCTGATGTGGGGCGAACGGGAACACTATCTGGCAATTTACCTGATTACCTTCGTCGAGGTCGTGATGCACTCCTTTGCCGCCACGATCGTTCTCGGCTGGCAGTACGGATTCGCGCAGTATATTATCGCCATTGTTCCGGTCGGTTTTTATATCTGCTACACCCTCGATATCAAGCGGAAGAAATTTACCATAGCCACCGTTTCCGCCTCCTTTTCGGCGGTTGCCTTTCTGGCATGTAAATTTCTCTCCTTTTTCGGAGACCCCCTCATCGATACGGGGAATATCGCTTTGGAGCTGTCCCTCTATGTGTTTAACTCGCTCTGTACCTTTGCATTGTTGATTATCTTTTCGCTGGTGTTTGTGTTTGAGATGCAGCTTTCCAGCAACAAGCTGAAACGACAGAACGCCATTCTGGATAAGCTTGCGAGCACTGACCCGCTGACCGGGCTTTACAACCGCCGGAGCATGGATGTATTTCTCAATCAGGCGGTGGAGTCGGCGTCCAGCTTTGCCTTGATTATGTGTGATATCGATAATTTCAAGAAAGTAAACGACACCTACGGACATGATTTCGGTGACGTGGTTTTGAAGGGAATCGCCAGAATCACTACCGAACAGGTGAAGGGTCACGGCTATGTCTGCCGCTGGGGTGGCGAGGAGATCCTGATTCTGCTCAACAACGCCTCGGAGGAAAGCTCCTTTCGCATCGCGGAGAATATCCGCAGGAATGTGGCAAACCGTGTCTTTGAACTGAACGATAAGTGGATTCACTGTTCTCTCACGCTGGGCGTCGCCCTGTATGACGGAAAAGAACCGGTGGAGGATACCATCACAAGAGCCGATTACAACCTCTACTGCGGGAAACGAAACGGAAAAAACGCTGTGGTATTATAATCTGAATACTCACAGCGTTTTTACATGTCGATCCCCGTGTAAAATACGTTCCCTGTCCGACGCGTTAATCTGCGTCAATTTCCCGTTTTTATCATAATAAGTCAACAGCGTAGAATTTTTGGCGACAGACCGTCTGCCGTCGTCCGTAAGCAGGCTGATCACCTGGTCCAGATTCCCGGATCGCAGATGCTTTCGGATCTTTTCGTCCCGATCCTCCTGCTTTTTCTTGAAATCCTCTGTGTTTTCATCGGCAGCGGCTTCCTCCGTTTTTTCCGCGGCAGTCTCCGGTCTGGGAATCCCTTTCATCGCGTAATATTCTTCCGTGTAGCGCTCCGCCTCCTCGGGCGTCACGTCCTCAGAAACCGTCTCCTGCGGCGGGTCGTTCCAGACTTTATAGAAAAACTCGCCCACCGCCGCAAAGAGACTTTTAAATATCGACAACACGGCGTCAAACAGCCCGCCGCCCGCGTTCTCGGCTTTTGCGGCACTGTCTGCCGTCTGTTCCCACTCACTTACCCTGCCGCCGGATAACTCCAGCTTCACGCCTCCCTGCATTCTGATATCGACGTCGGGTTTCTGATGTAGTTTTTTGTCTTCGCCCTTTTCCTCTTTCTTATTCGGAACGTCCTGTTCCTTCTGCCGATCCAAACTGAACTTTTCATGGTTTTCGGCATTTTGGGCGGGCTTTAATTGACTGCTGTAGTCATAGGCGGGATTATCGCCGTCACCGACCCTGTAGATCATAGTACCACCCTGCTATTTTTGATTGATGTAGTTGACAAGCCCTTCCGCCGCGATAATCTTCTGCATGAACTCGGGGAACGCCTGCCCCTGATAAGTCGTGCCTTTGGTCACATCGGTGATCACGCCGGAATCAAAATTCACTTCCACCTCGTCGCCCGCCTCGATCGCGGCAGCCGCCTCTGGGCACTCCACGATAGGCAGACCGATGTTGATGGCGTTTCTATAAAAGATGCGGGCAAAGGTCTCCGCGATCACACAGCTTACGCCTGCCGCCTTGATGGCGATGGGCGCATGCTCCCTCGAAGAGCCGCAGCCAAAGTTTTTCGCCGCCACAATGATGTCGCCTTTATTTACCTTACCAACAAACTCCTTATCGATATCCTCCATGCAATGCGTCGCCAGCTCCGCCGGGTCGGAGGAGTTTAAGTAGCGCGCCGGGATGATCACGTCCGTATCTACATTGTCCCCATATTTAAAAACATGTCCTTTTGCTGCTTTCATAGTTTTTGTTCCTTTCTTTATATATTATTCGCAGTGCGCACTCAAAAACCTTCGGTTTTACGAAAGTTTACAGGGGCAGGAGATCTTCCCCTCCACCGCGCTTGCCGCCGCCACTGCGGGACTTGCCAGATAAATTTCCGAGCTCACATGTCCCATGCGCCCAACAAAGTTGCGGTTGGTGGTGGACACACAGCGCTCGCCCTCCGCGAGAATGCCCATGTAACCGCCAAGGCACGGTCCGCAGGTAGGAGTGCTGACAATCGCGCCCGCCTCGATAAAGGTCTTTAACAGCCCTTCTTCCATAGCCTGCAAATAAATCTTCTGTGTGGCGGGAATCACGATACAGCGCATCCCATCCGCCACATGTCTGCCTTTTAACACTTTCGCGGCGATTCGCAGATCGTCAAGTCTGCCGTTGGTACAGGAACCGATCACAACCTGATCGATCTTGATATCATCCTTGATCTCGTCGATGGTCTTTGTGTTCTCCGGCAGATGGGGAAACGCCACCGTGGGACGAAGCGCGCTAAGGTCAATGGTGTACTCCTCGTCGTAGACCGCGTCCGCGTCAGCCTCGTATATCTTATACTCTCTCGTACTATGCTCCTTCATATAGGCAATGGCGAGATCGTCCACCGGGAAAATGCCGTTCTTGCCGCCCGCCTCGATCGCCATATTTGCGATCGTGAAACGGTCGTCCATGGAAAGGTTCGCGATGCCGTCCCCCGTAAACTCCATGGATTTGTAGAGGGCGCCATCCACGCCGATCATGCCGATGATGTGCAGGATCACATCCTTGCCGCTGACCCACTCAGAGGGCTTGCCGGTCAAGTTAAACTTGATGGCGGAAGGCACTTTGAACCATGCTTTGCCGGTAGCCATACCAGCCGCCATGTCCGTGCTGCCGACGCCTGTGGAGAACGCGCCCAGAGCGCCATACGTGCAAGTGTGGGAGTCCGCGCCGATGATCACGTCGCCCGCCACGGTCAGACCCTGCTCCGGGAGAAGGGCGTGCTCAATACCCATCTGCCCTACTTCAAAATAATTGGTAATCTCATTTTTCCTCGCAAATTCCCGCACACACTTACAGTGTTCCGCGGACTTGATATCCTTATTGGGGACGAAATGATCCGGTACAAGGGCGATCTTATCCTTGTCAAACACGCCGTCCACCTTCATTTTTTCCATCTCGTGAATCGCAACGGGGCTGGTGATATCGTTGCCCAGCACCAGATCGAGATCAGCCTCGATGAGCTGCCCAGCCTCCACCTGCGAAAGACCGGCGTGCGCCGCCAGAATTTTCTGCGTCATTGTCATTCCCATAGTCGTTCCTCCTGATTCTTTGTCTCACAATACATGAAAGAGTATACCATAAATTCGACCGCTCGTACAGACACAAAAAGAAGGGGCATTACAGCCCCTTCCAAGTAAGCGTCACCTTGAACAGATCCCCGTCTATCTCGATGTCCATCTTACCGCCCTGCAGTTCCACGAAGCTTCTGGCGATGGCAAGTCCAAGTCCGCTGCCCTCGCTGCTTCTGGCGCTGTCGCCCCGGACGAAACGCTCCGTCAGGCTCTCGGCGGGAATATTTAACTCATAGCCGGAAATGTTTTTCAGTTCAATCCGCACTTCCTCCGCATCCTGCGCCACGCTGACATAGACCCTGGAGTCCGGCATGGCGTACTTGATGATGTTCGTGTATAAATTGTCGAAGACGCGGCTCGTCTTCTCCCCGTCCAGCATCAGGAACACCTTCTGCTCCGGGAACCTGAAACGGAAGATCAGCCCTGCCTCCGCCGCCCTGTCCTCGTACTCCAGATACATCTGCCGCACCAGATGGCAGATATCCACCTTCTCCGTGTGGAACGCCACATTGCCGCTGTTCGCCTTGCTCACCTCGAACAGATCCTCGATCAGCGTCTTTAAGCGCAGGGACTTTCGTTTGAGCACCTCCAGATATTCCTTCCGCTGCGTTTCCGTGACGCCCTCCTCCTGCAAGAGCTCCGTGTAAGTGATGATGGCGGTGAGGGGCGTCTTTAAATCATGGGACACGTTGGTGATCAGCTCCGTGCGCATCCGCTGGCTCTTTACCTCCTCCTCCACTGCATCGGAAAAGCCGCTCTGAATTGCGGAGAGTTCCTCCTGAAAGGCGGAAAATATGCCCCAGTCCCCCTCCATCTCAGTCTGCAGATTCCCCTCCGCCACTGCACGTACCACCGTGAGCATGTCGGTGTACTGCCCCTGTATGAGGCGAATATACTTCCGCAAAAGCCCGTAGAGAAATACGGTGTACGGAATCAGCAAAAGCACGCCGAGCACCCAGAACATGCTGATAACCGCCAGAACCAGATAATTGACAAGAAGCGCCTTAAACAGCGGCACATTCATATTCTGCTCCATATCCATGTGCAGAAATTCCCGTTTGATGCGCGCCCGCTTTCTTCGCATGGAAGCTCTTGTATAGCGGAATACCCGGTAACAGAGACACCGTTTTCTCACATATCCCCGCAGCCCGAACACATAGACCTGCGCGTACGCGGTGATCAGGGTAAACCAGAGCGTAAATGCCGCCGCCAGAAACAGGAAGTTAATCACCCAAACGATATCTCTCGCCGCCGTTTTGGTAAGCACGGGAAACGTGGCGCACAGCATATGGGACAGGCTGTACTCCCAACTATCTGACAGGGAGTACCTGACAAGCGTGACGGACAGTTCTCCCAATATCAGAAATGTGGCAAACGTAAGCAATGTCAGTACCTCTATATGCAACGGCAAAAGTCCCTGTTCGTGCAAATGGTACTTCTTCCAGAACGGCAAAAGCATTGCCGTAATTCCCAGAATGATAAGCAGGAGGCGGAAGACATCCTGAATGCCGCTGTTCCTATAATTTCCCGCCGTACTCATGGAGAGAAACATGCGTGACGACGCCTTCACATCGGCAAGCTGCGTCTCCGTCAACGCATAGCAGATGGTACAGTTTTTCGGCGTATTCAACACCTGTACATTCATCTGCATCACCGCATTGTAATCTGACGACTGATAGTAGATGGCATCCTCCCAGTCGATGCCGCCGTAGGCGGAATAGGACAGGCTCTCATAGAGACTCCGTTCCAGATAGCGGCTCCGCATCACGCGCTGCACACTCTCCACCAGCGCATCCGCGTCCTCGCCGCGCACCCACACATGCTCCAAAATCCCGCTCTCATCAAAATCCAGCTTGATATAGTAGGGATAGTAATCGTCCAGATAGACAGCCTCCTCCTCGGTGCCAAGATAGTGCAGCGCGCGCTCGGTGTTGGAGAATGTCTGCCCGCTCTCCCGGTCTATCAGCTCATAGTCGATCTGCTGATCTATCCCGTTCTGAAAAGCGAGGTGCCACTGGTAGAGCAGTTCATCCAGCTGCTCCCCGGCATAGGAGAGGGGCGTCTTGCCGCCAAAATCATAGTATTCTCCGAAGTCTTTCGCTCGCTTTATCTCCGCGCTTAAAAAAAAATCCTGCGCGGACGCGTTCTCGCCGTCCCCCTCCTTTGACGCCTTGTAGTCGCAGAGCTGCTTGTAGAGAACGATATTGCCCTGATAGATCTCATGCAAGAACTCGCTGCCCGCAAGGATATTCGGTTCCTCCTCCGCCGCACGCTCCTTAAACCCCGGATACTGCAACAGAAAGACGATAGTTGCGGACAGTATGAGAACCGCCATGGCAAAAATCCCCGGCATCCTCTCCCGTTTGCTTGTTTTTTCTCTCTCACTGTTTGTCGATTTTGTAGCCAACGCCCCACACCACCTTCAAATATTTTGGTTCCCGGGGATTCACTTCAATCTTCTCCCGGATTTTTCTGACATGTACCATGATCGTGTCCGTGTTGATTGCCTGCTCGTTCCAGACCCTCTCGTAAATCTCCTCCGCGGAGTAAACCCTGCCCGGACTTTTGATCAGCAGAAGGAGGATTTTGAACTCTGTCGGCGTCAGCTTCACCGGATTGCCGTCCAGAAACACCTCCACCGTGTCCTCATGCACTTCCAGCCCGCCGGTTGTGTAGACGCGCGCCTCATCCTCCGTCTTTTTGCCGTCCTTCATTTCAAGGAAACGGCTGTAACGCCGCAGATGGGAGTTGACTCTGGCGAGAAGCTCCATCGTGGTAAAGGGTTTCGTCACATAGTCGTCCGCCCCCATGTTAAGCCCCATGATTTTATCCACTTCCTCGGACTTGGCGGAGAGCATGATCACCGGAAACTCGTACTCTAACTCCCGCATCCGCATCACCATATTGATCCCGTCCATCCGCGGCATCATCACGTCCACGATCGCCAGATGGATCTCCTCCTTCTGGATCACGGCAAGCCCCTCCACGCCGTCCGCCGCCTGAAAGACGACATAGCCCTGATTTTTCAGATAGATTTCTATGCCTTCCCTGATGTCCTTGTCATCCTCCACGATCAAAATATGATAGTCCATTGTCCGCCCCTCACTCATTTTTCTTTTACATGGTTACTAGTATAAACGGCGTATCTAAACAGAAACCGCTGATAGTTCTTAAGATATTCTAAACAAAAACCGCAAAATCCCAAAAGAAGAAAGGCACTCCGAGCCGGACGGGCCGGCGGAATGCCTCTGCTTTTCTTATTCTCAACCTATCATCGCACAGTGCCATGTTATCTGTCACATACGCATACAGAAACAGCTTAGTTATTGATCAGCTTGTCCTCGCCGTTCCAGCTGTAGAGCTTTCTGATATCCTCGCCCACAACCTCAGCGGGATGCTCGGAAGCTAACTTTCTCATAGCCTTGAAGTGTACCTGACCGCCCGCGGAAGACATATCAAGCAGGAAGTCTTTTGCAAAAGTACCGTCCTGAATATCGGATAGAATCTTCTTCATCGCCTTCTTCGTGTCCTCGGTGATGATCTTAGGCCCTGTGATGTAGTCGCCGTACTCAGCGGTGTTGGAGATGGAATATCTCATGCCCGCAAAGCCGGACTGGTAAATCAGGTCTACGATCAGCTTCATCTCGTGGATGCACTCGAAGTACGCGTTTCTCGGATCATATCCAGCCTCGACAAGCGTCTCGAAGCCCGCCTGCATCAGTGCGCATACGCCGCCGCACAGAACTGCCTGCTCGCCGAAGAGATCTGTCTCTGTCTCGGTGCGGAAAGTGGTCTCCAGAACGCCCGCTCTCGCGCCGCCGATTGCCAGCGCGTAAGCAAGAGCCATATCCTGTGCCTTGCCGGTAGCGTCCTGATGAACGGCAACCAGACAGGGAACGCCCTTGCCAGCCTGATACTCGCTTCTTACGGTGTGACCGGGACCCTTGGGCGCGATCATGGTTACATCCACATCCTTAGGAGGTACGATGCAGCCGAAGTGAATGTTGAAGCCGTGTGCAAACATCAGCATATTGCCCGCCTCCAAATTGGGCTCGATATCCTTCTTGTACATAGCCGCCTGCAGCTCATCGTTGATCAGGATCATAATGATATCCGCCTTCTTCGCAGCTTCCGCAGCCGTATATACTTCAAATCCCTGCGCCTCAGCCTTCGCCCATGACTTGGAACCCTCGTAGAGACCGATAATCACATGGCAGCCGGACTCCTTCGCGTTCAGCGCATGTGCATGTCCCTGACTGCCGTAGCCGATGACTGCGATGGTCTTGCCATCCAGCAGGGGTAAATTACAGTCTTCCTGATAGAAAATTTTTGCCATTTTTCTTTCCTCCATCTAAATGATTGATATGTGATAACTTCTATAACTGAAAGGGAAACTCTCCCTTGAGCTAACCGAGGACGCGAAGCGTATCTCGCGATTGAGCTCTGCTCAATCTGTTACAAATACGTCACATTTTCAATGCCGCGGCTCAAGCCAGCAATGCCGGTGCGCGCCAGTTCCAGAATCTCGTAGCCGTCCAGAACCGCGATAAAGGCGTCGATTTTTTCCTGATCGCCGATCAGTTCAATGGTGATGCTGCCGGGTGAGACATCTACAGGATCGGCACGGTAAGCGTTCGCTACCGCGAGCACGTCCATACGGTCTCTGGCGGAGGTCACCCGCACTTTGATCAGCGCAAGCTCCCTGTACACGCTCTCCCCGGGTTTCAGTTCCTTGATATCCCGCACATCCACAAGCTTCGCCACCTGCTTCTCGATCTGCTCAAGAATCACATCATCCCCGGAAGTCACGATCGTGATGCGCGTATAGCGTGGGTCAGCCGTCACGCCCGCGGTAATGCTCTCGATATTGTAGCCGCGTCTGGAAAAAAGCCCCGCGATGCGGCTCAAAACGCCTGATGTATTGTCAACCAACAACTGAAAAACCTTTTTCTGCATACAAGCACCCATCCTTCCGTCGTTCTTCGGCATAAACACTGTCAATAATTGTAGCAACTTAGGGGTGAAAAGTCAACCTATTCCTCCGCTTCCAGACACTTCTGCAGCGCCAAAGTCCCGGTGCGCGCCATCTCCACGATGCTCACACCCTTCATCATGCTGATAAAGAGCCGGACGCGCTCGGGCACATCACAGATCTGGATGATGAACATATTCTGGGACATATCCACGATATCCGCGCCCATGATATCGCATGTCTCCATGATGTCCTTTCGGTTATTCTTGTTGTACTTCACCTTCATCAGCATAAGCTCACGGCTCACGCTGGACGGTTCGTCAAAGGTTTTCACCTTGATGACGTCAATTTTTTTGTTGAGCTGTTTCTCGATCTGCTCGATGGTGCGCTCGTCCCCGGAGCTGACGATAGTCATGCGGGAAACCGTGCTATCCTCCGTCTCTCCCACAGCGAGGGACTCGATATTAAAACATCTTCTCGAAAACAGACCAGCCACCTTGCACAGCACGCCGGATCTGTTTTCCACCAATACGGAATATATTTTTTTCATCCTATATCCTCCACATCTTTTATCTATACGGAGAATGCCTCTTTTTGGCATTCTCCTGCGCGAGACATAGTACCTCTTGGCGTCCCGTCCCATGGCGGGACGTCTTTAGAGGTACTTCTCACGCTTTTACCAGATCCATCGGGTCGATCAGACATTCCAAAAGCACCGATTCGTCATTCTCCAAAAATGCCTTGATGGTCTCCTGCGCGCCCTCCATGGTCTCCTGCCGCATAAACTTAAGTCCGTATGCCGCAGAAAGTTTTTCCAGATCGGGGCTGCCCGACAAATCTACAACGGAATAGCTGTCTTTGTAGGTGTAATGCTGGTATTCCCGCACCATGCCCAGATAGTTATTCTTCAGGACAATGATCTTCACGGGCACGTCAAACTGCCGCATGGTGGCAAGTTCCATCATGGACATCTGGAAAGAGCCGTCGCCGCACACAGCCACCACCTGACGGCTTCTGTCAGCCAGCTTCGCGCCCATTGCCGCCGGAATCGAATATCCCATAGTGCCCATGCCGCCTGTCGTCAAAAACCGCCCTTTTTTCACAATGTGGTAGCCGCAGGACCAGATCTGGTTCTGTCCCACATCCGCCACATAGATCGCATTCTCGTCCATCTCCCGGGAAAGCATGGTGATAAACGCTGCCGGATCCACATAGGCAGGGTTGGGCTTTCTGATCGGCTGCATGGTGTCGCGGTAGGTATTCAGCGTCCGAATCCACTCCTCATGCTCGCAGATAAACTCCTGCGTCTCGATATCCTCAAAAATATGTCTCGCATCCCCCACAAGAGGAATGGCGGGACCTACATTTTTCCCGATCTCCGCCGGATCCACGTCGATGTGGACGAGTACTTTGTTTTCCGTGATCACATCAGGCTGATTCACCGCCCGGTCTGCGACACGCGCCCCCACCATGAGGAGCAGGTCTGACTCGTTCATGGCACGGTTTGCGTAAGGTTTACCGTTGTTGCCCACCATACCGTAGTACATAGGGTGCTCGGTAGGCATGGCGCCGATTCCCATCATGGTAGAAACCACGGGAATCCGGTATTCTTCCGAAAATGCC
Source organism: uncultured Lachnospiraceae bacterium (assembly GCA_910588955.1). Classification (GTDB taxonomy): domain Bacteria; phylum Bacillota; class Clostridia; order Lachnospirales; family Lachnospiraceae; genus UBA3282. The sequence continues at coordinate 305,434 of CAJURQ010000001.1, forward strand.
CGAAGCGCCTCCTCCGCCTGACTAAGGAGCACGCCGCCCCCGGCACAGATCAGCGGGCGCTTTGCCTTTGCAAGCTCCTTGATGACCTTTTTAATCTGCGCCATATTGCCCTTAACCGTCGGCTTGTATGTACGCATATTGACTTCGTCGGGATATTTAAATTTCGTGACCGGCGCGTTCTGGATATCAATGGGAACATCGATCAGCACGGGACCTTTGCGTCCCGTTGACGCAAGATGAAACGCCTCCTTGAAAATCTGCGGAATGTCAGCCGCATCCTTTACCAGATAGCTGTACTTGACAAAGGACTCCACCGCGCCTGTGATGTCCGCCTCCTGAAACACGTCGGAACCGAGCAGCTCGCTGTTTACCTGTCCCGTGATGCATACTAACGGTATGCTGTCCGCAAAAGCGGTAGCGACACCTGTAATCAGATTTGTTGCGCCGGGACCGGAAGTTACCGCGCATACGCCCACTTTCCCGGAAACTCTTGCAAGTCCGCTTGCCGCGTGCGCCGCGTTCTGCTCCGTGCGGATCAGAATGGTCTTTATGTCGGACTCCAATATGCTGTTGTAAAAGGGACATATTGCCACACCCGGGTAACCGAACACATACTCAACGCCCTCCTCTTCCAGACATTTTACGATTGCATCTGCACCTATCATATACGTTATCCTCTCCTCTATCTATTTTCGCAACAAAATCATCTAAAACCGTTTACGTTATATCTGGTCATCCAGTCCCAGCAGTCTCCGGGTCAGCTTCACCGCGTCCGCCGCGTCCTTGGAATAGCCGTCCGCGCCGATCTCCTGCGCATACTCCTCGGTGATGACCGCGCCGCCCACGATGATCTTCGCATCCATCTCCTGCGCCTTCGCATAGTCGATCACATGGCGCATCTGCTGCATGGTGGTGGTCATCAGCGCCGACAGCGCGATCACCTGCGCGTTATGCTCCCGCGCCGCCTCAATGATCTTTTCCTTCGGCACGTCCTTGCCCAGATCAACCACATGAAACCCGTAATTTTTGAGCATCAGCGCCACCAAATTTTTCCCGATATCGTGAATATCGCCCTCCACTGTGGCGATCACCACGGTAGGCATGTCCTTCCCAGCCTTTGCCTGTAATAGAATCGGCTCCATATACTCGATGGATGCCTTCATCGCCTCCGCGCTGGCGATCAACTGGGGCAGGAAATACTTGCCCTTGTCAAACAACTCTCCCACTTCGTTGATGGCGGGAAGGAGCGCTTCATCCAACAGCGTCTTTGCAGGAACGCCTTCCTCCAGCGCCTTTTTCGTGTCCTCTACGATAGTCTCCCGCTTTCCCTTCAGGACGTCGGCGCGAAGCCTGTCCTGCGGCGAGGAAGCTTTTTCTTCCTGTACCGTCCGGTTGAGACGGATTCCGGTTTCCTTTAGCGCGGTCTCCCCTGCCGCCTCCTTCTTTTCCCGCAGGGCGTCCATCAGCCGGATATAGCGGGTGTCCGCCTCCTCTTTATTTAGAAGGAGATCGGACGCGAAAGCACAGCTCATCAGAAGTTCCTGCGAAGGATTCGCGATCGCCATGGTCAGTCCTTCGCGGATCGCCATAGTCAGAAAAGCGGTATTCACAAATCCTCTCTCCGGCAGCCCGAAGGAAATATTGGACAGACCGCAGATCGTGGCAAGCCCCTGCCCCTTACAGTAGCGGATCGTCTCAAGCGTCTCCAGCGCCGCGTTCTTGTTCGCTCCCACGGTGGCAACAAGACCGTCCACAACGATATCCTCTTTTGTCATGCCGAGTGCCAGTGCCTTTTCCTGTATGTTCTCTATGATCGAAATCTTCTCCGCCAGATCCTTCGGAAGTCCCGCATCCGACAAGGGCAGAAGAATAAACATGGCGCCATACTTTTTTGCGAGTGACAACAGCGCGTCCTGTTTCGCCTGTTCGCCGGAGATGGAGTTGATCAGCGCACGCCCAGGATACCGGCGAAGCGCCGCTTCCAGCACATCTACATGACTGGAATCAATGGACAGGGGCAGACTTGTGACGCCGCTCACCGTCTCGATCGCCCTCAGCATCATCGCTCTCTCATCGATACCGCTCATGCCCATGTTGACGTCAAGTATGCTTGCGCCGCACGCCTCCTGCGCCTCCGCAAAATCCGCAACCATCTCCATAGAGCCTTCGCGCAACGCCGCCTGCAGTTTCTTTTTCCCAGTAGGATTGATGCGCTCGCCCACCACGATAAAAGGATCATCCAGCCCGAAAGACACAGTCAGCCGTTCGCTCGTCACAAACCGCCTTTTTGGCTTCTCCCGATGCACGACGGTCATGTCCCGCACCGCTTCGTTTGCGGCACGGATATGCTCCGGCGTCGTGCCACAGCAGCCGCCGATCACAGACGCGCCCGCCGAAATCAGATCTCTCATATGTCCGCCGAACTCTGCCGCACCCATATCGTAAACCGTGTTGCCGTTCCCATCCAAGGAGGGCAGTCCCGCGTTTGGCTTTGCGATGATGGGAATACCAGTGACTTCCGCCATGCGGCGCACCGTATCTACCATCTTGTCCGGACCTGTGGAACAGTTTGTCCCCACCGCCGCCACGCCGAGACTCTCCAGCACGATCGCCGCGGTTGCCGCATCCGTACCGAACAGCGTCCGTCCGTCTGCCTCAAAGGTCAGCGTCGCCATCACTGCCAAGTCGCAGACCTCCTTTGCCGCGATTACAGCTGCCCGCGTCTCCTGCAGACTCATCATCGTCTCTACCACAAGCAGGTCTGCGCCAGCTTCCACCAAATATCGGATTTGTTCTTTATATACATCAATCAGCTCTTCAAAATCCAGTTTTCCCATCGGAGAAAGCTGTTCGCCCGTCATGGTCAGATCACCCGCGATATAGGCTTTCCCGTCGACCGCCTCTTTAGAAACTGCCACCAGATCATGGTTCATCTGCCGGATCTGCCCCTCCAAACTGTACTCTCTCAGCTTGATCCGGTTTGCCGTAAAGGTAGGCGCGTAGACAATATGGCTGCCCGCCGCCACAAAATCCCGCTGCAACTGAATCATGATATCCCGGTGCTCCAGAATCCACTGTTCCGGACAGACGCCCGCCGGCATTCCCTGTCTCTGCAGATTGGAGCCGGTCGCCCCGTCCAAAAACAGGGGCGTGTCTTTTATTAGGGATTGAAACTCCTGTCTGTTCATCTTGCCTCCATGTCATTTGCAGAGAATGCCGCATTTTAGGCATTCTCTCGAGTGAAACATAGAACTTCTTAACGAAGCAGCCTCTGCTGCTGAGTTTTTAGAAATTCTTTTCACTCTATTCTTCGTAAAAGACCGTATCGTCGGTGTCAAATTCATCTTCCGGCACGTCCTCCTCCCCACTGGGATTCCCCGCATCCTCCGATTCTTCGTCAACCGATTCGTCATCGTCTTTCTTATTCAGATAACCGCCGCCCAAAAGCGGGTTTTCCTCCGTGTAGGTAACGCCCTCACCTTCGGGAATCTCCCCGTGCAGAATCGTGATAATATACTGGATGCGTATATTGGTCCTGTTATAATATTCCAGCGCCGCCTGCTCGGAACCTTCGTCGTAAGATTCCCCTTCATACGCCGCATGGAAAAGCGCCACCGCCTCTTTCATGTTCTCGTCCGCCTCATCCGCAAGGCTTTCCACCGCCGAAAACTGTTCCGGCACTTCCAGTTCCGCCATCCACTGGATATCTTCAGCAAAAGCGTCCAGATACCCAAGAAGCTCAATCACTGCGGTATCGGATTCGCGGTCAATGGCATTCATCTTGTCGTTGTACTCTCCAGCCCGCGTAAAAAACGTGTTCATATCTTCCTGATAGGCTGTCAGTTCCTCGTCTTTCCCGCATGCCGTAAAAAGAAAAGCGCAAAGCAGCGTGAACAATATCGTCTTGTATTTTGTCAAAACCATTATCCTCCGAATGCATAAAATCCTAAATCCCCTATCTAAACATACTACTGATTTCCGCGCCTTTCGTCAACCTTTTCTTTCATGGAAAAAACAGAGAAAAAGAGCGGCGGGTAATGAATACCTGCCGCTCGTTCTTTCGTATTCTTGCTATTTCGCGCTGTCAGATTTCGATCTCACAGTCCGGCTCTACCTTCCGGCACGCCTTCAAAACCTGCTTCATGACACTCTTCTCGTCCGCGCCCTCCGCGAACTCCACCTTCATTTTCTGGGTCATAAAACTCACAACAGCTTCTGAAACGCCCTCTGTCTTCTTAGCTGCCTCCTGCATCTTCTCCGCGCAGTTGGCGCAGTCAACCTCAATCTTGTACGTTTTCGTCATCCTTTCCTTCTCCTTTCCCGAAGTTCCCCGCATCAAATTACAGATAAAACCTCAACCTTTGTTCCCTTCCATGATATGTTCCATACCCATATTCAGAATCGAGCGGACATGCTCGTCATCGAGCGAATAAAAGATGGACTTACCGTCCCTCCGGCTCTTTACCAGTTTGGATGTTTTCAAAATCCGAAGCTGATGGCTGACGGAAGACTGACTCATTTCCAAAAGCCCCGCAATATCGTTTACGCACCGCTCCGCGTCAAGCATGGCATATAAAATTCTGATCCGGGTAGGGTCGCCGAATATTTTAAAAAGCTCTGCAAGCCCGTAAATCGCTTCATCCTTATATGATTCCGACACAAATGTCCTCCTTCCGCAATCCGGTTTTATATATGTTTATTTGTTCATATTATAATATGATATTATAACTCCTGTCAAGACGGTATTTTTATTTTCTGACTCTATCTGCGCGATAAGCAGACTCGAAATGCTCCGCATTTCTCGTTCGCGTTGCTCGTCAGAAGACGCCTGAGGCAGTCTTACATGCAAGCATGAATCCTGTCTCAGGCGTCTTCTGACTCTGCTTATCGCGCAAAAAGGGAGACCCGCAAAAGGTCTCCCTGCCTGTTTCTTTTCTGTATGGAATTTACAGCTTGAAGAAGGAAACGTCCTCTTCCAGAACCTGCGCCATCTCCTTCAATTCGCCCGCCGCTTCCGCAAGCAGATTGATGGTAGCGTTCATCTCCTCCATAGACGCATTGGTCTGTTCCGTAGATGCCGCGTTCTCCTGAGATACCGCAGACAGATTCTGAATCACATCCACAACCTTTCCTCTCGCCCTGTTACACTCTTCCGCCTGATCGTTGATCACACCGGTTTCTCTTCTGGAGTTCTCGATACCGTTGCTCACGTCACCGAACTTCTCCTTGGTCTGCGCCAGCTTCTGCTGCTGTTCCAGAATAATCTCATTCACCTCGTTCATGATCTGAACGGAAGCCTCAGAGTCAGCGGTCAGCTGGTGAATGATATCCTCAATGGTCTTCGTGGACTGTGCGGAGTCTTCAGACAGCTTGGAAATCTGGGTGGCAACCACGGCAAACCCGCGTCCTGCCTCCCCGGCTCTCGCCGCCTCTATGCTCGCGTTCAGAGCAAGCAGACTCGTCTCGCTGGCAATGGATGCAATGAGATTGACGGCATCCTGAATTCTCGTAACGGACTCGTTGGTCGTATGTACGGAAACCTCGATCTTTTTGATCGCTTCTGTGGTCTTGTCGTTGGACTCGCTCAGCTCGTTGATGATTCTGGAGGATTCCACATCCGCCACATGCATCTGGTTGGAAAGGTCATCCAGCTCTCTAACGCTCTCTGCAATCTTCTCGATAATGGCACCCATATTTGCAACCTGTCCGGTAAGCGGACTCGATATCCTCCGCCATGGAGACGGCGCCCTTGGAGATATCCTCCACCGCACTGCTGATCTCGTCAGCGGTAGTCGAAGTCTGAGAAGCCATGCTCTCCAGATTGTCACCCTGATTCATCAGCGTCTCTGTATTCTTCTTAATGCTGCCGATAATGTTCTGCAGCTCTTCTAACAGTCTCTGTACGGCGTGTCCCATCACGCCGATTTCGTCGGTTCTCTTCAAGATTCTCTCATTTACGGTCAGGTTCAGCTCGCCTTCCGCCAGCGAGGAGAGAAGCTGCTCTGTCTGGCTGATTACCCGTGCAATCGCGCTGGCAATCTTGATACATACCAACAGGGCAATCACAAGGATAAACACGGCGATTCCGAGAATCATCAGGGAACTCTGGTTGATTTTGGCATTTGCCTCGGTGGCGGGCTGTCCCGCAAAAACCATACCCACGCATTTTCCGCTGGCATCAATCGCCGGCATATAGAACGCGTAGTAGGTTTCCCCGTTGATGGTCACACTGTCCGTCTCATAATTTTTCCCTTCGTTGAGAACAGCCTTGATGACCGCGTCGGACGCCTTCGTGCCGAGGATGCGCTCCCCCGTATCTTTATCTCGCAAAGAGGTAGCTCGTCTCGTATCCCCGTAGAAAATCGTCACATCAGCGGCGCTCCCGTTCACGAAGCTGTCGATGATATCCACATTATCGGATACGCAGTAATCGCCCTTGTAGAGGGTGTCTCCCTCCATACGGTACTCACCGGGATCAAGAGCCTCATAAGCTGCATATATGCTCCGGCAAAGATTTTCAAGCCCTTCCATCGTAGCATCAGTCACCATGGTTCTCATGGTTTTGATCGAATACACGGTAATAAACGCAACCATGACTACTAAAGGAATCACACAAAGCATCACAAGCTGCGCCATTACGCTCAGTTTCTTCTGTTTCTTCATCCTTACCTTCTCCTTAATATGATACGATTTTTACCCTCACGTATTTTTAACGACAAAGAGTAGTCGTTAAACCGTAGGATGAGATACTGTTCGACAGACATGTCAAACCAGTGCAACAATTATAACACGGTTTTTTGTATTTTTAAAGATACAATATGTACAAAAATGAAAATATTACACAAATAATACTTTTTTTACACAGTTCACACTACGGACGAACCTGTCCCGTTCCCGTAATCTGATATTTATAGGAAGTAAGCTCCTTAAGCCCCATAGGACCTCTGGCGTGGAGTTTCTGGGTGCTGATGCCGATCTCCGCCCCGAAGCCGAACTCAAATCCGTCCGTAAAACGGGTGGATGCATTCACATACACGCACGCAGCATCCACTTCCCGCAGGAACTTCTGCGCATGCGCCTTATCTTCCGTCAGAATGGCGTCGGAATGACCCGTATTATATTTGTTGATATGGGCAATCGCCTCCTCCAGCGAGCTTACGGTTTTCACGGAGAGAATCAGATCCAGATACTCTGTCCCGTAATCCGCTTCTGTCACCTCATGCGCCTCCGGTATCTGCGCCCGCACCTTCTCGTCTCCGCGGATCTCCACCTGCTTTTCCAGAAGCGCTTTGCCGAGGGCAGGCAAAATCTGCTCCGCGACTTTTTCATGGACAAGCAGGGATTCGCAGGCGTTGCACACGCCGATGCGCTGGGTTTTGGCATTGATGACGATGGGAACAGCCTTTGAAAGGTCAGCCGTCTCGTCAATATAAATATGGCAGTTTCCCGTACCCGTCTCGATAACGGGAATCGTGCTGTTCTCCACAACGGAGCGGATCAGCCCCGCGCCGCCCCTCGGAATCAGTACGTCCACGTACTCTTTTAACTTCATAAACGCCGTGGTCACCGCCCTGTCGTTATTCTCGATCAACTGAATGGCGTTCTTGTCAATGCCCTCTTTTTCCAGCGCCTCACCGATCACTGCCGTGACAGCCTTGTTGGAGTAGAATGCGTCTCTTCCGCCCTTTAAGATCACCGCGTTTCCGGTCTTAAAACAGAGACCGAAAGCGTCCGCCGTCACGTTGGGTCTCGCCTCATAAATGATGCCGATCACCCCCATGGGAACCCGCACCTTTTCAATGTGAAGTCCGTTGGGGCGGTCAAATGTCTCCAGCACCTCTCCCACCGGGTCACTCAGGTCGGCAATCTGTCTAAGTCCCTCCGCCATCGACTCTATTCTCGCGCCCGTCAGCTTCAGGCGGTCGAGAAGTCCCTCCGCCATACTGTTTTCTTTCGCGCGCGCATAGTCCTTTTCGTTTGCCGAGAGGATTCTCTCACTCTCCTGCACAAGCGCGTCCGCCGCCCGGTTAAGAGCCTGATTCTTCTGCGCTGTGGTGAGTCCTTGTAAAACGGTTTTCGCCGCCTGCGCCTTTGTGCCTAGGGTTGTCAAATATTCATTGATTTCCGCTGCGTTCATACTTTCCATTCTGTTATCCTTTCTGACACTGCTTTCTAGCTGTTCTATCCATATCCATTGTCATGTATACAGGCGCATTCTCTTTCACAACATACCCTTTTTCACTGAACCTGCTCATAGCTGATGTCTCCTTATTTTTTCTTCCGAACTTTCTTATTTCCTGCCGCTGACATTCCCTTTTATTCTCTCAAAATTTCTTTCTCCGTGACCACGCACATTGGGCGGATATCGTGGGATTCCCACGGGATTTCTTCAAAAATCTGGCAGCCATACGCCAGCGCCGCGGTAGAAACCTTCAACTGTGGATGTTCTTCCATATCCGCACCCGTCTGCGTATATGCCGCCGCATCCGTATTCTCTGTTTGATGTAAAAGCCTGCTTAAATATCTGTCGTAAAATCCGCCGCCGTAGCCAATTCTGTGACATGTCCTGTCAAATGCCGCGCCGGGCATACAGACTAAAGCTGACGGCACTGTTTCCAGAAACGCCGCTGCTTCACCTACATTCGACAGCCTATCGTGCGGACAGTTTTGTTGTTGACCCATCCAGTCATCTATCCATACCGCAATCGAATGACCGCCCATAGGCTCTAAAATCCCCATGTAACCCGACACTAGGTCGTTCACGGAAAAAATCCGGTAGAACTCCATCTCTTTTCCCAGAACCTTCGGCGCAAACACCGCCTTCCCGTCCGCAAGGGCAGTTTCTATCAAAGGAAAGGTGTCCACCTCGCTGCGAAAGCTGACATAGGTGAGAATGGCATCCGCATCCTGATAACAGAGCAGGCTTGTCAGATTTTTCAGAATCCTGCCGCTGTAGTCTTCACGCTGCGCTGTGGTCAGACGGTCCCGTCTTTCTAAAGCCGTCGCGCGGAATTGTCTCTTTACTTTATCCATGCCGTTTCTTCTCGCCCAGATTTGTGATGCTTCCATCTTTTTCTACGATAGAAATATTGTCAAGCTGTCCCCGAAGATTCGCCCGCACGTTCGCCACATAAGCCTGCCGCAGCGCCGCCTGCTCCTCCTTTTCCTCGGGTGAAAGACCTTCGCTCTGAGATTTGTGATATAGTTCGTTGATCCGCGCCGTCATCTGCTCTACATTCATTTCTATTCTCCTTCGGGTCTTTTTCGCCTGTCACCTGTTGACGGACGCCGCCATCCTGTGATACGTGTGCCGCACGCCCCTGATCGCCACAGAGTAAGCCATGATATTTTCCGGCAGTGCCATCCCCGGGTAACCGGTGTCCCCGATGTGATGAATGTCGGTTCCCGCCATCTTGCACATCAGCGCGATACGTCTGATTGTGTCCACATCCGCCCCTTCCTGCGAAGTGCCGATTGCCGTGATCGTGAGAACGCCTCTTTCATGGGCATGAGCGATCAGCTCCCGCACATACTCCATGGTAATTCCGGGCACGGTGCCCGGCGCGGGAAGAAGAATGACATCCGCTCCCGCATCTATAAATTCATCCACATCTTCCTTTGTAATAATATGCTCGCCGCCTTCCCCCGGCACGCCAGAGGCATGCATTTTCCCTGCCGCCAGGATCAGTTTATCTTTCAACCGTGCCGATATGGCTCTCAGCGAATCGGTAATGGCACGGTTGCTCACGCCATTTCCGGGATTTCCTGTCAAAAGCACCATATCCACGCCCATTTCCGAGGCACGAACCGCATTTTCGACCGTAGCCTTCCGTCCCTCCGACATCGCCCAGAGCGTATCGTCATTTTCCCGTGCCGTCTGTTCTTCCACCGGCTCCAGATTGATGCCGATCATCCGCCCGGTAAGGCGTTTTAACTCCCGCACAGTCTCAACCGGCTCCACTTTCGGCAGACCGTTTATCACCGGGTGGTTTACGTCAAACATGTTGAGCAGTAAAAGGTCGGCACCGAGGGAAGCCGCCAGTTCCGCGTTGGTGACATCCGTAAGGATCGGCATGGTGATGCCGATACACTCACATGCCAGTACGCGTCCTTCACTTCCCGCTATAGCGCCCAGATAATCCTCTTTCGTAAAGCTTCTAAGGTCGGAAGCTGTGCAGTTCAACATTCTTTTTGCCATATTGTTTCCTCCGAAAAAATTTTAATGCGCGTGCATCTGCTGCACATAGAGCGGCAGGTCAAACTCCTCGTCCTTATGCGCCAAAAACAGCGTCCCGATATTCTGTCCGCTCAAAATCCGGTGAATCACCTTGATATCCTTGCTGTTAGCGATCACCATGTCCACCCCTGTGCTGCTGGCAATCTTTGCCGCCTGCAGTTTCGTCGTCATGCCGCCGGTGCCCACGCTGCTCCCGGTGGACGCCTTGCCCATGTTCATCAGCTCGTCCGTCAGCTCCTCCACCACCTCGATATATTTTACGTCGGGATTGGTGCGTGGATCGTCTGTGTAGAGTCCGTCGATGTCCGACAAAAGAAGGAGCGCATCCGCCTCCACCAGAGAGGCGACGATCGCCGAAAGGGTATCGTTGTCGCCGATCTCGATCTCGTAGGTGGCTATCGTATCGTTCTCGTTCACGATCGGAATCACGCCCAGCTTGAAAAGCTCCGCAAACGTATTCCGGGCGTTGTAGCGGTTCAGATTGTCCACGATCGTGTTTTTCGTCATCAGAATCTGCGCCGCCACCTGGTTGTACTCCGCGAAAATCTTCTGGTAAATCATCATCAGCCTCGCCTGTCCCACCGCGGCGCACGCCTGCTTTACGGCGATGGGATTGTCCTCCTCACGGTTTGGCAGGATCGCCTTCTCGCCAACGGCAATCGCGCCGGAAGTGACGAGCACCACGTCCTTCCCCATGTTTCTTAAGTTACACAGCTCCCGTACGAGCACGTCCAGCTTCGTGTAATCCAAATCCCCGGTCTCCTTGTGCTGCAGGGAGGAGGAACCGATCTTTATCACAATTCGTTTTTTATCTGTCATCAAGGCTTTTCTGTCTATCACTTTACTATCCTCACGTCTTTCCGCAGTGCCAGCTCGAAAAACCTTCGGTTTTCCTCGCTGTCGGGCATTCGCCCTATGCATCCTTCGGCATAGGCGCTCCGGTGAGCAAGCTCCCCTCGCACTTATGTCTTGTCTGCGCACTGCTCATTGCTTTCGTCATTCTATCACATTCGCGTAAAGCATTGCAACCTTCTCCGCAATCAGAATCCCGTCCATCGCCGCGGAGGTGATGCCGCCCGCATAGCCCGCGCCCTCGCCGCAGGGGAAAAGCCCTTTCAAATCAGACTGTCCCGTCTCGTCCCGAAGAATCCTTACCGGGGAGGAGGTTCTGCTCTCCACGCCAGAGAGGTACGCGTCCCCGTCGGCAAAGCCGGGCAGCTTTTGACCGATCAGGTCAACCCCTTCTGTAAGCGACTGATTTAGGAAATCCGGCAGAATTTCATGCACGGAGGCAAAATTCCATTCACCCTTGATGGCAGGCACGAACCCGGGATACCGCTGGCATAGCATACCACTCCCGCCAGCCGTCTGCACTTCCCGCACACGTCGCTTAGCATTTTCATCTCGCTGCGCCTGAAACAGCTTGTCCCCGTTTCGCATGACACAGACCGCCGCCCGAAAATCCCCGTAACGCTCCACGGGCACCCTGCCCTGCCCGATCTCGTAGGCACGCTCTTCCAGATGACGCTGGAACGCAATGCCTGCGAGGGGTCCCGTCCCGCCGTATGTCTCATAATCCGATGGGGAAACGGTTACAATCATAGCGCTGTTGCTGTTTGCGCCGTCCCGACCGCTGTAACTCATGCCGTTTACCGCCGTTCTGCCCGGTTCTGAGGAGGCGTTCACCACATAGCCGCCGGGGCACATACAGAAGGAATAGACCCCTCTGCCGGAAACAGTCTGCGCCGTCACTTTGTATGCCGCTGCCGGAAGGGAAATGCCGCAGTCTCCATATTGCAGCCTGTCGATCATCTCCCGGGGATGCTCCATTCGAAGCCCCACCGCAAAAGCCTTTGCCTCCATGGGCACATGCAGTTCGTGAAGCATCTGGAAGGTGTCCCGCGCACTGTGCCCGATGGCGAGAATGACCGCGCCGCTTCGTATCTCTTCCCCGTTTGCCATAACGCCTGTGATTCGGCGGTTCAGCGTGGAAGCCTCCGCCGCCCGATCATCTTCCGTAAGAAGCGCGGTCACCTGCGACTCAAACCGCACCTCGCCGCCCCACTCCACGATCCGCCTGCGTATATTTTCTACAACTTGGATTAAAATATCCGTGCCGATATGCGGTTTTGCCTCGTACAGAATCTCTTCCGGCGCCCCGGCTTCCACAAAAATACGCAGAACCTCCCGCATTCGTCCTTTCGGGTCTTTGACTGTAGTAGTCAATTTCCCGTCGGAGAACGTTCCCGCGCCGCCTTCCCCGAATTGCACGTTGGAATCGGGTTCTAAGACCCCTTCCCGCCAGAACCGCTCCACGTCCTCCCGCCTCTTATGTACCTCCCTACCCCGTTCCAAAAGCAAGGGGCGAAGACCCGCCTTTGCCAACATATACCCACAGAACAGCCCTGCCGGTCCCGTACCCACGATCACCGGGCGTTCACCCATCGACAATCCCCGCACGGCAGTCATCTTTTCAGGTGACGCCGGACAATCCTCATGCAGCCCCGGTTGTTCCTGCGCCGGAAATTGGTAGTTTTTCTCCTCCACTAGCTGCATCTGCCCGTTTTTTCCCCGGATTTTCTGAAAAACAGCCTGCTCTTTCGCCACCTTCACATCCACCGTGTAAACCCGGCAGATATCCGGCTTTTTTCTGGCGTCTATGGATCTTTTTACAATGGAGAGCGACTGTATGACGGAAGGTTCCGTCCGCAGAATCTTTGCCGCTTTTTTGAGGAGCGCCGCCCGCTCATCCTTGCAGTCCGCCGCCAGTTTGATCTGTTGTATCCGAATCATGCTCTATACTCCTGTCTGGAAGACGCTTTTTCCGCCTGCATTTTCACCGACTTATTTGTCAATTTATGCGCCATTAACTGTCTGTATCCCCTGCCGCCGCTCTCCCTGCGACCGTCCCGCTGCTCCACGCCCACTGCAGATTGTAACCGCCGCAGGGTCCGTCTATATCCAGAATTTCTCCCGCAAAATAAAGCCCCGGCTGCTTTTTGGACATGAGCGTTTCCGTGACTTCCTTACAGTCCACGCCCCCCGCGCACACCTGCGCTCTGTCAAAGCCGTTGGTTCCCGTAACGGTCGTTTCCATATTGAGATACAGCTCCTGCAGCCGTCTAAATTTCTCCGGAGAGACATCCTTCGCCCGCTCCGTCTCACGAATGCCCGCCAGTTTCAAAAGCAATTTGTTAATCTTCTTGTTGACTATTCCAGTCAAAAACGCGTCCATCTCATCTTCACCATGCAACGAAAGCCTTTCCCGGAAAAAGGGGACGCAGGACTCCATGTCAAAGCCGGGTAAAAAAGATACCCGGACGGTAACAGGCTTTTTCTCAAGCAATGCGTAGGCGGCAGTCCTGCAGATCTGAAAAGCCGGTATGCCGGAAAGCCCATAATCCGTAAGCTGCAGTTCCCCCCGCTCTTTCGCTGCCTCTTTTCCCGCTGTATACAGAGTCAGTTCCGCGTCACAGCGCACCCCTGCCACCTGTTTATAAAAGCTTTCCTTGCAGATAAGCGCTGCGAGCGCCGGCACGGGACTGACAATCCGGTGTCCTAACCGCTCCGCCAGCCGGAAACCGTTCCCGTCGGATCCGGTATTCGGCGCCGCCTTGCCGCCGCAGCAGAGAATGACCGCATCATAACATGCTTTCTCTACCTGCCGCCCGACCAAAAACTGTTTTCTATCCTTATCTAAGGAAAGCGTTTGCACCATCTCCCCCGTATGTACTGTCACATGCCGCCTGTCCAGCTCATATCGCAGCAGGTCAAGCACCGTGGACGCCTGATCGCTTGCCGGGTACAGATACCCGTCCCGCTCTTTGATGCGCATACCGAGGGATGAAAAAAAATCTTTCGTCTGCGCCACGTCAAAGCTGGAAAGCACGCTCTTCGCCAAAGCCCTGCCGCTTCCACGGTAAAATTCCGCCCCCATCGCCTCGTTGGAAAAATTGCACCTGCCGTTTCCCGTGGACAAAATCTTTTTCCCCACTCTGTCGTTTCTCTCATAGACCGTTACCGCTGCACCCGCGCCGGCAGCCTGAATCGCCGCCGTCATCCCCGCCGCGCCGCCGCCTATGATTGCAATCTGTCTGCTCATTACATTTTCCCTTCCCGCTTTGTTAACTGGAATACGACTCCAAAAACAGATACAGCTCCTCCTCGCTCCCCACGAACTTTCCCGCCATGATTTCTCTCTGCAGGGCATCCGGCAGCCGTTCCAGCAAAATATCCGTATTCATGTAGAGTGTGCTCCTGTCATCCTCGTACACCACGATAAAATGGTCCGCCACCATAAGATAAAATCCCTGCGGCTCCTGCGCCCTATAATACTTGCAGACTGCCACCCGGTCTTTGGAAAAGGCGGTCAGCTCCATGCTCTCAAAGCCCTGCTCCAGCTCCGTCAACGGCGGATTGTCCTCATAGGCGGACAGCGCCTCCAACAGTTCCTCCCTGTTTAGACCGATGTACATGACAGGGATCGTTTCCTCGCTCTCCTTCACGGTTCCCTCCGACAGATTCACCAGCTCCAGCAGATACCGCGTGTCCGCCGTCACCACGGGTTCCTGCGCTGCCGCCGCCTCGATGACCTGATCCTCTGCCTCTGCCGCACTATCCATACCGATGACCTGTTCCTCTGCTGTCTCGTCCGTCCCCATGCTTTTTTCAGAGGGCGATACTTGAGAAACCGCCGTATCTACAAGCTGCGTTACCGACTGTCGGAAACTGTTCTCTGCCGTTTTCCCCGCCTGCTCGATACTGTGGCTGTACCTGTGGGGATAAAAAAACTCCTCCGCCTTTAGTGCTCCCCAGCCGCCGAGCCCAAGCATTACCACAGACAATGTCATAAAAAGACTGATACGTTTTACAAGCTTCATCCCGTTTTAAACCTCTCTTGTCGGACTTCCTGTAATCAGTATCAGCCAATTCTGTTTTTTTATACAGCGTTCTCACAAAACGCCTATCGTTCTGCCAAGCATAATAAATACGAAGCCAAGCGGCATATCATGCAGTTCCGTCTCCCCGATCACCCGCAGGATCACGAGGAAAAAAATGTGGAAAAACACCCCCACTATCAGGGAGAGAACAATACACACCACCGCCCCAGCAACGCCGGAAAGCAGCAGGTTAAGCAAATACACGACAAGCCCGGAAACCGCCGCCGCGCCGAGCGGAAACAAAATACTCACAAACCAGTCCGGTCTGTATTTGACACGCCTGTTTAGAAGAACAAAGGACAGAACCATATAGACGCCAAAGAATAAGATCAGCGCGGCAAACAGCCCGTCCGCTCCCATATGCCCGCGCTGCGTCATAAAATAGGCGGCAGCCAGATGCACCGCAAAGGATGCCGCAGACGCCAGAAACAGTTCCCTTGTCATCCGCATTTTATACAAAAGCTGTCCAAACAGAAAGCAGAACGTAAATAAAACCGCCAGAACCGCTCCCTTGGAAATCCATCCCGCCAGAACTGCGGACTGCGCCGTCGTTCTCCCATAACAGCAGACAGCGAATGGTTTCCCGAGGACGGCAAGATAGATCGCCGCCGGAAAAGACACGATCGATGCGTTCCGCACCGCTCTGCTCATGCGCTCCCGCATACTGCGGTATTCCTCCCGCTCGTAAGCGTTGCAGATTTTCCCCGTCAGCCCGTGCACAAACAGGCAGGAAACCGCCGCGCATATCCCCACAAGTGGCGCAAACTTGCCGTAGTAGCAGCCCCACTGCGCCGTGCGCACACTTCCCTGCTCCGTCACATTCATACAGTAGTTAAAATAACGCTGATCCACAATCATAAACAGGTTCGAGAGTACGGCAGCCGCTGAAAGCGGCACCATGTTGACAACGAGCATCCGCTGAATCTCAAAACGTGTCTCAGCGCGCCTGCTGTTATCCTGCCCCGGTCTTCCCTTGAATGCCCCCGCGTAGATCACATAGACCACAAGCAGATGCAGCAGGGCAATCACCTGCGAAATGAAAACGCCCAACATGGCGCCAAGCGCCCCGTAAGCGTAGCTGTGCGCCTCCACCTGCAAAAGCGCCGCCACTTTCTGCCCGTATGCATAAAACGCCCTGCCGCCGAGTATCGCGCCCACAAACATTGCCAGCTTTTCGATATATTGGGAATGCGCCGTCAGCACTCCCATGCCGTAGCCGTTAAAATATCCTCTGAAAAGACCGATCAGCGCCGCAAAAAATACGGAGGGCGCCGCCGCCATCACCGCCATGCGGCTAAGGCGCTCGAGAACAAGCGTCTCCGCGATCCAAGAGGAAAAGAACAGCAAAAATGCTGCCATCACCGTGCCGAGAACCAGATTCATGACAAAGGCTGTCTTAAACACCTTGCTTGCATTCCGATACCGCTCCCGCTTAACCCGGTAACGGATAATCCCCGACACGGCGTTTGACATACCGTAAGATATGACCAATGTAGTCAATAAGAACAACTCAAAAGCCGGGGCAAAGAGTCCCACCCCTTCATCTCCGATAACTCTCGAGAGCGGAATCCGCAGAAAAAGGAGAAGCATATAAGAGACAATCCCCGCCGAGAGGACAATCCTGTTTTTCAAATTTTTCGCCATCCACTGTATATTCATCGTTATCCTCTGCGTACTTTTCATAGTTCTGCTATCCAGAGAGTGCCTCATCTTAGGCATTCTCTCGAGTGATAGAAAGCGTCTGCAGCACGCCCTCCTGCTTTTCTTCCATCAGCGCCGTCTCTTCCGGCTCCATATGGTCGTAGCCGCACAGATGAAACAAGCTGTGCGCCAGAAGAAAGGCAAACTCCCTGCGCTCACTGTGCCCGTACTCCGCCGCCTGTTCCTTCACCCGCGCCGTATTCAGAATGATATCCCCCAAAACCAGTTCCCCGCTGTCAGGGTCGAAACAGTCCGCCTCCCGCTCTTCCGCTCCGGAAAAATCCCCGGGCGTCTCAAACTCCAGATTGGGGAAGGAAAGCACGTCCGTCTCCGCATCGATGTCCCTGTAATTTTTATTGTACTCCCGGATGCCCGCGCCGTCCGTCATAAGAAGGTTCACCGTCGCCTCATAGGGACAGTTCTCGCCGTCCAAAACAGCCTGCATCACAAGGTTGAGAAGCGCCTTCTCGTCAAAGGAAAAGGTCTGATCTGTCTCATTCTCAACGTAAGAAGTCATAGTAAAGCTTCTCCTTGATAAATATTTTCTTCATCTCGCATATCTGCCCTATGGAAATCTCATTTCCCCATAGCTCGTCCGTCTCAAACTTCTTTTTGAATACCGTGTCGATCAACTGCTCATAATCCAGCTCCGCCTTCGGATCTTTCGCAAACAGATACAAAATGGACGACACGATACAGTCAGCAAGCAAAACGACAATCGTCTCCTTGGAAACAATCTTCTCATCCGGATCCACATACTCTTTTAAGATTTGCTTCGTCTTCGGCGGGAAATGGTACTTTTCACAGATGGCGGACACATTTTCCCACGTGTTTTCCCCGGTCAATTTGCCGATTCTGTGATAATAACCGCACGCCTTCACCGCCGCGTCGTCAATGCCGAGACTCCTCGCCACCTTATCCCCCAGATATGCCGTGTGGATCGCGTGATAATACTCTTCCTTGGAAAGCTCCTTGAGCTGTACCAAAAGCGGGCACTCCGGATCATTGATCTCCATATATCTGTCCCGGTACCTGTGAATCACCATGGAACTGACCATCTTCAGGCTGATCAGGAGCAGGATGCAGCAGACCATCAGATTTATGCCCGGTATCATAAACTGGGCGATGGAAAGACGCTCCTTCGCAAAGAGAATCACGTTCGCCGTCAGGCTTAAGGCAAGAACAAGCAGAGAAATCAGCATCGGAATCCCCACTTTGAACTCCTCATCCAATGTGGCAAACACGAGTATGCCAGCCATGCCGCTGATAAAATAGAGCCAGAAAATCGCGTAGTCGCAGCCCGCAAAATTCACGGACAAAAGCAGGCACATACTCCCCGCTACGATACCCGTCATACTGTTTGAGAAAACGCTCAGCAACACAAAAAACACGAGATAGGGCCAGCCCGTGACCGGCAGAAACGGCAGGAACACCGCAGCCGTCAGACTCGCCAGATAGATAAAGGCAAATCTCCCGTAATGCCCTTCGTTCCGGTAAACAAAAAAGCCGCTCGTCTCACCCATCACATAGGAGAAGATAACGATTCCGCTCCCGGTCAAGACCATAACGATGTTCCGTATCATCATATCCGGCTGGTTGTGATAAAGTTCGCTGCCGAGCCACACAATTACGCCCGACAGGGCGAACATAAACATAAACACTACAATTCTCTTTATAATATTGCTGTTTTTCTGAAGATTAATATTATTTTCCACGTCTGTAATTCCTGTTTCCTGTTTTTTGCTCACTGCGCCGTTTCTCTTTCGCCTCGTAATCGTCATACGCCTTCACGATCCTCTGTACGAGGGGGTGTCTGACCACGTCCTTGCTGCTCAAATTGCAAAAGGAAATATCGTCTATTTTTGAGAGCACCCGCACCGCCACATCCAGCCCGGATTTCATGTCCGGCGCCAGATCCTTCTGGGAGGCATCTCCGGTAACTACCACCTTGGAACCGAACCCGATTCTCGTCAGAAACATCTTCATCTGTGCCGGTGTGGTATTCTGCGCCTCATCCAGAATAATATAGGCGTTGTCCAACGTCCGCCCGCGCATGTAAGCAAGCGGCGCCACTTCGATCAGTCCCTTTTCCATATTCCGCGCAAAGCTCTCAGCCCCCATAATCTGGTAAAGCGCGTCGTAAAGCGGACGCAGGTAAGGATCCACCTTACTCTGCAGGTCGCCGGGAAGAAAGCCCAGCTTCTCCCCCGCCTCAATTGCCGGTCTTGTCAAAATGATGCGGCTGACCTCGTTATTCTTAAAGGCTGTCACCGCCATCGCCATCGCCAGATAGGTTTTTCCCGTGCCGGCGGGTCCCACCCCGAAAACGATCATATTGTCGCGCATGGCATCCACATACTGTTTCTGCCCCAAAGTCTTTGGTTTAATCGGCTTGCCGCTCACGGTGTGGCAGATGCAGTCGCTGTCCATAGCAAGCAGCATGTCCTCTTTGTGCTCCCTGCCAAGTTCAATGGCATAATCCACGCTCTGTTCCTCCAAAATTGCACCTCTCTTTGACAGTGCCAAAAGCTCCTTCACAATCCGTGCCGCCCTGTCCGCATCCTCCCGCTCCCCGGATATCCGGACCGCACCGTCGCGATCCACAATGATCACGTTCAGATCGTTCTCAATTCTTTTGATATGGGAGTCAAACTCCCCAAACAGGTTTCGCATGTGCTCCACCGGCACATCAATACTGACTGTAAACGCGTCCATTCCCCGCCTTTCAAAACGGCAGCTATCAGTCCGTCTGCGCATTCTCCCCGGATTCCTCCACAGGCGGCGTAACGGTCGGCGTCAGTTTCACCGCCGATTCCTCAAGCTGCATATGGGCATGTAACACCCATTTTTTATCATTCTTTTTTATTGTAACATTTTTTTCTGCAATTTGTACCCCTTTTTCATTTAAAGTTGCGATAATTTTACGCCACCGTTCCTGCAGGATCGTCTTCATCTCCTCCTCCGTATGCATTTTCGGCACAATTTCGTACTCCTGCACCGTTCTTTTTCCGTAGTACAACGGCAGATACAGGTGGTCGAGAAGCTGTACCTGCGTCTTCTCCTCGCTCGTGTCGTAGAAAGCGTAGGGAACTTTCCGAACCCGGAAAGCGACTTCCCTCTCCCCCGATCCCACTACCGGGATTTCAATCATCTCCCCCGTATAGCATTTATCATTATAGGCGATCTCCTCCTCCAGAGAAAGGTTGCGCGCGTAGCTTATGGTAATGTCCGCATCCGCTTCCACATACTGGTACCGGCGCACCGTCGTATCTTCGTTGTAGACAGGAACCGCGCCGCTCACCAGCACATCTCCCTTCTGTACGGTGTCACCGCACGCCACCTGCGGCACCCCGCTTCGGGTGATGATATAAGTCACCACGCCCTCTTTTTCCGCAACCAGATCCATCCCTTTGTCGGTTTCCGCCTTATCCCGGTTATCGTAGACCGGCATCTCATTTTCCTTGATACGGATTAACAACGTCGTACCCCGAAGCTGTACCGACGTCCATGTGATCAGATCATAGTCCTCCCGGAGCGTCTGTTCCAGTTCCGCAATCTCCAGCTCGCTCTTTTTCATCGCCGTGTGCACGCCCTGCTCTTCCAGATAATCCATCAACACATCTTCCGTCAGGGCAAAGTTCCCCTCAATCCGAATATCCCAGATAAAACGGGAAGCAAGGCACCAGAAGAGAATACAGCCGCAGAGCCCCGCCACAAACAGCTTTCTTCTCCACATTTTTGACACAAAAAAAGGCAGGCCGTATTTGCCTGTTACAGCCGCCCTCGTTCCCGTTTTCTTTAAGAGCGGCTTCAAGGCAAAAAATCCCGCTATACTGATCCGCATCGTATGGTAGTCGCCGTGGTCCTCAATATCCCAGACGAGAACGTCGTGGTTGCCGCAGAGATTCAGAAGGCGCTCCACAGAATAGCCCCACACCTTAATGGCGACATACCCTCTCAAATACTGTATCCAATGAAGCATAGAACATCCCCTGCACGCGCGCTCAGATATACCGGAGCGCGTCGATCTTTCCGCTTATTTTCATGTCTTCATTGGTATAGTAATCGATGGACAGGCCGCTCCCCTCAAAACAAATCTTTGCATTCTTCCCCTGCAGCACAATAGACTCCGTCGTATATTCCAAAATTCCCTTATAATTTTCGATAAAAGCCTCACGGTTCCCCGTTATCGTGACAATAGCCGCCCCCAGCATGGTATCCTTCGGAAGCTTCAAAGACTCCACAATCAGTTCCTTCGACTTGGTAAACGGCGAAAATGTTTGACGTCTGTTCTCTCTTCTCATGTTACACTATATGTATCTTGATTCTGATTCATACCCAGAGAATACGAAGTATTCTCTCAATCGAGTGCTTGCACTCGATTTGTTATTTATGATATGGGGCTCCGTTTATGATCCGGAATGCCCGGTAAATCTGCTCCAACAAAACAACCCGCATCAATTGGTGCGGGAATGTCATGTCCGAAAAGCTGACCGCAAGGTCGGCACGTCGCTTTATAGAATTATGTAAACCAAGAGAACCGCCAATCACAAAGACGATATGACTGATGCCGTTTACGCCGAGTCTTTCAATCTCCCCGGCAAAGCCTTCCGAAGTGAATTTCCGCCCGTCGATCTCCAGCGTCACCACATAAGCGCTGTCCGGCAAAAGCTTTAGAATGCGCTCCCCTTCCTTTTCCAGAATCTGCTCCGTCTCCGTCCCGGAAGCGCCCTCCGGCGTTTTTTCGTCCGCAGTCTCCCGCATCTCCAGCTTACAGTAGCGCCCCAGCCTCTTCTCATACTCGGACACCGCCTCGCGGAAGAACTTCTCCTTCAATTTACCGACTGTTATCACCGTTATCTTCATACATTTCCTGATAATATCCGTCCACAAAATTATCCACAAACGCCTCGTCCAAGTTCATGAACTTGTCGTCTATGGCGGCGCGCATCTGTTCCGTGCGCCTGTAGTATCTCTCCTCCTCCGTCAGATCCGCAAGCGTCTCCCCCTCTTCCAAAATCGCCGCGTCTATGACGGTGCCGTCCAGATTATCCTTACACCATCTGGCAATTTCCGAGCGCAGGGAGTTCTCCGATTTCGCTTTCACCGAAAGCAGTTTGGAATCCCGCATGGACACGAAACCGAACACAATAAAAAGGACAAACATCGCGCCCATAACGCCGCAGACAAGATACTTAGTAACGCCGGCATTCCTGTAAACCGGTATTACATTGAAGAAAATAAGCAATACCGCAATAAAACCGACGCTGCCGACCGCCAGAAGCGTGTACGCGGAAGAGCGGTTATTCTTCGCCTTTGCTTCGCTGCTTTGATATTGGGGCATAAACTCACCCTCCTTATCTTACGAATTGGAAATCCTGCACACAAAACATCCGTACGGTTCTATTTTATTATCCTTTGATACAAATTGCAACTATTTTAACAGCTCTCTGATGCCCTGATTCTTATTTTCCGACTTGTCTATGTCGAGACAAACGGAATGGTCGTCCACATAACGCCACACCGCGCACTCGCCGATGGCGCTCATATCCCGCCAAAGCGTAAATACACCCTCCTTTGCCACGCCGTCCCACTCCTGGATATTGCCGGTATAGTCCACGGTATCTGCATACATGTCCCCGTCATAGAGACCGTTCTTAAAAGAACCGACCACGTTCTGCAAAACCCTGCCCTGCGTGGGCGCAAGTTTGGAAATATCTACGTCGTAGTGCTCCGCCCCCTCGCCGTTTGGCAGATTTCCCGCCCATTCCCCGGAGTAGAGGTGGGACATATATATCCCCATGGCATTATTTTTATTTTTCTGGTTGATGTAAAACCGGAACCATGTGCCTTTGCCGTCTCTCGCCCCGTGGCTCCATTCCCCGAAATAGTAGCTGTTCTTTTCATAGATGGCAAGTCCTGTACCGTGCGGCTTCCCGTCGCTGTCCACATCGCCCTTGTAATAGTAGTCGCCGGTGCCCTCAAGCCCTTTGGAGAGTTTCACGTACCGTTTTAAATGCGCCAGATCCCAGATGGCGTCCTGCTTGTTCTCCGCAAAGTATGGGTACGCCTCCTTCAAAATAAATTCCTTTGTGTACGCCTCGTCGTTTTCATCCTCGATATCCACCACGATAGCGGTTTTCTCATTGTCCGCGGAAACCGCTTCTTCCTCTTCCTCCGGTTCTTCTTCCTCCTCCACTTTCTCCTCCGGCTCTTCGGACGCAGGCAGATCCGCCGCAGGTTTTTTCTCCTCCTCCGAGATAACCTGCTCCTCCATCTCCTGCTGTTGTTTCGCATAGTCCGTAATGGTCTGCTGGAGATCGCTGTCCTTCCCGTCCTGACGATTCTGCCGGCTGCTTACAACTACGGTGAGCAGAACGAGAATGAGAATCAGGAGAACGGCAATCACCGCGAGAAGTATCTTCGTCGTCACCGTTTTCTGCAGGATATTATCCTCTTCTTCCCCCTGCTCCTCCCACTTCTTATCATTGTCCGAATCAGTCAATTTCATAAATACCACACCTTTCTGTGTTTTGATTCCCATCATACAGGAAAGATATAAAGATTGTGTCATGCAAATCATTAAGAATTTCTTAGTAAAAAAATCTGCCCGTCACATTCCGACAGGCAGACCTGATTCACAGCCTTATTTGGAGAGATATTCGTCGATACCTTTCGCCGCCGCTTTGCCGGCTCCCATTGCCAAAATTACGGTAGCCGCGCCCGTTACCGCGTCGCCGCCCGCATAGACGCCCTCTTTCGTCGTTGCACCGAAATCCTCCTCGGCAACGATGCACTTATACTTATTGACCTCAAGTCCTTTTGTTGTGGAAGAGATCAGCGGATTCGGGGAAGTGCCAAGCGACATAATCACCGTGTCCACTTCCATCAGGAACTCGGACCCCTCGATCACCACGGGACGACGTCTGCCGGAAGCATCCGGCTCACCCAGCTCCATACGCACACACTTCATGCCGGACACCCAGCCGTTCTCGTCCGCAAGGATTTCCGTGGGATTGGTCAGAAGGTCGAAGATGATGCCCTCCTCCTTCGCGTGGTGCACCTCCTCCACACGGGCGGGAAGCTCTTCCTCGCTCCGGCGGTACACGATATGCACTTCCGCGCCGAGACGCAGCGCCGTTCTCGCAGCATCCATCGCCACGTTGCCGCCGCCCACGACTGCCACCTTCTTCCCGCGCATAATGGGCGTGTTGGAAGTCTCGTCAAATGCCTTCATCAAATTGCTTCTCGTCAGATACTCGTTGGCGGAGAACACACCGAGCGCCTGCTCCCCGGGAATGCCCATGAATTTCGGGAGACCCGCGCCGGAACCGATAAACACAGCGTCAAAGCCCTCGTCCTCCATCAGCTCGTCAATGGTAACGGATTTGCCGACTACCACGTTGGTCTCAATCTTCACACCGAGGCTCTTTACATTTTCGATTTCCTTCGCAACCACATCCTGCTTGGGCAGACGGAACTCCGGAATACCGTAAACAAGCACACCACCCGGCTCATGGAGCGCCTCAAAAATCGTCACCTCGTAGCCCATCTTTGCAAGATCCCCCGCGCAGGTTAAGCCCGCAGGACCGGAACCGATGACTGCCACCTTTTTGCCCTTCTTTTCAGCAGCCCCCTCGGGCTTCACGCCGTTTTCCCTCGCCCAGTCGGCGACGAAACGCTCCAGCTTGCCGATGGAGACAGGCTCGCCCTTGATGCCGCGGATACATTTGCCCTCGCACTGGCTCTCCTGCGGGCACACACGACCGCAGACAGCGGGCAGCGCCGAAGATTCGCTTATAATCTGATAAGCGGCGGCGATATCGCCCTCTTTGACCTTCTCTATAAAACCCGGAATGTTGATTGCCACGGGACATCCCTTGATGCACTGCGCGTTCTTGCAGTTGATGCATCGGGTCGCCTCGCACATTGCCTCCTCTTTATCATAACCGAGACATACTTCCTCGAAATTCGTCGCACGTACTTTCGAGTCCTGCTCACGCACGGGCACTTTTTTTAATACATCTGCTTCCATTAGTCGTTACCTCCACAGTTCCCGCACCCGCCATGATGCGTGTCTCCCTCTTTGGCTCTCAGGAAATCTCTTCCTTCCTTCGTCTTATACATTTGCTGGCGCTTCATCGCCTGATCAAAGTCTACCTTGTGTCCGTCGAACTCGGGACCGTCCACGCAGGCGAATTTCACTTCCCCGTCCACAGTCAGACGGCATGCGCCGCACATACCCGTGCCGTCCACCATGATCGGATTCATGCTGACAACAGTGGGCAGCTCATATTTCTTCGTGGTCAGACATACAAATTTCATCATAATCATGGGTCCTATCGCCACACATACGTCGTAAGATTTTCCTTCGGATTCAATCAGATCCTCGATCACCTTCGTCACCATGCCGCTTCTGCCATATGAACCGTCGTCCGTGGTGACATAGAGATTTCCGGCTACCGCCTTCATCTCCTCCTCCATAATGAGCAGATCCTTTGTCTTCGCGCCCACGATCACGTCCGCGTCAATCCCTCTCTCATGCAGCCATTTTACCTGCGGGTAAACGGGCGCCGTGCCGAGTCCCCCGGCAACAAAAAGAATCTTTTTCTCCTTAAGCGCCTGCATATCTTCATTCACAAACTCGGAAGGACAGCCAAGCGGTCCCACAAAGTCCTGAAAACTGTCTCCTGCTTTCAAGCTGCGCATCATCTCAGTAGCTGCGCCCACCACCTGAAAAACGATGGTGACGGTTCCCTTTTCCCTGTCATAGTCACAGATAGTCAGTGGGATACGCTCCCCCTCTGCATCCATTCTGACGATGACAAACTGTCCCGGCTGGCATGACTTCGCCACGCGGGGCGCTTCCACGTCCATGAGATAGATATTCGCCGCAAGTTCTTCTGCTTTTATAATCTTGTACATCTCAACGCTCCTTTTCCTTTTATCCGAACTATTCCATAATAGCGAAATTTAGCGATTTTTGCAAGAATAAATATTTGGCATCTACAGTTCAGCCAGCCCTTCATTGTTCTGATAAATCATGCTTGCATGAATTTAGCAGAGCAATGAAGGGCTGAGGGAACGCCCGTTCATGAGCAAAAGCAGCTGTGAAACAGCGGAGAAGCGCTGCAAGCGCGTTTTGCGAATGGACGTGGGCTGAACATTCAACTCTATAATACGTTTGCCATAAACTCCCCGTCCTCGTCATAGCCGAGCTGAGCTACGGTCCCGTTGTAGACCTGCACGAGAAAAACCTTGTCTGTACGGCTGAGCAGTCCCGTGCCGTCATCGTAATACTCGTTGATGGTATAATAATCTTCCTCCCCCACACGGAGCACGGAGCTGAACTGGTAGCTCAAGGTGCCGCTCTGTCTGGGATTTCTCCCCGACGAATCATTCAGATATCTGATTGCCACCAGTCGATTGACTAAATTGGTCACCGCCGTTTCCGTGGGGATGGCGCCCCGAAGCTTAAGCGTAAAGGTGCGCGTTGTCACCTCGCTGGCGATGCCCTCGCTGCTGATGTTCACGAACTTGAACAGGGTCTTCCCGAGGGGCATGGGAATCGGTCCCGTATAGGGCACACTGTCCGCAGTAGGCTCCGACTCGTCCGTTGTATAAAAAGTCTTACAGCCCTCCGCCGGTTCCACGGCAATCATCATCGCCTCCGTATACTCGCCGCTGTACAGTTCCACAACAGGCGCATTCGGCACGGCAAGATTGATCACGTAGGTCTTTGTGACGATATCGCTCTCAATGCCGTAATCATTTACAAAAAAGGCGCTGACCGTATATTCTCCCGTCTCCAGAAAGAGAGGTGACGTATAAATCTGGCTATCCTTATTAGGTTTTGATCCATCCATGGTATAGTAGATCGTTCCCGCCGTGTTGGAACTGAGTTTCAGCGGAATCACTTCCGCATAGCTTCCCTCCACATAGCTGAACTCCGGCTCCATGGCGAGATAACTCTGAAACATACTCACAATCCGCTCATTGTCACAGGCGCGCAGCAGTTCGTTGATCAGCCCGTATTCCTTCTGATTGGCATAGATGGTGACAATCTTGCTGTAAGCCTCCTCCACATCTTCCTCCGGATATCTGGGCACGGCATCCGCATCAATGATTTTCATGAGCGCCGACAGCGCATAATTGTCCATCTGTTGTAAGTAATAATAATCCGCCTCCAGAAACAGAATCCTTGCCTCCTCTGGATAATCCGCGTACGCCGCCTCCAGACAGGCAATCGCCTCGCTGTAAGCCCCCTTCCCCGCATATTCCGCCGCCTTATTGATCTGATAATCCACCGTATGGATATGGTAGGCATAGAGGGTATAAGAAATAAGCGCTGCAAGGAGAAGGATCGCAAAGGCAAGGATCACCTGCGGTTTCCGGCTTCTTTTGCCCGTCCCGGCAAGAATCCCATCTTCTTCCTCCGCATCCTCGTCGATATCCTCATCCTGCAGGGAGACAAGCGTGGAAAGCGTTTCCGTTATGCTGTTTTCTATTTCCGGTTCAAAATCCGGGACGATCTGAATCTCCTCCCCGCACTTGTCGCAGAGCAGATACCCGTCCGGCATTTCATGTCCGCAATGGGGACATTTCATAGGCAGTTCCCTTCTTTGCTATCGTTAACGTTCAGCTCACGCCGGCGCTCGATTTTTACATAGATACAGAATTTGCACAGTTATACATAAGCATGGCGATAGTCATGGGACCGACGCCGCCGGGCACAGGCGTGATCGCACTGCACACAGGCGCCACATCCTCGTAGTCCACGTCGCCGCACAGTTTATTGTTTTCATTACGGTGAATGCCCACATCGATCACCACCGCGCCTTCTTTCACATAATCCCTTGTTATCATCTTCGGCTTGCCCACCGCCACCACGAGAATGTCGGCGCGCCTCGTCACTTCCTTCAAGTCTCTTGTCCGGGAATGGCATACTGTCACCGTGCTGTTCTCCCGAAGCAGTAAAAGCGCCATGGGTTTCCCAACGATATTGCTTCTGCCGATCACCACGCACTCTTTTCCAGCGATCTCAATTCCCGAACGCTTCAACAGCTGGATAATCCCTGCCGGCGTGCAGGACACAAAACCCGGCTGTCCGATACAGAGCGCGCCCACGCTCTGGGGATGGAAACCGTCCACGTCCTTTTTCGGGTCAATGGCGCGGATCACAGCGTCCTCATCAATCTGTTTCGGCAGAGGAAGCTGCACGAGAATGCCGTTCACCTCTTCCTTGGCATTCAATTCCCGAATCAGGGAGAGAAGCTCCTCCTGTGTCGTATCCTCCGCAAGCTCATAGGCAAGGGACTCAATCCCCACATAGGTGCATGCCTTCTTTTTATTCCCTACATAGACGCTGGACGCGGGGTCATTCCCCACCTGTATCACCGCAAGGCACACTTTTTTCCCCTGCGCGGCGAGCGCTGCAACCTGTTCTTTCACCTCGTCCTTAATCTGCGCCGAAATCGCTTTTCCGTCAATTATCTGTGGCATATTTCCCTCCTTAAGGAGCACTTTGTGCGACGCGGCGACGCAAATCTCAAATTTGCGTCTGCCATCAAGGCAATTTGTGATGCTCCTTCGCAAATTGCCGTTCAAAAAATCAGCACATCAGTGGGATTTTTTGAACACATCATCCCTTTCTCTCAAAACAGTCCTACAATCTTCCCGTCGTCGTCCACATCAATCCTGTATGCCGCCGGGTTTTTAGGCAGTCCCGGCATAGTCATCACGTCGCCCGTCAGCGCCACCACAAAGCCCGCGCCTGCCGATACGTAGACTTCCCGCACGTGCATCTCGAAACCGACAGGGCGTCCCAAAAGCTTCGGGTCGTCCGAGAGCGAATACTGCGTCTTCGCAATACAGACGGGCAGTCTCCCGAACCCTGCATTCTCCAGCTTTTCAAGCTGCTTTTTCGCCGCAGCCGTGTAGGTTACGCCGCCCGCGCCGTAAATCTCCGACGCTACCGTATGGATCTTTTCTGTCAGCGACAGTTCGTCCTCATAGAGCGGTTCAAAGAAGCTTCTCTTATGTTCCAGCGTGTCGAGCACCTGGCATGCAAGCGCCTCTCCACCTTCCCCGCCTTTCTCCCAGACTTCCGCAAGAGAGAACGCGCAGTCCCTGTCCTCACAGAACTTCTGCACATAGTCGATCTCTTCCTGTGTGTCCGAAGCGAAGGCATTCAGCGCAACCACAATTGGCACCCCGTATTTATGAATATTCGAGATATGCTTCTCCAAATTTACGATGCCTGCCTGCAGCGCTTTCATATCCTTTCTGGACAAGTCCTCCTTCGCCACGCCGCCGTTATATTTAAGCGCCCGTATGGTGGCAACAAGCACCACCGCGTCCGGCTTCAAATCCGCCATCCGGCACTTGATATCGAAGAATTTCTCCGCACCCAGATCCGCGCCGAAGCCCGCCTCCGTAATCACGTAATCCGCCATCTTAAGCGCGGTCTTCGTCGCCATCACGGAATTGCAGCCGTGGGCGATATTGGCGAAGGGACCGCCGTGCACGAGCGCAGGCGTGTGTTCCAGCGTCTGGATCAAATTCGGCTTCATGGCATCCTTTAAAAGCGCCGCCATGGCGCCAACTGCCTGCAGATCCTTCGCTGTCACAGGATCGCCGGAATAATCGTATGCCACGATGATCCGCGACAGACGATCCTTCAAATCCTTAAAATCCGATGCCAAACAGAGAATCGCCATGATCTCCGATGCCACGGTGATGATAAAGTGGTCCTCCCGCACCATACCGTTCGCCTTGCCGCCCATACCGATCACGATATTGCGAAGCGCCCGGTCGTTCATGTCGAGACACCGTTTCCACACGATCTGTCTGGGATCGATCCGTAGCAGATTTCCCTGCTGGATGTGATTGTCCAGCAGCGCCGCCAGCAGGTTGTTCGCGGCGGTAATCGCATGAAAATCACCCGTAAAGTGGAGATTCAAGTCCTCCATCGGCACGACTTGGGAATAACCGCCGCCCGCCGCACCGCCCTTGATACCGAAGCACGGTCCGAGAGAAGGCTCACGCAGGGCAATGACAGCCTTTTTCCCCAATCTGGCAAAAGCCTGCCCAAGTCCCACGGTGATCGTAGTCTTCCCCTCCCCAGCCGGGGTGGGATTGATCGCCGTCACCAAAACCAGCCTCCCTTCCGGGTTCTTTTTGAGCTTCTCTATGTATTCTTCCGAAAGCTTCGCCTTATATTTGCCGTAAACCTCCAGATCTTCCTGTTCGATACCGATTTGCCGCGCCACCTCCGTGATCGGGATCAGTTCCGCCGCCTGCGCGATTTCAATGTCAGTCTTCATAATTTCCTCCAAGAATCTGTTCAAACTCCGCTGCGCTCATCAAAATCTTACGCGGCTTGGTCCCCTCTTCCTCGCCTACAACCCCTGCGTCGCAGAGCTGATCCATAATGCGCGCCGCACGGTTAAATCCGATCTTAAACATACGTTGGAGCATACCGATGGAAGCCTTATCCTTCTCGATGATAAACCGCCCCGCCTCCGCAAAGTACTCGTCGTACTCTGAATCCGCGTCGCCGGCACCGCCAGGCGTCCCACCCGTTCCGGATTCAACGGCGATGTTGTTGATCTGCTCCTCCACAGCCTCGTCAGCCGCACTCTCCGGCGCATAGTCCTTCAAAAAATCCACCACGTTTGAAACCTCATCGTCGGAGACGAAAGGTCCCTGTATACGCGCCGGTTTCGGATAACCCTGCGGGTAAAAGAGCATATCACCCTTGCCGAGAAGCTTCTCCGCCCCCACCATATCCAGAATGGTGCGGGAATCCACGCCGCTTGACACCGCAAAGGCAACGCGGCTCGGCATATTCGCCTTGATCAAGCCCGTAATAACGTCTACAGAAGGGCGCTGTGTCGCTATGATGAGATGGATGCCGCATGCCCTCGCAAGCTGTGCCAGACGACAGATGGACTCCTCCACCTCCCCCGGCGACACCATCATCAGATCCGCCAGCTCGTCCACGATAATCAAAATCTGCGGCATCTTATCCGGCGCTTCGGGATCGCCCGACGATCGCATACTCTCCACTTTTTTATTATAACCCTTCAGATCCCTCACGTTGAGATCCGCAAACTTCTTATAGCGTTCCGTCATCTCGGCAACACCCCAGTGCAGCGCCGCAGCCGCTTTTTTCGGATCCGTCACCACGGGGATCAGCAAGTGCGGAATGCCGTTGTAAACGCTAAGTTCCACGACCTTTGGATCGATCATAATCATCTTCACGTCATCCGGGTGCGCCTTAAACAAAATACCCATGATGATCGTATTGATGCAGACGGATTTACCCGACCCGGTCGCGCCCGCGATCAGAAGATGGGGCATTTTCGCAATATCCGCAAGCACGGTCTTTCCGCCAATATCCTTACCGACAGCAAAGATCAGATTCGCAGGGAATTTGTCAAACTCCGGCGATTCCACGAGATCGCGGAAAGGCACCGCCGTATTTTCCTTGTTCGGCACCTCGATGCCCACCGCCGCTTTCCCGGGAATGGGCGCCTCGATACGAATGTCTGTGGCGGCAAGATTCAGCTTGATATCGTCGGCAAGCCCGACAATCTTGCTGACCTTGACGCCCTGCTCCGGCTGCAGCTCGTAGCGGGTAACGGAAGGTCCCCTGCTGTACTGCGTGACACTCACCTTCACGCCAAAATTGCCGAGAATCTGTTCCAGACGTTCCGCCGTCTCCTTCAGCTCCCTGTCGGAATCCGAGCCCTTCTTTGTCTTTCGCGGCGCGAGAAGATCCAGAGACGGGAAGCGGTAACGGTCCTTCCCACTCTTTCCGGAGAAAACTGCCGCCTCTCCCGACTGTTTTGCCGGACGGCTCACCGCTGCCGGGCGTGTCCTGCCGCTTGAAACTGCCATCTGGTTGCCCGTCATGGGCTGATAGGAGTCCATCGGTTTTTTCGGATGTACCGGCTCAGTTTCTATCTCCTGCTCAGGCTCCTCCTCGCTGACGCGGATCTCGTCAAGCTCGTCCGACTCCTGTTCTATGTAATGGTAAGAATGCTGTTCCCGCGCTCTTACCGGCGTCTGTTCTTCCATCTCCTCATCGTCATAATTTAGCGTGATCTCATGGATATCATCCCGCACCTTCTCTACAGCCGCTTTTTCCGGTTCTCTGCCAAGCGCCGTATCTAACATGACACCGGACACTTTCTTGTCCATGCGCAGGAGCTTTTCATTTTCCAGTTCTTCCTCCCGCTGTCTGCGCTCCTTCGCCTCGCGCTCCCGTCTCTCCGACTGCTCCTCACGGCGCTTCGCCGCCCGCTCCCTGCGGTAAGCCGCATCCTCTCTGGATCGCTCGTACACCTTTCGCCCGCCTGCCGCCACACCGCCGATAAAGGACTTCTCCGTGACGATCACCAGACAAATAATGCCGAGCACCAGAATCAACAGTACCGTTCCAACCGTGCCAAGAAACTTGCATGACAGATAGGCGAGCGATCCTGCAAGAATGCCGCCGCCCTTATGTCCCTCGCTGCAGCGGGCATAAATGTCCGCGATCTGGTAACTTTCCGCCTCCGCAGGATTCGTGCTGAAAAACTCAAACGCCATCCCCAGAAGAAGGACAAAAACAATACCCGCCGCCAATTTTCTCGTGGCAATATGATTCCCCACGTTTAACATACCGAAAGCGATCATCAAAAAGATAATGACCGGCGCCACATAAGCAAGCAGTCCGAAAACGCCGAACATGATACTGCTCACCACATCGCCGAACTTACCGACGACGCCAAAATTACACAAAAATAAAATAAGGGCGAGAGCCGCCAGCACAATCAGCAGAATTTCATTTCTGACTGCCGGGTCCATAGGCGCATCCTGCCTCGCGCTCCGGGACTTTGCCCTGGAAGACGCCGCCCCCGCCCTGCTTCTGTCCGTATTCTTTTTCTTCGCGGATGACCCTCTCGTACCCTGAGCCGCCATAACTGCCTCCAACATGATTCTATAAATTCATAAAACCCAAAACACCGATTCTAGTATAGCATCTTCCCTTTGGCTTGTCATCCCTTATTTTGTATCTGTCCTTTTCTTTTCTACCATATCATGAAGTTTTCCGATGGCATTGCTGATGCCGCCCACTTCGCAGATGATGCCCTCCTCAACCGCTTCTCTCCCCACAAGAACAGTCCCAACATCCTTTGTCAGCATCCCCGTCTCCATCATCAGCTCCTCTAAACGAGGCTTCGGAATTTTACAGTGCTCGCAGACAAACCCGGTGATGCGGTTCTGTATCTGCTTGAAATAATCGAAAGTCTGCTGGACGCCAATCACCATGCCGCTCAGGCGCACCGGGTGGATCACCATAGTTCCCGTCGGTACGATATAGGAATAATCGGTACTCACCGCAATCGGCACGCCGATAGAGTGGCTTCCGCCAAGCACAAGGGAAACCGTCGGCTTGCTTAAGGACGCAATCATCTCCGCAATGGCAAGCCCCGCCTCCACGTCGCCGCCCATAGTATTTAGAAGAATCAGCACCCCGTCCACCTCTCCGCTGTCCTCGATCGCCGCAAGCTGGGGAAGAATATGCTCATATTTGGTCGTCTTCGCATTGCTGCTTAAGTTGTCGTGCCCCTCAATTTCCCCGATGATTGTGAGCAGATGGATTTTGTGGTGCAGCGCGTTCTCATCAAGCGTCACCTGCCCTACCTTCTCAATTCGTTCATCTTTCTGCTTCTCGTTCTCCCGCTTTTTCTCCTTCTCGTTTTCGTCCTTGTTCCGGGCATTTTTATTTTTCGTGTCCTTATTGTTTCCCATGCATGTGCTCCTTTCCTCTGTCTCTGCTTATATGCGCATAAGCAGACTCGAGATACTACGTATCTCTCGTTCGCGTTGCTCACCGTAAACCGTCATAGACAGTCTTGTATGCAAGCATACATCCTGTCTATGACGTTTTCCGTCTCTGCTTATGCGCGCAAAAAGAGAGAGCCTGTTTGACTCTCTCTTAGTATGACGCATATATGAAATAATATAAGTTACGCGATAAAACTGTTCAAAATGATCTCAAAAATCGAAATCATCCCCCGCGGCAACTTCCAACTGATAGTGCATATCCGCCTCAGCCACCTCAAAATCGTAATCCATTTCCCGCTTCACATGCTTTTTCGGAAGCGGCAGGGGATTCTCGATAAAACGCGGTTTCTCCGCCGGTGCCGCCGCTGCAGGTTCCGCCGGAACGGATGCCGCCACCGGCTCTGCCGCCGCAGGAATGGGCTCTGCCGCCGCGTTGATTTCCTCAATCTTCTCCTGCAAAACTTCCACCTGTCCGCCAAACACCGCATTCTTCAAACCAAGCGCCGCCATCACACTCCATAAAAACAGCGCCACGCCGCCAAACCCTACAATGCTGAAATCAAACATGAAAACCGGCGTCACAAAAATACAGGGCAGCAGCCACAAAGAAAAATCCTGTTCGCGTCTTACCCTTATAAACTCAAAGCCCAAAAAAGAGGCAAAGAGAAAAAGAACGGCAAAAAAGAGATACGCATTCCCGATCACACTGAATGTCCTCGCCCCCATTCCCCAAGACAAATAGGGCGAGCGCCAAGACATCCACCCCTGACGAAACCCGACGCCGCTCACAGAAGCGTCAATCCCAATCGCGCTCAAGAATCCCGCAGCGCTGCCCGCCAATATCAGAAGCATACTTCCGATCATACGTTTTCGGCTGCCGCCTTCGCCCATTTTTCCCGTAAAAAATCCCGGCAGGAACAGGAAGAGAATCGCCATGCCGCAGTCCAGATAGCAAAAAACGCCTAAAACAACGCCAAGAAACACCGCTCCCGGCAGACCGCCGAAACCGCCCTTCCCGGAAAGCGCCGCCTTCAAAAAAACGAACAAAAGACAAAGCCCTGCGGCAAGAACCGCAAGCAGCATGCATTCCGGATCGATCAGATATATTTTACGGATAAACGCGTCGGAAAACGACAACAATAAAAGCACTGTACACGCCGCAAATCTGCCCGCCGCTTTTCTCACCGCAAGATAGATAAGCAGAAGGGTCAGCATCTGCAAAAAAATCTGGAACAGCATCGCCGCCATCATACTGTTTCCCAGAAAAGAAAAGACTACCCGGAGGCAGCGCACGAACAGATCGCTCAACCCGTGCGCAAGAGCCGGACTGTCCGCTCCCGCCCTCACAACCGCCATTTCATAATATTCTCCCGGCTCGAAGGAGGGCGACGCCTCATAGATCGATGCCATGAGAAGTCCCTCCTTCAATCTTACGATAAGACCGAATACAAAGGACACGGAAACTGCGAGGGACTCTGTCATAGCCGAAGTATGGGCTGAAACATGATATTTCTTCCGCATCGCCAAAGATATCTGGCGAATCCCCGGATACAGACATAAAAGCAACGGAAAAGGCAGAAATGTGCCAAGCTTTGCAAGAGACGTTCCCACATAGAACACATAGATATGTTTCCCTACATAGGATAAAAGCATCACGCAAAGCCCCGCGTAAATCGCCCATAGCACATAATCAAACCAAGTTTTCCGATAAGTCATAGTGTTATCCTTCTCTTATAAAGCGGAGATCGCCTGCGCAAGATCCGCAATAATATCGTCGATATGCTCGAGCCCGACAGAAAGCCGGATCAGATCGGGCGCCACCCCCGCCTCTCTTAACTGCTCGTCATTCATCTGCCTATGCGTATGGCTCGCCGGGTGCAGGACGCTTGTCCTCGCGTCCGCCACATGGGTCACGATCGCCGCCAGTTCCAGACGATCCATCATTTTCGCGGCTGCTTCCCTGCCTCCCTTCAAACCGAAGGAAATGACGCCGCAAGTGCCCTTCGGCATATATTTCTGCGCCAGTTCGTAATATTTATTGCCCGGAAGTCCCGGATAATTCACCCACGCCACCTTATCATGGTTTTCCAAAAACTCTGCGCATTTCAGTGCGTTATAGCAGTGTCTCTCCATGCGCAGGGGAAGTGTTTCCAACCCAACATTCAACAAAAACGCATTCTGGGGAGACTGGATGGACCCGAGATCGCGCATCAACTGGCTCGTCGCCTTTGTGATATAAGCCGCCTTGCCGAATTTCTCCGTATAAACAATACCGTGATAAGACTCGTCCGGCGTGCACAGCCCGGGAAACTTCTCCGGATGCGCCGTCCAGTCAAAATTGCCGGAATCCACGATACAGCCGCCCACCGACATAGCATGCCCGTCCATGTATTTCGTGGTGGAATGAGTCACGATATCCGCACCCCACTGAAACGGGTTACAGTTGATCGGCGTGGCAAAGGTATTGTCCACAATGAGCGGCACCTGATGGGCATGCGCCAACGCCGCAAACTTCTCTATGTCAAGAACTACCAGCGCGGGATTCGCAATGGTTTCCGCAAACACACACTTCGTATTTTCCCGGAACGCTTTCTCCAGTTCCTCCGCCGGCGCATCGGGATCTACCACCGTGCACTCGATTCCCATCTTCTTCATGGTGCAGGTGATCAGGTTAAAACTGCCGCCGTAAACCGTGGAACTCATCACCACATGGTCGCCCGCCTCGCAGATGTTAAAGACGGCATAATAGTTCGCCGCCTGTCCGGAAGATGTGAGCATAGCCGCCACACCGCCCTCCAACTCACATATTTTCTGCGCCACACAGTCGTTCGTCGGATTCTGCAGCCGGGAATAAAAATACCCGCTCTCTTCCAGATCAAAAAGCCGCCCCATGTGCTCGGAACTCTCATACTTAAAAGTCGTGCTCTGGTAGATCGGAAGCACCCGCGCCTCCCCGTTCTTCGGCTTCCACCCCGACTGTATGCAGATTGTCTCTTTCTTCATCGCATTCTCTCCTACTCATCCCAATTGTGGTATACCGCCTGCACGTCGTCGTCATCCTCCAAAAGATCCAGCGTCTTCTGCAGGTTCTTGATCGCGCCTTCGTCGGTCAGCTCCACCCATGTCTGCGGAATCATCGTCACCTCGGAGGAGATGGGCATTACCCCCGCCTCCTTGAGCGCCGCGTCCACCTCGCTCCACTGATCCGGGTCGGTATAAACCTCGTAGCTGTCCTCCTCCTCGGAGAAATCCTCCGCACCGGCGTCAAGCGCGGTCATCATCAGATCGTCCGCGTCCATTTCACACACTTCCTTGTCAATGATGATAAGACCCTTTTTGTCGAACATAAAGGAAACGCAGCCCTGTGTGCCGATGCTGCCGTTACCTTTGGTAAACGCGCTCCTCACATTGGCGGCTGTCCGGTTGGTATTGTCCGTCAGGGCGTCAACGATGATAGCAACGCCGTTTGGACCGTAGCCCTCGTACGTGACATACTTATAATCCACGTTTCCGCCTTCTCCTGCCGCCTTTTTGATGCCCCTGTCAATGGTATCGTTAGGCATATTGTTCGCCTTCGCCTTGGCGATGACCTGCGCCAGTTTAAAGTTATTCGCCGGATCCGGACCGCCCTCCTTCACCGCCACCGCAATTTCCCTGCCTATTATGGTGAAAATCTTACCCTTCGCCGCATCGTTCTTTTCTTTCTTGTGTTTGATATTTGCAAATTTTGAATGTCCTGACATCTCTCTCCATCCTTTCTTTATGCTTCTGTCTCTTCTTTATTCTTCTTTGCGGACACACTCTGTATCATATGGTCCTTCACTTCCATGATACGGAACGTGTAACCTTCGTAGGTGAACTCGAAGTCCTCCCCCTCCTCGGGAATCCGTTCCAGTCTCGATATCACAAAGCCGTTCACCGTGTCGAAGGGTTCGTCCTCAAAGGAAATCTGCAGTTTTTCCTCCAGCTCCTCCAAGGGCATCATGCCCTGAATCACATAGTGATCCGTTCCGCTCTCTCTGATATAGGTGGCATCCTCGTCATACTCATCCTGAATATTGCCGACGATCTCCTCCAGAATATCCTCCAGCGCCACCAGCCCTGCCGTCTGACCGTACTCGTCGATGACAATGACCATCTGGATCTTCTCTTTCTGCATCACTTGAAAGAGATCGTTGATCTTACGTTTCTCCGTGATAAAACGCGGTTCGCGCAAAAGCCCCTTGATCTTCCCTATAGGACGGTTACGCATCTTTTCATTCATCTGCATCCGCATCACGTCCTTCAAATGCAGAATGCCGATGATGTGGTCTATGGTTTCGTCGTAGACGGGAAAGCGGCTGTTGTGCGCCTCCACGATAAAAGCCGCCGCCTCCTGCAGCGTCATGGTGCAGTCTATGGCGATTAGATTGTTGCGGTTGATCATAATATCCTTGGCTTCCTTGTCGCCGTACTCAAAGATATTCGTGATCATCTCCGCCTCGCTGGCATGGAGAATACCCTGCTCGTGTCCCACGCTCACCATGGAAAGTATTTCTTCCTCGGTCACATCCTCGCGATCGTCCGCGTCACGTACGCCAAACAGGTGCAGAACCATCTTTGAAGTGACAAAAATCAGACTGCTGAAGGGCGATACAATCCGCACATAGTAATAAAAAGGCGTAACCAGCGCGTGCAGCCATTTATCCGGATGCTTCGCCGCCGCTTTCTTCGGCACCATAACACCGATTGTCATAATTATGTACAGCAGAAAAACCGTCACAATAAAAGGAACTGCAATCGCCAGCGCATGCACCTGCCACCCGGCAAGCGCGCCGAACCGGACGCGCACCTGATCCGATACAAGAAAAGAAAAATAGTTGTTCAGCCGATACAGGATAAACGCCCCTAACAGCAGATTGATGGTCACCACGCCGAGCTGCGTCGCGGTAGCATAAGCCGCATGCTGCTCCATTATGTAGGACATTCTTTCCTGCTTCTTTTTCTGTTTCGCCGTCTGTTCTTCGGGTTCATCCCCGCCTGTGCCGCCGTCCTCTCTCTCCGTTCCCCTGCGGTTCTGCATTGCCGTGCTGAAACCGTAAAAAGCCATCTCCAGAATGAGCATGAGCACAAACCACAGGATGCTGTTACTGCCCGAGCCGCCGTCTTCCATAATGTTTATTTGTTTCCTCCTCTTAGTACATGATATACGGATTCATGCCAACCCATGCAGGCATGGCAGCATGAATCTTCGACCTTGATATCATATCAATTATTATCCTGCGTGTCAAATCCCCCGTCCGAACAGTTCCGTTCTTTCACGACTGTTCCGATCTTATGTACTTGTACCCAGTTCCAGACTGATCATCAAGCCATGGTTCACCGCCTGCATGATATCCGAATCCAGATGACATACCCTGTCCTTCAGCCGCTGCTTATCTATGGTGCGCAGCTGCTCTAAAAGAATTACGGAGTCCTTCACCATATCGTACTTTCCCGCGCTCAATTCTATGTGGGTGGGAAGCTTCGCCTTGTTCATCTTCGATGTGATCGCCGCACAGATCACCGTGGGACTGTGTCTGTTTCCCACGTCGTTTTGTATGATGAGCACAGGACGCACGCCGCCCTGTTCCGAGCCCACTACCGGACGCAGATCCGCATAATAAATATCTCCTCTTCTCATTACCTTACACTTCCTTTGACATTTCGCTGCTCTCGCTGTTTTCCAGTTACCAGCAATAGTATTGCCGTCTTTTTCGGTCGTATACAGGATAATGATTGGTTTTCACGTGCGCTCCCTACAGGCTCTCCCCGTAATAGTCCTTTGTACAGACAATCTCCCCGTCCTTTAAATAGACGCGCGGAATCCGTTTCCCGAGATCGCATGCCAGCTCATAGTTAAACCTGCCGGAAAGTTCTCCAAGCTCCTCCATAGTAATTACCTCCCCGCCGTCCGCGCCGATCAGGGTTACTTCGTCGTTCTCCAATGCGTCCGGAATATCCGTCACATCCACCATGAACTGATCCATACAGATCCTGCCGAGAATGGGCGCGCGCTTTCCACGGATCAGCACGCTTCCCTTACCTGAAAGCCCTCTCGGATAGCCGTCCCCGTACCCGACAGGCACGGTGGCAATCCGCATCCGCTCCTTTGCCACAAAAGCGCCCCCGTAGCTGACGGGCGTTCCCGCCTCGATTTCCTTCACATAAACCAGCCTGCTTTTCAGGGAGAGAACGGGGCGCAGGGCAAGTATATCCCTAGTCACTTCCCCGGAGGGAGAAAGACCGTACAGTGTAATGCCCGCACGCACGAGCGAGAGATTCGCCTGCGGCAGGGTGAGAATGCCCGCGCTGTTGGAACAGTGTTTCAAGGGAATCGCTCTGCCCATCCGGCGCTCCGCCTCCTGTACAAACGCCGTAAACGCGGAAAGCTGTGAAAGCGCCGCTGTCTGATCTCTCTCGTCCGCCCTTGCAAAATGGGTAAATATCCCCTCCACCTCAATATGTGCCAGACCAGCAGTCCACTCCATAAACGCAAGCCCCTCCGCATCCGGTCTGATACCAATCCGCGACATACCTGTGTCCACCTTCACATGAACAAGCGCCTTTTTCCCCAGCCTCTCAGCGCAGGCGTTCAAAGCCTCCAGCGCATCCCTTCTGAAAACGGCGGGACGGATCTCCTGCAAGACCAATTCCTCATAACTGTAGGGAAAGGTATAGCCCAGAATCAATATCGGCTTTGTAAGCCCGGCGCGCCGCAGGATAAACGCTTCCTCCGCCGTCGCAGTGGCATAGCCGAACACATAGGGGAGTTTTTCCAATTCCCTGCCGATTGGCACAGCGCCGTGACCGTAGCCGTCCGTCTTGATCACGCCAATCATCTTTGTCTGCGGTGAGATTGCCCCGTGCATCCGCTCCATATTATAAAGGATCGCCGAAAGGTCTACCGCCGCATATACTCTCTGATAATTCTCCAACATATTTTTCTCCTGCGATTATTATATTCAAATCTCACAAAAACGCCAAAGCCTTGAGACTTCGGCGTCTATGTATTCGTAGCAGTTTAACCCCCGGCTTCTTCGCTTTTCTCCGTCTGCCCGGCATGTTCTGCTTTCTCCGGCTCTTCCGCCTGTTTTTCCTGCCCCTCGGACTGTTTATCCGGGCTCGCTGTCTGCGCGGCAGTGCCCTTCCTGCGGTATTTTTCCTCCGGGTCGTACTGCATATCAAAAAGCTCGATCACCTCCGCGCCGAATATATCATGCATATACGCATAGAGCTTGTTGTTGACCGCCTCTTTTTCCTGCTTGCGCACTACCTTTTTCTTGAGTTCCCGTCTGATGCCGCTGATCCACTCCTCGATCTCCGAAAGCTCTTTCGTATTCTGCTGGAGTTTCCGATAACACACGTCCATCGTAATCAGCATGAGCTGGTTGTTGAGCTGGTTGATCTGTCTTGGCAGTTCTACCAGTTCCTCCTCATAGGCATCCATCTTTTCATTGCACTCCTCAATGAGACGCTTATGGTCCGACATGTCCTTATCCTGCTTCTTGGTTGGGTGCTCACCCATTGCGTCGGCAAGTATCACAACCTCATCCATCAGCTTTTTCTTCAGTTTTTTCAGCTCCTTGGATTCTGAGTTCAGCTTTGCCTGCCGCTTTAACATGTCGTTTAAGTTCTTTTCCATCCCCTTTAGCTCAGGAGTAAACTCTGACTGTGTAAAGAGCCTGTGCCACTTATTGTCAAGCGTCAATATGGGGATTTTTTTCCCCACAAGCGCCGGTTTGAATACATCATCCGCTCTGGACATTGCCACCACACCTTTCTGCATCGTTGGTATTTCGTCCCTTCCTCATGCCTCCTCCACTGAGGAAAGGTTATAGGACAGCTTCATCAGACTGTCCGACAGATGCACATTCTCCACTTGAATATGCCCGGGAAGCCGCAGATCCACATGGGCAAAATTCCATATGCCCTTGATCCCGCAGTCGGCAAGCCGTTCCGCCACCTCCACAGCCGAAGCCTTCGGGATGGTAAGCACCGCAATATCAATATTATGTTCCCGAATAAAGGCATCCATCTCATCCATCGGACGCACCGTAATCCCGTGAATCTCTTTTCCGCACACCTTCGGATCACAGTCGAATATCCCCTGAAACAGAAAACCGCGCCGTTCAAAATTTGAATAATTGACCAGCGCCTGTCCCAAATTGCCGGCGCCAACAATAATCAGCCTGTACTCCCTGTTTAAGCCCAGTATCTTTCCGATCTCGTCATAGAGATAACCGACATTGTAGCCGTATCCCTGTTGTCCGAAACCGCCGAAGGTATTCAAATCCTGTCTGATCTGCGAAGCCGTCACCTGCATGATATCGGAAAGCTCTTGGGAGGAAACCCTCTCGATCCCCTCGTCCCGCAGTTCTCCCAGATAACGCAGATATCTCGGCAGACGGCTGACAACAGCCTGTGAAATTTCCTTTTCTTCCACAACCGTACCCTCCGTTTTATTCTTCTATCATCTTACGCTTACGTTAATTTTTTGTCAATTGAATCATGCGCCATTGCTCAGCGCTGCGCACATTCCTTACCTTGATTCATTTAGAAGATTGACAGGCACCTCCTCGGTCTGTAAACTGTACAGTGTATGTAAATTAAGAAAGGTCATGGTAAATGTAAGATGATTTTATCCGTCAGCAACATTCATAAATCTTTTAACGAAGTTCCCATACTGAAAAATGTATCGTTCCATATAGAAGACAATGAGAAAGCCGCGATCGTAGGCATAAACGGCGCGGGAAAGACCACGCTTCTGCGCATCATCATGGGTGAGCTTTCCGCGGACGAAGGGCTTGTGACCTTTGCCAAGGACAAAACCGTCGGCTACCTCTCCCAGCACGAAGCTGTCTCCGGAGAAAACTCCATCTATCAGGAGCTCCTCTCCGTCAAACAGGATATCCTCGATATGGAGCTGCAGATGCACACGATGGAGCTGCAGATGAAGACCGCGTCCGGCGACTCCTTATCTAAACTGATGGACAGCTACTCTGTGCTCACTCACGCATATGAAACCGGGGGCGGTTACACCTATAAGAGCGAGATTGTGGGTGTATTAAAGGGACTCGGCTTTGCGGAGGAGGAATTTGACAAATCTGTCTCCACCCTGTCCGGCGGACAGAAAACCCGGGTTGCGCTCGGCAAGCTTCTGCTGCTTAAACCAAATCTGATCATTCTGGACGAGCCGACAAACCATCTGGACCTGCAGTCCATTGCATGGCTGGAAACCTACCTTCTGAACTACAAAGGCGCGGTGATTATCGTCTCCCACGACCGTTATTTCCTCGACCGAATCGCCGGCAAAGTCATTGAGCTGGACAATACAAAGGCGACCGTATTTTCCGGCAATTACTCCGCCTATGCCGCCGGAAAGGAAATGCTGCGCGCCGCCGCCTTCAACGCGTACATGAAACAACAGCAGGAAATTAAACATCAGGAGGCAGTCATTGAAAAACTAAAATCTTTCAATCGGGAAAAGTCAATCAAACGCGCAGAGAGCCGTGAAAAGATGCTGCAAAAGATAGAAGTTTTGGAAAAGCCGACAGAAGTTCGGGCGGATATGCATTTGACGCTGGATCCGAAATTCCAGAGTGGCAACGACGTGCTGCAGGTGGAAGGGCTTTCCAAGGCGTTCGGTCCCCTCTCCCTCTTCGATAACCTGTCCTTTGATCTGAAAAAGGGGGAACATGTGGCGATTATCGGAGACAACGGCACTGGAAAAACGACCATCTTGAAAATCATCAACGAACTTCTGCCGCCCGACCGGGGAACGATCCGCCTCGGCACGAATGTGGCGATCGGCTACTACGATCAGGAGCACCATGTGCTCCATCCGGAGAAGACGCTGTTCGAGGAAATATCGGACGACTACCCGACCTTAAACAACACGGAAATCCGGAACACGCTTGCCGCCTTTCTCTTTACCGGGGAAGACGTCTTTAAGACCATAAAAACCTTGAGCGGCGGGGAACGCGGCAGACTTTCCCTTGCAAAGCTCATGCTCTCCGAGGCAAATTTCCTGATTCTGGACGAGCCGACGAACCATCTGGACATTATGTCCAAGGAGATTCTCGAGGATGCTCTCTGCGCCTACACGGGGACAGTGCTCTACGTCTCCCATGACCGCTATTTCATCAACAGGACCGCCCACCGGATTCTCGATTTAAACCGTCGGACGCTGACAAACTACCTCGGTAACTACGACTACTATTTAGAGAAGAAGGAGGAACAGATCGCCAAGATTGACGCTGTCCTTACGGGAGCCCAGCCGGGAAAAACAACCAGAACGGTTGATGCGCCATCCGGGGCAAAACAGGACTGGAAGGCGAAAAAGGAACAGCAGGCAGTGCAGCGCAAACGGGAGAACGACCTAAAAAAATGTGAGGAACAAATCGAAGCACTGGAAACACGCAATGAGGAAATTGATACGCTTATGGCTTCGCCAGAGGTCTGTACGGATGTGGCGAGACTGCAGGAACTGAATCGAGAGAAGGAGGGGAATGAAACGGAGCTT
This sequence comes from uncultured Lachnospiraceae bacterium, assembly GCA_910588955.1. Classification (GTDB taxonomy): domain Bacteria; phylum Bacillota; class Clostridia; order Lachnospirales; family Lachnospiraceae; genus UBA3282. The sequence goes on from CAJURQ010000001.1 coordinate 349,694, forward strand.
GCGAGGTTGTATGAGAAATGGGAGGAATTGTCGCTGGAAGAATAAGAAAACAACGAAACCTAAAAAACGACAGTGCGGAACATCTCTGAATCGCACTGTCATTTCATATTTCTATAAGGTATCTAAAGTTTTTCGGATTTCCTTGATAAAATTCTCACTGTTTAAGACGGTGACATCTTTTAAGGAAGTAATCAGCGCCAAATCTTTCGTCATCCTGCCGCTCTCGATGGTGGTGAGCGTCGCCTTTTCCAGTTTATCCGCAAATACCATGAGCTCCTTGTTGCCGTCCAGCTCGCCGCGTTTTCTAAGGGCGCCGGTCCATGCGAAGATGGTTGCGACGGAGTTGGTGGAAGTCTCCTCCCCAGCCAGATGCTTATAATAATGTCTCTGCACCGTGCCGTGTGCCGCTTCATACTCGTAAACGCCGTCGGGGGATACGAGTACCGAGGTCATCATGGCAAGAGAACCGAAGGCGGAGGATACCATATCGCTCATCACGTCACCGTCATAGTTCTTACAAGCCCAGATAAAACCGCCTTTTGCCTTCATCACGCGCGCCACCGCGTCGTCGATCAGGGTGTAGAAATATTCAATGCCTGCGCTCTCAAACTTCTCTTTGTACTCTGCATCGTAAATCTCCTGAAAAATATCCTTAAAGTTGTGGTCATACTTTTTGGATATCGTGTCTTTCGTGGCAAACCAGAGATCCTGCTTGATATCCAATGCGTAGTTAAAACATGCTTTCGCAAAGCTTGCAATGGACTTGTCGGTGTTATGGATTCCCTGCAGGATGCCGGGACCTGTAAACTCGTGGATGGTCTCCCTGATCTCCGTGCCGTCCGCAGCGGTAAACACGAGTTCCGCTTTTCCCGCACCGGGCACTTTAATCTCTGTATTTTTATAAACATCCCCATAGGCATGTCTCGCCAGCGTGATAGGCTTTTCCCAGTTCTTCACGCAGGGCTCGATGCCCTTCACGATAATCGGCGCGCGAAATACCGTGCCGTCAAGAGCGGCTCGGATCGTGCCGTTGGGGCTCTTCCACATCTCTTTTAGATTGTACTCCGTCATTCTCGCCGCGTTCGGCGTGATGGTGGCGCATTTTACAGCCACGCCGTATTTTTTCGTCGCTTCCGCAGAGTCGATCGTCACCTGATCACTCGTCTCATTGCGGTATTCCAGTCCGAGATCGTAATATTCCGTCTTAAGGTCAATATACGGCAATAACAGCTCATCCTTAATCATCTTCCAGAGGATTCTTGTCATCTCGTCCCCGTCCATCTCCACCAGAGGCGTCGTCATCTTAATTTTTTCCATGAATTTTTGTCACCTTTCTCTTATTTATTTTCTTCGTCGTCTTCGCCCGTGTTTTCCCCGTAAATCTCTTTCAGACCGTTTTTCACCATATTGTCGTAGGCGTTGATCATATGCTGGTTTGCGAGCTTTTCCGCAAGCTCAGCGTCCCCCGCCTTAATCGCCTCCATAATCTGCCTGTGCTCGTCGTTGGAAGCTCGTCCCCTCGTGTTGGTAGCGAGCGTCTTTTGCCTGACGCGCAGCACATAGCGGTGAAAATCCCGCAGCGTGTGCTCTAGCAGTTTAGAGTCGCACGCCTCATAGAGAATGTCGTGAAAACGATTGTCCAGCTCCGCGATCTGATCCAGATGCCCCTTCTCCTCGTGGAAGTCCGCCAGATAGATGTTTTCCTCCATCTCCTCCATCTGCTCCTTTGAAATCTTTTCCGTTGCCAAACGAGCACACAGCCCTTCCAGCAGGGAACGGATCATATAAATGTCCTTCACGTCCTTCGCAGTGATTCCCGTCACGTAAGCGCCCTTATTGGGAACAATCCGGATCAACCCTTCCAGTTCCAGCTGCCGGAACGCCTCCCTGACCGGGGTACGGCTCACGCCAAGCTCCTCCCCGATCGCCACTTCCTTCAATTCTTCGTGCTCCTTGTACTTGCCGCTCAAGATATCCTCCCGCAGCTTCTGGAACACACGCCCACGCAGAGAATACTTGTCGTTTGCATCATACTTCTTATCATAGTTCGTCATTTCAATTCCTCACTTCTGCACCGCATTTTTTCTGTCGATTGACGGTGCATAAACAAGACTGTGCGGCATAAGCAAACACAGCTCCCGTTATCCCCTTACCCCGTATAATTGTATACAATATACCTTGCCATGTCAATAATATCTGCATAAATTTTCTATATCAAGCATCCCCCATCCCTGCCTGCTCCACTCCACGCCCAGATCCCTTGCCGTGTAAATCATCTGTCGCTTTACCTGTGTGTTATTGCAGAACGGGTACTTCTGCAGATAGAGCGCAGCCGCGCCCGAAACAATGGGCGTCGCCATGGAAGTGCCGCTTTTCTTCGTGTAGGAATCGCGGTACACACCCCTTCTGTCCCGGCGCCAGTTTAAGTTGCAGGAAACAATATCCGTGCCCGGCGCCACCAGATCCGGTTTTCTGTAAGGCAGATCTTCCCGCCCTCTGCCGGAATAATTTTCGCAGAGATCCCTTCTCGCTCCAAAATACCCGCCCTCGTGACAACCCACGGTGATGACTCTGCGGCTCTCCCCCAGCGGAGAGAGCGTCCCCTCTCCCGGTCCCTTGTTTCCGGCGGCACAGACTACCACCACCCCCTGCTCGCTGACCGTCTCCAAAAGCCCCGCCAGCTCCTCCATACGCGTCCTGTCCCCATCCTCGCCGATACCGACGGAAATGTTTAGCACGCGGATGCGGTAGCGCAGACGGTTCTCCAAAACCCAGAGAAGACCGTGGTACATGTTTTCTATGCTGCCTTCTCCCTTTTCGTCCAAAATCTTTCCCACGCAGAGCCTGCACGTTGGGGCAATCCCGCTGAAACGACCGTTAGAGAGACGTCCGCTCCCGCCGATACAGCCCGCCACGTGGGTCCCGTGCCCGCTGTCGTCGTAACGCTCCTGCCTGCCGTTCACAAAATCATGAAAGGCAACCACCCGATCCTCAAAATCAGGGTGATTGCCAATCCCCGTATCCAAAACCGCCACGCACACCTCCTCCGTGGCAATGCTGTACTGTATGTTCTCCGTACATCCAAGCTGTCTTTTCACCCTGTCCATGGCATAAAACAAAACTCCCGGCTTTAGATATATATTATGCCGGGAGTCATTTTATGCTTCTTTTATTTTTTACCGCCAACCCTGCGCAGCTTCCTCTTCCACTTCGCCCATGTCGTTTTCTGGTAGAAGAACACCGCCATCGCCGCGAAGAACAGCCCTGCGCCGAGGAAATACTTGGGATGAACACTGTAATCTCCGGTATCGGGTGATACATCCTTCTTTCCTAAGGAGGTAAATACCGCCTGCCCGTCCCTCACGTCCGCCACCGCCGGACCTGTACCGTAACTATAAATACCGTACGCCGAGAAATGCGACGCTTGGAATGTTACCGCATCCTTGCCGTCCATAGAAACAATCCGGCTGTCCACCTCCTCGAGCTGCCCGTCCACGTCCAAGCACACCACATGCATATTTTCCTGTAATACGCCGCTGGGCAGTGGCATGGTGATCTCCACCCGCTGTTTCCCGAGTCCGGTGATAGGTACGTCGGTCGTCGTCTCTGTCATGGTAATATCATAAGCATGCAGGGAATGCGGCAGTTTATTGCCGTAGATCGACTTATACACATCCCCGATCTTTGCCATCGCCTCTTCGCTGTCGGCAATATCTATCCGGTAAGAACCCTCACCGCCCTCCATAACCGCTGTCACTATGCCGTCACGCGGTATGGAGTAGCTGTTATTCTTTACAGTAATACCGTTTTGCGCATCCTCGCGCTCCGCGTCCAGAAGCGTTTCCTTACCCGCCTCCAGCGTATAGGTACGCCCGTCTATCTCCACGGTTTCCCCGGGACCGGGACCGCCGCCCCGCCTTGCAAGGATGGTGAGTATACCGCTGTCCTCCGGCTGCTCCGCGGTCTCCGCTTCCGCGACTTCCTTTGCCGAATCCTCCGGCGCACCGTCCTGCTCTTCCTCCGCAGTCTCGTCCGCCGCTTTACCTTTTCGACAGATTACACCCATAAAATCGCCGCCTGCCCTCGACAGACAAGTGCCCGTCAAATCGGTTACGCCTGCCGGAATCACGGCAACGCGGGTGCCCGTAAATACCTGCCCCCTGTAAGTGTCCCGATAAAGCTTCGTGGATGTATTTTCAAAGGAGCGTACCGGAAGCTGCTCTCCCGCAAAATAGATCACGCCATCCTTTATCTTCCCATTATCAAAAGCGCGAAGCCCGATCTGCTCCACGGACGCAGGAATAGTAACTGTTCTGATCGGACAGCCCGCGAAAGCTCTGTCTCGTATCTGCCGCACGCCCTCCGCGCCGCTAAACGCCGTCAAATTTACACAGTCCTCAAAAGCGCCCTCCCCGACCACTGAAACGCTGTCCGGTATGTGTACGCTCTCCACACTGCTCAAGCCCTTAAACGCCTCCGGACCGATCGTCTTCACAGAATCCGGAATCGACACCGCGCCGCCCTTTCCTCTGTATGCCAGCAGAATGCCGTCTCCGACGATCAGAAATTCACCTGCCTCGCCCGCATTCGACTTCCATCCGGAAAGCCACGGCGTCTTGTCAAAAGCGGAGACGCCAATCTCCCTCACACTGTTCGGGATGACCACATCAGTCAACCCATCGCAGTGATAAAATGCTGCATAGCCGATCTCCTCCACGCCTTCCGGAATCCTGACCGTGTTCAATGCGGATCTCGCGTAGGCAAACTCACCGATCCGACGGATGCCGCCCGGTATGTCGCAGGACGTCATATCATCATTATAATAAGCCTGCGCCGCTATGATCTCACCGTTCACAACCGTATATTTCGGGAAAGAACCGCCCTTTGCGTCCTCTGAACCTTCCAGTCCCGGAATGGTGTCCAGATCAGGCTCTTCCACCACCGGCTCACCGCCCAGAATCTCCCCGGTACCTCCCACATTAACAGTAGCTTTGGCGTTGTCCACCAGCACATAGACCTCCCGCCCTACAACGCGGGATTTCCCCTTCACACGGGAATCGTCCTCCTCCGCCTCCATGGCGTTCATATGGGTCACCTCATGGTAGTAATCCACAGGTCCCACAATCGGCGCTTCCCCCTCCGCCACATCATTTTCACTGACTGTTCCGGGAATCGGCGCTTCCTCATACTCTGACACGTCAATGTCGTCTAAAACAAGCGACTGCGCAAAGCTCTTCGCATAAGAACCTGCCTCCGCATGGATATTCAGCTTCGTACAGCCGTCGAAAGCGGTAGAATGGATCGTGCTGACTGAAATCGGAATCGTAATATCGCGAAGCCTCACACAGTCCTCAAACGCCTTCATATCGATTCTGTTCGCAGAGAACGGAATCGAAACTTCTTTCAAATTTTTACAGTTGGAAAATGCGTAACCCGAGATCTCCGACACACTGCCGCTGATGGTCACACTCTGCAAATTGTAATCTCCCCAGAAAGTGTAGGGTCTGATTTTATTCACGGAAGACGGCATACTGTAGGAATCCGCTTTTCTGCCCGCAAGCACCTGATAGAGCACATCCCTGCCTTTTTTATTATAGATCGCGCCGTCGTCGCAGACAAAATACGGGTTGTCACTGCTGAAGTTTACGGACGATAAGCTGTAATCTCCTGCAAAAACACCATTTCCGAGACTCTTAAGCCCTGTGCCGACAGACACGTTTCTCAGGGAAGGGCAATCGGAAAATGCCGCATTTTCGATGGTCTCCACGCTGTCGGGAACCGTCACGCTCTCCAGATTGGCGCAATCGGAAAAAGCCCTCGCGCCAATGACCTCCACCTCGTCACCCAAAGTGACGCTGCGCACATAGTCATTCCCCGCGAAGGCTTCCGCCTCAATCTTTTTTACCTGATTGGAAAGAGACACGTTCTCAGCCGTGCCGTTATATTTCACTAATGTAGTTCCATCCATATTAAAATCAGATGCGGCGGAGGAATCCTCCGCCTCCACATCTGATACAGGAATCTGTGTCACGACAATCGCTGTCACTAAGAGCAGCGTGCCGATCAGCTTTCTTAACTGTTTCCCCATAGGATTCCTCCTCGGGATCATCATCCCTTATGCCTTTGCCTTCACCTTTTTGTCCTTTTTGAGGAACAAAATGATCGACAGACAAGCCAGCCCGAGCGATAAGAACCACTTCGGATGAATCGGGTCACCGGTCTTAGGCGTCACGTCAAGCTCACCTGCCACCAGATTTCCGGTGTCCACATAAATCGTATAAGGCGAGAAGTGCTCCGCACGGAAACGGATACAAGGAACACCGTTTATCGTGGTAAAGTTCTCATTCAGGCTTTCTAACTGATCGCCGTTAATTACCGCACCCGCCATATTATTGCCGCCGTAAGCCACAAGAGAATCCGGAATCGGGATTGTGATGTCTACAGACAATCCTGTGGTATCCGTAATCTTTGTGGTTCCGGTAGAGTCGTAAAGACTGATATCCATCGCATAGTACAGAATATTGTCCAGCGTACCGTACTTGTTCGTGAGGGCTGCCGCTACCGCGCGCGTCGCCTCATCCGTCTCGGAAATCTTCACGATAAAGTTATCCGAAGAACCGTTCGTATTTGCCGTCGCCAGATCTCTGTTGGAAATGCCCGGCTTATCTATATCGACTCTCGTACTGCCGTTTCCGTTTGTCGTGCCTGTGTTATTGCCGGTATTTCCGGTTCCGCCACCGCCGCCGGTGTTCACCGCTACTGTCGGCGTCGCCGGAGCCTCCACATAATTCGCCTTAACCGTCACGTTGTTTGCCGGCATGGTAAATGTCGTCGTGGTCATAGTCGTGCTTGCCAAAGCAACACCATTCGACTCTGTCGTCCACTTCTCAAACCGCATACCTTCCGCAGGCATATAGCAGGAGATAATGACTACCGTGCCCGGCGAATAGCTGCCGGAACCACTGCCGCCTTCCACAAATACCGTAAACTGTCCCACTGCGCTCGTTGTGGAAGAAGAACTTGTGGAGCTGCTGGAGGTAGAACTGCTGCTACTGCTGCTCTTGTTAGACGATGAATTTTTACTGCTGTTAGATGATCCACCGCTGGTAGAACCCCGGCTTGTAGAGCCACCGCTGGTAGAGCCGCCGCTGGTAGAGCCACCGCTGGTATTTCCGTTACCTCCGTTCTGCCCGAATAGCGCAAGCACCGTCATATTCCGGTTAATAATCGTCTCAGGTGTCCATACCTCACCTGTATCCGTCCTGAACTCATTCAAGAAACTATAGCCATCCTCAGTCGGATTCGGTGAAGGTACAGGTGTCGGCAGATCACCGTTCAAAGGATCTGCAAAACTTGTTCCGGGTACAATCAGATATCTGTCGTTATCATCCGCGCCACGTCCGCTGAACGTCTGACCGGTACGCCCATGTACAAACTGTACGCTACACTTGCCGTCCACCAGCGTGCCGTCGCTGGTATACTGCGCTACGAAGACAGTCATATCATTCTCTATCGGATCGTCCGTCGTCTTGCCATCGTCACTCATCCACTTATCGAACTTATAACCCGACCGATGATTTGTTTCATACACAACCTTAGCCGCCGCAGGGATCGTCTCCTCTGTAAATCTGTACCCCTTATCCACGGTCACCATATCGCCAAGCATCGTGCCATCATAATCATAGAACCATACGCGGAACGCATCCAACGGCTCAAATCTAATACCATGCCGATCCGCATACCGCTGCGATGCCGAATCTTCATATGAATAAATGATAAATTTATCTCTCGGCATGAATGCGCTGTCAGCAATATCTACCTCTCTGCCATAAATTGTCACATTCATAAGAGCGGCATTAGCCGGATTTGTCCGGAGGAATGCATCATCCGCAATCTTGTTCACCGACCCCGGCAGAACCATCTGACTAATCCCGTTACAATCCTTGAACGCATTCTTTGGAATCGTCTTTAACCACTGTGCGTCCGAAAGATTGACGGAAAGAATATCTTCACACCCTTCAAAGGCGCCTTCCGCAATAGCCGGAAGAAGTGTCACTCCGTCTCCATCCTTATCTGTCTCGCAGACCTCACAAAGGAATGGAATCAGGCTGTCTGTCGCTGAGGATATCGTATTGACAGAAAGTTCCGCATTACCGCTGCTCGCCCGTCCCCTCGCAAGCAGACACTCAATAATCCGATATCGATCATTGCCGTCCGCATCCTTATGCTTTTCATAGAGAATGCCTCTCTCTGCGGGATAATCCGGGCTGCCAACCAGATCAATCAGGTTTTTACAATCCCTAAACGGCATCTTGCCCACATCTTTTACTGCCGGCATTTCCACTCTGGACAACTGCTCACAGTTATCAAAGGCATAATCCGGAATCGCCGTTACAGAAGTGAGAATCACACTCTTAATCGTATCGTTACCTTTTACTGCGCTCTCTCTGTCATCATCATCTTCATAGTCTTTATAGTAACCGCTGAACAGCCCCGGTACCGCGCCGCCCAATGTAGACGTATACATGGTATCCGCCGGACTATTCTTAATATATTTGTTATAATTATCGCTGTTCTGCTCCATATAAGAGATTACATCGATGGAGTCTACCCCCGCCGGCACATAGACATCCTGCGTTCCGTGGATAAAATTCCATACCTTCTGCGGTACCTGTTTATATTCCGGCAGCGCGTCATAATCTATCGTCGGATCCAGATAATTATTATAATTATCCATAAAATTATACGGATGCGCTTCAAAATAAGGTTTCGGATCCGTAGCCGCCTCCGCTATCAGAGGTTTAAATAAGAAATCCCCTATCGAAGCCTGGGCGGTTTCCCCTCCATCAGACAGATATGTCTTCCAGCCCCCGTCACAATAAGCCGGGTTGATCCAAGGACCGTACCGCATTTCCATCGCGTCTTCCATGTCATCAGCTACTATCGTTTCCCCACCAGGCAGCGTCACGGAAGCTTCCACCATACGCCATGCATTATGAATGATCGCGTACTCCCGCCGCATGGTATTAACCGCTTCGCTGTCCGTATTATAAACCGTGTAGTAATAATACTCCTCCATATCGCGGCAGAAGTCCTGCAGCTCGTCGTCTCTGGTCAGATTCTCCAAATCCTGAAGCTTCGGATAATCCAGAAGGGTCACTTCTCCCGTCTTCTGATCAGGCATCACCGTCAGATGCGTTCCCTGTTCACTGTCCCAGAGACTCTGATAACAGATATTCACCCCGGGAAAAGTCGGACGGTCAGGATCTCTGAGCAGATTGTCTTTATCAGTCGCCAGTTCAAACGGTCCATATCCCTCCACGATGTCTCCATGGAAAGTAAGATGGTCTCCGGTAGTAACGAAAGCGTTCTCACCGATATTCTCCCGTTTCAGAGCCTCATATCCGCCGGCAGGCTTCGTAAAGTACACATCATACAGCTTTGAGCAGCCCGCAAAGGCATTCGCTCCAATATTTGTCACGGAATCGCCAATACGCACTTTCTTTAAGTTTTTCAAATCGCGGAACACGCTGTCCCCAATGGTACTGATAGAATTATTCTTTATCGTAATACTGCGAATCACAGCTCTTAAATCTTCATCCTTAAAACATCCTGTGCCGATATTCTTAATCTGAATATCACCGATCTTCTCAGGAATCACCAAATCTACCATGCCTGGATTTCTGGTGATCAGAGCACAGGAAATCAGAGAGCCGTCCTCGCTTGCCGCATAGCGGTACCTCGTACCGTCTTCACTCTCCAGTGCCATCTCGTAATACAGTTGACCGTCCTTCTCATAGACATAAGTAATTCCCTTGCCATCTGTTCGGATGGCATCCCATGTACTGGTTCTCGGACCTGACGGCTGTCCGCTGTAAAGTTCCGGTCCATACACACGGAAATCATCCTCTGTCACATCCTTAAAGAGTTCTTTGTCAAAAGTAGCTGATCCACACTTATCTGAGAACTCTACTCTCTTCAACCCAAAACAATTATAGAAAGTATTGACAGGCACTTTTCTGGTATAATTTTCAATATAAACATTCTGCAGCCCCCGCCGGTTCGCAAGGACATAATCGTCCATGGATTCCAATCCCTCACTCGGGAAATGGAAATCCGTCATCGTATCGCCGCTGGGCGCAGCAATGGCAAATGCGCACTTACCGATCTTTTGAAATACTGTTCTGGCAAAATTCACGGTAGACAGTCTGGTATCCCCGTAAAAGGCAAAGTCCCCAATCGTACAAGCATCTCCGGTCTCAAAGAACTGCATCTCAGTCAAATCCAGACAGTACGCAAAAGCGCCATGTCCGACCGAGCTGACATGCTTCGGCAGATTCAGCTTTGTGTTGATTCCCGACCCGTAAAAGGCTTCCACGCCGATAGTAGCCGTAGGTGAGTTGTCGCTGAAAGTAACTTCTTTCAGACTCTTACAACCGTAAAACGCCCGGTCCCCTATCGTTATGGCATTACCGATATCCACGCTGGCAATATCCGCTCCCTGAAACGCGCTGCGCTCAATCGTTCTCACATACTGGTCGATCTGGATGTTCTTGACATTATGTACATCAGCAAAAGCCCTATAAGCGATGGACGTGATCAAAGTATCATCCTGCTCTACCAGATAACCGCCCACATCCTTATAGTTGGAATCCGCCGGCACATTACCGTCGCCGTGAGCCACGTACACACTGCCTTCGTTAGCTGCCAGTCTTCTGTCAGAGGCAAGCTCCAGATTATAACCCGGCAGCCTGCTAAGGATCCTGTTGTGCTCGCAAAAATATTTTTTCCGATCTGTCTCATTATTGATATCGGAAGCCGCCCTCTCCAGCGAACCGGGCTTTGTCATGGCATCCGCCGCATCCTTCTGACCTTCCTGCTCCAGCTTCTTATACTCTTCCCAATACGTCTTAAACTCCTTGGTATAAGTGTCATAATCTCCGCCAAAATAGGTTTCAAAAAAATGGATGGTTTCCTCATCTAAAAGAACTTCACCTGTCGCCTTACTCACGTCTCTATATGTATAGCTAATCTTATTTGTCGGATAGAACAGACTTGTAGGACTTAAATTATCCATCTGCCCGGGAGACAATTTGATCGTCTCTTTCTCTTCCCCTTCCGGTCCCTTGTCTGTATTTAAGTAGTCCGGATTATTAAAATACAAATTAAAGGCATTCTGATGCACGTTAAAGTAAGAACGGTTCGGCTGCAGACCAAGATTTACCAGCTCCGCCGGGAACTCGTCGTTATATTTCACCAGTCTTCCCGTTTTATTGCCGGTGGGCTCATACAAAAACTGCCATGTGAGATAGAGGTTCCCGCCATAAGGGGTCACAATCTCCGTGGGCACCAGCTTCGAAGGATCATTGATGGCATCCATAATATTCCCCTCGACCGCAGCCTTTGCCGCTGCCAGCGCCGTCTCGTCTGCCGTGCCGTCCTCCTTTTTATACTCCGACTCCGGTTTCGGTAAAACATAGGGATTATTTGTAGAGCCCGTCGGCGTCCCTTCCTCATATGCCACCGGAGATATTACAGGATCGTCATCTGCACGGGTATCCACCGCCAAGTTCTCCGGCACAGGAATCGCAGCAACAACGACCGCCGTGATCATCAATACCACCGCGAAACTCCGCCGAACCGTCTTTTTTAATCTTCTCTTAGGCTTCTTCACTGTCGTTTTCTTTGCCATGGTGTCTCTCCCCATTTCCTTTACACATTCTGATTTTATCTGTATGAACCGGCTCCTGCCTGTCAGCCGACCCTCTTTGCCACTACCACAAACCTGCCGTCGGTCTCGGAGCTGTCACATGTAGACAAAGTCAAAAGCTCATCTCCGTAGCTCGCCGTCACACCAGTATCATACAGGGACAGCGCCGCCATCTCCTGCATGTTGGAGTTAAATTCCGTCTCGGAAGCGGCATCCAGAAACTGATAATACTTAAACACCACTTCATCCTCATTGTAAATTCTAGAGCGGAACACATACATCACCTCGTAAGTGCCCTTCTCATAAATCGTGTCAAACTGGATCCGAGAATGTTTCTGCGCATACTCCTTACTACTGTAGCTGTTTAAATTACCAAACATCTTTCCGGATTTCATATGATGTCCATATATGATCAAATTGGTATTCCTGTGTACCACGTCACAGTCTTTATCGAGGAACAAGCTCCCGTTTTTGTCGTACTCCTGATTGAAATTGTGATCCAGATAATACTCGTTATTGACCGTCTGCATCACCGGATAATCTATAACTGTATCGTCAATTTTAAGCCATCCGATTAGCCTTTTGTTCTTATTATACAGTGTCTGGTACTCCTCCAGTACTTCCAGCTCTATCTCCTCTTCCTCTGTATAATGAATAATCACTCCCTGAAAAAGACTGCCTGTCAGGGAACTGTCCCCCTTGAGCTGGGCGAGATCCGCATAATCCATCTTATTTTTTTCTGCAAAATACGAATACACACCGAAATAGCCAAAACAGCCCACTGCAACGACACTACAGAGAATAACCAGAAGTTTGCGGCGTCTGTCACGCTTTTTTATCTGCGCAAGAATCGCCTTCTGCATATCGGCATCATAATCATCCAAAGAGACCTTCTCCGGCTTCCGTTTTTCTTTTTTGCTCTGTTTTGACTTTACCTGCTTATTTTTTGCCTTTTGCTTTCTCTTTTTACCTGCCGGAAGTCTGCTGTTCTTGTTATAGCCCTCTTTCTTGTACTTTTCAGCGAGCTCGAAAACTTCATCGTCAAAATCGTTTCCGACAACCGTCTCAAAACGGTACTTTCCGGCCTGCATATCAGAATACAGGGTAATGACCTCACCCGGCTGCTCCATGTCAACCTGAGAGCGAATCTTCTGAATGCATTCCTGATCCCGGAGAGCGGCTTTATACTCCGCCTCCGTTCTCAGTCTTCTCCCAGCAACTTGAAACCCCGTCATATAGGGATCGCTCCTTCACAACATACTACATATAGTCGCAAAATTTTCTCCCCGCATGTTTATCATACACATGCATACACTTCTATTTTACTCATTTATGAAAATTATGCAAGCATTTTACAAGAATCACCCGAACAATTTAAGCATACTCTTTCCTTTGATCTTAAAGGATACGGTCTTCGTACCGCCGTAATTGCCCTTTCCCTGAATCGTAAGCTTCGCGGTGCCCTTATTTATATTGTTGGTATAGCTTATAATCTCATATTCCCCAGATGACACGGGCATACCGTTCATTAATACCGAAATATCCTTCGCTTTCGGTTCGATCGCTTTTCCCGTATAAGTCTGTGTAGGTACTGTTACCTTGGCTTTGGCAATATCCGCCCTTGTGATAGAGTAGACGCCCTCCGCCGAACCCGTATAGTTACTGCCGGCGGCGTTTACCTTCACCTTAATCTTGGTGCCGTAAGGAATGATATCCCCGGGATCTACCGCATCTCCGACTTCCCTGTCCTTACCGTCAGCCGTAATAATCTTCTGATCTTTCGGTAATACCGAATACGTGTAAGTGACATTCTTGTCATAATCTTTCCCGGCAGAGAGCTGTTTGCCGTTGGTGTCGTACACGCGAACCGTTGTTTTATAAATATTAGCCTTTTCCTGATATACTTTATCCGCGGGCTTCACCGTCATATTGGACAAATCCTGTATGGTTACCAGATAGCCCTTCACAACGCTCCCCGTAAAGTTGCCCTTACCTTTGACAGTCATGGTCGCCGCTTTTCCCGCCGCATTATTGTTCTTGTAGGATAAGGTGTAGTCCGTTCCCTCCGTCAATACCTTTCCGTCAAATTTGACAACCGGCTTCTGGGCGCTGCCGCCTTTCATATAAGGATAAGAATCCGCCGTCTGAATATTTAACTTCTTATTCAAATCCATCTGCAGATCATAAGCGGTGATCTTAAAGGTCTTTTTCTGTGTGCCGCGATAAGCGTTGATTCCCTCAAACACAGCCGTCGCCGTTCCGGCTTTCACATTGTTCTGATAAGTTACCTTATAATCCTTATCTTTCACAAGCGGGAGCGTCTGCGTCACGCCATTCGCCTTCACGGATACGGTCACATCATAGTCCGATGCCGTGATTTCCTTTCCCGTATACATCGTTCCGGACTTGAACTGCATGGCTATCTTCGCCTTGTTCATCAGCGCCGCTTCCTTAATAGGGAAGTTCACCCGCTTCATACCGGCAAATCTGCCCGCGCCTTTAATGATGACAGAGGCTGTTCCGACCTCAATATTGTCCTCATAGGAAAGTGTGTACTCTCTGCCTTCCTCAAGCACAGTCTTCCCGCTCTTCACCGTCGGTTTCGGCGTAATCGCCGCCCCGGTATAAGTCTGTGCCGCAATCTTGCTGACTGTCAGCTTCGCTACCGGCATTGCATTGGTAATCGTAAACTTGATCTTCCTCTCACCGGTATAATTTCCTGCTCCGGTCAGCGTAACCGAGTAATCGCCCGCCGCCGTCTGCGTAAATTCCTCGAAAGTATAGTCCTTTTTAGCCGCAAGCTTTTTTCCGTTCCAATTAACTACCGGAACCGGCTTCTGCGCCTTATTGTTGAAAGCCACCGTGAGATCGTCGGCTTTTACATCCGCATCCCCGATATTCTTGGGTGCGATCGTGAAAGTCTTTAACAGCTTTCCTTCGTAATTGCCCTTTCCGGTGATCGTGATGGTCGGCGCTTTGGTCGGATGATCCTTATCCGCGGCGTTGGTATTGTTCTTGTAGGATATGGTATAATCCTTCTTCTCTTCCAGCCGTTTTTTATAGTCGTAAACTCTTACTTCCGGCTTGATCGCCTTGCCCGTATAGACATACCCTCTCACATCCGTAACCCAGAGTTCATCGGGAATCGGCAGTTTGTTGCCGTTATCATCCTTAGGTACATCTTCATCCGGCACCTGCGGGTTGTCGGGATTATCCGGGTCGTCCGGATCGTCCGGTTTTATTGTTTTATCCAGATAATAGGTAACGCGAAGTTCCGGGCTGTCATTCTTTCCTTCAACCTTTGTAACCGCCCGAATCGTCATCGTGCTCCTGATTTCAATGGGTTTCGTATATTTTCTGCTGGTTACGGAATACACCGGATTATCCGCCTGTACCGTATAATAAATTTCCCCGTTCTCTTCTGTGGTGGAAAGCTGTACTCTCGTTCCCGGAGCAACCTGTCCGGACATAACATCCGCTATGGGGCTCAATGCCTGACCTTCACACGCTTCACGCACGCTTACGCTGACCGTCACAGTCAGTGATGTGTCCGCATCCGCATATACCAATTCAGGCAGCGTTACCGTGCCTTCCATTTTAAAAGTCTGCGCTACTTTAGCATTGCGGTTGTATGATGTGCCCTGCGCCGTTTTCGTGGCATTCCATACGATATCTGCCCTGTCCTCGATGTCTTCCCCTGCATCCGTTCCTAGCGCCGGCGCTTTACCGCCTCTATACAGATAAATGGCTGCCTTTTTGGGCAGATAACTCCCCGCTATCTCCTCCAAAGTCGTCCCGTTGGGGATATTCGTAACCGCTTTCAGTTCGCCTTCTATTTTGTGAAGCTGCCCTTTTACGGTCAGTTTGGCATTGTTCCACGTAATCTCATAATCAGGCCATTCGGACTCCACAAGACCCGACAACTCCAAGTCATAAATGCCGGATACATCAGCCTCCACATCCTGCCCGGGCACAACCGTCAGCTTTTCCGCAAATTTTTCTTTGTCGGCATCGAGCGCCCCATCTATTGTATATTGATTCTCAAAACGACCTGGCAGGGCGGTTCCCGCCTCCAGCCTGCCGTCTCCCACGTACATTTCCTGTCCGTTTACAGTAATTGTCAGCTTTTTTCTCTTAATTGTAAAAGGATATTTCCATTCATTCCCCACATAATTATACGGTTCCTGCCTGATAAGTTTTACATGCAGTACATATTCTCCCGCCTTATCAGGCATACCTGCCGACGGATCATCCGGATCGATCGTCTGAGAATAATCCTGATGACCGTCCGTGCTGTAGACAGTCGTTCCCGTTATCGCGAATGTCAGCTTCGCCTTCTCTGTAATGTCCACACCGCCGTCCGTCAACAATTTCGCGTTTGCAATCTGACCAGACAGATTAACCGGGTTGCCGTCATATTCTTTATCCGTTATGCCCGTCATGCCACCCAGCTGCATCTCATTTTTCTGAAGAGCCGTGACATAGAATCCCTCCTCAAAGAGAGCATCGCCGTCATACTCATATATATCCTTGTCAGCCTCCGAAAAAATTTCCAGCGTATACCGTCCCACGTCAACAGGTGCAACCTTTTCATAACGTTTCACAATTTCCGTAATCGGAACATGCTGTTCCTGCTTAATATAATCCGGAAGTGTATCGCCGCTATCCGGGTCCTGTTCCTTCTCCGCCTCCCGTTTTCTCGTCTCATCCGTCACCTGAATCGTATAGAGAAAAGAACCGTCGCTCTCATCGGTCGCGTAACCGCTTATGCTGTGCGGTTTACTGTCATACGTTTTATCCTTCACCTTGATGGACGTAAAATCAGCTTCAAATTCCTTTCTTCCTTCCACCGTCAATGTTCCATTTACGCTGTTCAATGCATAATTGCTATCTTTTATCGTCACGCCATCCGGTATGATGTCATAGGTGCCCGCTCGGGCAGACGATATGTTTTCTTCGCTGTACTTCAGGGAAAGTGTGCCGTCCAATACTGCAGCCTGCGTATCGCCCTTCAAAAGACCGGTCACCTGAATATCATCCTTCAAAGAGTCTGCCTCCGGTACGCTCTCTCCAGCCGCAACCTTTTTCGATGGCGCGGTTATGGTAATCACCTTCTGCTTAATCGTAAATGAAAAAGTATCAGCGCCCTCACGAATGGCATATTTTTTCGCATCCGCCCCACCCAAAGTAAAAGTCAGCTCATAATCACCTGCCTGCGTCGGTGCATCAGCAGATTGATACGAAACGCCTCCTTTGGTGGTTCCGGTGTACGATGGCACTGCCGTAACATTGGTAACTGCAGCAGTTCCTCCGGAAACCCGCACCACCGCCTTGTCTCCATGGGGCCATTGTGACTTGTCATAAGTGGTATCCAGCTCCGAGGGCATCCCGGCAATGATTACCGGCTCCGGTTTTTTCTCCGTCCCGTCATAGGTATAGCCATTTTGTGGTATTGAGAGCATGATATCTGCATACCGTCCCAAATCACAGGTCACAGTCAGTTCAGCGCTGATATCGCTGCGCGACTGATACTTAGTGGTAGTAGGTGTAAAATTCGCCAGATATGTCTGTCGTCCTACCTTATCCAGCTGCTGTGCATCATTCTTCCATGTCCAAGTGCCCTCAGTATTTGAAGGCAGCGTAATCTCAGAAAGGGTCTGCCTATATTGGGCAGTCAGCTTTGGCGCTTCAATCACGAGAATGTCGAAATTTTCCGACTGTTCACCATATGAGATGGTCATCTGTCCGACACCCACATCGTTAGAATTAAACGCAACCTCCGCATTTTTTATATCAACCTGTACATTTTTGCCATCCGCTGTCGTATAGCTAATCGTGGCACCTGCAATATCAACGCTTTCGCCCTTGAGATAAGTTGTCTTCGTGGGACCTTTAAACACATATGTTATTGGATCTGCCTGCGGCGCAACTGCATCATCCAGCGCCGCTTCCTCTTCTATTTTTTCTATTTCTTCTGTCTCTTCTACTTCTACTTCTTCTATCTCCTCTGTTTCCTCTATCTCTTCAATATCTTCCTCCCCATCCGCTTCACCCGGCTTCGACGGAGTTATCGCATCCTGCTTGACGTCCTCTTTGTTGTCTTGAGGCAGACTGTCATCCTGCTTTTCCGGTATATCAGGCTCTTCCTCAGACACGGTCTGGGGTTGACCGGCTTCCGGCTTTTCTTCTGTATCCATCAGCATCTCACTCTCCTTTGCCGATACATACAACTGTCCCTGGGGCATACAGGTAAACATCACCGCTGCCGCCATAAACGCTGAACCAACTCGATAAAGCCTGCTCTTTTTTAGATTCCTCATCCTGCTCATCCTTCTTTCTTCCCCTAATTCTATTATATGACAACAAATCCCTTGTAATCCCGTCCAACATCCGACAAAGCACAGTCGGACATAATCTTTGAATATTTTAGCACAATTCTTCCGTTTTTTCAATATTGTGCCCGCAAAAAAAGACCCCTCATCTTTCCGACAACGGGTCTTCTTTCTTATAAAGCATGATTACATATAAGCCGATAATAATATTCGCCGTTACTTCTTTCTTTGGAAATTTTCACATCAAACGTAAATTCCACATCCCTTCCCGAACAGCGGAAACAAACTCTTTTATTTAAAACATTCTTTAACAAATCTCTTGTCAATTGAAGCACCGGCAGTCGTACACCCGCCTTTCTTTTTGCTAGCATCACCGTCTGTCTTGCGTCATTTTCCATTTCCTTTATCGTTTTATCTAATTTTTCAAATTCTGCCTGAATCCTTCCTGTGTCAAAATTGCGTGTAATAACACCTATATTCCCTTTTTGATTCATCGAATTGTCCACCAAAATGTTTAACACGGAATTTTCCAAGTATAAATATGCCGCCCTCCATTGCTCACACAAATGTATGATCACATCCTGCCCTCCCACATCCTTTTTCACATCATAAAGCCACCAACGGCACATGCCAGCTTCTTCATTTATGATAAATGCTGTGATATCTATTACCTTTGCATCCTCCTTTGCCACGGTATCCTGACGATATTCTTCCGCAAAATACCCCTTTTCGTTTTCTTGAAGCTGATATTCCACATCCACCACATCTCCGACTTCCTGCTCGGAAAATGTAATAATCCTGCTGTCTGTAAACTCGTTCAGTACACCTTTCTGTGGTTCTTTGCCGTTTTTCAGCTTTCTCCCTTGTATATGCATCCTTGCACTCCATTATTTTAATATGATACCCGTCTCGTTATATAATTCGTCCAGATTTCGCGTAAACAAATTAAAATCATACCCTATATATGGCACTGTCTGAAATTTCAGTTCTTCCACACAACTGCTTCCATCCGCCTGATTGACAAACTGATATACATGAACCTTTGCGTCAAACAATAAATCATCTACGCTTAATCCCAGTTCCTTTAGCTTCTGCTCCCGAGTTTCCCTCGAATCTTCCGAAAAGGACAACAGCAATAAATTATTTAATTTGCTTGCCATTGTATCACTGTGGGTGCTTACAATCATTCTTCTCCCACTGTTGACCAGTCTGATGATCAGCCGTGCCATCTCCCCCTGTTTCAAGGGGTGGAGACAGGTTTCAATCTCATCATAAAAAATATATTTATAATTGTGCACTCCACTCAGCGCTTTTACGATGGGAGTAATCTCATTTACCAGTGACGACGCAAGATAAAGCGGAATATCCTCCTTATTCTCTGCCAAGGCATCCGGATGATAATAGATTTCATCACCCACATATTTCACCTGTCCATCAATCAGATGGCGCTCTATAAATTTAAGCAGCTCTCTATTCCAAGACACTATCTCCGCACGTTGATTGTATCGGAGCAAAAACTGCAGGAAATCATAAACTGGCATCGTCAGCCCGAGCTCATTTTCCGCTACATCTTCATTCATTTCCTCACCTTCAGCTCCAAAATCAAAGACCCTAATTTCGTTTACAGCCTTTTTGTCTCTTTCCGCAAAAAAATATTTACTTAAAAGCTGCAATCCTGTTCTCGACGCTGGTAAAAACAACAAATCTTCACTAACAGCATTTATGGTGTTTGCTTCCAAAAGTATCATTTTCCATATTTGACCAGCTAATATCCTTTTTAAAGATTCCATATCTGGCTGATGACCAAAACCAATATATGCCCTTCTTTTTCGATTATCAGCATTCACATTCATGACATAAATATCTATCATCATTCTCGAAACTTTTGTAACTATCTCTCCTTTTTCCCCACTCATTTTATCAAATTCGTGGACGCTACTCTCACATACATATTTTTCATTCATATTTTCTAAGCGAATATACATTTCACCGATTTCAATGTCTTTATGAAATATCCTTCTAACAATCTTCTTTTTATTTTCCGCCAGATAGTCATTCACCCGCGTTTCCATGTTTTTAAACCATTCCACGCCATAAATAAGTTCTTTTTCCCCCTGCTCCTCAATCCCTTCCAGCGCAGGTTCCATATTACCCAATTCTATCAGCACACCATACAGCAACTGCATCATAAAAGTTTTCCCGCTGTTGTTATCACCTACAAACAGGGTAAAATTGCTTAACGTAATCTCTGCGTGTTTTATTTTCCCAAAATTGGATACCCCAAATAATAATTCCATCGAAGTTCCTTTCTCATCCACTCACATTTTCTATAGCTTTATACTATCATTTTTCCAAGAAATTATATTCCTCATTCTCTACAGATACTGTAACGCAAAACAGCAGAACTGTCCACCCCTTTTCAGATTCATTTTGCGCGTTATTCCGTCGCCCTCCCCAGAATCTCCCCCACATGATTCTGCAGAAAATTATCCTGCCTGCCGGACAGCCCCATCTCGTTAAGCGTCTGCACAAGCACATTGCAGACCGCCTCGATTATGAGCACCCTGCCGTCGTCCGTGTTCAGATGGTACAGATAATCCGTAGGTGCCGCGCCCTCCCATGCCGCCGCCGGGTCGGGAATCTGGTAGAGCAGCGCAAGCATATCCCCGATTTCGCTGCCGACGGCAAGCTCCTTCATCCCACGATGCATCCACTTGTAGAAGGGAGCGTACTTTTTATTTAACAGATAGACAACCTGCATCGTCTCTTTCACAAACTCCGTCAAAGCAAGCTCCGCCGCGACGCGCTCCCCCCTCTTCATGGCGCGGGCGTAGTTGTACTGCCCTGCCTGTGCCGCCCTCGCTATGCTCTCCG
This sequence comes from uncultured Lachnospiraceae bacterium, assembly GCA_910588955.1. GTDB lineage: Bacteria > Bacillota > Clostridia > Lachnospirales > Lachnospiraceae > UBA3282. The sequence continues at coordinate 370,610 of CAJURQ010000001.1, forward strand.
CCAGCTTTTTCAGCCACACTTCACGGGGATAGTAGGAAAGAAGCCCTTCCCGCATTTCGGTAAACTTCCCGCAGGGGTCTTCAAACACCGCGCCGTTTGTTGCCGTGGCGAGGGCGGCTTCCGGGATCGCAAACCACTCCGCCGCCGTCCCCGGCACGCTGCCCCTCCCGAGAATTTCCAGATAAAAGTCTTCCAGACAGAGCGCGCCCACGCGTCCTTTTCCCTGTTCTTCCTCCACGCGCGCCGCGCAGCCCATAAATTCCTTTGGCAGCGCGTCATAAGCCGCCTGCATCCTGCTCCCGTACTTTGCGTAAAGATCTCTTGGCAGCCAAACACAGAAAGACGGACCGTAGTCATGATCCGTCGAAACCGCATCGTCAAAACCAAGGCACTCGGAGCCGTAGCCCACAAGCCCCGCCGCCGTCTGATCCGCAATATCGGGAAACTGTTCCCGTATCATCTGCCTGCCGAACGCCTCATAATATTTTCGTGATAATTCCAAACCTTTCATAGCCGTCCCATCACTTCCCGCGCCTTATCGGCATATCTCTTCTGCTTTTCCTCGTCTCCCATGCTCCCGCACACGGCGGCACAGTTCTCGCAGAGAATGCCGTAGCTCATATTTTCACCGTAGTGTCGTTTCACGTCCTCCAGTGCGCGCTCATAGTAGGACAGGGACTTCTCGTATTCCCCGTCCCTAAAATATGCCTCTCCCATGCCCGCCAGCGCGCCGCTGTAGTGCTCGTTGATATTCTCTCCGCCCTGCTCAAAAAGGGCGATCGCCCGTGTCAGGCACTTCTTCGCCTCCTCGTTCTCGGAGAGTTTAAAATAGACCATCGCCAGATTGGTGAGAGTGGTTGCCGTCTGCGCCTCATTGCCCTCCTGTTTCTCAATGATTGCCAGCGCCTTTTCCGCGCTCTTCGCCGCCTCCTCGTTCTCGCCCGCCTTCTCCAGCATAATACTCATGTTGTTGTAAAGACTCGCCCACCGGTAATCTTCCGCCGGCAGGAGCCTTTCGTAAATCTGCATCGCCTGCCTGTAGAGCCGCAATGCCTGCGCGTAATCCCCCGCCGCGCTGTAGGCGGTCGCCGCGTTTAACAGGGTGGTGGCAAAGTGCTCCGTATCTTCCAGTTTCAGCTCCTCCATCAGAAGAAGCACATCCTCCGCCGCCGCATAAGCCTTCTGAAACGCCGACACACTCCGGTAAAAGCCGATCATCTCATTGCAGATGGAAATATATGCCGCGTAGTCCTCTTCCTCCTTCGCCTGCGCTAGAGAAGCGGTCAGAAACCCGTCGACTTTCTCCACCTGATTTTTGTCAAAATACGAATCCAATTCCTCAAAAAATGCGTCAATATTCATAGATTCCTGCCCTCCATCCGCGAAATAATTCTTTTCTGCTTATAAAAATAATAGCCGCTGACCAACGCCGCGCACACGATCCAACTGATGGGATAACACGCCACGATCCGCCTTAGCCCCTGTCCCGGCGTAATCAGACTCACCCATATAATCCGGAACACACACACGCCGAGCACGGAAATCACCGTGGTCACAAAGGTATAGCCCTGCGCCCGAAGCGACCCGGAGAATATTTCGATAAATACAAACATCACAAAAAACGGCGCTATGTTGTACATCATGGTCATCCCGATTTCCACCACCGCTGCGTCACCTGTAAAAATTCCGAGAAGGAACCGCCCCGCCGTCATCAGTACCGCTGTCAGGCATACCGCCGTGCCTACTGCCATCCCCAGACAGACCCCCGTACCCTTCTTCACGCGCTCCCATTTGCCCGCGCCGAAGTTCTGCCCAACAAAGGTGGTCAGCGCAATGCCGAAGGAAGAATTGATCATCCAGAACACGCTGTCAATCTTTCCGTAAGCCGTCCACGCCGCCATAGTGTCCACACCCAGCAGGTTGAGCGCCGCCTGCACGATCATATTGGAGATGCTGTACATGGATGCCTGCAGCCCGGAAGGGAACCCGATCTGCAGCATGTTGACAAGCACTTCCCGGTGAATCCGAATTTTCCGAAAAGACAGTGTCATGCAGTCCACTTTATGCATCAGCGCCCACGTCACCAGCCCCGCGCTGATCGCCTGAGATACAAGCGTCGCCACCGCCACGCCGAGCACCCCGAGCCCGCAGTAGAGCACGAGGAGCAGATCCAGCACAATATTTACCATACAGCATACCACAAGATAATACAGCGGTCTTTTAGAATCCCCAATGGCGCGCAGAATTGCCGCGCCCATATTGTAGATAAATACGAAGACAAGCCCGGAAAAATAGATTCTGATATAAAGCGTGGACATTGCCATCAGCTCCTCCGGCGTATTCATGATGCGCAAAATAAGCGGCGCCGCCGCCACGCCTAAGATGCCAAGACCGATCCCGCCTATGATGCCGAAGGCGTAAGAAGTGTGCAGCGCCTCCTCCATCCTCCGCCTGTGGGAAGCCCCGTATGCCTGCGAAATCAGAACCGTGCCGCCGGCTGTCAGTCCCGTAAAAAAACCGACCACCATATTGATAATCTGGGACGAGGAGCCGCCCACACTGGACAGCGCCTCCTTGCCCGCAAACTGCCCTACTATGACCGTGTCCACCGTATTGTACAGCTGCTGAAAAAAGGTGCCGATCAGAATCGGAAAGAAAAAGAGCAGTAACTGTTTCCAGATCACACCTTCCAGTATGCCGTTTTGCTGTTCTCTCGTCTCCATGTCAAATATCTTACTCCCCAAAATAGAACTTTTCCCGTATGCCGCCGGTATATTCCATAATACATGCCAAAAACCGTTCCCCGTATTTCTCGTACTTAAAAGCGCCCATCCCGTTCACATCCATCATTTCCTCCCGGTTCATGGGCAGCCGCACACACATATCCACCAAGGTCTTATCGGAAAATACAAGGTAGGGCGGAATCCCTTTCTCCCTCGCAATCTCCCGTCGAAGTTCCCTCAATTCCTCAAAGAAGGCGAGCCCCCTTGTATTCAGAATGTCGGCTCTTCTGCCTGCGCTGCCCTTGATTCTGTCGTCGTCCTCCGCCATCCGGCTGCTTCTCGGCTCCAGCTTCACGACCACCTTACAAAGACCGTCCACAATGTCCTGCGCTTTCCCGGTCGTCTGCAAAAGCGCATATTTATCCTGCGTCTGCCGCAGATATCCTTCCTGCACCATCTGACCGATCAAGTCTTTTAATTCCTGCTCCCGCCATCTGCCAAGGCTTGCGTAAGAAGGATACTGTTCTACCCGGTATTCCCGCAGTTTCGCGTTCTTTCCGCCAAGAAGCGTACCAACGACCACCTGTATGCCGTATCTTTCCCCCTGTTCTTCCAGACACCGGATGACCTGCACCGCTTCTGCCGTCATGTCCTTTTCCACATACTGTTTCTGGCAGTTCCCGCATTTGCCGCAGGCGCTCCCGCCCTCCTCCCCAAAATACCGGAGAATGTAAGTACGCAGGCATTCTTTGGTATTGCAGTAAAAAATCATGGATTGGAGCCGTTTCTCGTCCCGCTCGCGAATTGCCAACTGTTCTTCCGGTGTAAAATCGGCGCTGCTTTCCTTGTTTTCCAAAAGGAAACGGTTGATCATAATGTCCTGCGCCGAGTAGAGCAGAATGCAGTCGGACGGTTCTCCGTCCCGCCCCGCGCGCCCCGCTTCCTGATAGTAATTCTCCATGCTCTGGGGCATATTGTAGTGGATCACATAGCGCACGTTGGACTTGTCAATCCCCATGCCGAAAGCGTTGGTAGCCACGATTACGGGCTTTCTGTCATAAATAAAGTCGTCCTGATTCTGCCGCCGTTCCTCCGGCGATAATCCCGCGTGATATCTGGTGACAGCTACGCCTTCCCGCAAAAGCTGTTCGTACACTTTCTCCACATTTTTTCTTGTGGCGCAGTAAATAATCCCGCTCTCTATTCCCCGGTCCGCCACATAGTGCTGCAGATAGCGCGAGCGGCTCTTCGTATGTTCCACCGCAAAGAAAAGATTCTGTCTGTCGAAGCCCGTCACCAGTGTTTTTGGATTTTTTAACTCCAGCACGGAGACAATGTCCTCTCTGACCTCTCCCGTAGCGGTCGCCGTAAACGCGCTTACGATGGGGCGCTCAGGGAACTGTTTGATAAACTGTACGATATGTAGGTAGCTTGGTCTGAAATCCTGTCCCCACTGGGAGATACAGTGCGCCTCGTCCACCGCCACCATGCTGATCTCCACCGCTTTCGCAAAGCGCAGAAACCGCTCCGTTTCCAGCCGTTCGGGCGCCACATAAATGATTTTGTAGCGTCCCTGCTCCGCAAAGGTCAAAGCCTTGGCAATCTGCCCTTCCGTGAGGGAGCTGTTGATGTAAGCGGCATGGACGCCCGCCTGATTGAGCGCCTGCACCTGATCCTTCATCAGCGAAATCAGCGGGGAAATCACAAGCGTAATCCCCGGCAGCAAAAGCGCGGGCACCTGATAGCAGACAGATTTCCCTGCCCCCGTCGGCATGATACCAAGCACGTCTTTCCCCGCGAGGATATGGTCAATCAGCATCTCCTGCCCCTCCCGAAAAGAGCGGTAGCCGTAATATTTTTCTAATACTTCATATTTTGTCATTAGTATCTTCCGTTAAAAATCTGTGTAATCGGAGAATCCTCCGTCAAAATCACCGTCTTATTGTCTCCCACCACGCTCTCTTTTAACGCGTCAAGAGCGCGCACAAAGGAATAAAAATCCGTCTTCTCCGGGTCGGCGTATGCGCCCGACAATATCCGCATATACTCCGCCTCGCCCTCCGCGACTGTCGCCTCCGCCTTCGCCTTCGCGTCGGAAAGCATGATGGAAACCTCCTTGTCCGTCGTGTTCTCGATCATCTTTGCCTCGGATTTTCCTTCCGCCGTGTACTGCGCCGCAATGTTGCCGCGCTCGGAAATCATGCGGGTATAGACCGCCTGCTTGTTGTCGTCCGGCAGATCCAGTTTCTTCACCTCAACCGCAACAAGCTCGATGCCGTACTGGTTCTCCACGTGGTTGATCTGTCCCATCACTTCCTCAGTCAGAGACGTGATCTCGATCACTTCCTCCTTTCCTTCGGAGAGATCCAGATCGTTTCCGGAAAGCTCCGCTCCCGATTCGTCCACGGTGATCGTCATCTTGCCGTCACGGCTTCTGATGACCTCGTCCTGCTTCATGTTGGAGATGGTATTTTTCGTGGCATTGTAGACAATCGCGTCAATACGCCCCTCCGCGCTCTTTACGGAGCAGCTCAAAGTCTGGGCAAACCGCAGGGGATCCGTCACGCGCCAGAGCACATAACTGTCCACGATCATCGTCTTCTTGTCGGAGGTGATGACGTCCGACGCCGGCAGGTCGTAGATCAAAAGCTCCTTCGGCACGGTGTCAATGGACTCCACAAATGGCAGCTTAAAGCTTAATCCCGGCTCGGACACCACCCGGTCCACACGACCAAACTGTCTGATTAGCTTAAACTGGTTCTGTTTTGTCACCACCATACAGTTGCCGAGCAGAAAGACCGCAAACACAAGCAGCACGACAAAGAACACGCCGAATTTCCTGCCGCCTTTGCCGCTTTTCTTCTCCTTCTTCTTCGTGCCGTCGGAATTATATCGTTCAAAGTTCTGTACGTTTGGATTCTGTGTAAAATCAGCCATGGTTTATTCCTCCTCCTGTGTTTCCGCCGTCTCGTCTTCCAATGTATTGCCGTTTTCATTGATAGAAGAAGACTCCTGCGTTACAAAACTGTCAAGAGGCAGCATGGTTGTCGTCTTTCCGCCCTCTCCCTCGATCACTACCTTCACGTCCGGAAGCACGTCCTCGATCGCCTCGTAGAACATGCGCTTCTTGGTCACCTCCGGGTACTTGGCGTACTCCTGATACATGGAATTAAAGCGCGCCGCCTGTCCGCTCGCCTCGTTGATGCGCTCCTGCTTCTTTGCCTCCGCGTCCTGCAAAATTTTATCGGACTCCGCCTCCGCGTTTGGAATCTGCTCGTTTCTGTATTTGTTGGCATTGTTCAAAGCGGTTTCCTTGCCCTGCTTCGCCGTCTCCACCTCCTTGAAGGCGTTCTCCACCTCGGCGGTTGGAGGCGTCGCGTCCTGAATCGTAATATTCACAAGCTGAATGCCAATATCATAAGACTCCAGCTTGTCCAGAATCATCTGCTTGATGTTGGACTGAATCTCATTTTTCCCCGTGGTGAGCACGCTGTCCACGCTGTAGGAACCGATGGTCGTTCGGATGCAGTTCTGGGCAATGTTTTTCAGAACCAGCGCCGGATTCTCCGAAGCATAAAGAGCCTTGACCGGATCAGTCACTCTGTACTCGGCATAGAAATCCACATAGATGAAATTGTAGTCGGATGTAATCATCAGCGCATCCTCGATATCGTCCCCCGCCGGGTCGTCATCCGTCCCGTCCCGGTAGCCGATATTAAAGCCCTGAATCGTTGTATTCACCTTCGTCACCGTCTGGATAAATGGTATCTTAAAGTGAAGTCCCGGCGTGGTAACCGCCTTGGGTGAACCAAAGGTGCAGACCACCGCCTGCTCTTCCTCCTGAATCGAATAGTAGGAGTTTCCGGCAAGAATGGCAAGCACGGCGACTACCAGCACAATCTTCGCGGCTGCCGCGCTCTTTCCCTTCGGAATGCCTATATTAGTTTCTCGTTTTTTTCCAAACATGCTTTTCAGTCCTTTCTTATCGCTTGTTTTTCTTTGGCGACTATTATATTATATAACAGTATTGTTACAAATAAAAATTAAAAATTTGAGAAGCGAGGCGCGAAACTTATGAGAATCATCTTTATCAGACACGGAGACCCTGACTATGTAAACGACTCCCTGACGGAAAAGGGTGTCCGGGAGGCGAAGCTTTTGGCGAAGCGGGTGGCAAAGTGGGACAATATCACGCAGTTTTACTGCTCTCCCTTAGGGCGGGCTCAAAAAACCGCCTCCTACTCTCTGGAAGCGGTCAGCCGCGAAGCAATCACCTATGAATGGATGAAAGAATTTGCCTATTTTATCGACGATCCCGTGACGGGACGCCACGGCGTGCCTTGGGACCTCATGCCCGCATACTGGACGGAAATCCCGGAAATGTACGACCGGGAGGGCTGGAAGAGCACGGAACTTTACCGTTCCAACGAAGCCTTGCTCCCCGCCTACAAAGAAGTCTGCGAAGGGCTGGACGGGCTGCTATCCTCCTACGGCTACACAAGACACCACAACTACTATCTCACAGATCCCGCAAAAAAATGTGACAGAGAAGATACCATCGTGATCTTCTGCCATCTGGGCGTCACCTGCGTGATGTTGAGCCACCTTCTGGGGATATCCCCGGTGCCCCTGCTGCACGGCTTTTTCCTTGCGCCCACCTCCGTCACTGTCGTGGCGAGCGAGGAGCGGATGGAAAACGACGCCATCTTCCGCGTGCAGGTGATGGGCGACGTGACCCATCTTCTCACCGGCGGGGAACCCGTCTCCCACGCCGGCTATTTCACGGAACCATTTCAAGGATAGACTATAAAAGTCAGCAAAATCACCGCCACCCCTGCCCCATCATGGGCGCGGGGGTCGGACGATTGTCCGGCAGCTTCGCGATCGCAACGCCCATAAACACAATGGTAAACGCGACTCTGAACAGGAACGGCAAAGAGAGATCTGCAAACGGTATCAGATCGAGGAATGTCAGCACCACAAACATCGGCACCTTCGCATACACCGCCGTCCGATACAGCGCCTCTCCCGGCACCTGCTTGTTCATAATAGAATTGATAAGCATTCCAAACAGCATATAGACCGCCGCACACAGGAAATACCAGAGAACTCTCCACAAAAAGTAGACAATATACGCTATCACAATGATAACCTTGACAAACGGCGCAAGCCCCGTCGCGATCCACTCTCTGCTCAGTTCAAAACTGCTCCCCAGATCGCTGAAGTCAAGCTGCTGATATTCCCCATTCTGCATAATGGAAATACGATCCCGTCCCACCAGCATCACATCCTGATAGCCTTCATCCGCTATCTCATCCGCATCGTCGTAGGAAAAACTGTCGATATCATCCGTCATATAGACAAACACGCTGCCCTCGTCAAACATAAAATCTTCTTTCATATACAGCTGTCCGCCCGACAGCTTAAATTCCGGCATCTGTGCTGCGATTTTTTCCATATCTATAGACGAAAAAGCCACCATCACCGAGCCGAAGGAAAGAAGCGTGGCTATCAGGGCAAGAAGCGTCACAAACAAAATCATGCTCCCGACCTTCACCTTCGTCAGCCCGTGATACAGAGGCGGCACGAAAGAGTAGGCAAACTGTTTCAAGATGTTTGGCGCATTCTGCGATTCGTCGTCACTACTGTAATTCCCGTAACCGCCTCCCTGCTGATTATAATTTCCCTGCGGGTAGACATTGCCCTGCTGATAAGGATTTCCCTGTTGGTAAGCGTTACCTTGTTGATATGCATTGCCCTGTTGATATGCATTGCCCTGTTGATATGCATTGCCCTGTTGATATGCATTACCCTGTTGATATGCATTGCCCTGTTGATAGGAATTTCCCTGCTGATATGCATTACCCTGCTCATTAAATTGATTGTCCATATTTCCCCTTCCGGCTCCTTCGCCTGTCGGATTTATTTACCCATATGTGTCAGCGGACTCTCTCCGGAAAGCCCACCTTTTTCTGTACCTTTCGCAGGGTCTTGTTGGCAAAGTACGCCGCCTTCTCCCCGTTTTCCTTGATCACCTTGTCAATATAGTCCTTGTTCTTTCCCAGTTCCTCGTATCTCTCCTGCAACGGCTTTAAGACCGCCACCACGGACTCTCCCACCGCCATCTTGAAATCGCCGTAACCCTTGCCGTCAAATTCCTTTTCCGTCTCCTCCGGGGTCTTACCCGTACATGCGCAGTAGATGTCAATCAGATTTCGGATCCCCGGCTGTTCCTCACTGTAGCGGACAGCGCTTTCCGAATCCGTCACCGCGCGCTTGAACTTGCGGATGATCGTGTCCGGATCATCCATCAGATAAATGCTGCCGTTCGGGTTTTCATCCGACTTTGACATTTTCTTCTCCGGGTTCTGGAGACTCATAATCTTCGCCCCCGCCTTTCCGATATAAGGCTCGGGAATCGTAAATACATCGCCGTAAATCGCGTTAAAACGCTGTGCAATATCTCTGGTAATCTCCAAGTGCTGCAGCTGATCCTTCCCCACAGGCACCACGTCCGCCTGATAGAGCAGGATATCCGCCGCCATCAGCACAGGATAAGTAAAAAGCCCCGCGTTGATATTGTCCGCGTGCTTCGCCGCCTTGTCCTTAAACTGGGTCATGCGGTTCAACTCTCCCATATAAGTAAAGCAGTTCAAGATCCATGCAAGTTCCGCGTGTCCCGACACATGGGACTGGTAGTAAAGACAGTTCTTTTCGGGATCAATTCCCGCCGCAATATAGAGCGTCAAAAGATTTCGCGCCCGTTTCCTGAGTTCCGCCGGATCCTGCCGGATCGTAATGGAATGCAGATCCACCACCGAATAAAAACACTGATACTCGTCACAGAGCGTCACCCAGTTTTTGAGCGCTCCCAGATAATTTCCAAGTGTCAGGTTCCCGGTTGCCTGCATACCGCTGAATAGTACCTTATCTCCATTTAACATGATCTTCTTCCTCCCATACTTATCTAATATATCACCGCCTTTTATTTCCGTCAAGAAAACGTAAAGGGACCGCCAACGCGATCCCTTCCAGACTTCTACAGTTTCTGCTCTCAGTTACTTTCATTCTCACAGCCGCAGGTAGAACCGTTCCCACTGAAGGGTCTCTGCTCGAAGCGGGGCTCAAAACGGGAGTCCTCGCAGGGGCAGGAATCCGGCTCGGGTCTTGCGCAGGGCGGCTCAGGTCTCGCACAGGGCGGCTTGGGCGGTCTTAAGGGTTCTTCACAGCCGCATCCGCAACCGCCGAAGAAACCGCTGCCGTTCTGCCCGCAGAAAAGTAACAGAAGGATAAGCCAACAACAATTCATAGGGTTTCATCTCCTTTTTCTCTCATACCATATCCTATGCGAGAGAAAAAGAGCGGTTACCGTTTTAAAATCTTTTTGCGGATGTAGCGGAAGGTTTTCTCCTCCCCCTGCTCCGCAAGCATGTGCAGCAGAAATTCCAGCATACGCTTCGTCTTTTTGTGAAGCGGCGGCGGTGTCTTTGAGGACTCGTAATATGCCAGCGGATCCTGATCTTTGTAATTGTCTCCGTGGTAAACCTTGCACGCCGCCACCCGGTCCATAAACATTTCCACCACATAGCGCACAGGCATCGGCGCGGGCGCCATACCTCCCTCTATGTTCCGGGTGCTGTAGTCTATCCAATACTCATAATGATGTTTGTTTCGTCCCTTATGATGGAGCCATGCGGAGGAATAGCCGATATTCTCCCGCTCCGCATTGTTGGGGCTTCTGTCGCCCTGATAATATTTCGCTCCCACCAGAAACTCTGTGGGGCTGTATTTTGACAGATCGTGAAGAAGCCCCTGTCTGTAAAGCCCTACACGAAAACACCCCTCCATAACGAGAAATCTATGGTGTGTGATTGTCTTAAAGTGTTCCCATGCCTTATTCATTACTCTTTTTCGTCCCCTCTACTTTTTTTACTCTTTTTCCGTCCTGCCTTTTCCGTCTCCACAGGCACATCCTTTGTAGTGCACATCACAATAGTGCGGGCGGGCACGCAGATTTCCTGTGAGGAGGCATCCTCTTCAATCTCCGGTATCTCCTTTCCCGTAGAAGCCGCATAAGTCCAAAGTTTGCCTTTCGGGAGTTTCGGCAGTCCCAGATAATCCATCTGCCAGTGCATATTCACCGCAATATAGAAAAAGCGTTCCTCCTCCTGCTCTTCATCCACCGCATAAAATCCGCAGTACATGATTCCCATACAACGGCTTGCCGAACTGGTATCGGGTCTCCAAGCCTCTCTCCCGTGGAAAGAAATGTCCGGGAAACCGCAGGACAACGTGTCTATCCCGCGAAGAAGCGTCCTGCTGTGCAGAATGCGGTGCGCCTTGCGCATACCGATCATAAACTTCGTATAAGCAAATAGCTCCCTGCCTGCCTCCGTCTGATTCCACTTAATCCACGTCGTATCGTTGTCCTGGCAGTAAGGGTTGTTGTTCCCTCCCTGCGTATTTGCAAATTCATCCCCGCTGTAGAAAAGCGGCGTCCCCTGCGACATGAGAAGAACTGTCATCGCATTTTTCATCTGCCGCAGACGGAGTTCCTGAATGCTCTTCTTCCGGCTCTTTCCCTCCACGCCGCAGTTCCAGCTACAGTTATAATCTATGCCGTCCCGATTGTTTTCCCCGTTCTCCTCGTTATGCTTGCGGTCGTAGGACACCAGATCCGCCAGACGAAACCCGTCCCAGCGCGCAATGCTGTTTACAATGCCAATCTCGTCTTTATTTTCCCTCAGATGAAAGAGAAACTGGTTGATCATGTTGTCGTCGCCCTTGATAAACCGGCGCATGTCATATAGAAAGCCATCGCTCAGATGTCCCATGTTGCGTGTCTTTCCGTCTCCCGTTCGGACATTTCCGTCCCCCGTCAAAAGCATCGTCTCCGCAAGCAGCGGTTCGCCCGCGATCAGTTCTGTAGGCAGGGCGGCGCTCATCAAATGAAAACCGTCAATGTGGTACTCTAACACCCAGTGTTTCAGGATATTCAGAATCTCCACCGCCCGCATCTCCGGCGGAAAATAGAACTGCATCGAAACGCCAATGCCGGCTTTATGAAAAGCGCGCACCATATCCTTAAATTCTCCCGCAGCATCCTTGCTGTGGGCGTAGGCGCTCTTCGGCACATAGTATAGTCCCGGCTGATAGCCCCAATAATTAATTCTTGGCTTTTTCTTTTCCTTCTCATCAGCGGAAGGCAGTTCCTGCATGTAGGTCAGAATCGCCTGTTCCATCGTCTGCGCCGTGTTTTCGGGCATAATCTCGTCAAACTCATAACAGGGCATGAGAAGCGCCATATTGACGCCAAGCTCCTGCATATAGGGAATCTTCTCCGTCACGCCCGCATAAGTGCCCTTCCATTTCACACCGGAAGAACGGTGCTTCGTAAAACCTCTCACATGCAGTGCGTAGATAAGCATCTCCTCATAAGGGATATGCACATTTTTGTCGTCACCCCATTCGTATGTTTCCGCAGCGGGCTGGCATCTGGGCAGATCGGATTTGGGCACACCGTACCCGTATGGATTGCAGACCCGCTTGCAGCAAGGATCTTGATAGACCTCCTCCCCCCTGTAAAAGAGATAACTGCAGGTCTTGTCATGATAGCCGGAAAGCAGCATGGTATAAACCGCTCCCACCCGACAGTTTTCCGGGAAAGGAATACGTACGCCGTCCCGGTGTCTCCTGTCATAGAGAAGCAGTCCCGTCTCCTCTATGCCCTCGCACACCGCCGAAACACGCAGCCCGTCCTCCTCAAAAGACACGCCCAACGGATAGATGCGCGCCCTGTTCACACTTTTTATCTGAAATGTCTTCTGCATCAAGTTCTCCGCTCCTTCAAGCCGTCTCCCGGCTCACAATGCTTTTCCGGGAATGATAGTTTAAGTCATTTTATATTATACTATATAAGTGGACGGCATTTCAATCTAAATCTATTTCTGGTCTTGTTCCCGCATCTGTGATATACTGTTTTTATTGAAACGGAGGTTACTTATGGGCAAAAATGAAAAAAACACCACACAGGAAGAACTGGAAAAAGAGGAAATGACCGTGGATCTGGAACTTGACGATGGTTCCAATGTCACCTGCGCCGTAGTCACGATTCTGACGGTGGCGGACAAGGATTATATCGCGCTCCTGCCCCTTGACGAAACCGGCGAGAACGCAGATGGTGAAGTCTGGTTCTACCGCTACAGTGAAAACCCGGCGGATCCCAACGAGGAGCCGGTGCTCGGCTACATCGAAGAGGACGAGGAATATGAAGCCGTCGCAGACGCCTTTGACGAGTTTCTGGACGCCGCAGAATTTGATGAAATTGTAGACGAGCCGTAAAAATCGGATAGCAGAGGGGTCAAGAACCGGGAGGGCATGTCCTTCCCGGTTTTTCCTTCGTGGTACACGAGGCAAAGTTTGTTTTTTGCCCGGGTCATCGCCACATAGAACATCCGTCTCTCCTCCTCTATCTCAACAATCGTTTTCGACTTGTCGGAGGGAATCTTCCCCTCGTTGCATTCCGGCACGAAAACCTTCTGAAATTCTAAACCTTTGGAGGCATGCATAGTCATAAGCTGCAGCCCCTCCGCGTTTCTCTCCGGATCCGTTATCGTCTCCGCATAATGCTCCATATACGTTCTCATCTCCCGCACCGTAGAAAATTGTCTGGAAAACGCCTCAAACTCTTCCCCGATCCGTATCAGTTCCTCCGCCTTTTCCGAACCGTACTTCTCCCGCAGAAAGCCCTCGTACCCGATCACCTTCCGTATGTAATGAATCTGTAGGTGCACCCGTTTCCCTGCAAGGCTGTCGATATCCCGGTACAATTTTCTGACCCTCGCCTGTATCAGCGGCGTGTCGGCATAATACCCGGTCAGCGCCTCCCACTCCACCTTTGTCTCCGGCAGACTGTCACGCTTCATGTATCTGACAGGACGGTTCATCACGCGCAGGAAATGCTTTCTCGCACAGTCTCCCTGCCCAAGCGCCAGATATGCGCAGATATCCTGAATCACAAAATGGGAAAAGCGGTTTTTCGGCTTCTCCCTCATCATGTAAGGGATCCCCGCCTCATGCAGTGCCTGCGCCCAGAAACCGCATTCCAGATTCGTCCGGCAGATCATGGCGCACTGTGCAAGCGTCCCTGTCCTCTGTTCCTCCACAAGCATATCCGTAACCGTCTTTCTGAGCGTCTCCTCCGATGCTGCCCTGCAGAGCCGCAGCCCTGCTCCCTCTTTATGCGCGGAGAAAATCTCCTTGGGAATCCGGCTTTTATTTTCCCCGATCACGTTTGCCGCCGCCTCCACAATATCTCTATGACAGCGGAAATTCACATTGAGCAAAATCTGCTCTGCCTGCGCAAAATCCGCGAGAAACCGCTTCATGCAGTCGGGACTTGCGCCTCGGAAACCGTAGATGGACTGGTCGTCATCCCCCACTACAAAGAGATTGTTCTTCGGCGCGGCAAGCAGACGGATAATCTCATACTGAATCGGGGAGATATCCTGAAATTCATCCACCAAAATATAACGAAACTTCGCCTGCCACATTGACAGTGTTTCCTTATCCTCCCGCAGCAAGCGCAGGCAAGCCGTCATCAGGTCGTCAAAATCAAATTTTGATATTTCTGCAAGCCAATCTTGGTATTCCTTATATAGAAACTGAAAATCTTCCCATTTCATCTTCTGAAAATCCAGCATTTCTTCCAGCTTCTTATCCTTTTGTCCGTTTCTCGTCACACGAGATTTTGCGCTGCTTTCCTCGATTTTGTGTTCAGCAGCAACACCGGGCTTTTTCGTTCTTCCCGCACTGTATTCTCCCTCTGCCAGTTTCATTTCTGCCTCCGCCGCCCTGATTTTATGCCTGCTGACGGCAGTTATAATCTCTTCAATATCCTCCTCCTGCAAATAGACAAATCTTTTATGGTTGCGTGTGATATCCCGAATCAGCTTTCTTTTTTCTGTTTCCGTAATAATGGTATAATTGCGATATTGCGCCGATCGTTTCAAGATATAATAGAATACTGCGTGAAACGTGCCGAACCGAACCGGGAGGTTTTCCTCTCCCATCAGCCGAAAAAAACGCTGCTGCATTTCCAGCGCGGCTGCCTTTGTAAAAGTAATAACAAGAATGTGGGCGGGATCGACACCCTGTGATGTGATGAGTCTGCGGATGCGGTGTACTGTGACGAAAGTTTTACCGCTGCCCGGTCCGGCTAACACCATAGCCGGACCGTCAGCATGTCTGATCGCCTCTTCCTGTTTTGGCGTACAGGAAATCTCAGGCGTTTTCGAGCATTTCAATTCCTTTGCGGATTCTTGCAAGGGATTCTTCCTTTCCCAGTACCTCCATCAGTTCCGTCGCCCCGCCCGGCGTCATCTGCTTGCCAGAAACGGCAGTTCTCACAGGCCACATCACATAGCCGTTTTTATATCCCTTCTCCTCCACATAAGCGGAAAGCGTCGCATAAAGCGCGTCGTTCGTGTAATCCTCCTGCGCCTCCAGCCGGGGTAGAAGATCCTGTAAGACAGAAAGCGAAGTCTCCGCGTTGGTTTTCATCTTCTTGTGCGTGTACATCGCCACGTCATAATCCGGAAGGACGTCAAAGAAATCCACGTGCTCCTTAATATCCGGGAAAATCTCAATTCTCGTCTTTACCATGGCGGCTATCTTTTTCAGGTCGTAATCCTTTGTCACCGCTTCTTTCAGATAAGGCTCCGCCATCCCGTAAAAGCGGTCGAAATCCATCGCTTTTAAATATTCCCCGTTCATCCATTTCAGCTTCGTGTAATCAAACACCGCCGGGGACTTGGAGAGGTGATGATAGTCAAAGCGCTTGATCAACTCGTCCAGCGTAAAGATCTCCTCGTTGTCCTCCGGACTCCAGCCAAGCAGCGCCACAAAGTTAACGATTGCCTCCGAGAGAAAGCCCTGCTCAATCAGATCTTCGTAGGAAGAGTGCCCGCACCGTTTGGAAAGCTTCTGGTGGGACTCGTCCGTGATGAGCGGACAGTGCACATACTCCGGCACTTCCCAGCCGAATGCGTCGTAGAGACGGTTGTATTTCGGTGAGGAAGACAGGTATTCGTTGCCCCGCACCACATGGGTGATGCCCATCAGATGATCGTCTACCACATTGGCAAAATTGTAGGTGGGATAGCCGTCCGACTTGATCAGAATCATATCGTCAAGCTCCGCGTTGTCCACCGTAATGTCCCCATAGATATCGTCATGGAAAGTAGTCTGCCCCTCCGTCGGGTTATTCTGGCGGATCACATAGGGCTTACCCGCCGCGAGATTTGCCTCCACCTCTTCTTTGGACAGGTGCAGACAGTGTTTGTCGTAGACATTGATCTCCTTGCCCGCCACAGTCTGCGTCAGTGACGCCAGCCGCTCCTTATCGCAGAAACAATAATACGCCTCGCCCTTTTCAATCAGCTTTTTCGCGTACTCCAGATAAATGCCCTGCTTCTGACGGTCGCTCTGCACGTAGGGACCCACGCCGCCGTCCTTGTCGGGACCTTCATCGTGCACAAGCCCCGTGTTCTCCAGCGTGCGGTAAATAATGTCCACCGCGCCCTCCACATACCGTTCCTGATCCGTGTCCTCAATGCGCAGGATAAAATCCCCGCCCTCATGCTTTGCAATCAGATAGGCGTAAAGCGCCGTCCTTAAATTTCCCACATGCATACGTCCCGTGGGACTGGGGGCATATCTCGTTCTTATCTTCTCCATTGTTATCAATTTCCTCTGTCTTCTACAATATTTTGTGGAGAATGCCTCATTTTAGACATTCTCTCTCTTTTCACTCTGTTCGACGCGGTTCTGGTGCATACTCGGATCGGGTATCTTCTCCGGCGCCGCCTCCTTGAAGGAAGCCACCGCCTTCGCCGCCGCAGGAATCGCAATGTTCGTGCCCGCACCCGCCACACAGCCGCCGGGACATGCCATACCCTCGATAAGACAGCCGTTCTTCTTGCCCGCCTTTGCAAGCATCAGCATCTTCTTACACTCGGACAGACTCTCCGCATGCTCTATGTGCACTTCCACATCCGGATAATACTCTCTCACGCACTCCTCAATAGCAGAAGCCACACCTCCCGCCACGCCGTAGCCGCGTCCCGCGCCGGTAGCGCCTTTCAGTTCGTCCATCGCC
The DNA here is from genome assembly GCA_910588955.1 of uncultured Lachnospiraceae bacterium. GTDB lineage: Bacteria > Bacillota > Clostridia > Lachnospirales > Lachnospiraceae > UBA3282. The sequence continues at coordinate 387,491 of CAJURQ010000001.1, forward strand.
TTGATCTGGTCTAACAGGATGCCCTTCGCCTCAAATATCCCCGTCAACTCCTCAAATGTGATTACAAAGTCCACGTCCGAGCGGATCGTCCTGCGGGAAGCCTCAAGTTTCTTGGAAGCGCAGGGACCGATAAATACCACTCTCGCGTCCGGGTGCTCCTCTTTTATCACTCTCGCCGTCGCCACCATAGGCGTCAAGGCATTTGATATCTTGTCAATCGTTTCCGGGAAAAATTTCTTTGCAAGCACCGACCATGACGGACAGCAGGATGTCAGGGAAAAAGGCAGTTTGCCTGTGGCGACCTCCTTCGCGTAGTGCTCCGCCTCCGCAATGGCGCCCATATCAGCACCCACAGCCGTCTCATACACGTCGTAAAATCCAAGCTCCTTCAAAGCCGTTTTCAACATATCCGGCGTCACGTCTGGACCAAACTGTCCGGCAAAAGCAGGCGCCACCTGAGCGATAATCTTCTCCCCCGTCTGCAGCGCGCGGATCAACTGGAAAATCTGCGACTTATCCGCGATGGCGCCGAAGGGACAGTTCACCATACACTGACCGCAGGAAACACAAAGATCGTTGTCGATCACGGCGCGTCCTTTCTCGTCGTTCTTGATCGCGTTTACGCCACAGGCGCCCGCGCAGGGTCTGACCTGATGGGCGATCGCGTCATACGGACAGACCGCCTTACATTTACCGCATTTGATACATTTTTCCGGATCGATCACCGACCTGCCGTTCACCATGGAGATCGCCCCTCTCGGGCAGACCTCGCGGCAGGGATGCGCCACACAGCCCATACAGCGGTCCGTCACATAATAGCTGTTCTCCGGACAGGCATTACATGCCGAAGGAATCACCTGCATCAGCGGCGGCTCATAATATTTCTCGGAAATATTACTCTCCTCCAGCCCCTGCGTCAGATGTACCGGCACATTTTCGGGTCTTAAAGAAAGCCCCATTGCCAGACGGATTCTCTCACGCACAATGGCGCGATCCCTGTAAATGTTCTCATACTCGGACTCTTCATAGTCCACAATCTTATAGGGCAGCGCCTCGATATCGTCCTTCAGGTTTTTCGACTCATATGCCAGGTGCGCCACCTCTTTGAAAATACGTCTTCTGTTCTTCCGAACCTGCGTATCAATTCCTCTCATAATGCCTCCGTACTCATTGACTTCTACCCCGCAGTGCAAACTCGAAAAACCTTCGGTTTTCCTCGTTCGCGGGCTGTCGCCCTATACATCCGCAATCTGAAAAAATTGTCAGCAAGCTGTCATTTTTTCATCTTACGTCTGTGCACTGCTCATTGCCATCACGTACATTTTCCCACAAAGTCCTATGGAAGTCAATCATTCTGAGGAAAAACGCGGACGTTACCGTCTCCTTCTTCTCAGCCAGATCACAAGCCCCGCCGTGAGAGCAACGAGAGGAACCACGATCACACAGAGAACTGCGGCAATGTACGCAGTCTGCGCCTTAAATACCAAATTCGGCATAGACAGGCTCTTGACCGGGATTGCCACGGAAGATTCGTGGTCCGCCAGCATACTGATCATACTGCTGAAAAGCTTCACGTTGTTGCCCGGCGCCATGTCGTCCGCAAGGCTGGTGAAAAAGCTCTCCCCGCCTACCACATACGCGTGGGAAATGCCGCCGTCCTCCGTGCTTTTCTCCACCTCCACACTGACGGTAAAAGGACCGTCCGGGTCGTTCTCTCCCTTACTGTAATCGGTGTTGTCCGTGATATCCGTCTTGGAGAACGCGCTGCCGCTTGTTGTAAGAAGAGGCGTGTAGTGAGTTTCATCCGATTCCTCATCATAGGAAAGCCCTTTGGAAAAAGGCGCGAATACCAGTCCGTCCGCCAGAGGCGCCGTCACCTCCGCCGACGCGATCTCCGGGAAAAGATAATACGGGTTCTGATAATAATAATTGCGATCCTGCTCCACGATCGTGCCGTCCACTTCCGTTATTCCATAAAAATCCAGAATGCTCTCAAAGTTGGTCATCTCCCCCTCCGTCATGGTCGAAACGATCAACGCGTTGCCGCCCTTTTTCAGATAGGCGATCACTTTTTCCGCATCCTCCTTCGAGTAATCGCTGGTGGGCGCATTCAGAATGACGCCCTGCGCGTCCTCAGGAATTTCATCCACCGAGTACAGCATCAGCTTTTCACATGCGGCGTTTTCCTTTGTTATCGTATTTTCAAACTTTTCCTCCAGTTCCAGCTCGCCGTGTCCGCCGATCGCGTAAAAGACCGGCATATCTTCCGTGGTGACGTAGGCGATCGCCGACACGGTCTGTCCTTCCCCGTCGTACCCTGTGGTCTGGTAACTGTACGTGGAATAGTCCATCTCATAGGCATAAATATCTCCGTAATCCACCACCGTGCTGCGCCGTTCCCCCTCCACGATCAGACTGCCCGTGGACGGCTGTACATCCGTGTAATTCTTATAAAAATTCGGATTCTTTGCCGGGCTGACATACTCTATTTTTATATGTCCCGACTGATCCGCCATCCGCTCCAGCGTCTTAGAAAAATCCGCGTCTCCCGCGCCTTCCTCCGCCAATACATAGATCGTGATATCCTCGGACAGCCCGGAAAGGAACGCCTTTGTCTCATCCGTCAGCGCATACAGCCGGTTCTCCGTCAAGTCAAAGGACGAATACTGCTCCGGCACATAATTCAGCCCGAGATTGACCGCTACGGTCAGCGCAATCATCAGCAAAATACCCGTTACGCTGTACGCTCCCACTTTCAGACCGCCACCCGCAATATTGTAGCGGCGTTTCTGGATAGTCTGCGCCGTGCAAAACAGCGCAAGCGCAATGGCAGTCAGATAATAGACCACCGCCTCCAGCTCGAAATAGCCGGAGGAAAGGGTGTCAAAGCGGCTGACCATGTCAAAGCAGGACAATACTTTCCCGATCGCCGTCGTCACCCCCGACGTGCCCGTGCTGGTGAGCAGATTCGATATACCCGGCATGATGTAGCCGAGAAACAGTACGCCAAAGGAAAGCACCGCCGCAATCACCACGCTCTCCGTCAGGGACGAAAGAAACAGCCCCACCGCCAGCGCAAGACAGCCGTACAGGAAAAAGCCAAGCACCGAGGCGTAGGAAACGCCCATCTGAAACTCCCCGCCCTGCATGAGAAAGAGCGGCAGAATCCCCATAAACGCCGTCGGCACAAAGAGCACCGTCACAAGCGCCAAATATTTCCCGAGCACAATTTTTCCCACCGAGACAGGCGCCGTCAAAATCAACTGATCCGTCTTGTTTTTCCGCTCCTCGGAGAGCGCCCTCATGGTGAGAATGGGTATCGTCACAATAAACGTAAACACAATGCTCTGCAGCACATAGGCTATGGTCGGATAGCCCATCAACATATTGTAGACAATAAAATACAGCCCCATCACAAAAAGATTCACCGCCACAAAAAGCCAGCCTGTGAAAGAGTAGAAGTAAGATTGCAGTTCTCTCTTATAAATTGCTCTCATCTGTCTCCTCCTCTCCCGCCGTTTCTTCCGTTTCCGATAACTCTTCCGCTTCCGTCAGCTCTAAGAAGATATCTTCCAGAGATTTCTCAGAACGGTTCATGGAAAGAATCGCCATACCCGCTCCCGCCAGTGCAACAGACAGTGTCTTTCGGATATCCACATCATCCTTCGTCTCCATATGAATCAGAATGCTGCCCTCCTCGCTTCCATCCGCAAACGTAAACCGCTCAATTTCCTCTATCTGCTCCAGCACCGCCTTCGCTTGCTCCTGTTCTCCGATCACCGTCACCACAAGCTCCGCCGTGCCCTGCATCATCTTCTGCAGTTCCTCCGGCGAACCGCTTGCCGCCAGTTTCCCTTTTGAAATAATGAGAATGTGGTCGCACACCGCACTGATTTCAGAAAGAATATGGGAACTTAAAATTACCGTATGATCTCCGGCAAGTCCCTTGATCAGATCGCGCATCTCTATGATCTGTTTCGGGTCAAGCCCCACCATAGGCTCATCCAAAATCAAAACTTTCGGATTCCCCACAAGCGCCTGCGCAAGACCTACCCTCTGCTTATAGCCTTTGGAAAGATTTTTGATCAGCCTACAGCTCATCTCCGTGAGAGAAAGCCGCTCCTCCAGATCAGTTACCCGCCGTTTCCGCTCCGCCTTCGGCACTTTTTTCAGTTCCGCCGCAAAGAGCAGAAACTCCCGCACCGTCATATCCGGGTAAAGAGGCGGCATTTCCGGCAGATATCCGATACACGCCTTCGCCGCAATCGGCTCCTTCAAGATATCGTGTCCGTCTATGACAACCGTTCCGCCGTCAGCCGCAATATATCCTGTCATCACATTCATCGTCGTTGTCTTTCCCGCGCCGTTCGGTCCGAGGAACCCATAGATTTTCCCCTCTTCCACCGTAAACGACATGCCGTCTACTGCCGCATGACCGCCGTACCGCTTGACCAAATTTTCTACCTGTATCAAAACATACTCCTCCTTTTTTATTGTAAAACTGTATGTTCCTCCGTTTGGAAAATGCCGCACTTTAGGCATTCTCCTATGTGAGACTTAGTGCTTCTTAACGAAGCAGCCTCTGCTGCTGAGTTTTAGAAGCACTTCTCACATTAATATACTGGCAAAATGTGTCTCTATTCGTATCAAATTGTGAATATTCTGTGTCCTACTCACATAACACACTCAGATGATTATAGCATACTATAATCTTAAAAACACATGAATTTTGTGTACCGGTTTTTCCGGCGCACCAAAAGAAAGGACGTATATGAAGGACTATCTCTACAGGGAACCCTGCGACGATTTTCCCGTTGCAATGGCTTATGTCCCCTGGCAGCACTTTAAGGGAATCTGCGAAAATCTGGAAAAGGGATTCTGCAACGGCACCGTCTTCCCTGAACTTGACAAACCATTTACCGGAAGGAGATGCTGTAACAGATGAACACACAATTTGCAAGCGAGCAGGAAAAACTGCTCCATGATATCGGAATCTTAAGCTTCGTTGTCGTCGAACTGTCCCTCTATCTGGACACTCACCCCACTGATCAGGATGCATTAAAATATTTCAATCACTACAACCGTCTGGCAAATCAGGCAAAGCAAGAATATTCCGCTAAATATACTCCTCTCACAATTTCCTGCGCAGATGTTTCGGCGTGTGACGACTGGAAATGGGCGCTGGCGCCTATGCCATGGGAAGGAGGTTGTAATTAATGTGGAATTATGAAAGAAGATTAGAGTTCCCCGTAAACATCAAAGAGGCAAACGCGGACATCGCGCAGGCAATTATCAGCCAGTACGGCGGTCCCGACGGAGAGATGGGCGCTTCCATGAGATATTTGTCCCAGCGGTACGCCTGCCCGTACAGGGAGGTCTCCGCAATTCTCACCGATATCGGTGTATCGGTATCGGTATTGCGCATCATAGGTTTTAAGTGTACTCTGGAAATATAGGCTTCCGGAGTTTTACGATTTTTGAACAATTTCCATAGAGAATATATCCGTGTGGTAATCGTCATTCTTACCACTGGAACTAACGCTTAATCTCATGCCGAACGGCACACATTTTAGCCATACCTCAATGGTCTTATCATGATAGATCACCATTTTATCGAGAATCTCCCGATACAGGCTTTCATTGCTCTCATCAAAGGTCATGATTTCGTCCAATGCGCTCAGATAGCTTTCGTATTCACGCAGTTCCGCTGCATTTTCCTTATCCTGCTTTCCCGCCGTATGTAATGATTCTGAAAGTTCTGTAAGCTGTTCCTCGTACCATTTGGTCTGCCCTTGTAAATCAGCTTTGGTTATCAGGCCATCCAGCATCAGGTCGATCGCCTTCCTTTTCTTGGCAACAAGCGCATCCATTTTCTCCTGAATCCGTTTCGTGTCCGGCTTTTTCTCTGTTACACCCTTAATCTCTTTGATTTCCTGCATAATTTCCCGTTTCAGTTCCTTTTGGTTTGCCTGAAGCTTGCAAATACAGTAGTGCATACAAGTAAGCAATGCCTTTTCATTAATTGAGCCGTTATCGCAGCCGATTTCCTCCCCAAAAGAAGAAACCTTCCTTGCTCCATGATTGGCGGCGGCATAACATCTCCATGCTTTGTAGATGGTGCCGTTTTTCAGCTTTTTCGTTCTGCTGACATAACGCTGGCCGCACAAACCGCAGTAAAGTTTTCCACTGCACCAGTAGCGATTGCTGTGCTTTGACCTTGCATCTTCGGACGGAGAACGCCTTAATAGTTCTGCCTGCGTTCGATTCCATAACTCTCTGTCAATAATCGGTTCATGGTGGTCTTTCAGATAAACCATTTCCTCATTACCTCGATTGTACTTTTTTGCGTGTGTCAGATAATTGGGTGTATAAGTCTTTTTCTGACACAGATCGCCGACATATTTTTCGTTTCTAAGAACTCTTAGGATAATTGTGTTTGACCACAGTTTCACCCGCATAGGACGCATTCCTTCCTCCAGCAGCTCTCTTGCGATTACATAAGTGCCTTTCCCCTCATTCGTAAATTTATGAAAAATAGCACGAACAATGGGAACTTCTTCTTCGTTGACAGACAATGTGCCGTTTTGGACGGTATAGCCCAACATATCACGCCCAAAGACTACGCCTTGTTCCATGCGGCGTTTTTGTCCCCATTTCACACGTTCAGAGGTTTTGCGGCTCTCCTCCTGCGCAATGCTTGCCATAATGGTCAGCCGCAATTCTCCGTCCGCATCTCTGGTATCTATGTTGTCAATGGTGAACACGACACCGATTCCCTTGTCCTTGAGTTTTCTGGTGTATGAAAGCGTATCAACCGTATTTCTTGCAAAACGGCAAACCTCTTTCGTCAAGATCAGATCTATGCCGCCCTGCATGGCTTCTTCAATCATGGCATTGAATCCGGCGCGCTTTTTTGTTTGCGTTCCGCTGATGCCCTCGTCATAATATACATCATTTAACACCCAATCTTCATGCCGGTTAATATAATCCGCAAAATAGCGGCGTTGGCTGATCAAAGAATTGGTCTGATCGTCCTTGTCAGTGGAAACTCTGCAATATGCAGCAACCCTAAGTTTATTATAACGATGCGAAGCTTCATTTCTCATGGTGTCCTCCTCCTTCTTCTTAGGACACATCACCACTTACAGTATAATCCGGCAAGCTATGATGCGCAAGTAAAGTCCTACATATTTCTTCCTAGCAATTCATTTAGTTGCGCATCTGTAAGAAAATCCCTGTCATGCAGTTCCTGATAAATCCCCCGCTTTAAAGCCTTCTTAATCTCCAGTTTCTGTGTATTTGTAAACTGTAAATTCATCCCCTTATCCTCCCTGTTCCCGATGTATTCCGATACAGTTTCCAACCAAACATACCTCTTATAAATCCCGATTATTAGAATGTATGAATGATTTTTTGAAATAATCCGACAGACCATGCTCTGACATAAACTTTTCTGCTCGTTCCTTAAATATCCGTAACTCCCGCAGCTCTGACTCCATCATTGCCGTTGATTTCAGAGTTGATACGCTAAAAGACTACGCCAAAGAAATACCAGCGGCACGAAAAGAAGCAATCCATGATATTAACTGCATGAATGCCGAGAAGATCACCTCTGACGAAGCATCCATGATGAAACTTCGTGACATAATGATACGTATTCTAAAAGATATGAAAGAAGCCTATGACGGCAAGCCTGCGGATATAGACACTTCTCAGCTTACTGAAATGATGTATGCCATGTATGAACAGGCAGAAGCGATTCGGCAGGAACATCCCGTTACTGCGGAAGATATGTCAGATATTGTAGTGAATTATGTCTCGCAGACAGGACTTGATGAAAAGGCGCTTTGTTTGCAGATATTCAAAGACACAGAGCGATGATTGAAATGGAAGAAATATTCATCTTGGAAAATTTCTATTGCAAACTCAAGCAACAAGCATTATAATTATTAATATGAAAAGCGCTCCGTAAAGCAAACGGTTCGCCACAGTTTAAGTTGTTAAACAAAAAAGCAACCTAATCCTTTGGTCGAGGGCGGTTGCTTTTTTGATTTCCTCTATTCTTGCGGTTTTGCCATATGCTAATACCAGTAGTCAAAATACTAACGAGTGTTACAGCAATGCCGGCAATCCCTACAAGCACATCGAATCTCATATGTACTAAGTACCCTTTCGTAGATTTTCCATTGACATACCTCCTTTGGTTCTGGAAGTTCTCAGATGAATCATCTGGCAAAAGGCGAACCGCTTACCCGTTTTGGAGCGCATAATTATTATATTATATAGTTAATCTATTGGCAAGGCATTTACGCATAATTCTTTTATATTTGCGTCTATATCTCATTCATAGCTTTACTTGAAATGACAATAATATCTGTTAATACAGAGCCTGTTGCGCAAAACACAAAAAGCCATGCGATCTATGCAACATTGTCAAGTGATGAATTTGATTTTGCGCACAAAAAAAGCAGGGACTCTCTCGAATCTCTGCTCTTTTAGCTGTTGTACTCCAAAACATTGATGATTACTCTACGACTGAATATACTGAACTAGCCAATCATATTTCTCTTTAACTCTAAGATTGCCATTTAACTCGGCTTCGTGTGATTGCTCTTGTGCAAATGAAAGAAATTCCTTCTTGAAATCCGTGGAAAATGTACTAATTTCAGGCAATCCAATGTAATCTACTGTTTTGACGGAGTTTAAATAATTAACAATATACTTATCATCCGAACTGTCTGTAACTATTATTCTTCCTTGACTTTCTTTCAGATTCTTATTAAAACCTTCAAGTTGCAAAATCTTTTGCATCGCCTTACCATATTCATCACTAGGATTGTCAAATTCCTCAACACACTGCTGAAAATATTTATTGTATATATTTGCTACGTCAGAAGAAACTAGAATCCGCGGATTTTTCGCTTGTTTATCTTCTAGTTGAAATGCTTGATTAATAGCGGGACCAAAAAGTATATTCTTTTGTTTTTCATAAAACACTTCTCCGTAAGACGCTCCTCCTCTAAACACAATGGCATTTTGCAATAATTTGAGCATTACTCGCTCAAAATGACATAATGCGTTCTCTATCAACATCCCCTTGTCATCATCGCTGTTTAAAGATTCATCTTCAAACGCATATAACATATATGCACAATCAGAAAAAGTATGAGCATACATACGTATTTTTTTACCTGAAGTAATACCTCCTGCCCTCCCGTCAGTAATAAATTTACCATCTTTGCTTAGTATCATTGAATGAAACGTAGAATAATCCAAATAGATACTGTTTATATCCTCTTTAGCCTGAGTTCCTAACATATCAATAAAAATCACAAAATAATTTCTATATTTTTTGCCATTTTCCATAATTTTCCAATCAGCACTTTAATCAAACATATTTAATACCATTCATAGTATCATACTTCAAACGAAGCTAATTGTACCACCATTCTTTGCGTATTACAATCTAGCAACTCTTTTTTTGCAAAAAAACTTAAATGTTATCGAATTACCATTTTTTACTTGTCATTTTCAATTGCATACCACAATATTACTTTACAATTCACCAACAAAATTATATACAATCCGCACTTCCTGTGTCCTTACACCGTCAATCTTCTCCGGCTTGCCTATCAGTATACGGTTAATCAGCCTGTTTAACACAGTTTCGTCAAGTTCCGTAATGGCGGCATACCGCTTTATTTCCTCCATGAACGTCCGCACATCGCCCTCTGAATGTTCTTCCTCACTGATAACCGCCGCTATCTCCTGCATACGGTTCTGGTTGTTTTCCTGCTCTTTCTCCATTGCGTCCGTCAGCTTGAGGAAACGTTTTTCCGTAAGTATACCCTTTGCCTTGTCCGCATAAAGGCTGATAAAAGTATCATCTATTGACCGCTCCAAGCGTAATAATTCACATCACAATCCGTTCCCGTCTGCATTCTTGTAATCGGTATCCGTTCCTCCATCAAAACCTTGCATATTTTCATGTTCCCAAACCCGTCAAGCGCAA
>CAJURQ010000002.1:0-31360 GCA_910588955.1 uncultured Lachnospiraceae bacterium
CTCGCAAAGAGCTGGAGTAATTTTATATCTGACCGCATTATTATTTGGCGCTTACAAAGAAGTCATACCAGATGGTTATATACCGCTGAATGATGATATTGTGGATATGGATGCAGTAGTTGACTTTTCGGCTACTGAATATGGCTTGCAACTGTATTTTGAGGATGGAAGCGGTTACTTTTGGGAACGATAAACAGATATTTAATGATATATGATAAAGACTATGCGCTACAATGGTGCATAGTCTTTATGTGCGGTTTATTTGCTTGTAATTGTATGGCTATCATGCGATTTTAGGCTTATTTTCGGCTTGGAATGGTTTCATTGATACATATTAGGGTAACGCCTAGAAGGTGGCTAGAATCGGCTTGTAGAGTGCTTATTTGTGGTATTATGTGGTCTGTATGATGGTACAGGGGGGGGTAGCAGGCGCAAGGGTGTATGCCGGTAGGTTTACATTATTAAAATCTGATCATTTCTCACAAAAGGCTATAGCTGTTCAGCGCACACATCACTCAGCTTCTGGAACCCTACCGAACTATCATATCAAAGGGGGAGGGGGTAGTTTCCATTCCAAAAATAAAATCTCATATATAAGGGTATAACCTATATAGAAATAAGCCTTTAATAATGCTGATAATCTAATATACACCTTTAAATTTCAACCGCAACACAATCAGCCAAGCGATTTATCCCATATGGCTATTTCATCTGAAATTTAAAGATATACCATTGATTATAAGCACCTATAACGCCAAAATATCAGCACTCATCAATAGTTTCCTTTATTAAATCAAGTTCATTTTTGTAATCCTCTAACCACCCATCAAGAATACAATATTTTTCTGTAAATGAATCTTGTCTCACAAAATACCAGATAATTTTCGCAAGTTCATCTAAATATTCTTTATGATAATCAATTATATTTTTCAATGTTTCATTCTCATTATAATCACCAGCGGCAACCATCAAATCAAGCCAAAATCCACCCATTAATTCATCATCATTTGACATAGCTGTATTCTGCATAATTGTACGGTAATTGTCTGTATTATCAAGAAATTTATGATATATCATTTGATATTCGCTATCATCATCACTTACAATGTGCATATCTTTTAACAGTTTCTTAAAAATAACAATCTCTTTTGAAGTTCCTTGCAAAGAACAATTTACCGCTTGTGCTACCTCATATATCCGTAACGTAACATATTTTGCCGATATATCATTATACAATTCTTCATCATCTACAGAGAATAAAAGCATATTCATCTCACTGTCAAAGCGATTATAGCTTTTCCTAAATTCTAAATTACAGCTATCAATCTCTTGTTCAATCCTTATAATGTCTTCATTACTAACAATCGAAAACGCACCTATTGACACACCATGCCTTTTCAATAAAACATCCAACTGTTCCCCATCTATCAACTCAATAGGTTTCTCTTCAGCAAAAGCAATAGCACTCTTTGTAAAATATCCTGTAGTCATAAGAATACCTTTATTTGCTCTTTCAGAAGTGATTACACCGTATAAATCTCTGATAATAGGTTCTCCAACACTACCAGAATAACGCTTACATTGAATAATATATTTACCAGATAAAACAGGTTCATGATTATAGGCAATCAGATCAATACCACCGTCACCACTTGCCTTAGTGGTTTCTACAGAGAATCCTATGTTTTCTATCAGATTTTTACATAAATTTTCAAACTCTATTCCACTAAGAAAATTTATATCATTTACCATAACAAATCATTCCTTTTATTCACTTCATCTGAATTATACATCTTTTCCATTAGAGAATTTTAAGTACCCAATGTTATTCAAAAATACACCATTATATAAAACTTACTCAAAACACAAACTATATAAATCGACAATATCCAATACGATTTTTTGAGAATCACTTTTTATATATTCGACACTTTGTATTTCCTTATACAGTTCCTTTACTAATTCTTTTTGTTTGCATTTTTCTAATCTATTAAAACAAGATTCAAAATATTTTTTCTCCGTTTCTTCATAAAAAGAAAGATATGCAAACATCCATGAATACGATTTAAGAAAAATACTTCCTATCTGTTCTGCTTTTTCTTTTATCTTTTCAGGATACATTCTTGAAGATTTAAAAGTATTTATTATAAAATTCAAATAACCTTCAATTTCCTTTCTAGGCGTAGTAACACCATTCTCATCACAAATCGTATCATCTAACATAGGTATCTTATTGCCATTTTTCAACAAGATTTCCACCCTCATCGCATTAAATTCAGAATATGTACTCATAAAAAAATTAGAATATTCCATCCCTACAAAGTTATATGCATCACTTATATGTGTAAATTCATGAAATAAGACTGCCTTTATAAATCTATCAGAACACTGAAATAATTTTTCACTATAATAAAGTGTTACATTCTTTTTATGAGTAATACAATCCATCAGTTCCGCATTATCAGTATATGCAATATCTTTTGTAGTTAAATCCATAATGGGATTTGGTACAATTCCTATTAAGCCTAATTTTTCATACTCCATTTTATATTCTTCATATAAATTGAGAATCCGATATTCTCTCTGAAATAATTTTCTATTTAAAATCATTAGATATTCTCCCTTTCACACTACAATGTAAAAATTATAACACAAAAAATAAAGGCATACCAGACTTTCACATCCAATATGCCCTATAATAAATCACCCTACACTACTATCCCATCAACTAAAATACGTCTTACTTCGTTCCCTCTTTACCGATTCAATCCCCTTATCAAGCAATCTTCTATTCCGATCCATAAAAGCATCCCATGATTTACTATCTTCTTCATTTTTCTCCGCATTCCTAAAGCCTTTGTTTACTGCACTTACCACTTCTTTTGTCCTATATGCTTCTTCTGACTTTCTCTGTACACCCTCTTCATGGATATTCTGTAAAGTCTGATTATATTTCTGTTTCTGCTGTTCTTCTCTCGCCATTGCTTTTTCGATATAGGAATTTAGAAGGTTGCTACTATGTTGCACTCTTTCCCTCTCGGTTTCCTCCCTTTTATCCATTTCTAATCTATTTGCTCTCAATCTGTCATGCTCCTTGCGGTCACGCTCCGCACATACTGATTTAATCATGTTTAATGTTGATTGCATTGTATTTGTTTTGTCCATAGTTAAGTGTCCTCCAATCTTAATATCTCAACAAATTCTTTTCAACTTCCATCTCTGCTTCAAGCTGTACCCGTTTCTCATTAATTCTGCATAATTCCTGATTATCATGGTTGATATGCGCTATGGTTTCCTCCGTATCTAAACGGTGAAACTTCTCCGCATATTCATCCTCAATCAGTCTGGTCTTAATTCTTCTTTCAAAATCTGTCATTGTAAAATGTCCTCCTGTAATTTAATTTTCTATATATGGTTGTACTTCATAACGCATAAGAGCATCAAAAACTCTCTGCGGAATATAATTTTTATACTTTACAGCCATTACCGTAATATCAGCCTTTTTGATGATTCTATATTCCTCAAATGCTTCTTCTGGTGTATTCCATTCTTCTAGTTTGGCTGGTTCATCATGACCAAATGGTGTGATTTCCCCATAGTACATATGAGTATCTGTATTGTATCGTACTCCAAGAGGCAAATCGGCAGCATTCGTATACTCAGGATTATCATGTTTCTTGCAGTTTGTTAGCATTGCATTTATTGTTGCTGGAACAATACAGCAATTATCAGGGGAATATTCTTTGCTCCCATTGCCAAATAAATCCTTATCCACCACCATTATTTCATCTTTTACTGGATAATAATTTTCTAAATACCAGTCAATAAACAATTCTGGATTTTCAAGCCATTCTTTACATATAGTTGCTCCATCGTAACAATCATGATAATTTGTATACTTATCCCTCTTATAACATCTATTATATATACCCTGATAAACAGCATATGCCCGACTTCTGGCTTTGTTTGGATATTCATAATATTCTTGTTTTATCTCAATATCATTAGTAGTCTTCCTGCCATACACTAAATCATCATAATCTTTGTTTGATACATAGACCAGATTCTTATAATAAAAATTGTTTTTATCGCCATCAATAAACCAGACTTTTGTGTAATTATTAGGATTTTTCAGAAATATTTTACCCATTAGATTTTTTGTATAATGATCTTCCACACTTACGCTGCCATCTATATCAAAGAAATTCATCGTGTAATGACTTGCCTTGCTATGCACATGATATTTAAACGGATTCCGCAGATTGTTTACCACTCTTCCATAGTTAGAAATCCAGTAATTATATGTACCTTCAATCTGAACAAAGGTTTCAAATACATTAATCAGTTTCACATTGATAGGATTGTCATTTTCTGTTATATCCTCGGCAAACTGAACATTTTTATTTTCATCAAGCACTTTCTTTTTTGTAGGCATTTTGGGCTTTAACTGCCTGTTCTTTTCACACCGCTTGCATATCTGGCTATAAATTTTTGTTTTGTTCTTATTGATAGAAGACACATCAAAATGGCACAAAGGCAATATCTTTCCGCATTCACTGCAATATCTGTATTTTGTTGTATCTAATCCTGTTAAATCTTTTCTGTTCATTGTTACTTATAATAATTCCTTTCAATTTCGATATGTCTTTAGATAGTCAACACAAAATCGTGTTCACTAATAATTGAGCATCCCGACTGTATGCTCCGATTCCTATTCATAATAAAAGAGACAATACGATTGATTCATACTGTCTCTGGTTTTAATTAATTATTCAGTTTTTTAATGTATTTCTCATATATTTTCAAATTAGGCATTGACAGCCAATAGGGTAAAAGGGGTAGGTATATAACTTTTATATAAATGCTATATACCTACCCCTATCACCGAAACACTATCTAATCAATAGCATCTTCAATGATTATATTGGGATAACCGTCTGACTTAATATGGTACTGCTCTTTCAATGCCTTATTTGCTTTGACCTTTTTCAGTCCATATAAATCCATAATCTCATTCAGACTGCGCTTAATCTGCGTTTCAGTGACTTCATATCTATATTTATTACCAAGAATATATACAACTTCCTTTTCAGTGCAATATCCTTTTCTCTGGATACACTGTAATATAATCTCGGAAATCTTCAAAGTACGCTCATCACTGGCTTTAGTAGTAGAACGGTCTACAATCTCACCATATTCATTCTTCTTTTTCTTATATTGCGGATATATGGAAGCTGCTACATCGAATCCTTCAGAACGGTAGAACATATCAAATGATATTCCTGCAATTCTATAGCCCTTTTCCTTCCATCTGATACCATTATTTTCAATAGTGCTTAACTGCTGAATTACCCATGATGGAATTGCATAGAAATTAACATGATTCCCTGATCGTTTATCTGTACCAGAATATTTAATTGCTTTGAAAAGTAATTCCTTTGGAATATCCTTATCATCAAGAATACGAATTAGATCATGGTAAATCAGCATCTTTATGTACTTTCCAACTTTATCAATTCTTTTTTGATTAGTATTCATCCCAAGATATTCTGCAATTCTTTTATGCGTTACAAAGAACACGATTTCGCCATCATCATTAGAGAATTTTTCACTGTAAACATTATTCCTTGCAATAGAAAGCATCATAAGAAATGTATCTTTTGCATTTCTAATATTTTTATCAGCTTGTGGACACAATTCTTTAAACTTATTTAGCGTGATATTGCTTATCATAAGGTCAATATTTTCTCTCTGTTCTATACTCCATTGGGATTCTTTGATGGATAGGTTATAGATATTCATGATAAATTGGATTGCTTTATATTCAGATTTGAAATCGCCCAACAATTCAATTAACTGCTTGATATTCAGTGTTAGATTTTCAGAACAACACCTATATTTCTGTACGCCATTTTGCGTAGTAAAGATATTTGCAGATGGGTTATGGTCATCATGTAACACACAACAAAATGACCTCGGATCGTCTATGTCAATCAATTCTGCAATATCCAACTCGGAATAAATGTAATCCCAAAACTCATTTTTATTTTCAAATTCTATCGGATCATGCGCTAATACCTTGCGTAAATACTCTATATCATGCTCTTTGATTGCTTTTACATTCAAATTTTCATATGTAGAACGATCTTTTGCAGTATCAGTACATTTACTTTGGATACCGGCAGCAGTGCTATCCTTTTTCTTCTTCGATTTAGGCTTTGCATTGGATATATACTGTTCATAATCATCATTCCAGTATCTTTCTATAATAGATTCTGCATTTATCCTTGTATCATAATCAGAAAATAATACCGTATGCCCTTTACCGCCGAAAAATAGTCTGTCACGGTTAAAACATACTTCATCAATACCGCCGATAACTCCCATAAGCGTAGCTTGTAACTTATCCCTGATATTTCCGTCTGTAATTACTGTATCATTACAGAATATCATGCGGAATTTATGATGTTCCTCTTTGTGGCTGAATGTCGTATACATAAAACATGGTGTAATTCCCAGAGAAATCACTTTATTATAGGCTTCTTCTATTCTTATACCATCGTCAAAATCAAGACCAAATAATTGTTGTTCTATCCAGTTTTCAGCTTTATTCCCTCCTGCTAATACTCCTGGCTTAAAAGATGCCCCATGCACTAAAGCATCTGCCAAATTTTCAATCGTAATATTTACTTGTGTCAAACTTTTCTGTACCCATCCACACTGTTTACCTTGTGGTTTATCTTTGAATCTGTGGTTAAAGTACATACATTTTATGTCATTACCCATTGAACCTCCTAAGATTACCAGAAATTCAAGAAATATATTTTAGAAGTTTACAAAAAATTTCGTACCAATCTTGATTAGTAAAATTTCAGAAATGTTAGATTTTTGCATCACAAAAAGACCACACCAAAAACAACGCGGTCTTTTACTTTGTTTAAGTTTTCAATATTCAGTTTTCATCATATAATGGAATTATTGTGTAGAATTACACAATCGACATTGTTGATAATTATTAGATTTTTTCTTGAATTTCAGTATTACAGATTATTTTGATTGCATTTTACATCTTATCTGGAACCGTATACTCCACATCCATCCATTTGAGATAAGCAATCCATACAGTTGTTGCGCTTACATTATTAGCTGTACCAACATTGATTAGATCCTGTAACATAACATCTTCTGCTGGTTTGTCTTTGCGGTTTTCAACATGGTCTTTCATCATTTTGTCTAACATAACACACTGTTCATTCCATTTTTCCTGAGAAAGTGAAGCTAATTCTTTATCAATTCTTTCATCTGAAATCTGGTTTTTAGTTACTATTTTTGCTATTTCATACTGTGTATTCATATTATTTTGTTCTCCTTTTAATTTTCCCCAGATTTTGGGAAATGTTTTTATATGTTTTTTTTGCTCCACACTTTTGTGGAGTCAAATTTCACGGTCAAATTTTCGACCATGAGGAAGCAGTCCTATAATTATTCATTTACCTTTTCTCTCAATGGACACCATACAGGACTTGTTTTCGGCAACTTATCAACACCCAATTTCCCCATATCGTCAATTCTGTCTGGATGGTCACAATAATAAATTTTCTTACTGTAATCATACTTTTTCATAAAATTACATTCAGCGCAATTTTGCGTTCTATTCATCTATGTAATAATCCTCCGCACCCGTTCTCATTCTTTTAGCTACTTCTCTGCTGACAAAAAACTTCATTTTTCTATGTTCTGGCACAATACAGTCCTCACCGCCTAGCGGCATTCTTCCTTTTCTCTCCTTGACAGTCCTCATTTCAAACCTGCCAAACCCTTTTATCATTACTTTCTCATCCTCATCCATGCAATCCATAAGCGTTTCAATAAACAATTCAAGCCCTTCTCGTGCTGCTTTCTTTGTAATACCGCCCGTTTCTGCCATCCGATCTATAAATTCTTTCTTCAATACTGACATTGTAATTCTCCTTCCTCTTTCTACATCCTTACCGAAAATCCTTTGCTTTTTAAATATTCTAATGCTAATCTTAAAAGTTCGCCATTTTCTATCGTTTCACGTATGGTATCATCCCATACATGAGGGGTATTGTTTCCCTGAATCGTGCCGCCGTGTGTTCCTTCATTCGCCCACCTTGCTACCTGTTCACCAGTAGCATCGTAATAATTATTCATTGAATCAGTATCGATATATACAGACGCAACTACTTTATTGCCTACTACTTTCGCTTCTGTCCTTATAACTGAATGAAGAAAATCATATAAGCGGCGGTAGTAGACTGGATCATAACTATCGTAGTATTCTTGCAGAAAATAATTCAGTGTTTGTTCTACTCTCTCTGCCATTTTGTCTACCATACCCACCATTACCGGCTGTAATGCCTTATTAAGTTCTTTCATGTTTTTTACGTGTACTGCCATTATGTCTTGTCCTTTCTGATTATATTTGAACATAAAAATAGACACACATACTCATATTTCTATCAGCATATGTGCCTATGCAAACATTCAAATATTCCACTAAATATAAACTCTTACTTCAATCTTTCTACTTGAAAAACCTGCCTTTACCCTATGGCTTGTCCTTTGTAAATCGTACATTTCTTGCCATATTTCAGTTTTTTCATGTATGCCTATCCGAGTACCCACCCGCCCGTCATGAAGAATGTCACCTTCACATTGTGTTTTTTGAGCGTTTCCAGAATACGGGGCGTGTCCTCGTTCCCCCACGCGGCGTCAAAGCTGAGCGCCACCTGTTTCTTATCCGTCTCCACACAGTAGATAGGAAGCTCTCTTCCATTCACGGAACTGCTCACAGTGATGGAATCCGGCAGAAATCTCACAATCCCCTGAATCAACGCCACAGACGCCAGCAGAAATGCCGCCGATTTCGCCGTCTGTATCGCCACATTCTTCAAAAACAGTTCCCGCTTATACTCCTTTTTGGTCTGGGAACGCTCCGCCGCACTCAATGAACCGCAGTACTGCCCGCATCCGCTGCGCTCCCGCTGTATATTATTTTCCAATTCCCCCATCGCAAGCCTGAACTTGTCGTTCCACTTTCTTTTTGTTGCCATAAAAAACTCCCGCATATATTCTCAATTCAAATATATGCGGGAGCTCATTAAATTTTGTATGCTTACAACATCTTCTTCATTTCATCTGCCACGAACTGTACTTTCGTGCCGACAATAACCTGCACCGCAGTCTTGCTGGGTCTCATAACGCCTGCCACGCCTGCCGACTTGATCTTCTTTTCATCTACCTGTGTATAGTCGTTAATTTCCAGACGAAGTCTTGTAATGCAGTTGTCAAGAGACTTCACGTTCGCCTTGCCGCCGAGACCTTCCAGAATGATGGAAGCCACTTCCGTGAAATCGTTGTTGGACAGAACCGCTCTCTTCTCTGCCTCCACATCGTCATCCTCTCTGCCGGGTGTCTTTAAATCAAACTTCACGATCGCGAAGCGGAACACCACATAGAAAATTGCGAATGCCGCAAGACCCAGAGGGATAATCAGCCATGTGCTCTGTGCTGCCGGCAGGGATGCCGAGAACAGAAGGTCGGTTGCGCCTGCCGAGAAGCTGAAACCTGCACGGAAGCCGAGCAGTACGGTAACCGTTGTGAAAATTCCGTAAAGCAGCGCATAAATCACATACAGCATAGGAGCAAGGAACATGAACGCAAACTCGAAAGGCTCTGTAACGCCGCAGACAAAGGAACAAACTGCCGCAGATGCAACCAGACCGATCGCAACTTTCTTCTTGTCGCTCTTCGCCGTGTGGATCATAGCCAGCGCCGCACCCGGAATACCGAACATCATACAAGGGAAGAATCCCGACATGTACATACCAAGGCTCCAATCAACATCCGCACTTGTCTGACCTGCCCAGAAGTGGGTCAGATCGCCGAGACCGATGGTGTCAAACCAGAACACGTTATTCAGTGCATGGTGCAGACCTGTAGGAATCAGCAGACGGTTCAGGAAAGCGTAAATACCTGCGCCTATTGCGCCCATTCCAACAATACCCTGACCTACTGCAATCAGCGCGCCAAACACGACAGGCCATATGAAGAGCAGAACTGCCGATACAAGGATGGATACCACACCTGAAATAATAGCTACACAACGCTTGCCGCTGAAGAAGGACATCCAGTCCGGCAGCTTTGTGGACTTAAACTTGTTGTAGCAGGAAGCGCCGATCACACCTGCCAGGATACCGATAAAGGGATTTCCTATTTTCGCAAAAGCAAGCAACTTATTGGCGTCATCCGCGATGGAAGGCATCAGCGTCGTAACTGTGCCTACTGCCAACAGGTTCGTCATCATCAGCCAGGATGCCAGCGCCGCAAGACCTGCCGTGCCGTCATGGTCATCCGCCATACCTACGCCTACACCGATAACAAAAAGCCACGCCATGTTGTCGATCAAAGCACCGCCCGCCTTCACAAGGAAGAATCCCAGAAGACTTAAAAATCCTGTCCCGGCGATGTCACCGCCCTGCATTGTCTCCGGACACAGCGCGTATCCGATACCCATCAAAATACCGCAGATCGGCAGACACGCCACCGGCAGCATCAGGGATTTTCCCAGTTTCTGTAAATATTTCATCATAAGCACTACCTCCCAATTATTTTATAAGTTTTCTTCAAAGAATTTAGCGAGCGCTTCATACGCGGCATCTTCATCCTCGCCCTCAATACGGCAGACAACCTCCGCACCCTGCTTGATTCCGAGCCCCATCAGCATAATCAGTTTTTTCGCCTCAGCGCTTTTCCCTTCGGACTCGATCGTAATCCTGCTGGCAAACTCGCCCGCTTTCTTTACCAGCAGACCTGCAGGTCTGGCATGCAGCCCCACCGGATCCTTGATTACATAAGTAAAATCCCTCATTTCTTTATCCTCCCTCCTTAAATTTTTATATGATCCCCCGGAAGCTCACCTATATCCGGGAGCATATTTACGGCAGCTCTCTCACCGCACTGCGTACCTTGAGTACCGCTGAAGCAGCAACGCTGAGCTCATCCACACCGATCTTCAAAAACCACTCCGTAAGTTCTGTGTCCGCGCCAAGCTCCCCGCAGATGCCCACCCAGATGCCCGCCTCGTGGGCGTTCTTCACAGTCATCTCGATCAACCGCAAAAGCGCCTCGTGATGGGTGTCGCAGATCCCTTCCAGCTTCTGGTTCTGACGGTCTACCGCCAGCGTATACTGTGTGAGATCATTGGTTCCGATACTGAAAAAGTCCACTTCCTTCGCCAGCCTATCGGAAATCACAGCCGCCGCCGGCGTCTCGATCATAATGCCAAGCTCCGCTTCCCCAACAGGATAACCTTCCTTTGTAAGCTCCTCCTTCACCATCTCCACGATCTGCTTGATCCGCTTAACCTCATCCACAGATATAATCATGGGGAACATGATTGCCAATTTCCCGTGTGCTGCGGCACGGTAGAGTGCGCGAAGCTGGGTGATGAATATCTCCTCCCTGTCCAGACAGATGCGAATCGCCCGGTAGCCGAGCGCCGGGTTTTCCTCCGGATCCAGCCCGAAATAGTCCACCTTTTTGTCCGCACCGATATCCAGCGTGCGGATGACCACTTTTTTCCCTTCCATCTTTTCGAGGACAGCCTTGTAACTCGTATACTGTTCCTCCTCCGAGGGGAACGTGTCCCTGCCCAGATAGAGGAACTCGCTGCGGAAAAGACCGATCCCTCCGGCATCCGCCGCACATGCCTCCTCCGCGTCCTTCACATTTCCGATATTGGCGAAAATGTCTATCCGTTTTCCGCTCTTCGTGACATTGTCCTGCCCCTTAAGCTTTTCAAGCGCCTCCAAGTCAGCTATCCACTGGTTCTTGCGCACCACCTTTTCGGACAGGATTTCCTCCTCCGGCTCCACCAGAAACTCGCCCTCAAACCCGTCCACCACGCAGGTCTTTCCGTGCAGCTCATCCGCAAGGGGGACATCCACGCACACCAGTGCCGGCAGGTTCATGCTCCTCGCCAGAATCGCCGTGTGGGAATTTGCCGAACCTTTTACCGTCACAAATCCGAGTATCTTCGTCTTGTCAAACTTCACCGTCTCGCTGGGTGTCAGATCGTCCGCCACTAAAACGACGGGCTCCTCGGACCTTATCTCCTCCTCCGGCAGATCCAGCAGGATGCGGATCACCCGCCGGGAGATATCCTTAAAATCCGCCGCCCTTCCTCTCATGTACTCGTCATCCATCGCCGCAAACATCTCGGCAAACTGCGTCCCTGCAAGGTCAACCGCATACACCGCATTATAACCGTCATCTATCTCCCCCGCAGCGGCATCCAGATAATCCTCATCCTCCAGCAGCATTTTATGCACATCGAAGATTGCGGCGTGATCCTCGCCCACGTTCGCAAGCGCCTCGCCATAAAGCCTCGTAAGCTGCGCCTTCGCCTGCTCCACCGCTGCGAGGAAACGTTCCTTCTCAGCAGCCGGATCCGAAATTTTCTGGTCGGTCACCTGAATATCCGCCTTCTGATAGAGGTAAACCCGTCCTATGGCGATTCCCCTCATCACGCCTTTTCCGATATATCGTTCCATTCATACCTCCCCAAAAACAAAGTCAGTCTTTTCTTTTTATAATATTTATAATAACATCCCCAACCGTCCCCTGACCGCCCTTTGCCATCCCGATCTCCGAAAACTCTTCCGTGTTGCAGACGACAACAGGTGTGATAATGTCATATCCTTCGGATTTGATCTGTTCCAGATCGGCTTCCAGAAGCAGGTCACCCTTTTTCACCTGCTGCCCTTCCTCCGCATGGATGGTAAAATGTTTCCCATTCAGCTTCACCGTATCCAGCCCGATATGCAGCAGTATCTCCACCCCGTCCGCAGAGGTGAGCGCCACCGCGTGCCCAGTGGGAAATACTGTGGTGACCGTACCGTCAACGGGCGAAAAGAACTGGTTTTCTGAGGGAATAACTGCCGCTCCCTGTCCCAGAATCTCCTCGGAAAAGGTGGGATCGCTCACCTCGCTGAGTGGAACAAGCTTTCCCGCCACCGGAGCAACGATCTGAATCCTCTCTTCCTTTGTTCCGAAAATATCTTTAAAAAGTCCCATGCCGCACTCTCCTTTCTAAATAAAAAAGTCGGGCAGCCACGCGCACCCGATTGTAAAAGCTCCGCGTTCTCATCCGCAAACTGTACGCCTGCTATCTTTACTATTATATATACCAAACGCGAAGACCCTTCCTTTTTTACATTTTTGCCATATTTTCTTTCATATGTTTCTACTACTATAGCATTTTAAACAATTTGTGTCAACAATATAAAATATTTGTCGCCGTTTTGCCCTTATTTATTTCTATTTTACTCCCTTTTTTGTGTATTTTGGACATTTTAATACTCGTGGGCATATTTTTATGACAAAGTCAAGAAAAATCTGAAAATTTTTAAAAAATTTTTCTCCAAACCTCTTTACAAATTAACGGAAAAGACGAAATAATAGATATAAGAATAATCTGCGGCAAACACATATATGACATGGATGTCAACTATCAAGACAAGGAGGGTACTGACAATGGGAATCAATTTAAACGGTTTAAATTCTGGAATGGCAGACACATACTCTGCGCTGCTCGGCGGCATGGGCGGCGGTGACGACGCCGGCGGGATGGGATCTCTGCTCAGCGATTACGCCGCCATCAAAAACGGCAGCTACGGCAAGATGATGAAGTCTTACTATGCGAAAATGGAAAAACAGGAGGCGGAGGAGTCCGGCAAAACCGATTCCAAGAAGGCAGGCAAAATCAAGGATAACGCTTCCGCGTCGGCGGCACGCTCCCTTTATAGTTCCGCTTCCGCGCTCTCTTCCCTGAACTATGACGATCGCAGCGAGGAGAACATCAACAAGATTACGGACTCTGTCTCCTCTTTCATCAAGGATTACAACAGCCTGATGAAGAGCGCGGCGAAGAGCGAGAACACCACCGTACAGAAACAGGCGGAGTCCCTGTATAACTCCTACTATACAAACTACAAGCTGTTCTCCAAAGTCGGCATCACCTTAAACTCCGACAAGACGTTGTCTCTCGACGAGGACACCATGAAGAAAGCGCTTCAGGACACAGAGCACGGGAAGGGCGCTACGGTAAAGACACTGTTCGGCGGCATCGGCTCTTTCGCCGACAAGGCAGCCAATAAGGCGAGCCAGATTTACCGTGCCGCGGGCGACGGCGAGGCGGTTACCTCCTCCAAGGCAAAATACGCGGGCGGTTCTTCCTCCACATGCACCTCGGGTACGTCCTCCACGAAGGATAAAGACAAGAACAAAACCGTCACGGATTCCTCCACGGCTTCTGCGGCGAACTCGCTCTACAAGTCCATCGAGAATCTGAGCGCAACGAATATCACAAACAGCAATAAGGAAAACGTCTATAAAGCGTTCTCCGCTTTTGTGAAAGATTACAATGAACTGATTAAAAACACCGACAAGAGCGCAAACAGCAACGTTGTCAATCAGGCTTCCTACCTCAAGAGCCTGATCAGCAACAACAAGAGCTCTTTTTCCAAAATGGGCGTGACCGTAAACTCCGATAAGACGCTCTCCATCGATGAGAAGAAGTTTAAGGACGCGGATATGAGCGGCGTAAAGAATCTGTTCAGCGGCGCATACTCTCTGGCGGAGAAGATGACGGACAGGGTAAACAATATTTACCGCTACGCTACGCAGGGGGAGGCTCTGGACAAAAAAACCTACGACAACAACGGCGGCGTGAACATGCCGACCATGGATTCCGTACTGGACACGATTGTATAACAAATCGGGCTTTTACACACTCGGATAATCCAAAAAAGGCGGAGCCGGAAAACCGGTTCCGCCTTACTTTTATGCAATTACTGCATTTTTATGCAAAGGGATTCTCTGTCGGATAAGGCAGGCTCTTCGGCTGATTGTAGCCGATCTCGCTCACATCCACACCGATGTACTTGAATACCTCATACAACGCCTTGCCGTAGTGACCGAAAGCAACCGCGCCGTGATGAGGGTAGTTCTTTTCAATCAGCACATGACGGTAGAATCTGCCCATCTCGGGGATAGCGAACACACCGATACCGCCGAAGGACTTGGTCGCCACAGGAAGAACCTCGCCCTCCGCCACATATGCGCGCAGGATGTTGTCAGCCGTGCTCTGGAGACGGTAGAAGGTGATGTTGCCGGGAACGATATCGCCCTCGAGCGTACCCTGCGTCACTTCCTCGGGCAGGGATCTTGCCATGATCATCTGGTACTCCATACTGCACTTGGACAGCTTCTTGGAGCAGGTATTTCCACAGTGGAAGCCCATGAAAGTATCGGTAAACTTGTAGTCGAACTTGCCCTCGATGGACTCTTTGTACATATCCTTCGGCACAGAGTTGTTGATGTCGAGCAGCGTTACGATATCGTCGCTTACCGCCTCGCCGATGAACTCGCTTAAGCAGCCATAGATATCCACTTCACAGGATACCGGGATGCCTCTGCCGGTCAGACGGCTGTTCACGAAGCAGGGAACGAAACCGAACTGGGTCTGAAATGCAGGCCAGCACTTTCCTGCGATCGCCACATACTCACGATAACCCTTATGCTCCTCGATCCAATCGAGCAGGGTCAGCTCATACTGCGCAAGCTTAGGTAGGATTTCGGGCTTGTTGTTGCCGTCACCAAGCTCTGCTTCCATATCCTTCACCACATCGGGAATACGTGGATCGTCCGCGTGCTTATTGAATGCTTCAAACAGGTCAAGCTCAGAGTTCTCCTCAATCTCGATGCCGAGATTGTAAAGCTGCTTGATGGGCGCGTTACATGCGAGGAAGTTGAGCGGTCTGGGACCGAAAGATATAATCTTCAGGCTGGAGAGTGCCACGATCGCCCGTGCAATCGGCACGAACTCATTGATCATATCCGCGCAGTCCTCAGCATCCCCTACAGGGTACTCCGGGATATACGCCCTCACGTTTCTGAGCTTCAAGTTATAGCTTGCATTGAGCATACCGCAGTAAGCGTCGCCGCGCCCCTGAATCAAATCGTTCTGGGATTCCTCAGCCGCGGCAACGAACATCTTGGGACCCTCAAAGTGCTTTGCAAGCAGCGTCTCGGAAATTTCCGGACCAAAGTTGCCAAGGTACACACAGAGTGCGTTACAGCCGTTGTCCTTGATATCTTTCAGAGCGTTGACCATGTCGATCTCGCTCTCGATAATGCAGACAGGGCACTCGTAAATGTCCGCCGCATCATACTTCTTTGCGTAAGCCTCAACCAGCGCTTTTCTTCTGTTGATCGCAAGAGACGCCGGGAAACAGTCACGGCTTACCGCCACGATACCAATTTTTACCTTCGGTAAATTGTTCATATCTTATATCCTCCTTTTAACCGGTGCTGCCGGTATATTATACAATTTCTCAATCACGGATATCCAAATTTTTTCCTACCAGTCCGATATGCGCGCCCGCGTCGAGCCCGCCTTCCTCGTGACCGATCAGCCATTTGTTCTGCGCCGTAATCAGGGAATCCTCCCATCCCTCGTGGCTTTCCTCGAGCGGATAGTTGGTGCCCGCCGGGAGCACGATGCCTACCTTGAAACCGCCCTCGTTTGCACTGCAGGGCGCATAGTGCAGGGTCGTCGCGTAAATCTCCACAGCCGTACCCGCCTCCACGAGAAACGCCTCCATCTTCGCGGTCTCGTACTTGAAGTCGTCGGTGATATCCTGCTGCATACCGACAATCAATACTGCGTCCGTTGCCGCCACGTTGATCTCGGAGCTCCTGTGGTACTCGACC
Source organism: uncultured Lachnospiraceae bacterium (assembly GCA_910588955.1). Classification (GTDB taxonomy): domain Bacteria; phylum Bacillota; class Clostridia; order Lachnospirales; family Lachnospiraceae; genus UBA3282. The sequence goes on from CAJURQ010000002.1 coordinate 16,801, forward strand.
GCGTTCAGCTTATAGTTATGACCGTTGCAGTAGCCCACCTCGATCGGCAGCTCGCCGTAAGTTCTTCTCTGTAACTCTTTTGCCGCCGTCGTCTCCTCCAGCGCCTTGATGGAAGGCTCGTAAGCCACACCGTCAGGCAGCGGCGTCTCCCTCTTGATCGCCTCCACGAGATCGGTGAAGTCGATCCCCTGTACGACCCTGCCATACTTACGAAATGACGGGTCTGTCACTTTTTTGATCTCCATCTGTAACACACTCCTTTCCTCTCTTTTCTATTTTCAGTCAAATCCAATTCCGCTTTCCTTAAGCCGCAGTCTTGCAACGGTATGCCCTCAACCGTTCCACAATCCCCGCGCGATAAATCCCATATGCCAAAAGCGTCAACAGTGAAACAAGTTCCGCCGCCCGCCAGTACCACGGTTCATGAAACGCCATATGAAGCGTTCCGCTGTAATTTGCCGGCACTGTGACTGCAACACGTCCGTTATCTCCCTGAGCCGTTTTCAGCGCCTCCTTACTTTCGACATCAAACGATCGATATCCGCTATAATAAACAACCGGCAGCAAAATATCCTGCTCCTGTTTTGTCGGGTTTGTAACGGATACATCAAACGTCAAATACTCTCTCTTTATATCATCAACCTGCAGCGACTCATCATATTCCACGTTCTTTGTCAGGCAATCCATATCCGTCACAGCGGGCAGATATTCTGCTCTTCCCATTTCAAAGTTTCCCTGCCCGATCTCCAGATCGATATAGTCTAAATAAACCGACTCTGTCATAACCGTTTCAAAATAACTGAAATCCTGATAGAGAACAAAGCAGCAGAGCAAGCCGGCAATCATATACATACTTTTCTGTTCCAGCAGCTTCATCGAAAAGCACACCGCGCAGAAACATGCCGCAATCGCTGTCGCTATGCCAAAAAAGCGATGCTGATACTGTATTGTCGTAAAATATTTCAGAAAAATCGTATGAATCTTCGCTATCCGGACTATCGGAAACAAATCCGTACATACCCAAAAAGCCAAAACGGTAAAAGCCAAAAATACTCTGCTGTACCCCGTCATCTTATCCTTTTTTTGCAAAGGTATCGTCACAACATAGAATAAAATTACGAATAAAATAGCCAGGTCTATATGATAATCCGGATTAAGAAAAAGATTATATATACTTCTTCCGCCTCCGTTTGCCATAAAAGGCACTAACCTTTCGTAAGAGGCACTGTTTCCTACACTCCTTCCAAGTTCCGTATTGATGCGAAGCTTCTCCGTAAACATATAGTTTATAAACGGAACCAAAAACCATAAATTCAATAAAATCGATGCGCCTACAGCTTTCACAAGCTCCAGAAATGTATTTTTGCGAAATACCCTCTTTATCATTATCAGGCAGACCAAAACCGAATAAGCGCCGACGATCAGACAACTGAGGATATGGGTCATCAATAATCCGGTAAAACCAACCGTCAACAATATCCATATCCGCTTATACTCCTGACTTGATGTATCTTCGGTAAAAACCAAGAAAAATCCCGCTATGACAAGCGGATAAAAAACCGCCGCACCGCAGTTGCCCATCATGGTCGTCGTATATAACAATGATAAATTTGCCGTACTTCCGACGTACAAAACACTCCCCACCATGGCAGCGACATCATTTTTTGCAATTTTCTTAAAAGCATAGAAAGATATGAAAACGTTAGCAATATGAACAACTTCCGAATAACATTTATAAGCATCCTGCAATGTAAAACCCACTATCCGCAGAACGGCGGGAAAATACAAAAAAATGTCCCCATAAAAGACGGAAGAAGCATACCCGTATCCGTTAAGCCATTCCGGCTGGATTTTTACGGGGAACTGCCCTGCCAGCAATCCCCTGTATAACCCCTCAATCCGCTGCAGGTGAAAGACCAGATCCATATTGGGAGGTTCCGATAATCCACTCCGATACATCGGCAGACCTACAAAAAACGCTGTAAAAGTAAGTACCAGAAATACCGTTTTCCGCTCCGGATTCCATGCCGTAAAGTAATTAAAATAAAACCATACCAAAAAATTCAGAAACACAAGAAAAAACGCCAGACAAAACAGCGGATATATATATGTCAGTTTTGTAGGAATTACACGTACCTGCAGCAACTGCACATAATCGCCCTCTACTGCATCTCCTGTTAATCTGAGTTTAAACCGCACTGCAGAATCATCACGCATCCTCACCCTGTAAAAGAGGCTGCCCTCATCAGGGTTCACAGTAAACTCATCATCATCAACCAAATCGGTTCCCGCTCCGCGCCCATAAACGAGACCGGCTTTCGCAATGCCATGCTCCGCATAAGTCGCTTCAAAATAGTATATTCCCGCTTTTAGCTGAATTTCCGGCGTAACAACGGCCCTTTTATCCGTATAGGAGGGATCCATGTATCCGCCCGCCTCATAGCGTCCCCCTACATCCTGCACCTCCATATCATCGGACGAAAAAACCATTTCCTCTTTAGAATATGTCCCTATAGAATAAACCGCATATATCAAAAAGACAGCTAACTCTATAGCAAATAAAATCGATTTTTTGAATGGAATCATTTTCCTCTCCTTCATGACCATTCTACATATTCAATTTCTTAAACAATTCCTTACAGGTCGGATAAATCTGCTTAAACTGCTGATATCTCTTCTCGTATTTCTCCACAAGCGCGGGTTCCGGCTCCACCGTGTCCACAATCTTAACGATCTTCGCCGCAGCCTCCTCCACGTTCCCGTACTCGCCGCATGCCACAGCCGCCAGCATCGCGCCGCCCATAGCAGGTCCCTCCTCGCTCTCGATCACGTCCACTTTCAGGTTCATGACATTGGCGATCATCCGCTTCCAGAGCGGGCTCTTCGCGCCGCCGCCGCAGATCTTTGTGCGCTCGATATGAATGCCGAGGGACCTCGCCACCTCAAGGGAATCTCTCAGCGCAAATGCCACGCCCTCCAAAACCGCCTGCGTCATGTCCGCTCTCGTGGTATCCATGGTCATGCCGATAAAAGTGCCTCTCGCGTCGGGATCGTTATGCGGGGAACGCTCTCCCATCAGATAAGGCAGAAAATACACATGGTTCTCTCCCAGCTTGTCGTCGGTGATCGCCTTCTGCTCATCCGCATATTTCTCCGTGCCGATGATATCGTCCATCCACCACTTATTGCAGGATGCCGCGCTGAGCATACAGCCCATCAGATGATAGTGCCCGTCCGCATGGGCAAAGGCATGAAGGGCGTTGAACTTATCCACCCCAAACTTGTCTGACGAAATAAAAATGGTGCCGCTGGTACCGAGAGAGATATTGCACATGCCGTCTCCCACCGTACCTGTTCCCACAGCAGCCGCAGCGTTGTCGCCACCGCCCGCCGCAACCTTCACATTCTCGGGAATGCCAAGCTCTTTCGCGATCTCCGGCAGCACGCATCCCACGGTTTCGTAACTCTCATAAATCTTCGCAAGCTGCTCTTCCTTCACGCCGCAGATGTCGCACATCTCCTTAGACCAGCAGCGGTTCTTCACATCGAACAGCAGCATACCCGAAGCGTCGGAAACGTCCGTGCAGTGCACCCCCGTCAGCTTGTACGCAATATAATCCTTCGGGAGCATGATCTTTCTTATCCGCGCAAAATTCTTCGGCTCCTTGTTCTTCACCCAGAGCACTTTCGGCGCGGTAAATCCCGTAAAGGAAATGTTCGCCGTATACTCGGACAGCTTATCTTTTCCGATCTCGTTATTTAAGTAATCGCACTCCTCCGTGGTTCTCCCGTCATTCCAGAGAATCGCGGGGCGGATCACCTCATCCTTCTCATCCAAAATCACAAGCCCGTGCATCTGTCCTCCGAAACTGATGCCCGCAATCTGGCTCTTGTCCACACCGGCAATCAGCTCCTTAATGCCCGCAATGCTCTGCTCATACCAATCCTCCGGCTTCTGCTCAGACCATCCCGGATGCGGAAAATAAAGCGGATATTCCTTCGATACGATATTTACGATCTTCCCGTTCCCCTCCATCAAGAGAAGCTTCACGGCGCTTGTTCCCAAATCTACCCCGATATACAGCATTTTTACCCTCCCATACTTTTCAGTTAAATTTTTCCGTGCCCGTGCACGATATCTCTGTTTCCATGATAAGCCGTCCAGCCCGCAAAAGCAATACCGTATATTTTTTTCGTAACTTTACACAAATTGCGGCAGAACGCATTGTCTATTTCCACTTGATATGCTAAAGTGAAAAAAACCGGAAAAGGAAATCCCACTATGGCGACCATCAAGGAAATCGCGGCTCTCGCCGGCGTATCCCGGGGTACGGTAGACCGCGTGTTAAATCACCGCGGCGACGTCAATCCCCAGACAGAAGAAAAAATCATGAAGATCGTCCGCGCCCTCGACTACAAGCCGAACAAGGCGGGCATCGTTCTCGCCGCCCAGAAAAAAAATTTAAAGCTGGGCGTTGTGCTTTTGGGCGTCGGCAACCCGTTCTTTGACGATGTTCTCGCCGGCGTGCGCGAAAAAGCGCAGGAACTTGCCGGCTACAACTGCAGCGTACTCATAAAGCAGACGGAGTACAGCCTAAAGCAGCAGCTCGATGCCATAGACGCGCTGCTTGCGGAAGGGATAAACGGGCTTGCCATCTCCCCCTACAACGACAGCGCCGTGCGCAAAAAAATCGACAGCCTCAGCGACGCCGGGATTCCCGTGGTAACTTTGAATACCGATATCGAAAACGCCAGCCGGCTCGCCTATGTGGGCAGCAATTTTTACCGGTCCGGCGAGACAGCCGGCGCCCTGATACGGCTGATGACGAAAGGGGAAGTGCACGTCGGCATCGTTTCCGGCTCGCAGAATATCCTCTGCCACACGGAGCGTATCGCCGGCTTTGCCCACATCGTCGCGTCACACCCTAATATCCGCATCGTGGATACCGTGAACAGCAACGATGACGATCAGGTAAGCTTCGAGCTTACAAAAAAACTCCTCTCCGACCATCCCGAAATCAACGCCTTTTACTTTACCGCAGGCGGCGTATACGGCGGCTGCAGAGCGATCGAGACTTCCGCGCAAAAAAACGACACAGTTGTCATAACAAACGACCTCGTTCCCACTACCCGGGAATATATGGAAAAAGGACTGATCGCAGCCACTATCTGCCAACAGCCCTTTCAACAGGGTTCCCTTCCTCTCTCAATCCTATTCTCCTGTTTGGCAGCAGGAGAAATGCCCGTCTCAGAAAACAATTACGTGGATGTGGACATCCGGATCAGGGAGAACCTGTAGTCTCTAAGAACTCCTTCTCAAACTGCCCTGCCGGAGTGGGTTTCCCGAAATAGTAACCTTGTATCATATCCGGCTTGGTAGCCATCATTTTTGAAAGTTCTTCCTTCTCCTCAATCCCCTCCATGCAGACAACCGAACCCAGACTGTGCACCATATCTATGATGTGGCTGATGATATTGTAATCGTATTCGTTCTTAAGCGCCTGAACCACAAAAGTTCTGTCGATCTTCACTGTCTTCGCGTCGATCTCCTTCAGGTAGCGCATATTGGAATAACCTGTCCCGAAATCATCCAGCGCCAGATCAATCTTTCTCGACTTCAAGTCCTTAAACAGTTCTTTGATTCTGTCGTTCGTCTCGATATAGCCGCTCTCCGTCAGCTCCAGCACCAGACTTTCCGGATCCAATCCCACTTCCTCGATACAGCGCTCCACGTCCCGCATCATATCGCTCTTGTAGAGCTGCACATATGACAGGTTGACATTGATGTGGAACTCGGGTATGTACTCTTTCCACTTCTTGCACATCCTCGCCGCCTCCCAGAGCACATACTGCCCTACCGGGATAATCAGCCCGCTCTCCTCCAAAACCGGAATAAAGACTGCCGGCGATACATTGCCAAACTTCTCATTTTTCCACCGAAGCAGCGCCTCCGCGCCGATCAGCCTGTAATCCTCCGCTGAGACAATCGGCTGGTAATACACCTCAAAGCCCCGGAAATCATGACTGACATCCTGTCTGAGAAGCTTACGGATGTCGAGCCGTTCCAGATATACGTCATACGCCGCCCGGTCAAACGCCACCATCTGGTTTCTGCCGTTGCGCTTCGCCTCATTCAAGGCAAACTCCGTAAACCGCATGATTTCCTCCACGGTTGTGCCCGAAAAATCTCCCTCAATCACACCCGCAGACACGGTGTAAAAGCGGCTGTACTCCTTATTCTTGGCAGTGGCGGCTATGGTCCTCTGAATCTGCCTGTAGATGGCGCCCGGATCCTTCACCTCACCCTTCCCGGTGTCCACAATCATAAACTCATCCGCAACCAGACGATAAATATCCACGCTCTCATCCACGGTTTTTATCATGCACTCCGCCAGCTCGCGCAGTACCTCGTCGCCGGCTTCCACGCCTTCTTTTTCATTGATCTCTTTAAAATTGTCAATGCCGACACGCATCAGATACCGAACCGTCTCCGGCTGGTCCCGGAGCGTCGATTCCATATTCAGCCGGAATCTCGCCTCCCTGCGCAGCCCTGTGATATTATCCGCCTTCGCCTTTGTCCCCAGCTCGCTGACAGACCCGATTAGCAGCCTGTGACCTTCCGTACCCGTCACCACCGTGCCGCGGCAGCTGATCCAGACCACACGACCCATGCGATCCAGCCAACGGTATTCCAATGTATGATTATCCTGCTCACCCGAGCGGCATTTCTCGATATCAGCCGCCACCATTTCATAATCAGAAGGATAAATTATTTTCTTTAAGGTTTCCGTACAATTCTCAATCACTGTAGAGTGGAAGGGAAACCGCTTCGTCGCTTTCTCCGCCAACATGTAAATGTCCATATTCAAATCCAGTATATACATATAGGCGTCAGAAGACTGCTGCATAATTTCAATGACTGACCGAATCTGTTCCAGCGACATACCCTGTAACGCACTCAGGTAACTCATCTTATGTACCAACGCCCGCCACCCCGTCGCGGCGTCGCGGCGTCGGCTGCACCCCCTTCCCTTATATTTATTCATTTTAAACGTTTACGTTTAATATTCTTTCATTATACTTCCCGCTCCATATATTGTCAAACTATTTCTGTGTATTTTGCATAAAATTTTAGATTTTTCCTTTTTTATTTTTGTTGAATGCCAACAATTACTTGACTTAATATCACACACGAAAACTATTCTATACAAAGACCCACGGTTTTGATATACTTGCAGTATACAGAAATTCCGAAATGCGAAAGGATCAGTGTGAAATCATATGAATAAGAAAAAAGCAGTCGTCTCCCTCGGGCACGAGGCGCTCGGTTATACAATTTTAGAACAGTGGGACGCGGTGAAAACGACCGCCAAAGCCCTTGCGGATCTGGTGGAAGCCGATTACCAGCTCACCATCACACACAGCAACGGGCGGCAGGTCAGCATGATCCACAAGGCGATGACGGAGCTTCGCCGGATTTATACCGACTACACTCCCGCTCCCATGTGTGTCTGCTCCGCCATGAGTCAGGGCTATGTGGGGTACGATATCCAGAACGCGCTCCGCGCCGAGCTGGTGGGACGCGGTATCGTAAAGACCGTCAGCACCATTCTGACTCAGGTGACCGTCGATCCTTACGACGACGCCTTCTACACCCCGACCAAGGTGATCGGACGGTATATGTCCGCGGAAGACGCAGACGCGGAGCTCAAAAAGGGAAATTTTGTGAAAGAAGAACCGGGCAAAGGATTCCGCCGCGTAGTCGCCGCTCCCCGTCCCATTGATATCGTGGAAATCGACGCCATCCGCACGCTTGCCGAAGCCGGTCAGATCGTGATCGCCTGCGGCGGCGGCGGTATTCCCGTCATCGAGCAGAATCATGTTTTAAAGGGCGCATCCGCGGTCATTGAAAAGGACGCCGTCGCCGGAAGACTTGCCGCAAGCCTTCATGTTGACGAACTGATTATCCTGACAGGCGTGCCCTGCGTGTACCGGAATTTCGGAAAACCGGACCAGCAGGCGATTCCCTCCCTCACCGTCGCGCAGGCGAAAGAGCTGTGTGAAGAAGGACAGTTCGAGGCGGGCACTATGCTGCCGAAGATAGAAGCAGCCATCACCTATCTGGAGGAAAATCCGCTCGGAAAGGTGTTGATCACCTCCCTCGGCGACGTAAAGGAAGCCCTGAAGGAAAAGAGCGGCACAATCATCACCGCCTAAATAATTTTGCACATACACAGAGCCGGGAAACGTTCTCCCGGCTCCTTTTTATCCGCTCTATTTCCTCTTCGACTCCCCGATTGCCAGAAGCAGCGCCCCGATCATAATGCAGAAGTCCGACACATTGAACACAATTTTTCGGAGACGCGCGTTTTTCACGGGGAAACTGACGTAATCCACCACGTATTTCCTCGTCAGGCGGTCGTAGGTGTTGCTGTAGGCGCCGCCCAGCAGAAGAGCCAACCCTGCCTTAAGGGTAGAGTTTCCCCGAAAACTGAACGTACCGAGAAAAATCACGGTCATAAACAGTGTCAATCCGAGCGACAGCATGGTCACTAGTCCCTGCCTACCTTTCCCCATGTCCAGAAAAGCGCCTTTGTTGTGATATTTCCTGATCAGAAGTCTTCCCTTGCAGAAGGGTTTTTCTTCCCCATCCTCAAAACTCTTTTCAATATGATTTTTCAACAGCAGATCCGACACAAAAATAACGCATGCCAGAGCCGCAAAGCCGATTGCCGCCATATCGCACCTCCCGTCCGATTCTGTCTATCAATCTACATCCTCCCCGCCGCTGAAACGCGGAGGAAAATCCTGCTCCCCGGATTCAATCCGGTCAAAATAATCATCCATCGCCGCCAAACGTTCCAAAACATACTGTTTAAACGTGGAAAGCCGCGTTTCATCCGCCACATAGCTGCCGTTAACCCAGCGTTCCCTGTCCCTGACATATGCGCCGGAATCAAAAATCTGCGCTTCAAAACTATCTAACTGTTCCAGAAGCGCTTCCTCCGACCATGCCCCGGCACGCAGCTCCCGGTATCTTGCCAGATAGCGCTCCCGCACTTCACGATTCCCGTTGCACAGAAGCTCATAGAGACTGCCGCTCGTCCAAATCACTGAATCCTCCGGTGTAAGCGCGTAAGGCACCGTGTAATTGTGCTCCTCAAACACCCAGATATTCCCCCATGTGATATCAAGATCCCACGGCGTATAGAGATAGCGGTACCCGCCCTCCTCCGTCTTTCTCGCCGTGATATACATATTTTTTGTGAAAGGTCCCTTCGCATTGTCCTCACCCTGCACCAAATTCAGGAAAAGGTGCATATCAATACTGTTGTCAAGATCAATGCTTTCCAGAAGCCACGCGTCGTCATCCTGGTGATTCAGCATACCCTCGTAAAACTCGCACAGCCGCTTCCACTTTTCCGCCTCCCGATCCGCGCTCAATTGTCTGGAGGATATCTCATAATCCTGAATGGTTCCCTCCTCCGTCCATGTTACCGGATACTCACTGCAGTAATTTACTTTTTTATAAATGCAGCCATTGTCCGCGCCTGCGTTTACTCCCATCTGTTTGTCGTCAATCTTGTAACCAAACGCGTAAAGCCCCTCGTACATCCCGTTGATAAAAAGCTCTATATAACGGTATTCCACGCCGTTATCAATGCCGAAAGAATTATTCATGGCACAGGAATTTTTCCAGAGATTACAGGAAAATACGTTTCTGATTTTCTCCTGATCATTATAACCGGCATACAGCACCCAGTCGTCGTCCCGCCGCATCCCCAAAAGGGAAAGTTTTTTCGACAGTTCGACTTTATATCCCGTTTTTTCATAGCTGCGGGTAGTACGTCCCCTTCGGGATATCGTCCCGGCAGATTCCCAGCTCCTCACCCTTGTGTCGGCGCGGTTATCAAAGAGCGTCATCTCCATTTGGACGTCCGCGTCAGACATATATCCCTCCGCCTCAATGCTCATAAGCGGCAGCGTCGTCACCACCAGCGTATATGGTTCATAGGCTTCGTCATTGTATGCCATACAGGTGATTTTTCGCCCGGAGGAAACCAATTCATCCGTGATCCCTTCCTCCCTGACGGAAAATTTTACTCCTCCCCCTGTTTTTCTCAGAGTGACAACCGGGTTATATCCGTGTTCGTCATCTTCCGGCACAGAATAATAGAACGTATGCGACATACGGTCGTAAAACAGGGATTCGCCGCCAAACATAATTTCCTTCAACAGCTCCCCGTCACATTCCCGGCGCCCGCTTACAATCCCATCATAGACCGCCTCGTCCAAAATATAATTTTCCAACCGATCCGATTCGCCCACCCTTATAAACAGCCACATAAATGCCATCGCCAGCAGCGATAAGACCGCCAACCCTATCTGTTTTCTACCCATTTCGTCTCTTCCCGAACTGTAAAACCACCCGCAGGCTTCTCCTCAGCGTGATCCAGAGGGGATGGGGCACGCCGTTTTTTTGAAGCGCAAACCACCCCTCTTTGAAGGACACCAGATAATTCGTAAGCCCCGCATTGCTCGTACCGCCGTAGAACATCGCCACCAGCGTCTCCGGCACATACGCCAGTTTATTTTCCGGCTCCTTCAAAAAACGCACCATAAACTCGTAGTCCGCCGCACAGCGGTAAGAAGTGTCGTACAACCCGTATTTCTCATACACCTTGCGCCGCAGAAAAAGGGTCGGATGCCCCGGCATCCAGCCCTCCGAAATCCGTCCCTGTCCCATGCGCCACTCTCTGATCACACGCTCGCCTTCCACGTAGACAAGATCTGCGTGAACACCCACACAGTCCGCGCCGCCCTGTTCAAGCGCAGCGACCATTTTGCTGACGGCATTTGATTTACATAATTTATCATTACAGACCGCAATCACATCCCCTGCGCTCATGCGAAACGCCTTGTTCATCGCGTCATAAAGTCCCTTGTCCGGTTCGGAAACCCACTTCACCAAACAACCCCGGCGTCCTTCCATCCGTGCGGCAAACAGTTTGATCAGCTCCACCGTACCGTCCGTGGAGCCGCCGTCCACAATCACCACTTCCAAATCCGGGTAGTCCTGTTCCCCGATACTCCGCAGCGTAATCGGGAGCGTTTTTTTTGCATTTATGACCGTCAAAAGCAGCGAAACTTTCATCATTCACTCCCCATTCTCTTCGTTTCAAGACTGTCCCGTTTTGGGAGTTCCGTCCGCCTGCGCCCACGAAAGCGCCTCCTCCAGACTGTCCGCGCCCAAAATATTCAACATGAAATCCATGTACTCCCCCGCCCTGTCCGTGTCAATATAGCGGAAAACATCTTTAATATACTTCCCCGAATGATCGTACTCATACACGCCGAATGCCAGCCCCGCCATCACCTCTTCCGGCGCGTCCGTCTGCCGGTTCATCAGAAAAGCGTCCACGTAAGGGTTATTCTCCACAATATAGTAGCAGTAGGCGAAAGCCGCCGCCTGCAGCCGCTCACCGGAACCGGAAGAAAAACCAAGCTCCGTGATGGTGACGCTGCGCACCTCGCCCGCCCGATCCAGATATGCCTCCCCGGACAGCACATCGGTCAGCACGTTCAGGTTCATGATGGATAAATGAGGCGCGTCTATCGTCTTGTCGTACTCCTGCGACCAGTAATTCACGCGGGTAAGCGGTTCGGGATAAGGATGGATCGCAATGCCCCAGTCATAGTTCCCGTGCGCCAGCGCCGCCTCGTTAAATCCCGCCAGAATATCCTTACCGTTGAAAAAGCCGGAATTGTCGCCCTCGTTGCTGTTCCACGCATGGTCGATGCTGAAATACACACGCCCCTGTGCGTAATGGCTTTTTACCGCCTGATAAAAGATGCGGAAAGACTTCTCAAACTCTTTTGTATAATAGACCGCGTCGCGGGTGTTCATGTAATTCCATACCCGGTTCTGGTTGATCTCATTAGCGATCACCCAGCTATGTATCATGCCGTGCTCCCCATTTGAATAGCGCTCTGCCAGAAAGCCCGCCACAGCCTCAATGGTCCTTGTCCCCTCCTGCTCAGACGCATTAAACATATAATAGTAAGCGCCGCTTTCCTGATTTCTCGCGTCAGGATGAATCAACTCCGGGAAAGCCTCGTTCCAATCGTTCAACACCACTGCCGTGACGGTCATCCCCATATCAGACAAATATGTAAAAAGTCCGTCGTAGCCGTTGATCGCCGCCCCGTTAAAAGCATAATTTCTTCCCCCGTAAGTGTAAGTGATCGTAGGGAAAGTCGGATCCGTCGTCTCTCCCATAATATGCGAGAGCGGAATATTATATATCGCATGCTTGACGCCCAGATCCGTCAGCTCTGGCGTCCTGAGCATAGTCGGATCTAAGAGAATCCCCTTTTTGGATCCGGTTTCCGGATAAGCATCCTGATTCGCCGCAAGCGCTTCCGGGTTTGATAAATACACGCTCTTGCCCACCTGCACATAGTTTCCGTCCATTTTAACCGCCGGAATAAACCGCTCATACAGATACGCGTTCCGATAGGAAAATCCGATTTCCCACTCCCTGTCTTTGCGTCCTCTCGTAACCGGTTCTTTCTCCAGCGCGTCCGCATCCTCCTCCCACGTATCCGCCCGGAATAAATACAGATACGCGTCGTCGCTGGACGGGATCAGCGGCATAGTCAGTGTATACCGCAGTTTTTTCAGCTCCGCGTCATAGGTCAGCTCTACCGCCATGGCATAATCCGACAATTCGTCCGCCGACAGGCTTGTCTCTCCCGCCGTCAGTTCCGACAACTCCTTTTCACGCTGTTCGGCTGTATTTTCCGTCTCCGTGTCCTGTCCGACAGGCGCGCTTGCGGGCGCCGCCTCCTCCCCACAGCCAAAGAGCAGCACAAGCGCCAGACAGATACCTGTAAGCAGGGGACGCCCGGAACGTATCTTGCTTATCTTTTCCTTATACACTCCAAAACCTCCCGCGCTCACTCATAATTTACGAAAACAGACACCTCGGGCGGCATGTCGATCGCATCCGACACCGTCCTGTCGCCTCTTTTCATCTGCTTATATATCTCAAAGAAATGTGTCGTAGGGATCTCCTTAAACCGCCACTCCGTATCTACCACCGGAATCGCCGCACAGCCTTCCTCCACGCCGTAGCGTTTCACCTGTCCGGCGTCTTCCGCGGACCAGCCGCCCGCCGCATAGTATTCATCGAGGGCGTCCGTCACCGCCGATCCGATATTTTTAACCGCGCTCGTCAAAATCCGGTCTGAGACCCTGCACTGGTCAACATCCACTCCGATCATCAAGCCGTCCCGATTTTCCGCCGCTTCCAGCACGGACTCATACAGACCGCCGCCGCAGGCAAAAATAATCTGCGTACCGTTCCCGTACCAGCCGTCAGCCTTCTCCCGCACTGCGGCATCCGCCGCATAAGTGCCGGCATACCAATAGTTGACTACCACGTCGGTCAGCGACAGATCCTTTGCTGCCGCATTGATTCCCTGCAGATAGCCGTAACCGTAACGCTGCACGGCAGGCTCCTCCCTGCCTCCTATGAAACCGAGATTCCTGTACCCCTCCCAGACAGCCATGTAGCCCGCCAGATACCCTGCCTGCTCCTCATGGAAAAGGACGCAGTGCACATTCTTCGCAATGGGAAGCTCCTCCCGCTCTTCATCGTGAGGCACGGCATCCACCAGCAGAAAAGAAGTCTGCGGATAAGTTTCCTGCAGCGCACCCACCGCCTCGCCGAATGCATCCCCGGCGCAGACAACCACCCCGGCGGCGTCCTCCACGGCACGCGCTACAACCTCCCGGTAGCTTTCCGGCACACCCGGGTCAGCGTGGTAATAAGAAAAGGAAGTCCCCGCTCCCAAAGCGTACATCCGCACACCGTTATAGATGGCTTCATTGTAACCGCCGTCCTCCACTGAGCCGTCAGTCAGAAAAGCGATCTCGCCGCCCGTCTCCCGATAATCCCCGTAAGGATCTTCAAACATTTTCTGTACCGACTCCCGCCATGAGGTCGTCTCCACGCCCGCTCCGTTCTCCTCTTCCTCTCCGGTCTCCTGCTGCACCTCCTCCGGCGCATCATTCTCCGCGGGCGATACGGTCTCCTCCGCAGGTTTCCCGCAGCCCGTCAGAAGCAAAATTAAAATCAGCCCGGCTAATCCAAGCTTACGTATCCTCATCCCACTGTATCCGCCTTCCATAAACATTCAAATTCTCTGTGGGCGCATAGTATCCCAAAATAAACACTCACATAGTATACCTTACCACAAGTGGGGGAAATCAGCAAGTTCAGATAAGATTCGGAAACCAATATTCCCCTGTACCGGTTTAAGTCGCTGTAAATGGTTTTGGCAGGAATATAGGAAGTATGACATAAGTCAATCTGCTTTCTCGCTTCTGCAGGAACCGGGAACTGTCCAATTAGCCAGACAGTTCCCGGTTCCTTTTTTGAGAGAGTATACTATGAAATTTACAGCCGCTTTACTTAAATTAATTTCCGCCGTTGTCTCCCGTTGTGCCGCCGTCGCTTCCGTCTCCGACACTGTCGTCCGTTGTGCCGCCGTC
>CAJURQ010000002.1:31460-75657 GCA_910588955.1 uncultured Lachnospiraceae bacterium
CCGTTGTGCCGCCGTCGCTTCCGTCTCCGACACTGTCGTCCGTTGTGCCGCCGTCGCTTCCGTCTCCGACACTGTCGTCCGTTGTGCCGCCGTCTCCGCCGTTTCCGATGTTGTCTCCCATTGTGCCGCCATCACCGCCGTCTCCGACACTGTCGTCCGTTGTGCCGCCGTCTCCGCCGTTTCCGATGTTGTCTCCCGTTGTACCGCCGTCACCGCCGTTGTCGCCCGAATCGCTGCTTTCAACGGGCGGCGTTATGGTCGTCTCCGTTTCCGTTTCCGGATCGACCTCCGTACCCGCCTCAACCTTGACCACACTGATATCGGATATTTCAACCGCATGAGCCGCCAGTTTTTCCGTCGTTCCTTCCTGTTCTGTGCCCGTTTCTCCAAGGGAAAGCTGGAATGCAAGCGTTCCCGCAATATCCTTATCTTCCAGCTTTACGATTCGGCTGACTGACAGCTGCTTATCCTTTTTCAGGCTGATATCCGTGCCGCCATGCCATGCGTCGCCGGCTCCCATAAAGGCCAGCTTCAAGTCTCTGTCGATCGAAGCGCCGATCTTAAAGTTCACTTTATAGGACGCCCCTTTCTCCATCGCCAGACCTTCCTGCTTCAACTGGATATTCCAGTCTGCGGTTCCGGCATTGGTGATCTCATATCTTGCCTTGCCGCCCTCAAACAGTGTTTCCGCCTTCGCCGCGCTGTCTACGTAATGGCTCCAGTTTTCCTCGCCCGCCGCGAAGTTTCCGTTCTTGATCAATTCCGTTCCGATATCAGTCGGCGGAACCTCTTCACCCGATCCGTCTCCGTTCTTCACTTTTATGACACTGATGTCATCGATCTCAATAGCGGATACAGGTGTGTCCACAAGCTCCTCTCCGACCTTGATCTGACCCATGGAGATCACAAAAGTAATGTTATTGTCGGTTTCCTTATCCACAGTGAATTTATAAGCTGCCTCTTTCACTTCGCCCGCATTCAGGCTCAGGTCCTCACCGCCGTACCAGTCGTATGCCGCTGTCAGGAAGGCATACTTCACGATTCTTGCCGCGGAAGATTTCAACTTCATGGTCACTTCATATTCAGCGCCCTTCTCCAATGTCAGCCCTGCCTGTTTCAACTGGATATTCCAGTCCTCTGTGCCCACATTGGTGATATGGTACGCCGCCTTTTGGTCCGCAAAACTTACCGTTGCCTCACCAGGCGCCGTTACGGCATTCTCCCATTCGGTCCCGCCCTGTGCAAAATCACCGTTTTTGATCAGGTTTTCGCCTGCTTCTACCGGCGGCTGCTCCTGGGACTGCGTCTCTTCCAGTGTGATATTGTCGATCACAACCGTATGTTTTGTCTGAATACGAGTTCCACCTACCGCACCCATGGAAATGCTGAGTATGGTTCTGGGATCTGTATCCTCCGCCATCTTAAATACATGACTGAAATTCTGATAGTCTCCTGTCAGACTGATCTTCTGCGTACCGGAATACGGAATCCAGTTGTCATCACTCGAACCGTCTCTCTGCAACGCATACATGATCTGTCTGTCCTGTGTCGATTTCGCGTCAAAGGCGATCTGATACCACTTGTCTTTTTCCAGCTTGATGTTGTTCTGTTTCAGCTGGATCTTCCAATCCTGATCCGCGGTATCCGCTATATCGATGGAAAATGCATCCTTCTCATTCAGGCTGTCTACGATATAGCCGGGCACTTTGGCATCGTCGGCCACATACACTTCATAACCGACCAGACCGTTGGAGAAATCTCCGTTCACGATCATGCCGTCTTCCCTGACGCTGACATTGTCGATATATGTGGTGCCGGCTGCCCCTAACAGGAACCTGAGTTCACTGCCGTTTAAATCTGCCGCTGTCTCAAACTCGTATTTATACTCTGTTCTTTCCGTGGTCAGGGCGGTGTCAAAAGTCTGTCCCGCTATGGTGGACTGTATGGTTCTGGCACTGTCCGCATAAGCCTCAAAACTCAGCGCATATTTCTTTCCACCCGTGATCGCAACAGGCGTCTGGCTTACCACTACCTGATTCAGCGCCGACACCGTCTCCGGCACAGTCACCTTCAATTCCCGTCTGTAGTCGCTTGTAACGGATACACCTGCGCCCCTGCACTGATCGATATCCCAATCCCAATATGCAAGGCGAAGTCTGCCTGGCTCGTTTCCTTCATTAAAGGAACCGTTGTACACATAATTGCCGTCGGGCAGTACGCCCTTGACCTCCTCCTCTGCATCCCCCGCTTTTTCCAGTCTCACATTGGTGATATGAACCCCGGCCGCAGAATTCTGATTACCCAGGTTGAATTCCACACGACCGTTTGCGTCGCTGTTTGATTTCATGTCAAAGGTATGCTCAAAGGTCTGTTTCTCCGTGGTCAGATTCACCGTGGTATCATCCAGATATCTGATATATCCCCTGTCGGGTGCGGTGATACCGGTGATCATGGTACGCGCCTCGTCCGCATAAGCCTCGTAGGACAGTTTATATTTGCTGCCTTCCTCGATGGGCAGATCCGCCTGTACGATCTGTACGCTGTAATTCAGCGTTCCCATATTTTCCGTGGTGATATGCAGTGCATTTTCCGCAATCTCAGCCGTCGCTTCTCCGCCGCCCGTGAGCAGAAGCTGCCAGTTCTCATCGCCCTTTGAAAGATCCTCAGCCTTTGAAAAATCGCCGTTGATGATATAGTTGCCCGTCTCATCCGGGTCCCTGAGGTTCACTTCCTGCTCCGGCTTGTCGATGTCGGTGTCATAATCATCCCTCTGATATACTCTGACATAATCGACTACAAGCTGTGCGTTTTCACCAAACTCCGTGGTCTCGTCGGGATACCCTACCCAGCTTCCGCCCACAGCCAGATTCAAAATCATATAGAAAGGCTGATCGTAGGGCGCCGGATATGCTGTCTCCCCGAATCCGGGCCGTTTGGTAAACCAGTCGTTTTCTGTGTAGAAAAGACGTCCGTCCACATAATATCTGAATTCATCAGGGTCCCACTCACATGCAAATACGTGGAAATCCTCCGCAAAATCCGCTTCCCCTTCCGGCAGCGTGAAAGTTCCCTGTTTCTGTGTGTGCGGTTCTCCGAAATGAAGGGTACCGTGTACTTTATCCGTCTGATCTCCCAGTACTTCCATCACATCGATCTCGCCACATTTCGGCCACTGACCATAGAAACTTTCATCCGTAGGCATCATCCAGAATGCCGGCAGGAATCCCTTGCCGCCCGGCACCTTTGCGCGCACTTCAAATCTTCCGTACTGGTAGTCATGTTTATTCTGGGTGTTGATCCTTCCGGATGTATAAGACGCCTTTCCCGTGGCAGGATCCACTGTCTTGATCGCCTTGATCACAAGGTTGCCGTCCTTGACAAATATATTGTCAGAAGACTTTACATACTCCTGTAATTCCGCATTTACCCAGCCCGGCTCATGGGTCTCATAATTCCAGTCCGCCTCGTTCAACGTATCGCCGTTGAAGTCGTCTTCCCACTCCAGGGTATACGCATAGGCAAGCTCTTCCTTATTTCTGGCCGGAATGCTTCTTGTATTCTCAGCATGACATCTCGTACATACCTGCTTCTCCAGACCGGCCGCGTGTTCCGTTGCTTTTGTCTCCACGCTCCACTTTCCGTAGGCATGCCCCAGCGCATCTGTCGTTTCCTGTTTCTTTCCGCCGCACACGGTACAGGTATAGCTGATCAGACCATTCTCCTCGCAGGAAGCCTCTCTCACTGTCTCCGCTGCCCCAAAGCTGCAGCTCTCACATTCCGTTACCGTCACACGGCATGTATTTTCTACCCCGTTCGCTTTTACGGTGATCTTCACCGCACCTTTTTTCTTTGCCGTAATCACTCCCTTGCCGTTCACCGTCGCAATCTTTGTGTCCGAAGATTTACAGGTAACAGACTGACTTGCGCCTGACACTTCCATGGATGCCTGTTCCCAGAGATTCTGTTTCTCTCCTACCTTGATCACCAGCTCATTTTTCTCCAGAACGATCTTCGGCTCCTTCACGCTGATCCAGCACTTTGCCGTCACGCCGTTGGCAGAAGCCGTAATAAGCGCGCGTCCCGTACCTTTCGCCGTCACTCTTCCCTTGCTTGTCACTTCCGCAACATTCTTATCGCTGCTCTTCCACACGGCTTTTTTGCCCGCACCGCTGATCGTGGCTTTCAGCGCGACATTATTTCCTTTTCCCTTCGTGTAGAGAGTGTACTCTCTCTGATTCAACGCAATGGTCGGTGTGAAGTCCTGTACGGTGATCTGCACTTCATCCCTGATACCGTTGGCTTCCAGCGTAACCGTTGCCGTTCCGGCTTTTTTCGCCGTAAGTTTTCCTTTACTCACCGAAACCACCTTTGTGTTAGAGCTTTTCCATCTGGACGCCGTCTTACGTCCGGTCACCTGATAAGCCAGCTTATAGGTTTTGGCACTGCCCTTTGTCTTCAAATGAACCACTCTCTCCGCAATGGACGCAGAGGTATTCTTTACTTCTACCTTACAGGTATCCTTTTTCCCATTACATTCTGCTGTAATCACTGCCACGCCGGCACCTTTGGCGGTGACCAGTCCTGTATCGCTCACTGTAGCTGCCGCCACATTGTCGCTGCTCCAGATCACCTGACTGCCCTGCGGCGCATTGGTTTTGAGCGTTTTTGTCTCGCCCTGCGTCTCCGTATTGCCCTTTTTTACATAGAGCAGAATCTTCTCCTCATTGATGGAGACCATTCCCTTATCAACGATGACTTTGCACTCGGCGGTAACGCCGTTTGCCCTTGCGGTAATAACCGCTTCTTTTGCCTCGTCCCCGTTCCATTTGCCGGTCACCTTGCCGCCCTTAACCGCAGCCACCGCCTGATCCGAGCTTGTCCATGTAACTTTCTTTTTTGCGCCCACAATTGTCGGCGTCAGCTTAATTGAGCTGCCTGCTCCTTTGGTGCTCAGCTTTATCTCGTCCATATTCAGAGAGATAGCGCTTTCCAAAACCGTCACTTTACAGGATGCCTTTTTGCCGTTAGCCTCAGCGGTAATCACTGCCGTGCCCGCCTGCCGGACCGCCGTGACCAGCCCTCTGCCCTGTGCATCGACCGTCACCGCAGCAATGTTCTCATTGTCGCTGCTCCAGATAACGTTCTTTTCGGCGCCCTTCACTGTCGCCTTCAATGTGACTGATTTACCCGCCGTCTCGGTGCTGTCCGAAGGATAACTGTAAATCGTTGCCTCCTTCTTATTGACCTTGATCGTGGGTTCTACCACCGTAACAACACATGCCTCACGCGGAAAACCGATTCCGGAAGAAATGATTGTCCTGCCCTTCCGGAGCGCCGTCACCGTCCCATTCTGATCGACGCTTGCAACGTTAACATTATAAGAGACCCATCTCGGCTTCCTGTCCCCCTCCTTCCAATTCTCCATTTCCAGATGCAGTTTGTTGTCCTCATCCCCGATATTCACGGTTGCCGTTCTGTGATTGATGTGAGTCACATCTTCCGCATAGACAGAAAGGCTTCCGACTGATACCATGAGTATCAATGTCAGGATCAAACCGTGTATCCACATACCTACTTTTCTCTTCATACATCCTCCTTCTCTGCTCCAACCCTTTATCGCTGTTTTGGGTCCGTTTTTTTCATTTTAGCGGCTGGGTCGAAAAACAGATATCAGATTTCTTTATAAAATATCATTTTCACGACATAAAAGTTTTAAAAAGAACCTCTGCTACGCTTTTGCATAACAGGGGTTCTTTGACAGTCTGGGGCGTACAGCGTATATATACATTGTACGCCGATTCTTTTTTATGGTTGGTCGTGCTGTACAGCAGGCTCTTGTATTCCGGACAGATCACGATATCCAGATACTCGTCATATACATATTTATACCATTCATGAAACCCTTCCTTTGTCATGGGGCGTTTATAAGGCAGGGATGGGAGTCGTCCATCGTCTATGATGCGCTTGCAGATCCACGGGGTCTTATATCCTGCATCCATGGTGACTATCCTGATCTGAGGAAACCGCCTGGTCACCCTCTCATAAAGTGCATCAAAAGCAACACTGTCATGTACATTTCCGCTTGTGACTACCGTATCCAGTATAAAGTTATGCCTGTCACAGACTGTATGGGCTTCATACGCAAAACAATGTTTATGGTCCCCTTTCCGGAACATGCCGCTTTCCGGGTCAGTCGTTGATACCGTGATCTCCCGTTCTCTGCTCTCCCCGCCGCCGGAATTCCTGTCAAAAGGCTTTTTCCCATGTGCCATGCGGTCTTCATTGATCTCTTTCATGAGCTGTTGCTCATAAGCTTTCGCCGCAGAAGGGATCGCTTTTTTCATTTTCTTATTGATGTTGGCATTTGCCTTGATATGGGTCCCGTCCATAAACACAACTTCCGGGGAAAGATAACCGCTCTTTTGCGCCTCAAAAAGTATCCATGTAAAAACCTGCTCTATGGTATCTTCTCTGAAACGGTGCCTGAAGTTATAACTGATGGTAGCGAAATGGGGAACCGGTTCATTGAGCAGATACCCCAGAAACCAACGGTATGCGATGTTCATATTGATCTCTTCCACGGTACGCCGCAGGGATGGGATCCCGTAAAGATGCTGGATGAGCACCATCTTAAACAGGACCACGGGATCAACGCTGGGACGCCCGTTATCCGCACAATAAAGGTCTTCCACGAAATCATAAATATGGGTAAAATCCACAGCGCAGTCAATTTTGCGCAGCAGATGGTCCTGAGGGACAAGCCCTTCAAGGCTGATCATTTCCAGTGTATTTCTTTCCGACTTTTCTTTTATCAGCATATCCTCACCTCTGATTTTATTGTATCAATTTATTGTATCAAAAAAAGCCAGCTTTTGCTGACCTTTTTTGACAGTCTGAAAGCAGGCATGTTACTGCCTGCTTCGCTCCGCATAAAGTATGATGACACGGGTAAGTATCCGCGAAAATCCTACAGCCTCGCCAGCGTCTCAAAGGTTCCGTTGATATCAATCCGTCCGTAACCCCACTGTCTGTCGGGATAGCGGATACCTTCCGGGCGCTGCGCCCCCTGAATCAGAAAGCTTTTCGTACCCCGGCTCTCCACCGCAAAGGCATTGCCGTCAACGACAGCCCACTCCAGAAACTGCGCCACACAGCCTGCCGACAGTGCCGCCGCCACACAGGAACCGTCCGTCTCTCCCAGCACGGTATGCACGCCTACCCCCGGCGCCGCCAAATCCGGTTTAATCCCCCCGCTTCTGCTAAACCCTCTGCCTGAGGGCGCGTACCAGCTGTCCGTGTAGCTGTCGTAGGTGGAAACCGTGATCACCTGCGAGGCGTTTGCAGGCTCCGTCAATGTCACATCAGGGCTGGGCTGTAAGAACGTGACGCTGTCCTCCAAAAACGCCTCAATCGGCAGCCACATATGGTAACGCCCGTCGCCGCTCGGTTTTCGCACAGAAGCAGTCAGAGTCACCGTCCAGATCCCCGGCGTCGGGTCCTGAAAGCGCAGAAAGATCAGCGGGTCACCGGAGTCTTTCTCCACCAGCGCAATTCCCACCCGTATACGGGTTCTCTCAAAGATAAAAGAAATATTCCTATCCACTCCGTTTCGGAAATCAATGACCGGCGAAACTTCCCCGCCGGGCGAGCGGATTGAGACTGAATAGACGTCGGGCAGACTCCCCCAGATTTCCGCACAGAATCCCTTCATCTGTCCGGCAACGCGGATTTCCACATTGCTCGGCATAAAATTCTCGTAATGGTGTTCTTTGTCCCCCTCGTTGCCGCCGCCCACAACGACAGCCCTGCTCCTGCGCCCCGCCACGATATTCAGGTACGAATCCAGCGCGGAAGTGCCGTCGTGGCTGCCCATATTTGTTCCAAGCCCTAGCACAATCACCACAGGTCTGCTGAAAGCCACCGCCATCTGCTGCAAATATTTCACCGCCTCCATGATATCATTTTCCTGATATGCCGCGGCGCGGTCGTCAATCAGATAATAGTCCCGCAGATAGGTCTTTGCCTCTTTTAGCTTCACCACCGCGATATCTGCAAGGGGCGCGGCTCCCCGGAAGGTCAGCCCCTGATTCAGAAGGCTGCCCGCCGCCGCAGACGCCATCTTTGTGCCATGCCCATTGGTATCGGCGCTTGGCACGATCGATTCCGGCTCCGCCGAGGCAAGCGCCCGGTCAATGTCCGCCCTGCGATACTCTGTTCCATACAGAAATCCCTCGGGCGGTTCCCCTGTCTGAATGGTCTGATCCCAGATGGATATGATGCGGGTGCTCCCGTCGTCCCTGCGGAACACATCTTCCCGATAATTGATTCCCGTATCCACAAACCCAATAATAACGCCGCTCCCCTGTAAGGCAAGCGGCGGGTTCTGTATCCTTATATTTCCCATTGCCGCCAGCGGCGAAGCGTCAAAAACCCGCTCACCCGTCTGCATCAACCCGTACAGCTTTGGGATCGTCGAATATCCGTAATATCCTATGGATATAGGCGCAACCTGACTGCGTCTCACGGTCGCAACGCCGTATCCGGCGTCCACGGCATGATAGCAGTACTCTATATCCACATCCTCCAAAATCTGCTCTATTGCATCATAGTCCGCAATGATATCCGCAAATTCATCCGATAAAATCATTTCTTTACAAGTCAATTTTTTTCAAACATATAAATAGCAATGGCTATTTATATGCCCTTCCGCCCATCCGCTCCTTATCTGTATGTTATGCAAAGACAGGCTGTCGAGTGAAACTTAGAACTTCCAAGGCAGCTGTGCTGCCTTTGCGAAATCAGCCTCTGCTGTGAGTGGCTAGAAGTTCTTTTCACTCTATGACCCGCTCACCGGCTGCTGCACCACCTTCAAACGGTCCGGATGCTCCGCGCTCCTGCTGCGGATATCAATGATCGGTCCGCCGTTGCCTTCAATATATTCCTTGGTAATGGTCACTCTGCCGATATTGTCATCTTTCGGCACCTCGTACATGATATCGAGCATAAATTCCTCGATGATGGCACGAAGCGCCCTCGCGCCGGTCTCCTTCTCCATCGCCTTATCCGCAATTGCCTCCAGCGCACCCTCATTAAACAGCAGTTCCACCTCGTCAAGCTCCAAGAGCTTCTGGTACTGCTTTAAAATCGCGTTCCTCGGCTCTTTTAAAATCTGCACCATCATATCGCGGCTCAAGCCTTCCAGCGTGAAAATGACCGGCAGACGACCGATGAACTCCGGAATCATGCCGAATTTCCTGATGTCCTCCACCGTCACCCTGCTTAAAATATTTTTTTCCTTGTCGTATTTATCCTTAAGCTCCGCGCTGTAGCCGATGGATGTCTTCTTGTTCAGCCTCTGCTTGATAATCTCATCCAAATCAGGAAACGCGCCGCCGCAGATAAAGAGGATATTCCTCGTATTCACCGTGGCAAGAGGCACCATAGCGTTTTTAGAATTGGCACCCACGGGCACCTCTACCTCCGCGCCCTCCAAAAGTTTAAGCATCCCCTGCTGCACGGACTCTCCGCTCACATCGCGGGAATTGGTGTTCTTTTTCTTGGCGATCTTATCGATCTCGTCGATAAAGATAATGCCTTGCTCCGCCCGTTCCACGTCGTTGTCCGCCGCGGCAAGAAGTTTCGACACCACGCTCTCGATATCGTCGCCGATATAGCCTGCTTCCGTCAGGGAAGTGGCATCCGCGATCGCGAGCGGCACATCCAGCAGTCTCGCCAGCGTCTTCACCAGATAAGTCTTGCCGCAGCCCGTGGGTCCAATCATCAGCATATTGGACTTCTCGATCTCGATCTCGTCCATAGTCCCGGTCGCCACTCTCTTATAATGGTTATAGACCGCCACGGACATCACTTTCTTAGCGTGTTCCTGTCCGACCACATACTCGTCCAGCTTCTGTTTAATCTTGTGGGGCGGCATAATATCCCTGATATCAATCTCCGCCGCAGACTTTTTCTTTTTCTTCGGTTTCTGCTTATTGGGAATACCGCCGTCGCCTTTTAAGTCCGCCAGATTCACGAAACTGATGTTGGGAAAGCCCTTTCCGTTCAGGTCGCCCATATTGGGGTTGTTCAAAAGCCCCTGATAGTCAAACTGGCTGACCGTGTCCATCGTCTTGTGCATACAGTCGTCGCAGACGCAGATATTATTGGGAAGTTTAAACATCTTTCCGGCTTTGCTCTCCGGTCTGCGGCAGATAAAGCAGACGTCTTCGTAATCGCTGCCGGAATCGTCACTTTTTTTCTCTTCTGTACCGGAATCTTTTTTCTCTAACTCCGTCTCTTCGTATTTATCGTCCCTGTTATCATCCATAATATTTATCTTTCCTCCATCCCGCCCGCGAGCCTTGGTCTGCCCATAGTATAGCATAGGAATCATGGATTATCTATAGTTGAATTTTCTTTCCAAGAGCAATCCCCGGCAGCCGTACCTTGCGATACCGTCCTGCCGGGGATATTTCTACCTCATAAATATCTTCTTACTGCACAATAAACGTCTTCCTACATTCGCCTGTGTAGTTC
Organism: uncultured Lachnospiraceae bacterium; assembly: GCA_910588955.1. Lineage (GTDB taxonomy): Bacteria > Bacillota > Clostridia > Lachnospirales > Lachnospiraceae > UBA3282. Next base: position 41,997 of record CAJURQ010000002.1, read on the forward strand.
CCAACGCCGCGGATGATGACGGTAGCTTCCCCTCTCACGCCATTGCGTATATAACTCACCGTGAAGTCGCGGTTTGCTTTCAGGCTGTTCCTCCCCACCTTCACCTTGGGAATCGGCTTCACCGCCGTACCTTTCAAGGTCTGATTCGGGATGCGGGAGACAGCCGCTCCGCTTACGTACCACCTTTTGTTTGATGCTTACATTTTATCATACATTATCTGGAAATACTTGAATTAATCAGTGTTTCCCTAGAATTAATCCCATCCAAAGGCGCATCAGTTCCCAATTGCCACCAACCGTTACTTCCCCACATCCACAAGCTGCCATCGTTCTTGACTGCTGCACTATGTGGACCATCTGAAGAAGCTCCAAATAATACCATTTTTACATCGTTCATTATCTCTATCGGTATCTCAGACGAATCTATGCGTTCAAAACCGCCTCCGCATCCCAATTGACCGGCTTTATTCCATCCCCATGTCCACAAGCTTCCATCTGCTTTGATAACTGCACTATGATTACCTCCAAGCGAAACTACCCCTCCGCCATCCAGCGTATTATAATCCGCATTCTCTTTCGCCTGCGCCTCAATCGTCCACACCTCCACATGACCCCCAATAACGCCGAATAGCAAGGACATGATCATCGTCCTTGCTATCTCCTTTGTTACACAATGTCTCCATTTTTTACTTTTCGTTAAGTACATTTTATATTCCTCTCATAAGTTTAAGTACAAAAACCTTTTAAAATTCATTACACCCCCCCCCCCGAAATTGTTGTCAACCAGCCTTTTTCAACAAAAACTCCCCTAATCCCAATTTATCGCATCATGCGAAATCATCCTGTTTCCTGAAATATCCTTTTCAGCTTCCTCCAGTTCCTTTTTCTCTGCCGATGTAACCTTTGTATAATCCGGATCCCATGCAAGAACCAACTTCCTTATAAACTCAAGTGCAAAATTCTGTTCACTTTCCGGTAGCACTTCCATAAGACTTACCGCTTCTTTTACTGCTCCACTCATATCTGTACTTCCTTTCTATTTATAAATATCGCCCCTTGTATCAATATTCATAATATATAATACCTTAATTTCTCCGTTTTGACCATAATTATATATGATTCTATATTTCCCGATTCTTAGTCGTTTCCTTCCATCCGAATAACCTTGCATCATTCGGATATCACCCTTTGGAGGATTTTCTGTTAATCCCTCTATTCCCAACTTAATTCTATGTTTTGTCGGTTTGTCTAGCGATTCAATATACTTTGCTGCTTTTTTTGTATACTCGATTATCACATTACACTCCTCTACTTTAATCCCATGTTATAGACCCAATCCCCGGCAGCCGTACCTCACGATACCGTCCTGCCGGGGATTTTCGTCTCCGTTACATTATTTCCCTCATTTACTCGCTCACCTTATTTCCCAACGTCAGCGTCTTCGTCACTTCCTCATACCCTGCGACGGTCATGGTCATCACTTTGACCTCCACCTGATCGCCCTTGGCATAAAACTCCAGTTCCTTCTGCAGTTCGTCCATGGATGTAATCTTGTCGCCGCCAAACACGGTAATGATGTCACCCTGCTTTAAGCCTGCTGCCGCCGCTGCCGTATCGGGGTAAACCTGCGCGATATACACGCCCTCCGGCATACCGTACGCCTGAGAGACCTCCTGTGTCACACTGATACCGGAAATGCCCAGATACCCTCTCTCTTCCTCGGCAACCTTGCTCTTCGTCTCATTGAGCATCAGCTCCGCAATAATCGGGCTTGCCGAAGAAATGGGGATCGCATAGCCCATGCCCTCCACGGCGCTGCCGCCGATCTTGTTGGAGTTGATACCGATTACCTCACCCTTTATATTAAGGAGCGCACCGCCGGAGTTACCGGGGTTGATCGCCGCATCCGTCTGGATAAAAGTACCTTCCACGCTGTCCCCGCCGTAACCGTTGCCCGAGGACAGGTCAATGCTCCTGTCAAGCGCGCTGATTACGCCTGTCGTCACAGACTGCCCGTATCCGAGGGAATTGCCGATGGCAATAGCGGGTTCTCCCACCTCCAACGAATCGGAATCGCCCAGCGTGGCAACTTCTATTGCCTCCAGCGTAGAATCTGACAGCTCTGTCACCGGCACTGCGATGACCGCCAGATCCATCTTGGAATCCTGCCCTTTGATAAATGCCTCCGCCTCGCTGCCCTCGTTAAACTGCACCGTCAGCTTATCGGTGTCCGCCACCACATGGTAGTTGGACACAATCAGAAGCTCCGAATCGTTCAGACCCACAATAATACCGGAACCGCTGGAGTCCGCCTCGCTGTCCATGGACTGCCCAAACCATGACATAGTCTCCGTGTAATGGTTGTTCACAGCCACGATGGAGGGCATCACACTTTTAACCACCTCCGTCACATCGGTAACTACTGTCGTCGCGGTATCTGACTGCCTGATTGTCGGCACATCCGCCGGCGCCTGAATCTCCTTATCGGTTTCCGCCTCCGCCACCGGAGAGTTTTCCGTCTCCTCCAAAACAGTCTTGTCTTTATCGCTCATGCCTGTGACGGCATCCACCGCATACAGCCCGATTCCTGCGAAAAGCCCGAAGAACAGTCCGAGGGACACCGCCACAAGGGCTTTTTTAAAATAGCCGCCGCCCTGTTTTTTCTCCCTGCGCTTCTTTTCCTTCTTCTGCTCCATCTGGGCATAGCCGTTTGGGTAGGCGTTTCCGTAATGATAGCTTCCCGTATTCCCCTGATAGGAAGTGCCGTTTGCCTGATAGGCGCCGTTTCCATAAGCGCTTTGTCCCGCGCCCGAACCGTAAGCGTTCTGCCCCGCGCCTGATCCGTAGGAGCTGCCCGTCTGGTGCCCTGTATTCTGGTAAGACCGATAGCCGATCCCCCTCTGCTCAGACTCGCTCCCCGTCTGCAGTCCCGTCTGCTCCGAACCCGTATGATTGGTGTAATCGTTTGGATAATTGTTGTTGTCGTACATAATCCCGCTTCCTTTCCATAAGTTACGGACTCACGCCCGCTTTATTTCCCCTCGCTGATTATGTACCTAGTATATCTGTCAATTGTGTTTTAATTGTGACCAAATTTTATAAAAATTGTGTTCTACTCTACCGTCACCGACTTCGCCAGGTTCCTCGGCTTATCCACGTCACACCCCTTGCCGACAGCCACATAGTACCCGAAAAGCTGCAGCGGTATGATCGCGAGCGAATTTGCAAAATAAGGATTCGTCTCGGGAATATAGATCACATAATCCGCCGCCTTCTCGATCTCCTTATTCTCCTCGCAGGTTACCGCCAGCAGAAACGCGCCCCTCGCCTTCACTTCCACCATATTGCTGATGGTCTTCGCGTAGAGCGCAGGCTGGGTAGACACCGCCGCCACAAGCGTGCCATCCTCGATCAGCGAGATGGTACCGTGCTTCAGCTCACCCGCCGCATACGCCTCGGAGTGGATGTAGGAAATCTCCTTCAATTTCAATGATCCTTCCAGAGAAATCGCGTAATCGATCCCCCTGCCGATAAAGAACACGTCCTTCGCGCCGATATACCGGTTCGCAAATCTCTGAATCTTATTCTTATTATGTAGAAGCAGCTCTATCTGATCCGGCAGGCAGCGCAGGTCGCCCAAAAGTGACGCAAATGTCACATCATCGATTTTTCCCCTCGCCTTACCGAATTTCATTGCCAACAGGTAGAGCGCAACCAACTGCGCGCTGTAAGCCTTGGTGGTCGCCACCGCGATCTCCGGTCCCGCCCACGTGTACATCACGTTATCCGACTCTCTTGCGATGGAACTGCCTACCACATTGACGATGCCGAGCACCGAAAACCCTCTCTTCTTGGACTCTCTGAGGGCGGCAAGCGTATCCGCCGTCTCTCCGGACTGGCTGATCACAATCACCATCGCGCCCTCCTCCAGAATCGGGTCGCGATAGCGGAACTCGGAGGCGAGATCCACCTCCACGGGAATGCGCGCCAGCCCTTCGATCACGTATTTTCCCGTAACGCCCGCATGGTAGGCAGAGCCGCACGCCACAATATGGATCTTTGTCAGCGCGCGAATCTCCTCATCGGTCATGTTCAGCTCTTCGATCACGATATCGTTATCCTTGATGCGGGGCAAAAGCGTATCTGTCACGGTCTTCGGCTGCTCGTACATCTCCTTCAACATGAAATGCTCATAGCCCGCCTTCTCCGCCGCACTGGCATCCCACTCGATATAAACAGGCTCCTTTGTGGTTTCCTCCTCGTCCACCGAATAGAAATGCATGTGATCCGCCCGCAGACGCACCACTTCCTGATTGTCCACGTAATACACTTTGCGGGTATATTTCAAAACCGCCGGCACATCCGACGCGATAAAACAGCCGTCCTCATTCTGACCCACGATCAGGGGAGAATCCTTTCTCGCCGCAAAAATCTGGTCAGGGCTGTCCGCGAAAAGAATGCCGAGCGCGTAGGAGCCCTCCACACGGTGAAGCACCTTGGTAATCGCCTCGAGGGGATTGCCCTTATAATAGTAATCTAACAGATGTGCCAGCACCTCCGTGTCCGTCTCCGACACGAAATGATAGCCCTTGTCCGTCAGCATCTTCCGAAGCTGCAAATAGTTTTCAATGATACCGTTATGTACCACGGTGATCGTCTCCGCTTCATTGAAATGCGGATGCGCGTTCGTGTCGCTTGGCACGCCGTGAGTCGCCCAGCGCGTATGCCCAATGCCACAGATTCCCGGCATGGTCTCCCCACCCCGGGTTATATTCTCTAAAATCTTAAGCCGTCCCACCGACTTTGTGATGTTGATTTTTCCCTCACCGTCATAGATTGCCATTCCCGCCGAGTCATACCCTCGGTATTCCAGCTTGGACAGACCGTCAAGAATAATGGGCGCCGCCTGCTTTTTACCGATATAACCTACGATTCCACACATTTCACCTTACCTCCAATACTCTTTGTTAGAAGAAAACGCCGTCACAAGCCGTCCCGGCAGCCGCCGGTATCGTTTCCCCAGCAGATACCCCATATACTTAAATCCGCTCTGTATAATAACATCCGGTATTTTATTCCACATCCGCTTTCCCTTCAGATGCGCCACCGTGCTCTTCACCAGCCGGATTCCCTCCGATTCCGAGGGATATGCCGCGAACACCTCCGGGTGATCCGCCTGCGAAACCCCCAGATCAAAGTTCCGCCTAAACTGCTGCCTGTACGTGTAATTATGGGAATGATACACCTTCGCCTGCGCCGCGTAGGCGATACCGTAACCTGCCTCCACAGCTTTAGCGGCAAAGAGCATATCCTCATTGAATATCGCCCGGTTCACAAAACCTCCCAGCTCATCAAAAACATCCCTCCTGTACGCCGCGCAGACATTGGAGCAGAAAAACGTTTTGACACCCAGCTTGGGAAGATCCGCCTTCGTCTTTACGCAGGACTCTTCCGGATAATTAAACTGTCTCGTGTACCGCTCTGCCTCGCTGCTGTCCTCACCCGGAAGCTGTCTGGCGTACGCCGCCGCAATCTTTTCCCCGCGCATACTCTCCAACAGCCGCTCCACCAGATACTCGTCCGCAGGCATTGCATCCTGCGTCATCATGAGAAACACGTCGGCATCCGAGAGCTTCACGCCGTGGTTTCTCGTCCGCCCGTGGTCGAACTCCCTCTTCGACAGATGCTTCACCGTTATATTATTATGATTCTCCCTCTCCAGAGTAGTACCGTAAAGCAGTCTGTCCAGATACTTCTGCTCCGTATTCATGAGAATAATCCGGTTTATGGGCACTGTCTGCGCCCGCAGTTTCTCTATCATCGTCAAAAACCCGCGTTCAGGCTTGTAGACGGGAATAATCACGTCCACTCTCTCCACTTGTTCTTCCTCCTATACCGCAAATAAGCAGACTCGAAATGCTCCGCTTATTCACGCAAAAAGCAGGGGCTTGCAAGACAAGCCCCTTTGCTTTTAATTCGTCAAATATCCGTTTGTATCCTGATAAATCTTCTCGCTGCACTCCTTCACCGTGGAGGATGGTTCATAGTTGTCCGCGTCAAACAGGAACTTATGCAGCCACTTGACATTTTCCTCCAGATTGGTAGGAATGACGCAGGAGCCTTTCGACCCGATAGTGCCTGTCGCGCGCATATCCTCCTGCGGGAATCCGTCAGTCGCCGTAATGTTATACGCCCCCACATTGCCTAGCATATCAACAATCTCAGACAAATCCAGAGATGTGTATACCTCTTCAAATACGGCGTTCGCCGTCTCGGTCAGCTTCGGCAGCGACGCCTTCTTCGCCTGATCTGCCACTGCGGAGAGCACTTCTCTCTGTCTCTCGGCACGCTTGAAGTCGTCTCCCGCCGTATAACGGATTCGGCAGTAGCCCGTCGCCTGCAAGCCGTCCAGCCGCTGTAATCCGGTCTGTGTCACCGGTGTGTATTCTCTCTTCAAATCCTCCGCGATACAGAGCTGATAGTTGTTCAGGTGGCTGATCTCCGAATCGTCCACATCGATATCCACGCCGCCCAGCGCATCGATCGTATCCGTCAGCCCGGCGAAGCCAACCGTCACGAAATCCGTGATATTCATATCCAGATTCATGTTTAACATATTGATCGCCTGCTCAGGTCCGCCCTTCGCGTACGCCGCATTACATTTGTTGTACGAATCGTTGCTCAGGTTCAGATACGTATCACGGTATACGGAAACCAGTTTACAGTCTCCCGTATCCTGATTGATGGACGCGATCATAATCGTATCGCTTCGGGTATTCTTCGTCAGCGCCCCCGTCGTGGAATCTACACCGAAGAGGGCAATGTTGCGATACCCCTTCATCGTCGTCTCCTCCGCCTCCTGCACGGTCTCGTTGATGATAATGTCCTTCTCCTTCAGGTCTATTTTCCCGGTCTTCGTTCCGGAGAGAACCATATAGAGCACCATCACCGCTATAATCAAAATAATGATTTCAACAATAAATAGAATAATTCGTCTGCGCTGCTTCTTCGCCTGTGCCTTTTTCCCTGATTTCTTTTTCCCGGAGCTCTTCCTGCCGGAAGATCCGCCGCTCTTCCCGGAAGACTTCTTCCTGGGTCTTACTTCGTCATCATCATAATCATCCGCATATCTCTTAGCCATACTCTGTACTCCCTCAGTCTCTGTTCCAATTTCCAAAAGTCCGTTTTTTCATTTTGTCATATATTGTCCAACAAAGCAATCTTTAGTGGACACTCTTATAAGATTATACTACATCTTGATATAATTGCAACATCATTCCCGGTTTCTTCCGAAAGTCTTTCACAATTCTTAAGATTTTAGTATCTCTTCTAATAGGCATTTTTATTGATAAATCCCCTGAAAATCGTGAGAAACATAATCTTGATGTCAAAAGACATCGTCCAGTTTTCAATATAAAAAATATCAAATTCTATCCGCTTCTTAATAGAAGTGTCGCCGCGGTAGCCGTTGATCTGCGCCCAGCCCGTAAGACCGGGTCTCACCTGGTGCTTGACCATATAGCGGGGAATTTCTTCCTTAAACTGCTCCACAAACTGTGGTCTCTCGGGTCTCGGACCGACCACACTCATATCCCCCTTTAAAATATTGAAAAGCTGGGGCAGCTCGTCTATGCTTGTCTTTCGCAGAAATTTCCCCACTTTCGTGACACGGGGATCGTTCTTTGTCGTCCATCCCTTTTTCTCCGCGGAAGGCTTCTGCACCTCCATCGTGCGGAATTTGTACATGCGGAAAGGCTTATTGTGCAGACCTATCCGTTCCTGCTTAAAGATAACCGGTCCTCTCGACGTACATCTCACTGCAACGGCAGCAGCGATCATCACGGGCGACGCCACCACCAGTCCAATCAGAGACACAAGGATATCCACGATCCGCTTCATCCACCAGTTCAGGGTGTTTGTCAGCGGCACATAGCGGATATTGATAACCGGCAGCCCCATCAGATCCTCCGTGTAGGGACGGCTCGGAAACAGGCTGTTGTAATCCGGAATAAACTTTGTGTGCACGCCGGACTTTTCGCACAAATCCACGATATGCTCCAGATTGTCGTAATCTTTCAGAGAAAGGGTAATCGCTATCTCGTCCAGCTTGTTCTCGGGGAGAATATAGAGCAGGTTTTCAATGCTGCCCACCACCTTCACTCCCTTGTAGAGCGTGCCGGCAGGCACATGGTCGTCCAGAATGCCGCGCACCACATAGCCCCACTGGGGATTCGCGTTGATGCGCTTAATGTACTCCTCCGTGGCGCGGGAATACCCCACCAGAAGGATATATTTCAGATTGTAGCCCTTTTCACGGAAATACTGTAAAAGAATGCGGATGAGAGAACGCCCCAGCGTGGTCAGAACGATGTTGATCCCGTAAAACATCGCCATCATGGTACGTGAGAAGTGGATCTGCGCAACCATGTACCAGCCCGCCATCAGCACTACCATGCCCACGGTGTTTGCCTGAAAGATATTCAAAATTTCGTAGCGGTGAACGGTCGCCCGCTTGGGTGTGTAAAGATTGAAAGCATAATACAAGATGAGATAACCCGGTATGATAAAATAGAGCATCTCAAAATATGTGCGTACGTCAAGAGCACCAACATTAGGGTTGGTGGTCACAAACGGACTGGCAAACTTTAAATACCATGCCAACATATAGGACACCGCGATAATCACGGCATCCAGCACCACGTGCAGTCTGTTGAAATATTTCTGGTTATCTTTTATCATAATCAGTCTACGCTCTATGCGTTTTTACCACATTTTATCCATACACTGTGTCATACTTACCATACCCTGTTCACGCCATAATTATTTTTATTTTACAATAAACCGCCAAAAAATACAACTGCCACAATCTGAGGAGCGCAGGCTGCCCCTCAGCTCCCCGCAGAGTTTATCGCAGTCATACGCGATCTCTTCCGCAAAAAACGCCTGATAAAGCGCCCTCTCCTGATCCTCACTGATTTCTATACGGCAGTTTTCTCTCATCCATGCAATCTGTTCCCGCAGCGTGCGCTGTTTCAAAAACTGCCCGTTTTTCTTTGCCGCCGCCTTCTGCAGCCGTCCGTACTCCAGTTTCACACGCTCCCTGCCCGGCAGGCGTCTCTCCTGCTCTCTCCTGATCATCCGGATTACCATAAATGCTGTGGCTGTGATGATGAAAACGGCAAAAATCACATCAATCATGACTCCCAGCGCATTTTCAATATATGCGCCGATCGCATTCTCCCCGAGCGCACGGTCGCTTTCCCCGCCTTCGCCTCCCATGAATACATCCCAGAAGGAAGTCCTCTCCTCCTCGGCGGATGAGGGTGTGGGATCTACGACGATCCATCCCCTCTCGCTGTCAAATATCTCCACCCACGCGTGGGCGTACGCCTCCGGAATCTCTATCCGGATAAGCCCGGTCTCCCCTATCTCCGAAAAGCCCGCATAGTAGTCGTGATAGTCGGCGTCTTCCACCAGTTCGCCGTTCTCGACGACAGCCGCGTAGGAAAAGGCATACCCTTCCACATAACGCGCGGGAATGCCCATCTGCCTGAAAAGCATGACTGCCGCCGACGCAAAGTGCGCGCAGTAGCCCTTTCTGCTCTCCAGCAGGAAATGCGAGATATAATCGGGATTTCCGTAATAAAATCCCGGTCGTAACGTATAATTATAGTTCTCGTCGAAATACGCCACGATCTGCCCCGCAATCTCCTCCTCCGTTCCGCCGAAACCGGCTTCACCGCATACCCGGCGGACTGCCGTCTCACAGACGGAAGGCACATTCAGATACCTGATATACGGCTCTTTCTCAAACAGCATCTTCGTGTTCCCGTTGTCGGGATAATAGCGGTAAACAAACGCACCGTCCCGCTCTTCTATATGAAAGTAATCGGTGTAATAAGGTCTGTACTCAAAATTATCACCCGCGTCGGCTCTCTCCACCTCCATAATGCCCACGCCCTGCACCGCCGCGCCGCCGTCCTCCTCAAACCGGCGCTGCCTGCTGTACAGCTCCATCTCCGTATTGCCGTCCTCCGGCGATTCCATCGCCGCCTCCGTCCACGAAGTCCCGATATAATCCACACCCGTAAAAGCCTTCAGATATACGGGTTCAAAGCTGTACGGCGTATACCGGACGCTCAGCGCTGTCTCATAGCTTGGCATGACAGCAGAACCTTTGCTCAGCTTTCCCCCGCTGACCCCCGATTCCGCGGTATCCTGCGGGAACAGAGACCGCATACCGTACCGGGCAAAGAGCTCCATCCCCTTTTCGGACGCCTCCTTTGCCCCGCTTGGCGGCACAATACGGGCGTACCTCTGCTCCGGCATCAGAAACGCCGCCGCGCCCACAAGCAATGCGACTACCACCGCCGTCACCGGAAGAACATAGCGTATCTGCCTCGAGACGCGCCCCCTGCCGTAAGACAGCATCATCACTGCCCCATACCCGACCAGCATAAAGACCATATACGGTAGAGGCGGCGAACACTCAAAATACATCGGCAGAACATAGGGCGTCAACGTCAAAAGCATAACCTTGAGAAGCGTACATTTGTTATGCAGCTGTATATTCAGAAGAATGATCCCTACCATGCCAAGGAATATAGCGAAGGTCGTCACTGCCATATACCCTTCCTCAACCGTCAGGGCATATTCCATACCGGCAGACAGGTCAAAATACTCCCTCGCCACGTCCAAAATACAGTTGATTATATAATAATATCCGTTATTTATCACCCAGTAATTCGTGACAGCAATGTATAAATACAGCAGAAACGCGAGCAGTGTCGTGAGATTGACAAGCCATTTCTTCCCCGTTTCGTCAACCGCGCTAAGCGCAAAGGCAAGCGGGAAAAGCGTAAGCATACATAAGCCCGAATGAAACTCAATCTCAAATGCGGCAAGAAATCCGCCAACCGCCCCATAGACAAGCAGAAACAAAAGAAAGGTTCTCGTAAGCGCCGCGAGGAAATCATATTTATCTTTATCCGCAGTCTTTACCAGTTTCAGAGATTCTTTATGCTCCTTCCGCTCACGCCCGATTACCGGCTGACATAATATATAGTTTTCTGCGGGATGTTCCATGGACATCTGCTCCTCGATGTAGCAGGACGCATGTCTGCCGTATAGACTCAGTATCTCCCCCAGCGTGTTCTCGAGCTCGCCATGTTCCACGATATAGCGGCTGCAAAGCTCCTCGTTTACACCCTGCCAGAATAACTGAATCGGATAATCTTTAGAGAGCAGCAGTCTGCACATGCCGTACAGGGATTCCATCAGGGCGTCGTTCTCATCCAAATCATCCCCCAGCGGCAGCAGCACGTTGACCTTTTCCCTTCCGGCAGCCAGACGCTCCCGCACCATCATCTCGCCCTGTTTCGCCGACAATTTCCAATGAATGTTTTTTAATTCGTCACCTGCTATATACTCCCTGATCTCATAGTCGGGGTTGTACTCCACGCCCCTCTTTCTGCTCTCGTTCTCTTTGGGAAACCCTTCTATGGACGAATAGCGTTCTTCCGCCTCTTCCCCGTCCGCAAAGGCTGTCCATACCAATACTTCCCCGTCTCCCGCCGCCCGGTATGTAAGATAAAACAAATGCAGGAAATCAAACACCCTGCATTCTTCCACACTTATCCTGAGCCGTCCCGCGTAACGGCTGTTTAACAAATATTGGACCTTTCCCCCTTTTCCGGGAGCCGCCCACAATTTTTCCTTTTTCCCCTCCGCGCTCCCCGTAAAAATATTTTCACAGCGGTATGTCACGTCAATCGCAAACCCAGCAAAACGCAAGGGATTCGCAAAGCGGATCTCGACCGGAATCTCCGTATTTTTTCCCACGCGGCGGCGTGGCAGCACAATCTCCGCACGTAATTTGTCTCGGACACTCCATAAACCCGCCGCAGAAATAATAACGCTCGTTATCATCAGCAGTATCGCCATAAAGAGAAGATAACTTCTGAAAAAGCTCCACATCCATAGGAGAATGGCAAACACCGCGAGAAATCCTATTGTTCCTTTTATGCTCAGCCGCAGCCTCTTATCCATTAAACTGCATGTATCCTTTCCGTAATTTTCATAATCACATCCGACACATCCAAGCCCTCGGCTCGCGCACGGGCATTCAGACGGATGCGGTGCTTCCACACGTCATCTATCACACTGAGAATGTCCTCCGGAACGACATAATCCCCGCCCCTCATCATTGCCATCGCCTTCGCCATCTTAAGCAGCGCGATGCTGCCGCGCGGGCTTACGCCGAGCGCAATACGCGGTTCTCTCCTCGTCTCCTCCGTCAGATTGATAATATACTCGTGGAGACGATCGTCCACATGCAGATTCTCTGTCTGCGCGCGCAGCTCCATCAGGCGCTGCGCCGTAATCACGCTCCCGACCTGTTCGAGTCCCTGACCCACACTGCCTTTCAGGATATCCAGTGCAGCGGCGTGGGAAGGGTAACCCATGCTCAGGCATATCAGGAAACGGTCAAGCTGGGATTCCGGTAAAAGCTGTGTGCCCGAAGAGCCGAAGGGATTCTCCGTCGCTATGACAGTAAACGGAGGCGACAGCGGATAAGATACCCCGTCCACGGTAACTTTGGACTCCTCCATCACTTCCAGCAGCGCAGACTGGGTTTTCGAGGAAGTGCGGTTCAGTTCGTCCGCGAGAAAAAGATTACAGAACACCGCGCCTCTTTTATACTCAAATTCCCCCGTCGCGCTGTTGTACATGGTAAACCCGACAATATCGCTCGGGAGCACGTCGGGCGTAAACTGCATTCTCTTGCACGAAAGCTCCATCGCCCTCCCCAAAGCCATTGCCAGAGTGGTCTTTCCCACGCCCGGTATATCCTCCAACAGCACATGCCCGCCCGCAAGGATAGCGGCGAGCGCCTTGCGTATCACCCAGTCCTTGCCCTTCACGACCTTATTCACTTCGGAGACGATCTGTTCCAGATCCTTGTTCATGCTCGTAAGTCCTTTCGATAGGTAATGCTAAAACGCGAGTAGTGTTATTCTTGTACACCAAGTAGTGTTATGCTTGTGCACATTGTATATTCCAACGCAGACGCGCTTGCGCTCCGTTCCGAACGTAATGGTACTAGGCTCGAAAATACCTCGCCAAGTACCAACGGTTTTAATCCGAAGGATTTAAACAGCTTCCAAGGGTCTGCTTATGGATTATACAATGTACACAATATTTACTGAACAATCTACATGTAAATACGGTACCACAGATTTCGCCAGAGTTCCCACTGAATCCTCATGTAGGCGGGAAAGCGCGACCGCACAAAGCGCACCCGCTTTGCCCTGCCCTTCTCCGAACAGGCAAGCCGCAGCCCCTCCGCTGTCCCCTGCAGCCAGCTTTTTATCAGTCCCTTTTTCAAAAAGAAAAGTGTCTTAATCAGAAAGCCCGCAAATAGAAACGGAAGATTTAAAAGAATCTGCAAAAGCGGCATGTTTTTATAGACCAGATAGACGCTGTTTTTCGCGGAGAGTTTCACCTTAAAGTCGTTGTGACGAGAGCCCGAAACGCCGCTTCCCGCATGGTGCACCACCGCCTCCGGCACATAGATGTTCCGATAACCGTATATCTTTGCCCGGTAGCCTAAGTCCACATCCTCCAGATACGCGAAGTGGTTTTCATCCAGCAATCCAATCTTCGCAAGGATGCTTCTGCGGTAAATGCACGCACCCCCGCAGGCACTGAAAATCTCCCGCGGGCGTCCATAATCTGCCGCCGGCTTGTCCTTACCCGCAGCGAAAGCCCAGCCCAGCGCGCAGTAATAGTCCCCCGCGTCGTCAATTAACGCCGGGTGCTGCATATTCACCATCCGCGCCGCCCCGGAAAAAGCTCTCCCGTCCGAATCCAGCGCTTTTTCCATCGCACGGACAAACCCGGGCTGAACCGTGGTATCGTTGTTTAATAAAATAACATACGTCGTTTTATCCTTCCTACTCTCCTCAATCCCCCGGTTCACCGCCCCGCAGAACCCATAATTTCTATCCAGCGCGAGCACCCGCACAGTCGGAAACTTCTCCTCCACAACCTCCCTGCTCCCATCCACAGACCCATTATCCACCACGATCACCCGTGCGGGTTCCCCCGCCAGAGAAACAAGACAGTTCTCAATATATTTAATCCCATTATAATTCGGAATGATAATCGTCGAGCGGATTCCGCCGTCCCCGAGCTTATCCCGGCGGGGCTTGCCCCCGCTCCTAATCTCATGTGGCATTTTTCTTCCCCATTTCTTTCTATCATACATTCGCCACAGGTAAGCGCGAAACTCCTCATAATCCTATACCAGTTGTGCAAATAAAATAATCGTAAGCAGACCCTTGGAAGACGCCGGTACTTAGCGAAGGTATTGAGTTGCTTTGCAACTCACGAGCTTAGTACCGCTGCGTCTGGAACGGAGCGCAAGCGCGTCTGCGTTGATTATTTTATTCGCGCAACCTCGATAAGCAAAAAAATGAGTTTCGCACTTACCTGTGCCATCCGTCATTACATACGAATTGTAATGCCCGGATCCCACACAACCAGATACCCCGCCTCGCGCACTTTCGCCCCAAGCGCCATGCTCAGCTTCCGATACCCCGCCTCGTCGCAGGTAAGCCCCGCCACATCCGCAATGCACATTTCCCGCTTTTCCCGTCCTTCTTTTACCGTAAGGCTCTTCTCCCGGTACGGCAGTCCCGTAATCTCAGAAAATAGCGGTTGTAATTCTTCTCTCAGTCTCATACAGCGGATATCCACCGCGGCACAGTCCTGCCGCAGCACTGCCAAATGTGTGCTTCCCCCCGTAAAACGCGCCGGAAGACCCTCATACAGACAGCGTCCCGCCTCGTCATAACCGCCCGCAAAGATATGTCCTTTTCCGTCAAGAATCCGTCCGCCCATCATACCTGCGTCCCGCCTTGCGCTAAGCAGATCCGGCTCATAGACAATGCGGTAAAATCCCAGATGCAGGCTGTGCTCCACCTGCACCCGGAAACCGCGCCCGGCACAAAAATCCGCAACCGCCCGCCGTCCCGCCTCGTAGGCGTAGGTTTTGCTCCCCGTGTTAAGCGCCGTGGAATCCCGGTGGGAACGCCAGTGGTAGAGCACCTTCGGGATATGACAGATGCGCGCGCTCTGCAGAACAAGGGCGTCCTTCTCCCAAAGGCTGTCCACCACCCGCAGCACCAGATCATAATCCTGCGCACCGTCATAGTCCTCACGAAACTTCAGACGCTTCATCAGCCCCGCTTCCACCGCCATAAAGTGACAGATATAGTTGTTTGATAAAATTAAATCCAGATTAAAGTCTTTCTTTTTATTAGGAAATACGAAGGTTTGAGCACCCTCGTCGTACTTGTCCTCGTCGGAATATAAAAGTGCCGGAGGACATCCCTCCCGCCTGCCACACTGCACGCGAACCGCCATTTCATATAACGCATCAGGTGTTATGAAATCATCATGGTCGAGAAGGGCAATGTAATCTCCCCCCGCAAGTGCAATCCCCGCATTGGTATTTCCGGCAATGCCTTTGTTCCCGGAAAGCCGGCTGTAACGTATCCGCAGATCTCCCGTCTCATGAATGATCTGCCGCACCGTCCGCTCCACGTCATCGCCCGCGCTCGCGTCCGCAATCACCAGTTCCCAGCGGGCATAGCTCTGCGCCTGCACAGAGGCGATCATCTCCCTCAGATATGCCTCCTTCGTCTCGTAAGCCGGCACGACAATGCTGAACAGACAGGGAACATCCGCTGTCTCCTGCCGCTGCACCGCAAGGGTCTCCTCATTGGGCGGCAGGTAGCGGTAATCCGCCTTTTTCTCCTCCTGCACACGTTCCGCCGCCGCATAAAAAGTCCCCGCCAGCCCGTTCTTTTTCAAATAATTTACGGTTTTCCTCACATTGTCGATTCTAAGTATCCGATTTGCCACCGCTGCGTCTCCTGTTTAAAAAACCGCCCCGCACTTATTTGCCGGGGCGGCTGTATTGTTATATTTAGATATTCTTCTTTACTTCCTCAGTCAAACGGTCAAGTCTCTCCTGCGCGTCCTCAAGGCTCGTGCCTTTCACGCCCATGTAGAACTTGATCTTCGGCTCTGTGCCGGAAGGTCTTGCACAGCACCATGAATCGTTGGTGAGGTCGAAGTAGAGCACGTTCGACTGCGGCAGCCCGGTCTCCCCCGTCTCGCCCGTCTCCAGATTCAGGGTCTTTCCCGTGTCGTAATCCCTGAACTCCTTCACCGTAAGCTCACCGAAGCTCTTCGGCGGATTCTGGCGAAGCTTGTTCATCAGATCCTCGATCTCCTTCGCGCCCTCAATGCCCTTCTTGGTGATGGAATACTGGCTCTCTTTATAGTAACCGTACTTCTCATACAGGTTAATCATCTGATCCCAGACGGTTCTTCCGTTCTTCTTGCACCATGCCGCCATCTCGCACAGACACATAACCGCCACGATCGCGTCCTTATCCCTTGCATGTGTGCCCGCCAGACAGCCGTAGCTCTCCTCCAGACCGAACACATAGTTGTTGGAGCCTGTCTGCTCGAAGAGCTTGATCTGCTCGCCGATAAACTTAAAGCCTGTCAGCACCTCGATAAACCGTACCTTATAGTCCTCGGAGATCGCCCGCGCCATGTTCGTAGTCACGATCGTAGTCACAAGAGCGGGATTCTCAGGCATCTTTCCTGTCGCCGTCCGCTCACGCAGAATGTATTCCGCAACGAGCATACCGGACATGTTGCCCGTGAAAGGCACATACTCGCCGGACTTGGTATCCAGCGCGTAGATACCCAGTCTGTCGGCATCGGGATCGGTCGCTAACACGATATCGGCGTTTTTCTCCTTCGCCAGCTTCAACGCAAGGGTGAATGCCTTGGGATCTTCCGGGTTGGGGTAATCTAACGTCGTGAAGTCGGGGTCGGGCATCTCCTGCTCGGGCACTACATACACATTCTTGAAGCCGAGCTCCGAGAGAATCCTTCTCACAGGCACATTGCCCGTGCCGTTGAAAGGAGAGTAAACGATCTTCATATCCTCCGCCATCTCCGCGATCACTTCGGGATGGATGATCTGCTTTTTCAGCTCCGCCATGTACTTGTCGTCGATCTCCTTGCCAATGACCACATAAAGACCAGCCTTCTTCGCCTCTTCCTTGTCCATGGTCTTCACGGTATGGTAATCGGTCACATTGTTGACCTCTGTGATAATCTCCTTATCCTTGGGCGCCGTCACCTGCGCGCCGTCCTCCCAATAGCACTTGTAACCATTATACTCCGGCGGATTGTGGCTCGCCGTGATCACGATACCCGAGATACAGCCAAGCTCTCTGAGCGCAAAGGATAACTCGGGCGTAGGGCGAAGCGCGTCGAACACATACGCCTTGATGCCGTTCGCCGCCAGACACAGAGCCGCCTCATCCGCAAACTCGGGAGACATCCTTCTGGAATCGTAGGCGATCGCCACGCCTTTCTCCTCGCCGCCCTGTTTCTTTATGTAGTTTGCCAGACCCTGCGTCGCTTTGCGCACCGTGTAGATATTCATGCGGTTCGTACCCGCGCCGATCACGCCGCGAAGTCCGCCTGTACCAAACGCAAGCTCCTTGTAAAAGCGGTCCTCGATCTCCTTCTCGTCATTTCTGATCGCCAGAAGCTCCTGTTTCGTCGCCTCATCAAAGTAGGAATCCTCCAACCAAAACTGAAACTGCTCTTTGTAGCCCATTTTGAAACCCTCCTTATTAAATAATGTTATATTGCAACAATCGTTATTTAAATATCGGCTCCTGCCTATTTCTGATCTTTAGCCGTCGCGATTTTATCCAAAAGTTCCACAATCTCATCTGTTGTATACTCTTTCTTATCTCCCTGCGTAAACAGCAGTCTCAACTCGTATAGCGTAGACATTTTCACACTCTGCATTTCTTTTTCAGTCATATCAGTAACCTCCATATTTGTTACCCCCTTTCGGCTCACCCGCCCCTACAAAGATTATAGTAAAAGTGGGTGTTTCGGTCAAGGTATTTCACATTTCCGTTTTATCTGTCTTATTTTCAGAAATCTTCAGCGCGAAATCGCTCCTATCCAGCGAGAAATTCGGATTATAATAAGGGTCGCCCTGCTCAAGCAGCTCCTTCCACCGTTCTCTGAACCGTGCGGACTCCTTCTCATACCGCTCGGCGTTCGCGCCCGAAAGATCCGCTCCACGGGACGCCGACTCATAGTGATACAGCTCCGCAAAGGGCGTAAAGACATTCACCTGCCCCGCCTTCCATGCTCGGACACAAAGGTCCACATCGTTGAGAGCCACGGCAAACTGCTCGTCCAGCCCGCCCAGTTCCTGATACAGCGACTTTCTCATCATCAGGCAGGCGCCCGTCACCGCCATCACATTCTGCGCGTAGCAGAGCCGCCCCATATAGCCGAGGTTTCGGTGATCCACGCGGTAATGGCTGTGCCCCGCCGTCCGGTGCGCACCCAGTCCCAAAACCACGCCCGCATGCTGGATGGTTCTGTCCTCGTAGTAGAGTTTTGCGCCCACCGCACCCACATCTTTCCGCTGGGCGTACATGAGCAGTTCCTCAATCCAGTCCGGTGTTATGACACTTGTGTCGTTATTTAACAGAAGCACATACTCACCCGCCGCCTCGGAGACGCCAAGATTATTGACCTTCGAGTAATTGAACTCTCCCTCGTAGGTGACAACCCGGATCGCGGGATTCTCCTGTATTTTTTTATAGTAGGCAAAGATCTCCTCCGAAACGCTGTTGTTCTCCACAACGATAATCTCGTAATTGTCGTAAGTGCTGCGCTCCAGTATAGAGGAAATGCAGCGGGTCAAGTCTTCCGGGTGGTCTTTGTTCGCGATCACAATCGAAACTTTCGGGTTTCCCAGAATCTCATATTTGATTTGGAAGATCGTCTCAAATGCCTTTGTTGAAGTGATCTCAAAGTTTTTGAAGCCCTGCGCCGTCAGATGCGCCGCCACAGCCCCTTTCGCCGCGTCGATGGCATAGCTCTTCGCGCTGATGTCGGAGGCAACGCTGCCCGCGTGGGACCGCCAGTAGTACATCAGCTTCGGCACGTGCACCACGCACTTTGCGCGGGCGGTGAGCCGCAGGATCATGTCATGGTCCTGACTGCCGTCAAACTCGGATCGGAACAGCTCCGTCCCGTCCAAAAGACGTCTCGCAAAGGCGCTGAAATGGCAGATATAGTTGTTCGCCCGCAGATTGTCCGGCGCGTAGTCCGGCTTGAAATGCAGGGTAATCATATCGTCTATGGTACTGTTTCCCTTGAACGTCGCCTCATCACAGTAAATATAGTCCGCGCCCTTTTCACAGATCACCTTCATATACTCATAGAGCACGCTCGGATGAAGCACGTCGTCATGGTCGAAAAGCGCGATATAGTTTCCCGAAGATATGGACAGGCAGGCGTTGGTATTGCCGGAAATGCCCTCGTTTTTCTGCAGCTTCTTATACACAATCCGGCAGTAGAGGCTGCTGCTCGGGCGCAGATACTGCTTGTCCTTCTCCATATACTCCCGGCAGATCTGCTCCACGTAGGCGTGTTCCTCGTCCGACCCGTCCGCCAGACACAGCTCCCATCCCTCGTACGTCTGATCCATGACAGACTCAATCGCCTGCCGCAAAAATTTCTCCGGCGTATTGTAAAGCGGCATCAGGATGCTGAACTTGACATCCCTGTCAAACTTGTGAAGCCGCTGTCTCGCCGCCTCCTCCAGTTCGGGAAAGCTAGCCGTTCCGTGCTGCGCCCTCGCCTGACGCTCGATCATCTTGGCGTTCAGCTTGCGGGCAATCCCCTTGAGACTCCCGTAATAGCCGAGACGCTCCTTCACCCGTGCCATCTTGTGAACGAGCATGCGAAGCGGTTTGGATGCGCGCCAGAGAAAACTCCCCTTGATTCTTTCCAGTTTCCCCTCAGCCTGCGCCATATTTTGCTCCGCCTCCGCAAGCTTTTTCGTGAGCGCGCGCCCCCGGCTTTTCTCTCTCAGATATGCCTCCTTATAAAAATGGAGCGCCTCCGTCTCCGTCATTCCTTTTTTATCCATATCTTTCCTTTCTGGAAATGCCTTTCGCGTTTTTATACCGTCAGCATACAATCAGACCAGTCCACAAAGCTCATCCCCGGCTCTGTCTCGCTCACAGCCTCCGTCTCGGCAAGCATCCCGACACGGTACTCGCCCTGCGACAGTTCTTCCCGTCGCAGACGCAGGACAAATCCTGCAAGCCCGATACGGTTCTCCGTCGGCAGGATCGCCTCCACATCCGCCCTGTGCCAGTCCGTCGGAACAGCAAGATAGCCCGCGCCGTCCGTCCTCTGTAAAATCACTTTCCGACCAAACGCCGCGTTATCCGCGCCGGGAATATAATTCCATCCCATAATCCACAGAATATCCGGCTCGTCGGCAAGTATCTTGTGCTGCGGTTCCGCAAGATCCACGGTCAACCGCAGAACGCCCCGCCCCGCCTTTTTCAGCAGCTTGTGCAGAGAAGATTTGGGCAGGAATGACGCTTCCTGCACGCAGAGATGATCCTCGTGGGGAAACTTATAATTACACATGTAATTTGACGCGTTGTCAATTAAATCTTTATGATAAAAAGAATCAACGCCGCGAAGCTTGGGATGCCTTTGATAGAGCGCCTCCTTTTCCGCCAGCAGCCTTTCCCATTTTCCGTCGTTCTGCTCATCCAGCCCCCGGCTCAACGACTCATGGTGACAGAGAACCGCGTCGTTTCTCTGCACGTTGACGTATCCTGCCTCCAACAGCTTAAAACAAAAATCCACATCATTGTATGCGACCGGCAGACTCTCTTCCAGACCGCCCGCCGCCTCATACTTTTTTCGGGACACCATCAGACATGCGCCCGTCACCGCCGCCACATTGTAGGTAACACGGTTCCTGCCGAAATAGTAATCCTCCTCGTCAGGAAAGGTAACCAGCTTGTGAGAAGGACCGATTTTCAAATTTGTGACGCCCGCATGCTGAATATTTTCCGTACCCGCATACCACAATTTCGCCCCGACAGCACCCACATGGGGCAGCAAAGCCTGTCCCGCCATACGTTCCAGCCAGCTCCCCTCTATGATCTCTATATCGTCGTTCATCAGAAGAATCAGGTCGCCCTTCGCCTTCTTCTCGCCCAGATTACACATTTTGGAAAAGTCAAATGGCATCGGCTCATAAATATAGGTGAAGCCGTAAGTTTTCTGCAGCGCCTCCATCTTTTCTTTATTCTCTTCACTGCTGCCGTTGTCCACCACGATCCACTCGTAAAAGCGGTACTGCGTCTTTTCCTTAAACGAGCGGAGACATTTTTCCAACATCTCGGGATGGTCTTTGGACGGAATAATTACGGAGACTACCCGATGCGGCGCGATCGCCGTATTTTCGCTGCCCGATCGGGTGCACCGCTCCCTGCCGGAAACGGATGTATCATACAGCAGATGGTAGATATCCGGATCAGGTCCCTGTCTGAGCACACCGCGACCACCCCTGCGCAGCAGCATATCTTCCTTGAGCGTCACATATTTGGAGGAAGCCCCGGTCAGGAACCTGCCCTCGGCAAGCTCCTTTTTCAACTGCTCCTGCACTATGGAAAACCGCTCCTGCGTCGAGACGTCCTGCTTCGCCCCGAGAAAAATCTCCGCCTCGGGACGGTAGTTTCTGTGATAGAGAATGGACTCTATATGTCCGATTGCCGCCTGTCTCCTGCCAAAATACCCTTCCGAAAGTTCCTCGATCTTCTCCTCCAGCCGCAGACACAGCTCATAAAAACCGAGATCCGGATCTTTCATGCTCACCATACGATAACTCATGCTGTCAAGCACGCCGACCCGAACCGCCAGAAAATGTCCCCAATACTGGAACGCAAGGAGGGTGTCCGGCGAGTATGCCGGCTTAAACCACGGCTCCATCCGTCTCGTCAGGTCCTCCCAGTAAAAATCCTCATCCGCATATGCCAACAGACATGCGCTGTTCTTCGCAAAGTAAGTGCGCACCTCAGAAAACACATGGGGAGCAAGCAGACCGTCACCATAAGTCAGAATGCGGACGTCCGTCTCCGGCACGGCAATTTCCCGAAACCCCTGCACCGCAATCGGCTCCGGCATATTAATAACATCTGTATTCTTATTCTCGCAATCTGCAATCCACTGCAGATAGGGATTTGACTGCCGCCAAAGCGTCTCCTCGTAAGCGCGGCTTTGCTCCTCGGAAGGCTGAATCTTCGACAGGCTTTCCAGAGAAACCGGCGTTCCCTTCAGCCTGCTTACCATACCCCGCAGAGGTGCCGACGCCCTCGCTGCCATCCGATATAGCGGGTTGGCGCAGATACGGTTCAGATTATCCTGCAGATCCGCCTGCCGCCTTTCCGCGTCCGCAATGTGTCCTGCCATCTGGGTATTCTTTTTTCGTTCCTCCTCGTATGCCGCCATATAGTACGACACCCAGTCAAAGCGGTTTTTCCCAATGCTCATCAGTTAAACAATCCCCTTTTCTGCAAATGTTTCATCGTTTCCGACGGCATCGCGGTCACCTCCATGACCGCCTCAAGATGGTTTTCCTCCTCGGAGGACAGCCCCCAGAGGGACAACGTGATATTCGGATCATCCGTGGGAAAAGCGTAAGTGTCCTCCCCGATCTTAAACCCGTTCATCTGAATCTGTTTCCCCTTCAGCGGAATCTCCGCACCGTTCCAGCCAATCCGCTTAATGTAAATCACACAGGCATGGTTTCCGGGATCGATCCGCACCGCGCTCCTTCCTCTCGCAATCCGCACGGAAAGCTCCACCGTACCCTCCCCGGTACGCAGAACCTGTTCCCCGTCCTCCTCCGGAAAGAAGGACTGCTCCTCAAGAAACCCCTTCCCCGTATCTTCATAAATCTGTATGCGGTTGTCCGAGGATTTATTTCTCAACCCCTCGCAGAAATCTGCCAGCGTGTAAACGGACTGATCGATCGCCTCCCTGATCTCCGCCATGGAAAGCCGTTTCCCCGTCACGTATTTCTGAAACTTCATCTCCTGCCTGCGGTACTGTTCCGCCTCCGCCGGACCGATTTCTAATTTGTTCATTATTAAATCAGGGTTTAATCCATTCCTTTTCTCGTCCTCAAGCAGATAACAATAGAGCGCGCGGAACGCAATCTCCTTCGTCTCTATGGTCTTGTCAAACGTCCATTCGCAGTCGATCAGCCCCCATTTTTCCTCATTTAAATAGCGGTCGA
The DNA here is from genome assembly GCA_910588955.1 of uncultured Lachnospiraceae bacterium. Taxonomy (GTDB): domain Bacteria; phylum Bacillota; class Clostridia; order Lachnospirales; family Lachnospiraceae; genus UBA3282. The sequence goes on from CAJURQ010000002.1 coordinate 65,239, forward strand.
TATTATTTGTTTGATTTTTTGCGCCTTTTTCATCACGCATGTTACTTCCTTGTGGAATCAACAAATTCGCAAAAATGAGATCGTAATCCGCGATCTCTTTCTCCTCCCCCCACGAGATTCGTTTCAGGTACTCGTCGAACAGACGATGAAAGCCTTCCAGATCATTTTTCTCCAGCCGCTTATCCAGAATTTCTTCCAGCGTCTTTCCTTCCAAAAATTTAATCGTGATATAAGGCGTACCGTCCGGCGACTTTTCCAGCTTGCACTCATTGACCTCAAGAAGGCTCCCCGCATACCGCTCAGACAGCTTTTCACATGCCGAAACCGTGGCTTCTATATGTTTCCACGCTCCTTTTGATAACGGATGTTTCTCTATTTTTCTGCCAAATCCGGTGCTTCTCTGCAGGGTTTTGATCTGAAATTCTTCCTTTCTGTCGTTGGAATACTTCACATACTCTTCCGACAGCGCCGGTCCCAGCAGAAACATGTAGGAATTAGAGAAGAGCGGGAACTGGTTTTCCTTCAGGATTGTATCGAAAACCCTCTTTTCGTCAAAGAGCTGTATTCTGTCACGGTCAAAATTACGCATGTTATTTGACAATTCTCCCCGCTTCGGAAGCCTTCTGTCGGAGTAAAGGGTCGTCATAAACTTATAGTCCGGATAGGGGTAGTACATCTGCGTCTCCGAAAATCCGCAGCGCTTTGCGATTGCAAGCAGACCGTCCCTCGTGAATGTCCGCACCACGCCGCCCTCCGGGTAATCCTCAATACCGCTAAAATACGTGCCCAGATGGTCTTCCCTGCAGCCCGCCCAATACTTTAATCCAAATTTGTTTTCTATGGCGATGACGATATGCCCACTCGGTTTCAAATGCTTCTTGATAATCCGAAGGAAATCGTCATAGGGCGTCTCAGAACCGATATACGCCTGTGCGTACTCAAAGACGCCGATCAGACAGATATAATCGTAGTCCTCCGGCAGATCCGGCTCCACATCCTGAAAATTTCCCACATGGATCGTCACGTTGTCCGCCTCCATATGCCGGTAGGCGTTGATCATGCTGCGCTTTTTGGAGAGTTCCACGCAGGTCACTTCCCCGGCGCGCCTCGACAGCGCCCCCGTGATCGCGCCGCAGCCTGAACCGACCTCAAGCACCTTCATGGCGCGGCTGATTGGCAGCCACTCCACAATATTCTCCCTGAGCGGAGAAAGATGATACAGAATTTCCCAGCTCTTTCTCTCTTCAATAATCTTTTGGTACTCCACCGCCGCGCAGTCCCTTGCAATCGCGAGAAGCTCGTCCTCAATCTCCCCGTCGCAGTACAGGTCTTCCCCGGGGTAGTGAGTCAAATCCAGTTTTATTTTTCCAATTTCTTCTATCATACTATCTGACATTCTTCGTTCCTTCCCGGTTCGCATCTTTCATAGTACATCTGTCTGCCAAGCGTCCACCTTTTATATCGCCTGTTATTTAACGATAACCTTCGAGTTCATATCATAAAACCCGACCGTATCCTTATCCGAAATCACCGTCACATTCAGCACGTCATAAAGCCTGTGGTACACCGTGAAGTCGTCCTCCTCATATCCTGTCACACCAAGAGAAAGGAGGTAGTCGCCGCCCTGCAGGTTCATATCCTGTGTAAAGGTGATCTCCTTCGTCTCCCCCGCCTCCACAGACTCTAAAAAAGCCTTCTCAAACATCGTATTGGTGCCCGTTATCTCCGTGCCGCGCACGTTTTTGATCGTAAATGCGAAAATTGGCGCGGCAATCCTCTCCGTCATCTCTACGTGCATGTGGATGGTGAATGAACTCCCCTTCAAAATGGTGGAAGTTTTCGTTCCCTTCTCGTCCGTAATATAGTATTCCGTAATCTGTGCCTTTTTAGAACCGTACTCCAGAAGATCGGGGTTTTCGGCAATGCCTGCCTTTTCCCCGCCGCCTATCTTGCTGCCGTCCACACCTTTCGCCGCCATCGCGCGAAGCTGCTCATCATCCAACAGACGTTCTCCTTCCGACTCCGGCGGTGTATACTGCCCAACAAGCACCTGCTTGTAGGTGTCTATCATCTGCTTCGGCATGCCTTCTCCCAGCTTAATGCCCTGATTTAAGAGCACCACACGGTCACAGTATTTGCTGATACTGCTCAAATCGTGGCTGACGAACACGATCGTCTTGCCCATCTCCTTAAACTCTTCAAACTTATGGTAACATTTTGCCTGAAAAAAGACATCGCCCACCGAGAGCGCCTCATCCACAATGAGGATCTCCGGGTCGATATTGATCGCGACCGCAAATGCCAACCGCACAAACATGCCACTAGAATAGGTTTTCGCCGGCTGATACACATAATCCCCGATATCCGCAAAGGCGAGAATCTCATCCAGTTTCTGGTCGATCTCCTTCTTGGAAAAGCCGATCATCGTGCCGTTCAGATAAATGTTTTCAATACCGTTGTATTCCATATTGAAACCGGCGCCCAGCTCCAACAGCGCGGAGATGCGCCCGTTGACCTCCACCTCGCCCGCTGTCTGTGAAAGAACACCTGTTATTATTTTCAGGATCGTGGACTTTCCCGAACCGTTGGTTCCGATAATCCCCACGCATTCCCCCTGTCTTATGGTCATATTGACACCCTTCAGGGCGCGGTGCTCCGTATGGTGCTTTCCCCGCCCGATGTGCAGCGCCTCCTTGAGCCGATCCGAGGGCTTGTCGTAGAGCTTATACACTTTTTCGAGGTCTGTGACCCTGATCGCGATATCATTATCCATAACTCATTTCCTATTCTACCACTATCATTATAAAAGCCCGTATCACTATACACTTTATAATACGTCTGCGAAATGACTTCGCAGCCGTCTAAAGACCAGCGTCCCGATACAGAACATACTGATCGTGAAGATCCAGAAATACGTGGACGAATAAAAGTGCTCCCAAAACCATTCTTCCTCAAAAATCGCGCTCCGGTAGCCGTTTACGATATAGACGAGCGGATTCAGCTTGAAAAGAGTCTTCATATTGTCGCTTGGCAGCATCTTAATATTCCACATGATGGGGGTCGCCCACATGCCGATCTGGAGCGCAATGCTGATCACCTGCTGCAAGTCCCTGATAAAGACGACCAGCGCGCTTGTCAGATAACTCAGCGCCAGCACAAAGAATACAAGACACAGACTGTAATAGAGAAGCTGCACAGTGTAGATGGTGGGCGTATAGCCGTAGCACACCGCCACCAGCAACAGGATCCCCACAAAAAACAGGTGGATAAAGGTAGCCGCAATCACCTTGATAATCGGCAGAATACTGATATTAAACACGACCTTCTTCACCAGATAGGTGTACTCCACAAGCGCCATCGTCCCCTGTGAGATCGCCTCCGAAAAATAGAACCACGGCACAAGTCCAGCCATCAGATACAGTACATAGGGCGGCTCCACGCCGTCCGCCGCCACAAACGCCACCCTCGCCTGAAATACTTTGTCAAACACTATCCAGTACATCAGCACCGTCACCACAGGCTGCGCCAGCGCCCACACAATTCCCAGATAGGAGCCAGCGTAACGCTTCTTAAAATCATTTTTCGCCAATTTCCAGATCAATCCCCTGCTCTGGAAAAGCTCTACCGGAATAGTCACGATCCTGTCGTAATAGATCGTAAATATCGTACAGGTAAAGGTAATCAGCACACAGCCGCTGACCTTCTTCATCCGCTCCGTCACCTGATCTGCCAACGGATTGTGATGCAGAATCAGCACGGACGCCAAAAGCAGACCAAGCCCCCAGAATATTGCTATCGCTGCGGACTTAGGAAACACTTTCTTCCCTGTGAAATTTTTCTCTACCTGTTTGTGTTTATTCATATTATTTTTCTTAACCTACGGAGAATGCCGTAGGCATTCTCTTGTGCAAGATTATAGTAATTCTTAGCGAAGCAGCCTTTGCTGCTAAGCTTTAGAATTACTTCTTGCACGGGTGAACGCGGACAATCCCTCCCACTTCTTATCCTTGTCGGACATAACAAGTTCCATTCCCTCGGGAATCCTCCAGTCGATCCCGATCTCGGGGTCGCTCCACAGGATGCCGCCCTCGTCGTTTGGGTGATAAAAGTCCGTGCACTTGTAGGAAAATTCCGCATAGTCCGACAGCACCAGAAAGCCGTGGGCAAAATTTTTCGGAATGAAAAACTGTTTCTTATTTTCTGCGGAGAGGTTGACGCCGTACCACTTGCCGTAAGTCGCCGAGCCGGGACGCAGATCCACCGCCACGTCAAAGACCTCCCCCGCGAGCACGCGCACCAGCTTGTCCTGCGGATAGTTAATCTGGAAGTGCAGTCCCCGGAGCACGCCTTTCACAGACGAAGACTGGTTATCCTGCACAAAAACCTGATCGATCCCCGCCGCCTTGTAATCCTCATAGTGATAGGTCTCCATAAAATAGCCCCTGTTATCCCCAAACACCGCCGGGGTAATTACCTTCAAACCCTCAATTTCACAAGTCTCCACCGTTATCTTTCCCATCGTTCCTCTTCCTTTCCTTCTAATCTTCACCCGTAGGTACGTTTCCCGTATCCCCGTTTACCACGCCGGAATACCCTGCCGCACTTTTGGCGTGATTGATCGAAGTATCTATATTCATATAGCACAGATTCAGATCTACATTCGTGGAAATGCCGTCCACCGTTCCCTTCGAGGTGTACTGCCACATATGATAATAGTAATCGTCGTAAGTGGGCACATCCGCGTACTCCGCAAGCCAGATTCTATAATCTGACAGCTTTGTCATATCTATTCTGTCTCGCAGCCAGTTGCGGGATGCATATACGCCCGTCTCATAGCCTGCCGCCTCCATGGTCTGCAAAAACGCCCTGTGCGCCTTCGTTCTATCGTCGTTGTCCAGCCCGTCGGCACGTCCCCTGCCTCCGGCGCTCTCGCTGTCGAGAAACACGGGATAGTCCACATCATAGTCCTCAATCAGCCGTATCACCATGGACGCCTCCTCCACAGCCTCCACTTCATCCAGCGCCTGCGTGAAGAAATAGACACCTACGGGAATGCCAGCCGAGATGGCTCCCTCTATGTTCTCTTTATATCTGGGATCAATGACCAGCGCGCCCGTCGTCGCGCCCCGGTATCCGCAGCGGATAATGGCAAACTCAATGCCCGCATCCTTCACCGCTTCCCAGTCGATTTCCTGATTCCACTTGGACACGTCGATACCGAGCTTTGCGCTGCCGTTGTCAAACTGCAGTTCCATGTTCTCTGTGCCGTCCGCGTCCTCCTCGGCGCCGTTGACCGCTTTATCCTCCTTGGCGGGATCAATATCGTCCTCCGTCACCATCAGATACTCGATATTGTCGAGCACACGGTACTCAATATCCTGCCGCACCTGTATCGTCGTGATGGTGTTCGGCACACGAAAGCCGTCTTTTTCATTGAGCGATACACTGTACTCCCCGGATCGCAGACCGTCCACATAGATCACGCCGTCCTTGTCATTGTCGGTATACTCTCCCATGCCCTGAATCGTGACGGTGAAATCCGCGCCTGTCACCAGACGCCCAACGCTGTCCACCACCATGATCCGCAAATCTTTTGCCACAGAACTCATCATCAGGGACACATTCCTGCCGGAGTAGGATTCGATGCTCTTGAACTTCACCTCCGGGTCAAAAAAAGTTTCATCCCTCATAAAAGCAGACAGATCGCCTCCTATCTGTCCATCTTCCAGCTCTTCCTCCTGTGCAGGCGTCTCCTCCTGTACCGGCTCTTCCGGGGCAAAGCCGAGCTTGCGCTTCACCGTATCCAAATTCACAATGGCGATCACCGCAAACACCGCCAAAAATACGACGATCATGCCGGTCATCGCCCGCCTCATCCGCTTAGAGTCCATTTGCAACCTCTACAATATATTGTCCGTAAGCAGTTTTCATAAGCGGCTCCGCCAGCTTAAGCAGCTGCTCTTTCGTGATAAATCCCCTCCTGTAGGCAATTTCCTCAATACAGGAGATATAAAGCCCCTGCCGTTTCTGGAACGCCGCCACAAAATCCGCCGCGTCAAGCAGCATGTCATGGCTGCCCGTGTCAAGCCATGCAAAACCTCGCCCAAGAGTTTCCACACGCAGCGTCCCCCTTTGCAGGTATTCATTGTTAATGCTTGTAATCTCTATCTCACCTCTGGCGGAGGGTTTTACGTTCCTCGCAATCTCCACCACGTCGTTGTCATAAAAATACAGCCCCGGCACCGCGTAATTACTCTTCGGATGCTCCGGCTTCTCCTCTATGGAGAGCGCCATGCCGTTCTCGTCGAACTCCACCACGCCATACTCCCTCGGATCCCGCACGTAATAGCCGAATATGGTCGCGCCGCTCTCTCTCGCCGCCACCTCTTTTAACACCTTGGAAAAGCTCTGTCCGTAGAAAATATTATCGCCCAGAATCAGAGCCACACTGTCAGTCCCGATAAAATCCGCCCCGATAATAAACGCATCCGCAAGCCCTCTCGGCTGTTCCTGCACCGCATATTCCATGCGGAGCCCGAGCTGCTCTCCCGTGCCGAACAGCTCCCGGAAAACCGGAAGATCCCTGGGAGTGGAGATAATCAGTATCTCCCTGATTCCAGCCAGCATCAGGATGGATAACGGATAATAAATCATCGGTTTGTCGTATACCGGCATAATCTGCTTGGAAATCGCCTTGGTCAGCGGATAGAGTCTGGTGCCCGAACCGCCCGCTAAAATAATTCCTTTCATCGCCTTTTTCTCCTTTAACGATCCATTTTATCACAGTTCCGGCGTTTGATGCAACTGCCGCATCACTGCTTTGCCTGATACATCTCCTCGTAATACTTCTGATAATCGCCGCTCGTCACGTTCTTCATCCAGTCCTCATGGGCGAAATACCACTCGATCGTGCGGCGGATACCGTCCTTAAACATAGTCTCCGGCTCCCAGCCGATCTCCTCGCGAATCTTGTCCGGCGCGATGGCATAACGCCTGTCATGCCCCTTGCGGTCCTCCACGTAGGTGATCAGATCTTCCGTCAGATGCGCCCTTCTCTCATCCGTCTCCGGAAGCATGTCCCGAAGCGTCTCTATGATAATCTTCACGATCTCGATATTCTGCTTTTCGTTGTGACCCCCTACATTGTAGGTCTCAAAGAGACGTCCCTTCTCCTGCACCATGTCGATTGCCTTGGCGTGATCCTCCACGTAAAGCCAGTCGCGCACGTTTTTCCCGTCCCCGTAAACCGGCAGTTTCTTGCCCTGCAGCGCATTGTTTATGATAAGGGGAATCAGTTTCTCCGGAAACTGGTACGGTCCGTAATTGTTGGAGCAGTTCGTAATGTTCGCCGGGAAATGATAGGTATCCATATATGCCTTCACGAGCATATCCGATCCCGCTTTGCTGGCGGAATAGGGGCTGTGCGGCGCATAGGGTGTGGTCTCGTAGAAATACCCGCCGTCATCGTCGAGAGACCCGTACACCTCGTCGGTGGACACGTGCAGGAACCGCTTACCCTCCTTAAAAGTGCCGTCCGGCAGCTCCCACGCCGCCTTCGCGCAGTTTAGCATCACCGCCGTGCCGTACACGTTGGTCTGCACGAACACCTCCGGGTTTTTGATGCTTCTGTCCACATGGCTCTCCGCCGCGAAATGGACAACCCTGTCGATGTCGTTTTCGGCAAACACTTTTTCTATAGCTGCCTTGTCGCAGATATCCGCCTTGACGAAGGTGTAGTTATCCCGCTTCTCCACCTCTTTCAAATTTTCCGGATTGCCCGCGTAGGTCAGCGCGTCCACATTGATGATGCGGATCGCGTCGCCGTACTTTTTGAACATATAGTGAATGTAGTTGGAGCCGATAAAGCCCGCGCCTCCCGTAACAAGATAAGTTTTCATTGTCTCGCCCTTCCTCCTTATCGCTTATAAGCATTGGTTTATTGTTAGTAGCTTAAATAACTGATGTTCATATCCACGCTGGTGCTGATGCCGCTGACCTTTCCCTTGGAGGAATACTGCCACAGGTCATAGCGGGTCGCCGTGTAGGTCGGTGCGCTGGCGTACTGCGCAAGCCACAGCTTGTAGCTTGTCAGGCTTCCCGTACTGATCTTCTCGGTAAACCAGTTCTTGTTGGCATAGATACCCGCCGTGATGCCGGAGTTCTGCACGGTCTGGCAGAAAGTCTTGCAGACTGCGGTTCTGGTCTCGCGGCTGATGCCGTCCGCCCTGCCGCCGCTCGCCTCCACATCGAGAAAAAGCGGGTAGTTCAGACCGTATCCCTTCACCAGATCAATTGCCATGGAAGCCTCCTCCACAGCCTCCACCTCGTTGACAGCCTGACTGTAGAAGTATGCGCCCACCTTAAGCCCTGCCGCCTTCGCGCCCTTGATATTGCTCCTGAACTTGGGATCTTCCACCAGCACGCCCGTGGAGTAGCCCCGGTAGCCACAGCGGATAATCACGTAGGAGACGCCGGAATTCTTCACCGCGTTCCAGTCGATATTGCCGTTGTGCTTGGACACGTCGATTCCCATGGCGCCCGAGCTCTTCGCCAGTTTTCCGTCGCTGCCGAAGCTGTATTTCGCGCCCTGGATGACCTGTTCGCCCGTCACATAGTTTCCGTTCTTATCATAAAAATAAACATGCCCGTCAATCGTCTGCCAGCCCGTATACTTGTAAGCCGATGCCGCTTTCACCTTCTTATAAAAGGCGTCCCGCTTGCCGTATTCCTTGTAGGTCGCTTCCTCGTAATCCCCGTCCGCGTTTTTAAAGTAAAGCTGGTTGCCGTCTTTGTCCTTCAGCTTCGTGTTCTCGTCGATAGCGGCGTCCGCTTTCAGCACCTTTATCTTGAAAGATTCCTTGATATCATCCGTGCCTTCGGGGTTTTTACAGACGGCTCGTATCTTTACCTCGCCCTCGGCAACGCCTGTGACCTCGCCCTTCTCATTTACTTTCGCGATCTTCTCATCGTCGCTGCTCCATGTAACTTTGCCCCCCTTGGGGTCCGTCTCCGCGGTCAGGGTCACCTGCTTGCCCACCTTGACTTCACTTTCACCCTTTATGGACACCTTGGTGTAGATATCTTTTTCTTCCTTGTCTTTATCTTTGTCCTTATCTTTGTCTTTATCTTTGTCTTTATCCTCGTCCTTATCTTTGTCTTTATCCGTATCTTTATCCGTATCGTCGTCCTCTTTGTCCTGATTGTCCGAATCCCCGCTTCCCGACTCGTTCACCGTAACGGAACAGTTGAATTCCTGAATCATACTGCCCACAACAACCCGCGCCGTAACCGTGGTGCTGCCTGCCGCAACTGCGGTGACCTTGCCGCCGTCCACCGTTGCAACCGCAGAATCCGCAACGCTCCACTCCACCGAATATTCCACCTCGCTGCTGCTGACAGATATCGAAAGAGAATCGCTCTTTCCTTTTTCAAGGGTTAAGCTGTCCTTATTGATGGATACCTTCACATTATCATAGGGATCTTCCTCCCCTTCCTCTGCCATCCTCCGAAACGCACCGGCGCTCTTCCACGGATCTGCAATTTTATCCATGGGCACTTTCTCGTACTCCGACGTCTCCTCCCCGATCGGGGTCTTCGTGGATTCCACCCACTCCACCGTGTCCTGCAGCGCGGATTCTACCACGGTATTCTGCTGGGTAGCTTCCTCCTTCGCCACATTGATCTCCGCCTCGGTCTTCACCTCGTCCGCCACATCCACCTTCTGATAGGCGATTTTATCCGTCACCTTGACGCTGCTGCTCTTTGCAGGCAGCTTGTATTTTTCTGCTGCCGCACCGGATAACGGCAGTATCTTAACATCATAGGATCCTGCCGCAAGATCCTTCTGGTAGATCACGCCGTCCTTATCGTCATCCTTCCACTGAAAACTCTTCGGTCCGGAAACCTCCACTTCAAAAGGAACGCCGCCGATCAGCTTGCCTGTCTCCTTATTGACAAACTTCACCTTCATATCGGAGAGAATCGAGGTCAGCCGGAGTTCTACCGCTACCTCTCCCTTTGCATCCTCCTGTACTTCCTCTTCCTGCTCCTCGGGCTCTTCCTCCTCCACGTCAATCATGCCGCCCAGCTTCACGGACTCGGACACCGCCAACAAACCGCTTTCTCCGATCACGGAAACGCCCTCTATCTCCTCACCCATATCGGCAAACGCCGCCACCTGTTTCTCCACCGATTTCGCATGGACATAGATGCCACCCGTAACAATCGCACCCACAAGCACCAGAATCCCCAGAATTGCCACAGCAATATCCAGAGCGCCCATCTCGCCGATAAAATACATCAGGCGTGCCGCGAAGCCGTCGTCATCGTCATACTCATAGTCGTCGTCCTCGTAATCTTCATCCTCGTAGTCGTCGTCCTCGTAATCTTCATCCTCGTAGTCGTCGTCCTCGTAGTCCT
>CAJURQ010000002.1:75757-336423 GCA_910588955.1 uncultured Lachnospiraceae bacterium
CATCCTCGTAGTCGTCGTCTTCGTAGTCCTCATCCTCGTAGTCGTCGTCTTCGTAGTCCTCATCCTCGTAGTCGTCGTCTTCGTAATCCTCGTCCTCATACTCCTCTTCTTCATAGCGGACGGGACGTGTCTTCGCAGCCGTGGTTTTCGGGGGATGGGTACGCTGATAGGACTCGATCATATCATCGTCCAAGCTCAAAAATTCCAGCGTGTCCTCCGTCACGCTGTCATAATCTTCATCGTCAAACCGATCGTCCTCGAGCAGCTCTTCAAACCGAACCTGCCTGCGGCGGTTTTCCGTACTCTGTCTCTTATTTTTCTTATTCTGCATGATAGCTCCTACCTTGATTGTTGTGCACAGCAGTTGCACAAGTTTATGTAAACCGCAAATCCAAATAATTCTTTGTGATTATAGCATAAAAACAGCGTAATTTCAAGATTTTTGTCATGCGCAAAGGTTCCTCAGATTATGTAAATTGGCAATTCCTGACATGTTTACGCTATTTACGCGATAATTGCGCGATATTTTACACCCATTTTACGGCATTTCTCGCTAATATACGCTTGACTTTGACCGCCAGGGCTGACACAATATAAGGGCAACAGACAAACGGTTACCTTACAGGGAATATTGGAAAAGGGGAATTTTTCATGATGTACATGCACTACTGTAAGCGTTGCCAACGGGTTCATATGCTGAATGGGCACAAGCAGTTCTGTCCCAAATGTCAGGGACTGATTACCGAGCTTAAACTCAGTTATTTGGACTATGCGTCCATGGATGAATCACAAAGGATTTCCTTTTCTATCTGCTGTGCCGACGACGAACAGCTCCGAAAGCTGAGCACTACATATCGTATGTATAAGTACAGCAAGTGGTACAAGGAACTGCAGCGGCAGCTTGCACAGCCGGTGATTCACTCATACGCTATGCCGGAAACGCCCCCGTTGGAAAACGCCGTATCTATTCTATGATGCGATGAACAGAGAAAGAACGCGTTGCTCGAAATCTTCAGATTCCGGACAGCGCATTTTTTCTGTAGATTTTTGACACAAATAATAGTAAAATAAATGAAAACCTCACAAACGCATAAGACTATCAGGAAAGGGAATGAATATAATCATGGGAGAAAAACAGGATAAAGATACTTTAGAGAGAAAAAACATGACAGAACTGTCAGAAAATGCGGCAAAACCGAAAAAGCGCGGCGTTTTCCTTGTCAACATACAACTTATCCTATTGGGCGCTATCGTACTGGTCATCGGTTTCTCGGCTTTCCGGCTCTATAAGTGGAACAAGGGAACGCCTTCTGACTACGATCCGAACTACCAGACCACGGATTTCGATATCGAGACACTTGACAACCTGATTCCCCTTGCCCCCGACAAGCGCGAGGGCTATGTGGACGACGGCGTAACCACCATCCTCTGTCTGGGCGACGATCCCTTCTCTCTGGAACGCGGCGAAAACGGACTTGCCGAACAGATTGCAAAAAAAACGGGAGCCACGGTTCACAACGGCTCTTTCACGGGAACCACCATGGCGGCGCAGTTTGCCTCCTACAACGACGGCTACATTCTGGATGCCTTCTCCTTCTCCTACGTGGCAAAGAGCCTTGCGAGCGGGGATTTCGATCTGATGAAGACAGCCGCCACTTACAGCTACGACGAAAACTTTGCAAAGACGGCGCAGATGCTCTCCGAGCTTGACATGAATACCGTGGATATGATCTGCGTGATGTATGACGGCAGCGACTACGTCAACAAGCGTCCCTGCGACGATCCCAACGCACCCTATGCGGAGATCACCTACACGGGCGCGCTGCGTTCGGGCGTAGAGGCAATTCAGGAGGCTTATCCTCACATCCGCATCGTGGTCATGTCCCATACATTCTGCCACAGCATCAACGAGGAAGGCAATTTCCAGAACGGCGACAGGGCAGACTTGGGTCACGGCACATTGAGCCACTATCTGCAGAAAGAGCGGGACGCCACTATGGACGTGGGCGTTTCCTTCATCGACAACTTCTATGGCTCCATCAACGAGGACAATTATCTGGACTATATGACGGATTATATCCACTTCAACGACGCTGGTCGTGAGCTTTTGGCGCAGCGGTTTGCGGATTGTTTGTTCCCGGCGGAGGAGTGATGTTGTTTTTCCCGTCTTAGTTTGTTATGCTTAAATTGTAATTGCATAAGATTAAAAATAGCAGGAAAAGATTACCATAGTTGAAGGGGTATATTTATGGCGTATGATACATTGATTAAAGAAGCGAAAGATCTTCCTGAAGATTTGATAAATCAAGTGATTGAATTTATGAGATTTTTGAAACATACATCGAAGGAGGAGCCGGCAAAACACTCCATAAGCAATGGCATGACATTTCACAGGTCAGTAAATCCCCTAGCGGATGATTTTATCGCTATTTCAGACGATTTTGACGAAACGCCTGCATGTTTTAAGGAGTATTTGTAAATGTATCTATTGGACACAAACGTTTTGTTATATTTTTTAATATGATAGTTAAAAGCTCTCAAAAAAGCTTCAGAAATAATTTATTGTAATGATGAAAAAATCTGTGTAAGCATTGTCTCCATGTGGGAAATTGCAATTAAGTCAAGTATTGGAAAGCTTGAAATCAAAAGCTCCATTTCTAAAATTTCGGAAACTTGTGAAAAAGAACAGTTCGATATTCTTTCCATAAAACCATTTCATCTTGACAAAATCAGGGAACTTCCCTCAATTCATGGAGACCCATTTGACCGGCTGATTATCGCACAAGCCATTGCCGAAAACTTAATAATTATCACAAAAGACGGGACGATACCACAATATCATGTCAAGGTTCTTTGGTAATGTTCTCATCAATAATCTACCGAAAATAATTCCTCAAAATCAAACCGCTCGACCATATCCCGTGTCTCCTCAAGCGCCCGCTCCATCTCTGCCGCGCTTTTCACCTCGCAGGTTCCGTCCGCAAAACACTCCGTCATAAAGCGGTTAAACCTCGCATGGTAATGGGTGTAATCCGCGTAATTGTTTAAATCCGTCACGATCTCCTCCCGGTTCGGGAAGTAAAACACCCGCACGTTATCGTAAGCAAGCAGCGTATCGGCGATATGCGCATACTCCCGCATAGTGGCATGCATGTGATTTTCCTGCCTGACGTCATTCCAGTAAAGAATGCTGTAAGGCGGAAAGAAAATATAGAAGGTAGTGTCTGGGTTCCGCTCAATATATGGGCAGAGATTAGCTTTCAGGTTTTTATCCGTGCTCTCTAAAAATGCGTCGGGCGGCGTCTCCGCCTCCACCTTTTCGGGCGGCACATAATTGTGCATCACCCACTGGATATTGTAATATTCGTCCGTCCACCAGCTCTGATACACGGTAGCGAGGTCCGTCTTGTCAGGATCTGCCAACGGGCGCAGCACATAATTCAAGAGCACGTCCTTGTTCAGCATATACTGCACGTCGTTGAGATAATTATCGTCATAGAGATACGTTGGAATCGGATATTTCGTCTCCTCCACGCCCCCCGTGTAAGTCGTCACGTCAACCCCGAGAAAAACCGCCTTCACCTCATGCCCGCTGTCAAAAATAATGTCCATGATGTTCGCCTGATCTTTCGGATAGGCGCCGCTGTAGTTGAGTTTGATCGTCTGAAGATCCATCAGCTCCCTGAACCAGTTGGTATTGAAATTCACAGTCATGGATGAGCCGAGGATCACGCTGTCGTACTCCATATGTTTCGCCATTCCCGGATTCTGGGTGAGCTGGTTGTCCACCAGATAAGGAAAGTTTTCAAGCGGCGCGTGGTACTGAAAAAAGGGATCCACCCAGACTACCAGAACCGCCGCCAGCATAAGCAGTATTAAGGTAAGGGACACTATGGAGAGAATCCATGTTTTAAACCGCTTCATCCCGCTCCTCCGTTTCCAGCTTTAAACGCTGCAATATATCTCTGACTATCTTTTCATCCTGAATCAGACTGATACCAAAACACTTTTTTCCTGCATCTTTTAAGGAAGCCCTCACATGATAAGCGGTTTCCCGGTCAATAATCAGAAATCGGTCATGGAATGTTGCAACATATTTCACTTCCAACGACGGATATTGCGCATTAAAATTATCACAATCCGTATTTGTGAGCCGTGTCTTTTTCTGTGTGTAAATGGTAACAGACACATGTTCTTTCTTTTTAGCCAGTAAATTCAATGTCTTTACATCCACATATCCGTCTACTAAAGTAATTTCCCATTCCGCTTTCTGGATCAACTCTACAATCAGACTGAACGCGTCATATATCTGCCCGTCAAAAAAGATTTTTTGTGCGGATTCTTCGTTCTGGGATATATAATCGAATATGCGTCCTAATTTTTCATCCGTTTCCCTCTTATACTCCAATTGTTTTAACTCCACATTGCTGATACGCTCAAACAGCAACGCATTATTCGCGAGAAACCGCCGCATTTCTACAAAAGAATCCATAATGTGAATACTTGTCTGAACAGCAACCTCACTCCTTAAGACCGAAGCCAGCATAGCTATCCCCTGCTCCGTAAAAACATATGGAAGTTTTCTACGTCCGCCATAATCAGATTTCCCCTCTTCCAAACTTGATATCACAAATTGTGATATCAAGTTTTCATATTCGTCCTTCGTCAGTTGAAAACGAAACCGCTCCGGAAATCTCTCTATATTTCTTTTTACCGCCTGATTCAGCACTCTGGTCTCAACCCCATATAACATTGCCAGCTCATAATCTATCATAATCTGCTGGCTACGGACTGTATAAATCATATTTCTTATGTCATACTGCACCGCTTTCATATCCGCAATTTCCGCTCGTCCATCCAATACAATTAAACTCTGCTCTGTTTTCGCCATATCACACCATCCTTAAAAGTTAAAATACAAAAACGTGCTGACCCCGGAAAAGCTTAAGATGCACCACACCGTCAGCACCACCAGTATCGCCGCCGACACCGAACCGTATTTCAGGCGCGCCACCCGTTCCTGCGCGTTTCTGCCGACCATCGCAAAGTACAGCCCTGCCGCCAGAATCACAAACATCAGAATATAGCGGCTGAAGGACAGGTTGTCCAGATGCAGCACTTTGATCACATACCAAAACTCGTCTGGCTGCAGGCACTCCGCCAAATCCAGAGAAATCTTTTTCACCTCGCCCGCACACGCTGTCCGAAGAAGTGTATTCGCCTGCCGGATGTTTTCCGCCCGGAAATAAACCCATGCCACACTGACATAGAGGAAGGTCGCTATTTGTGACACTAGTGTCATCACTTTGCTGCCCTGTTTTATGAGACTGTTGTCATTTCTGCACCGCACACGCCCCTGCCAAAACCGGGTAGCCACATACAACACGCCGTGCAGCATCCCCCACACAAGAAAATGAAAGCCTGCGCCATGCCAGAAACCACTCAGGAAAAAGACAATCAGGAGATTTAAGTACATCCGTCCCCTCCCCTTGCGGTTGCCGCCAAGCGGGATGTAGACATATTTTGTGAAAAAACGGTTCAGCGTAATGTGCCACCGTTTCCAGAAATCCACAATGTTGACCGCCTTGTAGGGCGAATTGAAGTTAACAGGTATCTCTATCCCCAGCATCCTGCCGATTCCCACCGCCATGTCGCAGTAACCGCTGAAATCAAAATAGAGCTGCAGGGCATAAAACAAAATCACCAGCCACGCATCCGCCCGCCCGAGAACCGCCAGATTTTCGTAGCCGTAATCCACGCCCGCGCCGAACGTGTCCGCCAAAAGCACCTTCTTGGCAAGCCCCAGCACAAAAAGCGCTAACCCGCCCGCAATCCGTTCCCAGTCCGCCTTTCTTTCGCCAAACGCCCGAAACTGCGGCAGCATCTCGCTGTGATTCACGATGGGACCCGCGATAAGCTGCGGAAAGAAAGATACGAACAGCGCGTACTCGGACAGCGAACAGCCTGCCACCTCGCCCCAGTATGTGTCCACGATAAAGGAAATCTGCTGGAAAGTAAAAAAACTGATCCCCAGAGGAAGAAGAATGCCCCGCAGTACAAACTCTGTTCCAATTGCGGCATTCATGGTATCGAGAAAAAAATCAAAATATTTAAAATAAAAGAGCACGCCCAAATTGAGCGCCACTGCCAAAATCATGACCGCCATATTACTCCTTTTCCCGCGCCACAACCGAAGACTTTGCCGGGACAGCAGCCTGTGAAACAGATAGTTTCCCGCAATGCTGCAAATCATAATGAGCAGGTAAGACAGGTTGAAATAACCGTAAAACCAAAGGGACATGGCAGCCAGAAACACTCTTGCCGCTCCGGGCTTCCCGCTTCTCAACAGACCGTAATATCCGATCAGACATATGGGAAAAAATACAAACACAAAAATATATGAATTAAATAGCATCTGTTATTCTCCTGTCGCGCAGCCCCGCCATGACCGGACCGACTACGAATCCTGCAATGTCATATCTTTATAAATCACAAACTCTCCCACCTGACCGTAAACCGAATAGCCGTAATCTGTCAGCGGCTCACGAATTTCACGGTCCTCCTTCAAGACAACATAGGCGCATGGGTACGCTCTCGCAAGCTCCGCAAACACCGGAGTATCGATCACCTCCGCCTCCTCCATCGCCTCATACATAGCATTGTAATAATCCCAGCGGGCGATCAGCATCTCCCGCCCGTAAGGCAGTTCGATATCCGTGCTGTACTGTCTCACGTAATAAATCAGATCCGCAGGAACAAGCACCGTGATACGCCCCTCCTCCGGCTCTATCATATCCACAATATCAACCGCCTCCTGCGGCAGATGGTAAGCGTTCTGCGCCCGGGAAATATGCTCGCTGTCATACACATAGTCGCCGCACGCCACAATCGCCAGACATGCCACCGCCAGCCCAATCCGCCTATGCCTTCCCATCAGCCGAATCAGCCCGTAGGCGCTGACAATACTCATCTGCAGAAGCCACAAGAGCCGGTAGTACGTCTCGGAATCCTCCATCAACCGCACAAACACTTTGCGGAACAAAGGACAGAAAAACAGGAATAGAATGAGCGTGGGCGCGTACACAAACAGCACCCGCCTGCGCCTGTCTTTCTCCGTCAGCCACAGATAGAGGAGCGCAACAAGATAAAGCCCCGCCAGAAAATGATTCTCGTGGTAGCCCATATAATTTTTAAATATAACGACGCTCTCTAAAAAAATACCCCACATATGCCGCTCCCGTTATTTTAAAAGGTAACTGTACGCCATATACACATAAACCGCCATATACACCACATTCGGAATGCACGCGAACCCCACTTTGAAGAGAACCTTCCAGTCCCGCTCCGCCACCGCCAGACAGAACGTCGTCACAGCGATCAGGATGCAGACGAGGAACACCGCAATGGAACTGCACACGCCCGCCGTCATATTGACGCAGACAAGCAGCATCCAAATGCCTGCGTCTGTCCGCCCATTTTTGACACCTCTGTCATAAATTTGCAAAAATACCCAGATCAGCGCCGGGATCACCAGCGCGCCCGCCACCGCCTTGCCCTGCCATGTGCGGGTAAGGAAAAAAGTCTCGTTGGTGTAAATGGACACATTTCCGAAAATCTGGAATACCGCCATGATAATCATAAATATGGGCAGGTTTTCCCTGTGGAACACATTCTCGCCCGCGCCAGTCTGCGTTCCGTCTTTCAACGGCGTTTTTATAAACAGTATGCGCCCAATCTCATAAAACAAAAGATAGGTCAGCGGAATCAGCACAAGGGGCATCACCACATGGGAGACAATGGTCGCATGCACTCCGGCGCGCACCGAAATATACGCCACCCACATAGGAAAAACCGCCATCGCATGGCGCACGTCAAGCCCCGTAGAACCGCCCGTAAGCGGCAGGATGCGGTACATCACGCCAGCCTCCTGCGCGATCAGCGACTCCACCACGTAGTAGGCGTCGTCGCCGTCGAAGGATGTGTAAGCCACCGCCTTGTAGAGCTGAAAACCGAGTAAGACAAAGAAGATCAGCCACTCCTTCTGCCACTCGACGCCCGTCCGGCAGCCACCCATAATAAGTCCCGGCGCTCCCGCCTTCGCATTCCGATACAGCAATAAAACCCCCGCCGCTGCGCTAAGAAGCGTGAGCACCGTAAACACGGCGGAAGCCACTCTGAAATTATGGTACTCCACCCAGAGAACCGCCGGCACCGCCGCAAGTTCAAAGAGCGCCCACATGCCGAAATACCCGGAAAGCAGCACGAATCCCGGAGTCCTTTTATCCGCCGATATAAAGTTTGCAGGGATCAGCCCGATACAGAAGGGGATGACCAAAAGCCAGAAAATACAACTGATTACAGACAGCATAAATACGCCTCTTCCAATTCTTTCCGTAAAACAACGGTCAGTAATACTATAGCACACACCTTTGTATTTTTCCACATTTCCGTGTACATCCCCGCCCAAACATGGTAAACTAGACAATATAGCCGGGCGGCAGACTGCCCGGCGCGGAGGTATTGCATGAAAAAAGTATTTGTGATCGGCGCAGGTCCGGCAGGTCTGACCGCCGCCTATGAACTGCTCAGACAAGATAAAAATAAAGAATACACGGTCACGGTTCTGGAGGAATCCGACGCTATGGGCGGCATCTCCAAAACCGTCAATTATAAAGGAAACAGAATGGACATGGGCGGGCACCGCTTTTTCTCCAAAGTGCCCGAAGTGAACGAGTGGTGGGAGCATATGCTGCCCACGCAGGGTTCGCCTACCTACGACGATATCGTGCTGCACCGCGAGATGACGCTCTCTCCTGGCGGTCCGGATCCCGAGAAAGAGGACCGCGTGATGTTGCGCAGACACCGCGTATCACGCATCTATTTTAACCAGAAATTTTTCGACTATCCGATTTCCCTAAAGCCAGAAACCTTTATCAACATGGGATTTCTCGCCACCATGCAGGCCGGATTCAGCTACCTTGCCTCCATGATCCACAAGCGCGAAGAAAACTCGCTGGAGGATTTTTATGTAAACCGGTTTGGCAAAAAACTCTACTCCATGTTCTTTGAAAATTACACGGAAAACTTATGGGGACGACACCCCTCCGAGATCGCGCCCGACTGGGGCGCACAGCGTGCCAAGGGTCTTTCCGTCGCCGCCATCTTAAAGGATGTCTTCTCGAAAATGCTGCCGGGAAAGAAGAACCGGGAGGTGGAGACCTCTCTGATCGAGGAGTTCAGCTATCCGAAACTCGGTCCCGGTCAGCTCTGGGAGGTGACGGCGGAAAAGATTAAGGAACTTGGTGGAGAAGTCCTCTGCCACAGCAGGGCGGTTCGTCTCCACAAGGACGAAAACAACCGCATTACCTCCATCACCTACGAAACGCCGGAGGGCGAGGTGACTGCGGAGGGCGATATCTTTATCTCCTCCATGCCTGTAAAAGATCTGGTGGCAGGCATAAACGACGTGCCGAAAACCGAGGCTGAGATTGCCGCAGGGCTGCCCTACCGCGACTATATGACTGTGGGACTCCTGCTGCCGAAGCTGAACCTGAAAAACAAAACCAATCTGAAAACCATAGGCAACATTGTGCCGGACTGCTGGATCTATGTGCATGACAGGACCGTCCGTCTGGGAAGGTTTCAGATCTACAACAACTGGTCGCCCTACATGGTGCGCGACTTAGAGCACACGGTATGGATCGGGTTGGAATATTTTGTTACCGAGGGGGACAAATACTGGACCATGTCCGACGAGGACTTTGCCCGTTTTGCCATAGACGAGATCGTCAGCATGGGGCTTATCGACAAGCCCTCCGACGTGATGGACTCCCATGTGGAGCGGGTGAAAAAGGCTTACCCCGCATACTTTGACACGTACAAGGATATGGACAAGCTGACCGCATACCTGAAATCCATCGACAATCTCTACTGCGTGGGCAGAAACGGGCAACACCGCTACAACAACATTGACCACTCCATGATGACCTCTTTTGAGACCGTAAAAAACATTTTGGGCGGTATTACCTCAAAGGATAACATCTGGAATGTCAACACGGAAAAGACCTACCACGAGGAAGTACAGAAGGAGACGCCGTCAGACCAGATCGAGGTTGACTGAGTGTGCATCTGTTTCGCAGGCGCCAATAGCCAGTTCAGATTACCATCTGCGGCTCTGCACCCGCTGCCATACGGCGCTTACCAGAACAAGAACTGCCGTATAGACAGCCATCTCGTATAAGTAACGTGTGTTATGAATAGATTGCAGATAGTACCAAGGCGGGAGAAGCAGTTTTCCCGCCTTAAAATATGGCAGATTCAGAAAAACCGGGCAGAACGCCAGCATCGCCGCCAAAAGCGGCAGAAAAGTCATGCCCAGTCTCCGGGGCGTGCGGCAAATCATACGCAGCAGATTTGCAAAGGCAAGCACGCAGACCGCAAAGACCGCGCAGCTTATCACCTCTCTTTTCCAGTCCGTAAACACCCCCGCCAGCTTGCAGGACAACAATAGCACAGCCGCCGCATCCAGAAGAAACGCCGCGCCCGCAATATAGGAAACCGAGAGCCGTCCCGTCACGGGAACGCGCCCGTAGACGCCCTTCTCCTCATCCTGCATAAACCAGAGCGCCGCCGCCAGCCCCACAAAGGTGAACCAGACGGCAAGAATCCCCCGCAGAGGCGCCTGCACATAAGTAAAATCTTCCGTTTCCCCGGACGTCTCGTCGGGATAGACCATCTGAAACAGACTGCCCTCCACGGCAGCACCGTCGTAGACGCGGCGAAGCTCCTCGTCGGTCATCTTGGCAAGCCCCAGCTCGTCCCGCACATAACCCGCATAAACCATGTAAGAAAAAGACGGATAAATGGCGGACGACAAGATTTCCCGCCCAAGAATCAACGGCACGCTGTCCTTCCGCTCCACCACCGTCACCACGGGGCGCACCCAGCGCTTCTCCCCCAGCTCTTCCAGACGTTCCGTCAGATCTTCATCAAAAATCCATGCCGCATCCGCCTCCCCGGTCTCCACCAGATCCCGCGCCTCCGCCTCGTCCCCGCAGGGCACATAGCGAAAAACGCCCCCGTCCTTCAAAAGCCGATCGGCAACCTCCTGTGCGGATGCATCCCCCTCCGGCAGATACAGCGCGATCACGGCGATACCGGCGGATTCTGCGGACAGCCTGCCGATGCCCGCCGCAAGCAGGGGCGCCAGACAGAGCATCAGAAGGAAACCGCCCTTTTTCAGCAGTCGTTTCTGTAACAGCATAAACCTCACCAACATTCGTCCCGGCATGTCCATTACCTCCCCATCCGCCTTTTCCTGAACAAAGCCGCCAAAAGCATAAACACCCCCAGCCACACAAATACCGCCGCCCACGCCGCCGCCGGAATTTTTCCCAGAGCACCCGCCTGCGCAAAACGCGCCGCCGCGCCGGAGGGCAGGAAGTCACCCAACGCCCGCATTGTCTCCGGAAAAAAGGCGGACGGATAAAAATACCCCGAGAGATATCCCATGCCGATCCCGCAGATCAACTGCAACAGAATCCCGTTGACAATCCCGTCAGCCGCCTCGAAGAGAAAAAACTGCAGAGCCGCAAACATTGCCGCCACAGGGAAAAGAGCTGGAAGAAAAGCGAAAAAGGGCGCGGCTCCCATCCCCTCCCACTCAGGGATCGCCAAAAGTCCCCGCGCAAGCCCAAAGCCCAGCGGCAGGCACAACGTGAGAAGTCCTGCCAGCACAAGGAGCAGATATGCCAGATATTCTCCAAGAACCTGCCGGAACGCCCCCACGCCCCTCGCCTTCAAAAAGCTGTAGAGCGCAATCTTTCGATGCACAAAGAGGGCACTGTTTAAAAGCCCGGAAAGCAGAAGAAACAGTAAAACCGCCCCACAAAAATAATACAACTCCAACGACAGCCCATCCCCGTAGCCAAGAACCTCCACCTCGCCAAATTCGCCCCTTGAGAGCACCATCTGAATCAACGCCAAATTCAGCTTGTCCGTCTCCCATCCAATCTCGTCGCCCCTGCCCTGCTCGGAAAGCACCCGCTGCATGGCGTAGATCGCGCTCTGGGAACAGGTCACAAGCATGGACGCCACATCCGTGATCTCCCCCATCACCATCGTTCCCAGCCCCTGCTGCCCCTGCATCGCGGTATAAGTGACAAATTTGTCATTTTTCCCGTACACAATGGACTCCATCAGCCCCTCGGGCACCCGCATCACCGCATAAAGCTCCCCGCGCCTAAACGCCTCATCCGCCTCCTGCTCTGACATGGGCACCAGCTCAATCATAAAGCGGGAATCGTCCATCTCCTGCACCGCCGCAATGCCGAATCCCAGATAGGAATCCGACAGATTGCCCACCATGCCGATCCGGTATCTCGTTCCCTCCGCCGCAAACGCGCCCTGCGCGATCAGCAGACACACAAGCGCGCCCGCGCAGAAACAGACAGCGATATCCGCCAGTATCTGCCCGGGAAGCAGTCTTGCCGCCCTCTTCAATTGTGCCAGAAAGTACGCCGCCGTCCGCTTCATCTACAATGCCTCCGCCAGCCTGTGAAAATCCCCGTCATACTGCCAAGGGTAGAGTATGCCGTCCTTTAATATATAACACTCGTTACATAATTCCAAATCCTGCGCGTCATGGGTCGCCATCAGCACGATGCCGCCCTCTTTTCTGTAAACATCCAGATAGTTTCGTATCTTTTCCTTGCAGACAGGATCAAGCGCCGCCGAAGGCTCGTCGAGCACCAGAATCCCCGGATGGGAAACCACCGCGCATCCTATGGAGAGACGTTTCCTCATCCCGCCCGACATGCGGCGCACAGTCGTCTTTAAGAAACTGTCGATGCCGAGCAGCCCAAGCGCCCCCTCCGCAAGCTCCCGTTCCAGCGTCTTTCTGTCATACCACATGCGCAGGTTGTCCCACGCGCTCAGCTCCTCCATCAGCGGATCCCCCTGCGGCACATAGCCCAGTACCTTCGGAATCAGTCCGGGCTCGCGCAGCAGATCAATGTCTCGGTACAAAAAGGAGCCGCCGTCCGCCCTCCGAACGCCCGCCAAAATGGAAAGCAGCGTGGATTTCCCGCTGCCGTTGCTGCCAAGGATAGCCGCACAGCTTCCGGCACCCATTGAAAACGATATATCTGTAAGCACTTTCTTTCGGGCATATGCCTTTTTGATCCCCGCCACAGCAATTTGCATATCCTGCCTAATCCTCCGTCCCGCGATATTCATCCTTCTTATAGTAAAGCTGCACGCTGTACCTGTCAGTCTGCCAGTCCAGAATCTGCTCATACTGGTACAATCCCCACTCTGTAATGTGAGGATAAATCTCCACATTGTCCACAATCACAAAATCCGCAATCCCCTCATGAATATACCGGTCCTGCTCTTCATTTATTTCGGGAACATTCTCACTGATATTGGGAGCAAAGTAATACCGTTCCGCCGGCAAAACCCCGGGGAAAGTCATCATCTGCGCCCAATGATTGTGGTATAGGAGAAGCGTCCTCTCCCGCCCGTCTGCCACGCGCTCCATCTCTTTCTGAAACACGTCAAGCAGCGTAAAATTCTCGGAAAGAGGCGCGGCATCCTTGTAGTTCTGATTAAATGCAAACAGGAGAAACAGACAGGGAATTGCCGCAAAATAGGCGCAGCCCCGCCACTTCTCCAACCGTTTTATTCTCTCTGTCAAAATGCCTGCAAGAGTAACGATGCCCAATATCGCAAACACCGCCACGAGACAATAATAATACAGATACGCATGACTGACGTACGTGCTGCCCACCAGCAGGGCAAACGCCGCTAACAGACCAAGCCTGCCCGTTATTCCCTTTATATAGCGGGATGATACCGTAAAGCCGACAATCCCTGTCAGAACCACCAGCGTGATGCCGGGATTCGTGGTTACCGCGGTCATCACATTCTTCCCGAACACAGCCATTGTCTCCCCTATTCCCCGGACGTCCGCATACGCCAGATTCGCGTCGAAATAACTTCTCTTGAAACTGCCGATCGCATCCGCTCCGATAAAATATCCGATGACCGCCGCGCTCACAGCCAGACCGCCGCCCGCAAATGCCGCAAGCTTCCGCACAAACCGCCTCCTGTTAAGAAGTTCCTGCCATAGCAGTATCCCCGCCAACGCCAAAAGACACACCGTCATGGTAAACTTCATCCAGAAGGACAGACCGCAGAGCACGCCAAGAGCCGCCATCCGCCGCCCCGTACATTCCTTTTGCCCTGAAAGGCAGAATAAATACTGATACAGGACAGCCGCATAGATCACCATAGTAAACTCTTCGCAGGAACCGCCATACACAAGCAGACTTCCGTCCAGAAAAAAGAGTATGGAAATTACCGCCAGCGTCTCCGCTATCCCCTCGTCAAAATACAGTCTGGCTATCTTATAGGAAAAATATAACAGACCGGAAAGACACAGGCTCTCCAGAAGATAGACCCCGTAAAAAAAGTCGGGCGTCAGAAGATATCCTAGGGCAAATATAAAAAACACCACCGGTCCTTTATGGTCAAACATGTCCCGGTAAGGCACATAGCCATGCACAATCCCCTTGCCTATGGAATAGTAAATGCCGGCGTCGTCCCAGCGGTTGCGCGCATACAAAGGCGAGGACTCCGTGCAAAAATACAGCGCGGCAAAAGACAGCGCCAGAAAAAACACATACCGGGCAATGCTTTTTGCCTCTATTTTCAACTTCCTGTCCGCCGCAAACAGAAGAGCCGTTCCCGCGACAAGCAGACATGCCATCTGCACGGGCGCCACACAAAAAACCGGATATAACGGCGGCATCGCCACACTTACCGCCCCCAGCAGCGCCGCCACTTCGCGGCGTCCTCTAAAGCCGGCATAGATCAACGCCGCAATCACAAGATACATCGCCAGATACGCCACAGTCCGTCCGACCGGCAGCACCTTTGTAATTCTTACGGCGTCAAACCGCTCCACATTCGTTCCCTCTTCCGTCACAGCCGTCACTCTGACGCTGTCGTTGCGAATATTGGAGGGAAGGGTTATCTCAAACGCGTTGTTTTCCACATCGCCCTGCGCCAGAATGCGCTCCTGTCCATTAACCTCATAATACACGCGGTAAGCATCGGCAGACGCCGCTTCATCAAGGGTCACTCTGTATACACCGCGGTTTAAGCTGAAAGAAATTTCATGGGAACAGTCATAAAAGGTCCTGTCATAATACCCAATCACATTGATCCCTGCGATCACCAAAAGGAAGATCAGCACGAATAAAATACATGTAATCCGTTCTTTCACCGCTTTCATACCGGCACACTCCCCTCAATCCCGACTTCCGCTATTCGGCAAACGCCTCTTTCACCGCCGCCGCAATACACTCCATGCCCGCCGCCGTCGGATGCACCCCGTCACTTGTCATCTCATGCATGTTTTCTATGGTAACGCCGCAGTCGTTTAAGTCAATCACCGAAAGCCCTCTGTTCGCTGCAATCCGGATAATGACCTCACCATAATCCGCAGAAGTAAACTGTGTGCCGCTGATAAATTCCACATAAGGCGTATCCGTTCCGTAATCACCCACCGGAAGCAGGGTACAGCAGTAAATTTCCGCCAACGGATAGTTTGCCTGCAGCTTATCAAGCATGAGGGTGTACGCGTCGCTGAACGTCTTTACTTCCCCCTCCTCCACAAGCTCGGTGCCGTCGTTTTCCCCCAAGGGAACTGCATTCAAAAAGTCATTGGTTCCCAAATATATGACAATCCTGTCAGGACACGCCCCCTCCGGACCTGAAAGATCGTTTGTGCGCATCTCATTACAGCCACACTGCGGATCTTCCGTTCCCGTAGAATCTCCGGCAACGGTCGCCCCGGCGCTGGAACCGTTCACGTAGAGTGTAAGAGCCATCTCGTCCGCCACCTGCTGCCACCACGTATCCTCCACCTTTTTCACTTCGCCATAGTCCGGAAAAAAGGCGTAATACCCCACGGGATTATACCCTTGGAAGGTGGAAATGCTGTCCCCCAGAATCGAGAAGGTGCTGCCCGCCAAGCTGTCCCGCTCTGCCGCTGCCGTGCTGTCTTCTCCGCTCTGTCCCATGACTGCCGCGCTCTCCTCACCGCTCTGCTCCGTGGCTGCCGCACTGTCTTCTCCGCCCTGCCCCGCTGCTGCCACGCTCTCCTCTCCGCTCTGCTCCTTGGCTGCCGCGCTCTCCTCACCACTCTCCTGCATATTTGCGCCTGCCGCGCCGCCGCAGCCCCACAAAACCGTCAGAACCGCCGCGCAGACCATCGTCAAAACCGCTCTTCTCATTTGTACGCCGCCCCTCATTTTTCTTTTTGCCACTATCCTCCATGTCGCAGCTTCGCTGTGACTCAAAATCCTCATTTTTTCTTGAACATGGACTGTCTCGCACCGTGCATTTCTCTGTGCTTCAGCACATCGTCCACCGCGTCCATCCTAAGACCCGCGTCGATAAAATCACAGTACTTGCAGAAAGGATAATTATGTCTGCCCGTGGCGATCGCTTCCCGCAGCTGCCTGTACTTCCCACTGTTCCAGCCATCCCGGAGGGACGTGTTGTTCAGATCCGCCATCTCCGTGACCTCAAAGTTATCACAGCAGCAGATTCCCAGCTTGCCGAAGGGCGTGATCCACAAATCCGTAAAAGGCATCAGACACGTCTCCTTGACGATCTTTCCCTTGGACTGCTTGTTCGGCGCACTGCCCGCACGGTTGGTCAGCACTTCTTTCAAATAACGAATCTGCACGAGAATATCCACATCCCCAAACTCGTCCGGGTGCGCCTTCACATAGTCATGAATCACCTGCACATTGTCGTGCATCTTCATCTCCATCCCGTAATTGTTGATGATAAGCTGATCCACGTAGGGAACAATCTGTTTCACCCTGTCCACGTTTAAGAGCAGACCGTTTGTGGACATAAAGATAAAGGCGTCCGGCAGCTTTTCCCTTGCATACTTATGGAACTCCACAATGCGCGTGTCCAGCCACGGCTCATTGTTTCCGTACAATGTCAGATGCCCCTTGTAATTCCAGTCGTGAAGCTGGTCGATCACGGAATAATAGAGCGCGTCATCCATCTTCTTGTAGGGGCGCTTTTCCGCATGGATATTGGCGGTGCAGAACTCGCACGTGCTGTTGCAGCGGTTCACCGTCTCCAGATTCACCACAAGCGGGTGCGGCGCCTCCTTATAGCTCATAAAGTAATCAATATACCCTTTCTGGGATCGCCTGCGGCTGACAAACTGCAGTTTCAGATAGCTCTCGCTCGCCACCCACGGAATATATTTTTTCGCGTTCCACCCGATCACTCCTCCGAAATTGTGTACTCTTATTGGCATAGTGAAATCTCCTTCTTATTTTTCGCCGTGCAAGCTCGAAAA
The DNA here is from genome assembly GCA_910588955.1 of uncultured Lachnospiraceae bacterium. Lineage (GTDB taxonomy): Bacteria > Bacillota > Clostridia > Lachnospirales > Lachnospiraceae > UBA3282. The sequence continues at coordinate 93,153 of CAJURQ010000002.1, forward strand.
GCCTTTGGCTTTCCTCGCTCGCGGGCTTTCACCCTATGCATCCATCACGATAAACGTTTCGGTGAGCAAGCTCCCCGCCCCGTTATCGCGCTGTCTGCGCACGGCTCATTGCATATGCGCACATAAGCATAGACCGTCATGCTCCCGTCCCGCGCCGTGTACTCGCCAAGCAGGGAAAGTCCGGTTTCCTGCGCGTTGGAAAGCTTAATCCTTGAAAACAGATACTTCCCACCGAGCGCCCGAAACGCCTCCCCGTCCATATAAATGCGGTCGTCCGTGGCATACACCGTCTTTGTGGCGCTGACAATGCTTAAGTCCGTCCCTGAATACAGATAAGCTCTTGCGCCCCAGTCGTCGTAGTAGATTCTGGTCGCCTCCACCCGCTCCAGCGCCGGAGCGATGATTTTCCTGAAATCTTCCTTGTACTGCTGGGAATAAAATCCCAAATAGCCGTCCAGCGTGGCGATCCCATTGTATTCCAAAACCGCCGGGTGAAAGCCGTAAGCCGCCGCCCACTCGCCCTCATAGCCAATATCCGCCTTGATCTCTTCAAACAGATCGACAGCGTAGAACTGTTCATACGTGAACTCGTCCACTTCCTGCCCGTGAAAGTGCTCGTATGCCCTGTTATAACAGGTGTTATACAAATCATTGTAGCGGGTCGGCGTCAGAATCACCGCCAGCACGGCGATACAAACAATACCGTTCGCCAGCCACATCTGCCAGATTCCCGCGTCATACAGCCTGCGCAAAATCAAAAACAGCGCCGCGTACCAGAGAAACGGATTGAAAAAGGTCGTCCGGTTAAACTGCCATCCCTCCAGAGGCGGAATCAGCTTTTCCACCAGTGAGCGAAGCGGCTCGAAGTCGTACAGCCCGTACACCACACAGTTAAACAGGATAAAGACCATCAACAGATTAAAAGGGTCGCTCAGGACCGCCTTCCCCTCTTTTTTTCGCAGATACAGCGCATTGTTTACAACAAAATACACAACGCATACCGGAAGTACAACTTTTCCATGTACGCCGTCCGCATGGAAAATACCTTCCCGGAACACCTGCACGATCTCCCCCAGAATCTCCGGCAGGGAAAGGCTTGCGTTCACGATGGAAGAACGGATCGTCACCTCATCGCCGAAAAGCATCTGTCCGAACAGCCGGTACTCGCAGACCACGAAACCAACGGCAAGCACAAAGAACGCCCCCGTAAACCGCCACACACCATTGCCGTCCTGCCATGACAAATCCCCGCTCTTTTTCCTGCCCAGAAACGCCTTCCTGCAAAAAAGCCACAAAATTACAATCACAAGATACCCCAGAATGAAAATCCCGTGGTAGGAAAAATAAGATACAAGCGGGTAGGCAAACAATGCCGCGTACCAGAGATACCACCGTTTCCCCTCCCCCCTGTAAATCTTAACGAGCAGCCAGACGCACAGCGGAATCGAGGCGAAGGCAAAGCCGAAGGCGGGAAAAAACCAGCAGATCCCGTAGGCAAACCCCGTCATATAGACGGCGGGACGGTATTTCAAAAACCTTTCGCCGATCAGTTCTCCCGCCAGCAGGCGGAACGAAAACATACCGATCAGAATCTTTCCCAAAAGTCCCAGCACATAAGCCGTGTAAGTCGGGAAAATCATAAAAAGCAGACTGTAGAGTGAAAGCTCGGAGGGGAGGTTGTCCCTGCTGACGCCGCCTAAGAATGGCACGTCCACCCCGTGTTTCCAAAAAGAACCCGTATTTTTCAACATCTGGAACTGCGCCAGAAACAAGTCCATGTTGTCGTGGACGCCGACATAACTGCGCTCCCCGTAACCGAAAAACACCGCCGTCATCAACAGGAGAAATCCGATTATGGGAAAGAAAAACCAATATTTTGTTATCCAGATAAACCATTTCTGTCCAACCAGTTTCTTCATACACGCATTCCAATCATTACTCCATCTTTACCTGCCACAACATTTCCCCCGCCATGATTCATTCCATGATCTAACAAATTCCACGGCTCTCCACATTTTATGACGCATTTGTCATATTATTCTCGTTTTTATGCCGCCCCGTCCGAAACACAAGCAGCTTCTGCCCGAAAAAGTTCATGACGATAAAGATGCCCATGCCAAATATCATAGCGACATTGTCGAGCAACGCCTTTGAAAACGTCCCGCCCGCCGACAGCCCGGACACATCCAGAAGCCAGCCGACAAGGGGCTGAGCCACACTGAAGGACACAAGATAACACACAATAATATTGAGGGCAAACCGCCACGGCAGCCATTTATCCCTGTTCTCCACCTTAAAGGTCAGCTTCGCGTTCGCATGGTAGGAGAAAACGCTGCCGATAAAGTAGGAAATCCCGCTGGAAAGCCAATAATTCATATGAATCAGGTTGTACAGCACCGCCATAATCACCCAGCCGAGAAACGTGTTGATCACGCCCACCATGCCGAAATGTATGACCTCCATAATAAAATCCTTGTATTTCTCAAACAATGCTTTCATAAGCAGCAAAATCCTTTCACACAATACGCTACGGCAAAAATGTGCCTAACTTCTTCCTCCCCGGTGCAAAACGTGATACACTCTAATTATCTTCCCGGCGCAGAGCCGAAACACAACAAAACTGCCACAGAAAGGAATTGCACATGCCATCTTTAAAAATACACCATATCGGCTACTTAGTCAAAAAAATCGAAAAAGCAAAACAGACCTTTGAAGTCCTCGGCTACCATGTCGAACAGGACACCGTCCGCGATGAGATCCGCAAGGTGGATATCTGCTTTCTCACAAAAGACGGTTACCGGGTGGAGCTGGTCTCCCCCTTCTCCGAGGAGTCCGTGGTCGCCGGGCTTTTGAAAAAATATAAGAACACGCCCTACCACATCTGCTACGAAGCCGACGATCCGGAAGCGGCATATGCGGAACTGACCGCAAACGGCTTTGCCGCCATCGACACACCCACGCCCGCGCCCGCGCTTGACGGTCGTAACGTGGTCTTTCTGACAAGCCCCGTGATCGGGATGATCGAGTTGATTTATTAAATTATTTTTCGTTCCTTATATACATGGTAATCGTCCCGCACTTTTGCTCCGTAAAATCCGACAGGTCGAGGCTCGGTTCATAGCACCAGTGCCTGTCTTCCTCGTTATACATCACAATCACATCTATATCCGCGAAGTCAGCCTGTTCGTCCTCTCTGGGTCCATAGGAACGATTGATTTTGTTCTCGTCCTCCTCCCAGTAAAACACTTCGTCGTAACCGTGGAGACGGAACCAGTAGTACATCGTCTTGTTTCCCTCCGAATTGGGCGCGAAGCAGGATAACACCTTTTTGTCCGTTCCCTGCACCAACTCAAGCGTCGTCTCCATCATTGTCTTTATGCTCTCTCCCCGGTAGGTAAAATACTGCGCCTCCCGCAGCGTCACCCTGCCATGCGCCGCCAGCATCAGGAACAGACAGAGCATATAAGCGATCCGCCTCTTGCCGCTAAGCGGACGGAACCCGCACCCCACAATCACAAAAAAGAAAGCATATCCCAGCACCCACGGCAGAATATAGCGCTCCTCCAGCGCGGTCTTACTGTAAGTCACGCACTGAGGCACGATAATCGCCGCCGCAAGCAGCACTTCCCAGCCGAGCTTCTTCAGATGCTCCCAATAAGTCAGAAGAATCAGCCCCATCAACACGCCGAACCTGACATACCACTTCAGATTATTCCCAGCCGCGCTTCGCCACACCTGCACATACTGGTCAAGGGGCACGCTCTCATCCAGCCCTACATACGAGTAGTTATTCGTACCGATCACAAACAGGAGCAAGAACATTTCCGCCGCGAACATAACGCCAATCGCAAGCAGATAAAGGAGCCTTCTCCTGATCGCCTCCCACAGATTGGGAATTGTCACCGATTTCCCCCGCATCCCGTCGTACAAAATATAAAGCCCCACAAAGAGCAGCAGCAGAATAAAAGGCTCCTTGTATATCGACATGAAGAAAAAGGCGCCCACGCTGATAACCGCATACCGCCTTTTTTCCGTGGAAAGCCATTTCAGCAGGAAATAGAAACCCGCCGCAAACATCATGATATCGTAGGACTCCTGCGGTCCCAGCTTCCACCAAACCGCCGACTGGTAACCAACCATCACCGTCAGGGAAAAGAGCGCCGCGTAAACCATATTGCATTTCATCTGCCTTGCGCAGTAGTAGAGCGCCGCAAGCGCCGCCACAATCTCAAATGCCTTCACAACTGACATCGCTGTCAGATTTATTCCGAACACATAAGCCGTCAGCACCCTGTTGATATAGTACAGCGGGCGGAAACGGAGCGTCAGATCAAAACCGACCGCCTCCCGCAGACAGTCCCACAGACTGTAACCTTCAAGCGTCATCCAGTCTACATACTTGGCAAACTCCCAGTCGTCCACCAGATGAAACCCCGACGTCAGCGTCCCCGTAACAATCAACAAGCCGAACACCAGCGCGGCAAAGAGAGCCCACACAAGAACAGCCTCCCTTTTATTGTTCATTTTATCCAGTTTTTTGTAAAACTCCTGCACCCTGTCAAGAAATCTGTTTACCATGCCGTACTTTACTGCCTCTCCGCACTATCCGATCTGGCTGATAATGATATCCGCCATCTCTCCCACATTCTTCATGGAAACTACCTGTCCCATATTAAATTTCATGCCAAACTCCTGCTCCACAGCCGCCAGAAGATTGATGTGCTCCAGTGAATCCCACTCCTCGATATCATCCGCAGTGGTGGCGTCCGTGACGGTGATCTCCTCGTCATCAAACACATCCCTGAAAACCTCGTTCAACTTTTCAAACACTTCTTCTCTGCTCATATGTCCTCTCCTTTTCCCAATTTAATATATTGCCGTGTCATTTTTCCATATCCGCATTCACCGCTATTACTATGTTTTTCTTTTCATAATCCGCAGGTATCTCAAACTTCCATATTGTGACGCCTGTGTCAGTTTCTTCCATCTTCTCAAACCCCATGATTTGGTAGAAATCCTTCACCATGGCATTCTTTGCTGTCGGATAATAATATCCCATGATCGTCCCGACGCCGCATTCCCGGCACGCCTCCACCGCGCTGTCCATCATGGCGTACTCCATGTCGCGCTTCAGTACGCGGCAGCTCATCAACCACAGCTCCAGATGCAGCACATCCCCGCCCGACGCCATATCGTCTGCCGCCGCGCCCGGCGTCTCTCCCCGCCTGTATGCGTCGACATCCGCTGCCGTTCCTTTTCTGCCGATTACCACGGAGACTACGCCGTTGTCTCCGAAACGGTCCGCCAGTTTTCCATAAAGGGTAATATAGCCCGGATTCGCCGCAAACGCCTCGATCTGCGCCTGCGTGAACCGCCTTGTGGTCAGATTAAACTGGTTACTCTTGTTGGTCAGCTGGGCGATACGCGCCATATAGACCGCCTCAAACGCACGGATCGTCCCCTGCATTTCCAGAGAGAGCAGATACTCTCTGTAATCCGCGAAACGTTCCTGCTGTATTTTCCGCTCCGCGTTGACGCGGTACATCTCGCTGCGCTTCCTGTCATCTTCCGACAGGCTTGTCACCTCAAAAAAGCCGCTGCGGTCGAGCACCCGGATATACTGCTCTGGCGTACCGATCTCGGGAACCGCCGCCCCCGTCGTCTGTGCGCTCACAATCTCCCGCTCCGCCGGATTATCGTCCGCAAACACAAGGCTGTCCGGCAGAATGTTCAATTCCTGCGCAATCGCCGCCATATTGATGCTCTTTGGCTCCCAATTCGCCTTGATCAGCACAAAGTCCTCAGGTTTCAGAACGCCCTCCGGATGGTTTAATCCCGCGATGGCGTTGTCATACTCGTTCTTGGAGTTCACCGCGAGCATGACGCCGATGTCCTTCTGCGCCTTCACATAGCCCTGAAATTCCGAATACACCTGCCCCATCGGCGTCTCCTGCCCAATCTCCAGATTTTCCGGTCCGTCGTCCCCCACAACGCCGCCCCAGAGCGTGTTGTCCAGATCCAGCACAAGCGCCTTCTTGTTTCTGCCGAAAACCGACTTGACGATATTCGCCAGATTGTGTGCCAAAACGGGAATCGCCTGCATACAACAGGCATACTTGTACATATGCCAGTACAGGGAATCCGCCCACCTGTCAAGCCCGTAGGACGCCGACAGATAATTGATATCATGGATATAAAAATTTCCGTGCTCCCTCGCGTACTGGTAAAACTTCTCATTCAGCCTGTTGACAAAGCAGATCCGCCCTTGAGGGTACACACCCTCCTGATTGCCCAGAAGGCGGTAAGAAGGATAATCAAAATTATTCTGGATCACGGGACAGCGATACTCTTCCGCAATTTTTCCCCACATCACAAGGAAATGGTCGTACTGTTCCGAAAGCAGCTCGTCCACCCGCTCCTCTGTGTCAGAGACGGACGGGAACACAATGTTCCGGTTGGTCGTGTGAATGAAAATCAGATCCGGCACAAACGCCCGAAGTTCCGGATTGTCAAACATCACGTCCTGCCAATACTGCGCGTACTCCGACTCATAAAACACCGGGCGGATGCCCTGTTCCAGCAAAAACAACTCCAGCATACGGATAATGTCATGGGTCGTGCTGCCTCCCAGAACCGCGATCCGTTTCTCCGTAAAATCCGAGCGCTCCTCGAGAAGCGCCCGCTTTATTTTCTTTGACTTCTTTAAGATAAGCTCCCCGTCGAAGGGGTATTCCAGTTCCCGCATATATTTCTCCCCAAATTATAGAAGGCAGGTTTTTTACACCTGCCTTTTATCATACCATATTTTACCTGCTCTATGCAATCATTCCGCCGGCGTATAGTCATTGCGGATTATTTTCGCGATCTTCTCCGCGTACAGCCGCGCTCCCAGAGGCGTCATGTGAATGCCGTCCGCCAGATACTTATCCGCAGTACCCGCGTCGATACCGCTGTCTTCAAAAGCGTTGAAGAGGAAAACCCGCTCCTTCTCATATAGACCTGCCACATAGCCGGTTCCCCTCGCAAACGTAACGAGCGGACCGTAACCGTAATCCAGCGAATAGCCGTCGCCGATAAAAGTATCGCCGCTAAAGACCTGACAATAGTGAGGTGCAACCAGCAGAATCCCCGCATCCGGAAAACGCTCTTTCAGTCTGCTGATCGCATCCTGAAGCGCCCCTGTATAGGTGTGCGCTTCATCTACCGCCAAGGTGTCCCCGCCCTCCAGATATCTGCTGTTGGGTATCTGCTTGGTCAGGAAATCGTTCACGCCGTACTCTATAATAAAATAATCCGTCTTGTCAAAATCACACGTTTTCAGCACGTCACCCGCCGCATAACCGTCGAAGATATCCGTATTGATATTGCCCAGAATCCCGTTCACCACACCGAGCAGTCCGCGGGACTCCCAATTCGCGAAATTGTACTGCTCTGTCGGCATAAGCGCCGCCGTCGTGCCGCCCATGGACATATTGTAGACCTTTGCGTTAAGCTGCTCGCTGATGATATCAGCCGCACCGCTCTCCGACCTGTCGCCGTCCATAATGCTGTCGCCCAGTATGACAATCTGCATATCGTACTTCCTGTTATCTTCCTCTTTGGGCACAGAATCCTCTTTCTTTTCTTCCGCCTTTTGTGTCGTCTGCGTTTTCGACGTTTCCTGCTTTTCAATTTTGGCGGGCTCCGTCTCATGCTCCGCCTCGCTGGCAACAGGCGCCGTTTCACTCTCGGCAGTTACCACGCTGGATCCTTCTCTCAGGCTGCGCCATTCCTCTTTCAGTTCCTCCACCGCCTGACGGTTCTGCTCCTCCAGATCGAGCCGTTCCCGCTCTACCTTCATCTGCGCCTGTCCATATACAATCTCAATAATTGCCAAAATGCAAAAACCAATCAGAATGACCAGAAGCAAATTTATATTCTGTCTTCCACGCTTCGTATTTCCCATCTTTTTACCGACCTTTCCTCTATAATCATGCTTACGCCTTGTTTCCCCCCTGCAATCTGGATCTACTTTAACACATTTTTTCCAATTTTCCTATTGTATGTGCCCGGAATTAAAAAAATCTTCCATAAATCTTAATATGTTATGGTATATTATAATAAAGACAACTTTAAAATATGCGAAACAATTCATTTACGAAAGGATACGCCGATGCCATTAGTTAATCCGGGGGCGCAGCCGGATACGCCCTCCTTCGGACATAGAAACCCGCGCAGTACACGAAAGAAAATACCTGATTTTCTTCAGGACATTCTGCTTTTCCTTCTGCTTTTCGCTGCCTCCTACGCCGTTTTGCTTTTCTTTATAAAACCGGTGGATGCCATCAACGACGATTGGGGGATGTACAGCATACTCTCGGGCGCGTATACGGGAACACCTGACGCACATGTCATGTTTTTTCTCTATCCGCTCTCATGGCTGCTCTCAAAGCTTTATACCGTGTGGCGTTTCATTCCTTGGTACGGGCTTTTCCAACATACCGTGCAGGCGCTCTGCCTCTTTATGGTTTACCGGCGCATTCTGCGAATATACAGGCGCCGCAATCCGCAGGCATCCCCTCTGCTGCCTGCCCTTGCCGCCTTTCTTCTTTTATTTTTCATCATTGACCTGAATGTGCTCGCGGAAGCGCAGTACACCACGACTGCGGGGCTTGCCGCCGCCGCGGCGCTGTTTTGTTTTATCACTTCCCGCATCAACCAGTCGACTGCCGGATTTTTTCTGGACAATATACCGACCCTGCTTTTCGCGTGGGTTTCTTTCAGTATGCGCCAGAACATTTTCTATCTCATGATACCTATGGCGGGTATGCTCTGGCTTAGCAAATGGATTTCCGCTTACAAAAACGAATACGAAGGCGCTGCGGCAAAGCTTCTCGGCTTCGCCCTGTTTTTAGTCTTAGGTCTGGGGCTTCTCTGGGGCGTAAACGCCGCCGCCTACTCCGCCGAAGAGTGGTCTGATTTTCGCAAGATCAACCACTACCGGGAGCGGGTGGGCGACTTCTACGGCTGGCCCGAATATGAGGAGTGCCCGGAAGATTTGGCGGCGCTCGGACTGGACGAGGAGGCGTATATGTACCGCAGAAGCGGCGCGCCCCATATCGGGTATGACATGTCCGTTGCCGACTGGAAGCAGATGCACGATCTGGCAAGACGCTGCTATCTGGCGCGCGTGAGCCTGTCGGAGAGGCTGAAGCCTGTGGCGGTCTCCGCCGTAAACGTCTTTTTCTATCAGGACGGCATGCAGCCCGCCAACCTGCTTGCCGGGTTATTGCTGCTGCTGACCCCTGTGCTGATCTTTTTTGAACGCAATGCCCGCGCACTCTTCGTCTACCTGATGTATCTTTTCGGACGGAGCGTGAGCTGGGGCTATGTGCTCTACGAGGGACGTTTCCCCAAGCGCATCGTCCAGCCGCTGATTACCGTGGACTTCCTGATTCTTCTGGGCATCCTCCTCGCCTTTAACCTGCTGCCCTACGAAAGTCGCAGGCTGTACTATGTACTACTCGCCCTGCTCTTTGTCCTCAGTGCTTTTTCGGTCTATGCCACTCGGCAGGACGTCACGGAAAACTACCGCGTCCATGAAAAGACGTGGACGGATCTGCGGGAATACTGCGCTGCGCACCCGTACAATTTCTATATCTGGACTTACGGTTCCGGAACGCTGGAGCATTTCTATGAGACGCCCTTCGGGCGCGGGCAGGATGCTTACCAGAACTTCATCTACACGAACTGGGGCGTGATCTGCAACCCCAACACACAGAAAAAGCTCGACGCCCACGGCATCGGCAACTTCGGGCGCGATCTGGTGGACAGTGAGCATGTATATTTTATTCTGCAGGACGCACCCTACAACGAGGAGCACCCCGTGGTCATGTATTTCCGTCATACCTATCAGGCAGGACTCACCGTAACTGACACCTTTACCGCCGGGGATACGACTTATATGGTTTATCAACTGTACCCCCTGTGACCGACGCTGCGACGTCTTTACCTTTAAGTCATTTACTCACCTCGCCTGCGCCCGAACAACAGCAGCGCCAGCACGGTGACCGACAGCATCAACGGATAGAGATACCGTGTCAGCACGCAGGGACCGAGAAGCACCGTCCCCGCAAGCGCCAGCAGATACACCGCCGGCAGGAGCAGCCTCATCCTTTTCAGCCCGATACAGCAGAGACAATAAAACAGAAGCAGGTAGCAGTAAAATGCCGGCTGCATCACGAGCGCCACGGGCGGACAGTACCGCCACAGTTCATCCCCTGCCGCAAAATACCGATAGAGGGACTGTAAGGGCTGCAGCTTCTGATGCCTCACATACCCCGGCACAAGCGCCTCCATATATTCCTGCTGGTCGCTCGGGTAAGTAATCTGCAGATACCCTTTTGCGTAAGAGTACACGTCGTTCAAATATGACACATCCGTCATATCCCACATTCCTTTATTTTTCAGAAGAAACGCCTGCACGTACTCTCCGGGATAACGAAGCCCGAGAGAAACCCATTCTTTCACAAATATCCGAAGGGTCTCGCCATCGCCTGCAATGTCCCTCTTGCTCCTGTCCGCGATCGCCGGCACATATTCCGGCAGATTCTCGCCCCACACCGCGGCAATCGCCTCCCGGTCTTCTTTCGTCAGCTCGTCCTCATGGTACTGGACAGCCCTTGCAATCTGCTGCGCTGGAACACTCAGCATCTCTCTGGCATAAGTGCTGCTCGTGGCGGAAACCGCCTGCACCATCAGCGTATTAAGCGCCAGATACAGAAGAAAAGCCGCCCCGTGCGCAATAACCGCCCTCCTAAAAAAAGTTTTTTTGCGCAGGGACGAGACGGAGACCACAAGCACATATAAAATCCATGCGTAAACGCTGTTGTTGCGGAACAAGAGCAGCAGTACCGTCAACACAGCGTAGCGGACAAACCAGCCGTTTCCCGGATCTTTCTCTCCCGCCGCCAGTTCATAGGCAAAAGCCGCAAACACCATCGTGAGCGCCGCATATATGGTATCCTTCGTGATGGAGACAGCCAGCATCCCATGGGTTGGAAAAAACGCCGCACACAAAACGAAAGCGTAACAGAGCCATCTTGACACACCGTGCCTGCAGAGAAAACAGTAGATATAGGCAAAACATGCCGCCATCACAGCCATCTGCAAAAGGGAATATGTTGCAAGACCCGCCCGATCCGGATTCGGCAGGAAGGATAGCAGTTCTCCCACCGCAAGACAGCCTTTCAACATCAGCGTATGGATCAGCGGATGGTGCGTGGTCAGACCGCTCACCCGAATCTGATCGAGCTGAGGAATCACGTCATATGCCATAATCGCCGGATAATAGGTGGCAAAGGGAATGCAGAATCCGCCGAAGATAACTGCGAATGCACCGAGGAAAGAGCCTTTCCTTTCCACGTCGTCCCCGACAGCCTTTCCCGCCAGAAAGAAGAGCATATTCTGTCCCGCAAAGGTGATCGGCACAAAGCAGACGATCCACAGAACCGCCTCCGGCGCGCTGCAGATGCCCGGGTGGCTGAAGATAAGCCCCAGCACCTGCAGGGCGGCAAAACCCACCGCCAGAACCGCGCGCACGGTCACGGAAAAAAAGACTTCCTTCAGAAACAAAGCCCTTTTCCAGAGACTGTACAGCCCGAAGAGCAGAGCCAGCGGCAAAATTCCCATGGTATACACGCTTCCCTGCGCATACAGCAACAGAAAAATCCGTACTGCGCATACAAGCGCCAGAAATGCGGAAATTCCTGTGCATACAACTTCCCGCGCCGACGTACCTTTTCCTATTCGTTCCATAAGCTCTCTCCCTATCCGATAAAATTTGTCTCCGCACGTTTTCATATGCAGACATAGGCGAACCTATACATTGTCAAGGGCATGTCCATCGCTGAACATGCCCCGCCTTTTTATGCACACGCCCACAACACGCGCTGGCTTACTTCTCTCTCAGCCGCCTTGTCACAAGCGTCAGCCTATATTCAAAATCCCGCCTGTTTTTCAACGCCATATTCGACAGCATCAATCCCGCAAAAAAAGATTGCAGCGCCGCCAGTCCGATAAACCCGCAGACGAAAAGCGTGGGAAACCGATCCACCATTCCCGTCTCAATATAAGTGATGAAAATAGGAATAAAGAGCACCACCGCAATCAGTGTGAGAATAACCGAACACAGCCCGAAAAAGCCAAAGGGCTTGTAATCCCGGTACAGCTTCATAATCGTGTGGAGCACCTTGAAACCGTCCGAAAAGGTATTCAGTTTCGATTCGCTGCCCTCGGGTCTGTCCCGATAATCCACAATCACATTCTCAATCTGCATGTTATTATAGACTGCGTGGATCGTCATCTCGGTCTCAATCTCAAAGCCCGTGGAAAGAACCGGAAACGTTTTTACAAATCCGTAACTGAACGCGCGATACCCTGTCATAATATCCTTGATATCACAGTGGAACAGCCTATTGATGCTGCCGCGCACAATGGAATTGCCGAAATTGTGGAACGGTCTTTTATTCTCCGTAAAATAGGTTGAGGAAAGCCTGTCCCCCACTACCATATCCGCGCTGTGAAGAAGCACCTTGTCCGCCATCTCCCTCGCATATTCCATTGGATAGGTGTCATCCCCGTCCACCATGATATAACACTCCGCCTCTATCTCACGGAACATCCTGCGCATCACATTTCCTTTTCCCTGCATATGCTCATACCGGATCACCGCACCGGCGTCCCTCGCAAGCTCTACCGTGCGGTCGGTGGAATTGTTGTCATAGACATAAATCACCGCCTCGGGCAGCGCCTCTCTGGCATCCCTGACCACCTTCGCAATGGTCTTTTCTTCATTATAACAGGGAATCAATACCGCTATCTTATCCATTCTCCGTCTCCCGTACTCATAATCTTACTTTTTAGTTTACCACAGTTTTCCAGTGTTTACCATCTGATTTTCCACTGATTTATTAAAAGCCCTGATAGATAAACTCCGCCGCGCTGTACCCCGGTCCGTAATAACCTAACAAAATAACTGCAAACAGCAGCACATACCACAAAACCCAGCGAATGGGAAGCGGCTTTTTCGCGATGGACTCCCTCACCGACTCCTTCCTCTGGCACAGGGACACCGCCCACAGAAGAAGGAGAGAAAGAACCGCAACCGCCGTCTCGATCCCGTCAAGTCCGAGCTGCAGCAAAGACCCGTCCCAGAGAATTTGCGGATTCCACACCCGCACCGATTCTCTCAGCATGGCAAACGCGTCTCCCAGAGAGTCCGCACGGAAAAACAGGTCGCCGATACACACCAAAAAGAAGGTTCGCAGGATACGGACACCGCCTAAAAACCTTCCCTCCCCGTTCAGATGCAGACGTTCATTCAGACGCGCAAAAGGCGGCGCAAGAAGCTCCTCCATCACGATATAAAACCAATGCAGCAGCCCGGAACCGATTACAAACTTCCAGTCGCCGCCGTGCCAGATGCCCACCGTCAGCCACAGGACAAACATTGCCGCAAAAGTGGCGTACTGTTTTCCACGCTTTTTACCGAATTTCTTTTTCAGGGAATGGTTGAGATTCGTAAAGAGTTTTGACCGCAGCAGCGGGTAAAAAACATAATCCTTCATCCACACACCGAGCGTAATGTGCCATCTGCGCCAATACTCCGCCACGCTCTTCGCAAAGAAAGGTGTCTGGAAGTTTTCCGGCAGCGCAATGCCAAGACTCTGCGACAGCCCGAGCACAATGTCCATGCAGCCGGAAAAATCCGTGTAAAGCTGCAGCGCGTAGCAGACAGTCGCCACCCAGATATAGGCGCCCGGATAGCTTTCATAGTCCCCGTAAACCGTATTCACCAGAGCGCCAAGCCGCTCAGCGATCACCAGCTTCTTAAAAAATCCCCAGACCATGCGCTGTAAACCCTGCGTCACCTGCTTATAATCAAAGTCGTGAGGCGCAAAAAATTGTTCCGCATGCTCCCTGTACTTTAAAATCGGTCCCGAAATCAGATTCGGGAAATACAGCCCGTAGAGCGCAAGCTTTCCGAAATTTGTCTGGGCGTTCGCCAGCCCGTAATAGACGTCGATCACATAGCCAAGCAGGGAAAACGTATAAAAACTGACTCCCAGAGGAACCAGAAAATCCACGCCGGAAATCAACTCATCCGAGCCGCCAAACAGACCGGCAATGCCGTTTGCGGTATTGATAAAAAAATTCACATATTTGAGGGCAAAAAGAATACCGATGTTAATCAGTATAGTCAGTATGAGAATGCCTCTGCGCTTCCTTTCCTCCTCCGCCGATGTCCCGGAAAGCAGCTTTGCCCCCGCATAACAGGCGCCCACCGACACAAGAGGGTAGAAAAGCAGCGCCCCCTGCCCCGCAAGCAGACAGTACGCAACGCTTCCCAGCAAAAGAAATCCCCACTGGAATTTACGGGGGATACAGTAATATACAACTAATAAAACGGCAAAAAAACACAAAAAATAAAAGGAAGTGATACCCATATTTTATCCGCCTCCATTTTCACTATAGCACATGGTTGTAAATATTTCCACAATACAGTAAAATAATTAGCAGAAACAAGGGAGTGGAGGTCGCTATGTTATTTAATTCCATGTCTTTTGCCGTCTTTTTGCTGGCGGTATTCATCCTGTACCATATCGTGCCCGTCAAATTCCGGTGGGTGTTCCTGCTGGCGGCAAGCTATGCTTTTTACATGAATCTGCATGCAGCCTACGGGCTTTTGCTCATTTTTACCACGGTTCTCACTTACCTTCTGGCTCTGAGACTGGAAAAAGCGCCTGATAAAAATAAGAAAAGACTCTGCCTTCTGGGCGGCGTCCTGCCCCTTGTGGCAATCCTTCTGGTCTTCAAACTGGGCGCTCCCGCAATCGATCGCATCAACGCCCTGATCGATGCCGGGCGGCTGACACTGCAGCCCCTTACCTTGAAAATCCTGCTGCCTGCAGGCGTCTCCTTCTATTTTTTCCAGTCTCTGGGATATCTGATCGACGTATACAAAGGGAAAATTCAGGC
This sequence comes from uncultured Lachnospiraceae bacterium, assembly GCA_910588955.1. Taxonomy (GTDB): domain Bacteria; phylum Bacillota; class Clostridia; order Lachnospirales; family Lachnospiraceae; genus UBA3282. The sequence continues at coordinate 108,171 of CAJURQ010000002.1, forward strand.
GGAACGGCACTTCGGCTACTATGCCCTTTTCGTCTCCTTTTTCCCGCAGCTTCTCGCCGGTCCCATAGGCAGGGCGGACGCACTTTTGCCGCAGTTTAAAAAGGAGCGGCGTTTTGACTATAAGAATGCGACCTACGGGCTGAAGCTGATGGCGTGGGGGTATTTCAAAAAGCTTGTGATCGCGGACGTCTTCGCGGGCGTCGTCAATAAGATTTATGACAATCCTTACAGTTATGTCGGGCTTGTTTTTATCATTGTCACAGTCATGTTTGCGATTGAAATTTACTGCGATTTCTCGGGCTACTCGGATATCGCCATCGGCTGCGCAAAACTTTTCGGGATTGAGCTTGCCACAAACTTTAAAAGCCCTTACCTCTCCTTTTCCATCAAGGAATTTTGGAGCCGCTGGCACATTTCGCTGTCCACATGGTTCCGGGACTATGTCTACATTCCCCTCGGCGGCAACCGGGTGCCGAAGTGGCGTAACTGCCTGAACCTCCTTATCACCTTTCTGGTGAGCGGATTCTGGCATGGCAGCAGTCTGACCTACATCCTCTGGGGCGCAATCCACGGTCTTTTGCAAATTGTTGAAACCTTTGTTTATCCGAAGACAAGACGGGGCGTTCCCGTCACCCGCAAAAAACACTGGTGGCAGCTTCCCGTCACTTTTGCCCTGCTCTGTTTTACATGGATCTTTTTCCGTGCAAACACCATTCAGAACGCTTTCTGGATTATCTCGAGGCTGTTCTGGGATATCGGGCGACCTGCAAATTACCTGAAAACCGCTGTTATCTGTCTGGACATGCCGTATCTTTCCATGTTTGGCATGATGCTGTCGGCGGCAGTGCTGCTGCTCTACGATCTGTTGTCTTTGAAACGGGATGTGATTGAGGCGGTTTCCCGGCAGAAAGCCCCCATTCGCTTTAGCGTTTATGTACTGCTTTTGGTGGTGACTGCACTGTTTTCCCATAAAGGGATTGCGACGGAGTTTATTTATTTTCAGTTTTGAGACAATATAAATTCAGGCTATTGAAATTGTGAAAATTACTCTCTTGTGTCTCGCTGCGCAAAATGGATTTTCTTCACAAGGACAACTGCGAAAGTAATTTGCACAATCTGCCAAGGTAAAATCAGAAAGGAATACTATATGAGCAGAAAAAACTCTATCCTCATCTTTATCATAAAATGCATCTGCATCCCTGCGGCGGCGGTCTGGATTCTATTTTTGTTGAACAAGCCGTACCGGAAGATCGATGAAGAAAAATATATGGATATGTGGAAACTGTGGACCTTGGGGGAGCAGGTAGACGGCGTGGAGATCGCCAATGTTGGCAGTTCCCACGGCGCGTACGACTTTGTCTATGACGGGTTGACCGAGGAGGGTTATTCCTGCTTTAACTTCGGCGGCGTGAGCCAGACTTACCAGTATGATCTCGCCCTGCTGCAAGAGTACGGGGCGCATCTGAACAAAGGCTGCGTGCTGTTTATTCCCGTATCTTACTTTTCCTTTAACAGTGAGACGGTGAACGATACCGAGGCGCAGGCATTGTCCGTGAAATATTACCATTTTCTCTCTCCGAAAAACATACCCGATTACGACCTTTACACGGATATCGTGACGACCAGACTTCCGATCCTCTCCGCCGGGGAGGATCTGCTAAAGCTGCTGCCTGAGTTTTCCCCTTCCCTCAAGGTATTCGCCGCAGAGGAGAACCCGGACGCGCCCGGCATGGACGAAGCCGCCGTCGCACAGTTTGCGGAGCGCGCCGCGTCACGCTATGACCGTCATTTTAACAACAAAGAAGAGCTCTTTTTACCCGAACGGGAAGAACAGCTCCTCTCTCTGATCGACTATTGTAAAAAGCACGAGTATACGCCCGTGCTCATCACTACGCCCTTTTCTTCTTACTACAATGCGCCGGTATCCGAGGAATTTTTCGACCGCTTTTACGGCACGGTCAACCGCATCTCATCTGACACAGGCGTCAGTTATTATGACTACTCCCATGATGCTCGGTTTAGCGAAAATCTGACCTACTTTTCCGATTCCGACCATTTAAATCCCGAGGGCGCCGCATATTTCATGGAAATTCTGCAGGAGGAAATCCCGGAACTGCGGGATGTGATGGATGAGTGACGCCATATGCCGTTATCTTTTTTGTTGCAAAACCGGGTACCTCACAGCAGTTCCCTCATTTTCCGCGCCAGATACACTGGCAGATTGGTGATATGTCCATCCTTCCGGTAACCGCGTTTTGAAAACCGAACAGCGTATTCCGGCTGATGATCCGTTATATATTTTTTGAACGACGGGGCGGATTTGTCTTCCCCGCCTTTTACTTCAACGGGAATGATCTCCGTGCCGTACTGCAGCACAAAATCAATCTCACTGTTTTTGTCGGAAAAATAACGGGGTTCGATCTCGAACTGTCCCCGCAGCTGTTGTAAACAATAGTTCTCCGTCAGCGGTCCTTTAAACTGGTAGTCGCTTTTCAAAAGGATTGCGCTGTTGTCAATGCCTGCCATGTGTTTCAAAAGCCCTGTGTCAAATACAAAGAGCTTAAACTGATCCAGTTTGTCGAAAGCCGAAAGAGGATGCTCCGTTTTAGAGACATTGTAAACGCGGTTTAGCATACCGGCTGAGACAAGCCATTCGATCGCCTCCTCAAAATCGCGCGCCCTGCCGCCCTCACGGACTACGCCATACATGAACTTCTCATTCGGCTTTGCCAGCTGCGCCACGATACTGCGGAAGACCATGAGAATGCGCCCGCTGTTCACCTTACCGTTGTGTTTGGAGAAATCATTTTCATAGACTTCAATCAGCTCATGCTGTATGCGGGAAACTTTCATGGGGTCATGATACTTAACCCATGAATCCACACATTCCGGCATACCGCCGATGATCAGATAGTTGTTGTACGCCTCGAGCAGACGGTTATGAAAAATATCCTCGATCTGCTGGTTTTTCCGAATACTCGCGTAGTAGTCATGGAGACCCGGATCCACTGCATCGAGAAACTCGTCGAAAGTCAATGGAAAAACGTCGAGCAGATTGACCATGCCGACCGGGTAAGATTTCGGCTTTGCGAGGAGCGTTCCGAGCAGACTGCCAGCCGCTATGACATGATAGTCGTTCGCCTTCTCCTTGAAATATTTCAGCGTGTTAAGCGCCTCCGGGCATTCCTGAATCTCATCAAAAATAACGAGCGTTTTGCCCGGAAGAATTTTTTCCCCGCCGATCATGGAAAGCAATTCAATAATCCTGTGAGGATTCTTGTTGGTTTCAAAGATGGACTTCAACTCATCCTCTTCGTCAAAGTTAAAATAGACAAAGCTGTCATAACAGCTTCGCCCAAATTCTTTCATAAGCCACGTCTTGCCAACCTGCCGCGCGCCCTTCAACACCATGGGCTTTCGCTCTTCGCTGGCTTTCCAGTTGATCAAATCACGAATGACATTGCGTCTCATTGAATCCCCCCTTCTTGTGCTTAAAACCAGTATTACACATTTTTCTGGGGTTTTCAATTGTATTTTGCACATTTTTCTGAGTTTTTCGGCGCATTTTTACACATTTTTCTAAGTTTTTCGCGTGCATTTTACACATTTTTCTAAAAATGCCGCCCGCGTCTGTCACCACTCCACGCCAAGAACCGCCTCTTTCTCCACATGCCGATCCTCGCGGAGATAGAAGTCCTCCGCCGCCTCCTTCGCGATCTCGGGGGTGACTTCTTTCGGCAGGGTAAGTCCCGGATGAAAGAGAATTTCAAGCGTCCTCCCATCACGTGCTGCCTTGCGGCACATTTTCCCGTAAAGCTTTTCTATTCTTTCCCGGTCCATCCGCCCGCTCATCACAAGCCCCCAGAGGTACATCTGCTCCATCCCGTTCTCTTTACAGAAACGGTCCGCCTTGTGGGAATAGAGCGACAAAAGCCTGTTTTTCACAAAATTCACGGGGCGGTATGTCCTGTAAAGTGACACATCCGCCAGAAATACGCCCAGCACCTCCTTGGAATTGCGAATATATTCCAACGAATACCCTTCCTCGCGCACCACTTCCAAAACCGCCTCCCACACGACAGGTATCATGTGGGCATGCTGGTGGCTGTCGATCCGAAGCCCCTTCTGCCCGCAGGGAACGCCGCTTTTTGCGGCAATTTCCATACATTTCTTTATCGCTTTCTGCGCTTTCGACAGCTGTGCCTTAATTTCGCATTTTAGCTGCGCCTTGACCTTCTTTCTCTTATGCGGCAGATAGGACGCCGCAAACAGTCCGCCCCAGCCAAGCCCCATCAAATCGCTGTCCGGCTTTGTCAGATCGGGCGTTTTGTCCCGCCCCGCCAGACTTCTTCCCTCCACAAAATCCAAATGCACCGACATAAGGGGTAAAAACGGAAGTTTCGGTATCTCCCCGTAAAACAGATCCATGCACTCCTCAAAACAGCCCATATTGGGCACAACGCTGATGCTGTCAAGTCTGCCCGCCCGCATACACTCCAGCATATCCTCGGATGTATTCCTTGTCAGCGCGTAATCGTCTGCGTGAATATCCGGTCTACTCATGTCGAAATCCCTCCTGAAAGCTCTCTCCCCGCAGCCTAAGAGCCGCAAGCTGTCCGCCCTGCGGCGTGGCGGGAAACGCAAAATATCCCGATAAATCCCCCTCATCCGGTTTCCAGATGTGCACGCCGTCCACCGGATACTGGGTGGACTGCCACGAAAGGTAATCGGGCTGTTTGACGAGATCCTTTCCCTCCATCTCAGAGAGATCTGCAAGCTTCGCCCCGTATTGCAGCAGAAAAACCGCCGTAACTGCTGCCGCCACCACACAAAGCGCTTTCTCCCACACAGGACGCCCTTCCATCCCGCCAGCCGCCTTCTCTATACCGGCAGTCTTTCCGAGCAGTCCCGTCGCCTCTCCGATGGTAAGCGCCACGAACGCATAGATATACGGTCCGCCGTAGCGCATATGTGGCGCGGTCTCCAGCCAGAAGATCAGATTCACAATTCCCGTACCCAAAAGCGCCGCCCAGACATATTCTTTGCTGCGAATGTGCCGTATCAGCAAATACAGAACTACGGGCATACAGATCAACCCTGCCGCAATCAGAACACGATCACCCATCCCCTGCCTGAAAAACCATCCGGGAATCCAGCCGAAAAAGGAATCATCATATTCTGCTGCGTTTGTAACACCCCTTGCAAAGATCTTAATATCCAGACTGTCCTCCGCAAGCACCGCCTCATCCATCTTCCAATCCGGATTGAAGAAATCCAGTCCGCTGTAAGGATAGACAAGGTAGCCGGAAATAATCACATTGCGTATCAGAAAGGGCATCAATATGAACAGCCCCGCCGCCACATGGGCAAAAACGGCTTTCCCGTTTTTCTCCCTGACAAACAGATAGAGCGGGTACAATGCCAGCACAACAATCGACGCGGCAGACAGCTTCACCGTCGCGGCGTACACGCCGACCAGGCACAGCCAGCCGTACATAACGCCGTCCTCACGACCGCGCTCTCCGTATTCGCTCCATTTAATCAAAACGTAAAGAACCAAAAGCATCGCCCAGATATCCGTACCGGATGACGAGATATCATACCGCTTCTGCACCACAAAGATGACCATCACACATTTCAGGAAATCCGAGGTCCGCAAGCTTTTCTCTCCCCACAGGCGGACGGTTGCGCACACATAAAGGAGCGCCGCCAGACAGAAAAAGCCGTTCAGGCTGTGTACCGACTGCCCCACAAGCCATCCCAGACTGAACAGCGCCTGCAGAGACATGAACGCGCTGTTATATGCCAGACGCATATGAAGGTTCCCTAGTCCCGGCACTACTCCGTAATCCTCAATCCAGTGAATCGCCTGCGCGTGGTAAAGCCCTGTGTCGTACTGCCGCGGCTCCTGCGTTGTCCAAATCAGCGTGAGAATAAAGCAAAACAGCATGGCGGCGATCCGCCAGACAGCCGGTCTTTCCCATGTGCAGCCCGGAAAAAGCGCAGCGGATTTCTTCTGCCTAAAATACCGGAATACCCACACCACAAACAAAAGAATGCCCACCGCTCCCAGAATGGTGTCGGCAATTCCCGCCACCTTATAAAAGAGACTGAAAAACTGGGCATAAATGTTTAAAACAATAAGTCCTGTCATAATATAAACGTCGGGACGCCCCATCTCCTCCAGACGATTCCGATAAACGCTATCCGTAACCGCCTTTCCAAAGAGCAGAGCCGCCCCGCCGATAATCACCCACGAAAAAAGCACCATCAACATCTTTATTTTTCCTCTCCGTCATCTTCGCGCCATACAAGCGTATCAATGATGTACCGGGGTCTGTGCTTGGTCTCCATATAAATCTTACCGACATACTCCCCGATAATCCCCAGCGACAAAAGCGTAATTCCGCCGATAACGAGAGACACAATCAGCGTCGTAGTATAGCCCGGCACATTATTGCCTCTCGCCCAGTCAACCAGACCGATCACGCACATCACCACACTGAACAGGAACATCAGAAAGCCGAGCCCGCCGATCAGTCTGAGCGGACGCACACTCATGGAGGTGATGCCGTCCAGCGCCAGCGTCATCATCTTACTAAGTGTATACTTGGAATGCCCCGCCTCCCTTGCCTTCACATCAAAGTACACCACATCGGAAGGAAATCCCATAGTGGGAATCAGCCCGCGCAGAAAAAGGTTTGCCTCCTTGTACTCTGAAAGGGCGTCAAGCGCCTTCTTCGACATCAGGCGGTAATCCGCATGGTTCGTCATAACCGTGCTGCCCAGCATATGCATAAGCTTATAGTATGCGGTCGCCGTAGCCTTCTTGAAGAAGCCGTCGGAATGCCTGTCGTTGCGCACACCGTAGACCACCTCGCAGCCATCCATATAACATGCCAAAAATGAATCCAGAGCCTCGATATCCTGCTGCAAATCCGCGTCGATGGTCACCACCACGTCCGCGTGCTTTCTCGCCGTCATCATCCCAGCAAGGATCGCACTCTGATGACCGTAATTTCCCGCCAGACTCACCACGGAAAACCGCCTGTCCTTCGCCGCGATTCCATGAAGGAGCTGCAAGGTTTTATCCTTGCTGCCATCATTGACAAACATAACTTTAGAGCCTGCCGCAATTTTTTTCTCCCGCTCCAGGCGGGTCAGTTTCTCATCCATAACGGAGGCGGTTTTCTCCACCACTTCCTCCTCGTTGTAGCAGGGCACTACCAGATATAAAATTGGAATTTCTCTCATATTCTCTTCCTCAATGTGTTCAGCCCACACCCATTCGCAAAATCGCGCTTTCAGCGCTCTCCGCCGCTTCGCTGCTACTTTTGCTCATAAGCGGGCGTTCCCTCAGACCATCATATGCCAGCCAAATTCATGCAAGCATGATTTGTCAGTCATATTTGGTCTGGCTGAACTGTTTGGTTATAATACTCCCGATACCAGTCCACGAACTTCTGCAGCCCTTCCTCGATGGACGTGTCCGGCTTAAAGTCGTAGTCCCGCATCAGGTCCGTAATGTCCGCGTATGTCTGGTATACGTCGCCGGGCTGCATGGGCAGATACTCTTTCTCCGCCTCCACGCCAAGACAACGCTCCAGCGTCTCTATAAAATCCATCAGCTTCACAGGTTTATTATTGCCGATATTGTAAAGCTTATAGAACGCGCCTTTCCCGTTTTTTTCGGGCGGATTACAGAGAATGTTTTCCACACCCCGTATGATATCGTCAATATAGGTGAAATCCCGCATCATATCGCCCTTGTTATAAACCTGAATCGGTTCTCCCGCGAGAATCTTTTTCGTGAATTTGAAGTAAGCCATGTCCGGTCTGCCGAACGGTCCGTAAACCGTAAAGAATCGAAGCCCCGTCGCCGGAATCTGATACAGCTTGCTGTACGCGTGCGCCATCAGTTCGTTGGATTTCTTCGTTGCGGCGTAGAGACTTACCGGCTCATCCACCTTATCCTCCGTGGAAAAAGGCACTTTTTCATTGCCGCCGTACACAGAACTGGACGAGGCGTACACCAGATGCTCCACCGGGAAATAGCGGCAGCCCTCCAGGATATGAAAAAATCCCATCATATTAGACTCCATATAGGAGGACGGATTGTCAATACTGTAGCGGACACCCGCCTGCGCGCCCAGATTCACCACAATGTCAGGTCTGTATTCCTGAAATACCCGGAACACATCCGCATTGTCCGCCAAATCCCCTTTGACAAACGTATATTTGTCATAATAATACAGCTTTGCCAACCGGTCTTCCTTCAGATTCACATCGTAATAGTCGTTCATGTTGTCAAAACCGATCACCCGCGCGCCCTTCTCCAGAAGGCTTTTGGATAAATGAAACCCGATAAAGCCCGCGCCGCCGGTTATCAGATATGTCTTCGAGGGATCTAACTCTTTCACAGCCGCTCCTTTCCGCTTCTTACCGCCCTATGCTGTAATACTCAATTCCCGCTTCCTTCATCCGCTTTACATCGAAAACATTGCGCCCGTCATATACAAGCGGAATACGCATCAGCTCCTTAAATGTTTCCGGCTGCAGCGAGCGGATCTGCTCCCACTCCGTAAACACAAAACAGATATTGGCGTCCTTAAGCGTCTCCTCCGGCGTGTCCACATAGGAAATGGAGCCTCTGCCGACCGCCCCCTCGGGATAAACCTTGCGGAAATTGTCCGCTGCCACGGGATCGTAGGCAATAATATGCGCGCCGTTTTCCAAGAGCAGTTTCACATTGTCAAGGGACGGCGCCTCCCTGAGATCGTCCGTTCCCGGTTTAAATGCCAACCCCAGCACAGCCACCTTAAGCCCCTCGAAGGTGATCATCCGCTTGCACGCCTTCTGGTAAAGCCTTGTCTTCTGCGCGGCGTTCACATCCACCGCCGCCTCCACGGTCTTGAGCTGATAACCGTACTGCCCCGCCAGATATTTGAGCGCCTTGGTGTCCTTGGGAAAACAGCTTCCGCCATACCCGATACCCGCCTTCAGGAAATTCGCGCCGATTCGGGCGTCGTAGCTCATGCCCTCCGCCACCGCGTCGATATCCGCCCCCACAAGCTCGCAGAGGTTCGCGATATCGTTCATATAGGATATTTTCAGTGCCAGAAAATCGTTGCTGGCATACTTAATCATCTCCGCGGACCGCCTGTTCACGGATACAATGGGCAGACCGAAAGGCTCATAAATTTTCTTTAAGGTCTCCTCCGCCTCCCTGCTCTCCGTACCGATAATAATGCGGGCGGCGTGCAGCGTATCGTGCACCGCAGATCCCTGCGCCAGAAACTCCGGGTTCGATGCCACCTCCACCTTAACATCCCGCGTCAGAAAATCATGAATAAACTGCTCCACTTTGTCGTTTGTTCCCACCGGCACCGTGGATTTCACCACCACCAAACAGTCCCGCTCCACAGATTCCGCGATCTGTCTGGAAACCGTGGCAATATAGTTCAGATTGGCGGAGCCGTCCGGCTGCTCCGGCGTACCCACTCCGATAAAGATGGCGTCTTTATCCCTGTATGCCGCAGCATAATCCGTGGTATAATGGAGCCGTCCCGCCGCGTTGTTCCTCCGCATCAGCTCCTCGAGCCCCTCTTCAAAAATAGGGCTGTTTCCCGCCTCCATCATTTTTACTTTCTTTTCGTCCACATCCACACATGTAACGTCGTGCCCTTTTTCCGCAAAACACACGCCCGCAACCAAACCTACATACCCGGTTCCTGCCACCGCAATTTTCATACTCCGTTACCTTATCCCTTTCCAAGCCGCTTTTATCTGCCGGCGCTTTTTATTTCCGCATTAAAGCTTTTCCCTGCTAAACAGTTTTTTCACTTTCCGCACTGCCCGCTGTCCCAAAGTCGGTCCGTGATACCGGCGCGCTTTCCCTTCATCAAACAAATCCCTTAAATCGGACTGTGCGTTCACATAGTCCCACCAGAGACTGCCCAGATTCGTGTCATAGCGTTTCCACGGCTTGTCTCCCGCGTAATGGATGATTGCCGGCGACTGCAGCGCCTCCTGCTCCTCTTCCCGCGTGTAGATGCCCTCCGTGACAAACTGTCCGAAATCCTTTTCTTCCAGATATGCCAGCCGGTTATATTTCGGCGACAGGTAGGCAATGGATCCCTGACAAGTGATATTCAAAATATCCTGATCCTGATAATATAACTTTTCTTCCGCCAGTCTTTCCCACTGTTCGTCAAGCTGTCTCCTGCGAATCTCTTCCAAGTTCATCAGGAGTACGCCGGAATTAATATAACCGCCCCGCGCTCCCTCAAGCAATTTCCAGTATGACCTGCTGCTGTTCCACTCCCACTTTTCCTGCAGGTTCACAGGTCCTTTTACTGCCGCAAGCAGATTTCTTCCCAAATCCATATGCCAGACCGGGGAAAGACTCTCCCGCACCAGTATATCCACATCCAGATACAATACCTTTTCCACACCGGAAAGAAGGCGGTGTAAAAGCAGGCGAAGATATGCGCCTGACGATATTCCCCTCACCTCGTATGCCTTCTCGTACGGGTTTTTTATGCAGTGCATCACAAGCGAGGAAGCCGGATCCCTTCTCTTTATAATCTGTTCCAGAGGCATCCCCGCAATCTCCGCCCCTTCCGTGCAGACGCAGTGAACCTCAAAATGGTCGTCCGAACCGCGGCTGTCCAGAAGGGATGCCGCCGCCGCCTGCACCTGCGTCGCTAAATTTTCGTCAAAGCAAAAAACTATCTTCATAAGTATATCACACCCCAAATGCAAAGTCTATCCATTGAAAGAGCAGCTCTCACACCTGCAAATATCTCCACACAAGCCAGATAATGAATGCAGGCGCCTTACACAGATACCACAGCGCCTTTTCCCCGGTATCCCGCCGCAGTTCTCTCGCAGACAGCCCCGCAAACCTGCCGTAGACCTGATACAACAGCATCATTTTCACCTTCACCTTCATGCGGATTGCCGGATCATCCAGATATACCTTGGATCGCAGTATCATTCCTCTCGGGGAATGCACCTTCATCCGCCGCCCCGTATTGGTCAGCCCGCCTTCCAGATAGTCGCAGTAATAGATATTTTTGTTCATGTGCACCATCTGATACGGTCCTGACATCTGCATCCACACCGTGTCCTCCGGCATAAATTTTTCACCCGAGAACACTGGAAACGGATATTTCTTTAAAATCTCCGTGTAAAACACCTCCGCCTTGTCCCCGCCAATGCCACCGTTGATGCGTACCTGCGCGTAGGAACCGATCAGTTCATCCGAAGGAAAGTAGGCAGTATTCACCCTTCCGTCACCGTGACAGCGCAGAAAACTGTAGCCGCACAGTCCCGGCGTCCCCCGGTATTTTTCGTGATAGGCGAGAACCGTTTCCACCGCGTTTTCCGGCAGATAGTCGTCACTATCCACAATAAAAGTAAGTTCCGACTGAATTTCCGCAATGCCCCTGTTTAACGCCGTATGCTTTCCGCCGTTTTCCTGCCTGATATAGCGTAACTCCACACCCTGCTGCCCGTAGGAGGCAATCAGGTTTTCCGTATCGTCCTCGCTGCCATCGTCCACTACCAGCCAGAGGAAGTCCCTGTTTGTCTGAGCTTTCAGGCTCTCGAATAGTCTGGGCAGATACGCCGCCCTGTTATACGTGGGTGTCAAAATAGTTATGCTTTTCATAAAATGCCCGCCGCCTCCAAAAAACGCTCCGCAATGCTGCCCGGAGAATACTGTTCTCTCACTTTTGCCCCGTTGACGGAAAGCCGTTCAGCAAGTTCATCATCACCGGCAACCCGGAGCATAGCTTCCGCGAGCGCCTTCCGATCTCCCACAGGCACTAACAGACCGCTCTCATTGTTCTTCATATAAACCCTTGCCCCGCCAATCGGGCAGTCAGTGGAGATCGTGGGAATCCCCATAGCAAGCGCCTCCAGCATAGAATTGGAAATCCCTTCAAAATCGGATGAGAGCACAAACATGCGGCTGTCCGCAATCTCCTCTTTCACGCGCGCGGAAAAACCGTGCCACACAACGCTGTCCCCTAGCCCAAGCTCCACGGCGTACGCTTTCAATTTTTCTTCCAGCTCGCCCTCGCCGTATATATGGAGCGTATAATCCGTCCTCGCCGCCCGGAAATCCGAAAATGCCTCCAAAAGCAGCGCCTGATTTTTCTGGCTGTGCAGCCGTCCCACCGTCACAATCTTTTTCGCCCGTTCCCCCTCATAACGCTGCGGGATCGACGCGTCGATGGGATTGGGTATAATCACCGCTTTTTTTGCGATAGCCGCGGGAAAATAACCGATACCGTCCGCCGTCTGGAACGTAATCACATCCGCCCTGCGGTACGCCCAATTGCGGATTTTTTTCTCCTTGCAGCTCTCGGGGCTGTTCCTCTCGGCAACCAGAAAGGGGTGCCTCTTGCCAAGCGTCGCAACGGCTGAAAAAACGGCGCCGTTTACACAGAAAGCAAAAATATGGCAATCCGGGTTTTTCTTAAAATATCTGCGCATATCCCTGATTCGCCTGAGCTGGATCAGCGGATTACCCCCCGACTGTGCAGAGACAGAAAAATCTTCCACCCGGCTGTCCAGTTCGTAGGCATGCTGATACCCGGCAAACTGCATAATCGCAACCTGAAACCCCCGTTTGATATATTCCGTACTCAGGAGGGAAATTACCCTCTCCGTTCCTCCTCCCGTCATATTGGGAATAATAAATACAATTTTTTTCATCCCTTCTGCCTTTCCGCATCTTTTTTCGCCGCCATGCCGAAATAGAGAGGCATGGAGAAATAATAAGGATAGAGATATCTGAAAATGCTGACCGGTCCAAGCAAATATGTAAGGAATAGAGCCACAAGCATTGTCATCGTCAATATACAACTTCTGTTTCTATTTCGTACCGTCAGATACAGGCAAAAAATCAGTGTCATAAATGGAAATGCCAGTGAATAAAAGTATTTTACTCCCGGAATATTCATACTCCAGTGGGTATGATCCGCCACCTTATCATAAAATGCGCGTACCGCCGGGAGATGATTCTCCGACGAGGCAACAAAAAAATCAACTTTTTCTACCGAAGACGTTTCTATATATGCTCTCCTTGCATACTCATCCGGCACAGACGCACCCGGATACCAGTAATTCACGTTTAAATCCAGAAAAAAGCACAGATATTCCACAGGCGCTTTTCTCATAATCTGAAAATATGTTTTCAAAAACTTTCCCGGATCTTCTTTTAGCAGATCATCTTCAAAAGAGCTCTTTACACCATCCGCAATCCGACAGTTAAACGCTTCGGCATCAGGCATATAAGCCAGAATCGTTTCCCGCTCCTCTTCATTCAAAAGTTCCGGATGTTCCACATACATGCCGCTTAATTGACTGATCGGCACGGAAAGCATTTCGCTTCTCGGACCTTCCTCCACACCTGCCATCGGAAAAATTGCTTTAACAATACAGCCATATATGGCAATAATGGCAAGCAGAAAAATGCCAAACTTCCTCGGACATCGAAACGCTGCACTGACTGCCAGCATAACAACAACCACATAGATCATATTATTGCGAAACAGACAGCTTAAAATTCCGAATATCACGATCGCCAGCGTATTTCTTTGACTTTCCACCTGTGTCCCCTCATAAAGCGACATCATAAACAAAGTAAAAAAACACGCGTACAAAATATCTTTTGTCGTGCTGAACGACATAAGATGCAGTGTCGGAACAAGCAGATAATACAAAAACGTTATCAGTACCGCATATCCGTTTCGAGTAATCCTATTCACATAAGCTATCACAATGGTGCTGACCGCAGTCACACAGATAAGCTCAAAGATGCTATAAAAAACCAATGCCAGCGCCTCGTGGTTTAACCTTTCCCCCACCCTGACAAAAAACGCCCAGAGCAGTGTATGCATGACCGGCTGGTAAGTCGTGTATTCTGTCTCACCGTATGCCTGCCATGTCTGCGCCGGCATGTCATATGCAAAAGTCCCCGGATAATATGCCAGAAAACAAATCATATAAACTGCGGTGAGAAGCAGCCATATGCCCAGATAGATATAGCGCCATGCCAAAACCCGCTCCAGCCACATCCATACGTTCAGTCTTTTTACCCATGCCAGCCCTCTGTATAACAGTATAACCGCTGCCCCCACCGCTGCTCCGCCCAGAACAAGCATAGCTAAAAAGCGCGGCAGACGAGTTGTAATTCCACTCAGATCATGATTCTTATAGATCGTTTCCCCAATAAGATAAACCAACGCCAACGGTATGCCAAACAACCAATGATAAAAAAGTGTTTTCAGTTTCTTCCCCTCTTCAGCCATTGTTCTTGCAAATCCTTTCAAAAAATACTAAAATAGGCAGTAAATAAATTTAGACACAAAAGGAGCTGTTTCATGTCATCCTCACCTTTTTTGAGCATCATTATCCCCGTATATAACGTAGAAATCTATCTTGCCGAATGTCTGGAAAGCGTTCTCGCCCAGACTTTCACGGACTTTGAGGTTCTTCTCATAGACGACGGCTCTACAGACGGTTCGTCAGCTATCTGCGACGAATACGCCTGCAGGGATTCCCGCATCCGCTGCTTCCATAAAGAAAACGGCGGTCATATGTCTGCCAGGCAGGAAGGTTTCCGATATTCCCTTGGCGAATATATTTCCTTTGTTGACAGCGACGACTGGATCGCTCCTGTCATGTACGAGAAAATGTGCTCCGCCGCCAAGAACCTCAACGCAGATGTTATATGTTGTAACTATACCGCCGTCGCTCCAGACAAAAAAATCGAACGGCTGGATTTTTGTGAACCCGGACTTTATGATAAAGCGCAGCTAACCGATAAAATTTACCCGCAGCTGCTCCTCTCCGGCAGTTTTTTTCATTTTGGCGTTTCTCCCAGCCTTTATACCAAGTTATTTCGCCGCAGCCTTCTCGAAAAACATCTTTTCCGTGTCCCCCTGTCTTTAAAGCTCGGCGAGGACGGGCTAACTGTTTACCCGTGTCTGCTGGACGCCTCCTCTATCTGTTTTCTGGCAGACAATTTATATTATTACAGAAGCCGCCCCGGTTCCCTCACTCACACCATGGATGCCGGACGTCTTGCGGAAAACCGCCTGCTATTCGATACTTACGACAAACTGATCGACCTTCACGCACATCCCTGCATGGAAAAGCAGCTTCTGTATTTCTATGCCTATCAGTGCCTGTTAACCTTCCCGCCCGTATTCCGCACCATGCAAAGCGACGACGGCGCAAAAAAAACCTTCCGGGAAGAATGCGGTTATCCCCCCGTCAAAAGGGCATTCCGCGGCGTCAAAATAAACGATATCTCCGGACTGCACAACAAAATCTATGCCTTCTGCATCCGCCACAAACTCTACGGGCTGTTCCGCTTCTTTCTGACGCACTGACGTCTATCCCTGTCTGTGTCACGAAGACCTTTAGTACGGATTCTCCCAGTATCCTGTCTGGTAGAACTGCGCGCTCGCATCGATGCCCTGCAGGTCGTCGTCCAGCGCAAGCGTCCGGTGAAAGAGGTTTGTCCGCGTAAAAGCAAGAACCAGCAAAAGGAAAATGCAAACCGCAGCCGCAGTCAGAACCCGGCACGGCTTCTCCCGCCAGCCATTCCGCCGCGGCAGTTCCCGCACTTCTCCGTCACCGATTCGCTCCGTCCCGCGCAGCCTGCCCGCCGCCCTTTCCAGAAATGCAGTCCACTCTGCCATCCCGCACACCGCATAGGGAATCAGCAGCACAAAATATGGTATCGTGTAGGAGGCGCTGGACTCCCAGAACATATGGAAAAGAAAGCCTCCCAGAAAGACCACCGCTCCCATCAATTCATAAAGATTTCCCTTTCTCCAACGCAAAAAGAGACAGAGCAGCATCCCAAGCAGAATCCATGTCTGCATATAATTGAGCGCAATCGAAAGCCGCACGCTGCCCCTGCCGTATATCACGCTCGTCAGCCATTCCGGCACGTGCGTCTCCGATTTTCTGCCGCGGGTACGATCCAGACAGATAAAAGTGGGATCGTTCCACTGAAACGCCGTCTTTCGCGCCAGAAAGGGAATCCCCTCGTCCACGGGATATTCCAACATCCTTGTCAGGATTTTCTGAAGCTCTTCCATGGACGCCTGCGCAGCCAACTCCTGATTAAAATGATTCTCCGCAAATACGTTGCTGATATAACCGTTGTAGCCGCCCGGTCCGAGCGGCGCCTCCTGCATCCCCATAACGACCCACGAGAGCATAGCCTCCCCCTCCGGCAGCTCGCGACTCGCAATCCGCTCCACGGCGGCATTGGAAACCCCTGTGCAAACCGCTACACTCACTCCCATGCACGCAATAAAGGCAAGGGAAAGCACGCCCTCTTTCCACCGTTTTTTCTCCGAAAAAAAGAATTGTGAAATCGCGTCGTAAACGAGAAAGCAGGCGATCGCGATGAGATAAATCAGACAGTTCATCTTTATGACTGTGGCAAGTCCCATACAGAGAGACGCCGCCGCCACATAGCGCAGACGCCTATGCGCCAGATACCGCTGCGCAAAATAAACCGCGCCCAGAGACAGCGCCATGCCCGGCAGAATACCATACAGATATGTCACATAAAAGGCGAGCGGCACCCAGACCAAAAGCCCCAGATACACCGCCGTCTGCAATCCCGTCCTCCTCTTTTCAAACCCTTCCGTTCCCTCTCCGGCAGCCACGCCAAAAAGCCCGGAAAGCTTCACCAGCAGACCGTAAATCACCGCCAGAAAAACTGCATACAACAGCTGGATTCCCACAAAGTTTCCTTCCCCGAAAAGGAAACTGAGCAGATAAAAAAACAGGACGATCCCCGACTGGAACGGGTAGCGGAACAGATAGGCATCTTCCCCAAAGGAAGAAAAGTCCCCCTGCCGCCACTGCATGGCTATCCCGTACACTTTCGCCGGATCGGAACCCGGATAAAACTGTGTCAGGCACACATAAGAAGCGGCAAGAATCAGCGTAAGAAGAGTCAGCCCCCAGAATACTATCGTCCCCCGGGCTTCCACGCTTTTTCCACCGCGCGCACCTGCATATTCCTTGTTCCGCGTACCAAAAATATTCCACAGTTTCCGTCCCGCAAGCATTGCCGCCGTCAAAAGAAGAAAAGCCAAAAGATGGCGCAGCGGACTGTCGGCTATATTCAGAGTTCTCTCCTGCTCGCTTCCGTCTTCCAGAAACAACCTGCCCACAAAGCTTGTGCTGAAAATGCTGTGCAGGAACAGGAGAAACACCGCTCCCGCAAGCAGCAGCCGAATTATGCCGTTGACAATCCGGTAAAATATATGATCTTGCTTCGTATTATTTATCATCTTCGAGCCCTAGTCCTCCGTTTCCATCTTTTCCCATTATAACAAAGTTTTCGGAGGATTAGAAGAAGCCCCCGCGTCAATTCTCTTCTCTTCGCAAAACGAATATAAGCACAGCGCCCACAAGCACTGCCAGTACCGCCACGGGAACCCACAAAGAACCGCCCCGCTCTTCTTGTACCGTCTGTGCCGCACCATTTTCGGAAGCTTTTGCGGGCAGTCTAACTGCGGTTTCCTCCCACGCGCCCTCTGTCACAGAGTCAGTTTCCGGCATTTCTCCCTCGGGATAAACAATGTCGTAACGCTCTGTATGTTCCGGCGCTTCTATGATACCGTCACGATTTGCCGGTATTTCTTCCGGATCCGGCTGTGCCCCGGCGTCTTCCTGTATTCCCTCCGGTTCCGGCTGTGCCCCGGCGTCTTCCTGTATTCCCTCCGGTTCCGGCTGTGCCCCGGCATTTTCCTCTGTTCCCTCCGGTTCCGGCTGTGCCCCAGTGTCTTCCTGTATTCCCTCCGGCTCAGGCTGTGCTCCGGCGTCTTCCTGTATTCCCTCCGGTTCTGAATCCGGCTCGGCGGCTTCCTCCGCCTCTTCCGGTTCCGCCTGCAAAGACGGCTCATCCTGCACATCATTGATCGTCGTCGTTCCGTCCGGCAGTACTGTAACCTGAACCCTCTTTCCGCATACAGTACATTTATAAAAAGCACCTTGTATATCATATACAGGCTTATGACCTACCGCAACGATAACCGGAATACCTGTAAGCTGTTTTGTTTCTGCCGCGTCACTGAACATCTTATGACATACGCTGCACTTCCAATATGCCTCATTCCCGGAATCCTCGCAGGTCGCTGCTTTCGCGGGAACAGCCGTCAGCGTATGGCTCTCCGCCGTCTCCTCTTCTTTTGTGTCAGAATAAACCATGCCTTCAAAAGTCACTTCTGCCTGATAAGTAATCTTCCCAGGCTGACTGCAATCTGTGCCCGGAGTCTCCTTTATTATTGTAATTTGTTTCGTTTTCTCAGAGTGAGTCTGCTCACAGACTTGACAGGCAAACACTGCTGTAGCCGACTTGCAATCAGGCGCCCACTTCCAATTCGTCAGGCTGTATGCATGCTTCGTCACCGGAATCACTACCTCTGATTTCGGAAGCTCTGTCGTCCCCTGTTCATCAAAATATTTCTTGCACGCCGGACACATCCAGCATTCCACATTTATGCCCGTCTTCTCACAGGTTGCGGGCTCCGGCATTTTATGTTCAAGCGTCTTATGACCAAGTTTTTTTAACTTCACTTTTTTCTTATCTTTATAGACGGCTTCACCCCTCTCCACGGAAGCCGTGTAAACCGTTTCTCCCTCCGCGACGCAGGTAGCCTCCGTCGTCTTTTTTGAGATCGACGCCTCCAGCGTCAGTTCCTCCCCGCAGTCCAGGCAGGTAAAAACAGCCTTGGCAGATTTGTACTCTTTCCACTTCCACTCCGGTTCCTGATAAACATGCCCGTCATTGTTGTCATCGGAAGACGCCTCCGTCCGTTCCGCCGCCGAAGGCGTCTGTATCGGCGCTGCGATCCTGTTTTTGTCATTGGTATACGCGAAGACAGCCTCTTTTGTATTGCCGTTGTCTTTATATGTCTGCATCTGATACACCGTTTTCCCGCCAAAAGACGGGAATCCGGCGCCACAAGTCTGATGCCAGACAATATTCTCGCTCTTCCCCCCGTTCAAAAGCCAGCATACCTCACCCGACGCAAACTGCTGCTGCGTCATCGCTGCGCCATAATTCCCTTTCTCCGTGCCCGTAATCAGATAATAGCAATTTGAGAAAGTGCTTTTGGAATGATTATATCCGCAGATACTCCCCACATAATTCTTTCCGCTGACTTCTCCCGTATTATAACAGCAGGAAACCTGCTTCTTATTATAGCCGCACACACCGCCTACACTCGTGCCGCTGCCGTTTACCGTTCCCATATTGTAACAGTCGAAAACTTCGTTTTTGTTGTAGCCGCATATCCCGCCCACATACTTTCCGCCGCCCACTGCTCCGGCATTATAACAGCGCGTGACAATTCCCGCGTTGACGCCGCACACGCCGCCTGTATAATTGCCCGCCGAAATGTCCGTACCCGCTATTCCCAGATTTCTGATTGTGCCTGCGTTACTGCCAAACAGACCCGCATAAGAAGAATTGGGTTTATGATAATACAAGCCGCTTACCGCAAAGCCTGCGCCGTCAAAAATGCCTGTATACGGATTGGCATTCGTTCCTATCGGCGACCACGAACCGCTGTCCGCGCCGCACACACCGGACAGATCAACGTTCCGTGTCAAAACCGCGCATAAGCCCGTGTTAGGCGCGCCTCCGACGCCGTTTACCATATCGGCAAAGGTGCGCAATTGTTCCGCGTTTCCAATCCGATACGGCGCCGTCTCCGTGCCGCTGCCCTCCATATCCGAAACGCCGTCCGCTGCATACGTCTCCGACGCCGCTTCCCGAATATACAGTGAATTGCCTTCCACCTTTGCCGCCATTACCGTATTCGGCACCATGGTCACACACATGCAGACAGCCAGAGTAACGCCCCAAATCTTTTTATGCATCCTGATAGTCTCCTTTCAGACAAATCCTATCTGTCGGTCTATAAACAGTATATTGTCTCGTCACAGTTGCAATATAACATAAAATCGGGTTTTCTACAACAAAAAAACAGCGGTCGTTGTCAACCGCCGTTCTTTGTCTCGACATTGATTTCTTCTAATTCCGCACATCCCTCAAAAGCATGAGCGCCGACAGAAAGCTGTCCCATGTCCGCCGTGTCTCTGAACTGTACCGTCTGCAGTGCTTTGTCCCCTTTAAAGGCGCGCTCACCGATAACCGTTACCGACTTCGGCAGGGAGAGCTGTGTCATCGCCGTACAGCCCTCAAATGCACCCGCGCCTATCTCTTCCACCGTAGAAGGCAGGTAAACGCTCTTTAGACCCGTGCAGTCCTTAAAGCCATTTTCCGCAACAGCAGTCACCCCGGCAGGCAGTTTTACATACGTGACAAGCGGATTGCCGCCAAAAACATCCGCCGCAACAGATGTATACTTTTCGCCTTCCTCCGGCTGCTTCAGCTCCACGTTGCCCTCGAAAGAAACCGCCTCCAGCGTCTCCCCGCCGTCCGCATCCGTCGTCCTGTATTTGACGCCCGTCAGCACGGCGTCCTCCACCTCATACACATAATGGTGGGAGACATTCGCGTCGTAGGTCACTTTCATGCCTGTATAGTCCGTAAAGCTGACAATCCGGCTCTCATCCGCCCCGGCGTCCGGTTTCTCTTCTTTTTCTGTTTCCTGCTGTATCTCTGCAGGCTGTGTTTCCACCGGTGTTTCCGCCGCAAAAACTACCGTTCCGTTTCCGCCGACAGTCAACCCCAATGTCAGCAGCAGCGCCGCCGCACTTCTTCTCTTCATAGTCTCTTCACCCCCTCCTCAACCCTGATCTTCGGGGAATAGCACGGCGGTCGAAAACCGACCGCCGCCCGGTGTTACTTGTTGATTCTTATACTCATGGGAATCTGTGTACCGTCAGTATTCGTACCCTGTCCTTTAAACTTCACATACATCTTGACTTTATTAACGGAACCGCACTTATAGGCAACCGCCTCTTTCAGATGAACAATCACCTTAAGAGAGCCATCACTCTGTTTCACGTACTGAATCTCAAAAGCATCCCTCGGCACCTCATCATCGTCACGGAATCCGATCTCCTCAACTATCCCGGCAGCTCCCGCCTGTGGTGTCACCGTGAAAGTCGCATTATACTGCTTGTTGGACAAATATACGTCTAATGTTGACTTGTCTGTCGTCACTTTCGGGAGCGTCTGCGCCGTCTTAATATTGATTGTATTGGAAACAATACCCCCATGTGTGCCTCTGGTGCCCGTATACCCATCCACCTTCACTTCCATCTTAACACGGTACTGCTTATTATTTTCCAGTTTTGCATATTGGTATTCATTTCCCGCAGCATTCTGTTTTATTGTTTGACTGCCATCCGCGACATTATTACCGGAAACGCTGCCGTCTCCGACATTATTATCGGAAACGCTGCCGTCTCCGACATTATTATCGGAAACGCTGTCATCTCCGATATTATCGTTTCTTGACAATGTCTTCTTAGGCGTCACATAGATTTTTCCGTCCTCCGGATTCAGAAAGCTGTCAAAATATATACTTTCTGCGTTCGTTTCCGCGTCATATATCCACACCCCTGTAATTTTTCCCCTGACATTATTAAGCGTGGGTGTATAAATAAGTGAATTTTTATTCGTATACTCGCCTTCCCTGTCCACCAGATTCAGTTTCCCCTTAGCAGAAAGCGCTACCGAAATAGAGGAATTGTTGTCCACCTTCACATTAAATTTAAGCGGTTTCGTCCACACTACATTAGGCGTGCCGTCTCCTGCATCCTGCTGAACATATCTCGCCTGCATCTCAAAGGCGTATGTTTTCTTAACCGGCGCATCCTTAATGGAAACCGACAGTTTTCCGTCTACCACCTTCCCGTCTACCGTCTTGACATCCTCCAATGTCCAGTTGAATTTATTCTCCGCGCCATTCTCATAATTTGTTTTACATACAATCTTCGTACTGTCTGCGCCTGTGTTGACATTCGTATCCAGCCTGTAGCCTTCCGGTTTACCGGTAATCTTAAGAGGTATCTCCGCCGTCTCCTGATATGTAACAGCGCCCGTTTCCGTTCTTGTCCCTGCCGCAAGATTCAGTACAAGAGATCCCTTCCCCAGCTTAACGACAGGCGCCGTATCCACTACCTTAACCGTCAGCTTGGTCGCCTTCTGAATCGAAGCGCCGCTGTTCTCCTGCGCATTACAGGTCCATGTATAGGTACCCTTCTCAATATTTTTATTCTTGATTTTTACCGTACCCTTGCCGTTCTGATAAGTGACATCCAGCTTTTTATACTGATCCGCATTTCTCGCGTTTTGATTATATGTAAAATTCTGACTTCCCGCCAAGACCGTATCTTTCTGGCTGGACACCAA
This sequence comes from uncultured Lachnospiraceae bacterium, assembly GCA_910588955.1. Lineage (GTDB taxonomy): Bacteria > Bacillota > Clostridia > Lachnospirales > Lachnospiraceae > UBA3282. Next base: position 130,552 of record CAJURQ010000002.1, read on the forward strand.
CTCAAAGGCTCCCTCCACTTCCGGATAGTTTAAATTAAGGGTAACCGTTTGATTCGTCTTAACAGTCGGCTCTTTATCTGTAACATTTACACTGAAAGTATAAGAGAGCGTCCTGTCCTCGCCATTCTTATCCCTATCCCACTCGGTAGGATTACACAGGAAAATCTTTATCTTGTCTTTCTCATATGGAACAACGTTAAACCGGACCTTGCTTTCCTTCAGTTCACCCTGCCCTCTAACTATGGACTTATCTGATTCAACGCGCGCTGTGACATTCTCGTTAAAGCTTACCGGTTGTTTGGTTTTCTTGTCTAACAGCGTCAGTTCCTCGTGCTGCTCAGGCGCCGTAGTCCTGTAAGTCACCGACGTTCTGTCAAGCACATAGGACGGCGCTGTCGTCACCGTCGGCATAGTCACTTTGACTTTTTTTGCCGCATCGTCACGATATCCCTCATAGTAAATCTTAAGGTATCCCGCCACTACCGGTCTGGGATTTTTTTCCGTATACTGTAAGTTTCCGGATTTTCTCTTAATTGTAACAATACCTTTTGCGCGTTCTTCGGCATTCTCTACAATTTCAAAATTTTCAAGGAACAATCGATCGTCCGCCTTATCGTCAGATAAAGCGCACAGTTCAAATTTGCTGATCTTTGTATTGCCGAGCTTCGTCACTTCCGTCTTAACGGCGATTGGATTACCGTCTTTATCTGTCCCGCCGTTTTTGTAGAAAAGGTTAAATTTGACCTTGTTCGTGTTAAACTTAACCGTAGGATTGGGAACCGAACGCTTCACTGTGATGGTCAGGGGGAGAGAATTATCTCTGTCCTCATTATTAAAGCAGACGTAAACATTATATTTCCCGTCCTTCAAGTCTTCATCTGCCAAGATAATACCATAGCGGCGCGCCCCATCGTCCACATTTCCCTGAGGCTTTGCCTGCAATCGGAAATTGCTGTTACCTACCCAACTATCTCCTCTTTTTTCAATAATTTCAGGTACCTTTGAAGGCAGATCCGCACCATATGATGAGAGCACCTCCAGCTCGCCGCATTCTTTCATATTCGGGTTTACGGTGATAGAAGAAGACGCCAGTCTCACATTTGAATTTCGTACGCTGATCACAAACTTCTGCGTAACCGTCTTCGTATTGCTGACCTTTGCGCTCACCGTTATGGTCGCTTCGCCTTCACATCCTTTCGGAATCGTAACCAGATTACGGGAATCCACACTTGTCGTCTTGTCTTTCTCAAGTTTGGCGACACTCGTATCGCTGCTCTTCCATGTCAGTTCTCTGGCTATCCCTTCCTTCTCCGCCGTATAGGCATTGGCTTTCAATGTAATCTGCAAACCACGCTCCCGCACGTAATTCTTTTCTACAGCCGCCGTCTGAATGCCGTCCTTATCGCCTGTAATTTTGATACTTGAAACATAATTCGACGCTCCTATTCGAATGGACGCTATCTCCGCTTCCACTACCCTGATCGTTCTGCGAACGAGGAACTTATTACCGGCTTCGCTGAGCAAGGTCACCTCAATCTTGGCGGTGCCTTTTCCCACTGCCGTAATCACTCCTGTACCTGAAACCTTTGCTACAGATTCCTTATCCGAAACAATCTTCTGAATCTGGGAAGAGGAAATCGGCTTGCCGCTCTTATCAAGCAAAAACATTCTCGTCGTCTGACCGATTTTAAGTTCTACGCCATCCGGCTGTATGGGTTCTCCGTTAGAAAATTCTATCGTGATATCGCTGTCTGTCGTTCCCTCCACTCTATCCGCAAAATCGGTTTTGCGAAATTCGGCAGTAATCACCGTTCCGCCAAAAGGCATTGTCAAAACATAGCTACCTTTATCTTTTTGCAGTGTTTCCCCGTTTGACTTTACAGAATCGGGTACCAAGCTATAGCCGTCCTGCGCCTTATAACAAATATAAAGCGTCGAGCCGTCACTCGGAACCCCCTTTCCCCCATTTTCTTTATTTATATTTTCCTCAAATTTATTTTTCCCCTCTTTACATACCCAAATCTGTCCTCCCGGCACTTCTCCGTCCGGCTGTATAACGCCCTCGCTGTCTGCGACTTTATATTTATAAAATTGCTTGTTGTTCTCCGCACTCCCATCGATATCGACAAACGCCACTTTCTCCGAACTCAGCCCCATATAATATGCATATATCGCCGTCCAGTCCTGTTCAGACTTGTCATAAAATCTTTCTCCGACAAAAACCAGACAATCGTTCGTCGCTCCAGCCGGAAAAGGCGCCGTCCCAAGAGCAATCGCCGAATATTTAACTGTCACACTGGTCAGATTTCTGCATCCCGCAAACGCGTAGCTGGAAACTTTTTTAACTGTACTGGGCAGCTCTACCTTTCTCAGTCCATAGCATCCCTCAAACGCACTCTCCCCAATCTCTACATCACCCCGACTGCTAAATATTACATTTTCAAGCTTGGTGCATCCCTTAAATGCCATGTTCGGTATTAGCGCTGCCTTTCTGCTCATCGCCGCATCCGTCAGACCGGTGCACTCCTCAAACGCACTTTCCCCGATTGTCGCTATCTGCGCTGTATCTAAGTTAATCTTTTTAATACTCTTACAACCTTTAAAAGCAGCCTGACCAATGGAAGTCATGCTCGCCGGAAAGAAAAACTCCGTATCCGAGCAAAACTCTGCCAACGCCAAACAGCCTTCAAACGCACTGTCCCCGATAGACGCAAGTGCGCTGTAATCCACGTCCTTCATGTATACCATATACAGTCTGGCATCCCCTTTGAACGCACTATTCCCAATGGCGGTTACCGCTTTCGGCACAGCAATCTGCGTCATTGACGTACAGTTTTCAAATGCGCCTGCACCAATCGACACAACCGTGGACGGAAGATATGCCCCCTTCAACGCGCTGCATCCTTTAAAGGTATTGTCTGCAATACTCGTCACGCCGTCAGGAAGCTTCACATAGGCGATATTCGTGTTCGCCTGAAACAATTCCGCCGCAACCGATGTGTACTGTTCTCCACTTTCCGGCTGTTTCAAAACTATATTGCCGGTAAAAGTTACAGCCTCTCCGGTTTCCGCATCTTTCACTCCCGTGAGCACACCGTTCTCAACCGTATAGGCATACTTCTCCACCGCATTCGCATCGTAGGCGATCCGCAATCCCGTATCATCCGTAAACGACATCATCCTGACTTCGGCAGTCTTCTCTACAAGCTCCTCCTCAGGCTCTTCTGTCTCATCCACGTCATTTTCGGAAACCGTAGGTTCCTGCGCATCCGCAACGGGATCCTGCTCAGCGCCGGGCTCCTCATCCTGCTTTCCGTCCCCGCCCTCTGTGTCGATCTGATCCCCGCTTTGCCCGTCATCCTCGCTGCCGGTCTGGTCCCCGCTTTGCCCGTCGTCCTCACTGCCGATCTGATCGCCGCCCTGTTCCGCGTCGTCTTCCTTCGGCGCAGAGGGCTCGCTTTCGCCGGGATTTTCCGGATTTTCAGTTCCCTCTGAAGGTGTTTCCCCGGTGGAAGGCTGTTTTTCCTCCCCGGATGTATCGCCGTCCTTCGATGCGTCTTCCGTATTGCCTGAAGTATCCCCGCTTTCTTCTGATTTATCGTCATTCTCCTGTGTGTCTTCCTGAGACGCTAAAACGGGCATGTCCGCTCCCTGCTCCGCCGCAAGAACCGTCATGCCGTTTCCGCTCACCACAAGACTAAGCGCCAATAATAATGCCAATACTCTTCTCTTTCTCATTGCTTACCACCTTTTCCCCATGCGTACATCAGTTGTTTCTGCCGTGTTTTTCCACGTTTCCATGTTGTCATCTGCACAGTGAGTTGCATAATATTTTATTATGTCACCCTATGATGGTTTTGATTATAACATCTGTAATTGTATTATGCAAGAGGGAAATCCACTATATCTTGTGTTTTTAAGAATTTCTTAAGCATATACGCTATAATACCTCTGCTTCGAGCTTTTTGGCTTCTCCAGCATTGTCATATGAATCATCCCCGTGTCAATCAAGGGCTCACATGCTTTTTTGTCAAATTTATTCAATGAATTTCACTAATTTTTCACTTTCTCTCTATAAATTTAAGTTTTTGAATTTTATTTAAGTTATATCGCAAAATATTTCACTAATTTTGTTAAATATTTAAGTTTCTCAATCTCATTTCACATATTCAAAAGAACAAAGCCACAGATTTTACTCTGTGACCCAGTTCTTTTCACCCTAACCACCACAACAGCTCCTTCGCTCCTATGGTATAAGTGATGCTCTTTTCCCCGCCATAATTTCCGATTCCCTGCAGGGTGACCTTCGCTTTGCCTTTCTTTGCGTGGTTTACATAAGTTTCTTCCTTTATGATATAATCCTCGCCTAAGACAAGAGGTTCCTCTACGCCGCTCATCGTTATGGTCAGGTCCTCCGCCTTCAAAGTGACCGGTCTGCCGTCCTGATAGCCCTTCGCCGCCACTTTCACCTTCGCCTTGGATAAATCCGCCGCAACGATACGGTAAACCGCAGAGATTTCCGGCGGCTGCTCTCCCGACCCGGCGTAAGCGCCAAGTCCCCGCGCAGTCACGCGAATTGCTGTACCTGCGGGCGGGATATCCGCTTCTTCCACAAGCTCTCCCTTCTTCCGCTCATCCTCAACCAGTATTTTATCTTCCAAAACCAATATTTTTGTATCACTTTCGTAGGTATACTGCAGATTTTTGTCATAATCCCTGCCCGCCGCCAGCGCAGAGCCGCTTACGTCCTTAAGCGTCGCCTTTGTCTTATAAGCGCCCTTCTTCTCGCGATAGACCACATCTTTCAGGGTCATAGCAATCTTCGGTTTGCCGTTCTCTTGAGCGCCAATCCTGCCATCAAACCGTCCGTCCGTAATCGTAAAGGTTCCTGTCAATTTCCCTTTAAAGCTCCCTTTACCCGTAATGGTCCATGCCGGCAGCTTGTTCTCCTCCATTTCCGGCGTGGTTAGGGCGTTGTTATTTTTGTAGCTGATCCGATAATCCTTGTTCAGCTCCAGCGGCGTCCCCTGATATTCCAGAAGAATCACGGGCTTACTACCGCCCTTCACATAAGGCGTTGTGATTCCGTTCAGGTTTTTCAGCGGCTCCTCGTCCTCCGGCAGTTCATCCTGCGTATAGTAGGAAAGCGTAAAATCACTTCCCGTCCTGCCCTCGTCAATCTCGCAGGGCAGAATTTTATAGCTTTTCTTAATCTGCCCGCTGTACTCGTTGACGCCCTTAAATATAATACTCGCCGTTCCCGCCTTCACTGCACCTTTTTTCGCCGCGCCCGCATAGGACACCACATAATCACCGGTCTTACCGCCATCCCGGCTCTCCGTAAGGACAACGTCATTCAGAGTCAGCGTGTACACGCCGGGCGTCTGCAGCATTTTCTGATATGCCGCCTCATATCGTACATCCTCTGCCTCCCATTCCTTATCGATTGCCACATATTCCTTATTTTCCAGTCCTTCCACTTTTGCTTTCGCGATAGAAGTCCCGACAATCTGATAAGTCACGCTCTTACTCCCGGCATATCCGCTGCCTTCCACTGCCGTCATCGTAACCGTCGCCTTGCCGATCGCCTGATCATTGCTGTAGGCCAGCGTATAGTGTTCGTTCTCCACAAGCGGCTGCTTTTTATAAGTCACCGTCAGCGCCGCCGGTCTGATGCCCCCCTCTTCCCGCATCTGCTCATTGCTGTATGTCTGGTTCGGAATCTTCGCCACACTGACCTTACTGAGAAGCACGTCCGAGGTGATCTTCTCATAGATGGTAATCTGCCCCGTATAGCCGCCCTTGCCCAAAATCACGATCGGATAAGTGCCTGCCTTCGTGTAAGCCCCCGCCCCGGTCCACGGATAGCGCAGCGTATAATCCCTGTTCACTGCAAGTTTTTTCCCGTCCCGATAGACGGCAGGTGAAGATTTGACAGCTCTTCCACTGTAAGCCACAGTGACGTCGTCCGCTGTTATATCGTGATCCGTCAACGCTTTCGGCACAATATCAAAATAGACATACTCCGTCCCCGTGTAATTACCCTTACCTTTCACTGTAATGGTCGGGCGCGCTTTGCCCTCCGCATTCACGTTCTTGTTGTTCTTGTATGACAGTGTGTAGTCCCTGTCCTCCACAAGCTCCAGCACCTCCGACGCGCCCGGGGCGAGCAGGCTGCCGTCGGGCATAACCGTACTGTCAAACACCCGCACTTTCGGTTTGATCACGCCGCCCGTGTAAGTCTGGCTGCCAACGGGTACTACATAGAAACCCTTTTCCGTTCCAATCGCCTGATAATGGGGATAAACATGGGTCTGCGCCGCATAGACAGACTGTTCCGCTGTAAACACGCTTCCCTGCCCGTCGGCTTCGGTATACCAGCCCCGGAAAATCTTCCCTGCAAGCTGTTTTGCCTTCGGCATCCGCTCCTCGCCCACACTTTCACCATAGCCTAAGGACAGGCTCTGTCCCACCGCCCCGGTCTCCGTGTGGAAGGTGACATTGCAAACCTTCACCGCCACATCGTAAGACGCCGTATATCCCGGCACTGCTGCCGTAATCTTCGCCGTTCCCGCTCCCTGCGCCGTCACCCTGCCATTTTTCACCGTCGCAACTTTATCGTTGGAGCTGGTCCATGTAATGACATTGTCCGAGGTGGTGTCCTTGGGCCAGTATTCCGCGTCTAGGCTGACGCTCTGTCCCTTAAACAGCTCTGTCTTTTCTGCCCCCTCCGCCGCGCCGGGATCCGACAATTCCAGCTTGTAAATGGGCGCAATGACCTTGACCACACAGACGGCGGTCTTGCTCCCTGCCTTTGACGCCTTCGCCGTAATCTTCACTTCACCCGTCCCGACAGCGGTGACTACCGCTCTGGAAGAATCTGCGGGATCCGCCTTGACCGTTGCTATCTTCTGATTGGCAGATGTCCACACAATCGTTTTGTCCGATGTGGTATTCGCCGGATCAAAACTCACCTGAAGAGTTGTCTCGGAAATATTCTCCGCCTTTTCCTGCGCGCTCAAATTTTTCGTATCCTCCACCACCGTGTCGGGTCTGCGCAGGGTGACTGTATCCTTATCCAGCTCAATATTCTGCAGCGGCGTTTTCACCGTAACTTTACAGGAAACCTCCACTTGCTTATAGGATGCCTTGATAACCGCCTCGCCCGGTTCTTCCGCCCTAACCAGCCCGTTCTGTACCGTCGCCACTTTCGGATCGCTGCTCGTCCACACCGCCTCCGCCGGATCGGATTCCACATCGTCCACGTAGAATTTAAGCTGTTGTACCGCGGGATTTTCCGCGCCGTAAACTTTGTTCAGGGAAATGCTCGTCTTGTCCAGTTTCAACACCGGATAGTAGGTATCGTTCGGCATATTATCGAAAACGGGAATCTTGAATACAAAAGCATTATTCAGGGAACCCGCATTCGTGTACATTTTTTTCGTGGTGGATGACTCACTTCTGGGCGCCTGAATATTCTGCATATACTGATGGTTATACACGCCATAGGAACTGTTCTTATTCACATTAAACTTTTCCAGATAAATCGTGTCCTGCCCTTTTAAAATGTAATTGTTTCCGATTGTGCCCGCGCCGCCTTCCAGAGACTTATAACGAGTATTCCAGCCCTTATTCTTTGCGTATGTTAAACCTTTCACAATCTTCTCCGTCGTGGAAGAACCGTTCACGCCCACATTGAAAAAGTTATAATACCCTTCGTAACCCGGATAGGTGCCGGAGATCAGCCCTGACGTTCCCTGTCCCTGCTCCTGATAGACACGGGATGCAAGGTGGATCGGGCTTAACTTCCTGCCCTTTCCTATCTCAAAGAAAGCCTTTGCATAGGTGCGCCCCGCCGAATCATCCGGAAGTTTCCCCTTCATAAAAGTGCCGTTTAAGAAAGTCTGCACCGCAGATTCCGTGTGATAGGACGCGTTAAACGTCAACTGCTCAAACTGGAAAACATAAGTTTCCGTCAGAAAATTACGCGGGTCCATGTGGTATGCCACCGCCGGCTGCGTCGCATAATTCCAGCCGCTCTCAGTGGGACAAGGCTTGCCGACCCAGCCTTTTTCCACGTTTGCGTTCGTTGCCTGAATCAGACTCTTGTCCCCCATCTCCGCAGATACAGATGCATTAAAATCCAGCCCTGTCTTCATCGGCACAAAGATCCAATTCGGATGGGCGTCTTTCAGCTTTCTCAACTCAGCCTGATAAGACCCCGGAAAGGCGCTGATATCCGAAGTGTCCACCGCATAAGTCATCATGGAATAGGTTCGCATTCCATAAGCCGTATTTTCGTAAGTCTCCGCCCCCAATTCCAGAATCGGAAGCAGATATTCTTCCTCCCACGCCAGCCAATCCTCGTCGGAGTAGGCGAGATAATAGCTCTGCACATACCCTGTGCCTTCCGCGCCGTCCAGAAGATACTGCGCCTGATACCAGACGTCATCCTCCGTGATCTCCACACCCTTTATATATAATGTCTGCCCAATCTCAAGCGCTGCCGCCTTCCCGCTCTCCGCATCCGCCTCTTTGCGGACGTCGTAGGAATCCGTGTGATAGAGCAGCGCCATCAGCGGTTTCTCTGAAAGCAATGCGTCAAAGGCTTCCTTTGCCTGCCGTATCAACGCCTCCCGCTCTGCGTCCAGACTGTTCTCAGAAACGGAAGACAGGTCGTTCTCTGAGACGGAAGATACATCGTTCTCCGAAACCGAATCCACATCGTTTCCGGAAACCTGATCCGTTTCCTCCTCTTCCGTTCCGCTGTCACTTGGCGTTTCCTCCCCCGGATTCTGTATCTCCTCATCGCCGGGCTCCTGCGGTTCGCCCTCTACGGGTTCTCCGGTCTCCGTACTCTCTTCCGGATTCTGCGGTTCGCTTTCTTCTCCCGGGTTCTGTGGTTCTCCTTCCCCGGATTCTACGGGATTCTGTATCTCCCCATCGCCGGATTCTACGGGATTCTGTATCTCCCCATCGCCGGATTCTTCGCTCCCATCCGGATTCTCGGGCACATCTCCCGCTTCGGGTTCTCCTTTTCCGTTCGACTCCCCTTCCTCAAAAACCGTCGCCTCCACCTCCGGCTGCTCCGCCAGAACCGTCAACGGCGCACTCTCCACGCAGAGCGCGAGACAAAGCAGCAGCGCAAAAGCTCTGCCGCAGTTCTTTTTTCGTCTGTTTCTCCCCCGTCCCATCAAATGAAACGCCATATATCTCATCTCCTGTTATTTGGTTGCAATGTTATGTCTACCGCTTTGACCCCTATCATAACATAAAAAAGAGAATTGACACAAGTAAATACTTGTCAATTCTCCAATAAATACTGTCCACTTCCAAATTCTGTACTTTTATTATAAATTTTGTCACCGATCTTCACCGGTTCCTCCGGCAGACCCCCGAACCAGATAATACAGTCCGGCACGAAGTTCTCGTCCGCATAAACCGCCGTCCCATTATTTACCAAAACATGCTCCAGCCGACAGCCGTCCAGCATTTCCCAAAAGGGATACTCAAAATCATCCGCCTTTAACAGATGAAGCCCTACTTCGTCATACTGCTTGGATTTTATCTGATCCGCCATCGGAAAATAGACCGCCATCTCATCATATCTTGCCGCAAAATAACCGTAGGGTCTGGTACGCGCCAGACCTTTCCAGACGTCGAAATGATACACGGAAAGGCTTACCGCCCCCAAAACACACAACAAACTTATCATCCCGACAATTCCCCGGCGGAACATTCTTCCCCGTTTTCCTCCTGTTCCCATCTGAATCCCGGCGGCTGTCATGGGGCACAGAAGCGCCAGATAACCAACCATGTACCTGCTCACATACGGTTCCCAGCGGAGTACCATGCAGAAAGCCGCAAAGGAAACCGATGCCGCCGCAAAATAGCCCCGGCAGCATCCCTGCCATTTATTTCTTCCAAAACCCAAAACTGCCCACAGGACGCAGAACAGAAACAGCCAGAGCGCCATCGGATTCACCGCTGTATCGTAGCCGTAATTCCCCGCCTCATGGAGCATATACGCCCTGCCATTTTCCGAAATGGACGCTGCATTCAGTTCCACATCTAAAAATGCCGCGGCTTTCTCTGCGAATACGGTAAAAATTTCGTGCCCGTTCTTCACAAACCGCGTAGGCAGGTTAAAGGACAGGTTTTTAATCATATTGACGAAAAGATACGAGGGCTGCAGCGTTCCCACAAGCTGCGCAGCTCCGGCGCTGGGGCTGGCGTACGCGCCAAAGCTCCTAAAGTTCCTCAGAATTTCCGGGGCTAACGGCAATGCCACAAAAGGCAGCGCACTGAAAAAAATCCCTGCCAAATCCCGCAGTCTGTCCTTTCTTCTGATGCACACGATAAGCAGCCACACGGCGAAAAACACCATTCCCACACAGACCGAAGGCTTCGCCAGATATCCCCATGCCACACAAAGCCCCATCGTACCTACGCGGCAGACCGTAATTTTTTCAAACCGCATCGGCTTTTTCACATCCACATAGTCAAGCAGCCTGTAAACAAAGAACAACAACCAAACCGCCGCAAAATTATCCACCTGCGTCGTCAGCGCCTCCGCATAAGCGATAGGCATAGTCATAAACAAAAGCATCGCCAGAAAGCGGCATACTTTTCCACAGGAAAGCCGCCCCGCGATCGCTCCCACCATCACTGCACAGGTGATATACGACATCCCCTGCAGGAGATTGAAAAGCCAATCATGCCCCCTGCAAAAAATATAGACATGCAGATTTACAAATTCCGCCAGCACCGGGCTGGAAACCTGCCTGATACAATTTGTCGCATAATGCGCCACTGAACGATTCTGCGCCCAGTAGGCAATTCTTGGCAGATGGTAAGTCATAGAATCCCAGTTGTGCGGTGTTGTAATCAAAGACAAGCTAAGAACCACAAGACCTATTATCAAAAGAATCACATTGTATGGCGCTTCTCTGACTGCCTTCCAGCCACGTCTGCCCATTGCCCGCACATTCTGCAAGGCAGACTTCACCTTAATCCCCATCTTCCTCGCCTGCATCGCAAGCAGAAACAAGAGCAGCACATCAAACGCGCCCCAGACCACAAAAAGAAAGCGGAAACGCAAGGCGTGTCCCACTGACAGCGCCTCCGTAACCGCGAACAGAAAAAGCATCCACAGACAACATGCCTCCATATAAGTACCGATGCAAGCGTCCTCTATGTTCTTTCTCTTTTTATAAACATAAATATTGCCATACAACGCTACCACCGCAAGCAGCATATCTATCTCCTATACTCTGCACTCTCCGTCATGGGAAATGCAGTTAATCTGCGTCAGACATTTGATCTTGGAAAGCGACTCCAAAAGTTCTTCCTTCTGCGCCGTCTTCATCTCAATGATCAGTTCCGCCTCGCCGTTTTTGATACATCTGGATTTTTCCTTATGATACTTGCAGTTTCCCTTCAGAAGCTTTTCCAGATCCTCGTAGTCGATATCCGTCGCCACAGCCCGCAGCACCAACAGATCCGGCGCTTTCGCATTGGGCACCAGATCCAGCGCCAGAAGAAGGACCGTCATTACGATACAAAGCACAAAAGAGAGCATATATAACCCGACACCCACGATAATGCCCGCACTGATCGACCAGAACAGATACAGAAGATCCATCGGGTTTTTTACCGCGTTACGGAAACGGACGATGGACAGCGCGCCCACCATACCGAGCGAAACAAGCAGGTTCGACTGCATGGCAATCATAATCGCCGCCACGATAATCGGCATACCCGCAAGCGTCACATTCAAGTCCTTGGAATAGAAAGCCGACTTGGAGGAAAACTTGTACACCGCAAAAATATACAGTCCCACAAGAGCCGCAATGACCAGCAGCAGCAAAATGCCTTTCACGGAAAGATTCGTGCCGCCTCCCAGGCTTTCATATACACTGTTTTTGATTACATCCTTAATTGACATGGTCGTTCTCCTTTAATGTATTGTTTATAACGCCGCACATTCCCGGCATAATTGGTACTTTGAATACGCTGACTGCCGCATACTGCCCGTTTCCAAAAGCTGCAGCAAAAAGCCCGGTACAAATTCATCGTACTTCACTTCTAACACTTTATCATATTCCCGCAAAAAATCATAGCTGATATCCCGCTGTCCAAACATCTGTGTCTGGCTGCTCGCGCGCACATTGCGATCAAAAGTAATCCGCACGTTACCCGGTTCATACACATAGGCTTTTCGCTCATAGGCGACAATCACCTTCGGGCGAAGCCCCTGCGTCCGGATCGCAAGATTGAAAAGAGTCGCCGGATCTTCCGCAGACGCGCTGTCCTCAATGCATTCCCCCCGCATCAGGCTCTCCATCTGCTCTCTCGTGATCGTCTTGGACCTCTTTAAAATGCGGTTATCCCTCTTGGTTTTTACCTCCAGTTTAATCACATCCAGCGAGTCGTTATAAATCCGAATCCGGTATTTGTTCCTCCGATTTACGCCGTCCACCGTATCCCGCAGACAGGAATCCGTCAAATCATCAAAATAAAGGCTCGTGATACGGTACCCTTCCGGACCGCCCTCATTGATATCCGGCTTTAGCACAGCTTCCATACGCGACTGAAGCATGATAAGCTGCATATCCGTACAGCCGTATTTATCTTCCACCCGATACATCGTTTTCATTTTCCTCCAGCATCAATCGAAGTCTACATCACCCTTCTAAAATATTCTATCGTTCTTTCCAACCCCTGTTCCAAATCAATAACAGGACGCCATCCCAATTTTTCCTTCGCCAAATCAATCACGGGCTGTCTTTGTGTCGGATCGTCACTCGGCAGAGGTTCAAAAACCAATTCTGACTTTGACCCGGTCATCTCTATAATCTTCTGCGCCAATTCCAGCATCGTAAACTCTCCCGGATTTCCGATGTTCACAGGACCGATAAAATCTTCGCAGTTCATCATCCGTATCATGCCGTCGATCAAATCATCCACATAGCAGAAACTCCTCGTCTGCATTCCGTCACCGTATATCGTGATGTTCTCCCCCTTAAGCGCCTGAACTATAAAGTTTGAAACCACCCGTCCGTCATTCTTATTCATCCGCGGACCATACGTATTGAATATTCGGATCACGCGTATGTCGACTTTATGCTGGCGGTAATAATCAAAAAAGAGGGTTTCTGCCATTCGTTTTCCCTCATCATAGCAGGAACGAAGCCCTATCGGATTCACACATCCGCGATAAGTCTCCGGCTGCGGATGCACTTCCGGATCCCCGTATACCTCGGATGTGCTCGCCTGAAGTATCCTTGCCTTCACGCGCTTGGCAAGTCCCAACATATTAAATGCCCCGTGAATGCTCGTCTTCGCTGTCTTTATAGGATTATACTGGTAATGGACCGGACTTGCCGGACATGCCAGATTATAGATCTGATCTACCTCCACATAAAGAGGCTCTGTTATATCATGGCGGATAAACTCAAAATACGGATTGGACAGGAGGTGCCTGATATTATCCTTGCTCCCTGTAAAGAGATTGTCCGCACAGATCACATCATTTCCTTCTTCAATCAATCTGTCACACAAATGAGATCCGAGAAATCCTGCGCCTCCCGTTACCAATACCCTTTTCATTTTGTCCTTTTCCTTTCTGTTAGAAATCCTGCCGTCTCCGCTTTCGTATTATCAGCGATACTTCCAGATCACATAGAGCGCCCGCAGTCCGTCTTTAAATCCAATCTTTTTCCCCTCTTGGTTTGTCCTCGGATAATAGGAAATCGGCACTTCATGTATCCTTATACGCTTTTTAGAAATTTTCGCCGTAATTTCCGGTTCAAACCCAAAGCGGTTTTCTTCAATATCAACTGACTGGATAATCTCTCTTTTGAACGCTTTATAGCATGTCTCCATATCCGTAAGCTTCTGATGCGTAAAGATGTTGGAAAACTTAGTGAGCACCAGATTCGCCATTCTGTTTGCAAAATAGCCCTTACGCCGCTGATTCAGGAATCTCGAACCGTAAACCACCCTTGCCTTCCCCGCAAAAATCGGTTCGACAACCCGGGGATATTCCATCGGATCATATTCAAGATCCGCGTCCTGAATAATCACTACGTCTCCCGTCGCCGCCTGAAAACCGGTGCGAAGCGCAGCCCCTTTACCCCCGTTCCTCTCATGGTAAATAACCCGGCTCACAAGCGGTTCAACCGTATCACTCAGAACCCGCCTGCTGTTATCTGTAGAGCAGTCATCTACAATAATAATTTCCTTATTCTGTATCGGTGACTGCAGCACTTTCTCTACAATTGTCTGAATGTTATTTTCCTCATTGTAACAAGGTATGATGATTGACAACTTCTTTGCATTTGCTTTCTCATTCATTTTTATGGCACATCTCCTTGCGTTTGATATGGTTAACGTTGTCCTTCACTTCTAACACTTTATCATATTTCCACCCAAAATCATAGCAAATATTTTTACCGGCATCCGCGGCACACCATTCCCGCTATATCTCTGATTGTATTCCAATCCGCCCCATCCGGCGGAAGCACCCTGTGCCAATATGCCGCCATACAAGTTAGACTCCACGCAATACATATTCCGCAGTACCCGTAAACCCCTGCCGCAGTCAGCCGATATCCACGGCTTTGCCTTTTCCCCTGTTCCTCTACCCGCTCAAACACACAGGCGATAAAAACGGCAAACAGCCCCATAAAATCAACAACAACTCTCTGTCCGAAAGAGCCTCCGTAATACCACATCCACCATGTGCTGGACACATAAACGATCAGCAAAAAAAATACTACCAATCCCGTGTACAGCCTTTCCCTCCTCCTGAATGCGATGATCATACCGATCACGGAAAGAAGCAGAACCGGGCTCCAGAAAAACAACCCTTTTCTCACACTGAACAAAAAATTACCCAGCTGCGGGGCAAGCCAGTAAAAGGATTCCCCTCCATAGGAATACAAAAACCAATGTCCCGTAGCTGCGTGCCAGTACAGAAGCTGTGGAAACAGCGTCACAACACCTGTCACGATAATCGGAACAGCCCTGATCGGTTTCAAAATGACAGCCGCCCTGTTCTTAAACGTTTCCCAGTTCCTGACTCCATAAAACACATAAGTGAGTACAAACAAAATATTGGTATTGCGACACATAAAAATCAGCCCTGCCAGAAAGCCAAAAACGCAGGTCTGCCATACCTTATTTTTTCCCTCTTTATCCCTCTCCTCATACCAGCACAGGTAGTAAAGGAACAAATTAAACAGAAAATAAGAATAGACATGGGAAAAACAAGCATCGTAAGAAGCGTAATGAAACAGATTCGTCCCATAAGTAATCACGATACACGAAAGCAGCGACACCCGTCCCGAAAAGCCAAGATATCCCTTCAGCAGCCTGTATAACAGGACCGTTCCCGCCGCCCAATAACATACGCCGCCAAAAAGTATCATGTACTGATATAAATTGGAATATCCGGTTGCCGTCACGCTTCCCGTCAGCGCGTCCCGCAGAAGAGAAATCAGGTGCGCTGCGAAGAAAAACGGGCTTTCCATAATGGCAACCCCCACAGGATATTTGTTGACAAGACCACCCGACGCCTGTACCAGTTTCAAGCTGTGTTCCCAGCCCCCGGCTTCGATAAACCCGAAGGTGAAGTCCCCATAAAGCAGCGCCGGTAAATACGCAAAATATCCAAACCCGTCAGAATACACCTTCGGCGCATTCAAAACTTTCACATGATATACCCAGACAACACTCACCAACATAAAAAAAACCGTTATGATAAGAAAGGCGGCAAACGCTTTTTCCTGCCATACCCAATCCCACATTTTTTTTATGAAATTGTTATCATTTTTTCTTTTTTCTCTCATTCTAACCTACTCTTCCGCCGCACAGGAACTCTCTGATCTGCCTGTTCATCAGCCCCGCTATATCTCCTTTGTCGCGATAAGCAATCGTCCACTCCACGATCATCTCCATCGCCTGCTCCACATTCCAGACCGGCTTCCATCCAAACACACTTTTCAGCTTCGCACAATCCAGCTTTAAATAATTAGCTTCGTGAGGTCCACCGTCATGCTCATTCCGCCAGCCCGCCTGCTGCCCGGTTTGTTGATTCCACTTCCCACAAAACAGCGTTACGATCTCCCCGGTCGTGTAACAGTCCGTCTCATCCGGTCCTACATTGTAACTGCCCGCATATTCGGGCTCTTCACACTGCCTCGCCGCCAGCATCAGATATACCGCAACCGGCTCCAGCACATGCTGGTACGGTCTGGTGGAATACGGGTTCCTGACGACAATTTCCTGTCCGGACAAAACGGCACGCACACAGTCGGGAATAATCCGATCCGACGCAAAATCCCCGCCGCCGATCACATTTCCAGCTCTTGCCGTGGAAACCGCCGCCGGTCGTTTTTCCTGTTCCGCACTGTTCTGTTCCTGACTCAAGAAGGAATTTCGATAGCTGCTCGTGACAAGCTCAGAGCAGGACTTGGAATTAGAATAGGGATCATAGCCGTTTAACTCCTCGTTTTCCCGATACCCCCACTCCCATTCTTTATTCAGATACACCTTGTCTGTGGTCACATTCACAAAAGATCGCACGCAGGAATGCGTGCGAACACACTCCAGCACATGAACCGTTCCCATGACATTCACCTCATAGGTATAAACGGGATTTCGATAAGATTCCCTGACAATGGGCTGTGCCGCCATATGGATGACAATCTCCGGCTGCACTTCATCAAACACCTGCCGCAGATGCTCCAAATCCCGGATGTCCCCCGTCACAGAATGAATCCTGCTGCCAATTCCACTCAGGGCATATACGCTCGGCTCGGTCGGCGGCTCAAGCGCATACCCCGTCACCTGCGCGCCTAACTGGACAAGCAGCATGCACATCCATGTGCCCTTAAAACCAGTATGCCCTGTGATGAGCACCCTTTTTCCTTTATAAAAGTCTAATCCGAAATCAAAATCTGTCATAATCCTGCTCTTTCCACATGCCTCCGCCTGTTACGCGCTCATCACTGTGCTGCCGCATCCGTCAGAGTCTTCGCCATATAATCAATCATTTCATCCGTCATCCCCGGGTAAACCCCGATCCAGAACGTATCCTCCATAATGCGATCCGTATTGGTGAGCTCTCCCACAATCCGGTATCCCTCGCCCGCCGCTCTCATTTCATCAAAGCATGGATGTTTTGTCAGATTACCCGCAAACAACATTCGAGTCTGGATGCCATGAGCCTCCATATACTGTACCACCCTATTCCGGTTTACTCCCGCCTTACAGGTAACCAAAAATCCGAACCAGCTCGGATTGGAATTTTCACATGGTTCAGGTAATATCAGTTTATCCTCGATCCGCACCGTCCTGTCAGCCAACAGCGCCGCTTTCAACCTGTCAAAATTGTGCCGCCTCCGCTCCACAAACGAAGGAAATTTCTGAAGCTGCGCACAGCCGACCGCCGCCTGCATATCCGTCGCCTTCAGATTATAACCAAAATGGGAGTACACATACTTATGATCATACCCCAGCGGAAGCTCCCCATACTGTCTGTCAAAACGGTGTCCGCACATATTATCCCGTCCCGACGGGCACACGCAGTCGCGCCCCCAGTCCCGAAAAGAGCGAATACACTTATGAAGAAGCGGATCATCCGTATATACCGCGCCGCCCTCTCCCATAGTCATATGATGCGGCGGATAGAAACTGGATGTCCCGATGTCCCCGATCGTCCCCGTCAGTTTCTTAACGCCATCTATCATGTATTCGGATCCTAAGGCGTCACAGTTATCCTCCACCAGCCAAAGATTATGCTTCTTACAAAATGCGCTGACCGCCTTCAGATCAAACGGATTCCCCAGCGTATGCGCGATCATAACCGCCTTTGTTCTCCCGGACAACGCCTCTTCCAGCTTAGTCACATCTATATTGTACTGCGGAATCGTCACATCCACGAACACCGGCACAGCCCCAAACTGAATCATTGGCGCTACCGTCGTCGGAAATCCTGCCGCCACCGTAATCACTTCGTCCCCGCGCCCGATCGCCCGTTCACCCAGAAGCGGCGAAGTCAGCGCCATAAACGCGAGCAGATTTGCCGAAGATCCGGAATTTACAAGCGAGCAGAATTTTACGCCCAGATATTCCGCCATCTGTTTCTCGAACGCATCCGTATACCGCCCTGCCGTCAGCCAAAATTCCAGCGCACTGTCCACCAGATTAACCATCTCCGCGCTGTCATAGACTCTGGAAGCATACGGAATCCGCTGACCTTCCTGAAAAGGCTCCTTTCTATTGTGATAAGTGTCACAATATTGCTTTACCAAACTTAAGATTTCTTCTCTTGCCTGCTGTTCTGATTTACCGTTCATATAAACATGATCTCCTTAACTTACATACAGCTCTTTTAGTTGATTCAATTGATGCTGTTTTGTCCTCATTGCATTCGTAGCCGTAACTTTTATATCTTTCCATGTGAGATCGGTTTCTCTCTCTTTACACAGTACAAACACCTCATAGAGCGTTTTTACTACAATTCCGCTCTTGCGGGAGAAAAAAGCCTTAGCCAGTGTTTTAGAATCTTCATCATCAGACATAAAATACAAATAACCCATTTTTCTCGCCATGTAAAGTGATCGGATTTCGCCAAGGCTTTCCTCTCTATCCGCATATGTATAAATATCTTCACCTTCCGGAAAAGAAAAATAGTTTATTCGCTCATAAGCTTCTCTAAAATAATTGTCATAAGATTTTTTGTCTTCCTCCATCAAGTAATCACTGTAACAAATGATACGAATCTCTCCTGACTGTGTCAATTCCTGATTATTTGCGCTATCAGATCACTATTGTTCATTTTAGCCGCCATTTGCCCCATCGAAAGAAGTCATCTGCCTAAACAGATGACTTCAGTCCTTCCTCCTGCAAAGTTTCCTGCACATCACAATAAGCATCAAACAAATCCAAAATCTCACGCTTATGCGCGGCAGTGGAAAATCTGCCTCTACATTCCAAGCACCCCGCCTGCTCATAAGATTTATCATCCAGCTTCTTGTACAGGGTCTCTACCGAAACTCCCAGCATCTTTGCTATTTCTTCCTTCTCGCCGTTATCAGGAATCAGTCTTGCATCCATCATCTTCTGTACTTCATATTCGGAATAGCCAAGCTTTTTAGCAAACTCATTCACCCCTATACCAGCTTTCTTCATGTACAATTGCAGGTTGTTGCCAAACACTCTGCTCTGCTCTCTCATCGCAATCCTCCCGCTGCCATAACAACTTGCGGTATCAATCATCCCGCCCCATATAGACCGAATTTCACTATTAGTATACCACGAATCACACAAATTCGTATACTCTGTTTTATATCGTTCGTCACCAGATTTTCCACGGTGCCTTACCCTCACTCCACAATTCTTCCAAATAGCCTCTGTCATGTATGGTATCCATGGGCGACCAGAAACCCGGATGTCTGTATGCCGCCATCTGGCGCTCCGCCGCCAGTCTTTCAAACGGCGCCTTTTCCAGCATCTCCGATCCGTCGCCCAGATAATCAAACACTTCCCTGTTCAACACCATAAAGCCTGCGTTGACCCATGACTGGTCCTTTCTCGCCTTCTCCTTGAAGCTTTCAATCATGTCATTCTCATCGATCTTTATCGCGCCAAATCGTCCTGCCGGCTGCGTAGTCGTGATTGTCGCAATTCTTCCGTGCGACTTATGAAAAGTAAGCAGCGCAGGAATATCAATATCCGCCACACCGTCCCCATAGGTGAGCATGAAACTCTCATCCTCTCCAATGTAATCACGAATCTGCAGAATCCGCCCCGCTGTCAGCGTCTCCAGCCCTGTGTTTGCTAACGTCACCCGCCACGGCTCCGCCGTAGAATTGTGATACTCCCGCGATTTATCCAACAGGCTGAACGTGGCATCTGACTGATACATGTAGTAGTGGATAAAATATTCCTTGATCATATGCCCCTTATAACCACAGCAGATAATAAAATCGTGAAAACCGTAGGAAGAATATATTTTCATAATATGCCAGAGAATCGGCTTGTCCCCAATCTCCACCATAGGTTTTGGCTTTAATACCGATTCTTCGCTGATACGGCTTCCCTTGCCTCCGGCTAAAATGACTACTTTCATACGCTCTTCCTGTATCTTTCTTTAAACCAATTTTGTTTGAAGTCTATGTACCCGTCACATCCGGGTACTGAGCCACGGTGCCCTACCTGCATTCCACAGATTTTCCATATTCACCTTATCCCTGTATGTCTCCACCGGCGTCCAGAATCCATTATGTTTATATGTGATAAGCTGCCCGTCTCCTGCCAGATTATCTGTCAAAAGATCTTCAAGATTGTAGTTGCCGTTTAAAATACGGAATATATTTCCGTTCAGGACATACATGCAGGCATTCGTCCACGCCCTGCTCTCCCTGTCAGCGTCTTTATTTCCTACGACATGTCCATCATCCGCTATCTGAAGCGCCTCATTACGCCCCGTGGGTCTGGCAACCGCCATTGTCGCCCTTTTTCCCCGCTTTTCGTGATAGGCAACCATATCCCTGATATTTATGTCAGAAAGGCAGTCTCCGTTCGTCACGATAAAGGTATTGTTCTCTATGTAATTTTCTATCCGCGCTACGCGCAGACCGGTTGCGCTGTACAATCCGGTGTCAACCACCGTCACCTTCCAATCCTCAGTACGGTTCTTATGGATCTGTACCGTGTTGTTCTGCAGATCCACAGTAATGTCAGACTGATAAATGTAGAAATCCATAAAATATTCTTTGATCAGATCCACTTTATAGCCGCCGCACACAATAAACTCACTGATTCCATAGGCGGAAAAGCTTTTCATAATATGCCAAAGCAGGGGCTTCCCTCCGATCTCCACCATCGGTTTCGGAATACCCTGCTGTTCATTGCTGATCGTACTTCTTGTCCCACCGGCTAAGATAACTGCTTTCATATTACCTGCTCCTGTTCGGTATCCTGACTTTTCTCATCAGGCACCTCGAAATTGAGTCGTTCTTCCTCCACTACCAACGGTCGCTTCATAACCCTCTGGTTAATGCTCAGAATATACTCCCCTATCATTCCAATAAAGAAAAGCTCAATGGCACCCAGCATAAACATGCCAATCAAAATAGGCGCCGTACCGGCTTGAAAAGAGTTCCATCTGACAAGCTTCATAATCAGATAGGCTATCCCGATTATAAAACTGATTCCACCTGTCAGAATCCCGGAAAAAGTGCAAAGCCTCAATCCGATTTTCGTATAGGAAGTGATGCTTAGCATAGCGGCGTCATACAAGGTATAGAAATTATTATGTGTCTTTCCCGCTCTCCGCTTCGGCTGCTCGTACTGAATCTCCTTACGCCTATACCCAAGCTCCGCAACTATTCCCCGCAAAAAAGGCGTCGGATCCTCCAACTTACGTAAAACTTCAACAAAATCCCGGTCATATAGTCCCGAGCCGGTAAAATGCTCGATCTGTTCTACATCGGAAAACTTCTTCACAAATTTATAATAAAGACTCCTCAGTCCATATACCAACTTATTTTCCTTGCTGCTAGACTTGATCCCGATCACGATCTTATAACCGTTCTCCCATTCCCTGATATACTGCGGAATCAACTCAATCGGATCCTGAAAATCACACACCATAGATATCACGCAGTCACCGGTTGTCTGCAACATCCCATAATAGGGCGAATTAAACTGTCCAAAGTTCTTGGCATTAAAAATCGCTTTGATATGTTTGTTCTGCGCGCAAAGACCGCGCAGGAGCGTTCTCGTCTGATCTTTGGAATCGTTGTCAATAAAGACAAGTTCATAATCGTAATTGCTGAGCTCTCCCGTAAACAAATCAACAATCGCTTCCCCCATCGGCACAACATTTTCTTCTTCGTTATAGCAAGGAATCAAGATACTGATTTTTTTCATATGCATGTCTCTTTCTTTAACCAATTAATTGTCTCCGCAATACCCTGCTCAAAAGTATACTGTGGTTCAAACCCCGTATCCTTTGTGAGCTCGCCTATATCGGCGCACAGATACATAACCTGCTTTTCACTATAGGGTATCTCCCCGAATCCGATCTCCAGCTTTTCATCTATCTGGCTGCGAATCAGTTCTATATATTCTCTTAGCGGTCTCGCCTTCCCGCTTCCAATGCAATATGTCTTACCGTGTATGCCACACTTCCCCAATAAGAAGAGCGCCCTGCCGGCATCCGCCGCATACAGATAATCCCACATCTGCTCCCCCAATGTACAGGACGCTTTCTTCCCCTGCAGCATCTGGCTGATCACGGAACTGATCATAGTCCCCGACCCGTCACAAGGACCGTACACGCTTAAGATACGCGTCCATACATGCTCCATTCCGAGCTGCCCGCACCGTATCCTGCTGAGCTGACCCGCACATAATTTTGCAATGCCGTACCCATTCTCCGGAAATGTCGCTGTAGACCCGGTCAGCTTCCCTTCATACCTTCCGTACTCTGCCTGCGACCCTGTCCCGATGAATTTACGGCATCCCAGATGCGCCGCCGTCTCAACGGCATCCAATGTGTATTGAATATTCCTCATCTGACTGTATATGTCATTGCGCCCTTCGCCAAAAGTATTCGCCCATGCCAAATGATACATCACGTCATAACGGTCAGAAACCATATCTTGTATTTTGGGGATTTCTTCTAAGTCACACTCTATCACATCCACGTAATGCGACTTCGGAATCCGCTTCGTCCTGTTGGAACCGCGGTGACATACCACTGTCACATAAACCGATTCCTCTATCAGCTGCTGTACCAACGCAATGCCAATTGCACCGGTAGCTCCGGTAATTATTACTTTTTTCATGCATCCCCCTAAAAGTTTAATTCATATATTTGCCATTTACAATACTCCCCCGGATAAATTTAGCTATTTTTCCTCGAATAAGGGGATCAGCATATTTTCCGCCATCTCTTCCTCTGAAATAGGGGGATTCATATACTCAAGCGGTTTCGACTCCATCTGTCCGTCGGATCGTTTATAGGAAACCTGCTTCGGAAAGGCGGTCAACCCGATCGGCGTCATCACTTCACAAATGACTGGTCCGTCATAAGACAAAACCTCTTTCACTTTATCATCCAATTCTCTGTTGCTTTGAATAACGCACGTCTTAAGTCCGTAAGCCTCCGCAATTCTGGCTATGGGAGGAAGAGACAGTCCCGACCCTTCATCACATGCCACCAAATGACCTCCAAACAGATTTGTCTGGGTGGCTTTGATTGCCCCATAGCCCCTATTGCTCAGTACAAAGAGCTTAATGGGCAGGTTCAGCCTTGCGATTGTCTCAAGCTCCTGAATATTCATCACAAATCCGCCATCGCCGTTTACCCCGACCGTTCTTCTGCCGCCTCCGGCAAGGCAGGCGCCTATGGCGGAAGGCAGCCCGTATCCCATGGAAGCCAGTCCTTTTGTAGAAAATACACGCTGTCCTTTCTTTACTCTGAATGTCTGCATCGAAATATCAATACAACTGCCGGAACTGCCGGATACATAGATATCTTCCGGGGTCATATGCCCGGAGATAGTTTCCAACAGGCAGTACGTATTGACTAAATCTTTTTGCTCCCAGTATTCCTGCTTCACAAGCGGATATTTTTCTTTGACGCGATCGCAGTAGGAAAACCATCTTCTCCTGTCCTTTTTTTGCAGCTTGTCCCTGTGTTTGATGATAAGCTCCATAAATTCCTTAGCATCCGCACAGATGGGAACATCGGGTCGCACATTGATCTTGTGCAGTTCCGCGCTGTCTATATCTACCATGATTTTAGTAGCTTCTCTAGCAAAACCGTCAAAATTATATCCGGTTTGAAGAAGGTTCAGTCGGGCTCCGACACTTAAAAAGAAATCGGCGTTCTGTTGTATAAAGTTGGCATAGCGGTGTCCGAGACCGCCCGGTCTGCCATAGTAGAGCGGATTTGTTTCTTCCATCAGGTCAATGCCGTTCCACGTGGTGAGAACCGGAATGTGCAGCAAATTGACCAGTTCATCAAATTCACGAATACCATCAGACAGACGGATACCGTTTCCTGCCATAAGAACAGGGCGGTCAGAATGATTTAAAATATCTATAACCCGCAGTACCTGCGCCTCCAAATGGGTGTTATGCGGTTCCGGCACCGGCGTATACCCAATCAAGCTGTCCTCATCTATGACGGAAGCCTGTACATCCAGCGGGATATCAAGCCATACAGGTCCTTTCCTGCCGTGAGTCGCTTCATACAAAGCCCGCTCTACATGATAGCGTATCATTTGCGGATCGTCTACCAAGGCAGCATACTTAGTCATCGGCTTTACCACAGAAATAATGTCCAATTCCTGCATCCCCTGCTGTCTGACGCCCTGTCGGTTGATCATATCAGCCCGCTTCACCTGCCCCGACACGACGAAGACAGGCGTGGATTCCAAATAGGCGCCGGCAACCCCGGTTAACGCATTCGTTCCGCCGGGTCCTGTAGTCACCATAAGCAGTCCAATCTTATTCGTCACTCTTGCATATGCCTCAGCCGCAATCGCGCAAGCCTGTTCGTGGAGACAGCAAATATATTGAATTTTCCTGCTGTTTCCGAGTGAATCGTTCAAGTGCATGGCACCGCCGCCCGGCAGCATAAACATATGCTTTGTACCTGTTTCCTCTAACCTCTTAATTACGTAATCCGACACTTTAATCATCTTTGTGCTCCTAATACAAATTTACTATCTGTAATAAATGTAATTTTCATGTAATCTTTGGTGGCGCTCTCAAAATCCAACAGTATGTCATTGATTTCCGCATTCAATTCTTCCCATTTTTTCCCGGGATTAATAGGCGGCAATGAAACATCGGCATAATTTTCATCATAAGAATCGCCAAAACCGTCAAACCCTGCCAGAGCCACCCCGCTTACATGCAGCTTATTCAGCAACCGCAAGCACATAATACCCGCATTGTCAAAGTGATCCCATCCCCTTTTCACCAGCAGGTTAAAGTTTACCAACAGTTCATTTTCATCTGCATCTGTCTTAATATTCGAAGCAACGATTCTGGAAAATTTATAAAAGATTTCCGGATATATTTCCTTTGCGTAATCATACCGAATTTTGTTACTAAAAAAAACATAGTCATACGAATAGTCGGCAAAAACCGCATTGACACCAATTACAACCGGATTCACCCGGGAAATATAGGAAATGATTTTCTCCCGCTCCGCAATCAGGGACTTACCGGGCAGCAACAGCAAAATTTCCCTATTCCTAAACTGTTCCTTTAAAAAACGAAGCGTCGTCTCATCATTTATCATCTTGCTCTGGTAATCAATATAAGTTGCTTCCAGAAGATCATAGTCATATTTTTTTCGTTCCTCCGCAGATAAGGATTCTATGATATTACGCATATCCCTTGCATTTGTTCTGTGGTTCTGGGACAAATACGCAATATTATTCACGTGGGTGCAATACATGCCGGCAATAAAATACGGCGTGGAATATCCCCATTGATAATGCTCTTGAAAATGCTGCATGTACATATCAATGGCATCCATTATCACATTCATGTCATAATTCCCCTGAAATTTACGGTTCAAAAAATTTGCAACCAGCTCCGTTGTTGCGTTGCCTGCTCCCCGTCCCATTCCGCACAGGCTGGCATCTACAATACAGCTCCTGTTTGTCTGTAAAAGAAATTCTACGAACTGCATCGTCAGGGCAAAAGATAACTGCTGGTTGTTATGGGAATGAAAGCCCAGCTTAATATGTTTATCCAAATGCTCATCTAAAATAGAGAGAATATGGGTAAGATCCTCTCCATACATAGCTCCAAATGTATCCACTACCGATAAGCACACGGGTGAAACCCAATTGATTTCGCCAGCAAGATCCACAAGCTCACGGTCACTGTATCCCAAGGTATTTGCCGCCTGTAAATATACCTTGTAACCGCGTTCTTTTATCCTCTGGCTGACCGCAATTCCCTCTTTATACTTATGCTGCGGAAAAACAACACGAATAGCATCAATCGATTTGTGATCACAGTCAGGAAGACTGTCCAAGTCATATCGATCCCAATCTATCATAGCCACATAGGTTGTACGGGGATTTTTCTCCGTCAAATAAAACTCCAGATCCGCCGGAAGATGATAAAATGTAGATCCCTCCCTGTGAGGAGCATCCTTAAGCCATCCGCACTCAATAATATCCACGTTAGCGTCCTGCATCTTCTTAATTATCCCTTTTATAGCCGGAATGCCAAATTCAGAGTTTACTATATATGCCCCATCGCGTAAGGTACAATCCAATAGCTGCACTTGTTCTCGCATATGCATATTTCTCCTTCTGTCAATGAAATAACATTTATTCGTGCTTTAAAACATCAAAGACTCTGAAACCAGAATAAACTAAATAATATTTTATGGCAAGTATAAATTATATTCCGGTTGGGGAACGACATCCCCTGTCCTGCCGCCCGTTTTCCTCAAAACAGTGATTTATCTTTAATGAGCTTGTGCAGCGCCAGCAAACCGATCACCACTGCCAATCCCCACCGAATCCAAATTTGATCCATAAAAAGATAGCTGCCTGCACAACCAATAAGCACGGGAATAATCCCGCAAAGGTAAAATGACCATTTAAAATGATATTGCCCAATATAATATCTTGCCAGAATATCATGCGCTATGAAAATAAGTATTTGTACTGCCAAAGTTGCCAAAGCCGCTCCCGTCATACCAAAGCGCGGAATCATAAAATAATTTAGCGCAATATTTGCCGTCGCCCCAAAAACCGTGATCGTAGAAAGACCTTTTGTCTTCTTGTTAACAATTTCAAAATTAGCGGGAAAACTATATAAAAAGATAAAGTAGCAGTTGACAATGATCAGCGGGATGAACGCGATTCCCTCCCAATACTCTTTCGCAAGCATGATGCGGACAATTTCCGGGAAAATCATTAAATATCCCATAGTTGCCAACGTGTATGTTTTCAGATAGCGCCTGGAATGCAATCGAATATAATCGATATCACCCTCATACTGTTTTCTGAAATAATCGGTTTTCCACGCATTATTCATGGCTGACCACAAGGCGGATGTGGGAAGCGCCATACCGTAACATATACTGTATATCCCGGCTTCCCCGGGATTTGACATATGTTTAATCATAATTCGATCTGCCTGTACAAGGAGTAGTGATGCCAAGTTATGAAAGATCAAAGGAAATGAATAATCTATACAAAACCTCCAGTACTTCATCGTAAGGGCATGCCGCTGGGGCAACATAAACTTCAACCACATAATGACACCGACGCCAATATACAAAATTGCGCTCCCCCAATACATACCCATATATTTATAATTTGGAGCGCAGAAAAATGTAAAGAACACGGACAAGAAAAACGTTCCCAATGTCAAAAGCACCGAAACCACTAAATAAACTACTACTTTTTGGCAAGCTGTAAAATATGCATACGCAAAATTAATACAGTATACACCAAACGCATGTGAAGCCAAAATGAACAGGTAGTCCTTTTTTACCGCTAAAAAATCGGCAAAGACATCACCCGTTAGAAATATAATAAGTATACTCACAAAATATCCGACAGTAGACAGACCTAACACGCTTGCACAATATTTTTCATATTCGTCTTCATCTAATTCGTTCTTTTTTACCAGCAGGCTTCCGTGTGTCTGTAAACCGCAAATAATCGAAATCATATTTACAACGCTCAAATAGACGGAATAATATCCGTTCTCATCAGGAGTCATTATCCGCGTGTATACAGGCGAAAAAATGACAGCAGCACCTTGGACAAAGAAGGTGCTGATAATGTAAATAATGCTCCGAAAAGTTGCCGACTCAGATTTTTTCATTCATATGCCTCATCGCTAAAAAAAGCGTCCATCCCGCTTTAGTTCTTTAAAATGTTCGATATCCCTATACTTAAATACTTTGGCAGGGTTTCCA
The DNA here is from genome assembly GCA_910588955.1 of uncultured Lachnospiraceae bacterium. GTDB lineage: Bacteria > Bacillota > Clostridia > Lachnospirales > Lachnospiraceae > UBA3282. Next base: position 158,543 of record CAJURQ010000002.1, read on the forward strand.
CCCGCTATCGTTCTTCAAACAGTAAATCCACAACCTCTCTCAATACACCTTCGCCGCCCTTCGCCTTTGCTACATAGTCTGCAACTGCCTGTACAGGTAGTGCGGCATCCGCCGGACAACATCCGAAACCCACACTTTCAACAACCTCCAAATCATTGAGATCATCGCCTATATATACAATTTCTTCCATTGTAATGTGATATATATTACATAATTCTCTAATTTTAGCTAATTTGTCTTTACATCCCACTTCAATAATATCCAGCTTCAGTTTTTCAGCCCTTCTTATGTTCAGTTCAACACTCTCACCCGTAATGATTCCTGTAATAATCCCATGCTCTTTTAATATAGAGACCCCCATTCCGTCACGGGTATTAAATTTCTTCATTTCATCTCCGTACTCAGAATAATACATTCCCCCGTCCGTAAGACAGCCATCGCAATCTGTCAACAGCATTTTTATATGTTTACGCTTATCGCACCTATTGCCACGTAATTTATTTTGCATAAGCGTTTCTAATACAACCCAGTCATCCGGTTCATCAATTTCAAAAAAGGTATTCTCCGGCATTTCAGAAATACGTATCTTTCCTGAAACACGATTGCCGGATTCTATTAAGTTCTTTTTAGATGTAATATAGAAAGCGCCATTCTCAACAAAATATCCCTCAAATTCCTGCCTGCGGGGGCGGTGGAATACATCATAATTAGTCGGAGCGGCTATTCCGCTCTGGTCAACCCCCCAGTGGAATCTTTTCTGCTTTACGACAGATAATACGCTGTCTGTATCCGGAGAGCGAAACACCTCAAATCCGTTAGATAAATCCGCTCCGGTTAGCAACGGCGAGGTTGCCTGTATCAAAACAATATTATCAAAATCATATTTTTCGGCAAATTCCAACATTGCAAATTCCGTAGAAGCAGTGTCTGTCGAAGATTCTGCGGAGCGATCGATAATCATAATTTTACTGCCAATCTCTCCCATCGCCTTCTGGAAACTTTGTATTACGCCTTTGATTTGCACGCTGTCAGTTGCAACATACACCTTGTCGATATATGCACACTCACACGCCGCATTTACCGTCCAATAAACCAACGGCTTCCCACAAAATTCCTTTATATTTTTTAATGGAATAGATTTACTCCCGCCCCGCACGGGTATAAATGCTACGTTCATAATACATCCTTTCTGTACTTCAGTTTTTCGCGCTGCACATTTTCTATCGGCAATATTTCTTCCTGCTTATAAGCAAGCGCCGTATGAAGCGCCTGCAGATTACGAACCAGCTTTCGTATGCCATCAGGTTCCAGCGACGCCGCATGATCAGTGCCCTTCCATGTACGGTCTAAGGTATAGTGCCGTTCAATGTAATTGGCTCCCAACGTATATGCCCCGTCGTCAATTGCAATTCCTTTATGATGTCCCGAAAATCCGATTCCCTTCACTTTATCTTCATACAGCTGTCTCAGTCTTGTTATTTCCAACAGGCAGACATCCTCAAAGGGAACCGGATAACCGGATGTGCAGTTATACAATACCAGATCCTGATTCCTGCCATTATTAACAAATAATTGTATAATTTCCTCTTCCTCTTTATGTGATGTCATACCCAGCGACAAATGTATCTCACCTTTATAGTTGTCACATAACCATTGCAGCATTTCAAAGTGAGTATTACATGCGGACGGTATCTTAATAAACTCGGGATTCAGTCCCGCAATTTCTTTCGCTGACGGCATGTCCCAGACTGAAGTGGAATATACAACCCCCTCCCTTTCACACCATTCTTTTAACTGCGCGTGCTGATCCACATTAAATTCAAGGAATTCCCTATGCTGCCCATATGTAGTCCCATATGAGTTTAAGGGATTCGGATGCGGTGCATTATACTGTTCCTCCGTCAGCAGCACTTTGGGACATCTTTTTTGAAACTTGACGGCATCGACTTTACAGAAGGAGCTGGCTACCGTTATAAGCTCTTTCGCAATATCCATATCGCCCTTGTGATTACAGCCAATTTCCGCTATGATATAAGGCTTCTTATACATGTTATTTCCTCTCCTTGTCTCTCAGCAATAAATCAATTTCTCTGCACATATTATTAAATGAATTCTTTTGCCAGAACATATCACCCTTTTGCAGCGCTTGGTGATTTTTCTCCACAATATGATTATACAAATCTGTCACATCATTAACATATTCTGCATAACCCTGATCACATAGTGCCCGCATGGTATCGGCATGTCCAATATTATATATATATGTTTTTAACCCAAACCCCATACCTTCATAGATTGCCGTAGAGTATACCCCTATCTGAATATCACATCCAGCAAAATACTCATAAATATTATGTTCTAAACTATCAATAACCTGTATCTTGGATTCCGCCAGCCAAGGATACCTCGTTTTCCACCCCATATATTCTTCCGGATGAAGCTTATATATGATTTTATACTCCCCATCCTTCAATCGTTCACACAAATCAACCGCCAGCCTGCTCAGTTTATTCCCGATTGTCCCCTGTGAAACAAAAATAATATTTACTGTTCCCGCTTCCGATTTTGAATTATATTTCTTTATTTGGCGCTCAAAGTACGGATAGCCTGTCACCTTAATATGTTCATCCGAAATCGGAAGATCCACGCATTTCTTCCAGTATTCGGAAAATACAAACAGGTAATCCGGAAACTGCTTAATTTCCCCGCATGCAGGTGAAAAATGATAAGCGGCATGGGAAGAATTCATCGTCCCATGCTGAAGCTCAATTGTCGGAATATTCCTTTCTTTGGCGAATTCATTTAACAGCATGCAATACCGACTGTACCAAACAACTTCTACGATTAGTTTGGGGTTCGTTTTATCAATAATTCTTTTATAGTATTTGCTGAGGATCTTTATTTCAAACACCAAGCGCACTATTTGCAAATACACCTTTTCTTTATCTACAGAGTACTGATACGCTTCTGACATCTCTGACAATGGTGCCTCAAATTTATCACAAACCTCTTTATAAATCCGTCTGTATTTAGGTGTATTCAACAACCTGTGACCTTGCGAATAAAGAATACTTATAATAATCAACCAATCATTATAATAAATGTTATCTATTTGCAGGGGACGTAAATGCTCCATTTTAAACGGTTTCTCCAGCACAAGAGAGTCCCTATAATGTTTCACCAGCTCATCCGTATAGACACACTCAAAAATATTTTCCGACTTAACTCTGCGCTCATGTGAAACAAATAAAATATCTGTCTTTTGAAGTTTCCTTTTATTTCGTCTTCCTGCTAAAAAAAATATATTTTTTATATTCTTAAAAAAAGTATCAATAACTCCGGATTTTACAAAATGCGCCGCCAATCCCAACATCTCACTGCAGAACTGAACATTCCATAATTCTACCCTGTAGTAAGCCCACGGCTGAACACCGTCTATCTCAATATCAAATAAGTTATGCTTTGTTTCAATTTCTAAAAATGCATTAATATCCATAGTCACTTTACCATATAGCCTGTACTTAAGCTCCTCACTTAACCGCCTCCACATATAAAGACATTTCCGGATGGGTCGTGTCAAATGCAGCCCGATTCTGCATCTCATAGTAGCTCGACGCCCCGTATTTAGAACGTATAACCTTTTTAAATCCCGCCTGTCTCAGATATTCCGCCATTTTATCAAATGTCCAATAATTGATATGATCATTCGTGTGCTTGCTGTTATATGGAATATCTTTGCACATAAACTGCAAAAACTCGTTCATACTCATTGTCAAAAATTCTTTTTCATAGTTTTCTTTACACTCCATCCAGCCGGCTCCCCTCACCTTAGGTGTCGCAATCTCACGAGTCAGACATTCCACAGGGTTAATTGTATCAAAACTTAACCCCCTTGCTTCAAACCACGGTCGCCGCCACTCCCAGAAGCCTTTTCCGATCTTTGAAACATTGTAGAGAAATTCCGCGTCCGGACAGGCAATTCTTAATACCCCCCCCCCAGAATTTAAAGCCCTGTAACACTCCTCAAACAGAGTTTTTACATATGTATCCTCGATATGCTCGATCACATGACTGCAGTAAGCAGCGCCTATGCTGCTGTCTTCAAACGGCAGTTTATCATTTCTAATATCATAAGCAATAAAAGGATGCTTTTTTTGTACCTTTGCATAGTTCTCATTGGGATAATCCAAGTTAATCCATCCACTGCGTTCCCAATCACCCGCACCGATATTAACCCTCACCTCGTTACAAAACTGCGCCTTCTGTTTTCTCAAAAGCATGATATCAAAACCCAAAATATTTCCAATACCATTGATAGAATTCTTAATTATTTTTTTCATCTTCTGTTATCCTCCAACATTTAGCTGATATCATTTCTTGCTTCAAACCGCATTACTTTTCACAATCATATTCTCATGCACCACATAGAAAATCCGGAGAAATATCGGCTTGGGGAGCACCATGTACAAAAAAAGCTCAAACTTAAACAACATGCCTCTCTTTATTGGCTTTTTTTGATAATCCTTCCACGGCGACAAGGCGAGATACTTGTCAAAAATACCCTCACACGGATGCACGCTGTTTGAATGCCACGGCGATGTGCCTACATACCGCAGATAATGTATAATCTTAGGAGCATTGACGGCTTCCGCGATCTCGCTTTCCCTATAATAGGATTCCTTGTGCCGGTACACCTTAGAATACGTTTTATACGGATACACCAAATGCATCGGCTGCAAATTATATGCCACCGGCAACGTATATATATCATGCAGAAATTCCATGTTCAGAATATCTTGATCAACCGTCCCATATGTCCGGATATTCTGAACGTGATTAATAATTCTCTCTGCATAATGTTCGCTCCGCCACGCATCCAAATCGATTAGGATAACCCCTGAATTATAATAATTGTCATCCGCCCTCATCCCCACGCTGCAGCGCCCATCTGTTACAAGCGAATCCAGCACCATGCCGATGCCGTGTCCCTGCATGTCCATTTCCGTAAGCGGGGAAATATCCCCTTCTATCGCCGTATCACAGTCAATATACACAATCCGCCCCGATATATCCGGCAGCAGCATATCAACAAACAGCTTCAAATAAGAATGCGTATTTTTCCTCATCCCCGTATAGGCAAACGCAGTACGGATCGCATCATTGTTTAAGACACTCTCCGTTGGCACAAACCGTACCCTGCGCTGATAACTGACAACCATCTGCTCAATCTGTCTCTTCATGTCACCGCTAATAGAATCGTCAATTACATAGATGTTTATCTCTTCTGCCGCCCTGTTATTTTCCAACAGGGAGCAGATGGAGACACCCATAAAGATCGCATAATTATCATCGCTTTGATATAATACATTCAATACGCCCATGCTTCACATCTCTTTCTCAAATTTTCTGCTATTCTCCAAGCAGCCGCACAATCTGCATAATTGTGTCATTTCCTACACTTACATTCTGAATCTGCTGTGCAAATACTACTTGAATAATGTAAACGACGATCGGAATCATCATAATCCCAACCACACACACTTCCCTGAAAGCAAGCAGCCCGCGCATACCTGTTTCCTGTGGCTGTTTCACATACTTCGCCTTATTTGCCCTCGGAAAGTTTATCACCACCAGTATGATCATACATGTATAAAATGCATACCTGCACAAATTAAACACGGACGTAAGCGGACCTTCCATCAACGCCTGCATCACGTCTCCCGCCCCGTTTATATAAAAATACGGTTTCCCCAGAATATAATACATCAACATGCCTTCACATAAGGAGCTTTTAAAGATATACGGTTCCCTGCCCATACGCCATATGAGGAAGGCACAGGTCCCGATTGTCTCTGCAATCACATTCAGTTTGATATGTTCGCCGTTGCAGTAGATCATAAGTACCAGCCACGGCACAACCAGAATAATCCAGTACGGCGGATTGGAGGTAAAAATGATAAAAAAGATGTTGACCGCAAAAGCCACATAAATCGTCTTGTAATAAAACGCGTAATTTTCTTCTCTTTTCTGCAAATAACAGTACGCCAGAAGCAATCCCACCGCAAGGACAAAGATCGAAATGGAGTCGACACCCATATGATATTGTAAGGAGAATAAATACCCCATTCTGGTAGACAAAATTCCCGTAGCCGCTATTTTTCTGCTCGACTGAGCCGCCATCTCCACTTCCGGATGGATCTCCGCATAGGTTTTCGCAAAGCTGAACAGAAGTTTTTCAGCCACCACCAGCCAACAGCCCAGCACCATATCCCTGATAATATATAATATCCTTTTTTCGTAGAGCAGCACCAGACATACAAACAAAAGCAGCGCAAAGTATTTACAGGTAATTGCCAGTGCAAAGAAAAGATAAAACTTCTTATAGTCGCCTTTTAAATAATAGTGCACCCCGTATACGGCGAGCATTACTCCTATGATATCGTACTGACCGGTAAAATACACCGATAGTATCAACAGTCCCGAAAAAAAGTACACAAACAGAACCGTCTTTGCGTCTTCCCTGTCTCCGGTAACAAACTCATATATTTTCTTAACGCCTGCCGCACCGGCAATCGCCACTGCCGCCAGCATTGTTTTGCCCCACATCAGGCACAGAAGACAGCTTTCCGCCGTGTTTCCCGACAATTTTTCATATAACCATGCCGGAAAATTCCACACTGCAAAAAAGGCATAGATCGTGAAATCATATGCCGCACCGGATCTTATCCCTCGATTCGCCGTCGCCCCCGGTATAGCCTTTGCATAGGAATAAAAGGAAAACGGATGCCCTTCCGTAAGCGAATACCAAAAGTTCAGTCCGTTTCTGTATGTTGCAAAAAAATCCTCGTACATTTCCGAAAATAAAATGATACACACGAATATGATCCCGAACAGGTACTCCCATTTATACGGCATCGTATTTTCTTTTATAATCGCACGTGTTTTTTTTGCAAATCCTTTTATTTTTTCCATCTCTCTTCTCTTTCCCACAGTCTTTATTTTCTTCTCCGTATTTTTCAGGTCATGCTCTTATTTCTCTTTCAGTTAATCCCTTTTTCTTTTCACAAAAAATGCTTCCTTTACAATATCCAGTGTATGAGCATCGCCAATATCTTATTGAAATATCCTCCCTTTCTCATCAATCGCTGGTCTATCCAAATTTTCCACTCCTTTTTAAAATGAATAAAATTCCTAATTTTATTTTTTGTCACCTTGTATTGCATGTGTATATATAATAAATTCAAAAAATCAGCAAAATCTATACCTATGTCACAAGCTAATTCTTTTAATTTCTCCCGATTTTTCTCACCACTTCTCTGAATATATTGAGAATCCTCATTCGCCGCGTCTCTATCATTTTTTACTTTAATCACTTTTGATTCTTCAAAAATATTAATCATCTTTTTGGCATATGGCTGGCAAATCCCATATAACAAATGCTCTATTCCTCCCCAAAGCTTCTGAAGGTTGTTGTTACTACGATTTTTTCCATGCCAAATTACGCTCCTTTCATGCCATGTACCCGTTTTACATTGAACAGTATCGTAAAATATCTATTGTTCAAATACTTCTTCTTTCCTTCTTTCGATAATCCCCCCATCAGACACCTCGTAAATATAATCGCAGTTTCTAATGGTAGTCAATCGGTGCGCCACCACAATCAATGTCTTTTCGCCTTGAAAAGCATCAATCGATTCCATCAATGCTTTTTCCGTCTCATTATCCAGAGCTGCTGTTGCTTCATCCAGCACCAGTATTTCCGGGTTATGATAAAGTGCCCTCGCTATGGCGACACGCTGTCTCTGTCCCCCGGAGAACTTCACACCGCGTTCACCCACTCTGCTGTCCAGCCCTTTTGGCTGCTCCCTGACAAATGATGCAAGCTGCGCAAGTTCCAAAGCCCTCCACACCTGCTCATCATCAATCTGATCCGCTTCTATGCCAAATGCAATATTTGAACGAATATCATCATCAACCAGATATATACTTTGAGGCACATACCCTATCCTTTTGTTCCATTCCTGCCCTAGCAGGGAAATATCTGTCCCATCAAAAAGTATCTGCCCCCTCTCTGGTTTCAACAGTCCCAGCAGTACATCTACAAATGTTGATTTTCCTGCTCCCGAGGCGCCAATGATCCCTATAAATCGCTGAGGGGAAATAGTTAAATTGATATCATTTAAAACATAATGATCCATGTTCGGGTATCTATAATACACATGACTAATCGTAAGCTCCTTACCCTTCTCCCTTTTTATAGCCTGCTGCTCTGTCATTTCATTATTAGCCTTTTCCTCCAGCGCACGCTCCAGCTCGTTCACTTTCTGAATCGTCTGATAGGCGAAATTGAAAGACGGTATATTACTCCTGATCGCATTAAGCGAACTCGTCACAACACCTACAGAAGGCAGAATGCGGAATGCCGCCACCGCAATCACGCCCAGACTGGTAACCATCTCCGCGCTTACTCCGTTCCTGCCAATCTGCCCCATAACCGCAAATATCAGCCCGGCGACACACACCATTTCAATAATATAAGCAGGTACAGTCGTCGCCATTTCAATCTTGATCGTATATTTATTTTGCTGCTCAATACTATTTATATATTTCTTTTTGAAATATCCTTGCCTGCCTGTGACAATCACCTCTTTACTCCCATGCATCATCTCCAGACACGCCTGATTGTAACTCCATCCTGCTTCTCTTTGTTGTATTCCATACTTATACAACGGTTTTCTGAAAAAAAGCTGGATGCACGAAACACAAAGTGCCGATGAAAATAGCAGTATAAATGCAATCACCGGCTCACGCAGCAAAATAAATATACCAATTACCACTATTGTCAAAGCTTTTGTCATTAAATTAAACAAATTGCTTAAAATACTGTTAACTGCGGCAACATCCCCGGAAATTCCCTGTAGAAGTCTGCTCGTATTATTGTCTACAAAAAAAATATAGCCCTGTGCCATATAAGATTCCATCACCCGTGTTCCCAATTCACGTTTGATCTTATACGTATATTTTTTAACCATCCATGTATGAAAAATAAAAAATAAATTTTTAAACAAATATACAACTATAATTCCAATACATACACAATAGACCAGAATCCGTTGGTCTTCAATATGAAAAATACTCACAATCGGCTGCAAATACCACTTCTCATGAAGCTGCTCCACATTGGTAAAACTCTCTATCAACGGCATTATCGCTGAAATACCAACCATCTCCAAACAAGCAGCAAGCAGTGTGCAAATGGCAACTACTATACCCAATTGCTTTTGCGATCTGGATAGAATATAATTTAATTTACCAAAAAAATCCTTGATTTTTTCCCATTCATGTCTCATGTTATTTTTCCCTTATCAGTCTATAGTATTTCTGCTTTCGCGATAAACGAATCAATATCCCGAAACAGATGCGCATTTTCTTTGATCCACGCAATATCCCTGTCCCACCATTTGATTTCCAAAAGTTTTTCAATCTGCTCTTCCGTAAAGCGATAGCGGATTACCCTGGCGGGAATCCCAACCGCGACAGCATACGGCGGAATATCTCTGGTGACAAGCGATTTAGCGCCGATGATGGCACCATCGCCAATAGACACGCCCTCTTTAACACAAACGTTATAGCCAAACCAGACATCGTTGCCAATCCTTACTTTATACTTGCTATTAGCGCTTTCCTGCTCCCCAACAGGAATGTCCTCTGACAGGAAACCGTTTGGCAGCATTGAATGTGCACTGTAAAAAACCGGCGAAGTCGAGACTGTGTTGCAAGCGTGAGATCCCAGACCAATATGGCAGCTTGACGCGATAGAACAAAAACGTCCGATCTTACAGTTCATAATGTAACTGTTTTCTCCAATAATATAGGTCCCGTATCCCACATAAGCGTTATGTATCCGTCCGCCCACGTTATTATTTCCCTCAAAAAAAACATTGTCCGATATGGAGCAGCGCTTCTGAAAAATCACAGCTTTATCATGTTTAATTTTCCATTTAAAGTAAACAAGGTATGCTTTATGCAGCCATTTACTTAAAAATTTCATGAGTTCCGCTCTCCAGTCCCTACATAATATAGCATTTTTAACAGATCTTTTCTTACTAGTTCTTCGTGATGCGCATCCACCAATCTCTTAACAACTTTCTTTTTTGTGTCATTGAAGTCTTAGGGCTGCATATCTGACTAATTCCAATACAATACCCCTTTAGCCGGTTCATCACGATCTTCCACGGTTCTCTCAATCTGAGAACGAAAAACCACAGCCATAATTTCTCACTTACTTTTAAGTTCTCTTTATTCAGCAGCATAAGGGCTATTGTCGCATGATACTTTTCTGCAAATGCATTCCACATTTCATAATCAATATCTTCTGCAAGACCTTTTCGATCATATAACGTAAAGACATTTCTTTTGCGCGGTCTAAAAAAAGTGATCCTCTTTCCGCCATAAGCCTGATAGTTGGAATCACATATTAACACCTGCCGCAGAGACAATAAATCAACGGAATGACCATGAAAAATAGAATTTTCCAAAACGCGATAAACAAAGCAGGGTTTCGGATCATAATAGAACAGACCTTTATAGGTCAGCCAAGTAGTTACTTCCCAATCAACAAACTGTTCGTAAAAAATTTCTCTGGGAACATCCTCCAACGCTTTTCTGCGAATGACAGCCGTTGCCAAATGCGTATATATCTTATCCTTTTGCCATTGATATTTTCCTTCTGTATACGGAATATATGGATACAATTCCAATTTGCCGTCAATCAGCTTATACATATTTCCATAACAGGCGGAGCAATCACTATTTTCTTTCCTATCCAACAACTCTATTTTATGTTGGAAATGGTTCTTATCACAATAATAATCATCTCCGTCCAAGATAGAAACATATTCCCCCCGAGCCTCGTCCAGAAGTCGAAAAATAAGCCTGCTGTGTCTCCAATTCGGAAATTCTTTCACACCGGCATCGCGATCCTGTACCAATATCCTGACCTGATCTTTGTCTTTATATTTTTCTCTTAAAAATTCCAAAGAGCCGTCACTGGATCCGTCATCCCCGATCAAAATCTCATAGGGATATCGTATATCCTGCTCGAGAATGGAATCGACAGCTTTTCCTATCCACGATATCTGATTATAGTTCGTGATCAGACAGGACAATTTTATATTTTCATCTGGTCTTTGCATCATCTCATCCCTACCCTTTTTCAATGGCTCGTTTCCTTCATATCATATGACAGATAAACTGCCCTGTCAAATAAAGTGATTTAACAGACATGTTCCTTATAAACCGCTTAAAATTTTATGCACCTCTTGAAAAACCTTGTCAATATGAAACTCCTTCACACATTTTTGATAGAATGCCTGCCTCATCGCCTGCAGTTTATCTTTTTCCTGAGTTAAAACTTTCCGTATTACTGAGTTTTTGCTCCGCATAGTCTTGAAGCCTTCGCCTCTCACTTCCATCGCCGATATGCGTCCAATGAATTTTTAACCCCTCAACCTGTGCAAGCCCGTCAACAATCAACTGTATCCGTTTCAACGGAATCATATTGGAGCAGCTCAGAAATTCCCATTCTTCCCCTTGCCCAACAGGCATCTGTCTATTTGGCTCTTAAATTCCAAGCTTACAGACATGCAGTTTACTGCTGTCTGTCCCTTTATCTTTCACATAAGTCTTATAGTATTCAGCCCCATACTCACAAGCAAAAACAATCGCGTCTAATCTCCTCTCCAGCTGGTGTCAAAACGGTTGTCTTTTGCCCGGCACCCGCTCGTGATATAAATCAATCCCATGTGTTCTTGTTATCACGCGGATATTAGAATGCCAAAGATTGATCAAATCTTTCACCCGTATTGCATTTGCACTTCAGAATTTCCCTAAGTTCAGCTCTTCCATCTGCTTTTTGCCTTTCCGAGCTCAATCGTTATCTTCCGGAATAATATAGACAATCCTAATGAAACACCTGCCGCCTGTCCCCGGGTAACCTGAATTTCTCTATTTCCATGTATCGCTTCCAATGAAACCTGTGAATTTTCATGCTCGGCGCTCCGAAGAATCATCCCGTATTTACGAAACGATTTCTTGTAAAATAATTGAATTGCAAGTACGCTTACCATCACGAAAATGACAAGTACGACCGCTATGGACGGCGTCTTAATAAACATAAAACACATATTGCAGCCATTGTCGTTCCCTTCGTTATCAAAGTAATAACGCCGCTTAAAATAACATTTAAAGAATTTATATCACTTTTAATACCCTGTATCAATTTACTGGTATTATTATTAATAAAAAATATCCCTGTTTCATGCAGGATTTCATAACAAGACTGCCCAGTTCCCTCTTAGTCTTGTATGTATATTTGCGGGCTAACCATGTATGCAGAATAAAATATAAATTTTTAAACACATACAATACGATAACTTCCCTACAGGCAACCAGAATCAACGACTACGTTTCCCAAATGTGATAAATGCTGACGAAAGGTCTCAGATACCATTTATTCTCCATTCCCTCGATAATCGGAAGAATAGCAGATATCCCAAGTGTCTCCATAAATGCAGCTAATATTGTGCAGATAAAAATCATACCGCCGTACAGTTTCTGCTATCTTGTTAATATCACGTTAAATTTAAGAGTTAAATCTTTAATCGTCTCAATCTCATGCTTCATAATAGGATCTCCATTCCCACAATCTGAGCTTTTCCTTATTATAGGCAATCAACTTCTTGTCCTGCCTTTTGTTCAACATATAAGCATATTCACCAAAACTCCCCTGACTTTTAACAATATATCTGCATAGACTCAATAAATATAAATCTCGATATCCGTAAAAAGATGAGTTGTTTACAATTCTACTGCAAATATTTGTAAAGGGAATAATGTGCTCTAACACCCACTGCGGCTCTTCCGAAAAGAAGAAGAACATTGTACCCTGTCCGTTTAAGTCCTCACATACATTAATAAAATATTGCTCCGGCAAGACTTTCCAATAGCCACCCTCCACAGACATATCACCGCGTCTGACATGCACGCCTACAGGATTTGCGCAGGATATAATTTCTTGATAAATCAGCAAATTTTGAGAATCCAGAATCTCCTCTTTATCCCTGAGAGAACAGTACTTCCATATATTTTTCTCTATCTCGGATAGTTTATACTTAAAATAGCCATGCAGGTAGCATGGTGCCGGAGGTATCGTGAAGGTATCTAAATTAATCCCAAATAACCCCTTTTCAATCCTGTCGCGCGGCGGAAAACAGGCGAACAATACCTGATACAGCCACACCTGCACCTTTCCCGCGGTCTGATACTCTTCTAAATGAAACAGTTTGTCTATATTATAGGGTCTGGCAATCACACTGTCATCGCCTTCTCCGTATCTGTCGTACCACGTAATATCCATGATCAGGTTGTAGCCCGTTCTTTCTGCAAGCATCTTCATGCTGACATAATTATTGAGCTGGGAACAGGTACCCCCATCCATTTTAAAAATAACGACAGGATTTTTAATGCACCTCCTGATAACAGGCTTATTGTACCATACAATAGTGCGTAAAATACTATCTAATTTATCTTTAATTCTTTTTTTTAACATTTTCTTTCCCTATAACCTTTCTAAATATATCAAGTATTTTTTCAAAAGAACCGGTAATGTCAAATTCGTTACACCATTTTTGGTAAGCGGCTTTTTTCATCTGCAGCAGCTTTTCTTTTTCCTGTGTCAAAATCCTCCGTATCGCATCCGCAACCTCTTCCCCATCAGGCGCCGCAGACAGTAAAATGCCATTGTCTGCAATCATCTCCGTAATACCGCCCACATCCGTTCCGATAACGGGAACTCCGTATGACATGGCTTCCTGTATAGATACCGGGCAGCCGCCCTCTGTCTCAGACGTAGTGATGAAGCAGTCCACCTGATTCTGTTCGTAATACGCCCTGACATTCTCGACATATCCGGCAAATGTATACCGTATATTATCCTTGTTACCAAGTTTTTGCTCCGCATAGTCCCGAAGCTTTTGCATCTCACTTCCATCGCCGATATGCGTCCAATGAATTTTTAACCCCTCAATCCGTGCAAGCCCGTCTACAATCAGCTGTATCCGTTTCAATGGAATCATATTGGAACAGCTCAAGAGTTCCCGCTCTTCCTCCATCCCAACAGGCATCTGCCGATTTGGCTCTTCGATCCCCAGCTTACAGACATGCAGTTTACTGCTGTCTGTCCCTTTATCTTTCACATGAGTCTTATAATATTCAGCTCCATACTCGCAGGCAAAAACAATCGCGTCTAATCTCTTCTCCATCTGGTGCCGAAACGGCTGCCTTTTGCCCGGCACCCGCTCGTGATATAAATCAATCCCATGTGTTCTTGTTATCACGCGAATATTAGAATGCCTGTCCTTTTCGCGGACCATACTGTAGCAAAAATATGCGTACCAGAACGAATAGCAGATTATTGGCTCTTCTGTCAGTAAAATGCCGCTTTGACGCAGTTTCTTCTGATCGCTTAGGGACTGCGCATAGAAAGCCAAAGATTGATAAAATCTTTCGCCTTTATTGCATTTGCCTTTCAGAATTTCCTTTAATTCAACTCTCCCATCCCGATCCAGAAATATAGAAATAAGCGCCACTATCTTATCAGACACAGAAAGCTCCGGTCTCCCGAGGCATACTACTTTAATGTCCTCCGGCAGTTCGCTGCATATACCCTCTTCCATCTGTTCACGGTTCGCATGGGAAACAATCGTAATATCAAAGTACTGCCTAAGTCTCTCTATCTCCGGCAAAATAAAAGTTTTCTCACCTCTCCCGTAAGGAAAACTCTCTGTCGCCAAAATCAGCTTTCTCATCTGCTTTTTGCCTTTCCGAGCTCAATCGTTATCTTCCGGAATAGTATAGACAATCCCAATGAAATTCCTGCCGCTGCCGGCACTGCCAGGCAGCCGATCCAATCCGACCGCACAACCGCACAAAATATCATAAGTATCAATGTCATACCTGTCATCGCGCACAGCAGGACATTTTTATACGTAATATTTTTCGCAATCTCCTGTTGCTTCTTTCTCGTATTATTGTAAAACTGCCACTGGCGTTCTATATATTCTTTATAATAGGGGCTGTCTGCAGCATACCGCCACCAAACACTGTATCCCGGAACCAAAAATACAGGGTTCCATGGTTTGCTGTAATCCCCATAGGAGGAAAAATGTATGATCTTCGCTGTCTTCTCGCACTCCGCAACATAATCGTATCCCAGCTCCTCCATGTACCTCTCATTTTCATCTATGCAGGCAGTGCGCGCCGGAATATATTTAATCTTATCTCGAAACAATACGCCAAAGGTAAGTTCCATCATAGAATTACCCGCTGTTTCCCGAATCTTTGCATCTGCATTTAAAATATCCTCTAACGAAAAATCGCTTTGTATCCTTTTTACGTCATACACCGACAGCACAAACGTCAGGCATTCGCCGCCTACCCTTTTCATAAAATTCCGATGATTCTCGGGCTTATGCTCCGGTCCTGAACTTATCACATAGTTTCCATCAAAATCGGTATGATAGATTTCCGAAAGATCCCCTACGACGACGGTATCTGATTCAATCGCAATGATCCTGTCTACGTCTTCCGGAAGCAGCTCATGAAACATCCAATAACTGGACATAGCGCCCACCGCCCAGTGATCGTTCGGACCAAACTGAATATGTCTGCTCGCCGCTTCCTCGTCAAATTTCAAGATTATGATGTGATGTCCAAATTTCTGCGCCAGCTCATTCTCATATATTAAGTCTGAGACTTCCAGATCCTCGGATACGATATACAAATATATTTCAGAATCCTGATTTTTTTCAAACAACGACTTTATTGCGACATACGCATACTTATAATTTTTTTTGCCCGTCGTCAGATATACATTCATTCGTGCCCGCATATAATTTACCCGTATCCGTTATTCCCTTTCCAGAAAACCGCCTTTAAAGCAGCGCCTTCATTTTCTCTTCCAAAAAATCTACTTTCTTTTGTATTCGATAGTTCTCCTCAGCATATGCGTTTGCCAGCATACCATTTCTTCTTCGCATATCCGGCTCTTCATATGCCTGCTTCATCAGCTGCGTCAACTCCTCCTCCGTCTCAAATAACTGCACTCCCGGAATCTGCGAAACATGTCCTACATTCGTAGATAAGATCAAAAGTCCTCCCGCCGATGCTTCACAGATAGAAATTGACATTGCTTCCCAGCTGCTTGCCGACACATATACATCTGCCTTCCTGTATCGTTCCAACACCTCGCTTCTTGGAATGCTCACCCATATATCAATCTTGCCCCGAAAATCCGTCTTTTCCTCAATCGCCCGCTTCATTTCCAGCAATTCATTATAATATTCATTTTTTTCCGAACCAATCAATACCAATCTGGTATTAGGAATATCAGCCGCCGCATAAGCTCTTATAAGTTTTGCCTGATCTTTGCGTTTCTCGTAATTTGATACGTTGATAAAAACCAGTTCTTTCGCACCGTCAATCAAATACGCTTTCCTCTCAAAAAAAATATCCTCCACTGCATTTTCCAGAATCATACCGTTCCGAAGACCATGCTGCCACATATATTGGCATAACTTTTCACCTTGAAACAGATATGCTGCCAGATCAAACCGTGCTACATCCATGGGAAGCTGCTCTTTATATCTCTTCCAGTATCTTTCATTACTCACTCTGACCAGATCAGCCAGAATCTGTTTCCGCAAACGGATTTTTTTCACCTGTTCCCATACATGATATTCTTTCAGGCAGGAGGCACCATGTGTCAACAAAACTTTTTTCCCCGGCAGCCTGTCCAATTCTCTCTTAAACCAGTCATATCCCCAGCTTTGGACACTCACAACAACTAAAATATCCGGTTGATATTCCAAAATATATTTTTTTGCGAGTGTTTTCTCTCCCTTAAGATAGCAGAAATAGCGGTTTCGTCTGGCTTTGACACGATCTATCCGTACACCGTTATGCTCCTCGCCCCTGTTAAAGCTTGACAGACTTGCCACCACACGAACTTCATGTTTTTTAGCCAATCCCTCAGCTAAATATTGTGTTACCTGTGACACGCCATCCTGCGACGGCCAATATGAAATTGCCAAAAACATGATCTTCATATCTGCTCTTTCATTCTCCCTGTTTTTCCGGCTCTAACGTGCTATGCTTCAGCCCGGTCTTCTCGCATTCTCACTCTCGCTGAAGCTGTTTTTGTTATGATACAGCCCGTTATTAATCAGGCAGTAGTCCTCCCACTCCCGCTCAAACCATGCCCTGCGCATCACTCGCGCGATAAAGGTAATATTTGAATACCCGCAGACTATTCCCTCGCAATGTGTCAGCGTATACTGATCCCGCAGCACCTCGAGTCCAAGTCTGTAATGGTGGTTTTTCCGATCCGACTTACTGAACGCTATGGATTCGCCGCTGCCGTCATCCCTGTAAGTATCGTCATACACCTTAACCGCCTCGCCAAATTCCTTTTTAAACCGTTCCACCACAGCATTTTCATCTGTCGCAAGGAAAATCTGTTCATAGTCCTTCGTATTCAACAGCTCCCTGACCTTCTCTATCTCCTGCTCCACCTGTACCGGTACCGGATGGTTGTTGTACCCTTTATTAAAATCGGTTCCCCTGTAATGTACCGCTATTGTCTTCTTATCCCCTAACAGCTTGCCATACTCGTCCTTCAGATATTTTTCCGTCTCGTCATTATAACGGATGTATTTCCGAAGCATCCTCGCCATGGCATCTATATAGTCCTTGGACACATCATAGCTGACCGCTCCATAAAGCGCCTTCACCTGACTGCAATGCCACGTCTCATGATTCAGCACGTATGAGGCATTCGCAATAGACATCACCTCCGACGCCGGCTTGAAGTAATGCAGAAAAGCATTCTTCTCCCCGCAAATACCTTCCGGCTCATAATAGACATAGTTCTCTCCCCAGTGAATATAAGGCGCCAGCCCTCTGTCATCCGCATAGTGAAGCTTGATCAGCGTCATCCCGAGTTCCGCAAAAAAACCGATGCCGTTTCCGGTTTCCCCGGCATTATACACAATGCGCCCCTGATACTCGTCCCCATAATGATGCAGTTCCAGAAAATCCGGACTGTGATATCCGTTTAACACCATGTTTCTAAAATCAGCCTTACCGCTGTGCAGCCTGCATCGGTTCCAAAAGACCAGCTTCTCCGATTTTCTCAAAATATCCATCAAACTCATGAGTACATATCCTTCCCGTCTCCTACACGCCGATCCCGTAAATCTCCGCCGTCACTTTTTCCCATTCGCCCCGCGACCGCAGCAGATGTTCCACAATATCCCGCACCGCTCCGTAGCCGCCCTTGATCGTGGACACATAATCCGCGCATGCCTTCACCTCCGCGCAGGCGTCCTCGGGGCATCCCGCAAATCCGCAGCGGCTCATGCCCGGCAGATCGTTCAGGTCATCCCCCAGATAACCGATCTCGTCCCATGAAGTGCCCTGCTCACGCAGAAACTCCTCCAGATAGGACACTTTATCCTTACAGTTCTGCACGAGAAAATCCACCTTCATCTCGCCCATGCGTCTCGTCGTAGCGGCGCATTCCCTGCCCGTGAGGACAAGAAGCTTTATCCCCGCCCTTCGTGCCGCGAAAAATCCCGCCCCGTCCTTGGTACAGAATTTTTTCAGTTCGTTACCGTGCTCATCATAGAAAACCCCCGCATCCGTCATGGTGCCGTCCACGTCAATCACAAGGTATTTGATTTTCTGCCAATCTCCCATTTTCAGTTCCTTTCCGAGCGCTCCGCCTGTACGCCGTGTTTCACATCAGTCTTGGTTCCGATAAAGCGATTTCGTCAGATACAGAATGTTCATCTGCTTTTCCATCTGACCCATTCGCTCCTTGATTCTCCTGTTTTCCTCATCGCCTTTTGTATGCTGGCTCGCCATATAGTCCGCCACATAGTTCTCCCTGCTGCCGGCGCGGTAGCCGTCGAACCCGGCGAGCGCCACATCCGCCACATCCAGTTTTTTCAACAGCCGCAGCAGTATTATGACACTATTGTCATATGGTCTTTCCTCGTCAAAATGCAAATCCGTATAGTTGACAATCATGGGCTTACCGCCGCCAAGTCTCTCGTCCGCGCACATCTCAAGCAGGTTGGACGTAACCACAAGCGCCGGCATATTCTTTTTGCCGAGCATCATCTCAAAACGCATGGCGTTGCAGCAGAAAACATAATCCGCCTCATATGTCTCCGGCACGAAATTCGCCGAGAATACAACCGGATTTTCTTCCGCGATATAGCGGTCAATCCTCTCCCTTTCCCCAAGAATGCTGGAACCCGGCGCCAGAATCAGGCATTTCTTTCCAGCCAGTTTCCCTGCCATGTCCTTGAGCGTCTGCGCATCGTCAACCGCTTTATTCTGAAAATCCTGATACAGCCCTTCGATATACGCCTCGTCGTAGGCTGTCTTCTTGTGCTCCTCAATACTTCCGAGAATCTGGTTGATCTGTTTCGCCCGGAGCCGTCCCTTGTCCAACAAAAATTCCGCATAGTTGCGGTGGAGATTATATTTCGCGGACAGCGCGTACGCCGTGCTGTAGCCCCACGGCTCTATCTGCTTCAGCCGTGCGATATGGTCGTCAATGCCGTCCAGCACCGGGTTTACGTCATAGTGTCCGGACTCGCGTTTATTCATGTAATCCATGATGAGCTCCATGCAGAGATTACCCGGAGAACGCCCCATGCCGAGCATGGACGCATCGATCACGCAGTCCCTGCCGCTCGCCTTCATGCCGATAAAATCCTGCGCCAGAGAATAGGACAGCGCCAGGTTCTCGTGCAGATGCAGACCAATCACAATATCCTTGCGGAGATTGTGCTCGATCAGGGAATAGATCCGCTGCAGGTCGTCCTTCATCATGGAACCGAAGGTGTCCACAATCGAAAAGGCGTAAGGCTGTATCTCGTTGATCTTCTGCAGCAGACGCAAAATCATCTCGTCCGAGTACCCCATGATATTGATGGGATTGGCAAACACCTTGTACCCCTTATCCTTCACCCTGCGGATATACGCCAGTCCCTCGTCGATATCATAGTCGTGAAAGGTCACCCGCAGCGCGTCTATCGTCTTCCCGTCATAAGGCTCCAGCTTGTCAATGCTGTATTTATTGTGCAGCGACATGGCGGTAAACTTCGTATTGCCGCGGTTTTCCGGCAGAATGCGGGCAATCTCGGCACAGTTGTTGTAGAGGGATCGGTTCGGATCATAGGCGCAGTCGCGCAGAAATCCCACCTCGATATAGTCCACGCCGGACTCGATCAGTTTCGACAGGATGTCCCGGATTGTGTATTCGCCGAAATTCCAGTCGTTGATATACCCGCCGTCGCGGAGGGTGCAGTCTAATAGTTTAATCTCTGACATAGTTCTCCTTTTGCCTGTCTTTACACCGTCGGATTTGGATCCTTCATGGCGTACAATGCCTTTGCCATCTCGTAATCGTACAGATCGTCGATGTCAGCGGCTTCGCGTTTATTGATAACAAGCTGATAATACTTCGGTCCGTAATTGTAATGCCACTCGCGCACCTTCTCGGTGGGCGCCAGATCGATGCCGTTCGTAAAATGATACATCATCGGCAGCTGCTCGGAATTTTTGTGCTCCAATCCCATCTTGAAGTTCATGGGTCCATTGTCGTCCATCAGATAGGTCTGATAGGGGGACACCGTAATCAGGGAATCGTATCCCTCCTTCAGCTTCTCGAAGTATACCTTGATCGCCTTCTCGTACAGATAAGGCTCCACGCAGGGCGAAGTTGCACAGGCATAGAGAAGATGATCTCCCTCGATCGTATCGCACAGGTACTCCAAGAACATACCGAATGGCACAGATTCATTGGCGTACTGCTCAGGTCTTTTGATCGCCTTCACTCCGCATTTTTCGCCGATGGCAAGCATCTCGTCGGAATCCGAGGACACGATAATCTCATGGAGTCCTTTCACCTGCTTCAACTGCTCGATCTTGTGCTGTAATAAATTGGAATCACCGAAAGGTAAAATGTTCTTGTTGGGCAGTCTCGTGCTGTTTCCCTTCACCGGTACTACTGCTGTAATCTTATCGCTCATGTTCTTTTCCTCCGTTTCTAAACCGTAATATTGTCAGTTTTTCTTTTTCCACAGCCTTCCATTCATCTATGATGTTTTCCCGGCTGCCAGTTGTTCTGCGATCTTCCCTATAATTGCCGCGATTTCTTCGTCGCTGGTTTTTTCAAACTCATGTGCGATCTGTTCCAGTTTCCGTCTCGCGGCACGCTTATTCTCCAGCCATTTCCATTTAGGGCTGTCGCTTTCCACCATGGTCAGATATATATTATAGAGCGGCGTAACCTTGGTCAATGCCTTTATCAGTTTCTCCGCAGCGACCATCTTATGATAGTATTCTTTTAACTGTTCTTTCGTTAAATTATAATACGGATTTTTTATCACTTCCTCCGCCATATCCGCAAATTTGATATAGCTCGGTTTATTCCAGTCAATCGTGTATACTTCGTCAATCAGTTTCTCGCTGACCGGAAACGGTCTGTCATCCCCCTCGATCGTCTTCGCAAAATCCTCAAAATCAGATATCTTATCCGCATCTTTCAAAAAAGCCAGCTCATAATCCGCGGGTACAGGAACCGGAAACAACAGATAGCACATTTTTCTGCCGAAGAAAGCTTCCACAAACGTAGAGCTGTTTCCCGTATATATTTTATCGCTTATCAGAATCCACTGTTTAACAGACTGCCCTCCAATCACTTTAAAATTGGAATATTTTGCGGTCATCTCATCCGCCTGCCTGCTCTCCTCTCCGGGATGCGGTCTGTAAACGAACACGATATCCTGTCTCTGCTCACAAATCTTCCCCATCCATTCCAAAATAATTTTCTTTGACGGGAGCATACATTCCTTATAATAGTATCTCCAGCCTTCCCCAAAACGCCTGCACATCTCTTTGAGATATTCCTCCGAATGATAATCGGAAAAATACGGTGAAATAAAGAGGAATATCTTCTTATCCGCCGGAATGTCATATTCCTTCAAGACTTCCTCCTTGGAGAGATAGTAGCCTTTCAGCTCCTCGCGCAGAAAATCCATCCCCACATGACCGATCAGTTTTACTTTTTTCGGATCCATCTTCGCCACTTCCAGCATACGCTTCTTGTTCATCTCACCCCACGAGATCCGAACCACATCCTTTGCCACGCCGGAATAATTTTTATATGCTTTCGTGTCCTTCTCGTCCATGGGAAAAACAATATTTTCCCACTGCATATCGATCAGCTTGTCAAATTTAACAAAATTTTTCGTGTGCCATTCGATGGAGCTGTTCTGGTAACACGCCATGGTTACTACCACTTTTGCATGATAGATCGGGCGCATCGCTTTCAGCGCTTCCGCATCTTCAATGTGGACAATCTTAACCTTATATCCCCTGCGATCCAGCTCGTATTTTAACAGGCAGAGATTTTCCAATTCCCTGACTTTATGCTCATAAATAAACAAAAAATCCAGTTCTTCTATCTTGTACTTTACCATTGAGTTCCTGTCCCTCCGGTTTCCTGAATAATTTTCTTTCAACCCGAATCAAACAAAATATTGATTTGCTTCCGCCAGCACAGTGAGTGCCATGCATTTCTCAGTTACGGTTCCCTGATGGAACATGACAGAAATATCTTTTCTGATCGCTTCATCAAACACCGGGTTTCCAATATGACTCTCATAATACGAAGCAAAATAGCGCTGCAGCTCCATATCCCCCTCATACCATGCATCCACAGGATTCATGGAGTTCCTATTCTTCCTATGAAACAGGCTGCAAACCGCCTGCTCCGCCAGCTTCTCCGTCGTCCTGACTTTTCGCCATATCACATGTGACTCTCTGGGTTTGGCGCCGCCCCACTTCTCCCAGCCATAATCCGACGCCTTCGGATATTTTTCCTTTATCCATCTTAAATATAAACGATGTCCACTGCGAAATGTAAAAGGAATTGAGAAAACCGTATCTAAAAAATCCACATCCATAAAAGGCGAAGCTGTCTCTACATAATGCTGCCTGATCATATAGGAACTCTGCGCCCCCATGATTCCCCTTGTGTAAATCGCAAACATTTCCTGATTCTGGCAGTCCTTCGTAATTGCCTCATCAAAATCATAAGCCAGTCTTTCCGAATATCTGTGCAATCCCAACTGCGGCTTTCCGTAATTAAAAGACCTGTCCTGATAAAAGGTGGATAAAACCGCATCACCAATCATACCGGTATGTTCAATCCCAAATCTGTCCGTGTTGATCGCTCTAAGAAGTCTCTCTCCTCCGGTAATGCCGGAATAGAGCGCCGCCCCGTTATTTTGTCTCACAATCCGCTCGACATCATACATCCACCTAATATCATCCAGCTGCTTAAACAAGTATTCGTGTCTAAGATCATACGCTATCCGCCGGGATATCTTTTCATCCAAATATCCCGACCGGCTGTATGCGATATTCATCTGGTCAACATAGCCCATATCATGAGCAACCCAAGACACCATACGGCTGTCGAGCCCGCCGCTCAAATCTGCCAAGTGCTGATATCCGTACTCCCGATCCTTTTCAAACTCCCGTCTGACGGCCTCGCGAAACGCCGAATCCACTTTTGCCACAGCCTCCTCCTCAGACATAGGCTGTTCCTGATTACTGATCGTGTAATATCTTTCCAATGCCGCACAGCCATTCCCAATCGTTATAAAACAGCCGGGAAGCAGTCTGTGTATCTCCTCCACAAGCGTACTGTCATCCAGCATATATCCGTAGGACAGCATATACTGTGCCGCTTTTCGATTCCAATGATATGCGACGCTGTTGGCATGCATCACCTGTACCATATAGTACACACAGTCAGACACGATCCATCTGTCCCCATCCACATAATAGTATAACGCTTTATTGGAAACGTGATCCGTATAAGCTGTCACCCGCCCCGTCTCCTTGTCGTAAAAATACCCGCAGAACGCCCCTCTCAGTCTGCGAAAATGGGACGCCGGGTCTTTTCTCAGGGAACAGGCAAAGGACTCCTGCCACTGTCCGAACCCTTCGGGACAGAGGAACTCCTCTTTGTTGTAGACATAGCCGTCCAAAAAACAGACCTGATCCACATACGATAAAAAAATCTGATCCTGCGGAAACTTGTTCAACAGATTTTGATACTGCACACAGACACCCAAATCCATATATTCACCGAGGCAGGTGATTTTCATATTCCGGCTGGCGGCAAGCCAGCCTTTTAACTCGATCTTCTCTCTCATCCCACAGCCTTCTTCACGCTCTCGCACACCGCGTCTATCTCCGCGTCCTCCATATAGGGATGGAACGGTAGCGCCAGACATTTTTTACAGATACCCTCCGTCACGGCGCAGGAGACCGCCTCTATCTGCTTTCCGGAAAACGCCGTCTGTAAGTGCATCGGCTTTTTATAGTATACCGCGCTCGGAATCCCCGCCTCTTTCATACATGCTATCGTCCGGTTCCGCTCTTCGTTATCCTTCAGGCAGACCACGTACTGCGCCCACGCGGAATATCTGTCTTCCAGAATATGGGGCGTCTGCACCGCGTCCTTTAAGCGCGCCGTATAACGATCCGCCACACGGGCGCACGCCGTAAGTTCCTCCTCCAAAAAGTCCATCTTCGCCAGAAGGACCGCTGCCTGCAGCGTATCCAGACGAGAGTTCATGCCGATGCGTATATTATCGTATTTGTCGCCGCCCTTCCCGTGTACGTGAAGGGAGCGAAGCCTTTCCGCCCATACGTCATTGTCCGTAAATACCGCGCCCCCGTCGCCATAACATCCGAGAGGCTTGGAGGGAAAAAACGAAGTCGTTGAGATATCGCCCAAACTGCATGTCCTCTTTTCCTTCCATAAACCGCCGAAGGACTGCGCCGCATCTTCCAGAACAAGCATATCGTAGCGGTCCGCAATCGCCCTGATGCGATCATATTCTGCAGGCTGACCAAACAGATCCACCGCAACTATCGCTTTTGGCTGATACGCCGTGCGCTGCGCCACAAATTCTACCGCTTTTTCCAGACTGTTACAGTCTATGTTATACGTCAGGGGATCCACATCCACAAAAACAGGCACTGCCCCCACTAAGGGCACTACCTCCCCACTGGAAAAAAACGTGAAATCCGGAACGAAAACCGCGTCCCCTTCCCCTATTTTCCATGCCATAAGCGCCAACTGCAGCGCATCCGTCCCGTTACCGCAGGCAATACAGTGTTTGACCCCCGCAAACGCCGCCAGCCGTTCTTCCAACTGACCAACCTGCGGTCCGCCGATAAAATGTGTGCCGCGGATCACTTCCTGCATCGCGTCATCGATTGCCTGTCTGTGTGCCTGATACTGTCTTTTCAAATCGCGAAATTCCATGTCGTTACTCCAACCTCTTTCTCAGTTTCCAACCAGCCCTGTCTTTTGAAGCGCCTGCAGCATCTGCTGCGCCGCACAGCCGTCCCCGTAGTATCTCGGGCGGTCTTCCACCGCAACGCGCCTCGCGTGTTCAGCAAAGGCGAGCGCTTCCTCCACGCTGTCCTCCTGTTCGGGGTTCACTCTGCAAATCCAATGCTCGCGCAGCAAATCCTCCCATATATCCAGATTCAGCATGAACAGACATTTCGCCCCGGCAAAGGAGGACTCCTTCGACACACCCCCGGAATCCGTCAAAATCAGTCTCGCGCGGTTCATAAGCTTCACCATCTCTACATATCCCACCGGATCGATAATTTCCAGATTGGGAATCGCCTCCGCACGTTCCAGCAGTCCGAACTGCGCCAGACATTTCCTCGTGCGCGGGTGCAGGGGACATACCACCTTGCTTTCCAGACGCTCCACCAGATGCAAAATGCACGCCATACGTTCTCTATCCGCCGTGTTCTCCTGCCGGTGCCACGTCATCAAAACAATTTCTTCCGATTCTTCCGGCATATCGTCTTTTATCATGCGCTCTGAGATAGACAGATACGTGTCATACATAAGGTCCCCCGTCATGTATGCCTTTTCTCCCAGCCCTTCCCGCTTCAGATTCTCCAAAGATTCGGAGTCCGGACAGAACAAAATGTCGGAGAGATGATCTGTCACAATACGGTTACATTCCTCCGGGTTCGTCTTCACATGGGTTCTCGGTCCCGCTTCCACATGCGCGATGGGAATACACAGCTTTGCGGCTGTTATCGCTGCTGCAAGCGTCGTATTCGTATCCCCGTAAAGGACGATCAGATCCGGCTTTCTCTGCAGCAGTTCCTCCTCCAGTTCCGTCATGACCTTTGCCGTCACCTGCGCATGGCTGCCTCCGCCCGCCCCCAAATTTACACAGGGCGCCGGAATGCCCAGCTCCTCAAAAAAAATATCGGACATATTCTCATCGTAATGCTGCCCGCTGTGAATGATACACTGTTGATAACCCGCCTGTTCCAGCCTCATATACAGCGGCGCCAATTTAATAAATTGGGGTCTGTTTCCTACAATATGCGCTATCATTCTGCTCCTCCCGCGAATGTCTTCGCTCTGTCGTCCGCTGACATTATATACTCCACCACCGGTCTCATAACAGCTTCCATGCTGACATGCTCCGCTGCAAACTGCCTGATTGTATCTGCCAGCTCCTTTTTACTGTCCTTCCTGTCCTTCACCCGCTTATAAAACGCAACTACCTCTTTTATATCCACCGTGCTGTCATCATTCGGAAACACGCCCGCATACGGATAATCCTCCGGAATCACGTCGATCACGCACCCCGTGATCAAAGGCATCCCTTTGGCGAGGCATTCCCGGGACTTCAGCGCGCAGAGCCTGCCGTAAAAACCCAGCTTATACATGCCGAAGGACACCAGCGCAACGTCGCTTTCATTGTACAGTTCATCCAGCTTCTCCCCGTTCAGCGTCGGGTAAAACTTTACGTACTCTTCCAGCCGGTATCTTTCCACCAGCTCCTGATACCGCGCCTTTTCCGGGCCATCCCCGACCAACCGAAGATTTACCCGCCAGTCCGGGGTTTCGCCGCCGTAGTACTCCTTAAGCCCCTCTATAATCCGCTCATAGCCGTGGTGTCTCTGCATAAAAGCCACGCCGATCAGGTTGATTTCCCCCTCACGGTACGCCCCCTCCACCTGTTTTATACTGTCCACATTGATGCCGTTTGCCGAGTGAATGGTCGGTATTCCGAAAATCTCCCCGTGCTCCGTATAGGTGACAAGCCTGTCCACGTATTTTTTCAACTTTGGACGGTACAGGCGCTCCTTTAAGTAAAACGGCCATGCATTCCACTTCCCAAAATCATCTTTATCGTACGGATACGTAAACAGCTCTATGATAATTTTACAATCAGGGTACCGCTCTCTTATCTTTTTCCAGAAACGCAGATAGGCTCTGTCTGCAACTGTCCTTCTGACATACAAAAAATCAGGCTGATCCAACTCTGTAAAAGCCTGTTCGTATTCTCTCCTGATAGACATCGTGGGAAACAGCCCGATCACTCTCTCCGCCAGAGAGCGCTCTGCCGCGCGCACCTCCAGCTCCCGCACGTCAAAATGCTTCCCGAACTCCTCTATCTGCATATCTATTTTTTTGCTGACGCCAATAGATTCGCGCCCTCCAAAATGGATATAATATCCTTTTTTCATCATAGCATACTCCCTATTTCAATGCAAACATTTCAACAGCGCTCCGCCCTTCCGAAGCGCCCCTTCCGATAATCCCCGATCCCCTGAAGAGTTGCCCGGACCAGCTTTCTTTTTCCGCGCGCCAGCCACAGCAGGCAGCACGCCGTCCGGTTCAACGCATAGTAGGCGAGAAACAGCGGGAATCGCCGTCCCAGATGAAGCCTATTGCACAAGAGCCAATTGCGGGCGATATAGTAGGCACAGAGCGGACTGTCCGCCCCTCTTGTGCTTGCCCCGACCTTATGATACATTGCCGCCTTCGGGTAGTAATATATGGAAATGCCAAGCTTATGCAGTCGGAAACTGTACTCGGTGTCCTCGTAATAAAGAAAAAACCGCTCGTCCAGCTTGCCTGCCCTCTGAATCACATCCATCGGAATCCACAGACAACATCCCGTGGCAAAACCGATTTCCCTCTCCTGATCGTACTGCCCCTCGTCAATCTCATTCAGACCGATATGCCGCACCTTTTTGATCACGGGCGAGACGCTTCCCCCCGCCGACCAGATACGTTTTCTGTCGTCGCTGTAATAAATCTTTGGCACAATCACGCTGTCGGGATGCCTTTTTGCACACGCCCACAATTGCAGCAGCATGTCCGGCACGATCTCCGTATCGTTATTCAAAAGCAGCACGTATTCCGCGCCCCATTCCCGCGCCCTGTCAGTCCCCGCATTGTTTGCACGGGAAAACCCGTAATTGTCATCCAGTCGAAGCAGCTCCAGCCGCTCATCTTTTGCGTACCGCTCTTCCAGCAGACGCATGGAATTATCCTGCGACGCATTGTCCACCACAATAATTTTCAGCTCTTCCATACCAACGCTTGCAAGTATGGAATCGATACATGCCGTATTATACTTTTCCCCGTTATAATTTACCAAAATAACCGCCAGTTTCATAGCTGTGCCCTCAACAATTCATAGTATTTCCGGCTCAGCCTCATCTGATCATACTGCCCGAAATCCATTTCCCCTATCCTGTCCGCCGGACTGCGCATCACCCTGATCCACTCCTCCGCGTCGTAAGGATGTTTCACATAGTTCGCCTTACCCTGTGTCACTTCCGGAATACACGTCCTGTCCGCAGCAATCACCACCGTGCCGAAAAGCATCGCCTCCACGGGCGGCATGCCGAAGCCCTCAAACACGCTCGGAAAGAGAAAGGCGCGGCAATACTTGTACAGCGCGTTCCTCTCGGCATTTTCCACGAACCCCGTGAGCGTCACTTCCCGCTCCAGACCTCTCTCCCGTATCTGGCTCTCCAGTTTTTCCCTGCTCTCCCCGTTCACGCCGGAAATCAACAGCCTGCAAGGCAGATCCTCCTCCGTCTTTTTAATCCGCTCCATCACCGCGATCAGCGTGTCCAGATTTTTGTGCGGGATCAGCTGCGACACGGTATAATAAAACTCTTTTTCCGCCACATGGTATTTTTCCGCAAGACGCGCAAAGGGAACCGTCTCTTCCCTGTCCACCGTGATAGGATTGTAGATAGTTGTGATCTTCCCGCTCTTTACATGATATTTTTCCCTGACGTCGTCTCTCACCCAATCGGATATCGCCACGAGGTGTTTGGAAAAATGCGCATCCAGCCACCAGCAGAGTCTGGAATAGGCGATTTCGTGAAATGGATGATATTCGGGATAATGCGCCGCCTGCAGATCGTGGATCACGTTGACATAGGTGACGCCGCCGTTAAACAGCGGACGGCAGTATACCGGAATAAAGCATTTCCGAATCCCTCTTTTTCTTAGGAAGCGGTTCTGACAGAAAAAATTCCACAAAATCCTCCCCGCGATATTGGCGGAGACCACTTCCGTCTCCAAAAGCGAAAACCGCTTATCCCGCGTATAGTGGCGAAAAGTCTCCTTATTGTCCTTCGACACAAGCAGAGAAAGATGAAAAGGCTCCTCAAGCCGCAAGAAGCCGTCCAGCAAATTCCTGATATAAAATTCAGTACCCCCCACCTTTTTCGGGCGGAGCCACAACAGGTCTACCGCTATATCCAACATTGCTATTTCCCCGTTTCCGTTTCCTGTTCCAGTTCACGCACCCGCTTGTCCAGAATCGCCAGCTCCTGCGTCAGCGTCCTTATTTTCCGGTTCTGCCGCGACGCAATCGAGGTCAGAGACAGCAGGATCATAATCATAAATCCGATCGCAAAGATAAACAGCCCGTTCATATTATCTTGAATACCGAATATATGGATGAGCAGCATCAGAAGTTCCGGCACAGCAACCAGAATACCCATAACAACCCCCGCCACCAGCCAAAGCAGCGTGTATTTCAAGTTAAGCGCCTTCTGTTTCAAAAAATATAGAATAACGATAAAATAACAGATTACCGCACTGATCAGCGTTATTCTGAGTGTAGCAGGTATCATTTCTTCGTTCCTTTCCTAAAACATAATTCTTACTATTTCCTTTACAAAAAATATCACAGGAAGGATATAAAACACAACCATCAATATGCTGAATGCAGCTTCATCCAAAACAAAAAGAATCTTTCCCGCCGGTTCCCACTCCCGCTTCATCGGGAACTTACAGATGATAAGCAATAAGACAAGCCCCAGCGCCGTTACACAT
Organism: uncultured Lachnospiraceae bacterium; assembly: GCA_910588955.1. Classification (GTDB taxonomy): domain Bacteria; phylum Bacillota; class Clostridia; order Lachnospirales; family Lachnospiraceae; genus UBA3282. The sequence goes on from CAJURQ010000002.1 coordinate 188,895, forward strand.
ATCCCTGTTTTCAAACCGATCGGCACAAATGACAGCTTTATCTCGTTTTTCCCTGCCTGCAGCGGAATTGCCGTCAAAAAACCCGCAAACTCCTCTATCTCCGTCCTAAACCCGTTTACGCTGCATTTCCAGTCGTCATCACAGTAAAGCGGCAATAACAGATATTCTTTTTCGCCCGCCCCCTCCAGCACGATGTTCATGGAATTTTTCCCGCTATCCATCTGAAAGTTATCAAAGTAAACGGGCTGCGTCTCCCTAAAATCCTGCAAATTGAGCGCTGCGCAATATACCTTCCGCATCGTCTCATTTGAGCGTATCTCTATTTTGAGCGAAGCGTTTTCCCATGTCCCCAGCTCCAAAATACCCTTCATCCAGCCGGAACTTGAGAACTCATAAGAGCGTGACGCGCCGCTCTCCGTATCCGTCACTGTCACTGTCTCTGACACCGCCTCAAAGGGCACTTCACGTTCCGCATACAAATACAGAATACTCTCCCCATCGATTGTGAGGTCTATCTCGTTGCCTCCGCCCTCAAAAACCACGTCAAAAAGTTCCTTGCCCAGCAGTTTGTCCGCCAGCTGATTCTGGTAAGCAAAAGGATTTTCTCCCTCATAATCCGTAACCGGCAGAGGAGCCGCAATTTTTATCCCATCGGTATATTGATATGGGCATTGGTAAAAATGACAGTCCCTATGCGTATCCTGATATTGATACAACTCGTCATTCACTTCCCCGCTGCCAAACGCCTCCTTCACCCCCAGCATCGCATCCGAAAAAACCGTCCCGCCAAGGGAGGACATTCGATACCCCACCTTCGCATATCCCAATCCCGACATAGCTCCGAGCTGTTTGGCGGTATTGACGCCCAGATAACAGGATAACCCGCTTTTTTGCATAGTCAGCGGGTAATTACTGACACCGCCAATATCCAGACTTTTTATTCTGCTTAGCGGGTTATCATCCTCCTCTCTTTCCGCCACCGTACTGCCCAGCGCAAAAAGAGTGTTTTCCTTTTCTCCCAATACCCAAATAGATGTCAACGCTAACGACAATGACTGTAATGCCACAATATAAATAAAAACTTTTTCCAACAGCGCTGCCCTGCTGCAAAGCAATAATCCGACACACACGGCAGCCACAATAACAAAAATGACATACAGAGACGACGTTTCCTGTTTATACACCGTTGCGTCCTTTTTCATTATGACATATTGAAAAACCATGACCCCGCTTAGCAGCAGCAGATAAAGAACGCCTTTTGCATCGAATACCCGTCTTTTACGCCCCTCCGTCCGACGATTCTCCTCCCTGCCCAGAGCATCAAACATGTATGCGCCCGCTGCCAGTATCCAGAAAGCCAGCATATAGGAGAACCGCATTGTATATCCCTGATACGGACCGCCATGCCACAAAATATTCGTGCTCTCCAGACAGATTGGCGCGCACAGTGCGATCCCCATAAAGCCAAAAAATTTGACACTTTTCTGTTCCAAATGCCTTATCGCATACGCAAGGAAAAACGCGATCGGGATTCCCAGATTAAGCAGTTTCATCCACTTTGCCGTAAAAAACAGCCATATGGAATTATAAATCTCTGTGAGACTCATTCTGAGTCCCGTCCGAGTCGATCCCAGTATTTGTATCGCCCCCGGAATCCATATCCATGCGCTGATCATCATGGCAATCAGGGTGGCTGTCAGCAGCTTTGGCAAAGCGCCGCAATACCTTTCTCTGGCGAGCAGCAGCAAAATACCCGACAACAGCAATAGCATCAGAAATAAAATATACGTATGCTGAAAATTCATCATACAGGTTACCGCAAGGCAAATCACGTAGAGGGCGCTTTTACCCTCATTCATCAAAAGAAAATAGCTGTACATAACAAGCGGAAACATAAATGAAACATCCAGCCACATAACCGCATAGTAGTACTGCATGTTAAATACACAAAATACATATAACAGGCTAAAAGAAATACACATTCCGCCGGAAAGCCCTGGGACCCACTTTTTCAGCACAAACCTCATGCCAAGCCCTATCGCGATCAACTTGATCAGTATATAGACAGACATGGATGCCTCTATCGCCGAACGTCTGACAAAGAGAAAAAACAAATTAAACGGGCTGATCAGTCCAAAATGTAATGCCGCTCCCGCCATATTGTTCCCAAGACCTGTATCCCAGTCAAAAAACAGCGACTTATGACCGTGCATTACATCCCACAGAAAAGTATACATGGGAACATACTGTTCCATCATGTCACCAACATCAATGACCATCTGCCCAAACGGCCAGACATGTTTTGTCACACATGTCACGATCCATATAAGCGCTGTGAGCAAGACGAGAATCGCACATTCAAAGTTCACCCCGCCTGCCTTGCTTTTCTTAAGCATTCTTTTCTGTTCCTTCCCGCTTCGCCCTGCGTATTCCGTACCCCATACGGCAGATCAAAATTGCCAAAGTAACTTTAATCATATAATAAACAGATTTTTTAAACGTAATAGAGCTTGTCCCGCCCTCTCTCGCCCGCATCTGCACCGGCACTTCCTTCACCCTGCCCAGATGCATAATCGCCGCCACAATAGCCTCCGGCTCCGGATAATCCATGGGATAATCCTCGCTGTATATTTTGATAAACATTTTATTTACCGCACGGTAGCCGCTGGTCACATCCATAATGCGCTTCCCGGTCGTCAGCCAGATCAGGGCGCTTAAGATGTTGATGCCCATTCTACGGCTCACTGAGGACTGGAACCCTTCCTTTTCGAGGAAGCGGGAACCGATCACCACATCCGCCTCGCCGCTTAAAATAGGAGCGAGCAGCCTGTCCAGATAGGCAATATCGTGCTGTCCGTCGCCATCCATCTGCACGGCGATATCGTAATCGCACTTGCGCGCATAGACATACCCTGCCTGTACCGCACCGCCTATTCCCATGTTGATTGGCAAATCCAGATAATGAAAATTTTCCCTCCGGCATAAGTCGAGCGTGCTGTCGGTAGAACCGTCGTTGATTACCAAATAATCATACTGCGGCGCTTCCTCCATCATATGCTTCACAACCTGCACGATGTTTTCCGCTTCATTATATGCCGGTATAATAATCAGGACTCTCATTTTTTCCTCTCGTTTCATATCCATTTCCCATCTGATTTCCGTATCTGTCCTTTCCTTTACTCCGCCTTCTTTTTCGCGTTCCATTTCTTCCATATTCCCAATACCCTGCCACGGACATAAATGTTCCACAACTTCCGAAGCAGTATATAATAGGCGATATAGAACATGCCAAACGCATATACCAAATACCTCTGCTGCCCAAAAAACACCAGCGATATGACAATCACCAAAACCAAATTCGTCCCCAGAATAAGCGCCATAAACTCCGCATTGCTCTCCGCGACTTTTTTGTCCACATATCCCCAGAACATCAGAGCCACCGCCGACAGATAGAGAAAAAGCGTCACTAAATGGCACAGGAGATAAATCGGCGCGATCTGGAAAAAAACAGTGCAGATAAATGCTTGCGGAAGCAGCATCAGCGTGTGGTAGAGGAAACGGACAAAATGTGCCTGCAGCAGTTTGACCCCTACCGTTTGAAGACTGCGATTCCATACATCGTTAAATTCACCGCTCTCATATATTTCCGGATAATTTTCCCGATAATACAGCTCGCCCACAGGTATACAGGTTTTGCCTGCCCGCCCGATACCACCGACAATATCCTTCCACATCCAAAGCCCTTTTTTCTCGTAAGCGTATCTCTGCTGTTCCCGATCCACCGCCTCAAAGAGAACCTCATACAGACCGCGGAGCATCTCATCCTCATAAAGCCACACATCCCCCTCGTCTGCCTCGTACATCCCCCTCGACAGGATGAGCGAGGTGGTCTGGCTTATATTGATTGATGGTCCTCCTGCAGCCTTTTCTGCCTGTCTGTCCTGTATCGCTGCCGCTATTTCTTCTCTTTCCCTGTCTTCCCCATCTTCTGACACACTGAAATCTTTATAATATTCCGGGTCCTGTACCTTCATAACAAACATGTTGACCTGTATGTTATTTTGGATCAGATCATAATACCCCTCCACCGTCCGCGCGCTGATCCGAATACCGGACAAGCTGATCAGCACACAGCCTGCAATCCCCACCCAAAATCCTGCCAGACGTTTTCGCCCTGTATCGCCCTTCCCCCACATCACATACAGAAATACGATACCGCATACCCCGAATAAAATTTGGAGCTGGGAACGCAGCATCGTCAGCAGAAACACCATCACGTAAGAAACAGCCACCCACCCTACATGCTTTTGCCAGACTGCGCGGAGCAAAAACAGCATCAACAGATAAAAAGCGCCGTACGCCAGTCCCTCTGTAAGAATCGTCTGCGTCATCATCGCCTGCGGCATTTCCGTCGTAAACGGAAGAAGCGTCAGAAGTAACACAAAATATCCTTCTATATAACACAAAGAAAACTTATTTTTTATCTCCTTCACAAAGAAAACAATACAAACCGTGGAAAAAAGCGCCTGCTCCAAGATCACAAAATCCAGATATGTGTCCATACCGAACAGCCACTGGTTTACAAAGAGAAAAAAAGGATAGATCGGCATAACTCCCTCGAAACGTTCTATCCTCATATAAGCGCCGCTGTCATCAAATAAAACCGGTTCCCTTGACCCGACGAACAGAAAGACGAAAAGCGCGAGCACAGCCAGAGACCCGTAAAAAAGCCGCTCCCTTTGCCTTGTATTCAGCCGAAACTTCCTTCCTCTTTCCTCCATATCCTTCTCCGTCTTATTCTCCGAATATCTCATCCTTACTCTTCTGTGTCACCGTTCCCTCTCCCACCTCAAAAATCACATCCACGTTGCGGATTGTGGTAAGCCTGTGGGCAATGATTATCATGGTTTTCATGCCTTGCAGATGCTCGATCGCCTCCATGACCGCCGCCTCCGTCTCATTGTCCAAGGCGGAAGTCGCCTCGTCAAGCACAAGGATTTCCGGGTCGTGGTAGAGCGCTCTGGCAATACCGATACGCTGTCTCTGTCCGCCGGATAATCTGACGCCCCTGTCGCCTACAATGGTGTCCAGCCCGTGCGGCAGACTGTCGATAAATTCCCGCAGCTGCGCCTTTTCTACAGCCGCTCGCACCGCCTCCTCGTCAATCAGCCCCTCCCGTATGCCAAAAGCGATGTTGTTGCGGATCGTATCGTCGGAGAGATAGATGGTCTGGGGAATATAGCCCACCTGCGCATGAAATGTCTTCGGCTGCTCGTGAACGTTGATCCCGTCAGCCATCACCCTGCCCTTTACAGGCGTCAAAAGACCGAGGATGATATCCACCATAGTTGTTTTTCCAGAGCCGGTAGAACCGATAAAAGCTACGGTCGTTCCTCTCTTAATCGCGAAGCTCACATCGTCCAGCACCCACTCCTCCGTGTCCGGATAGTGGTAGGACACCCCCTGCACCTGAATCTCCTTTTGCAGCCTCCAATCCGCCTTTCTCTCCCCTTCCTCATTCGCGGTCAAGCCCTCAATTCTCACCAAATCGTGATACACGAGCTCCACCGACGGAAGGGCGTAGAGCATGTTTGAAGCGTGCTCATTGATCCGCCCGACGCTTGGCATCAGCCGCATTGCCGCCACCGCAAATGCCGCAAGCTGGGAGATAAAGTAAACGGAATCCGCCTCGCCAAAAAGAAGTTTCACGATCACGGCAACCAGAAGTCCCGTCATGGAGACGGCTTCCACGGTATATTTGGGCAGAATGGAAATGGTTCTGGCAATGCGCAGCCCTCTGGCATATTTTTCCCAATATTTCCGAAATTCATCGGTAAAATAGGACTCGCGCTCCAAAATCTTGATCTCCTTGATACCGCCCAGCGCCTGATTCATCCACTGAAAAATTTTACCCTGATATCCCTGATTCTCAAACCCCAGCCGTCTGCTGTATTTCCTGCTTATCATCAAAAAACCGCCCACAAAAAATGCCAAAAATCCCAACACAATGATGGTGATGGACTTGCTGACCACCAGCAGGTAAATCACAAGGACACCGGACACCATAAACTCAGCCCCCAGCTCCAACGCATAGAGAATGACCTGCATAAACCGCGACGTGTCCTCGTGAAGACTTCTCTGTAAAATCGCAATATTATGGTTCAGATGAAAGGTGTAAGGCTCTTTCATGTAGGCGGCGAGCAGTCTTGTTGACAGCTTCATCTGCGTGTTGTAGGAAAAGCGGAAAATATAATCCTTCTCCAGAATCAGATATATGTTCTTAATCACATAGATCCCGATAATGCCGACTGAAATCATCGCGATAAAACTCTTGTTGGACTGAAAGTGAAATAAGTCAAAAACCGCCTTCAGATACCATCTGTCCTGAATAACGTTCTGATTTTGCAGGACATCAATAAAGGGCACAAACACCATAACCGCAAGAAGTTCGAGCAAACTGCCGACCACAATTGCCGCCGTGAGAAGGACCAGTTTCCACTTATCTCTTTTGTCAAATATATATCCAAGCTTGGAAAGCAGGGACACCTGCTTTTTTTCTCCTGTTTCTCTCATATCGCAACTTGCCTTTCTGCTCCGCTTCTCAAATATCCGCCTCACTCAAACAGTGCGCTGCACAGATTGCTGTGGGAATCCCGATCGCTTATCTTTCTTGCCGGATTCCCCGCCCAAGTAGTGCCGGGCTCCGCAATATCCCTAATCACCACGGCATTCGCTCCCACAGCCACATCATCCGCTATGCGCACCGCGCCGATCACCTTCGCGCCGCTTCCGAAATAGCAGTTATCTCCGATCACAGCCGCCTCATGGCTTCCGTTCGTCGCGCCGATGGTCACGCCCTCCTGCAGACGGCAGTTTCTTCCGGCACGCGCATTTCCGTGCACAACGATCGTCCCGTAATGCGGCATGGCAAGCCCCGGTCCGAACACGTTCGGTGAGATCGTAAACCCAAGCCGCACACTCAGGCGGTGGAAGCGCATTTTATGCCACTTCCCGATCAGCTTTCCCGCCACTCCATGCCGGCAGTTTAAGTCATACTCCACCTTCCGGAGCAGAATCTCAAACTTCCAGATTTCATCCCCAAAGAGCCGTGGACGCGCATCCCGCTGCCTCCCGAGCGCGAGCCGATCCTGTTTTAAATATTCCCGGTACTTCTGCTTACTGTCTATCATACTCTCACCTTAATCTGCTCAAGATACGACGTATACCCTGCCGCCCGGTTCGCCTCCTCGCTGATGCAGTCATGTTTCTCCAATTTCATCTTCCCGGGGGCGCGCCTCACAAACCACTCGTACTCCATGTCAAGATTCCCGATATCCAACACGCGGTACCCCCGCTCGAACAGTTTCACCGCAAGAAACTTCGCCGCCACTCCAACCGACAGCAAAAACAGCCTGTCCTTGCCGTAAGCCGTACAGGCATCCAGAATGGCGGGAATCGCTCTGTAAGCGTCGCTGGGCGGACAGATGATGCGCTCTATGCTGCGCGCCGTATCCAGCAGGTCGTTGCCGACGCCGTTGTGCGTCCGCTCCCCCTCCACCACAACAATGTCTCTATTTTCCCATATTTTTCTAACTTTAGCAAACTGCGCCCCACAGCCGCTCCGATCGGCGGCGTAATAATAACAGCGGGAGACAAATGTGCTGTAGTACACCCTGTCGGGATTACAGTATGTCTCGTAAGTTTTTCTGTTGAAAAGCAGGTGGTCCTTCCAGAACTGTCTGCTGTCTCTGTGATGGTCGGAGAGGGTTTCAAAGATACCCGGTATCGTCACAATCAGGTCGTCATGGGGATACGCCAAAATCTCCGCAAGTCCCTTTGCGATCTCCGGATCCGCCTTCTGCAGCATCAGATCGCCGCCCTTTATCATCACGATCTCTCCGTCCCCGAAACGCACCATGCTCTTTTCGGTGTGCAGGAGCACATCTATGGTCTCGTCGATGGAATGCACCTTTATTCGATTGTGCAGGACGCCTTTCTCATATAAAAAATAGGCAATCGCCGCCGGTATATCCTTGAATTTTTGTCTCAATGCAGATTCTCCCGCAGGATTTTCTCCCGCATCCCTATAATGGTATCGAAATAATTTTTAAAATTATATTTATCTACTACCGCGCGGTAGCCTGCCGCCCCCATGGACAACATCCTCTCCCGATCCGACAGCATATCGTCCAGCTTATAAAGCATGTCCGCCTCGTCGCAGTCGCGGAACCGGAAACCTGTCACGCCATCCTCCACATAACATGCCGTGCCGTTGGTGTCGCTGCAGATCACCGGGAGGGAATAACTCATAGCCTCCAGCTGCGATACCGACGCCATCTCCAGCGTACTCGGGATCACATACAGATCCGCCGCCAGATACTCCCGCTCCATGTCGCGCCTTACCACGTTCGTCTTCACCGTAACTAACTGCTCCATCCGGTGTTCCCGCACATACTTTTTCACCTGCTCACAGTATTCCTTCTGAAAATGGTTCGTCGCTTCTCCCACAAGCGTCACACAAATCTCGTATTTGTTCTGAAGCTGCTCCACGGCACGCAGCAGTTCCAGATGGTGCTTCCTGATCTCATACTTCCCTATGCAGAGGATATGTACCCTGCCGTCCGCAAAATAAGTCCGCTCCTTCGGCGCTCTCTGCGGATTGACCACAAAAGGCACGAAATAGTCGTTCTCCTTCACTGTCATCCCCGGCTTTTTCTCCCCCATCACAGGGGTCATACGAAGCGGCGGCGTCATGCGATCCACGAGACGGTGTTTCAAATCTGTCTTCGCGGGCTCCGACCAGAGCGGATTCTGGTTGTAGAGAATGCATGGATACCCGTTTTTCTTACAAATATAGTAAGCCGCCATGGAATACACAGAGCGCTCCCGCAAAATGACCAGATCCGGCGCAAAGCCGCAAATCAACTTTCTCAGTTTCCCAAAAGGTGGGAAACCATGTTGTATCTTAAACACGACTGCCGTTGGGTCTTTTCTGTGAATCACCTTCATATACAAAAAATCGATGAGCCTGTACAGCCACGAATACCCTAGCACAATGGGCGTCACACAGGAGTAGTCCTCAATGATGGCGGCATAGTGGCTGATAAAACGCACCTCATGCCCGCTCTCCGTGAGTCCCTTCATAATATCCATCTGGTTCGTATGATAACGCGGCGCCACATACAGGAATTTCATGCAATCCTCCCCCATCTATTTCTGCCTGATATATTTGTTCTCTTTCAGACTGTACCTGCCGCCCTTTAAGAATTTATGCTTGATCACCCACCATCCGGGAACCCAGATATACTTGTGCATTGCCGGTGAAGCGGATCCGATCATCCAGCAGTTTCTGTCGCATTTCCTCGTGCACTCTCTCACCCGCTCCGCCTGCTCGGAGTTCCAAAGCTCATCCCAGCTCTGTTCCCGCAGATTCCCCATCACCGCCTTCTTTTCCATCCCGTTGCAGGGAATCACATCGCAGAAGGGATCAATAAAAAAGGCATTTTTCGACATATCACAGGGCAGAAGCCTTTTATTGCCATAAATATAATTGATCAGCCCGTGGTTAAAGTAGGCGCGGAACCATTTTTTGGGTGAGCTGCTCTTCAGCAGCTCGTTAATCAGCTTCTCAAAATTCTGCGCCACCTTGTACTTGTCGTCGATTTTATTGTCCGTCTTGCGGAAGTAGAAAGAATTGTGCAGAGTCGCCGTGGCAAACTCCATCCCCATATCGTTAGCGATATTGTATAGCGGCACCAGATCCTCGCAGTTCATGTCCTGCACCGTCATCCCGAACCCCACGTCGGGATGCCCCATCTCCACAAGCGTCTTAAGGGTCTTATAGCCTCTGTTAAAGCCGTCGGGAATCCCGCGTATCTTATCGTTCGTCTCCTGCAGCCCTTCAATGCTGATACGGATTCCCACCTTAGGGAACTCTCTGCACAGCGCAATAATCCGCTCCGTAAAGTACCCGTTAGTAGATATGACAATCCTGTCACTTTTTTTGTAAAGCTCCCGCACAATATCCGGAATATCCTGTCTGATAAATGGCTCGCCGCCCGTAATGTTCGTAAACGCCATCTCCGGCAGCTTCTTGATATCCTCCAGCGTGATCTCCTCGTCCGGTCTTGTCGGATCCCGGAAACAGTCGCACATGTTACATCGGGCGTTACACCTATACGTCACTATGACCGTTCCATACAAAGTTCTTCTTGCCATCTAGCGCAATCTCCTATCAGTCACTATTCTGTATCCTATATGTTGCCCGGATGAAAGTTAATTTCTCAAGGAGCCCCTAAAGTAACGCCAGCGTTTAGCGAGGTTCTTACGAGCTTAGCGTCTGCTGCGTTACGATCGGAGCAAAAGCGCGGCGACGCAGAAATTAACTTTCATCCGTGCTCCCATTATATACATTTCTTATTATTTTATCACAATATTCCCCAATTGTATCGAATTTTATCTCTTTACAGTTTTCCCGATACGTCCGGCACAGATCTGGCTGATCCCAAAGTTCCCTGATATGCGCGGTCAGCTCCTCCGCGTCCCCGCCCCGGAAAAGCTCTCCAGTCCGTCCAGCCTGCACCAGTTCCGGCGCGCCGCCAAGGTCTGAGACGAGCACCGGCGTGCCGTACATCTGCGACTCCATCACGGAAAACGGACAGTTTTCGTACCACTCGGAAGGATAGACTGAAAACCGTGCCCCCGCAATGAGCCTGTGCAGCGCCTCCCCCGTGACAAACCCTCTATTCTCCACATTTTTCACTTTGGAAACCTGTTCCGCAAGCGGACCTGTCCCGGCAAAAACAAAGGGAATGTCCGGCAGTGCCTCACACGCCGCAAGGAGTGTGCCGATTCCCTTCTCCTCGGAAAAGCGCCCGAAGTAGAGCACATAATCTCCCTGTTTCACTGCCTCGCCTGTGCTGCTGCAGTTTTCTTCCGCCCGCTCCACAAAATTCCGCATCATCACGGTTTTTTCCTCCAGAAGCGGACTGGTGTCAAGCTGTCTCTTTATAAACTCGCTGGGACAGACAATCACGTCAACCATACCGTAAGTTCTGCGCAGCATATAATATTTTGCCTCGATCGTTCCCAGCAGGCTCTTTGCGCGCGAATTGTGGATGCAGCGGTTTTTCGTGCACATGCCGAAATACCCGCCCCGGCAGTCGAAACAGATTTTTCCCGTGGCGGGAACGCGCATCATATGGTTCGGGCAGACCCACTGGTAATCGTGCGCCGTGTACACAATCTTCACTTTTCTTCCTGTTCTCTTCTCATAGGCGCGCACCGCGTAAATTACGGAGGGCGTGAGCTGGAAATTGATGTTGTTTAAGTGCACCACATCGGGATTCATATCCCGAAGCACCCTGCCCATCCTGCGCTTCGCCTCAAAGGAATAGATGATTTTAAAGGGATAGAGCAGCTTTTGCAGCTTTCCCGTATGGAAGTCCATATCGGACGTGTAACAGTCGATCCGGTTTCCCACAATACGCCCCTCGTGCTCCATCCCGAAATACTGTACCTCGTATCCCCTCTTTTGTAATTCTTCCCCCAACCGGAAAATATAAGTCTCCGATCCGCCGTTTGGATATAAAAATTTGTTTACCAGTAAAACTTTCATACGCGCGCCTACTCCCACTTCGCATTGTACATTCCCAGATCTTCATAGATGGGAATGTAGGGACTGTATCGCTCCCCGCTAAACTGATAGGTCCATCCCTGATATTTGGACTGGTCATACGCAAGCGGTTCCTTCATTTCCTCACCGTCCATCACTTCCATACTTCCCACTTCGCCCTCATATACCAAGTAAGTGACGCGGTGCATCTGTCCGTTTGACGGCACCTGGAACTCTTCATGGGGCACGCCCCATCTCTCACACAGATAGTTGAGCCTCTTCGCCAGAAAAAACGCCGTATATTTTACATTGGCATGATAGTCCTTGAAAGTGCCGCAGGATCTCCCTAAAATATTCTGATCCTGCCACATCACCTTGTCCATCTTCACGGAGTCCTGAATCATTTCCTCGTAATCGTAAATGCCTGTGTCCAAAACAGTTTCAAAATACGGCAATAGCTTTTTGTATTCCTCCAACATTTTTTCACGGAATTCCGGCGTTTCATATAACACGCTGTACCAGTTCAGTGCCGCGTCGTTATGCCTTGTATGGTCGACGACGGAATATGTGTAATTCACAAATTTTCCTTCCAGCACATCCACATTCCGCTCCCCGAATGTGTGCTCATAATCCCACACAGGACCGATATAGAGCGTTTTGTCCCCCACATCCTTATAAAAATACATACTTGTGGCAGCCACATCCGTCTCCAGCGTGATCTCGTCCACCAGAAATGCCTGAACCAGACTATCCAAATCCAGAACCTCCCACACCGCAGGATCCCTTTCCTGGACCATCCTGTCAATGCCCTCCACATAGTCCGCTATATAGTCCACCTGCTCTTTGGAGGCATGGGCAGGTTCCTTGATCGAAAAGCGATAGCCCGAGGGAATCTCAAAGCCTACCGGCTCCTCTTCATAGTATTCCCACAAGTCTTTCTCGATCAGATAACCGCCGTCTATGGTTTTGACATGATCTAACAGATATCCCTTTCTCCTCTCCTCCTCATAATGCCGCGCATTTTCCAGTTCCGCATTGTACTGCCTGTTCTCCTTTTCCAAATTGTAGATGTCCACCCGTCCATCGGCTACGGTGACAGTCTCCGTGAGCAGATAGATGCCGTTATAGCTGCCGTTTAAATACAGGTCGATCCATGTTCCCTGCGCCGTATTCGGCATACCCATCTTCGACGCAATGTCAAAAGCCAGCTTGCTGTTTAATTTGCTGCCCTCATTCCACAGTGCCAGCAGCCGCCATTTGTCTCCCTTCCTGAGACCGCACAGCGGATATTTTTCCTGCAGCTTGATGGTATAAGGCTTCTTGGGCTTATCCCAGCTGACATTTCCCCGGGAAACAATTTTGGGCAGCGCATTTTGGTATTCCGTTGTCCCATCCGCCAAAACGACACAGATATCCCCCGATTCCTCGTTATGCTTCTTCATGTTTACATAATCCATACTGCCGCTTTCCGTGTTGATAAAAAAGGTCGGGATATTGGCAGATTTCATAAAATTCACCTGATATTCGTGATAAGTGGCGGTTTCATCCATAATCTGCATCATGTACTCCCGCTCCGCTTCCCACACAAAGGAATCGCCCTCCTCGTAAAACCTTCCGTCTATCTCCAGACCATCGCCGCATCCCTGCAGCTTCACCCGGTTTCTCTTAACGCAGGAGGGCAGGAAAAAGTAAGCCTTTCCGTCCTCCTCGTCCTGCCACAGCTTTACCTGATTGGAGCTTTGCTGCGTGTTGACGACAAGGACCGGCACGCCCTGATCTATCTTCATGGTAACGTTCTGTTCATCCAGACAGAGCCAATAGACAAACGTCACCAGCATCAGTATTACCGTAAAACCTCCCAGCCAGTATCTCTTCCGCATCACCGTTGTTCTCCTTCTGTTGATTTTTTCCGTCCCGCCGCCTTCTCATACACGGCTAACGTACGCCTCGTCACATCGTCCCAGTCGTACTTTCCGCAGATATAATCCACGCTCTCCTCTCCCATGCGGCGCACCTCGTCGGGATGCGAAAGCATCCATGCAAGCTGTCTTCTCAGATCTTTCACATCTCCCTTTTTGAAGGTCAGCGCCTTGTCCTCCACCACTTCCGTGTTCTCGCGAATATCGCTGACCAGACAGCATGCCCCGTAGCTCATTGCCTCAAGCAGCGTGAGCGCCATGCCCTCCACGTCGCTTGGCAGCACGAACGCATAAGCATTGGCGTACAGTTCCTCCAATACCTGCCCCTGCACAAAGTCGGTCATGAGGATTCTCTCATCCTTCGCCGCCATGCGGTGAATCTGCTCCATATAGTCCATCGCCTGAGAACTTCCCCCAGCGATCACCAGTTTTTTATCCGTCTTCAGTCCGGAAAACGCCTCGATCAGATAGTGCAGCCCTTTCTCCGGCACAATCCTCGCAAGGAACAGGAAATAGCCGTCCTTTTCCAGACCGTACTTCTCCCCGATCACCGTCTGCCCCTGCGGCTTGGGACGGTTGATTCCGTTTGGTATATATGTGACCTCCCTGTGGTAAACATCTGCAAAATACCGCTTTACGTTGTCAGACAGCACAATCACGTCGTCCGCATACTTCGCCGCCATCCGCTCCCCGAATTTGATCACAAAGGAAGCGAAATTTCCCCATTTGGCGCGCTGCCAGTCAAGACCATGGATCGTCACCACAACTTTCCTTTTCAGGAAATGCGGCAGCCAGAGCATAGCGCAGGGACCTTCCGCATGATAGTGTATCACATCGTAGTGATGAAAGAGCGCCATGATCGTAGCAAAAAAGGTGTATACGATCGCATTCAGACTGCTTCTGCGGAAAGTGGGCACGATATATATACGGACGCCCTTGTAAAACTTCCGCCCCTTCCATCCGTACTCCTGATCATACTTTTTCCCGGAGACATGGTGTCCGAATCGGTTGTACGCCTCCACATGATGCCCCAGTTTCGCCATGCGCACGGAGAGCTCGTCCACCACGACTTCCACGCCGCCCTCTCTGGAAGGAATCCGTTTATGACCGATCATGGCAATACGCATTCCGTTCTTCGACGCCTGCCGCAGCGCCTTTCCTTCTCGGTTTACATAATATAAAAACGCGAAGTTTGTGTTCAGATATCTGGGCAGCATACGCTTCGGATCGCGCAGGATTCGGAACACCCATTCCAGACACAGTTTCTGCATCCACATGGGAGCGCGCTTCACCGTGCCCGCCGTAAAGTCAAACGCCGCGCCCACGCCGAGCATCAGCGCCTTTATCCGGTGTCGGTGCTCATACATCCACCACTCCTGCTTCGGCGCGCCAAGCGCCACCCAGACAAAATCGGCATTGCTATCGTTAATCTGCCGGACGATCTCCTCATCCTCCGCCTTCGTCAGTTCCCGGAAGGGCGGGGAATACATACCGGCAATCTGTAATTTCGGATAACGCCGAAGCAGCGCGGCACGCAGCGCCGTGAGCGTTGCCTCCGTACTGCCGTAAAAATAGTGGCGGTATCCCGTCTTCTGCGACAGATCCAGAATCGCCGGCATCAGATCCGGTCCCGGCACTCTCCGCGCCTCAGAAAATCCCCGTTTTCTGCTGACAATGGAGAGGGGCTGCCCGTCAGGGAGCGCCATCGCTGCGCTGTTCTGCACCCGCCGGTAAGCCTTATCCCGATAAGCCATCACCGTTGTGTGTACGTTGGATACACAGATATAATCGCCCTTCAATTTCTCCAAATTATCCGTAAGATAGGCGATCGTATCATCCATATTCGTGACATTGATGTTCGTTCCCAGAATATTACAATAGGTTAATTCGTCTCTCATATTGCTCCCCATTTTGGTATATTTCTCAATCATTTATCATATCCCGCTATTTCCGTGACTGCCACAGCCGATTTTCCCCGCCATTTTCCAAAACTCCACAAAACCGCTGCTGCCGCTCCGCACAGACCGCCAATCAGCGCGCTTCCCACGTAATAGCGCGCCGTCTCAAGCTTTACGGCATTGCCCGCCACAATCTGCATGGGAGTTTCCGCATCCTTATAATTCATAACCCGGTAGCCCTCATAGTCCGGATCGTCCTCGCTATCCAGATAAACGCTCGTTTCCTCCAAGCCATCCGTATAAAACCGCTGTACCACATACCCTTCCGGCTCGCGATACAACAGAGCGCACAAAAGTCCGCCCAGAACCATGCCCGCCGCCGTCATACACAAAACCCTGCCCCTGTGTGCACGGCAAACCGCACACACGCGAAGAAACGCCTGATCCGGCAGCTTTGCCAGAGGAACCGCTACCTGCCCCCACTTTTCCGTCAGCCCGGAAAGCAAGCAGTATTCCTGCTCGCCTTCCTTCTGTAAAAACAACAGCGCCCCGAGGAAAAGCAGCGTAATATTCTTGAAGGAAGTGTTAAACAATAATTGCTCCGTCCACCCCGCACCAAGAAAGCATACCAAAATCACCAGCTCTAACGTCCGCTGCTTATGAGTATCATAAAACAGCAGGGCAAAATATCCGGCTATGATAATCACGGTAAAAACCAGCCCGTAATTGATGTAACACCATACATAGGAATTGTCCAGTGTCATAGAGGATTTGACAACCTTGGATACGTCTGCGCCGAACAGGCTGCGGTACTCCGATTTCAGGAACTGTTCCGCCAGCCAAATCCTTGTATTCAGCATGAAATTGATCTTTTGCACAATACCGCTGTAGGGATTCCAGCTTAGATAAAAAGGCATTACAAAAGATAAAAACAGACATACCGGCAGTACCAGATTCGCCAGTATCTTCTCCACAAAGCAGAATCGGGGACGCAGCTTGATATAGAGTCCCCCTGTCAGAAGCACCGCCACGATGCCAAAGCCTGTATAGCTGACAGAATAGAAAAACACCAGAAAATTGCCGAGCATCAGAAGAAGGTACGCCTTCCATCCATACCTTTCCTCCATCGTAAAAATGATCAGCGCGCAGAGCATCAGATAAGTAATATGCAGAATGTTCGGATGTGTAAATCCAAGACTCCAGCGGAAAATATGCCCCAATCCCATCTTCGCGTGCACACGATAGACGGTGTGCTCTAAAAAGAAGAAAGAAACCGCAGACAGCGCGATCGCACAGACCGCCCATACCCAGAGCGCAATGTGAAACACCTTTTTCACCGAAATATCCTTCATGCCAAGCACCATGAGCGCCACAAAAAAAATGGCAATCTGCCGCGACTCATAATACACCACCGCCACCAGAGCCAGAAGCAAAACCTGTAAAACCGCCTGTCTTTTCGTGTAGGGCGTCAGGAGAATTTTCAGAAAACCCAAGGCAAGCCCGGGAATGACAAGCAGATAAAAGAGCTTCTGCCCCTCGTAAAATCCAAGCCCCTTCGCCAGAGACAGGAGAATAAAAAAGCCGTAAAAACACACCTCCTGCATAGTAATCGTTTTTTCATATCGTTTCATATTTCCCATCGTTTCTTTCCTCAAATGATGCCCGGTCACTGTCCATGCGCGCCCGCATTCGCTGCCCCGTCCGCCTGCAGCGCCTCAAGCGCCGGACCGAGGGACCACGGATACGCGCCGTAACGCTGAGGATACTGCGAAAAGCCCTCGCACTCCCCCGAACACCGATACACCCTGCCGTCCCTGACTGACCGCTCCAACGCACATCTTCCCGCCGTCAGGGCATTCTCATAGGTTTCACCCGCGAGAACGCCGATCGACATCCCCCGTTTGAAAGCGGCGCAGATCATCCCTGTCGCGGAAGTGTCAGCAGGTCCCTCCGCCGCGTCGAGCTGCCATGAAAAATAGCCGTCCTCTCTCTGCCGGGCAGCCACTGCATCCGCAAGGGCGGTGCAGGGTGCGGCAAGCCTCTCTCTGCCGTATGCCGAAGCCATACAGCCCATCATGCCCCGTAGCAGCCAGCCGACAGCCCTTCCCCAGCCGATAATTCCGTACTTACAGCCGTCCGTCATATCGTAACCGTGATAAGGCAGCCCCGTTTTGCTGTCCATGCCGTAGGAGAGGAAATTTACAATCTGCAGAACCGCCAGTTCCCTATATTCCGGCATGTCAAAGAGCTCTCCGTACTGATAGAGAAAAGGACATGCCAAGCCGATGCCGTCCACAAAAACCGTATTTTCCCCGCTCGTCGGACGGTAGAGGAAGCTCCCCACCCCGTCCACGGCATGGTCGGCTGCATAGGAAGCCAGCCTGTCCGCCGCCCTCTTAAGCCGGTCTCCGGACAGATTCACCCCGAAATCCGTCCCCTTTTCCCGCACGCTCCGATACATATTTAACAAAGTTTCCCCTGCAAGCAGATCGTCCAGATACATAAGGGGCATTCCTTTTTTCAACCATCTCTCATAATATGCCGCGAGAGCCCGGTCTATCCTTTCCACCCGGACAGCCACATCCGAAGCTCCCGCAGACTCCGCAGGCACGTACACCGCCGCGCTCTCCTCCCGGCATGCCCACAGTCCCGCCGCAAGAATCCCGGTGGTCCAGAAAATGGGATCGTCCCCCGCAGTCCTGCGCTTTAAGAGCAGACGCTTTGCCAGATCCTTGCCCTTTTCCTGCCAACCGCGAACGCCGTACTCCATCAGCTCTTTACAAGCATTCTCTATCAAAGGCATCTTATTCATGCGAGCCTCCTCTCCGGGATATTCTCCCCAGCGCCGGAATCTTCGATGCCACCGCGTCCCACAGGTAGGAGAACTCCTCCGTCCTGTGGAACACCGCCAGAAATACCAGATTATAGAGCAGTGTGATCAAAACCACCATCAGGGCGAAGGTAAGAATCGTAACCTCCCCCATAACCGCGTGGCGGATCGGCGTGATCGCCGCCCCCACCGCCAGAATTACTAAGATATATTTCAGGGAGTCCTTAAAATAGACTCCCGCCTTTTTGTCAAAGCAGACCCGGTAGATAATGCCGGGGCGGATCAGGTTTGCCAGAATGCCGGACACCAGCGTCCCCACATAGACCCCCGTCACGCCGATTTTCATCACCAGTACGACTGAAACTACCAGATTGACCGCCCCCTGTACCAGCGGCAGAAACCGATCCTGCTCGAAAAGCCCAGACGCAATCTTGAAATTGAGAAGCACCGTGCGCCCGCCTTTCAGATAAAAGTCCGTCACCAGAAGCGCCACCGTCACCCGGGGCAGCGTCCAGCCCGCATCATGCAGCCACACTCCGCCGATAAAGGGGGTGAGCAGATGAAAGAAACCCACCGCACCGAAACCAAAAAGCCAGCAGGCGAAAAACCGGTATACCTTAAAGAGCAGGTATTGTCTCTCTTTAGACTCCGTTGCCACCACGTTGCCGAAGCCGGAAATCACCGAGTCAAAGATGATATTTACAAAGTTGCCTACATAGGTAATGATATAGACATAGTTGTCCACAACAGCCGCCGTATCCACGCTGACAAAGGACGATATAATAATTTTATCCGTCTGCAGCCTTGCCACGTCGCCGACTTTATGACAGATCAGCGCCTTCGTCTTGGTGGCGACGACCTGCGTCTCCTGTGCCGTAAGCTTCCTCACGTCTTTATCCCTCAGATAAGGGTAAAGTCTGTTCAGATAAGCTGTCACAAAAATTTTCTGTAAAAGTTCTACGACGAACTGTGCAAGCAGATAAAACAAAAAATTCCTGAAAAGCAGCAGAACCGAGATCTGCACCGTTGCCGTCGCCAGCTTCGTCAGGGTGGTAATATTTGTCTGGATATAGTTCTTCTGCTCCGCGTTCACCAGACTGTACTTATAAGTGACAAAATAGCTGATAACCGTGTTAAACAGGAACAGATAATAGTACAGCGTCAGTTCTTTCAGCGTCAGATTACCCGGATTTTTTAAAATAAACTTTAAAAAGGGAGAAATCGCAATTCCGAGAATCGCAATCACGCCGGCAATCGTCAGATACGCCTTCTTGTAGAAGCGCATATAGGACTTGATCTTCTCAATATCGCGCTCCGCTACCGGTTTATAGAGACTGTAGTTTAAAGCCGTACCGATCCCCAGTTCCGTCAGCGACAGGACGCTCAGCACGTCCGTGTAGACGCCGTTTACCCCCGAGAGCGTCCTTCCCAGCACATAGATAAAAACCGTCCGCTGAATAAAGTTCACCAGCAGGATCACCAGATTGCTGACATATCCAAATATGATGTTTTTTCCGGCTTTCTGTATTCTGCCCATGTTCCTTTACCCTCAGGCTGTTTTCCCGGACGCCCATGTTTCATGCCATTCCGCCGTGCCACCCAATATTCACGGCGCCGCCGGATCGTCGTGCAGCTCATTCCACAGCCTGCGGATCTCCTCCCCAGCCTCAGCCGCCTTTTTACAGTAATCCGGCATCGTCTCCCGTAATCTTTGCCGGATCCCGTCCTCCCTCTCCATCATCCACGCAAACGCGCCAATCAGCTCCTCCGGATTGGAAAGGGTCTGCACCGGCAGCACATAATTTTCCCACGTGCCGAAAATATCCTGCGCAATCCCTTTCGCCTTCACGGAATAGCCCACCACCAGCGTAGGAACCATGGAAGAGTATGCCGCGATGGTCGCGTGCGTTCTCGCCCCGATAAAGGCGCGGCATTTGGAAATCACATATTTAAGCTTCTGGCAGGACATGTCCTCAAACTTCACAACACGGTCATTGCCCTGATAAACGCCGTAAAGCTCATGTATCGTCAGTCTGTCGTCATTATTTTTCCACATCACATGGGGGATCAGCGCAATATGGCAGTCCGTCGTCTCCAGAATATGATCGATCAGTTTCCGGTAGTTCATGATGGCAATGCCGCTTTTCTCCTCATATTTGAGAATCATGGGGCTGATATTAATACCGATGGTGTTTCCTTCGCTGAAACCGTAAGGAAGTTTTGTCTCTTCCGGCTTCAGGGCAAAGGCGGGATCGGGAAACTGCCTCACATTCTCCGTCACCCCCGCCGCCGCGAGCGCCTTCGTCGTGATCGATTCCCTCGGCGTGATCAGCGCGTACCGCTTCATATCCTCCACCACTTCCGGCTTCTCCAAAAGTTCCGGCTCGAGGGAACAGCCCCAGAGAACCGTCTTCGCCCCCGCCCTGTTAAACGCGCTGTTTGCCGTAATCGCCTCTCTCATCGAGAGTTCGTAGCAGTACATATCCCCGCCGATGGAGAGATAGAGGGGCGCCAGATTTTTCCCCATCACCTCACGGAAACGATAGCGCATAAAGGACTCGGGATCGCGAAAAACCTTCCGCCAAACATAGTACCACACATGAGCAAAAAAATGCTCCGCGATCTTGCGCTCCTGTAAAATATCGCAGAGAGGTTCCACCGAGTAATGCCTGTCCTCCTGCTCGCTGTTGGTCACAAGGAGCTTGGGGATTTCTTCTATCATGTGGCAGGTGCTGTTGACAATCGCCTCACAGCCGTGATTGCCGCTGCCGCCATGTAAATACATCACAAGTTTGTCGTTGCCGTATTCCATATAAATGCCTTTCAAACCTTTTTCTTTACGAGCAGTATACCATCATTTTCCTCTTATATCAAATGACCGCTCCGTCCGGGGTGACGAGGGTCCACCCTGCCCACAATTTTTTCATCTGTTCGGGGACGCAGGTCTGGGTATTTTTGTGAATGGAAGGGCGGATCATCATCCTATCGGGAGTGCCGTTCAGGCGCGCCCCCCAGAAGCTGAAGGTGCTGTTGGCGCAGATATTGTGTTTACAACAGCTCATCAGCTGCATGTCGTAAAAACTGTCCTCTCCCCTGTTCCAGTCCACAACGCGAAACTCCTTCCCCGTAAAATGCGCGCGCACATAATCGGCATCGTCCGAGAAGACGTAGAAAACCGCATCCGGGCATCTCTCTTTTATATAGTTGACACAACTGTCATAATACTCCTCTGTGCAGATGCCGCCAAACATAGCCGCGTTGGCAGCGTCCAGATAATCCCCCCTGCGGACGTGGATGCTGACGGAGGGCTGCGCCGCCATCTCAGCCATCATCTCCCGGTTTTTGGCGTCGCCGCTCTCCGGAAAGCGCACTTCCTCCCGAAGCTTGTCCAGAATGTCCGCATAGTATGCCTCGCAGGCCCAATATCCGACCAAATAGCGGTTCTGCCATGAAAAAATCCGGGGATGGTACATCTCCGATTCCTCAAACAGCGGCGTCTTTCCCGGCGCGATCCGTTTCCTGACCTTCTCCGCAAAACCCGCCTCCTCCTCGTAAGTCCTGCCGAGAAGCGCCCTCACTCCCTCCGCAGATGCCGTCTGTATCGGCAGCCCGTCAAAATCGGAGAGCGCAAACTTCCTCGGCGCCGCAGCCGACTCCTGAGATTTCTGTGAAAACCACGAGAGATCCAGCTTTGTCTCCACACCCAGACTCTGAAATTTTCTAAACAGTGCGTACTGCTGCAGCTGATTGCCCAGCCCGCCCATGACCCTTATAATAATCATGCCTGTCTCCGTTCCCATCGTAAAATCCATTGCCGTGTCGAACCATTCCCCGCCGGGTCACTTCCGATCATAAACGCGAAGGATCAGCCGCAACACCCGAAGCAGCACGCCGCCGGGATAGGTCATCCCCAGATACAAGAGCTGGTTGGAGCGCTCCGTCACCGCGATCGGCGTATTCTGCACCATTGCCCTAACCTTCTCCTCCCCGAAAATCGTCTGAATCCGCTTTCGGTAATCTTTCCCGGGAGCGCGCAGTTCATTCTTCATTACATAAAGAAGCATGTAACAGTGTTCACGCGCCACCGCCGTCGCGGCGTCCGGCGCCTTTTTCTCCTCCGCCGTCCGCTTTACCGCCGCCATCAGCCGATCCACACCTGCGGAAAGTCCCTCGTCGTAGCCGTGTACCAGCGAATCCTCCACATAGCGGTAGTGATAATAAAATGCGTCCTTCATAATAACCACCCTGCTGCTCTCAAGCAGAGCCGGATACATCAGGTTCGTGTCATCCCCAAACCGGAGACTGTAATCATAATACGCTTCGTTGCCCGCAAAGAGCGACTTTTCACACAGCTTCATGCACCGCGACAGGGGAATGACCTTCTTTTCCTCCCCGATCAGCCGCGCCTTGATCTGCTCCCGCAGCTGCTCCCCCTCGTATATGCCGGGCGCGACGCCGTTCTTTACCCGCTCCGTCCCCCGCTGTTTCTCCACCAGATGATCGCAGCAGACAATCTCCCCGGGCACACCCGCCAGACGATCCGCCATCTCGGCAAGCGTCTCCGGCTCCAGATAGTCGTCGCTGTCCACAAACATATAATACCCGCCGGACGCCGCCTCCATGCCTGCCACACACGCCGCCGTGGGTCCGCCGTTCTTCTGGTGAATAACCCGCACCCGCCCGTCTGCCTGTCCAAATTCATCGCAGATCCTGCCGCTCTTATCCGTGGACTCATCATCCACAAGAATCACTTCCGTCCTCCTGTAAGTCTGCTCCAAAATGCTGTCCACGCATTCCCGCAGATACGCCTCTTTGTTGTACACCGGCACAATGATACTGATTAACGGATTTGTCCTTTTCATTCGTTCTCCCGCTTTCCCTGTTCCTTATTTTACCATATATACTGAACCCGAAAAACAATGCCCGCGCAGTGGTGGCACAGACTGAACTGTTACAATTTCATACAATGGTATAGCCAAACATAAAGCCACGGCATCCGGGCAAACAGCCGCACCTTCATTCCATAGCCCGCGGGCAGATATGGATAGCGCTCCTTTTTATTGGCAATGCCCTTCAATTTCCTGCGGCACACCCGCACATACTCCTTCGCCTTCCCACGATCTTTCCCGGAAAGCATAGCGATCTTTCCCACCGTCAGCATGACCGCCACCATAATCTGGGCGTCCGCCTGCGCCGACAGCGCCGGATCCCTTTTCACGATCAGTTCGCGCGCCATCTCCCAGCAGTAAATCTGGTCCATGTAATCCGGCGTGAAGGGGCGCTGCATTGTGCCGACCGGATTCTGATAATACCCATAGCCGGGATAAGCCGTCTCCACAGCCTGCTTCATACGCGGCAAAAGCTCTACCAGAAACAGCATATCCTCACCGATCGTCAGTCCTTCCCGAAACCGTACCTGTCCGATCAGCTCCCGTCTGTAGAGCTTACTCCAGCAGCGGGTGTTTCCCCGCAGAATATTCTCTTTTAAATAATAATCGCTATTGTACGTCCTTCCTTCCTCTTCCCCCGTCAGCGTTTCCGGCATTTCACTCTCTGTCCGAAGCCGTTCCCACTCTGCGGGCGTCCCCCACGCGACAAAAGAACAGCCCGCCATATCGCTGTCCGTCTGAAGAAGCAGCCGGTGCAGGCTCTTTAGCACCCCCGGACAAAGCCTGTCGTCGGCGTCCACAAACATGATATAATCACCCTGCGCCTGTTCCAGCCCCCGGTTCCGCGCCGCAGAGACGCCTAAATCCGGCAGCGTGATCACGCGCAGGCAGCCATGCTTTTCGCAGAGCTGCTCGCAGACCTTTGCCGTACCGTCCGTAGAGCCGTCGTTTATGATAAGCACCTCCAGCGACTCACAGCCCTGCGCCAGAATGCTGTCAATACATTCTTTCAGATAGGACGCCCCGTTGTGAACCGGGACGATCACGCTGATTTGTTCCACTTTTTCGTCATACTCCCTTTTCCTTTGATGAGATCGGGACATACACGGTCTCTCTTTTTTGATAAACAATGGTGTGCGCCGGCACATCTTTATTGACAAGGCTTCCCGCCGCGATCACACAGTCGTCCCCGATATGCACATCTTTTAAGATCGTGCAGTTTGCGCCGATCCAGACGCGGTCCCCGATTGTAATTTCACCGACCAGAAACTCCTCGCCCTGCCCTTTAAAATTATGGTCATGGTCAACAATGACAACATTATTGCCCAATCTGCAGTAATCGCCTATTTTGATATGCCCCATGCACGTAATACAGCCGCCTATCGCATAGATGACATGGTCTCCTATCTCCAGCCTGCCCTCGCCCGCACAGATAAAGTGCATCTTGCCCCGGTTCTCATTTTTCTCCCCAAAGCTCATATGCCCCTTCTTTGACAGTTCAAGGTAGACACGGTCAAACCCCTGTATCCACGGCATCTTGAGCCGGGATCCGTAGCGGCACTTCCAATAAGCTATTTTAAACAGACTTTTTAAAGCCTTTACCTTCACATTCATTTTTTCAGACATGCCTTTCTGTAAATCTCTTCCAATTTCTGCAGATGGATCTTTAAACTGTATTTTTCTTCCACTGTCTGCCTCGCCAAAGCCCCCATACTGCAACATAACGCCTCATCCTGTATCAGCGCGCTGACATCCTCCGCCATAGCGCCCAGATCACCGGGCGTTTCCAGAAATCCGCTCTGTCCGTGGGCGATCAGCTGCGGGATTCCGCCTACCGCCGTGGTGACGATGCCCATGCCGTAGCCCATAGCCTCCAAAACCGCCATCGGCATTCCCTCATGGTAGCTGGGAAACAGGAAAATACCGCTCTCGCGAAGAAGCCGCTCTTTCTCCTCTCCCCGCACCCAGCCGGGAAAGGACACATCCTTTGCAAGCCCCCTTTGGGAAAACGCCTCCCTGACGCGCGCCATCTCTCCGTCCCCCGCCATCACAAGCGATGCGCTAGGACATTTCTCTTTCACCCGTTCCCACACTGCAGGAATGTCAAAACAGCCTTTGCGCTCTCCCAGCTCCCCAAGGAATAAGACCTGTTTTTTATCTCTCCCTGTGTCGAACGGTTCTTCCGGAATGCGGCAGTAATTTTCCAGAATATCAATTTTTCCCCGGGGTACAATCTGCTGCAGGCGCGCCGCCCACTCCTCCGACAAGACCACCAGCCGTGTACATCTGCCGTAAACCTTCCGCACCAACTTTTGCTTCGCCTCGGAGGCATTCCCGTAAAACGTGTCAAATTCCGCCCCGTGAATATGGTTGACCACGGGAATCTTTCTTGAAGCGCTCCAAAGAATAAAGGGCATTTTCCGGTAAAAGCTCGGTCCGAAGGAAGAATGAACATGCACCAGATCGGGACGGTCCTTCCCCAGCAGCCCGCGAAACGCAGCATACCCTTTCATTGCTTTCTTAAGCTTGTCCCACTTGCTGCCGTCCTGATAGGATTCGATGTAGGTGACGCGGTGATGTCTCTCCAAAACGCTTCCCCGATAACCGTTCACCACGGAGGCAATTCCGCCTTTCACCGCCTCGTTTGGCACAATCATACATACATGCACTATTTAGACCCCCTGCCCGTGAGCACCACCCACACCGTCTGAAACAGGATTTTAATATCCAGCCCCAGCGTCCAGTTGTCAATATATTCCAGATCCAGCTTCACGACCTCGTCAAAATCCACAATCTCGCTCCTGCCGCTGATCTGCCAAAGTCCCGTGAGCCCCGGCGTCATGCTGATTCTGCGCCTGTAGTGGGAATTATACTGCTCGAACTCGCCCTCCGTGGGCGGTCTTGTTCCCACCAGACTCATATCTCCCTTTACGATATTAAAAAACTGCGGAAGTTCGTCTATGCTCGTCTTTCTGATAAATTTTCCTACCTTCGTGATGCGCGGGTCGTTCTCCATCTTAAACATAAGCCCCTGCATCTCGTTCTGGGTTTCCAGCTCTTTCTTCCTCGCCTCCGCGTCCGTATACATGGAGCGGAACTTGTAAATCTTAAAGCGGCGTCCGTTTTTACCGATTCTGGTCTGTGCAAAGAGAACGGGTCCCGGCGAGTCCAGCTTGATAGCGATCGCTACAAAAGGCGTAATAACAATCGTAATCAAACATCCCACCAAACCGCCCACAATGTCGATCAACCGTTTCACAACCATGCGCCGGTAATCAAAGTGATTGATGGAGTACGTTACCACCGTAAACCCGGCGAAGCTTCCGACCCGCACTTCCTTGCTCGGTCTCTCTATGATGTCGATATTATAATGGCACGCGACGCCCATAGATTCCAAGTCATAGATGATGTGCTTCACATAAGCCATGTCCTCGTCCGGCAGGCTGATAAACACCTCGTCGAGCGGCATCTGCCGTGCCATGGGAAGCACGTTATCCCGGTTCGCGTTCACCTCGACGCCCTCCACCGTCTCGCCCTTCCTGTCCTTGTCCACACATGCCAACGCCACGATCTCATAATTGATATCCATGGACGCCTTCAGCTTGGACAGCGTCTTTTCCAGCACCGCGTCCTTCGTGACAATCATTATTTTGACAATGTTGGACTTGGCTGTGAACCAGACCCGCAGCGCCTTCTTCATGACGAGCCTTACAAGCCACACGATAAAGATATTGAGAATGGCAAAATACCCCATCACAAGACGGGACACGTCCGCGCCCCTCTGCATCATGAAAAGGAATGCCATTACGGACAGTTCCATAAAGACGTTGAATTTGGTAACCGCTATAAATTCGACGAGAATGCCTCTTTTAATAAACTCCCTGTTCCAGTCGAACAGAAAGCTGTAAATCGTACAGAACAGTAAAAAGCCGATACATACCACGAAGTGAAGTTCCGGCTCCATGACCCGGGAAAACTTCCGGTACCGTATCAGGATGGCAATGATATAGGCAAAAGCTATGCTGCACAGATCCGTTAAGAGCAGCAGGTAACTTTCGATCAATTTCATTCTACGATTCATAGGAATACCTCAAGTTTTGATTTCGGTATCTATTTTACCACAAACTTCCTGTTCCCGCCACCGACAGCTTTGCTCTCCGCCGGTTTCAGCTTTTCCTCTTCCCGAAAATGCCGCCGGACTCCGTTTCCCCGCTCCCCAAAGCCGCCGCTTCACACCCCATCATCAAAAGCAGATAGTTCCTGCCGATATAGACGGAGATCAGATGCGCCTCCACCACCGTGTACACCGCAAACATCACGAATAGGGCAAGCCCGCAGGCATCCCGCCTGCGCCAGATCCGCCACAGAAGA
This sequence comes from uncultured Lachnospiraceae bacterium, assembly GCA_910588955.1. Lineage (GTDB taxonomy): Bacteria > Bacillota > Clostridia > Lachnospirales > Lachnospiraceae > UBA3282. The sequence goes on from CAJURQ010000002.1 coordinate 216,416, forward strand.
CACAGGTTCGCCGCCACATACAAAATGCCCGGAATCACGCCGTAACGGTAAAACACCTTGACCCAGCCCATATCAAAATAGTATTTCATATTGTTCTCACAGGAAAAAGCCGACCACGTGTGAATCATGCCGTCGTTGTTGTCAGAGTTCGTCAGCGATATGATCCTGCCGCTGATATGGCGGTCGATCCTGCCGAGCAGAACAATGTGCTCATTATCCCGGGGATTACAGAAGAAAAATTCATTCCACTGGGCATCCCTCACCCGCTGCGCACAGACCGCCGCGTCCACGGAAAAAGCGATACAGAGCGCGAAAGCAAGCAGACCGCAGACATACAGAAACGTCTTCTTCCGCAGCCCCTTCGCAAAAGTCAGCAGACAGGCGCCGCAAAGATACGCCGCCGTGATCAACATGCTGGTCTTTGACCGGGTCAGCAGATAGACGCCTGCGTTTAACGCCATCAAAAACAGGTAGCTGTACCATTTCATCCGCTCAAACCAGACGTAGACGCCAAGCGCCGCCAGCATAAAAAACATGCAGGAAAGCGCGTTCGGATGCCCCATCCCAAGCGTGTAGCGGGTTTCCACCGCCGCCTCCTCCCCGATATAGCGGGTGGTCTCCGCCGATTCATGTCCGAAAGCCTGCGTCAGACTGATATCCCCGTAAATTCCCGTCACGGCGAGTGCAACGATGACAAGACAGCCAGCCAATGTCACATAAAACGTGTACTTTAACGCCTCTTTCAGCGGAATGCCCTTGCACGCCGCCACAAAAGTCACCACACGGATGATATCGTTTGCCCCTGTCACCCGGTAGGAGATAAAGCCCACCGCCTCCATCACAAGTATCAGCACCCATTCTCTCGCTTCGTAGCTCGTGAGCAGGAGCTTGCAGGCAAACAGAAGAAAGGTCAGCCGAAACAGATACCCCTCGATAGGATTGATATAATTGCTCTTGTCAACAATCACCATCAGCAGCTCTATGGTCAGTCCGATATAGAAAGCAAGGCGCGGAACCGGAGTTTCCTCCCGCAGCCGCCTGTAAATATTCTTCAACATATTTCCTTCCATTCCGAAGCGTTTTGCACCGGGGAATGTGCCGCTTCTGTTTCCTCCGTCCTGTCCCGCCGCCAATTTAGCGCCGCAGCACCCGCGCCGCCATGCCGTGCGCCCTGCGCAGCCACTGCTTCACCGCAAGAAACGTCCTCTTCCATAAAATGCCAGCCGGACTGACTTCCGGGGCGATCAGAAAGTCGTACTCCTCCCGGTGCGCCCGCAGATACGCCGGAAAACTGTCGTCAATCGGAACCCGGACGAACTTCGCGTCCCTGTCAAAAATATCCTCGCCGCAGAGCAGCCTGTCCACAGCCTCAGTTAAATAACGCTTGCTATTGTATTCCTGATGCGCCGCCGCTTTCACTTTCACGCCGATGCGCTTCGCCACATCCCGCTCGCCGTCACCGCCCATATAGCCAAAATGCCAGCCGCCGTCCGCTACGCGCACGCTGCGCGGATCTTCCGGCGACACCTCGCGCAAGTATACAATCCCTTTCTCCGGCAGTTGTGAGAAGCTGCATATCTTTGTGCCGAGCCACTGTCTTCTCTCCACTCCCGGAAATTCACCCGTGATGGACAAAAGGTTTCCGGAGACCTCCTCCATGTTGAGAAAGCAGTAAAACATCCGCTGCGCCAGATGATAGATTTTTCCGGGTTCAAACCGCTCAAGCAGCTTTTTAAGCGTCTCCGGATCGGGGATCTCGTCCACATCGCTGAAAATAATGATATCCTCCGGCTTACAGCCGGAAAGCCCACGGATCAGCTGGTTTTTCTGAAACTTATCCCGCTCGTGGGTAGTAACCCCCTCCAAGGGAGAATTGTCCACCGCCACATAGCGTATCTTCTCCTCAAATTCCGCAAAAAGCTGCCTGTTTTCCGCAAAAATCATCCGTTTCGGCTCCCCCGAAAATGTGACGGAAGCCTCCTCAATCACGAAAAAATCCACATAAGGCGCCATAATCTGCATTCTGAGCTTCAAAATATCCAGTTCATTGAAAAAGGGGACGCAATCATATATCATGTGTTATTTTTTCCTTTCCAAGTGAGACTTAGTGCTTCTTGGCGTCCCGTCCTATGGCGGGACGTCTTTAGAAGCACTTCTCACTTTCTTCTCCAAAAGAGCAATGGGCGAATGCAGTCCTTACACTTCTGCCACCTGACTTTCCACGGATTTTTAAACTGCGGGTACTGCTCATTTCTGCCCCGCCACTTGTGAAAGAGAAACGGCTTCTCCACGTCCATAATCTCTGGAATCATATGCTCGTGCCCGAAATACTTCGCCTCCTCAATGGGGGCAAAGCGCATCCCCGCCTCCTCGATCACATTTTTATATTTACAGCACAGGAACGTATCTTCGTTATAGTTGTCGTCCTCCGGCATCTTCTCCCACTTAAGCCCGGCTTCCTTCGGAAAGTCCAGCAGCCTTTTGCTTCGGATCGACACGCTGTTTCCCACCCTGACAATCTCGCCTTTGGCGTCCCGGTAGGCATAGTCGTTCTCCGGCAAAGGCCACGGGGAACCAATATAGTCGTAGTTCAAAAATTCATCCCGCCAGCTCTCCGGGTGCACCACAAAACCGTCCGCATGTACAATCAGCGCAAACTCCGTGTGAATATGCTCCCCGAGCTCATACACCATTTTGTAGTTAAATTTATCGATATCGTCCAGCTTCGACGTGTGGGAGTATCGGATCGTCCTCGGCAGCGACAGGGGCTTTCTGTGGGTAATCAGCACCACGTCCCCAAATTCGATGCCCCGCATACTGTATTCCAGCGCGCGGATCGTCTCATAAATATTTACGCTGGTCATCGCCGCCAGCGTCACGTTCGGGAGTTTCAGTTTTCCTTTCGCTGCTTGATTCATAGTGTTTTCCTCTCAGCCTGCTCGGAAAATGCCTGTTCTTTAGGCATTCTCTTACGCGAAACATCAAAAAGTACTTTTCGCGTTTCTCACGCTGTTTTTATGATAATACCTTGCCACCGCCAAATTCAGCCAGTTCTCCGGATCTTCGCTCAGATCGTCAAAGGAGAAAAGATATGGTTTTTCCCTGTAAGGCGAAACGACCACGTCCGTCAGCTCCTCGTCCGTGTAGAGCGCATACCGCTCCATAGAGTCCTCGTAAAACGTCCGCGCCTCGCCCTTCGCCAACGACCTGACCGCCGAGACGCTCGTGTATGTGTTCTTATCCGCTGTGAGTGCCCACACCGCCAGCAGCAAAATCAGGCACACCGCGCTCATGCGTCCGCCCGCCCGCTCCATAAAAACGCCCAGAGCCTCCGCCGCGCTCCCCGCGTTCTCCTCCTGTTTCCTGTGCGTCAAAAAACCCAGCCAGTAGATCGTGACCGCCAAAGCTGCCACATAGTAGGTTATCTGAATAATATTATCCACCCGAGACAGCCCTACCATACCGACCGCAAAGAGGGTGGGTGTAAACATTGCCGAGAGCACGCAGTACGCGCCCGCCGTCACCCATATCGGATGCGGAAATTCCCGCTTCGACTCCTTAGCCATCCTCCACAGAAGAGGCAGGAGCGCAAGCCAGACAAGTACCGCAAACACAGGCGTCCACCGGATCGCAAACACGGGCGCATTGTAAAAGGAGAGAATAATCGACTTTATCGCGGAGTATCCCTCGTCCACATCCACGCTCGCCCGCGCGCTGTTGCCCGGCGCAAGCACATTGAAGAGAAATCCTGCGCTTCCCGCAAGGAAGGGTATGATAACATATATTATTTTATTCCGCTTTTTGTATAGAGCGTACAGGACGAGAAATGCCATGACAATCTCCGCCTGCAGTCCCGTCACCAGATTGCCGCCGCCCACAATCACCGCCAAAATAGCCGCAGCCGCGCAGCAAGCCGCCGCGCGTCCCTTTCCCTCAGCCCAAAGAGTTTCCGACACGAGCGTCAGCAGAAAGAACCATACCGACTGCATGAGCACATAGTGGGTAGAGCCGTTGTACCAATAAATGCCCTCAAAGGGCGCTTCTATCACCTGATAAAACAGAAAGAGCAGAAGAAGCGCCGCCACGGACGCGCCCTGCCTTTCACAGCCAAGCCACTTTATCAGAATATGCCGTCCCAGCACAAAGGTAGAGACGGCGAGCATCCCGATCGTCAGGATGGGCACAAGCCATGCCACCTCGTACCGGAAGTTCATGGGGCACATCGCCATCAGAAAGCAGGACACGTAAGTCCCCTGCCAGTCCCGGTAAAAATCCATGTTCTGCCGCCACGCCTCCCGCGCGGAAGCCGAGAAAGAACCCGTCGCCAGCCAGACGTCGTGTACCCGCCTGCCGTAGTCGTAGTCGTCAATGCACATCACATTATATCTGCCCAGCAGAAAAAGCGGGAGCAGCGACAGAAGCAAAAGCCCCGCCGTCAGAACCACCGCCCGTCTGCCGTCCAAGAAATTCTCAGCTTTTTCCCAAACCTTCATGCAAATCCGCCTTTTCCCTGATTTCTTTTGCCGCGCCGATATCCCTTCACGTGGGACGCACCAGCTTTTTCAACCTTCTCATCACACCTCTGCCGATTTTGCACAGATACGCTTTCTTGTAGATATACCACGCATGGAGCGTCATCATCCGCAGCTTCACGCCCACAGGCTTTTTGTTTACGCCGGCATACTTCTTTGACCGTTTTTTGTATGCCGCCAGTTCTTCCCTGCACTCTTCGTCCGTGAAGACCCTGCCTTTCCGGTCCATATAATGCCATCCCTCGTAGATATTCTGCTCCGAAGCCCAATAGCCGTCGGACACATTGTGCCTCGCCCAATACTTCGGCGCCAGAATATACTGCACCGTATCACTGGTGAACGCCGGGAAATACGCAAAGGATGAGTTCGCCAGCAATAAATAGCGCGCGTTTTTTAAAATAGAGTAATCCTTTGCCAGATCGAAATTGTAAGCCGGAACGCCGGGCAGGAACTTGTTCGCCTCCCGCACGTCGTTTGTGATGATCATGAACTCCATGTCCGGATTGATCCTGCGCATCTGCCGCATTCCCTGTATCCAGTAGCGTTTGCGCAGATAGAGCTCCGGCGACCCCATATAATCGCTGCAGCGCAGATGCAGGATGCAGAGGTTGTCCCGGCTGTACTCCTTACAGTCATATTCGGGCTTTACTTTAAGCCACTCCCTGATCTCCGCCTTGTGGGAGATAAAGTACTCTTCCGCCTGTAAGTTGCCGTAGAGAAGCGTGCCGTCCTCCACCTCGAAAAGCTGCCTGTCCGCATCCGTCACATAGACGCCGTGGGTCAGGTCATGCTTGGAATTTCCCGCAAAGAGGCGGGTTTCCTTCTCGTAATAGACCTTCCCGTAGTCTTCCTTCTTCGAGGGGACGCCCATATCCAGATCCATAAAATACAGCCCACAGTCGCTGTGCATATTGTTGGCAAAATGCTCCGGGTCAAGCACGCTGAACTGATAACCCTTATCCTTCGCGATACACCTTGCCGTCACATAGAAAAACAGTTGATTTCCCAGCCCGAAGCCTTCCTGTGTCTCAATTCCTAACATTTTCCTCTCCATTCCAAAATGCCGCCGCGCCGCTCTTTCATCTGTCTCTACCTTCACGCATGTCAGCAGCGAACCTACCCGTCACTCCCCTAAACTCGTCTGCGTTATCTTTTCATTTTCTACCTTATAAATAACGTCGCACTTGGCAATGGTATTCAGGCGGTGGGCGATAATCACCATCGTCTTTTTGCCGTGGAAGCTGTTGACAGCCTCCATGACCGCCGACTCTGTATCTCCGTCCAGCGCGGATGTCGCCTCGTCAAAGACGAGAATCTCCGGATTGTGGTAAAGCGCCCTCGCAATTCCCAGACGCTGCCTCTGCCCGCCGGAAATTCTGACACCTCTGTCACCTATTGTCGTCTCCAGACCCTCAGGCAGTTCCTCCACAAAGCTCTTAAGCTGCGCCTCCTCCAAAACCTCCCAGATACGCTTATCGTCGATCTGATCCGCGTCGATGCCGAAGGCAATATTGTCCCTGATGGACTCGTCGATCAGGTAGATGGACTGGGGAATGTAGCCGATCTTGGAAAGCCAGGAAGGGTAGTTTTCAAAAATATCCCTGCCGTCGCAGGTGATGGTTCCCGCCTGCACATGCAAAAGTCCCAGCAGAATATCCACAATCGTCGATTTGCCCGCCCCCGACGGACCCATAATGCCCACCGACTGTCCTTTTCCGACTTCCATATGGGCGTCCGTGAAAATGGGCTTATCGGTGTTCGGGTAGGTAAAGCTGATATGATCCAGCACAATCTTATCCGTCAGCGCAAGCTCCGGCAGTTCCTCTTTCGCCTCTCCCGTAAGCCCCGTCACGCTGCCGTTCACATCCTGCTTCATATTCTCCGTCAGATTCTCGTACAGATAGTCCAGGCAGGGCTGCGCGTAAGCGATCTCCGACAGATAGGTGTTTATCCTGTTCGTCGCCGGCATCACGCGCACCGCCGCCGCCGCAAACGCCATAAGCTGGGGCATCAGCACGGTGATATCGCCGTCCTCCAGCATATATACGAGAATAAACGACAACATTGCCGCGATAAAAATTGCCTCGATCAAAAGTCTCGGCGTATTATTTAACACCGCATAGTTTCTCGCCACATTGGCGCCGACGGCGCCGCTCTCATAGTAATTGCGCACAAAAAATTCTTCCCTGTGCAGCACCTTGACATCCTTCAAACCGTAAATGGACTGGATTCTCCACTTGGCGATCCGCGACTGAATCGCCTGGTTCTTTCGCCCGATGGCATTCAGCCGGGGCTTTAACACTCTGGTGATAATCAGCGTCATGCCCAGAAACAGCACGCCGCAGCCGATGGAGATCAGCGGGCTCATCCACATCAGCACGATACAGATCGACACCGCCACCACAATCTCTGTGGTCATCTGGATCATCACCAACACAAGCTGGAACGCGTTGGGGATGTCGCTGTCCGTCAGACGAAACACCGTGGGAATGTCGGCTCCCAGATAGTCCTCGTAGGGACGGTTCAAAAATTCCCGCATTACCCGGCTGATCATCCGGTTGCGGTTTCTCGTCACAAACGTATTCTGCACAAAGGTCAAAAACAAAAGATACGCGTTCTTAAATATAAAAATAGCGATCAACGCGCCCAGCATCCAGACAATGAGACTTCTTGAGGAGGTAATCCCCAAAAGGACGGTAATTTTGCCCACCAGCTCATTCTCCATGACTTTATCCGGCGCCATGACCGCCTCCGCCACGGGCAGCATCATGGAAACGCCAAGCGTCTCTAAAACACCGCCAATCAAAATGAGGACGGCTAGACCGCCGAGCTGCCAGAGCTGTTTCCGGTCGAAAAGATATGCTATTTTTTTCAGCAGACCCACCTGCGCCTGATCCTGTTTCTTCATATTATATATAGATTCCTCTCAAATGCTGTGACACACAATTTTCTGCATGTCCGCCCGGAAAAAGTCGCTGTCGTCCGTCCCGTTCAGCCAACGCTGCGGCGCGAGAACCGTTTTTTCCGGATACTTATTCAGATAGGACGCCCACCAGCTGAAACTGCTGTTGGCGAGAATATGGTGTTTACAGCGGCTCATGAGAACAAATTCCGCATAATCGTTGTCGCCCGCCCCCGGCAGGTCGATCCATGTGATATCCGGCGCAGAGAACATATCCTCCGCATACCCCGGTGCCTTCCCGTCTCCGCCCCGCTCTTCTGCCGCCGCTCCTTTATTCCCCGCTTGCTTAAGCAGCCCCGCCGCCCAAGCTCTGTCATTGGTGAACAGGAAAAACCGGCACCCCGGATACCTCTCCCGCATCTGACGGATTCCTTCCATATAATAAGCGTCCGTACAGATGCCGCCGAAAAGCGCCTGATTTTCAGGTGTCAAATAATCGCCCCTGCGGATATGCAGGCTTACAGAACACGTGCTATTTATTTCTTCCAGATAGTCCTGCGCCGATTTGCGCCTTCCGCCGCCTCTGCCTGCTCCCCAGCAGCCCGACTGCTCCAAATATGCCCTCAGCTTGTCCGTATCGTAAGCCGCCCGGACTTCCTCCTGCACCTTCCGAAAATATTTTTCCGTCTGCCAGTAGCCCTCCAGATAAATATCATCCCATGTCAGTACTTCCGGCATAAAGAGTTTGCATTCCTCAAAATAGGCTTTTTTATGCCTGCCAAAAAGCTTCCGCCTTACCTTGTGCCACAGAAGAGGCGAGGAATCCAGCATCCGCCGAAGCTCCTCCTCCGAGGGACGCTCATAGGCAATCCCAAATGGCGAAAGCGCGGGCGTCCTCTGCTCGTCCTCCGCAAACCCCGCCACGTCGTCGATTTTCACCTCTCTGCCAAGACTTTTCAGTTGCAAATACAGGGCGTACTGGAACATCTGATTCCCCAGACCGCCCGCAAGCTGTATAATTACCAAATCTTCGTCCTGTCCTTTTCCCAATCACATGTTATTATAATTACCGCTTTTTCAGCCTGCTGACAATTCGTTTGACCTTCACCTTTGCGGGAATCACGACCTGTTCCTCCCAGTGCACCCGCTTGAGATACGCCGCGGGCGATCGATAGAAAAGCCGAAGCTTTTTCCAATCCCTCGGATCCGCCGCCGGCGACTGAAACGCCCGCAGGGCACGCTCCCTGTCCTTTCCAAGAATCTCCTCGATCCGCATCAGATAGATCGCCCCGTCCCCTGCTTTCTCCAAATCCGCATAGAACAGCAATAGTCTCTTATAGAAAAAATAATCGTGGGTCAGCGCCAGATCCTCCCTGCCCAGCTCTTCCAAAAATTTCGTCTTCTCATAATAAGCCGGAATCTGATCCGTGAACGTGCGCGGATTGATCCGCCGGTTCATGATGCTGCCCTCTCTGTCTATTATATAGTTATACAAGGCAGTGTCAAGGTAAATACAGCGATTCGCCCGGGCGAGCGCCGCCGTGGCAAACATGATATCCTCGTACCACTGCCCCGCAGGAAAGGTTACATTCTCCAAAATCTCCCTCCGGTACAGCTTGTTCCACGCCGCGTTCTGAATCTCGCATTCCTTCCGTTCTTCCACATAGCAAGCCAGAGCCTCCTGCCCCTCAAAGAGCACCGCCCTGTCCACCGACTCATCCAGCGTATGCGTGCGGGAAACCTGACGGTAACGGCAAATCGCGATATCCGCCCTCTGATCCAGAAGCGCGCCCAGAAGCTTCTCATACATATCGGCGTCGATCCAGTCGTCCCCGTCCACATAGCCGATATACCTGCCCTTCGCCTCCGCCGTTCCCACATTTCTCGCCTGTGCCGGTCCTTCATTTCCCTTATGGATCACCCGCACCCGCGCGTCCCCGTCCGCCAGCGCATCACAGATTCTCCCCGTGGCATCCGTAGACCCGTCGTCCACCACGATAATTTCCAAATTTTTATAAGTCTGTTTGCAGACCGATCGGACTCCCCTCTCAATATAATCTTCTATATTGTAAGCAGTGACGATCACGGAGATCAATTCCGTCTGCTCTTCCTGATGTAATTTCGGTGGTCGGTAACGCTCCAAAATTTTCACTGCCGTTCCTCCTGTCGTCCTTCCTTCTGATACGTCTTGCTGTGCCAAATTGCTTCCGGCATTTTCTCGACACCATTTGTTATTCTTTATTCCATCCATTTTATTTCTCTATTATATGCAATAAATAACACTTATCACCTGTTATGAAATATATCTGTGAAAAACGGATTTTTCCTCATAACATCTGTTTCTCTCTATTTCCAATATTGCAAGTAATTAAGTCAATATTTAATTTTTTCACTATTCCACCATTCCTGAAACATCAGAATGTACCAAATCTGCGGTCTCCAGACATTTTCGGTAATATAATCATCCCATAATTTTCCAACAGCCGACACGTCAAACAGTCCCTGTGCCTCCAAAAGAGAGGGTGCCAAAAGACTCTCCGCCCACTCTCGCAGCTCTTTCTCCTTCAGCCAAAGATGAAGCGGAATTGAGAACCCCTTTTTGGGACGCTCCATCAATTCCCGAGGCACATAACGGTAAAGAATATCCCTCAGAATCTTTTTGCTGCCTCCGCCCTGCCGGTAAGACAAGGGCAGCGTCCACGCAAATTCCACCACGTCCTTATCTAACATCGGCACACGCGTCTCCAGTGACACCGCCATCGCCGTTCTGTCCACTTTCGTTAAGATATCGTCGGGATGATACATCAGCAGATCCATCAGCATCAGATTATGCTGCCCATCCTCCAAAAGCCCGGCAGGATAAGTATTCATCCAGGTTTCTCCCGCCCTGCGGGTCTGTATGGCGTCCCAGACGCCGAAATCCGGAGAATTGCCCTTCCGTCCCCGTCTGACCAGCTTAAGCCCCTCGCCAATCTCCGAGCGCAGGTACATATCCTCTATGGACTTCGCGCCCAAAAGTCTTGCCCGGGTAGCCATCGCCGCTTTCCCCGACGCGGCAGCCCCCAGCATCGCGCTTGCGGGCATACGCAGAAATCCCGGTATTTTCCTCACTCTGTTCCAGATGTTCTCAATAGAATAATAGGTGTTATATCCGCAGAAAAGCTCGTCCCCGCCGTCCCCGCTCAAAGATACCGTCACATGCTCCCGCGTGATGCGGCTCACCAGATAGGTCGGGATCTGGGAGGAATCCGCAAAAGGTTCTCCAAACATCCCGGCAAGTTTCGGGATAACGCCCTTGGCGTCCTCCTCCGTAATATAGACCTCCGTATGTTCCGTGCCGAGACGAGCGGCGATCTCCTTCGCCACGGGCGCCTCGTTATACTTCTCGTCCCACATTCCCACAGTAAAGGTCTTGACCTTCTGTGCGCTCTGCGCCTGCATCATCGACACCACCGTGCTGCTGTCGATCCCGGCGGACAAAAAAGCGCCTACGGGCACATCCGCCACCATCTGTCCCGCAACGGATTCCCGCAGAAGACGCTCCAGCTCTTCCGCCGCCTCCGCCTCACTTCCGCGAAAGCGGTTCTTCTGCCCCAAAACAGCCGCTTCCGTCATCGACCAATAGCTCTCAATCTCCGGTTTATCAAATGGTGCTTTAACCTTTAATATTTTCCCCGGCTCCAGCTTCCAAATCCCCCGATATACCGTATATGGCGCCGAAATATAACCATAACGCATGTAATCGCCCACAATATCTACGTTGACCGGATTGGTAAATCCATCCAGTGAGGCGATGGAACCGAGGTCGGAGGCAAAGACAAAACTGTCTCCACCCTCCGTGTTATTTATATCATCTTTTAATTTTCCATAAAATAACGGTTTCTCTCCAACTCTGTCTCTCGCGAGAAATAACGCATGTTCTTGCCTGTCAAACAACGCAATGGCAAACATTCCATTTGCCATTTTCAGTGCATCCTTCAAGCCGTACGCGGCAGCCGCCTCCAGAAGCGTCTCCGTGTCGGAGGCGCCCCGGAACCCCGTCGTCTTTCCCTCCGCCAACAGTTTCTTCCGAATGGAAGCATGATTATAGATCTCTCCGTTGTAGGCGATCACATACCTGCCGTCGCGTGATACCATAGGCTGCGCCCCTGCAGGAGAAAGATCCACGATCGAAAGCCGCCTGTGCCCCAGCACCACCCTGTGATCCTCCGACGCCCACACACCCGAGGCATCCGGCCCCCGATGGTACATTTTATCGCACATACGCTCGATATTCTTCTGCCAGTCTCCCCTGAAATTACAAAAACCCGCAATCCCACACATGTGTTATTTTTTCCTTTCTGTCATCTCCTCAATACTAGGTAATTACGAAACATATCCCAATGCTGCTAATTGTGCAAATAACATAATCATAAGCAGACCCTTGGAAAACGTTGGTACTTGGCGAGGTACTTTCGAGCCTAGTACCACTACGTTTGGAACGGAGCGAAAGCGCGTCTGTGTTGATTATGTTATTTGTGCAATCTCGATACGTACGAAGATGTTTCGTAATTACCTACTCTTCTGGTATCTCGGCGTAATCCCCGTTCGCAATCCGCTCCTCAATCGTCCTGACAGCCTCATCCTGCCTTGTTTTCCACAGCTCGTAAGATTTATCCCACGAATCATAAGAAGCGTCTCCACGGTGGTCAGGGAGCGCGTAGTGCGCCGTCAGGTATTCTTTCAGGAAATTCGTGCACTTTTCCGCCCCTACCGCGTTGGTGTGGCTGCCGTAGTCCGCGAAATCCTCCTCAAAGACAATGCCAATCTCCTCATAGTAATCGTTCATGTTCAAGAAGGCGTAGCCGCTCTCCTCCACAATCCCCGCCATATAGTTGAACATCTGCTGTTCTTCCGGGGATTCCCCGTAGGGAGAGACGAGAAACAGCGCCTCCTGCCCGTTTTCCTTTAAACAGGCGAGCAGTTCCCGCAGATATGCCTCCTGCTCCTTTGGAACTGCCAGAACGCCCTCCATACCGCCGCAGAGGGGCATCGGCTGCGGTCCCACCTCGTCCCGGAAGGTATAGCCTTTCAGCGGATGGCTGTGACGATAGAACATATTCGCCCACTCGGAGGGGAGCGCCAGCATCTTCCAGTTTGTGTGATACTTCATAATATCGATGTAATAGCTCAGACGCCCTTCCTCGTCGTCCTCCGGCACAAGCCCCCGTATTGTCCTGATCCGCTGGGGCGAATACCTCAGGTTGTCCGTCACGCCCCGGGTATATGCCATATTTTCCATCAGTCCCGCTTCCTCCATCGTAAACATGCGCATCTCAAAAATATAGAGCGCGGGCGACTGGGTTTTCTCCGCCTCCTCCATCAGATAACGCATGGCGGCGGGACGCTGCACGTTTGTAGACAGCGGGTACATCGCAATCCCCGTCTCACCCCACAGCTTCGGCGCCGCGTAATAGGGAAATACCGGGCTCGATCCGATCATCACAACGTCCAGCGAATCCTTCTTTTCCGCGTAAAAGCCCGCAAAGCGGTCCTTCACGTCGCCGTTTGTCCTCACCATGTAAGACACGGGCAGAAGAATGGCGAGAAACAGCAGCACAAAAACAGCCGCCTGCAGCGCTTCACGCCGCCTGCTGCCGGACCGCTTTTCCCCGCGTTTTTCTCCCGTCTGTCGTTCCTTCTTCACAAAACCTCTCCTTATTAATATCATCTGCTATTTATTTATAGTTTTATCAAAATATGCTCTCCACATCGGATTGACCCGCTCCGGCGCAAGCCTTTTCTGAATCCGCACCGCCTCCCTGCCGAGTTTCTTCGCGTAATCCGCATCTCCCAGAAGCCGATCCATAGCGCGCGTAAGCGCCTTCACGTCCCCCGCGGGGATCACCAGACCGTTTGCGCCGTCCGTCATCAGCTCCTCCGTTCCGCCGCTGGGCACGTCCGTGGCAATCACGGGAAGCCCGAGCGCCAGCGCTTCAATGAGGGCATTGGAGACGCCCTCCGAATAGGAAGTGAGCAGAAAAAGGGACGCCCGCTCGATCCGCGCCGCCACGTCCTGCACCACGCCGGGGAGAAAAACCCGCTCCGCGATGCCAAGGGCTGACGCCGATTCTTCTATATAGGAACGCAGTTCCCCATCCCCGTAAATCTCAAGCGTATATTCCGGATATTTGTCTTTCAGCGCCGCAAATGCGCGAAGCTGCATCTCATGGTTCTTGTTGGCGTCCATGCGCCCCACGGACACAATTCTTTTCTCCCGCGCGCCCTCATATCTCGGTCTGATAAATGCGGGATTCAGGGAGTTGGGCAGGATAACCGCTTTCCTCGCCACCCTCCTGCAAAAGAAGCCTCTGGAACGTTCCGTCTGTAAAATGATCCCCGCTGCGAGGGGAAAAAGGAGATCCGCCAGCACACGCATCCCCCTCGAGGGATATTCCTCCTTCGCCTCCCCCACCACCGAGACAACTGCCTTTGTCTTCGTCCCCATCGTGGTGACGACCGCCATAAAATTATTTTTCCCGATACAAGACAGCACCAGATCCGGTTCTTGTTTTTTCCATATCACATGTAATTTATTGAGCCGTCTGAAGAAATTGACTATCCGGCTTTCGGACACTTCCTCTTCCCCGATATCGGAAATAATTCTCTCAATCCCGTCCGGCAGATCATACTCATCCTCCTTCCGATATTGTGTCACCATCACGACACGGTATCCTTCCGTCTGAAAGTAATCCGCCAAGTTTACAAACACACGTTCGGCGCCACCTTTGCGAAGTGAGCCAATATAGAAGGCTATTTTTTTTCGTTCATTTTTCTCATTCATCGTCTTGCATAAATTCCTTCATTTTTCGACTAAAAACACCTGTTTTCAAATGATTTTCCTGCATTTTCGCCAAAATCCGGCAGAAATTGCATTTTTAATTAAATTCTCATTTATTTTCGTCTGTTTGAAAGTATAGATAATTCATCTTATTTTCTGAAAATTCTTTTTTGTTTTCTTCAAAATAACATTCGCAATTCTTGCGTTTTTTTAAATCTCACTTGTTACTTTTTCATGATAATAAGTGTACCACTGTTGAAAGACAAAGAAGGACCAGATCAGTCCGGAGTAATTTTCTCCCGTCGCAGGACCCTTGTCCCCCGTTTGGAGATAACGCTCTATCGTATTTTTTATATATGATATGTCAAACAGGCTCTGGCGCCGCAGCAGGGAGGAATCGATGTAAGATAACAGTTGTTCTTTCAGCGGTCCGCGCAGCCACTTGTCGAGGGGTACGCCGAAACCGACCTTGGGACGATCCAAAAGTTCTCTCGGGATATAGTCGTAAGCAATCTCTTTCAATATATGCTTCTTATCTCCTGCCGCGTACTTATACGCGTGCGGAATCCGGTAAGAGAACGCCATCACATCCGCATCCAGAATCGGGCATCGCGCCTCCAGCGAATATTTCATGGAGGCGCGGTCCACCTTGCAGAGAATGTCACCCGGCAGGTAGGTGTCCATGTCCAGCAGCATCCTGCGGATCTGCCAGTCTTTGACCCCGTAACCGCTCTCAACCGGATAGTGCACCGGCAGCGCACGCGCTTCCGGAGGCAGCTCTCCTACCATAGCGCGCGCCATACCGGGATAATTTCCCGCGCCAAACTGTGTCTTCGTCTCGCGATCCCTGTTCCCCGCAATCACCCGCACCTTAAAGGGCAGACGATCCTCCAGATGGAGTTTCCCGATTCCGGGAAGCGAGCACAGACCATGCACAGCCGCCCCCGCAAAGTCCAGTTTCTGTGCCTGCGCAACCCTCTCATACTGGTTGTAACCGCAGAAAAATTCGTCCCCGCCGTCGCCCGACAGCGCCACCGTCACCCGCTCTCTTGCGAGCGCGCTGACTAACATCGTAGGAATCTGGGACGAGTCCGAAAACGGCTCATCATAATATTTCGGAACGCTCTCCACGAGCGCCAGAATATCTTCCTCCTCAATGATGCGCTCGGTATGGTCCGTCCCCAGATATTCCGCTACCGCTTTGGCATAACGCGCCTCATTATATTTTTCCTCATGAAAACCGATGGAGAAAGTCTTAACGGGCGAGGCTGATACTTCCTGTGCGATCGCCGTCACAAGGGAAGAATCATAACCGCCGCTCAAAAAACTTCCGAGCGGTACATCCGCAATCATGCGCAGCGACACGGCACGCTTGAGCAGCGCTTTCAGCTGCTCCTTCGCCTCCTCGTAGCCCGCCACGGGAGTTTCCGCCGCCTCCCGGTAGATTTCGCTCACGCTCCAATATTTCCACGTCCTGATCTGTCCGCCCTGAAAAGACAGAATCGCGCCCGGCTCAAGCTTGCAGACATTCCGGTAAATACTCTCCGGCGCATTGATATATTTCTGAAAGAGAAATCGGGAGAGCACGCCTCTGTCTATCTCAGCCGGGAAATCGGGACACGCCATGATCGGCTTCAACTCCGACGCAAATACCAGTTCCCCGTCCTGATACCAGTAATACAACGGCTTTTTGCCGATGCGGTCCCGGATCAGGTAGACCGTCTCGTCCTCCCTGTCGTAAAGCGCGATTGCAAACATTCCGTTAAAACGCTCCACGCAGGAAATTCCCCACGCTAAATAAGCGGCTATGATGACTTCCGTATCACAGTCGGATCGGAAGGGATAGTCCGCCAATTCTTCACGCAATTCTTTGAAATTATAAATCTCTCCGTTGTATACCACGCTGACACGCTCGTCCGGCGAATGCATCGGCTGATGTCCCAGCGCTGAAAGATCCATGATCGAGAGACGTCTCTGGGCAAACCCGACCCGATAGCCGCCTTTCATCCCGTAGATTTCCTGACCGCTGTCGTCGGGGCCCCTGTGATACATCGTATCATTCATCTTTTTAAGCTGCTCCGGCGTGACCTCCCGTTTCCTGATATATCCGCATATTCCACACATATTATACTCCTCTGCAGCGGAGAATGCCCGCTTTTGGCATTCTTGTTATTTTACGTCCTTGCCCATAAAGTATTCCCTATATTCCCCGAAATCCTTGCATTCATTGTCCACAGACTCCACCAGCTCCTCATATTTTTCCTGTATGAGCGCGCGGTAATTTTCAAAGTTATTGCATCCCTTCTTACTCCACGCAAAAGGATGGGTCAAAATCTGCACTTTGTCGTAGCCCGTAATGTTCGCCTCATCGGGATAACCGTAACGCCATATGTGGTTGGCATCCGACATATATTTCACTCCCAATTCAGTATCATCTGTTATTTTATCTGCAAAGGTGAAAAAATCGTCCTGATACGCATTGAGCAGACCGTCCAGCTTAATGTTCTCCCTGAGCACATCCTTGGAAGGTCTGTGCACGGAAAACTCCGTGATGGCAAACCCGAACATCTCGCTTAAAATATCGACTTCCATGCGGATGCGCTTTTTGATCTGTTCCATATCCGTCATACCGTTCAAAGCGAAATGAAGTCCGATCCGCTGTCCCCTCTCGTGCATGTCCTTAATGATATCCATATTTTTACGGGAAAGGATATTGTAGGAATTATTTGTCCACTGGAAAAAGAATGTGGATGTAAAATCCATGCTCTGCTCCACCTTCGCCAGCTGCCATGCCCGCTCCACGCTGTACTCCACGTCATGGCGCATGATAATGAAGGAATCTCTGTTAACCGCCTCCGCGTAACCACACTGGCGTCCCGTGGACTTTATAATCTTTATCATTTCCCTGTAATCGTCATATGAAAACATATTTCCCTCCGCTCCGAGGCGTCCGCCCCTGCTTTTATGTAAGTTTACCACATTTTTCTAAAAACCGCTACTGCGCCCCCAATTACAATAACACTCGCTATTTAATATAACCGTCAAAAGCTTTGATACAAAAACGCCGCCGTGTCATAGCTTCCGCCGTAAATCCCCGTAACAAGCAGAAGCAGCACCACGCCGTAATAACAGCACCATCTTACCGCCATCGGGCTGTCCGCAAGCATCCGCCGCACATCTTTCCCCTTTTCCTCCCAGACGGAAACCGACAGCCACAACAAACATGCCGCCACCAGCAGCAAAAATCCGTACCGACTCAGCCCGTAGTCTGTCACACTAAGGATTCCCTCTTTCAGCCGAAAATCCGCAAGAAGCGCCCTGTAAATCTGCCCCGCCTGTGAAAGACTCTCGGAGCGGATGAGCACGTCTGCCGTAAACACGATCGCCCATGTTCTCGCCATGCGAAAGAAACCGTAAACTTTCCCCTCTCTGATGTGAAGCTTTTCCTTCCATATACTATACTGCGATTCCAGTACGAGGGAAACACACATGATCGCGCCGTAATAGACGCCCCACAAAAGATAACTCACAGTCCTGCCATGCCACATACCCGTCAACAGCCAGACAAGCATTGTGCCGATGATGCCCGTCACATGCTTTCCCATACGGGGCATTTTTTTCTTCGCCGCCTTGCCGATCTTCCGCCCCGTTCCCGACATGACGAAGGAAAACATCACGTAGTCCTTAAACCATGTCCCGAGCGTAATGTGCCATCTGCGCCAAAATTCCGCCACGGATTTTGAAAAGTAAGGTCTCTTAAAGTTCTCCGCCAGGTAAATATCGAAGGTTTCGCTGACGCCAAGCGCCATATCCATATATCCCGAAAAATCCGCATAGAGCTGCAGCATGTAGAGCACCACCGCCAGCGCGTAAGTACTGCCGGGCAGTCCCTGCGCCGCATTCCCGAACACATTCCCCACAAAGAGATTGATTCGGTCCGCGATCACCAGCTTTTTGAACGCGCCCCAGACGAACCGCTGCACGCCGAAAAGCATTCTTCCGTAATCAAAGACATGCGCCCGCTCAAATTCTTCCTGTAATTTCGCGTAACGGTTGAAAGGTCCCTGCGTGATCGCCGGAAAATAGGCGAGAAACAGAAAGAGCCTGACCGGGTTTTCCTGCGCCGCGCACTGTTCCCGCCCCACGTCCACCACATAGCCGATCGCCGTCAGCGTGTAGAAGGAGATGCCTAAAGGCATAACCACGCGCGCAAAAAACGTGTCGCTCGCCGACGTGGTCATCCCCAGCTTCTGCAGAAGGGGCAGAATCACAACCATATACTTCGTGCAGAGCAAAATACCGAGACTGTACACAAAATAAAGGATTTGAACGCGTCTTCTGCGCCTCTCAAATCCCTGTTTCACAGTCTTTTTCCGCTCCTTGTCCGACATACCTGAGAGCGCTTTTTTCTGCGCCTCCAGACTGCGCGCCAGATAAATGCCGCAGCCGTAAGCGCCGACTCCTGTCAGGACGATCCCCACCGGAATCCCACCCGTGCCCGCTATGTAAAACACGCCGCTCGCCACAGCCAAAACCATCCACTGCCGCTTTGCCGGCACCAGATAGTAAAGGGCGAAGGAAATCACCCACAATATGACGAAATTGGTTGATATAAGCTGCATATAACCTCCACGATTCATACGAAGAATGCCGTATTGCGGCATTCTTCAGTGCGAAACTTAGAAGTTCTTTGCGAAGCAGCCTGTGCTGCGAGCATTAGAACTACTTTTCGCACGCTTCCACCAACTGTCTCACCAGTTCAATAATCGCCTCTTTGTTCCTGAAATTCTCCGCCACCACATATTTCGCGTCGATCTCGATATCGAAGGCGTCCTCCAGCTCACTCACCACATTAATCACCGTGAAGGAGTCGATCACGCCCTCCTCCATCATGTTGTCGCCATCGTAGTCGATTGCCTCCTCGCAGTACTCCTCCAAAATTTCTAAAACTTTTTCTTCCATAAAAGCTAATATCCTTTCTCGTCTGTCATCTACTGTATTTTATATCCGCATATGCAGATTTTTAATGATTCCTAATCTCTCAGTACCTTCACAGTTCTGCTGCAATACATCTCCCCGGCAGCATATCATAACACCCGATATTTAATCTTTAAAAAACCGCCATCAGCAAACGGCAGATACAACATGTCCGCTCCCTCCTGCCTCTTCTCCGGAGCAATCTTCCGATAGCGCAAAACCTCCGCCCGCGCTCCCGAAACTTCCGTCTGCAGCGATGGAAAAATCCCGCTTTTCCCGTAATCCACGCTGCGGAGCAGCCGGTACAGCTTCTCAGGCGGCTCATTTAAATCTAAAAAACCGTCTCCCGGTATCTCGGATGAGCGGTACATCCGCCTCTCCGGCGAAAACCCCTGCGGTCTCGCCTCGGCGTTTTCCTGCAAAACACTGTCAAAACACTCGCAAAATCCCTCATATGCCAGATCCATCAGCGTTTCCGTCAGTTCGTACGCCTTCGTGTCAGGACCGATCTCACAGCTTTTCTGGATGATGATATTGCCCTCGTCCACCCCTGCCGTCACATAGTGCCATGTGATGCCCGTCCGCTGCTCGCCCTGATAAATGACCCAGCTCGGCGCGTTCCTGCCGGGATAATCCGGCAAAAGCGCATTGTGGAAATTGATGATCGTGATATTTTCCCGCTCCACCAGCGCCGCCGGGAACAGAAAATTGTTGCTTGCGGAGACAAGCAGCGTCTTTTCCCGTATTTTCTTAAGATAATCGCCAAGCTCCCCCTTGTCCGGCATGGACGCGAAGGGGATACCCCTATCCTCACAGATCTGCTTCGTCACGCTCAAAGCATGAAATTCATGCTCGATAAACTCCATCCCATAGCCGTAATCCACCCGCCTGTCTGCCGTATATTTCAATATTTCCCCGGTTGCCTTGCCGTAGCCAATTATCACGATCCTCTCAAAATTTGTCTTCATAAAAGTTCCTTTAACTTCACCCGGTCAATCTTCCCGTTGGCGTTGATCGGCATTTTTTCCACGCGAACCACCTTGTTCGGCAGCATATACTCCGGCACCAGATGGGATATCTTTTCGTTGATATACGCCTTGTCCAGTTCTTCCTCGATAAAGAGCACAATCTTCTGCCGCTTCTCGTCGTAGAGACAGCAGTTTAAGGAAATTTCTGGCAGCGAGGACACCGCCGTCTCAATCTCACCCAGCTCTATCCTGTGCCCCATATGCTTAATCTGGAAATCCTTCCTTGAGAGATAAATGATCTCCCCGCGCTCGTTGTATTTCACGATATCGCCGGTCCGGTAAATCAGCTCCGACACCGCCTGATTCAGAGGATTCTGCACAAACGCCTCCCTCGTCTTCTCCGGGTTCTTATAATAACCCATTGACAGGGACGTACCCCTGACGCATAGTTCGCCCGGCTCCTCCCCCGTCACCGGTTCATTCTTCTCATTTAACACAAGAATGTCCGTGTTCGGCATAGGGAATCCGATGGGCAGCGGCTCTTCGTCCGAAAATTCGCGGTCTACAATATAATATGTGCAGGCATCCGTGATCTCCGTGGGCCCGTACAGGTTCGCGTACTGTACATTGGGCAGGAATTTACGCCACACGTTAAGCTGCTTGTTCGGCATGACCTCGCCGCAGAACAGCACCCGCCGCAGCGTGTCCGACAAATCCACGTTCTTGAACGCCTTCAGCTTCGCCACCACAATTAACGCCGAGGGCACCCAGAAAATCGTGTTGACCCTCTTTTCCTTCAAATATTCCAGAAGGGGCACCGGCTGGGCAAAGAGCGTTTTCGGGATAATATAAGTTGTCGCGCCCGTTTTCAGGGTACTGTAAATGTCCAGAATGGAATTGTCAAAATAGAACGGCGCCTGATTGCCAAAGCTGTCCTTCTCCGTAATTGCAAAGGTCTCCGTCACCCAGTCTATGTAGTCGATCACCGCCCGGTGGTTGATCGTCACGCCCTTTGGCACACCCGTAGAGCCGGACGTAAAGAGCACATACAAAAGATCGGTGTCAATGCCGCGCTTTCTCACCGCCTCAAGAGCCGCCTCCCGCGCATCTTGTCCCTCCAAAGCCGAAGAAATCTCCCCAGCCCCCGTGCGCCCTGCCTCCTGTACATCTGCGACCAGAATATCCTCCAACAGAAGGAAGTGTCCTTTGTAATCATACGCCGAAAACACTTCCCGCAGCGCCCCGGTGGTAATCACCACGGCTGGCTCCAACACTTCCAGAATTTTGTTGACGCGGCTTCCCGGCATGTCCACATCGATCGGGGAGTAAAAGTTGCAGCTGTAAGCCGCCCCCATAAAGGAGACAAGCACGTCCACGCCCTTTTCCAAGAAAACGGCGATAGGCTTTTTAAACAGCCCCCTCGCTGTCAGTTCGCAGGCGATGGCTCTCGCCTGAACGCGCAGCTGCCCAAAAGTAATTTCCTTATTTTCATCCGCATATGCCGTCTTATCGGGGAAACGTGCCGCCGTCTCATCCAGCCAGTAGGTAACATTTGCTTTCATTTTATCCTCATTTCACCGAGTAGTAAGTGTCCGCCGTCTTTTCCGTCTTCACATGGTACACGTCGCACAGATCCGTCATCTCAAGTCCGCATCCCGCCGGATCGTAGGAACCATAGAGAGAAAGCCCCTTCTCCGCCGCCAAAGCTTTCACCTTTTCCTCCACCTCCAGCGTGATCCGAAATGCCTCCTCAGATTCTATGTAATTATACATCATGGGCGAATAGGGTGGCAAGTATAAAATGACCTCCACGCCCGCGTCCTGAAAATAGTCAATCAGCTCTGAAAGCCGCGAAAAATGCCGCTTATCTATCTCCTCATAATCGGTCATGCGGTAGACCACATGCTCCTCCATCGCCTGCCTCGTCATCGCCTCCACATCCGCCGGATTCACCTCGCGCAATTCCCGCTGATAACTGACACTTCCGTCAGAATGTTTGAGATACCCCTCCGTCACCCACTCGTCCGTGTAATTTACGACAAACCGCTTTCTGTCGGGAAGAAGTGTGACATTGTAACGGAAATAGTCCAAGGAGAGGGCTTTGGAAAATGCCCGGCATGTATCTTTATGCGGATTCGCCAGTTCCGGCGACAGTTTCCCGTCCAGCGTCAGCGACATATAGTTCGCGTAGCTCTCCAATTCTTTCCACTTTTCGTTGTCGTGGCTCTTGTTAAAGAGAAAGGCATCCACGCCGATCACGACCGTTGCCGGCAGCTTCTCCTCCACAGCCATAATACCTGTCACCGCCAGAAGGTCGTAGACCGTCGCCTCCGACAACCCAGCGTTGTAGAAGGAATCCGTCCCGAACATGGTATGCTCAAACGTGTACACCCGACTGGAGCCGAGAACCATGACCTGCGGCGCCTCGTCCATCGCCTTGATGCGCGCCGCCAGAAGGTTCCTGTCGTTGTAATCCGAGTCTTCCAGCCCCTCCACGTTCTTTCCCGCCGCCATCTGCGCGGCGATTTCATCGTAAGTGACGCGGAGGAGAGCGTAGGAGTCCACGTACCAGTTGACCCACCCTATGAAGAGAAGGAGCGGCAGGAGAAAGAGCGCCGCTTTTAACCATTTTTTCATCGTTTGTTCCTCATACATTCAATTATGCTTTTTCCGCTCATTAATTCGCTCATAATCTGCTCATATGAAATGAGCGGATTCATTTGAAACTTGTATCTTGTTCATTATCTTGGTCACATCTTGGTCATTATCTTGGTCATTTTGACCAAGATGTAAATCCTCCTTACCATTTAACAATTCCAAATATTTATCACAAGCCCTGCAAAGCACCATAATCCCCGATGCACTTATATTATATTCCGGCAACAGACCATCATACTTTGCACAAGCCTCTTTAATTTTATCAAACCCTCTGCCCCACGCCTCAATCATACCGCTCTTAAAGAAGACATTTGCCAGTTTGGGATTATACGGCTTAGAAGAATGCTTTTTAAACAATTTCTCCGTCGAATCCAGCTCGGACGGCATCTCACCATCATTCCAGATATATATTTTATCCTCGTACACGCTGATCTGAATAGGGTTGCAAGCGCTATAATCCTTGTGAACCACTGCATTCAGCAATATCTCACGGAATGCATCCTGAGGAAACATAAACTGCTCAATTCTCTGAATCCCTTCATAATAAATTAACGCTTTCAAATATTTCGTATAAACCAAGTCAACCGTCTTGTCGATCTGCTTGATCAGAGAACCGTGCACTTCATCCTGATACCGCAAATCTGCATCAGAATCACCAAAATAACCATTCTTGATATAAGAGCCTGTAACCCATTTCTCGGGATCTTTATAAAATGCCCGCATAGCCGCCCTTATCAAGTAACCGTCCTCATCAAATAAACGAAGGTTCTCCATTAAAATTGTATCATCAACCTTTGCTTCTTCCTCTGTCAGCCTTCCCCTTCTTACTGATTTTTCTTTTAGTAAATCTATCGCTTCTCTCCTTAAATCTTCTATTTTCAGTTTTGGAATCGGCATACCATCCCACGTTCTGCCCTGCGATTTCAAGATTGCTTTGTCCAGTTCTTTGCCGGTTATTGTTCTCATAGTGCTGCCGGAACGGTAAAAATATTTACCGTGATAGCTAATGAGCGACGGATACTTGTCCACAATGATTTCGATATATTGCAGTTCCCCCTCATAAAGCAAATTGACATCCGCCACAATGCCCATTGTGTCTGTAATTTTATTGGGAATGGCTTCTAAAAATTTTTTGATGTCTTTATCGGCGAGTCCAACAACCTCTCCGTCGTCATTTTGCCAATATAAAGTGTTCCGCCGTAGGCGTTCGCATAGCCGCAGATCCATTCTAAAAATCCGTCGTGCCATGATTCTTTGTATTCTATCGTTTGATGCTCCGGCATATTTTCACCTGCTTTCTTAAATCTCCAAGCTCTTTCACTCTCTGGAGACAAGAATTCTTCTAAACAGAATATTACTTCTTATTCTTTAATTTATCTGCCTTATCAATTGCAACAACCCTGTCTCCTTCTCCCTTAAAATAAAGTTGAATGGCCGTTGCAATCTCATATGCGAGATTTACTGGTACTGCATTTCCAATCATCTTGTAGGCATCGTTTGTATTTTCATAGATAAACTTAAAATCATCAGGAAATCCTTGTACCCTTGCCACCTCTCTGACTGTCATCCGTCTATAAAGAGCTTCTTTTCCCTCAACAAATCTGCAATCGTTAATTCCATGTTTGACCATTTTTGGAGCTTGTGGATGGAGCTGACACTGTCTGCCAGATGCCTGCACGGTAAAAGCCTGCTCGTCCCATCCTTTTACTCGATTTCGGCTCATAAATATCGGAGAATAAGCTCCCGTGAAATATTCATTGCTATTTATTGCATCGGGGTTATGATGGTTCTTTTCCGCAGACGGAACAGCTGTTTCCTGTAAATCCCATATAACATCTCTCAAAGTGAGTTTCTTTTCATCTTCCTTTGTTGATCCCTCGGGAAATCCGAAATTTATCTTAATGTCTTTCCTGAATCCAATATAAAATACTCTTTTTCTTTCTTCCGCGACACCATAATCTTTCGCATTAACCAAAGTCAACGATACATCATAACCAGCTTCTTCAAACAATTTTAATATGTTCTGGACAGCTTTGGAATGTCTGTTAGCCAGCATACCACTTACATTTTCCGCCAAAAAGAACTTAGGTCGAAGTTCATTAAGGATACGAATATAGTCAAAGAACAATCGACCTCGTGCGTCCTCTATTCCCTTTAATGCCCCGGCTTCTGACCATGATTGACAAGGAGGTCCTCCTATGATTCCATCTGCCTCTCCCGACAAATAAGGTAAAATATCGTCCTTTGTAATCTGTCGAACATCCCTTTCTATAAGATGTGTTTTGGGATGATTCACTTTATACGTCTCCCAGATCGTTTTATCATACTCATTTGCTACCGGAATATCAAACCCAGCACGTTCAAATCCAAGGTCGAGTCCCCCACACCCCGAAAATAAACTAATGATATTCATGTTCTAACGCTCTCCTTAATTCATTCCTCAAATAAATCCTCATCAACATCTACACCCGGTTCTATATCAGTTACATTTCTTTTTCCAAGATTCTGCAATGCACGTCTAACCAAAGGAGCCATATCTCTTTCCCCAGTATATTGCAGCGGATCGTCATAATGGAACGTCGGAATCATTCTTCCATTGTCCACGCCCCATTCTATCCTAACAGCTAAAAATCTGGGACCATCCGCTTTCTGCACATCTGTTCTGTAATTATTAGCCGTAAAAATGAAATATGTATCTCCTATTTCGGCATCGTCAATTAATTCCATTTGCTCGATCACATCATCTGATGTTCTGATATCTTCAATGCGCGTGACAATCAAGTACTCTGCTTCTCCCGAATTCGGAATAACACGATCATTCACAATGGAATCCTTTTTATCCCACGTCAAGTTTGTTCCTTTATAGACATAATCCCTAATCTGTCTGTCACTCAATGGAATGGGCACAGACAATGCCCTTGGTTCATCTGCAATTTCTAATTTCCAGCCAACTGTAATAGAATTGGGTTTGATGGGATGGCGACCAGAAGCATACATAAGCACTCTATTTTCAAAAGCATCTCTTATGGAAGTGGTTGCTTCAATAAGTATGTCTTCCCAACCCGGTCCCAGATAGGCTTCAAGATCCCTACTTTTCAGTTTGTTTCCCAAAAACTCCTTGTTTATATTTTTTACCGAAATTTTTAAGTCAAATTCATTTCCCGTATCTTGTACCATAGCTCTAACAAAAACATCTGTTTTACACTCGCCACTAGCACTTTGTGGTCTTGGTTTTCCAGCTTCTAGCACCTCACATATCTTTCCATAATATGTAAATAATCTGTTGTTTCTAAAAGTGTTAACAATATGATCCTCTAATTCCCTGTAAGCCTTTCTTGGCATTTTTCTACCTCCATAATACGCTAATTGTTACTTATAGTCAACATTACATATTCTTAAAAAATTCACCGAATGTAACTCCAAGAGCATTGATTATTTTTTCCAAACTCTTAACTGACGGATTTCTTTTTCCCTGTTCAACTCCAGCCAGATAGGTTCTGTCAATATCCGCTTTCAACGCTAATTTCTCTTGGCTTAATCCGAGCGCAATTCTCATTTCTCTTACTCTAACCCCAATTTTTTCGGTAATCATAGCGCCTCCTCCCCCACCCCCACGCTAAACAACACCGGCAGCGCCACAAACACCCCATACGCATACCGGAACTCATTGTACACCGGCGTTGCCAGAAGCAGGCTCCCCAGCAGCATCACGCAGGGCGCAAAGGCGATAGCACGCCTTCCCCTGTAAAGCGTGCAGGCGAGCGCGAACAGCAGCAGCCATGTATTCATCCCCAGACTCCACACTCTGTTGTAAAGCGTCTGAAACCACTGCAAAAACTGACCCATAGCAATGCTGGCGTCATAGCTGAAAACCTTCCGCTCATTCTCGATGCCGAAAGGATTTTCCACCATAAAATACTCGCTGTAAAGGATTTGCTCGTGAGGAATATGTAAGGCGTAATAGCCCGCCGTCTGCCGGATTTCACCCTCCAGATAAAGCATGGGATTACGAAGCCCCACATTCAGCCAGAGCTTTGCGTAAGCTCCCCGGTTATCCGCGATCACCTGCTGGTCGCCGTGCTCGCGTATATAATTTTTCGTCATATCAAACAAATAGGGATTGTAATACTCGTCAATCTGCGAGAGCGGCACGACCGCCTCCAGCATCTCCACCTCTTCCGGCTTGAGATTCCCGCCTCTGGCATAGGCACAGAGCAGATGCTGCACCGGCATAGTCAGGCTCTCGATGGTGTCCGGCGGCTGTACCTGCAGGGCGTGAAGAACCGGTCCCTGCCAGAGTAGATAGCTGACAAGCACCGCCGCCACCGAAGCATACATGCGCTGCCTCTCCTGCCCCGAAAAAAAACGCCGCAAACCATCTTCCCTGTGCCCACTGCTCTCCGCTCCGGCTTTCCGCCCCGCAAATAATTGTGACAAAATCAGCAGCACCGCCGTCCCCAGAAAGACAAAGATACCGTTGCTTCTGAGCAGGCACACCAGCAATCCTGTCGCAAAAAACCAGATCCACCGCCGCCCGCCTGTCGCCTGTGCCGCGCCACAATGATGCACCGCCCATATAAAGAGCAGAAACGCCGCCGTAAACCATGCGTCCTTACCCATACAGATACTGTACATGCCGTTAATAGGGAGAAGGGCATAGAAAAATACCGCAAGGACAAGCCAGAGAATCCTTGTGCCCCGCTGGTACAAGAGATACAGATAAAAGCCGAACACCGCCGCCGTCAGCGCCATCTGAAAAAAGGTGTAAAGCGCCACTGCCGCCGTGTAGTCTCGAAAAAGACCATAACCCACCGTCAGAAATACCTTGATGATAAGCGTGTGGAAATAGGGATGGTGATTGGATTTTGCCGCCATGCCGAGCGCCTGCTCCATCTGCCACACCGCATCGTTGTTAAACCAAGTCGGATAATACATAAGAAAGTAAGGCAGATAGCAGAGCAGGCAGAAAAGAAAGAACGCCAGCCAGATCCACCAACGCCCCCGCTGCGGCTTCCTCGGCGGAAACACTTTGTCATAAAAGGCGCGCACACCGGAGGGCATAAGGGCAATCAGCGCCAGCCAATTCTCCGTAAGAAAGCCCGCCGCAAACAGTACTGCAAAGCTTCCCGCCGCCCAGAGCACAAGCCGTCCCATATTCTGCGCATTGCTGTAGTCCACCGAGCCCTGCCAGTCTCCCAGCACGACAAAACAGGCGCAGCATAGGGCAAAGGGAACAAGAAGCAGGAGCTTACGTCCCGTGGGGCGCTGTATTTTTATATCCTGATTCCGTTCCATGCGTTATCCTCCGTACTCCCTGCACAATTCTTCGATATAATCCCGCCACTCTCCGTAAATCGCCTCATCGTTTGCTCTCTCCGCGATTTTTCTCGCCTCCCGCCCGAGCCGGGCGGCAAGCGCCGGATCCTCAATCAGCCGGTTAATGCCATCCTCCATCGCCTCCTGATCCTTGATGGGAACTAACAGCCCGTCCACCTCATGCGTCATGATCGTGCGCGGACCGCCGCAGGGACAATCCGTCGCCACAATCGGCAGCCCCAGCGCCATCGCCTCCATCAACGCATTCGGCAGCCCCTCCCAGTCCGAGCTGAAAGCAAAGAGCGCCGCATCAGCCAGATCCTTTTCCAGTGAATCGCTCGCTCCCATCAGACGCACATAATCCCCGGCATGGAGTTCGGCAATCGTGCGCTCCAAAAGGGGCTTCGTCCCGTCTTTCGAGTCCGGACCGTATATCTTTAAGTCATAGTCCGGGTGCTTTTTATGCACCTCATGAAAGGCGCGGATCAGCATCTCCTGATTTTTGAAATCCACCAGACGTCCCGACTGCACCACCGTTTTGTTCCGCTTCTCGGGCTCGGGCACG
Source organism: uncultured Lachnospiraceae bacterium (assembly GCA_910588955.1). GTDB lineage: Bacteria > Bacillota > Clostridia > Lachnospirales > Lachnospiraceae > UBA3282. The sequence goes on from CAJURQ010000002.1 coordinate 245,154, forward strand.
CCGATATATTTGGGATTTAAAGGGTTTAGGATAATCCGGGAATTTTTTTGCAGTCTAGGCGCAAAAAATTCTCTCGCCCCCTCCGTCTGGAACACACAGCCGTCCGCTCTCGGAAAGAGAAAGGGAATCTGCACCTTGTCGAAAAGCATATCGTAATGCCCCACCGGATCTGTCCTTATGGAAATGAGTACCGGTATCTTCATAAAGAAAGCTGCAGTCAGACCGCGATACAGCGCTTTTCTGGCAAAGGGGATCAGAATATCCGGCTTCTCCTTGCGCAAAAACTGTTTCAAATAATGAATATGCAGCAAAAACTGGGCAATGCGGCTCTTTTTCTCATCCCCGGGCTTTAAGCCGACATGCACGCGCCGCACTCTTTCATCCAGTTGAAATTCATTTTCACCCTGCCACAACGTAGCCACGAGCACCTCGTAACCGTTTGCCGCAAAGCGGTTTGCCAAATTTGAGACCACCCGCTCCGCTCCGCCCTGTTCGAGACAGTTCAAGTGAAACGCAATCTTACGCTCCATGCTTCCTCCCTAATCAACCGACCATTCCCTGATCTTGCGTATATATTCTTCTTTTGAGAAATCGCCCGCGCGCTCCACCGAAAGTCTGCCGTAGCGCGCCATCTCCTCCTCATCCTGCATCAGCGCAATCACCCGATCCGCGATACGCTGTTCTTCCTCCTCAATGTGGGCAGCGTCCATATCGGGTTCTTTTCCCATATTTGGCACCAAAACCCCGTACGTCCCGTCAAGAATCTCCGCCGGTCCTGTCATGCAGTCGGTCGCCACCGCCACGAGCCCGAGCGCCATAGCCTCCACCAACGCGTTCGGAAATCCCTCCCAATAGGAAGTCAGAAGATATAGCGTCCCCTTTTTCAGATAAGGATAGGGATTTTTCTGAAGTCCCGCAAAGCAGACGGCATCCGCGATGCCCAGATCCGCCGCAAGCTTTCGATAGGGCGTAAATTCGCCTTTCCCGATAATCAGCAGTCTGGTGTCCGGGATAGCTTTATACACCAGCGAAAAAATTTTGATCAGATGCCAGAAACCTTTTACCGTATCCTCGCGCCCCATAGAGCATATAATCCTGCCATCCTGCCACGGAAGCTGCGCCTCCCCCTCCGCCGCCCGGGTTCGTATCTGGTCAATATCAAAGAAATTCTGCAAGGTGCAGGCATGTCTGCAGCCATACTTCTTCTCTATCATCTGCCGAAGCGTCTCCGAACAGCATAAAAGCCGGTCGGCGCGTTTACAGTACAATCCGATCCACGGACTGTCCAAATCCATATAGCTTCTGACGCCCAGCCAGCATTTCGTTCCCCGTCTTGTAAAGAGCCGTCCCGCAAAAACATTTGCCAAGTTAGCCGTGTTGCCGAAGCTGTAGGCAATGTCGAATCCCTCCTCGCGTTTCAGCCTGTTCAGCCTGTGCGCCCGCCTGAGTACATTGAGGACTTTGGCGGCTTTTCCGGGGCGGCTTGGCAGCGCCAAGTCGATCACCGGCGTTCCCTCCACGTCAAAGTCGATGTTGGCGGAATCAAAGACAGCAATCTTCACCTCAAAATACGGTTTTAAAATAACAGCCGTCATTGCACAGACTTTTTCCAGTCCGCCCTGATGCAAGGAAGGGGCGATTAATAATAATTTTTTCATATCTTTGAACTGTCTCCTGTCAGATAAAACTGCTGATATCCTGCCGCCTGCGTGCGCACGTCAAATCCCGCCTCCCGAAGCTCCTGCGCCGTATCTCTGCGGACATAATCCACCCGCTTTAAAAGTTCCTCCGCCCAGCGCGCCGGAGGCTCCTCTATACTCAGATAGGTGACAAGATCCATAGCCTTCGCCTCTCTCGTGACGGTATCGGACACCAGACAGCAAAGCCCCGCCGCCTGCGCCTCCACCAGCACGCCCGGCAGCCCCTCAAAAAAGGACGGCAGAACGAAGAAATCCATCGCCTGATAAAACCGCTCCACGTCCTTTCGGTTTCCCATAAACCGCACGCTGCCGTCGATGCCAAGCTGCCGGCACTTTTCTTCCATAGCAGACCTGTCCTCCCCATCCCCGAGAAGAAGCAGCACGGCGTCCTCTCTCTTTTCACGAACCGCCGCAAAAACCTCCAACAGATAGGGATGGTTTTTTTGATATTGAAAACGCCCCACATGCCCGAGCACAAGCTCTCTGGACAGCCCAAGCTGTGCCCGCGCCTCCTGTCTCACTTTCTCGTCATAAGTAAATCTGCTCACGTCAACGGCATTGTAAATGACTTTGACACGTCCCGCCTTCATCGCCGCTTCGCCGAACACGTCCTGCCCCGCAAGCTGCGAGCAGGCAAAGCAGTAATCCGCTTTCTTCGCAAGTCCTCTTCTGAAAAAGCGAGTCGCCAGCCCCTTCAACCCCTTCACCACGCCCGCGTTTCTGGCGTGTGCCACAGCGACAGGCACACCGGCTCTCTTCGCAATGGGCAGATAGATGCCGGCGGTACTGGTCATATGTCCCTGCACCACCCGAAATTCCCTGTGCGCCGCAAAAAATGCCTTCACCGCTTTTCTGTAAGCAAAGTAATTATATACCTTAAATTTGGGGAGCACGTAAATATGCCCGCCCATCGCCTGTATCTCCTCGTCGTAAAATTCCGGTTTTCTGACACATTCGTTACCTTTTTCATTCTGCTTTTCCGCCCGGTCGCCAGTCCGCCGCATTTCCTGAAAGCCGCTTTTCACAGCATCTGCGTGTACCAGAAAATCGAATTGAATCTCCTCCCGATCCATCTGCCGGTAGAGATCCATGATGCGGCTTTCCGCACCGCCCAGACTCACGCCGCCCAGCACATGCAGCACACGTATCGAATTGTCCATACCCCTCACTTTAAAACATCCCCCGCTTCCAGCGTTATGCCGCTCTCGTAGCGGTCGATCAAAAGCGATCCGTCCACCGTGCGCACCACGGGTTTCCCGTCAAATACGTCGATCACTTCGCCCGGCGCATAGGCGGAGAAATCAATCATCTCGTCAAAGGGATGCGCCTCCCAGACGCGCACCTCCTGCTCTTTACAGTAAGCGAACGCTCCCGGAAAGGGCGCCGCCACGCCGCGGATCAGATTATAAATATCCCGTGTTCTTTTATGAAAATCAATTTTCCCGTCCGCCGCCGTGCGCTTCTCATACCATGAATCAAAATCTTTGGAATCCGTGCGTATCTCGATATGCCCGCTCTCATAGGCGGCAAGCAGCTTACGGATCAGCCGTTTCGAGCAGATCATATTCTTGTACTGCGCCGTGCGGATATCGTCGTGGGGCGTGATGGAAAACATCTCCGTGGCAAACACATTCGGGCTGTCCGCCTTCTCGTCATAGCGGAACAGATTCAGGTTAAAACGGGTGTCCCCCAGAATCACGGACCAGTTGAGCGGAGAACGCCCCCTGCCGAACGGCAGATAGCCGCTGTTGCCGTGAAAACCGTAGATGCCGTATTGAAAACAGTCCAGCACAGACTTTGGAATGAGCCTCTGCCAGCCCATCGAAATACCGATCTCAAACTCGTTCTCTCGCAAAAATTTCTGCGTCTTCTCATCCGTCAGGAAATAACTGTCCGCCTCATGTACCGGAATCCCGTATTTCTCCGTCAAAACAGACAGCCCCTTATACCCCGAAACCTGATTCTTCTTCGTCACCTCCGGGCTGATCGTAATAATCAGATCTACAGGACAGATTTCCTTCTGTATAAAATCCACAATATTCTCAGACGTATCCTTCACCCCAAACACGACAACCTTATATTTCATATTCGCCGCCCTCTCTTCCGTAACACATGATATTTATTTGAGATATTCCCTATACCAATCAATCGCCAGCCCAATTCCCTTCTCAAAATCATAGGAAGGATCATAGCCCAAAAGTTTCCTCGCCTTACTGATATCCGCGTTGGAATCCCGCACGTCGCCCGCCCTCGGCGGACCAAACTTCGGCTCCACCGAAACGCCCAGCGCCTGACAGAGCTGTTCGTACATGTCGATCAGATACAGCCGTCCCCCCGCGCCGATATTGAAAGCCTCTCCCGCCGCCTCACTGTCCGCCTTGCAGGCGCGCAGATTCGCCTCGATCACGTTGTCGATATAAGTAAAATCCCGGGACTGCCTGCCGTCCCCGTTGATGATGGGCGTCTCCCCGTGAAGAAGCTGTTTGATAAACTTCGGAATCACCGCCGCGTACATGCCGTCCGGATCCTGCCTGCGCCCGAATACGTTAAAATAGCGCAGACCGTAAGTGTCGAGCCCATACAGCTCCTTGTAGAGCCGTCCGTACTCCTCGTCCGTCTTCTTCGTCAGCGCATAAGGCGAAATCACTTTCCCCTCCTGCCCCTCTCTCTTCGGAAGCTCCGTGGAATCTCCGTAGACGGAGGAACTGGACGCGTAGACAAACTTTTTCACCCCGCTCTGTCTGGCGGCTTCCATCATGTTTAACGTGCCGCGGATATTGATCTCCTCATAGAGCAGCGGCATCTCGATACTTCTGGGCACGCTCCCCCATGCCGCCTGATTCATCACATAGCCGACGCCCTCGCACGCCCGCTTACATGTTTCCAGATCCCGTATATCTCCCTTGATAAAGGTAAAGTTCTCATTCTCCAAAAAGGGCTCGATATTCTCATATTTTCCCGTGGACAGATCGTCCAGACACCGCACGGTATGCCCCATACTAAGCAATGCTTCACAGAGATTCGAGCCGATAAAGCCCGCGCCTCCCGTCACGAGAAATACCGCTTCTTTTTCAAATGTAATGTCCTGATAGCTCATCTTTTACCTCCTCGTCAAAGCTGCCCTGCTTTACTGCAGCATGATCCTTCATTCGCTTTTCGTAACGATTCAACCCTCGGCTTCATAGTTACCGCTTTTCTTCCATAGCAGTTTATCTGCACACGCCTCTCTGACCGACAGGTACAGCGCGATATAAAACAGTGAAAAACCGTATATCATATAGCGCGACAGGCACATGATCGTAATTGACGTCGCGCAAACGTTCGCCACGATAAACAGTAACGCCGTTCCCATGACGACCGCCGCCTGAAACCGCTTCTTTACGAAAACCAGCCAGAGCGCCAGCCCCGCCGAAAGCAGATACAGAAAAAGCGCGGCAAAATTGATCAGCGGATGCACCACCGCGATACTTCTGACAAAACCGCCTCGGCACAACAGAATATAATCGTACAGCCACTGTCCGAAACAGGCGGGCAGAAGTTTCTTTATCATCTTTCCTGCCATCTCGTCGGACATACTGCTCTGCTCGTAGTAATCCACTTTTCCCAGACCGAAATAATATGCCGACAGCTCCGCTTCGAGTATGTCGAACTTCAAAATATCGTGGTTTGCCTCCAGATATGCCGCCCGCTCGTCAAAACTGTCCCCGGCGTACACATGGTTCAGCTTCTGTTCCATCGCCTTGCGGTAAAAACTGTCGAAAAACGCCTGCTCCAGATCGCCTTCCTCGAAAACCTCCCTGTCCTCCTCGTCGCAGGCGTATATCACATTGGTCAGCGTATTCACCTGCCCATAAGTATTGCCCATAAAATAGCCGGTAACGCCATAATTATACACATGAACCGTCAGATCCCGCAGGAGAAAGACGAGAATCACCGCTGACGCGCATATAAATAACGACCGATACCTTTTATTTAGTATCAGGCGAATCCCGAGAAGAAGCGCCCACAGCAGAATCGTAGTCATCATCTGCCCTCTGGTCATGGACAGCAGATATGCGAATAACAACGCAAATACGGTGTCGCGAACCTTCCCCTCAAACAGCATCCGCAAGAGAAAATACACGAATATGGTAAAGAGCGGGATGCACAGCGCCTCGCTCATTACCGAATTTTCCAGAAAAATACCGAGCGCCGATACATACCGCGTAATCAGATGCGGCAAAAGCTGTAATGCCGCAACCAGCAGCTCCTCCCACAGCCGAAGCCCGAAACGCCTCGCTAGGTACTCCGAAAGCGCCGTGATTCCAACAGCCATGAGTATTCCCTGCCCCGCCATCGCCGCGGTCAGATACCCCTCCCCGCAGACTGCCCGAAAAGCGGCAAGATAGAGGGGATAGAGCGGTTCCCTGTGAATATGCATCGTGATGTATTGTTCGGAATCGTTGTAAACGCCGACCCCGCCGACTGCAAGCAGTCCCAGAAAAAAGGCGAGAAGCCCTGTGAGTAGACACAGAGCTCTCTTTTTGTCTCTATTCAATCCTACAATCTCCAATACAGAAAATCCTCTGTCAGATATTCTTTGCGGTTCAGTATACCCTTCAGATCCATCAGTACCTTCCTCTTATGCGCCGGGTTATAGAAAGAAGAGATCTTCTCCCTGTCAAGGCACAGGAACTGCTCATGCGCCACAGCGATAATCAGCGCGTCCACATCTTTGATATCATCCATGGTCTTAAACTCGATCCCATAGAGACGCTTCGCCTCCCCCGCGTCAGCCGCCGGATCCACCACAATAGGCGCAATCCCGTATTCCCCCAGCTCCTTATAGATATCGATCACCTTCGTATTTCTCGTATCGGGGCAGTTCTCCTTAAAGGTAAAGCCCAGAATCGCCACCTTTGCGTGCTTGACCGGGATATTCGCCCGTATCAGATCTTTTACCAGACTCTCCGCCACATACTTGCCCATATCATCGTTGATCCGTCTGCCGGACAGGATAATCTGGGAGTGATACCCAAGCTCCTCCGCCTTATAAGTCAGATAGTAGGGATCCACGCCGATACAGTGACCGCCCACAAGACCCGGCATAAAGGGCAGGAAGTTCCATTTCGTCCCCGCAGCCTCCAGCACCGCCTTGGTATCGATCCCCATCTTGTGAAAAATGATAGAAAGTTCGTTCATAAACGCAATGTTGATATCTCTCTGGCTGTTCTCAATGACCTTTGCCGCCTCCGCGACCTTGATGGATTCGGCGCGGTATACGCCCGCCTCCACCACCAGTTCATAGACCTTCGCGACAACGTCAAGGGTTTCCTCGTCCATACCCGACACGATTTTCGTGATCGTCTCCAGCCTATGTACTTTATCGCCCGGATTAATTCGCTCGGGGGAGTACCCAATCTTGAAATCCACGCCGCACTTTAAACCGGACTCCCGCTCCAAAATCGGCACGCAGATATCTTCCGTCACGCCGGGGTACACCGTAGACTCAAACACCACCACAGAGCCTTTCGTCAAATTCTGCCCCAGAATGCGGCTTGCCCCCTCCACCGGGGAAAGATCCGGCGTGTGGTCGTCATTGACCGGCGTCGGCACCGCCACAATATGAAACTTCGCCTCTTTCAGCCTTGTGGGATCAGCCGTGAAATCCACCTCCGTATTGCGGATCACCTCGTCGCCCACCTCGTTCGTGGGATCGACGCCGCTCTTGTACAGGTTGATCTTCTCCTCGTTTAAGTCAAAGCCCACCACCTTAATCTTTCTGGCGAACGCCACCGCAATCGGCATGCCTACATAGCCAAGACCCACCAACGAAAGTTTCTCCTCACCGCTCACCAATTTTTCATATAAATCCATCTGCTGCCTCCATCTCCGATTTCGCACATCGGCTTTTTTATGATAGTCCTTTTTCTTTTTCCCGTTTCTGCACTGTTACTGTCTGCCTTCCGGCTCGCGCCCAAGAATCTGCCCGACCTCATCCATATATGCCGCCGTCACCATCTTCCGGTCAAATTCCCGCTCCATCTTTTCCCTGCCGCGCCGCCCCATTGCAGCACGCTCCTCTCCGGAAAGGGAAAGAAATTTTTTCATGGCGTCTATCAGCTCTTCCGGCTTGCCCGGCGTAAATCCAAAGCCCGTCACACCCTCCTCAAAAGCCTCCATACAGCCGCTGATATTTGATGCGATAACCGGTCTGCCCGTAGCCGCGCCCTCAATCAACGCATTGGACATGCCCTCATGGAAGGAGGCAACCACAATGGCGTCCGCCGCCGCCAGATACTCGTGTACCTGCGTATGGAAGCCAATCTGCCGGATCACGCCTTCTTTCTCCAAATCATCCAGAAGCTCTTCATAATCCTCATCACAGTAACCCATGATATCGAAAAATACCCGGTCGCTATGTAAGCGCTTCGCCGCCTCGACATACTCAAGGATGCCGCGCTCCTTCATCACTCTGCCCACAAAGAGGAAATGCGTTTCCTCCCTCTCAGGATACGGCTCATACGTGTGTTTTTCCAGACTCACACCAGATCCCATGACCATCCGCGTCTTTTTCGCCGTGATGCCCATATTCTGAAAAATGCTTCTGTTCTCCTCGTTCTGGAAGAACACACACGCCGCCCGTTTCAAGCCGGCGCGGTACATCCCGACAATCAGCTTAAGCAGTACGCCTGTCCTGTCAAACGCACCCCCAAGCCCCGTGATCGTGGCGATATAGGGAATCTTTTTCATCCCCGCCGTAAATCCGCCGTAAATATTCGGCTTGATCGTGTAGGTCGCCACCAGCGAAGGCTGCAGATCCTTCATTATTTTACCGTAAGCGCGGTATAACTTCAAGTCCTCCAGCGGATTGATACCTCTGCGGTTGATGGGCGTTTTCACAATATGGCAGCCCATCTCCACAAGTTCCTTCTCCTTCACGTCGTCCGGCATACTCACCCAGACCTCGTATTTCGCGCAGAGCGCCTCCACAAATTCCCCCCGGAAGTCACACAGACCGCCGGAAGAGTTTATCAAAATAAGAACTTTTTTCATCAAACTTCCCATCCCTGCACTTTCTTTCACCAATCTTATCTATGGCACAATCTCCTCTCCCGCCATATCCCGTATCATCACCTCATTAAACTTCATCATACAGATCCCTTCTCTGTACGCACCGATCCGCACCTCGTTCTCCTGCCCGGACAGGTTTCGCGCCACCGCGGCTGCCATATTCACTCCGCAGCCGTATGCGTGGGGATAACCGCCGCCGAAGCGGGGATTGACCTCGGAAATATAATAAACGCCGCCAATCTCAAAAATATCAATGTCTATCATACCGCGGAAACCGCATTTCTCCGCGAAATCCCGGATCAGGGCAAACAGTTTTTCGTCCTTGAAGGAGACCGACTTGTCCGTCTCGCCCGCCCGCATCTTTATCTTCTTTTTTACGAAGATATCTGTGCATTTCCCGGAGAGCATGTCCACATACACGTCCGCGCCATACTCTGTGCCGTCCATGTACTCCTGAATCATCAGGTCGTCGTAAAGGTCGCAGAGCACCTCAATCTCCTTTTTGCTCCCAACCTTGTTGATATGGATGCTGGCGCTGCCCCGCACCGGCTTCACAAAGACCGGATAGGAGATCTCCCCGGCTTCTTCCGCCTTGTAGAAGGATTCCTTGTCCGCATAGCACTTCGCCGTCGGAATCTGCATTTTCGTCAGCATCTCAAACATCCGGTACTTGTCAAAGCACGTCTCCACCAGATCATAATCAGACACGATGGGCGTCGTCCCCACCGCCAGAAACCGCTCGCGCTCCTTTGCGAGAAGGGAGAGCTCCGGGTCAATCAGTGAGAAAACACCTGTTATTTTTTCTTTTTCACAGATACCCAGCACCACATCCAGATAGTCCGGCGCGGTGATTCTCGGCACCAGATAAAAGGCGTCCGCCTCGTACACCGCAGGCGCCAGATTCGAGCAGTCGGTTGCAACCACCCTGCCTTTATCCGTAAGTTCCTTCTTAAAATACTGCACCACCTTATCGCGGGTGCCCGCGCTCAGGATCAGAATATTCATGTCCGCCCTTCTTTCTTATCCAATCATAAGTTTTGCCGCTCTAAAAAGTCGAAATACAGGGGTGTACCGCCCGTGTGGATAAACAGGATATTCCTGCCCCGCAGCCCGTGTGCCGCTGCATACCGCCTCATCCCGTAAAACGCCTTCCCCACATAGGTTGTGTCCATCGGTATGCCGTCGCTCTTCATCACTTCCTCTATGGTCTGCGCTACCTCCGGCGTGTACTTCCCATACCCGCCCATGCAGTATTCGTCCGTGAAGATAAGCTCCTCATCCCGGTAGAGTTCCGCATAGCGCGCGCCCAGATAATCCTCTATGCTCTGTCTGACCACTTCCCTGCCGCGCTCCTCGTTTCTCGCTATGCTGACGCCAACGATCTTTAGCCCGTCTGCAGGCTTTCCCTTCTCTCTCTTTTCCGCGTCAGCAAGCAGCTTTCCGCTGACCAGCCCCGCCTGCGTCGTTCCCGTGCCCGAGGCGTGAAAAATATAGTCAAAGGAAATCCCTGCCTGCTCTTCGTAGGCGGCGATCTCCCTGTAGGTATTGACACAGGCGCGCGTGCCGGGATTGCCGTGTCCCCCGCCCATGATAAAATAAGGATTCCGCCCCGCCTGCCTGAACGCCTCCATGCGGCGGTCAATCGTCCCCGACACTTCCGTCACCGGACAGGTCTCGACCGTAGCTCCGAAATCCTCCACCAGCCTTGTGTTGTAGAGTCTCTCTCTGTTTTCCTCGGGGGAGATAATGTGACAGGCGATGCCCATAGATGCCACCATGTTCGCGATGATCCGGCAGTGGTTGGAGCTGTTGCTACCATAGGTCATCACGACGTCCGCCCCGCATGCCCTGATCTCTTTATAAAACTCCGCCGCCTTGCGCGCCTTATTGCCCCCAAAGCTGAACGGAATCATATCCTCTCTCTTGATATAATACTGATTTTCCCCGTAACCGCCTGACATTTTCACGATCGGCGTGGGAGAAATCCCCTGCTCAAACAGCATAATCTGTCTCATTCTGCCTTTTCCCCGTTCTTCTCACGTTGTTCTCGGCGATACACGTCAAAATCCGCCACCGTCTGGTCCGCGCCGGAGAGCGTGCCGGAACGCTTCAACACTTTTCCCACCGTCATGCCGATAATTTTCAGGTCAAGTCCGAAACTTATATGGTTTACATAATCTAAGTCGTATCGAAAGCGGTCTTCCCAGCCCAGTGCATTTCTTCCGTTCACCTGCGCAAGCCCCGTCAGTCCCGGTCGCACATCATGGCGGTGGCGCTCCTCCTCCGTGTAATAGGGCAGATAGCGCACAAGAAGCGGGCGCGGTCCGATCAGACTCATGTCGCCCTTTAAAATATTCAACAGCTCCGGCAGTTCATCGAGACTGGTAGAACGCAAAAGCTTGCCAAACCTCGTAAGCCGCACTTCATCCGGGAGCAGATTCCCCTCCGCATCTTTCTCATCCGTCATAGAACGAAACTTATACAGCTTGAAAATCTTCTCATGCCTGCCCGGACGCTCCTGATGAAACAGAACCGGACTTCCCAGTTTCACTCGCACCAGCGCCGCCAGAACGAGCAAAACGGGGCTTAAAACGACAATACCGCACAGGGACAGCAGAAAATCCAGACATCTCTTAAAGCATTTCCCATACATATATTGTACCTCCCTGACGGCGTTTTATCATTCTAAAAAGCTTTCGGTTATTATAGCATATCTAAAATAAATTGTCTCCCCGCTCCTATGAAATTATCATTACAATTAGCACCTACGCCGGATTTTATATCAATTTTCAATTATTCATCATGAATGGTAACAAATTATGATAACGCCATGTCACATTTTCCCAAAATCACATTGCTTTACATGCGCATAGGCTGTATAATATTTACAACAACATGATAATTCCTCAGGGGAAAATTGTGCAAAAAATAATTGTATCGTGACAAGGAGGTACTCACATGAAGGAACTGATCAAGATTCACTCCAAAAGCCATCCCAACATTGAATTAAAAGCAATCCACGGGCATTTTGTAACCCCCAACTCCCATATCAATTACTTTTTGGATATGACCACGATGAAGACAAGATTGAGCGAAGCGTCCACTGCCGCCAAAGAACTGAGCAGACAGATCATGCTGTCCACTGTGGTAGATACGATCGTCTGTATTGACGGCTGTGAGATCATCGGCGCATTTTTGGCGGAGGAACTGACAAGAGCCGGCGTCTATTCCCGCAACGCGCACCAGACAATCTACATTGTCACTCCCGAGTATTCCACATCCGGACAGATGCTGTTCCGCGACAACTATCTGCCCATGATCAAGGATAAGAATATACTGCTTCTTCTTGCAAGTGCAACCACGGGGCGCACCGTCACCAAAGCGGTACAGACCCTGAGCTACTACGGCGCGACTATCAGCGGCGTGAGCGCGATTTTCAGCGCGGCAAACGCTGTGACAGGCATTCCGATCAACGCGCTGTTCACCACATCGGACATTCCCGAGTACAAGACCTACCACTCGGAGGAATGCGCATTGTGTAAGGACAAACAGCCCATTGACGCGTTTGCGAACGCGTTCGGCTACTCTGCAATATAGTAAAACGCGACAGAAAATGCATTTAAAAGGCGTCCCGCCGTGTGATGGGGCGCCTTTTTTGCCTACTTTTCTTCCCGCTCCTCCATCAAAAATCGAATCACATTCTTATGGATGATCCCGTCCCTCGAGAAATCAAATTTATCCATAGAAAGCACATATTTCGGATAATTGTCCGCAATCGACGAAAACGCGCCAAACTCCCTGTCCACCACCGGCTGCTCCGCCAGATAGTATGCCACCTGATAGTACTCCTTTTTATCGCCCTTTATCGCTACAAAATCCACTACCCCGTTCGGTATTTTCCCGACGTACACCTCATAATCCCGGTTCCTGAGCTCATTGTACACGACATTCTCAAGTAGAGCTTCCATTTCCAGCTTGTAACCGCTGTTATGAATCCGCCCCAGCCCCAGATCCGTCAGAAAATATTTATCCAGCGTCGTGAGAAGCTGCTTTCCGCGAATGTCATACCGCTGCGCCTTGCTGACGATCAGGGATGTCTGGATATGGTCAAGGTAATTGTACAGCGTCTGCGCGCTGACCACGCGTTCCACGCTCTTAAAGTAATTCAAAATTCCCTTCGCCGAAAAGGTCTGGGACGGATTCAACATCAAGTATTCCATAATGCGGTTGATCAAGTCCACTTCTTTCGCTCCGGTTCTCTGCACAATATCCCGCAGGACAATGGAATTGTACAGATCCTGCAAAAAAGTCCGCGTCTCCGTCTCTCCCGTCATAGCAAACCGCTGCGGCATCCCGCCCCAGTTCATGTACTCAATCAGATCCTCATCGGACGGCTCTTGTATCTGCCTGATCTCACAGTATTCGACAAAGGAGAAGGGCGTCACCCGGAAGCTCACATACCGCCCTGACAATAAAGTCGCCAGTTCCCCCGACAGCAGTTTTCCGTTGGAGCCGGTAATAAAAATGCTCACATCCCATGTGGCACGGAAAGAGTTGACAACGCGCTCAAATTCCTTTACCATCTGGATTTCATCAAAAAAGAGATAATACTTCTTCTCGTTTTTCCTCTGTTCACAGACATAACGATAAAGCTGTCCTGCGTCCACGATATCCGAATACTGAAAATCCTCGAAATTCATATAGATAATCTGTGATTCCTCAACACCGTCTTCTTTCAGTTCTTCCATGATCTGCCGCAAAATCACCGATTTCCCCGAACGCCGCAAGCCAATCAGCACTTTGATCAATTCGCTCTCATAAAAGGGTCTTATCCTATTTAAAATTTGTTCCCGGCTAACCATAGCAATCCTCCATCGCAAATATTCTGTCTACAGTATAACCCACATCTATATATTTATAATAGAATAATTCGCAAAAAAGTAAAGTTATTTTGATGCATCAAAATAACTTTATCTTTTCGGTCAATTATTTCTGTTTATATTACTATCTGTATTGCCTATCTTACATCCTTATACAGCGCATAGTAATCCGCTTCCATATTATCCGCATACTTCCCATAAAACTGCTTCGCGTCATCCAGCGCCTTATTATAAATCCTGTTCCCCAGCATCTCCTGAAAAAAGTCAAGAATCCGTCCTGTTCCGATCACGCCAAGCTCCAAATCATGCTCCTCCTTAAAGAACGCCGCAATCTCGTCGCACATCCTTGCTTTATCCTTATCCTCAAATATGCCCGTCATTTCAACTCCTTTCGCACAGCGAATCCGGCACTGCACTGATACGGATACCTACCCCATTTTGTTTCAGAACAGCTCCCTCACCGTCCAGATGATCGCCTCCATCTCCTCGTCCGTGTTTTTAATATCGCTGGGCAGGCACAGCCCTCTTGTGAAAACATCCTCACCTACGCTGCTACCGTCCTCATTGTGGGCGAAAAAGTCACATGCCGCAAAGACAGGCTGCATATGCATGGGTTTCCAGATCGGTCTGCACTCCGCATTCACTTTCTCCTCGAGCGCATCCATAACCATATCCGGCGTCACCCCAGAGTCCGCGGCAATCGCCATGCCGGAGAGCCAGTTATTGGCATCCCCGTCAGGATTCATGGGATTCATCTGTATAGCGGGAATATCGGCAAATGCCTCGCAGTACCTCCGATAAATCTCCTTCTTTTTTGCCTTATGCTCCTCCAAATGCAGAAGCTGTCCCCGTCCGATTCCCGCCGTCACATTGCTCATGCGGTAGTTGTAACCGATCTGCGAGTGCTGATAGTGCCTTGCCGGATCTCTCGCCTGCGTTGCCAAGAAAGTGACCTTCTTCGCCGCATCCTCATCGGCTGACACAAACATCCCGCCTCCCGATGTGGTGATAATTTTATTGCCGTTAAAGGAATAGATCCCGTATTTCCCGAAAGTGCCAGTGTGCCGTCCCTTGTAGGTGCTGGCAAGGGACTCCGCCGCATCCTCTATCATCGGCGTACCGTGCGCCTCACAGATTTCCATGATCTCGTCAAGCTTGGCTGGCGTGCCGTACAGATGTACGCAGATTACCGCCTTGGGATTCGGATATTTTTCGTAGGCGCGCTTCAGAGCCTCGGGCGACATATTCCATGTATCCGGCTCCGCATCGATAAACACGGGTGTGCCGTTCTCATATACGATCGGGTTGCAGGACGCGGAAAAGGTCAGATCCGATACGAACACCACATCCCCCTGCTTTACGCCCAAGAGCCGCAGCGCTATATGAATTGCCGCCGTTCCTGAAGAAAGCGCCGCCGCGTGACCGCAGCCCGTATACGCCGCAATCTCTTTTTCAAACGCCGTTACGTTCGGTCCCAGAGGCGCCACCCAGTTTGTATCAAACGCCTCCTGCACAAATCTCTGCTCATCCCCGTGCATGGTGGGGGAAGAGAGGTAAATTCTCTTTTTCTCCACAGTTTACACCCCTTTTCTGTCTGCGTAGTGATATGTCGGTACAATCTTTTTGATCAAAGGTCTGATATCCGAGTTCTCGATCTGGCACTCGTCCTTCAGCTCCTTCAACTGCGTGAAAAATACATGCTCGTCCACCTCGATCGGCTTTCCAATATGAATCATGCGGTTAGCCGTGTCCTTCATGCCCTCCTCGTCCATCAGAAGCTCCTCGTAGAGCTTTTCTCCGGGACGTAAACCCGTAAACTCAATCTTGATATCCTCACCCACGCGATAGCCCGAGAGCTTTATCAGATTCTCCGCCAGTGAGAGGATCTTGACGGGTTCACCCATATCCAGCACAAAAATTTCCCCGCCCTTCGCGTATGCGCCCGCCTGCAGGACAAGCGACACCGCCTCGGGTATGGTCATAAAATAACGTATGATATCCGGATGGGTTACCGTGACCGGACCACCCGCCGCAATCTGTTTGCGGAAAAGCGGTATCACGCTGCCGTTGCTGCCGAGCACATTGCCGAAGCGCACCGCCACAAACTCTGTCTCATAGTGCTTGTCAAAGGTCTGAATGATCATCTCACAGATACGCTTGCTGGCGCCCATGATATTCGTGGGATTCACCGCCTTGTCGGTGGAGATCATGACAAACCGCTGCACCCCGCTCATTGCCGCCGCCTGCGCGGTCTTGAAGGTGCCGAAAACATTGTTCTTGATCGCCTCGGTGGGGCTGTCCTCCATCAAGGGCACATGCTTGTGCGCCGCCGCATGATATACGATATCAGGTTCATATTTAGAGAAAATATAGTTCATTCGATTGGTGTTTCGCACGGAGGCGATAAGCACCATCAGATTCAGCTCCGGGTATTTCTGTTTCAGTTCCTGCTGCACGTCATAGACCGAGTTCTCGTAAATATCCACAATCACGAGCTGTTTCGGTCTGTGGGTCGCAATCTGCCTGCAAAGCTCGCTGCCTATGGAACCGCCGCCACCCGTGACAAGCACCACCTTCCCCTGCACATAGCCGAGAATGGAATCCATATCGACGCTGACCGGATCCCTGCCGAGCAGGTCTTCCAGCTCCACATCCCGAAGCTTACTCACATTGACCTCGCCGTTCACAAGCTGGTACATACCGGGAAGGGAACGCAGCTTACAGTTCGTATCCTTACAGATTTCAAGGATTTCCCGAATCTCCGTCCTCGGAGCGGAGGGCATCGCCACGATAATCTCGTCCACGTCATAGACGTCCGCGCACTCCACAATCTTGTCGCGCCCGCCGACAACCTTGATGCCCTGAATGTATCTCCCCCATTTTCCCTTGTCGTCGTCGATAATACATTTGATGACCATGGTAGAAAAATTGCTGTTGACAATCTCTTTGATAATCAGGTTCGCCGCCTCACCAGCGCCGATCACCATCACTGAAATCCGGTTCTTCTTATTCTGCTGCTTATGCTTTAATCCGCGGAAAAACCGGTAGGAAAAACGGCTCGCAAAGATGCAGACCACCAGAACCGCCATATAGGCGGGGTAGTAACTCCTCGGCACCGCCCGGGTTGTCACCTTGAAAAACTGCAGTCCGACCGCTCCCGCCAGCATGGACAGCACGCAGCCCACCACGATATTTTGCAGCTCCGTCTCCCCCGCAAAAGCCCACAAACTGTTATAGAGGCGCACCAGATAAAAAATTCCAATCGTTATCAAAATGTTGATCGGCAAAAACTGTTCAATCGGCTGCATGAAGTGTCTCGGAATTTCATCCAGATGAAAATCATAGCGCCACAGAATCGCCACATAGCTTGCAAGGACAATGCTGATAATATCGTATATAATCAGACATGTCCGTCTGTAAAACAGTTTTGCGTTAAAAGGTTTTCTCGTTTTTTCCATATTAGTATCCGTTTTAAGATTCTTCCTTTCGTATATCCACAAGCAGCGGCGCTATCACAAGAAGCAGGCAGTACGCGATGGGACAGCAGGGATGGAAAATCCACTCCGACAACCCGGCAACAGCAAAGAGAAGCAGCAGCGCAAGCGGAAACAGCGCGCACTCCCTGTCCTCCCTGTGCCTCCGATAATAGAAAACTGCCTGCACAAGCGTCCCGATTCCCAAAAGAAGGAACACGCAGCCCACAAAGATGCCGTGGTCATACGCCACCTGCAAGTATATGTTATGCGCATGCGCCAGATAATTGCCGTCCGGCTCCATAACGCCCATATCGTCATGCCCCGTATTGTTTAATCTCTCATAATAGCGTGCAAATATATACAACCTGCCATTTGTAAAGGACTCTTCTTTCTCAGCCTCCGCGGCAGCCGCCATATCTTCTGAGGAAGCCAGCAGGATTCTGCCCCCGTTTTCCAGATAGGGACTTCGATACTCCGACTCCCCGTCCGCTTTGCTGAAAAACAGAAAAGCGTTCAGACATTTCTCCTCGGGAATGCCAAGCACCTTGAGCTGAAAAGTCTGGATGAAGCGTTCCACCGTGATATAGTAGTAGGAGTCCATATCCCTGCCGTGCACCAGTTCCGGTGGGAACTCTTCGATCTCATGCGCCTCAATATCCGCCGCCACGGCTGGAACCGTCCTCTGCGCCGTAAACATCATGGGAAAACTTATGATAACGGAAAGCGCCATCAGCCCCACGCCCCGCAGGAAACGCCCCCACTTTTCCCTGGCGGAAAGCGTCTTCCCGGAAAAGAACGCAACGGGAATCACTACAACCGCCGTCACAAAGACAGCGAGATACCCGGTTCTCGACAGGGTAAACAGCAGATACATGGCTGATGTGCCAAGCACCGCCAGTTCTTTATAGGTCCCCGCCAGAGAAGGCTTGCGTCCGTATGCGTCCAAAAATTTGACAAGCGCCGCACACACCACCAGAGCCAGATATACGGCGGAAATCGTCACCGTGTGGAAATGGAAGGGATAGCGGTAGTACCGAAAATACATATAAGGTCTGTGCAACAGGCAGTAGCCCACCGTCAAAACAAAATGAAGCAAAATACCGTTTACTATATTGTGCAGCAAAACCGTCCGTTTTACACCCGAAGCCATCCGCAGATAATAAAGCGTAAAACAGCAGACGAGAAAGATCGGCCATCCTCTCGTGTTCCGGTAAAGGATCAGCAAAGTGAAAAAACCGCCCACAAGTATACCATACGGTATGGAAATTCGTTTTATTTTCCTCGCAAAAAGCAGTTTCAAGGTATTCAGTATCACAACCCCCGCGAATACCCCCGCCCAGACCGTCAGCTTAAGCGCCTTCAGATCAAGCTCCGACGGTTCCGCAAGTCCCGCCTCCACGCTCTTATCCACCAGAACAGCCAGCGCGTCCCGGTAATACATCGGCGCAATCACCGCAGCCGCCACGCCGTAAAGCAAATTGCTCCAGCAGAAAAGCTCTTTCTTCCGATAAGTCACAATCACGGCAAGTGCGAAGAAAATAAGCACCTGCCTGTACGCCACCGTGTGATGGATTTCATACAGCGCGTTCATATAATTGCAGCATCCCCAGATCGCCCCGGCAAACATGAAAGACTGCAGGTCATCCCGCCACCGCTCCCGGATCACCGCAAGCACCGTCCTGTCCGAGGCAAGCCCGGTTCTGTCATGATTCACCGCATAGAGCGCCGCCGCTGCCGCAAAGACAACCCCCGTCTCATAAAAGAGAATGGAATAGATATCTGTCGTAAAGAGGCGGCACGGTCCGATCGCCACAGCCGCCGCCACAGCCGCCGCCACAATGACGGGATTCAGGACAAAGCGCATGGCGCGCTCCACCGTGAGCAGGGTGTTCCGCTCGGGATATCTCTTATAATAAAGCGCGGTAAGGCAGGAAACAAGCACGCCTGCAAGCAGAAATGAGGCGAACAGAACAAGCGTCTTTCCCTTACGCAGAGGCACCTCGTACACATAGTCCGCAACCATACACTGCTCCGTGTCCTCCACGTCGCCGTAATAGAGCGCGCCTATATAAATATTGATATTATCCCCCGTATTGTCGGCATAAGCAACGCGAAAGGCGGACTCCACCCCTTGCAGTAAAAAATAGTAGTCCCGTCCCACTTCCGTGTCGATATTTACCTGTACCTTGAGATAACCGGGAAATGTCTCCATATCCCCGGTATCGATCACCTGCTGCATCAGCGTCTGCATGGAGGCATCCCGAACCGCGAAATTAAGTTTCTCGCCCTCCACTCTGTCCGCCAGATAGATCTCAATTTCCTTCAGCCTGTCATACTGGGCGATAAATCTCTGCTGTACCACATAATCCGCGGTAATCTCCTCGGAGACCACCGTCTGCTGCCTGCTGCTTGCGGCGCGCACGTCCTCGTGGATCAGACGAAACGGCCAGAGAACGAGCGCCGCCCAGACCGCCAGTATCCAGACTGTGCCGCAGATAGCCTGTTTTTTATTTAAGATTCGATTCATAGCTTTCCTCTTAATTTATCCCATTTATCCCGTAGTTTACCACGTTTGGGATGTTTTTACAAATCAAGCCCTTTTGCCTCGTCACAGCCCAGAATGATATTCATGCACTGGATGGCGGCGCCGGACGCGCCTTTTCCCAGATTGTCAAACTGGGATGACAATACAATGCGCTCTTCATTCCCTGTTGCGTAAATTTTCAGCCCGTCCCAGCCGGACAAACCGTTCCCCGCCAGAAAGCCGCTCGCCGCAGTCTCGTCATCCGCGGCGCTCACCTTGATGAACTGCTTGTCCTTATAATAATCCGCATAATACTGCCGCAGCGATTCCGGCGTCTCCCTCTTTGCCAGCATATCCGCATACAACTGTACGGAAACTACCATGCCGCTGTAATAGTCGTCGATGATCGGGGAAAATAAGGGCGTGCGCGCAAGCCCCGTGATTTTCTGCATCTCCTTCAAGTGCTTGTGCTGCTGCGTCAGCGCGTACTCTCTTCCCGAGGACAGCTCTCTCGGTCGATCCGCATCCCCATAAGCCGCTATAGCTTTCTTCCCCGCTCCGCTGTAACCCGAAATGGCGAAGCTGCTTACCGGATAGTCTCTCTGAAGAATCCCCTCCGCAATCAGCGGATAGACGAGGGAGATAAAGCCGGTGGCATAGCATCCCGGCACCGCGATCCGCTTCCCCTGCGCGATGGCTGTTTTATGTGCCTCCGACAGTTCAGGAAAGCCATACGCCCACCCCTCTTTCGTCCGATGCGCCGTGGACGTGTCAATAATCACTGCATTTTCGCCTTCCGCCAGAGCGACGGACTCTCTCGCCGCCTCGTCCGGCAGGCACAGAAAAGTGATGTCCGACTCGTGGATCAGTCTCTTTCTCTCCACCGGATCTTTTCTCAGCTCCGGGCTGATGTGCAGCAGTTCTATATCGTCACGTTTCTGAAAACGCTCGTTGATCCGTAACCCTGTGGTCCCCTCGCTCCCGTCGATAAACACCTTTGTCTTCATAATAATAAGTTTCCTTCCGTCATTCATTTTCAGTCAATTGTACACCGTTTCTCACTGTGTATCAATATTTTTCGCATCTCCACTGAACCCCATCTGCGCGATCGCCAGAAACAGCGGCATGCCGTACCAGAAAAACAGCACATACCGTGGCAGATAAGTCGGTCCGAGCAATACCGTCAGCCATAGGAGGAAAATCGGCAAAAAAGGATACAGCAATTCATATCGTCTGTTATTTAATAGCCATGCAAACCAAAACGCATACAGCCAGAACATGGCGCCCGGAGAAAACAGCCATGAAACCACAGGTATTTTCTCTTTCCAGACCTCCAGCGAAAGCTTGCGGTACACCTCGTCAAGCCAAGGGATTTTGCTCTCCCTGACCCCCGGCTGCTCCACCTCGTAGCCGAAATAGGAGTTGTCCTTGTAGGTAAAGGTGAAAACCGTGTTCCCCCCGTACACATTGATAATCGTGTCGGGATACCAGAATCCGTACGAGGTCATAAACCATGCGTTCAGATAGATCAAGGGCTTTTTCATGCCGACGCGCAGCCAGAGTTTCGCATACCTCCCTTTATCTTTCGCAAACGTTTCATTGTCAAAGCGGTATTTCACCGGGTCGGAAAGCCGCGGCGTATACAGGGAAAGCGCCTCCTCATCCAGCACCTCGTAGAGAATTTCCCGGTTCTCCCCGGAAAACGCTAGCGGCACATAGTTGTAAGTTCTCGCCAGCTGCTGGATCGGCACGGTCAAAAGCTCCTGATACTCGGAGTCGTCCGCGTGGAGTGCGGTTTTAAGCCCGCCGTTTATGAGAAGACATCCCGCCACCGCACAGATCGACAGAAAAAACAGCCGCCCCCGCCTCTTTTTCTGCAGAAAGAGCAGCAGCGGTATCATCACGAGAAAGGCGTAAAAGCCGTTGTTGCGAAGAATCATCATGCCCGTCCCGGCGAATACAAAGAGAACCTGCCAACCCTTTTTCTCAAAAAATTCCTCCCCCGCACCCATCTCCAAAAGGCAGACGAGCAAAAACAGCAGCGCCAGCGTAAACAGCGCGTCCTTCGCGGAACAGAGGGTAAACATCACCACCGTGGGAAACAGCCCCAGCCATACAATGCCGAGCATCCGCACCGCGCGGGACACCTTTTTTTTTCGCAGATACGCGAAAAGAAAAGTAAAAACACCTGCCGCTGCCGCCATCTGCAAAACCGTATAGCAGGCAATACCCAGATTGTAAGAGTCCGTCAGTTTGTGGACGCCGCAGATAATGCCGCCAAGGAGCAGTACATGCACGAGGGGATGGTGAGTGGAAAATGTCCGTGTCGCCACCTGTATATATTCATCCTGCGCATCGTACACGAAAAACCCCGGGTATACCGCCAAAAACACGGGCAGCCAGCACAGAATCAGAAAAAGAAAGGAAAGGACGTCCGCGTACCCGTCCGCCCTTTCAATAACATTAGTTATTTTTATAGAGAGTCTCCTGCCCTCTTTTTGCTCCCTCTTCCCCAGCGAATCGAAAAACCGCCACAAAAGCAGTATAAATCCCGTAAAAATAACGGTAAACGCCGCCAGCTGCAGCCAGAGCGTGATATCCTTTACATCCACATTCTCCACGTTGTCCAGCCGCGCGCCGAACAGGATCGCCGCCGAGAACAGAAAGGAAAAAACGCCGGCAATCAGGCGGCTTCTGTTTTCGTTCCGTTTTTTATCGCTCCGCATCTCTCTCATCCACACACTCTCTGATCACATACTGCGGCGAATTGTTCATGGAAATATAAATCCGCCCGATATACTCGCCGATAATTCCCAACATCAGCAAAATCAACCCGCAGAAAAATACGATTGACGCCATCAACGCACTGAACCCCACCGGAACAGCCGGGTTTAAAAACTTTTTTACCACCGTATAGATACCGTAAAGAAATCCCGCGCAGGCGGAAACCACGCCAATCACCGTTGCAATCCGCAAAGGTTTTACACTGAAAGCCGTGAATCCGTTAAACCAAAGCCCGAGAAGCTTTCCGATGGTGTAGCCCGAAGTCCCGATCTCGCGCTCCCTGTGCGTCACCTCCACATTCGCGATTTTTTTTGTGGCGCGGAGCACCAGCCCGATCACATAGGGATAGGGATTTTCATAGCGGATCAATTCCTGCGCGACAAACCGCCTCATGGCAAAATAGCTGGAAACATAAAGTTCCTTCGGCTTTCCCAGCATGATCCGGGTCATCAGTTCATTTACCCTGCTTCCAAAATTGCGGAAAAAGGAATGCCGCTTATGCGTATATTTTGCATAGACCACGTCATAGCCTTCCTCCAGTTTTGCAAGCAGTTTTCCTGCCTCGTCCGCAGGTGTCTGCCCGTCGTCGTCCAGGCAGACCACCACGTCGCCGCGTGCCTGCCGAAATCCTGCCATAAGCGCCGCGTGCTGCCCGAAATTTCTCGCAAGGTTCACACCGCAAATATCTTTCCGCCCCTCACACAACCGGCGGATCACGTCAAAGGTATCGTCCGGCGAAGCGTCGTTCACAAGCACGATCTCATACGCATACCCGGACAATTTCTTCATCGCCGCATCAATCTCTTTCACCACCCTGCCGATCGTCTGTGCCGACCGGTAGCAGGGAATCACAAAACTGACCAGTTGCTTCATATTTACTCCATTCCGAGGTGTTTCGAGCTCTCCCACGCGCCGCGCGCCGCCTCCATAAAGAACACCTCTCGTTTCCCCTGTTCCAGATTGACGGTTTCCCGTCTGTCTTCTATCATCCGGAAACCTGCTTTTTCATAGCTTTTCCTTGCTCTTGTATTATCCTCCAGCAAACGCAGAAAAATTTTCTGCAATTCCAGTTTCTCAAATCCGTACGCCAGCATCAGTTTTGCCGCCGCTGTGCCGTACCCTCTGCCGAGCGCTTCCTCCTCGCCGATAAATACGCCGTACTCGGCGGTTTTTTTCTCCCTGTCAATATCCCGCAGGTAGACGCTGCCGATTTCCCAATCATCCACACAGATAATGAACTGCGCCACATGCCCCGGCTCCACCTGCTCTCTGAGCCATGCCATATGCCCTTCTTCCGTAAAAGGCTTCTGGTAGATAAAATTTTTCCTCACAAATTCTTTGTTCCGCCACGCCACGATCTTCGCCGTGTCTGCCGCTGTGATCGGCCGCAGATATATTTTCTCCACACTCATATGCCGCTCTCCACCCGCAGTATCAACAATTCCGTTTACCACTCCCATTTTGTCTCCCGCAGATACTGCCCGTCCTTTGAGATCGGAATCACTTGATACACGCCATAGTTTTCATTGATCCTGCCATATTCTTCGATATAGACGTCCAATCCCTGTTCCGCGTAGGGAACCTCAAGCCAGACAAGCCCTCTCAAACTTATCTCCTCGTCCGACATGATAAAGCCCGCCTTTCCTTCCGCGAGGGCGTCCGCCGCGTTTTCTATGCCGAAAGCCGCCAGCTTTTTTTGATACAGCGGGCTCTTGCACATCCAGCCCCCTGCAATGTCATAGTTTGCAGCCGCGTTGTCCCTGCGCTCCAAAAGTTTCCCCGAAAAGGCAACGGTGGAGTACACGTCCTCAAAATAGAACGTATCCGGATGTGCCCTGCAATAAGCGTCTATCGCCTCCCAATCCCTGTTAATCTCCTGCCGTCTTGCCTGATCGACGCGCACCGCAGGGAAACCCTTCCACAGCCCCCACAGACAAAGAAAAAAAAGCGCCACGCCCGCAATGGGCAAAATACTTTGAGCTGTCTTAAATCCAATGGACCGAGTCCCCGAAACCGACGGTTTCGTTAAAGATACCGCAAAAGGCGCCGGAGAATCTACCTTTTCCGGCATATTTCCCACAAAGTACATCCCCCGTTGCAGGCATTGCAAAAAGACGCCCGCCAGCAGGCAAAACTCCACCAGATAGAGGGGGTGGGTAATCCGCTCGGGATCTCGCCCCCGCATGAGAACGAACATCCACAGCCCGCTTCTCACCACAAGGATCAGGAAAAGATGTACCGCCGCGGCAAGCAGGTTCCGCACATCCTTCCACATTAAAATAACAATCGCTATTATATTTATCCCATACCCCAGGAAAACAAGAAGATTGTAGGGCATGTCACCGCCGTGAAAACTTCTGTAACGGTAGAGCCGCAGCTTTTCCTTAAAAACCGTTCCCCAGTCTCTCTCGCCGCCCACATGCTCCTTCGCGTACACCGCCACATCTCTAAGCAACTGCGCGTCAATTCGCTCGTCGAGACCGAAGTTATAGTTTTCGAGCAGAATCTGCGCACCGTAAGAAACGCCCTGCTCCTCTAAATCCGTATCAAAAGACTGCCCCGCCAACACCTCGGGATAGAAATCATAGATCGTTGTCCTGTCGTTAAAAAACTGGCGAAACGTCCTCCACTCGCCTCCGTAGGCAAGGCTGTCCGCCCCGAGGGACAATCCCATACCCACAAGGAGAAGCAACAGCAGACCTCCATATTTTTGCAGATTTTTTTTCTCGAAAACAGGTCTGTCCGCCCACCATCGAAAAAGTCCCGCAAGCCCCAGAAACGGCAGGGTGAGAAGCGCCATCTCCGACCGAAGCTGAAAGGCAAGTAAAAATAGAAGCAGCGCTGGAAGACTCCCTCTCATAAAAGCTTTCACGGAATGAGTTTTCGACGTTTTCCCGAAAAGCACACCCTCCGGCATAGTCAGGAAAAGAAAAACCGCCGCTCCCACAAGCATACCGCATGTTATTGTATATTGTACATTGACCATATGAGTCAGCCATATGCCCCACTGAAAAAACACCAACACCAAAAGGCTGAGTAATTTCCCTACAAAACGCCTGCGCACGTTTCTGCCCGCTGCATCTTCACTGCTTGAAACAGACTGTGTCCGCATGTAAAAAACATCCGTCAGCGTACACAGTCTGACGCCCACCAGAAAAAAGCATCCGAACTGACACAGAAACAGGAACGTCCCGTACCACGGAAAAGTGCCGCAAATCCGATAACACAGCGCCAGAAGCGCCCCAAGCGGATAGAGAGTCTGCATATTGTGACCGTCCGGCGTGCCGCTGTAGACCCCCGACATAATGTCCCGCATCATAGTATCATCGTTCATATCAAAGTAAAAGTCAAAAAAGAATCCCGTCAGGAGCGCGCTGACTCCCATAACAAGCAACGTAAGTATGCAGTTTCTACATCCCTGTTTCCTATTCTGTTCCATCAACTACATACCCCGAATCATCCCTGTTTCTCCTGCATCTGCCGCCCCATACCGCCGTTTAGCAGCTCATCAATTGGCAGCGTAGAACGCCTTCACCTGCTCTACAATATACGCTGTCTCGTCCGCCGTCATTTTATAGAACAGGGGCAGGCGCAGAAGTCTCTCACTCTCCTTCGTCGTGTGCTTGTCCTCCCCGTGAAATCTGCCGTATTTCTGCCCCGCAGGCGCGGAGTGAAGCGGCACATAGTGAAACACCGACCAAATATCCTTTTCTTTCAAATAAGCAATCAGACGGCTTCTCTCCTCCATATCTTTCGTCTTAATATAGAACATATGGGCATTGTGCGCACAGTACTCCGGTATAAAAGGCAGTTCGATCCTATCCTTCTCCGCCAGCGGCGTAAGAAGCTCCCGGTACTGATTCCACCTGTCCATCCTCGCCTGTGTGATCTCCTCTGCAAGCTCTAACTGCGCATACAGATAAGCCGCGTTCATATCGCTTGGCAGGTAAGAAGACCCGTATTCCTGCCAGCGGTATTTATCCACCTGTCCCCTGAAATACTTACTCCGGTCCGTTCCCTTCTCCCTGTATATCTCCGCCGCCTCAATGTACTTTTCATCACGGATTAACAGCGCGCCGCCCTCGCCCATGCTTAAGTTTTTCGTCTCATGAAAACTGAAACAGCCAAACTCGCCGAATGTCCCAAGCGGTTTTCCCTTATAGGACGCCATAATGCCCTGCGCGGCGTCCTCCACCACCATCAGGTGATGCCTGTCCGCTATATCCATGATGGCGTCCATCTCACACCCCACGCCCGCATAGTGCACCGGCGCAATCACTTTTGTGCGTTCCGTTATGGCGTCCTCAATCAGTTTTTCGTCTATATTCATCGTATCGGGACGAATATCCACAAACACCGCCGTTGCGCCGCGCAGCACAAACGCATCCGCCGTGGACACAAAGGTGTAGGAAGGCAGAATCACCTCGTCTCCCGGTTTGATATCCGCCAAGAGCGCCGCCAGCTCTGTCGCGTGGGTGCAGGAAGTGGTGAGCAGACATTTCGCCGTGCCGGTCTGCGCCTCGATCCACTCGCTGCATTTTTTTGTGAAAGGACCGTCGCCACAGATTTTCTGGTTCTCCACAGCCTCCCTCATATACTCAAATTCTTTCCCCGTAAAGGGGGGGACGTTGAAATTAATCATAACTTACCTCCGCGCCTTAGTATAACACACTACACTCAAAATTCCTACTCCGACAAAATCAGGTCATCCCGGCTCTTCGCCAGTTCCTGCAGCCGGGGGCTGAATCCGTTCATGGAGAAAATGCAGTACAGCTCCTTCCTGTCATCCTTATGCCACGGCACACGCCTCGCCTTTTCCTGCAGCTGATAGAAAACATCCACATCCACGCTGCCGCTCCAATATTTGCATTCCCCGAACAGAATCGTGTTCTCCTCCTCGTTTAACGCCACAATGTCGATCTCCGTGTTTTTATCCCAGTACCGCCCGATTTTTGAAAAATGACAGGGGAAGTCATCCCTCGCCGCCAGCTCCTCCCGACAGACGTCCTCATAGGCAAAAGCCGCATGACTGCACACAAAGCTTTTCCGTATCTTTTCCATAACATATGTTACGTTTCCCTGCTCGACATCCCCCTGATTCGGATAAATCATGGTAAACCAGAAGCGGATATAGTAATCCGTAATCCGGTAAAGTCCCTTCTTGCTCTTTTCGGGATTCTCCTCCGTGACAGGCACCTCCCGCTGCACCAGATCGAGTTCTATCAGCGTCTTCAAAGTTCTGGTCAAGTCGGTAGCCTTCGCCCCCATAAAGGACGCGATCTCCGCCAGCTTCGTCCGCCCGAATGCGATGGCGCGCAGTACCGAAAAATAGCCGCCCACCTCCGCCACTTCCTGCTGTAACAGAAAATGCGGCTCTTCATATAGATAACCCGTGCGGTTCAGAATGTTTTCCTCAATGCCCTCATAAATGTCCGCACAATCCGCGAACGATTCGATATATTTCGGGACGCCGCCGGTCACCGCGTACCGCTCAATCTGCCCTTTTCTGGACAAACCCGGGACAAATTCGCAGTAGTACCGAAACGGTATCTGTTTGAGCCGAATCTGCGCCGTCCGTCTGCCATACAAAGGGCTGTTGTAAGAGAGTGTCTGGGACACCATCATGGGGATCAGCGAACCACACAAAATCACCATGACGGAATTTTTCATCAAAATCTCGTCCCATATCCTCTGAAAGACAGAGGGAAATGCCGGGTTCGCCTTTCCCAGATACTGAAATTCATCGATAATCAAAACCGGCTTCTCCTCCCACTTGCAGGAGACAATCGCCTTAAAAATCGTGTCCCACTTATCCACGGAAGTCTCCGCCAAAAGGGGGCTCTCAATAAATGCCGCCGCCTTTTCCTGAAACGCACTGCGGTTGATCGCCTCCGCCTCCTGCGTAGCAAGAAAATATAAGGCTTTTTTACCCTTCATAAACTCTGAGAGAAGCGTCGTCTTACCCACCCGCCGCCGACCATAGACGACGACAAGCGAAGATTCTTTTTTCGCATATTCTTTTTCTAGCGTCCTGATTTCCAGTTCGCGATCCACAAATTGTTCCATATACCCTCCAGACAGTCTGCACCCTTGCTTATCCCCTATATAAAGAGTATACCACAATTTATATGTTTGTAAACATTATGTTTCCGTTCATAATGTTTCCGTGCATAATGTCTACAAACATAACTTTTCTTTTATTTCATGTATACCACATACCGCGCATTTCCGAACACTTCCGTATAGCCATAATCCCTGATCCAATCGCCCAGAATCCGCTGTTTTTCATCCATTGCCATCTTTTCCATATCCACGCCGAACCAGTTGATCGCCTCGCCGTCGTCGCTCCAGTAAGCCGCCACCGCCGAGGAGACAATGATCACCGGCATTTCTCCGCCTGCCACACTCTCTGTCTCCAGAGCCGCCAGATCCCGCGTGTACTCCGCCATGCGGTAGGATTTCAGATCCGCCCAGCCCGTGGAGAGCGCAGGCGGCATATCCAGCAGATAAAAAAGCCCCGGCAGCTCTCCATAGGTAATCATTTTTCTGCCGGTCAGCCCCTCCTCTTTAATAAAGTCGGACAGTTCCTCCAAAAGCGCACCGTTTTCCTGATTCGTGTAAATCCCTGCTGCTTTCTCCGGCTTCTTTACACGCATATCGCGGACTTCCCCGTAAATACCGTCCTGAAAGACGAAATTGGCATGGGAACCGATGCTCTGCATGAGAAGAAACGCCACCAAACCGCAGACCGGCATTGCCCACAGAAACCGATACTTATCCATCCGCCCGCCTTTTTCCGCAAGCCGGCTCCACACCACCCACAGCAGAAAAGGAGCCGCTACAAACAGATTATTGATGATCGGATATAAATCATTGTTGCTGCCAAGGGGCGTCAGAAAAATCTGTAAAAGCACAAACGCCGCCATAATCTTTTGCTCCACACACACCTTTTTTCCAATCAGGCAATATACCGCAGCCGCTATCGTCACCAGAAGCAGCAGTACCGCCGGATAATAAATACAGCCGTTGCCGTACTCATAATACCGGAAGTGGAACATGCCCCTGCCCCAGTAAAAGCGGAGCAGCGCCAAGAGCAGCATGACATATCCAATTTTTATTATTGCACCCGTTATTTTATATGCATTCTTCCCGGCATCGTACAGCCTCTCCCGCACAAGAAACGCAACGCCTGCCGCCCCCGCGCAAACGCCCGCGAACACCAACCAATATAATCCCTTTATATAGTCTCCAAACATGCCCGTCAGCATCGATGTCGGTTTGTAGTCAGTCGCCTGTTCCGTCATGGCAAACATAGTAAAAACCATATCCGGATAAGCCGATATGCCGTAACGAACACAGATCACCGCCAAAGGCACGCCAAAACCGACAACATAACCGAGCAGACACCACCCGGTAACCGAAAAAAGCGCGCTCCACGGCAGGGGACTCCTCCCGTCCTTCCGCCTGCAAATCAGTACAATCCCGTACCACACCGCCACAATCAATGCCGCCTGCACCACGTTCGGCATCCGCACCGCCACATTTGCTCCCAGACAGATGCCCGCCGCAAGGAAATAAAGCCGACGGATTTTGCCGCCCGTCACCCCCCGATAAAGCAGCAGAATTGCCGCCGCCATCAAAAAGTACGTCAGATAGTTGTACAGAATCGTGGACGGACACCAACAGAGTCCTAGCACAAGGAACTCCCCCAAAACCAAAAGCGGCGCGGCTATCCGTTTTTTCAGTACGAAATAGACCATGAGCGCCGTCGCCGACTGCACAAGCGTCGTATAACATTTCATGCCAAGCAGCGTTCCCCCGAAAGGCAGGTGCATAAACAGCCATCCCGCCGCATTGGACAGAAAAGTCGCCACCATCCATGTCCCGTTCATAGAATCAAAATACTGGAAATTTGTGAGACTGTACGTCGAGTCCGCAACGTCAAGCCCCTGATTGACAACCAGAAACGGGTAAAGCAGAAGTATTGCCGGAAACAGCCAGTTCTCTATGAAGTTATGATATTTCCGATAAATACCCACCATTTTATTCCTCTGAAACTGCGTCTGCTGACATTTTCTACACTCGAAAATCCAGCCGCTTCGCGTCTGCCGTGCTTCGCACTCATTGATTTTCTCGTTATCATGTTAGGTGAAATCAAATGTCTGCTTCGCAGCCGCTTGATTTCCTGCTAACATGATATATAGTATGGACAGATATCCTCGTAGTGTCCGTCCTTCATCCGGAATCCTCCCGGAATCGTGCCAAGCTGTGTAAATCCGACTCTCTCATACAAATGTCTGGCATGAGTGTTTGACGCAACCACAGCATTAAACTGCAAAACCCGGAATCCAATCCGTCTGGCATGTTCGATACAGTCAAGCACCAGTTTTTCCCCGATATGCAGCCCCCTGCTCCCCGAAGCCACAGCATAACTGGCATTACATATATGCCCGCACCTTCCCACATTATTCGGATGCAGAATATACAGTCCCAAAATTTCCCCACTCTCTTCCTGCGCAACTCCGCAGTAACTTTGTTCTGCAAAAAACGCCGCGCCTGTCTGCTCCTCCAGAAAATCTTCCTGTGGGAAAGCGACGCCCTCCTCCACGATCTCGTTCCAAATTTTTATCATAGCGGGAATATCCTGTTCCCGGTAAGCCCTCACTATCATCTTCATCGATTCTCCTATGAAATTTTCGCCAGTTTCAACTATTCTTTGTAGTCGTTCTGGCATCACTGCGTTTTATTCTCAGCCGCAGCAGCCACTCTCGCAAAGATTTTGCCACGCCCCATATCCACCACAGTTCCGACCACAAAAACTATGAACACAGACAGGATCATATGCGGCACAAAGAGAAAGCTTTCCTGCACCTTCTCCACGCCCAGCCACTTCATCCACTCATACCGCACCAGCATATGTTCGTGCAAAAGATACACGCCGAACGTATAGGGCGCAAGCCTTCTCACTGCTCCCACAAAGCACCCTTCCTTTATGCGCAGGTTTTTGAACACATAAAAGAGCGAAACCGCGCCGGTGACGCACAACAGATGATTGTACGCGTAAAGCATATTCGCATAGTGGATAAACGTCTCAATTTCGCCGCCAAGTGTGTTGGACGCCATCGCAAGCAGCCATATCAGCAGACTGGAGAGCGCATAGCCCCCCACCGCATGGGACTGCTTTTCCAGCCATGAAATACCATACAGTCTGACATACCCCGCCGCCACGAACAGACACAAAAACCATCCGAAATCATAGCCGTACCGATCTGTTGCCAGATACACGGGAAGAATCGTCTTTTCCAGTGAAAAAAATGCCAGCAGCAGCGCCAAAAGAATCTGCAGATTCCTCTTTTCCATCTTTTTGATACCCGCCGCCAAAAACGGCGCAAACAAATACATCACAAGGTAAGCCGTGGCAAACCAATAATGCTCCGTCCCAAAGGGAAATGCAAAACCAATCCAGTCATAGAGGTCCATATCCCCCCATGAAACCACACCTGTCAAAAGAAGCGCTATGGGAATCAACAGGGAATAAAAAAGAACCTGTGCAAGCAGAGAGAACACCCTCCCCGGTTTCCACGCAGATTCCACAAGAAAATAACCGCTGATAAGCACATAACAGTTTACCGCCACAATACAAAACGCCTCGATCAGCCACGCCAAAACGCCGACCGGATTTTCCTTTGCCACAATGGGAAACGGCGTGGCAACCCACCCCTTCACCAGATAGTGGAGGGAAATAATCATAAACATCGCCACAATGCGCAGCAGTTCAAAATTCGCCTGTCTTTTACCTTCCGATTTCATTTCCCGCTTTAAGCTCCCTTTCCGCAAATCTCTATATCACTCTTCCTTCTTGGAGGTGTCCTTAAAAATCCAGATTTTGCTGAGCACATAGTTCGCCAGAATCACGATCGTCTGGCACACCAGCTTGGAGATTTTGTCGTTAATCGAGCAGATATCCACCATCACATACATCAGTGCGATCTCAAGCACCTCGGTCGCCACCCTCGCGCCGATAAAGGAGACGAACTCCCTCACAACGGATGCCGCCGCCTTATTTTGACTCTTAAACACAAAAGTTCTGTTCGTCCAGTAGGCAAACACAACCGTCAGCACCCACGACAGTACCGTCGCCACCATATAGTGCAGGGAAACCGCGTCCGCAAAAATAAAATACAGAATATAATTCAATACAAAGGCGAGAAATCCGAAAATCAAATAATTGATTCCCTCCTCATGCTTCTTATACATCCCCCATCCGAAATCCCATAATTTCTTTATCATCTTTTCTTCCTTTCGTAAATAAGTTCTTTATCTCTCTCTGGAAATGGCGCCGCCCTGTACGCGGTACACCATATCGCACTTCTCAATGGTCTGCAGCCTGTGCGCGATAATGACAAGCGTCTTTCTCCCGTGCAGCCTGTTGATGGAATCCATGATCGCCGCCTCCGTCTCATTGTCCAACGCGGAAGTCGCCTCATCCAGCACAAGCACCTCCGGGTCTTCATAGAGCGCTCTGGCAATACTGATTCTCTGCCTCTGTCCGCCCGAAATGCGGATGCCGCGCTCGCCGATTCCGGTCTCCACGCCCTCCGGCAGACTCTTTACGAAATCATCCAGAGCCGCCTCCTTCAAAGCGCGCCAGACCTTCTCGTCGTCGATCTCCTCCTCCGGTACGCCGAATGCCACATTCTTGCGGATAGAATCGTCTATCATAAAGATAGTCTGTGGAATATAGCCGATATTTTTCAGCCACGCCGCATAGTGACCGTTCACGTCCGTGCCGTCCGCCAGAATCCGTCCGCTCTCCGTCTGCAAAAGCCCCAGCAGAATATCCACAATCGTCGTCTTCCCCGAGCCCGTGACGCCCACGATACCCACGGAAGAGCCGATCGGAATCTCCATATCCGCATGGTTAAAAATATAGGTCTCCGTGTTCGGATATTTATAGGTGATGTCCTCCAGCCGAATCACTTTTTCCAGCGGCATCTTTTCCACACTCTGCCTCTGCTTATAGGCTTCCGCATCATAGGTCACACTGCCGTCGTGAATCTCATCCTGCAGGTTGTCGCTGACGCCCATAAAGAAGGGCTCGAAATAGGAAATCGAAGTCTGGTAATTATTGATGCGGTTTACGCTGGGAAGCAGACGCATTGCCGCCGCCGCCAAAGCCGAAAGCTGCGGCAGGAGCTCCTTCATCTGTGTGCCCTGTCCGATAGACATGACAAAATACCCCACCATGCCCGCGATACATACCGTCTCAATCAAAAGCCGCGGCGTCGCGTTAAAGAGGTTATATTTCTGCACGGAACTGACGTAGCCCGCCCCGCACTTTGCATACTCATTGATAAAATAATTTTCCTTGCAGCCGATCTTGATCTCCTTGATCCCCATCACCGACTGCTCGATCCATTTATAAAGCCCGCTGTAATAGTCCTGATTATCCTGCCCCGCCTTGATCATAATAGGCTTCAACACCTTTTTAATCACCAAAAGAAGCGCCACCATGAGCGCTGCCACCGTCACAATCATCATCGCGTCAGAATAAATAAAAAGCGCCACCACCAGACATACAAACACAATGCACTCGCTGAAAAGCTGCAGACAGCTTAGAATCAGCCCGTACATATTGTTTACGTCAGATGTGATATTACGTTGAATTACGGACGTGTCCGCGTTCAAATAATATTCATAGGGACGCTGCATAAAATTGATCATCATGCGTCTTGAAGTCGCGAACTGGTTCGTGTAGACAAACTTAAGCTGTGCCTTCTGCTGAAAGAAAAGATAGATGTTCTTAATCACCGTCATTCCCACAAAAGAAAGCAGCAGAAACATGGCAAACTGAGCGCTGTTCTCCATCCCGAGCATCTCGTAAACCGAGGAGAGAAGTTCGCTTTCCCCCACCGCTTCCGGATCCATCACCACGGTCACAATGGGCACCAGCATGGAAACGCCCAAGCTTTCCAGCACACCGCCGATCAGCATCATAATGATAAGCGCTGCCATAGCGCGTTTCTGCCTGCCGTCCAGCAGGACATTCATTTTTTTTAAGATTTTCAGCATAATGTGTTTCCTTTAATCAGCGTACGGGCGTACACTTCGCACCCGTTCCCAGAACATGCCCTCTTTTGATCCATCTGCCACATGATACGGGAGCTGCCCTGTCCGCACTAAACTGCTATCGAGTATACCACAAGTGTGCGCGCCGCGCAAATTTGCCGCGCAATCTCCGCCTTTTAAATCTCCTCATTCTGCCGGTGCAGCTTCGGATCTTCGTACTTGTCCATAAAATCCTCGCCCAGATAGACAATCTCCTCAGCGAACCGGATGTTGCGTACCACCGTAAAGACAGAAATCACCCGGCGGAATGTCAATCCCTCGATATAATTCAACACTTCCATCGGAAACTTCCGGTCAAGCACGATGTGGTCCGAAAATTTTTCTTCATAATCCAAAATGTCTCTAGGATGGGGCTTGATCAAAATCACAGAATCCGCACCTTCTATTTGACCACACAAGTCAATGCAATCCCGAAAAATCTTCTCTCGTACGGGGAGTTCGCACAGCGGCTCTGTCAAAAGCAAAATATTGTCCTTTCCCGTCGCCAGCTTTTCCTCTATCTCCCCTATATTTGCAATAAAGAGCCGCACCAGAAGCGCCTTATCCTCCTTCGTGAGGGAGTCCGCCAGCTCCTGCCTTGACTGTTCGATATATTTCGGGCAGGGATAAGGCAGGACGGAAATGTCGTTGACCTCCATATCCAGACAGTACTTCCCCCAACCGTTTTGAATAAAAATAAGGTTCAGCGAGGCGAGAAACGCTTTCAGCTTAAAATGCCCCCTGTTGTCGTAGCGCGCGGTGTCGTAAGTGCTGATACAGTCCAGCCCGTCCTCCAGCGCGTGATAATGTATTTTTTTATAGCTTAAATAGTACCCGATCGGGTCGGAATCGCAAAACACATAAACATCTTTATATTCCCTAAAGTCCACCGGCACGTAAGGCTCCTGCGCCTTTCCCAGAAGCTTCGTATAGCGGATACGGGTCAGCAGGTTTAAGAAAAGATTGCCCCTGTCCACATGATACTTCATAATCTCCGGAAAATTGATGTCCTCCTTCTCCTCGAACATGTGCACCGCCTCGAAGAGTCCGCAATTTAAGGCACGCTCCCGCAAATCACCAAAATCGTTGGACATGGTGCTCATGACAAGGGTCGCGTTTCCCCGCTTTTCCCGTTCCAAATTCAGTTCCTTCAAGCATGCCACATACACGTGATAGTACGTGTGGCAGACATAGATTCTATCTTTCATACTGTATTTCCACACTGATCTGCGCCAATACCCGCTTTCCAAGTTCCATTGCCTGCTCCTGCGTCTCCCCTGTCGTGATCACATGCCCAAGCCGGTCATTGCTCGAGCGCGTTCCCTGTACAGCGTCCCCGGGCTTTTTGTAGAGGCTGATCTCCTCCACGCCCTCCTGCTCATAAAGCATATCCGGCACGGTGATCCGGGCAATCACGCCCTCCCGCTCCTCGCCTTGCTGTTCGGATGCCGCCAACGCACAGCTGTCCGGTTCATTTCCTACAGATATAAAATGAATCGCCGCGCCGTGGTTCCGCCTCGGGGTTAGATCGGGCATCTCCCCTGTCGCCAGAAGCACTGAAGCTCCCACCATATCGATGCCCGTCGAGAGGGGCACCAGCCTTGATGTGATAAAGTCGCCGCCAAGTCTTGCCGCCAGCTCCACAATCTTCGGTCCTTCCTCCGTCACCTTGATCTCCACATGGGCGGGCGCGTTTTCAATACCGATCGCCCTGACCGCCTGCGCCGCCACTTTCCGTATCTCCTCCTGCGTCCCCGCATCCAGCCGGCTCGGCTCACAGTGCGCCAACTCCACAAAATACGGCAGCGGTGTGATGTACTTGTCCGTGATCGCAAGGATATGCGGTTCGCCGTCCATCACCATGATCTCCACACTGACCTCCGGACCGTGCATGTACTCCTCCACCATCACGGTGCCGTTGCGGGCATTGCCCAGACTGTACTCGTAAGTTTCCCTTATCACAGTCGGCTCTACCGCCTCTAAATGCACCACGCCCCGGCTCCCCGCATTGTCCGCAGGCTTCACAATACAATTCCCGTTCAGCTTATCCACCGCCCCCGAAAACGCTTCAAAATCTTGTGCTGCATAATATTCCGGTATCGGTACGCCGCACTCTCTTAAACGGTCTCTCATTTTGCTCTTTATGGTGGCGCAGATCGCGTTTTCGTAGGACAAATCCGGTCTCTTTCCCAGCTTTTCATTGACATAAGCTGCCGTGCGCACAGGACCGTCGCTTGTGGAAGTGATCACCACGTCGGGCTGGTAGATCAGCGCCTGCCGGTAAACCTCCTCCTGATCAAGCGTGCTCACCACCAGTTTTACATCCGCCAGCGCAAAGCCCACCGCATTCTCATCATAATCCACCAGAATAATCTGATACCCCAGCTCCTTCGCTTTCTTTATGGCGGGAACCTGCAGCGCGCTCGCGCCAAGAATCATCATTTTTTTCTGCTTTTCTTCCACGTCGTTTTTCTCCACCAAAGCGTTTACTCCACAAACTCCCACTTCATCGGCGTCCCTCTGGAAATATCACAGCGCGCCTTTCTCCCCAGCATCTCTTCATAATACATAGGCTCCATGCCAAATGCAGGACGTATGGAGCGCAAATTTTTTTCGGTGAAAACTTCTCCCTTTTTTACGTCTTCCGTCACAAACAGGGAGCGCCCTTCCTCCCGGCTCCTCTCCTGCTTTTCCGTCAGCTTGTAAGTCACCCTGCCGAGCGCTTTCTCCACAATACGGATTTCGTCAACCATCTTCTTAAACTCCGCGGGTTCCATGGAAAATGCCCCATCCGGTCCGCCATCCGCCCGTGAGAGCGTGAAATGCTTTTCCACCATCCGCGCGCCGAGCGCCACCGACGCCACGGCAACGGCGGAACCCATGCTGTGATCCGATAGTCCCGTCAGGCAGTCGAAAGTTTCAGCCATGTGGGGAATCAATTTGATATTCATATCCTCATATGGCGCCGGATAAGTCGCCGTGCATTTCAGAAGTATAATCTGTTCATTCCCCTCCTCCCTGCACGTTCTCACCGCCCTCTCAATATCCCCCAAATACGCAAGCCCCGTTGCTATGATCACGGGTTTCCCTTGCCTTGCAATCTTACGGACCAGAGGAATATCCCAAATTTCAGGAGAAGCAATCTTATAGGCAGGCATCTGCATCTCCTCCATAAAGTCCACCGCCGTGAAATCAAAGGGCGAAGAAAAACAGTCCATCCCCAGATCGTTTGCCAGCTTCATCAGCTTTGGCTGCCACTCCCAAGGCGTATATGCCTCCTGAAATAAATCATAACAGGTTCTGCCGTCCCAGATCGTCCCCTGCGTAATCTGAAAGTATTCGTTATCGCAGTCCATCGTAATCGTATCCGCCGTGTAAGTCTGGAGCTTCACCGCATCCGCGCCCGCTTCCTTTGCCGCCCGTATGATCGCTTCCGCCCTGTCATAGTCCTGCAAGTGATTAGCCGACATTTCCGCCACGATGTAGGTTGGTTCACCTTCCCCGAGCAGTCGATTACCAATCTTTATTTTGTCCAGTCCCATTTGTCCTCTCTCCCTGCCTTCACTTTTCCCGCATCATCCGAAATTTCATCTCCGCCAGCGCCAGATCCGTCGGATTGTCAATGTCCTGCACCTCCGTCTCCGGCACGATGATGGGCAGATATCCGTCCGGCAGATCACCCTTGCATTCCAAATACCTCTTTACATGATAACAGTAAAACTGTCCGCTGTCATGATACACCGGCTCCAGATCCTGCGACCGCTTCGCGGCATTCTCCGGATAACAGTACACAAGCTTCCCGTCCCGAATCGCCATCCCCCGCTGCGGCGGAAAGGAGTAGCGGACCACAGGCATCACTCCCGACGCGTCCTGAGCCACCAGAAGCTGCATTGCGTCTTTCAGTTTGTCCGCCGTCACAAAAGGCGCGGTCGGATAAATACATGCCATATAGTCAAACGTCTCGCCCCGCTCCTCATAAGTTTGAAGCACTTCCATCAACACATCATCCGTGGTGGCAAAGTCGCCCGACGTCTCCTCGCTTCTCATAAATGGAACCGCCGCGCCCGCTTCCCGCGCAATCCGTGCGATCTCATCGTCGTCCGTGGAGACCATCACCTCTCGAAATATGCCGGACTGCAGCGCCGCCTCAATGCCGTAGGCTAACATCGGCTTTCCCATAAACTCTTTTATATTCTTTCCCGGAATCCGCTTGCTGCCACCCCGGGCAGTGATGATCGCCACCGCGTTTAACTCTGCTCCCATTCTGTCCTCGCTTTCCTTCGTCTATTTTCAGTACAATAAAAGTTCGTTCCTGCCGCAGCTTTACAGCCTCATAATCTCCCCCGCGATCCGCTCCGCGCCTTTTCCGTCCGTCACCCGCCCGAGATTTTCCTTCATACGTTCCCGGAGTGAAGCGTCCGCCGCCAGCTTTTTCAGCCCCTCGCAGATCTTTTCAATGCAGGCGTCCCTGTCCTGTGCGATATCCCCGGCAAAGCTCATCCGCTCCCCGGCTTCAAAAAATTCCCTGTCGTAGCGCTGGTTGTCAGCCGACTGGAAAAACACCGTGGGAACCTGCATGGCGCAGAGTTCAAACAGCATCGTTCCCGCCGCGGAGACCGCCGCGTCGCAGTCCGCCATCAGACCCGCCATATCGTGACAGGGGCGGTATACTTTCACATTTTCATGGGTCTTTGCAAACGCCTCTATGGCGTCGCCCTGCGGATGGTACGCTCCCACCACCGCATGAAACAGAACCGATTGCAGTTCTTCCATCTGGGCGGCGCGCTGCAGTACACCGAGAACGGCATTCTGCGCATCTCCTCCGCCGCTTGAAAGAAGCACGGAAAATCCTTTCTTCCCGCTCTGCGCATCCCTGACCTGCGTCATGAAAAACTCTTCCCGCAGGGGCACATAATCCGTTCCCAGAAGCAGTTTGGTCTTACCGCCGTAAGTTTCCCTGTAAGGAAAACGGATATGGTAGGCATTATAGTTGATCAGCGCATCCACCGGGAACACGTGCTCGAAACAATCGTCAATACACGCCAGCTTCACATACGGGCGAAGCGCCTCAAAATAGGCGGGTGTCGCCTGATAGGAGTCTACCAGAAGCGTCTTTATTCCAGCAAGCTTCAAAACCTCCCGCAGTACCGCCATCTCCTCCTCCATATGGTCCCACCGCGTCTGCAGGCAGACATGCTCCATCCCCGCGCGGGAAAGCAGCTCCTCCGCCTGCTCGTCAGCCGTGATAAACAACACCTGCCCGCCCAGCTTTTTTATCTGCTCCGCTATGGTGAGGCAGCGCATGATATGACCTGTCGCCACCGTTTCGTTTACGTCAACGCGAATGCCGACGACGGGCTGCTTTTCATACAGAGCAAGTATCTCCGCAATCTGATCCATCTCCTCTGTGCCGTAACGCTGGTCGATGGGCAGCGCCAGCATATGCGCAAAGATATAGTTCTCGTCTCCCTGCAAAAAATCTTTATTCTCTTCCCCCACAAGCCAGAGGATCGGAGCATAGATGCCGTGACCTGCCAGAAATCTCTGTAAGCTGTCCCGATCCTTCGCATAAACCGGCAGAAAGAGAGGCGCCTGCGCCTCCTTTTCCGGCAGAACTGCCCAGACTCTCTTCATGCCGCCTATCTTCTGATACAGCGCATGACAATTTTCCTCTCTTCTCCGGCGCGCCTCATCTTCGTCCGCTTTGGAAAGGATCTCCTCAGATATGCGTGAAATGCGCCGCACACCCTGATAACAGTCAAGGTCACTCTCCAAAGATCGGTTCCGTTTCAGGTACTCCGACTTTCTTGGGAGCCATCCCGCCGTCAGCGCTCCCCCTGTCCTTCTCTCCTTCTCCTTCAAATACTCCCATTTCTGAACGAGGGGGACCAGCCGTTCCCTTGCGTACTCCTCACCCGCTTCCAGCACATCCTCCGCCAGAGGAATATCGGACGCCACAAATCCGCCGTCGGGAACCGCATACCATTTCCGCAGGCTTCCCACCACGAAATCGGCATCCTTTCCCGCCTCCTCCAAATAGTAGGACTGGGTCACATCCTCCATCACCAGAACGCCGCTTCTTCTGAGGGCGGACAACTGTCTGCGCAGCCCGGCGCAGGTATCCGTCCCGTAATACGGATGGATGAAAATGAGCCCGGGATCATGCTCTAACACCAGCCCGAAAATCTCCTCCCCTGCTGCCTCAAGTTCCCTGTCCACGGAATAGAAGACCAGTTCCCAGCCCCGGTGCAGAAAGGGCAGGAAAACGCAGTCGCACATATATGCGGGAAGTAGGCAGCATTTCGAAATATCCGGGCGTTCACGTTCCAGGCTGATCAGTGCAAGCTCGATCGCCTCCCTGCCGGAAGCGGTAAAGCAGCACCGTTTTTTTCCGTACTTATCCACCTGTGGAAGATGGAACGCCGCCGTATTCCCGCCCCTTTTTACTGTCAAGGGATCTATTTCAAAAATACTTCCGATTTCCATATGCAGTCCTCCGTGCGATGCCGATTTTCTCACCGCGTGTTCCCATGTTTTTTCTGAAGTTCCGATACGCCCACAACAATTTATAATACGCCATAAAAAACAACGTGGATTTCATCTGCATACGGATCAGCTTTTTCTCCTCCGCATGCGTCCGTTCAAGGTAGTAAGGATTCTCCTGAAAATCCGGAAAACGGCATTTCATTTCCTCCCCCAGAGCCTTCACAAACCGGTATTTTGTCCGCTTTACACCCGCCATATAGGTAAACAGAGTGTTCACATAGAAGAGCAGAGTAAAGCTGTACTCCAGTTCCTGCCGGTATTTATCCAGAAAATCATGCCGCTTCGCCTCCTCCAGCATGAGTCTTCCCGCCTCACAGCGGTCCTCACAGCGTTTTGGGGAAATGGTATGCACGGTGGAGGATTCGTGCTGATAATAGTAATACATCGGCTCCTCAATATACTCAAAATGATTTGCCAATACCAGATAGGAATTTCCCAGCGCATTATCCTCATAAAAGATATGTTCGGGAAACCAGAGTTCATGGTCAAGAATCATGGAGCGGCGGAATATCTTCACCACCAGACTGCCGCCGTCAAGAATCAGGCTCCGTCTCTTCTCGTCGTCCAGAACACCCGTCTGGCTGCCCTTATTATTGCGCACCACCTGTCCCACCTTCATAGAGTGCTCAGACGTCAGGCAATAATCACAGCCCGCCAGATCGGCTCCTGTGCTCTTGGCACGCTCGATCAGCCGCTCGTACATGTCGGGCGTAATCCAGTCGTCGCTGTCGATAAACCCGATCCACTCGCCCTGTGCTATTTTTAAACCTGCATTTTTTGCGCCGCCCTGATGTTTATTTTCCTCAAGATGCAGCGCACGAAATTTCTCTGGAAAACGTTCCTCATAGCGTTTCAGTATCTCCCACGATTCATCCGTGGAACAGTCGTCCACCGCAATGATCTCATAGTCCGCCACGGTCTGCGCCACAAGCGAATCCAGACAGTATTCCAGTTTTTTCTCCGCCGCCATATTATAGACCGGCACAATGATACTAAGCTGCATCCGTTTCTGTCATCTCCTCTCCCCTGCGAATCGGAAACCGTTTATAAAGCCAGCCCCGGTATAAACAATAAAGTATCGTCAGCGCAGACACTGCATCTGCAATGATAAATCCCGGAACAGGTCCGTAACGCACATAAATCCTGTGTTCCGCGCCGTCCCCGTTCACAAGAAACCGCATCCTGCCGCCCTCGCCCCGCTCTATCTTCACAGGCTGTCCCGATTCATCCACCGCCCGGTAGCCCAGATAATTCTGCAAAGGCAGTTCAATAAAGGCGTTGTCGGTCCGCGCCGTATAGGATACCGCCGCCTTCGTTCCCTTTTTCTTAAAGTCAAGCACTGACACAGACGTCATATCAGATATAACCACGCTTCGGGACAGTCTGTCATCGGTCGCTTCCACCAGCCGCCATTCATGGGGATAAAACAATCCCACACTGGATCCCAGCTTCGTCTCATGTCCCTTGGACGCCACCGACTCTGCATTCTTATATGGCACATGGTTGTTGTCGGCAGGCACCGATACGATAACGAGAAGGTTAAGGCTTACAAGCATGGCAAAAATCAGATTCCGATAGGGCTTCAATATCTCCGATCGTGCCAGCCCTGCCGCTCCCGCAAAGAGGAAACAGGCGGACGCCGGTCCCAAAAAACGCCACGGAAATTGCAGCATGGTCGCTATATTTTCAAAAAAATCGTTTGCCATAAGCGCCCTGCTCGGAAAGTAGCCCGTTGACAGGAATACAAACATTCCGCCGAGGGTCAGCATATAGAGCGTGAATCCGTCGGCTCCGCCCACCCTTCCGCGCTTTTCACAGAACAGGTATACGATTCCGATTCCCAGACAGCCCAGAAGCGCAAGCCCCAGTGAAAAATACTGCTTGTTGTAAAGACTCAAGGTCTGGGTCATATTGGAAAGGTTGATCGACTGCTCAAAGTAACCGCTCCACCGCAGAACTT
Source organism: uncultured Lachnospiraceae bacterium (assembly GCA_910588955.1). Lineage (GTDB taxonomy): Bacteria > Bacillota > Clostridia > Lachnospirales > Lachnospiraceae > UBA3282. The sequence goes on from CAJURQ010000002.1 coordinate 288,185, forward strand.
CTTTATTCAGCTCTTCGTTAAAATAGTAATACAGAAAAGGAACCACATACCATGCGTTCAACAGCACGGTGAGACCTGCCGCCTTTAAAAGCTCCACATAACGCCGCTCCCGCGCGATGCGCACACAGTATAAAAGCACAGTAATGACACAGACTGCCGCCACATAAACCACACTCAGGATATGGCTCTGCAGCGCGCCGGTAAACCCGATCACGAGATAATACCACTTTTTCCGGTCGCCCATCACAATATGATAAAGCCCCGCAATCACCAGAGGCCAGAACACAAGAGCGATCGTCTCGCCCAGATCTCCTCTGGAGAGAATATTGGTAAAACGGTACGGCATCAACGTATAGAGAACCACCGAAAGAATGACGCTGCGTCTGGATTTCACCATGGACTTTACCGCCACATAAGCACATACCGCCGTTCCTAAATTGGACAGAAAAATAAGCGTCTTGTAGGAAAAAGCCAGCGATACCCTGCATATCCGCAGAATTGCGCCTATGTACAAAAACAGGTAAGGGTACATGGCATTCATATAGCCGTTATTCTGCAATCCCTCGGGCAGAATATTGACCGGGATGACCTGCCCGTCCAAAATACCGTCCTTCAGCCCCTCAAGTCTTGCTAAATGATAGCAGAGGTCATCCGCGTTGTAGAGATAGGTCTGCATCATCGGCGTGGTGGCGAGAAGCGTCACCCCTAAAATAACGGCATAATCCACCAGCTTTTCCTGCGGCAGCCTTCTTCCGCTTCTCACATACAGCCATGCCGCCAGATGCAGAAGCAGGAACACCGCGATCAAAAAATAGGTGTCCGTGTAGAAAAGGGTGTACGGCGCAATCGAAAGCTCTCTCAGCCGAAGCGAGCCCTCACCCCCATAATTGATGCGAATTTCCAACGCTTTCGCGTCCTTGGAGAGGGTAAAATCCGCCGTAATTTCATTCTCCCACGAATTGATCTGCCATGCCGCAATCTTGTCGCCCTGCTCCCACAGTTCCAGTACGTTTCCATTTTTATTCGTGCTGTAATGCAGCGTGACTCTGTAGCTTCCCTTGTTCATAACATAGGCGGGCGTGTTTGCCACCGCGCTGCTTTTTGTCACGGACTCCTGAAATACGAGCGCGTTATCTACATCAATCAGACCCACCGAATGCTGCAGATCAATACCGTTATAGACGATGGGCTGCTTTCCCTCATCCCCCGCCCATACAAGCGCGATCAGCAATGCCGCCAACGCCGTATATATGATTTTAACTTTCAGGGATATTTCTTCGGTCATTTCCGTCTCTGTTCCTTTATTCTTCCGTTAAAATATTCATGCCGCCTACACGCGGTAAAAAGCCGCAATCTTCCTCACCGCTTCAATCACACTCTCCACATCCTCGTCGCTCATCGCATAGTAAAGCGGCAGGGAAATGATTTCCTCATAAAGCTTTTCCGCGTTTGGACACAGTCCCCGTCTATAACCCAGTTTTTCATAGTGGGGGAAATAGTAGGTCGGTATGTAATGCACGTTACAGCATACATTTTCCGCCGTCAGAGCCTCAAAAAACTGTTTTCTGTCAATCCTTAATCTTTCCGGCACGATGCGCAGGATATACAGATGTCTCGTCGTGTCCGACTCCGGAATCTCGCGCTGTACAAAAAGTTCCGGTATTTCGGAGAACGCCTCATCGTACCGCTTCACAATCTCTTTTCTGCGGCAGCTGAACATGGGCAGCTTATCAAGCTGGCTGATAATCAGCGCCGCCTGCATGTCCGTCATCCGGTAATTATAGCCGAGGGCAATCTGCTCGTAATACCACGGTCCGTCCGGCTCATGTTCCATCAGGCTTTCATCCCTCGTGATCCCGTGGGAGCGGTATAAAAGCAATTTTTTATAATAGGTTTCATCGTTTGTCAGCACCGCGCCGCCCTCGCCGCCCGTCACCGTCTTGACGGGGTGGAAACTGAACGTGGTCATATCGGAGAGGGAGCCGCTTGGCTGCCCCTTATATTTCGTGCCGATCACATGGGCGCCGTCCTCAATCAAAACCAGTCCGTGTTTTTTACAGATTTCCCGAAGCGGGTCTAGCGCTACAGACTGACCCGTGTAGTCAACCGCAACTACCGCTTTTGTAGACGGCGTGATGGCATGCTCCACCTTCTCCGGGTCAATATTGTAGGTCTCGGGATCGATATCCGCGAAAACAGGTCTTGCCCCGCAGTAGAGCGCGCAGTTTGCCGAAGCCGCGAACGTGATGGGCGTGGTGATGACCTCATCCCCCTCCTTCACGCCTGCGGCAAACGCCGCCATGTGCAGTGCCGCCGTGCCGTTGGCGCATACCACCGCATACTTTGCCCCCGTCAGCGCGCAAAGCTTTTTTTCCAGCTCCCCGATCTTCGGTCCACACGTCAGATAATCGCTTTTCATGACGTCCACCACAGCCTGAATATCCGCCTCGTCTATATACTGGTGCCCGTAATAAATGGGCGTCTCCCTGACAGGCTTCCCGCCTTCTACCGCCGGTTTTTCCATAAGTATTCCTCCGCAATTTAAATCAAAGTGGAGAATGCCCCTATTCCGGCATTCTCCCGCATGTCCGTTTCTATTGTCCTATTATTTTTCCAGTTCTACATCTTTTAACATCTCGCGAATTTCTTCCACGCCGATCCACTCGGTATTGTTGTCGGAGCTGTAATGGAAGCCCTCCATCACTTTCCTGCCCGAAAGATCAGGCTGCTGCCTGTTGTTCCACGTCATCTGCGGATAGACAATAAAATGCTTGTCGTACTCGTAGGTGGTCGCCGAGTCCTCCGTCGTCACCATGATCTCATGCAGCTTCTCCCCTGGTCTGATGCCTGTTTCCCTGATCTTGCATCCGGGCAGCATCGCCTCCGCCAAATCCGTGATCTTGAAAGACGGGATCTTGCTGATAAAGGTCTCCCCGCCGTTTGCCTCCGCCAGCGCCTTGATCACCAACTCCACACCCTGCGTCAAACTGATCCAGAACCGGGTCATGCGCAGATCCGTGATGGGCAGCTCCGTCGCTCCCTCCTGAATCAGCTTGTGGAAGAAAGGAATTACCGATCCCCGGCTGCCCGCCACGTTTCCGTATCTCACGATGGAAAAGTTGATATCCTTTGTTCCCACATAGGCGTTCGCCGCCACAAAGAGCTTGTCCGAGACAAGTTTCGTCCCTCCGTAAAGGTTGACCGGGTTCACCGCCTTGTCCGTGGACAGCGCCACCACTTTGCGCACACCCGTATCCAGCGCCGCGTCGATCACGTTCATGGCGCCGTGGATATTGGTCTTGATCGCCTCATTGGGGTTATATTCGCAGGCGGGCACCTGCTTTAACGCCGCCGCGTGAATAATGTAATCCACGCCCTCGCAGGCACGTTTCAAACGTTCCACGTCGCGCACGTCGCCGATGAAAAACCGAAGTTTCTCCTCGTACTCCTTAAACTCGTTCGCCATCATCCACTGTTTAAATTCGTCCCGCGAATAGATGATTATTTTTTTCGGTTCATAGTTGGTCAACACGTATCTGGTAAAGCATTTCCCGAAGGAACCCGTTCCCCCAGTTATTAAGATGGTTTTGTTTTTTAACATAAATTTCCTTCCTTTCACTCTATGCCAAGTTCCCGGAACGCTTTCTCATAGGGCGCCCTGCAAAGCCCTTTTTCCGTAATAATTCCTGTGATCAGCGAGTGATCCGTCACGTCGAAAGCGGGGTTGTAAACCTTCACGCCCTCCGGCGCCATCCGCTCTTTATACCACATCTCGGTGACCTCCGACGCCGCCCGCTCCTCGATGGGGATCTGATCCCCCGTCGCAAGGGACATGTCTATGGTAGAGCTGGGCGCGCATACATAGAACGGAATCCCGTAATGCTTCGCCAGCACAGCCACACCCGAAGTGCCGATTTTGTTGGCGGTATCGCCGTTTGCCGCCACCCGGTCGCAGCCCACGAAAACCAGATTCACAAGTCCGCTCTTCATCACGGTGGACGCCATATTGTCACAGATCAGAGTCGTGTCGATGCCCGCACCGTGCAGCTCAAAAGCTGTCAGTCTGGCTCCCTGCAAAAGCGGTCTCGTCTCGTCACAGTATACCCGGAAATCCGTCATCCCATGCTCCAGCGCGACATACATGGGCGCCGTCGCCGTGCCGTATTTCGCCGTGGCGAGCGTTCCCGCATTGCAGTGCGTCAAAATCCCGTCGCCCGGCTTAAACAGCCCGAATCCAATCTCCCCGATACTGCGGCTGATCGCCACGTCCTCATCCCGAATCGCCTGCGCCTCCGCGAAAAGCAGCTCTTTAATCTTATCCACCGTCTGATCTGCGTGTGAAAGCAATGTGCGTTCCATCCGGTTAAGCGCCCAAAACAGATTCACCGCCGTTGGACGAGAGGATGCCAGATAGTTTTTCTGCTCTCTGAAAGCCGCCAGAAACGTCTCATAATCCTGCGTCTCAATGCGGGATGCGGTAAGGGCAATCCCGTAAGCGGCGCAGACGCCGATCGCCGGCGCGCCCCGAACGCGCAAAAAACGGATCGCCTCAAAGATATCTTCTATTTTTTCTATCCGCAGCATCTTCACCGTGCCCGGCAAAAGCGTCTGGTCCAGTATTTCCAGACAGCTTCTGTCCTCCGATAGAAGAACTGTGTCTAATTTCAGTGCATCCATAGCCTGTCCTCATAGTAATTGTTCAACAACACCTATTCGCAAAATCGCATCTGCAATATGTTTATTATAGGCAGTTTCCGCAGACGTGTCAACGTATTTCACGCCGCGCCTCCCACTCGTCGCGGGGTACTGCCACCAGTGATTTTTTACGGAAAAACAACGCCATTTTCTGATTCGACCACTCGTCCTTGTCAAGCGTGACAGGCAGATGCACAAGCGGCTCCTGCTCCCCAACGATATAGGGCACCACCGCATCCTCTATGCTCTCATCCGTCAGGATATCGGTCAGCTCATCCATCTGTTCCTTATAGACTGCCGCCTTTCCCGAACGGATGTAGTAATAGCACGCATAATCCGTACTGTTTTTCAAATCCATACGGCAGACGGCAAGAATCAGGAAAGCCGCTGCAAATCCCACCGCGTACACAGACAGACGTAAGCCCTCGCCCCTGCCGCCGCTCTTTTCACAAATCCAGCCCAGCCCGTAAAGAAGGCTGCCAAACAGGGAAACGACAAATACCCAGAAGATAGTATTGGGAACGCCCACGGAAACCGATCCGTCAGAAACTGATCCGCCTACAAACAGCACCGGCCAATAAACCGCACAGTACAGTCCCCACAGATACAAAATTACCAAACCCGGACACGGAAAATGTAACTGCAATTCGGAAATCTTCTCCCGCAGAATATCCCACAAAAATACCGCCAGAACAAGCATAGCCGCCATAGCCACAGGGTACTCCCAAAAAGAACTGCCTATCCCCCTCGCTCCCTGCACCAACGCTTTGCCGACCGCCTCTATCATCCCCCACGCCGTAATTTGGTAATGCGAACCGCCGCGCACCGCATTGCCCGGCGCGAGCGCGCTGACCAAAAGCCCCGCTATTTCAAAGACCATGGGAATCAGCATAAAAAACACTCTGCGATCCCGGCGGAAAAACAGCGCCGTAAACAATACAAACAGACCAAGTCCGAAAATCGCCGTCAGATAGTTCGTTCCCCCGAGCAGGGTCATCCAGAGAGCCGCCAGAATCAGATCCCGTTTGCGAAAATCCTGCACATAACGCAGAAACCGGGCGCAGGCAGCCATGACAAGGGCAAAGGGCACTGTGTAGTGCGCCGCCCCGTTATACCAGAAAATCGCAGAAGTCTGATAGGGTACAAACTGAATCAAGACAAACAGAAGAATGGCGTCGAGCAGCAGAAAATCCTGTCTGGATATATGCAGAAACCGCACCAGCAGACAGTATAGAAAATCCGACACGCCGCCGATAAGAAGTCCCGTCATCAGCACCGGGACAATCCAGTAGGCATCATGTGAAAAAACCTCCGGCTGCAGCGAAAACAGGAAAACCGAAAACCACGTTCCCTGCCATGTAAAATAATACTTCTTCACGCTTGCGAACGCCGCCCGCAAAACCTGTAGCAGCGAGTGCGTATCCACCCACGCCAGATGGGTCAGAAGGCCGAAAGACCAGTCGTCCGCCGAAGCCCTGTCCACACCCGCAAGCGCGAGAATCGGAAACAGGCTGAAAACGACAACGACAACCGCCGCCCATGTCAGCGGTGTCCTGATATTCTTCCTATCTGCGATGTTCATCCGCATTTTCTTCATTCCGTCAAATCCCCTGTGCTACTCCATGCGCCCCCGTCACCGCAATTATACCACTCAACACAAAACTTATGCAAATGCTGCAGATGACCTTCCGACAGCTGCCAATTCCCGGATGGAATCCGCATAGACTGCGCCTCCTCGTCCTTCACGTCATCATAGCGGGGATTATATGACACCACCGCATCCGCCGCAGCAATCACCGGATCCGTGATCGGGTCCTCGCTCGCCGCGCTGACAAAATACACCCTGTCATGCTGCATCAGCTCATCCGCCACCGCCCAGATGCACCACTCCTCCCCGGGCTTATAGATATAGACTGCAGGAATGTGTGCATCCGCCTGTTCTCTTGCGAGCGCGACCGCTTCCGCCGCCTCCGGGTAGAGAAATTCCACATCCGCCCGCACATAACTGAGCGCGACGATCGCGAGGCAGAATGCCGCCGCCACTCCTGCCATCCTTCTTTCCTGCCAGCCGGTGCAGACCGGGGGAATATCCTTCTTTTCCCGCCCCTCTTCTCTCTGGCGCATATCCGTCGTCTTTCGTAATACCTTCGCCACACCCAGCAGCAAAAGCAGAGTCACAATCCCGTAAACCGGAAGCTGGTAGCGGTTGGAAGTCCCGCCGAGAAGGAGCGCCGTCTTGGACACTGCCAGAAAATAACCTGCCTCCGCAAAAAGCAGCATATAAAACGCCGCGCCGGAAGGATCCGTCTCCTCCGCAGTCTGCCCGTCCTGCGCATTTTCTGTCTCCGCCGCTTTCATATGCCGTCCCCGCCTGTTCTGCAGGAGCACCGCCGCTGCCGCCGCCGCGAGAAACAAAAGCATCAGTCCGAGCAGACCGCCGAACACATAGCGGCTCATCAGATCCCAGAAAAATTGCAGCCTTTCAAAAGTATTCGACAGGTTAAAAAAATTCTCCGTCGCCTGCGCGCCCCGCTGTCCTTTGAACATCTGCCCCGGAAAAGCCGGGTAGGTCAGATACGCCAGCACAAACGCCAGCCCCTGAAAAACGCCGTACCTCAGGCAGTTCCAAATATTCCTGTCCCTCCACAGCATCCACACGCAAAAGGCAGTCGCCATAAAAAACAAAAAGATAAAATAATAATACTGCGTCAGAAAACCGACATAAGTCACCCCCGCCATGGCGAGGAGAGTTTTCACCGAAAGCCGCCGCACCGCGCGCACATGCAAAATAGCGCAGAGCAGCACGAATGTGGTGAGCATCTCGTACATTCTGATAAACACGACGCCGCTCATAGCCGCAGGGCTGAACCCGTAGACAAACGTCACAAGAAGCGGCAGTCGTTCATCCCTTCCCGAAGCCAAATATGACAAATATGTCAGTAAAATCAGGTTAATCCCGTGAAAAAAGAGATTGACCGAAAGACCGATCCACTTTGAAAATACGCCCGGCACGAGGGACGCCACGGTGTGAAACACCCAGTAATACATGGGCGGATGCACGTCCCAAGACTGCACCTCTTTTACAAGCCCATACTGAAACCGTTCCCCCGGAAGCACCACAAACTCATTGCGGTACGCGTCCCGCTCCATCCACTTTCCGTCTTCCACGTAAAAGCCGTTTGTCCGCGCGGTGGAATAATAGGTGTAAAACTCATCCTCGTGGAATCCCTGTTTCTGTGTGCAGAACCAGAACGCCGCCGCCATCTGCAGGATCCAGAGCATGATGAAGCACACAATATATTTTGTTTTCATTGTCTTAACCTCATCTTCCACCCGTGCACGCCTCTTACCATCCGGGGCGCCGCCGTCAGCAGCAGCAGATACACCCTGTTCTTTCCCGTCAGATACGGATTTTTTATCGTATCGCCCACATGCCGCCGCAGATATTTTTTCACGTTTTTATAGAACGCATTATCCCCCTTCATCTGGGAAAGGGGCACATGCAGCATGTAGTCCAATCTCTGATAGAGGTTAAAGCGCACCGCATACGCATGTAATGCTGGATATTTCCGGTCCACAAGCTCCTGCACCATATCCGCATTTTCCACAATATCCATGAATACCCGGGAAAAGGTGTCCTTCGTCTTTTTTCTTGTGGTGCTCTCCTTGCGGCATACCACATGGTAGCCCTGTCTCGGCAAAATACAGATGCCCGGAATCTCCTGCAAAATATCTAAAAGCAGCCGGAAATCCTCGTTCAATTTCCCTTCCGGGAAACGGTTCACAGCAAAGATTTCCCGCAGAAACAGCTTTGTACAGAAGGAGCTGTCCCCCCGGTGCATAAGAAGTTCTTTTATAAAAGTTTCCGAATCACAGAACCGCTCTTTCTCCGGCGGCGTACAGACGTCCGGCAGACGTCCTCCGTCCTCGTCCACCTCGTCGCGCGAAATCTGCGCCACACGATACTTTCCAACCTCAAGCGCGCGTGCCAAGTCCTCGTACACATAAGAATCTATATAATCGTCGCTGTCCACAAACCCGATATAGTCCCCGGACGCTATGGAAAGTCCCATATTTCTTGCCGAGGAAGCGCCGCCGTTTGCCTTGTGGCGCACGAAAATGCGCGCATCTCCCGCCGCCAGCCTTTCGCAGAGTTCCCCCGTACCGTCCGTTGATCCGTCGTCGATCAGAAGAATTTCCAATTCTTTATAGGTCTGGGCGCAGAGAGCGCGCACACATCTTTCCAGACAGTTTATGGAATTGTATACAGGCACGATCACACTGATTTTTTTCGCCATACCTACCTCCCCGGCTTGATGATGGGTGCCTCGCTAAGCGGTCCCTCTTCCTCCGGGCAGAACCTGCCCTGCCGCATACCGTCCACAAACCGCAGGAGAGCGGACGCAGCGTGCTCCGCGTTCCACATATCGCGGATCGTCTCGTAGGCGGCGCGTCCCATGCCCCGCCGTTCCTCCCAGTTTTCAAACAGATCGAGCACCAGCGCCTCCATTTTCTCATAGCGCCCGCCGGGATAGAGAAGACCGTTCTCCCCGTGGCGGATCAGATAGGGCGCCGCGCCCACGCGTGCGTCAACTACCTCCACACAGCCGCTGTTCATGCCTTCGTTGACCACCGCGCCCCAGCCTTCCAAATGGTTGCTTGTAAAGAGATGGATGTGGCATTTCTCCATCACGTCACGCACCTGAGCCGGTTTCGTGTAACCGTAAAACACAAAATCATCCGACAGCCCTTCCCTCTCCACTTCCTCTTTGAGCGCTGACTCCAGCTCGCCGCTGCCGAGCATATGCATCCGGTAAGCATAGCCTTTTTCCCGCAGCGTCTTTCCGATGCGCACCGCGTATTCGGGATGCTTTAAAGGAATAAACCGCCCCGCCCAGACAATCTGCAGCGGACCCTCCGCCGGTTTCATCGCCGCGAACGTCTCGTCATCATAAGTCCGCAGTTCGGTAAAATAACCCCACTTAAAAAGCTTGCCCGGGTACGCGCCGATCAGGTGAAAATCCGACGCCGTGTACGCGCCCGCGCAGAGCATGCAAATATTCTCCCTCCGATATCTGATATGCTCCCTGTATTTCGCCATAAGTCCCCTCGGCGAAATTACTTTCCACTGCCCTTCCCGGTAAAGCCGCTCACTCACCCGCAGCGTCGTCTTTCCCGACCGAAGTCTGGGCATCACAATATCTTCCCTGCCCGTCCAGCCGAAGAGCACCACGTCGCTCTCCATGATCCGTTTCAGGCATTCGTATTCGTCCTTGTAGAGACACATAACGTAGGGTATTTCGTCCACGTCAACGCTCCACCCCATCTCCACGCGCTCCGCCTCCATCGGCATTGTCTGAATAAAGGCAAACCCCTTCCCCAGCCGCTTATACAGCGCCTCACAAAACGGAAGCTGGTGATGATTGATGTAGTTGGATACAAACGTGAAAGTCATATTGCTTCCTCCCTCGGAGAATGCCCGCATTTTGGCATTCTCCTAAGTGAGACTTAGTACTTCTTAACGAAGCAGCCTCTGCTGCTGAGTTTTAGAAGTACTTCTCACTTTATTCCAGCATCTCCCGATAAATATGCATCAGACGGTAATAATTCTGATCCGCGTCGTGGTTGACGCGCGCATGTTTTCTCGCATTGTCGGAGAGCCTGTCCACAATCGCCTCCTTGGTGAACACCTCGATAATGCTGTCCGCCAGCGCATCCACATCCCCGGGCGGATAGAGAAACCCGTCTCCGCCGTCCGTCAGAATATTATGTATGCCGCCCACATTCGCCGCCACACAGGGCACGCCTAAAAGCATAGCCTCTCCAACGGAATTGGGAGAATTTTCAAGAACCGAAGGGCAGACGAAAACCTGACAGCTCAAATACTGCTTCTTCATCTCCTCCGCGCCAATCCGCCCGAGCATATTGATCTTTTCTTCCAGATTATTTTCCTTAATCAACTTTTTTAAATACTTGCCGTAGGCGGGCAGCTTCAACGCGTCCTTCCACGTCTCCGCCTTCAAAATATCCGCCCCTGCCACATAAACCTCCGTATCGGGAAACTGTTCCAAAATCTTAGGCATTGCCTGTAAGAGATAGTGGAAGCCCTTCAGCGGATAATCTCCCTGACTCAGAAAAATGCGGTGCGTCTGGCAGTTATTTTTGTTCCACCTGTCGCGGTAAAACACGCTGCGAAGCGTCTCGTTCAGAAAATGGTAAGTCGCGTCCGGATTGATCTTTTCCGTTTCCGCCCGGTCAAAATCCGTGCGTCCCGCTATATGCCCCGTCCGTTTAATCGCCTCAATCTCATACTCGCCGCGCTTCTCAAACTTTTTCTGCTGCTGTCTGATGCTGTCCTTTCTGACCGTGTCGCGGAACGTGCTCTGCCTCTGTACCTTCACCGGCAGGTCCGCCATATATACTTTTGCAATCGCAGAGACAAGTCCCTGAATGCCGATAAGCGTCCGCTCCGGCTGGTCGAACACCTTGATCGACGCCAGCGCATGGGGAAACTCCGTGCCAAACACATGCAGGATATCCGGCTGGAAATCATTGATGATCAGCTCAAAATGTTTTTCCAGTTCAAAATCATAGCGCTCCGGCGCAGTCAAGTCTTCCACAAAGCCGTAACAGTGGCAGGAAATATTTTCCCCAAGCGGCATCATCCGGTCAAAATTTCCCAGCGACTCATCCACAGGAAACGCAATACCCAGCTCGATACGGTTTCTCTCCTGTTCCATCACCACCCGGTCAAGCAGCCCGGAAAGCCACCCTTCCCGGTTGCTGCAGGGAAGATTTAACCTTTTGGCAATCGCCGGCAGCATAATATTGCACACCCATAATACCTTCATTTGTACCTCTCCCTTCACACACCGGCATACTTTTCCACATGCCGCGGTCTTTTACAACGTGTTTTACACCCAATTTTTTATCCGGTACAGCCCGCTTTTTATCCCTTGATAAATCCCCGCCGTCGCCTCATGGGACGCCAGATAAGTCCGAAGCGGTGCGAACGTCAAAAGCATAATCAGCCTGTATTTTATAATCTGTTCGCGGCTCATGTATTTTTTCACGATATGCGCATGTTCCGCGGCGGACCGCCTTCTGTTCTCCGCACTTTCCGAAAAGCCCGCTCCCTCATAGGATGCCACGGTAAGCGGCATATAAACCATAACGGCGCGCGCCCTGTAATAACACCAGAGAAAATGCTCGTAATCCGCACGGACTTTGCAGCATGTCCGAAAGCCCCGCTTCACAAGAAGCCGCCTGTCATAAAAACACGCCTGATGGCAGGGCACATTGCGGAAACAGGCAAAATCGTCGATCAAGGGATTCGACATCACATGCGCGCCCGTGGCACGCTCTTTGATGTTGCCGTAGAAAATCGCCGGGCGGGGGCGCTTCTTTTCTCTCCCACAAATATCCGCCGCTTCTTCGCCTTTCCGACTGCTGAACGCTGTCCCGCATTCCGTTGTGCAACCGCGCTCCGCAATCTCCCGCTTTACCTTCGCCAACACCTCTTCATCCGCAAAGTAATCGCCGCAGTTTAAGAAGAACAAATACTTCCCCGCTGCATGGGAAACCGCCCGGTTCATGGCGTCGTAAATGCCCTCGTCCCGCTCCCTGAAAAGTTTTAAATCCGCTCCGGCGGACAGCCGCTCCACCGAGCCGTCCGTGGAGAGCCCGTCCTGCACGATAATCTCATAATCGTCTTCCGTCTGCCGACGGATGCTCGCGATCGTTTTCTCTAATTTTTCGCCTGCGTTGTAACAGACGACAATGATGCTGAACGTCATAACTCTTTAACTCCGTTTCTTCCGCCGTGCTCATTCGGAATCTTATGTGCTTACGTCACGTCTGATAGGATATCCACCATTTCGTTGAAAAAAAATGTCTTGTAGGGCAGGATCAATACCCCGTCGTTTGCCCCTTTTTTCAGATACATGGCAAAATACAGCACCGCCGCCAAAAGAAGTCCCGCCCGGAAAAGCCTGCGCCACTTTTTATCCGGCACAGCCTTTAACAGCATGGGCAGAAACAAAATCTGACTCACCATCAAATAATAGCCGATCCGCGAAATAATGGGCAGGAAGGAACAGAACACATAGAGGACCAGCGCGCCCAGATTCAGGTATGTGTAAAACCGAAAGCGTCGGTTCCACGCTTCCCCTTCCTCTATATTTGTGACATTTTTTTCGCCATTTATTCCCGTCTCATCCTTGCTGTCATTTGCGACACCCATGTCATTTTGATTGCCAACTTCTCGCCTCCTCATCAGATATACAATCCCCGCAAAAGTAAGAACCGCCGCGCAGCGCAAAATGCTGATGTAGCTCGTGCCGCCCTCCAGATACTCCGTATCCTCATAAGTCGGGTACAGAAATACCACCAGCTTTAAATAAAAATCCTGCAAAAACAAAAAGGTGGTACAAAAGACAGCGGCTATGCCAAGCTGCCATTTTTTCCAGCGCAGCGACGCCAGAAAATAGAGCGGAATCACAACCAGCAGCGACTTGTGGAACGTCGCTCCCAGAAGAATTAATATGACAAATCTGCCCCACTGTCTGCGCAGCACAAACTTCATGGAGTAGAGCGCCAGTGCCAGCGCCAGATAATAGCGCACCGTGCTGAATGTCTGGAAATAATAGCCCAGCGTCATAAACAGAAAAAAAGTCAGCCCAAACTCATCGCTCTGCTCATACATTGCCAACAGGAAAAACAGCACTGTCACAAACGAATAGAACGCAAACACCAAAAGAAAATTTTCATAGCCCGACAAACCGTAAATCAGTTTGACCAGAAGATTAAATCCGATCTCCGTAGGCACATAGGCGTTGCAGTTGACCAGATGCATGAACTCCACATACTTTGCGTAATCATTTCCCACATTGAGCCTGCACGCGGAGAGCAAAAACAGAATCAGAAATATCGCCGTCAGGCAGACACGGTTACAGAGCTGCTGCCTTGTAAGCGTATGGGATTGTCTTGTCGGATGGCTGTCCACCAGACTTGCAAGAAGCGCCGTGACAACCGCAACCGTGATATATAAAATCATCTGCCGCACGCCTCCCGCACGCCCGCGCGCATCATACGAAACGCTTTGCCGACCGGGATTTCCCGGCACATGGTTTCCCTGTGCACCCACAAAAACCGCAGGGAAAGCGGCAGCGCCAGTTTCCCGTAGAGATAATGATAGAGCACGCCCCTGTCATGGAAAAACTTTTCATGGTAGCCCGAAAACCACGTGGACTCCCGTTCCTGCTCCCTGCCGATACACGCGGTATGCGCGTAAATCCGAAGCCCCGCCTTCAGACAGTCCCGCAAAAACAGGCTGTCCTCCCCGTTGCTGTACTTTGCACCGCCGCCGAAAAGCAGCGAATAGTGCACGTTCGCCCTTCGCAGCGCGGAAAGTTTCCCCGAAATGCTGTACGCCGGATATCTGCCATAACTGCGGTAAGTAACCCTGCGGATCTCCCGATTCCAGTAAGTTCTGCGGGAAGGAGCCACCTCCACGTTGAAGAGAATCATATCTGCGTCGGGTAAATCCTTATAAGCCCTGCGAATCTTCTCCTCGTAATCCGCCGCTAGTATAATGTCCTCGTCGGAAAACAGAACCACGTCCCCGGACGCATGTAAAAGCGCGGTATTGCGGCTTAGTCCCACGCCCCGTTCCGGCATGGAAAAGCACTTCACGCCCCCGCCCTGCACCGCGACCGTCTCATATTCGTAGCGGTCGCACTGGTTTACGAGCACCGCGTCCGTAACGATATGCATTTGTGAGATAAGCTCCGCCACGTTTTTATTCACCGCGGAAACCAAAACCTCAAGTTTTATTTTTCCCATAATATCTCCGCAAAAACCGCTCATCTGCGTCCCTGACCGCCACACCGCACAGTGCGCAGTCCTGCACCTTTAACTGCTCCATCAAATAGGACGCGAAAGCTCCATGCACCTTTCCGAAAGGCAGGGACAATACCACGCCTGCCACTTTACGCATATCCTGCAACTCCTCCTCGGAAAAGAACGCGTCCCCGTCCAGCTCACAAATCTGAATCTCTCCAATCTTTTCCCGCAAATAGGCAAGATTTTTTTCATAGTCCTCTTTCAGTGTTTCCACTCCTGAGGCATAACCAACAAACGACACATCCGTCACTTTTTTGACATCCCCCGCCACAAAAATGCGGTCATCCATCACATAGTAGAGCGAGAAACCCAAAAGACTGATAAACAGCCCCAGAAACGCTCCCAAAAATGCCGCCTGCGCCGTCCTTCTGTCCGCCACCACAAGCTTTGCGTCCGTCTGCTGAATCGCATGGATCTCGATAAACTCCTTCGCCTGCCCGCCGTACGTCTCAAGCGCCTGCACCGCCGCGCCGAGAATCGCGTCCGTGCGCTCGGATCTGTTAGTCGTAACCGTGATCGTCAAAAGACGAATATCCGAGAGAATTTCCGCTTTGATTGCCGCTTCCGCCTCCTCCCGCGTATAATCCGCAGAGAGATTACCGAGCGTCAGCTCCATAATCGGGTCAGCCGCCATCAAATCGTTCCACGTATAGCCATTGTACGCCTGATACACTTCCCCCGTCTCGTCCGCCGCAAAATCCAGATACACCTTCGCGAAAGCGCTATACTCCCGCTCCGATTCCGGCACCGTATGCACAACCGTATACACGATTACTCCAAGCAAAGCGCCGCCGACTACCGCCCCCAAAACCAAGGGCAGTTTCCCTAGCAAACACAACATATATTTTCTTAAATCCATGCCCTCATCAGCATAATGCCTATCCTTCATAGCATAAATCCTTCCATATATACCTATTCACCAGCGATTGCGCCACAACCTCAGCTAGCGTGAGCGACATTTCACTGCACTTCGCCAGCCCAGCGAAGCGAAGGCTGTCAACCCCCAGCGCGGGCGGCAGATTGCGCAGATTGTCCGCGAAGCTGTCCTCGCGGAGAAAAATGAGATTTTCTAAATATTCCGCGCAGTATCCAGCAATTTGCGGACATGGATGTCCGTAAAAGCCCGTTTCGAGCCCGGATGGCGAGTAACGGGCGGTTGCATCCCCTTTTCACAGCCATACCGGAATATCCTAGAAAATCCATTTTTCGGAGCCTGACGCGAGCGGACAATTAGCGCAATCCGCCGCCCGCGCGTCGCTACTTCATAGCCGTCGTCTGGTTCTCCTCAACCCCCTCCGTACTCTCCGGCTTGATCAGAATCTTTAACGTCAGCAGCATCAGCTTCAAATCCAGCCACACGGAATACTGCTCAATATACGTCAGATCAAGTTTCAATTTATCGTAGGGCGTCGTGTTGTATTTCCCGTAGACCTGCGCATAGCCTGCAAGCCCCGCTTTCACCTTCATGCGGAGCGCAAACTCCGGCATCTCCTTCATATAATCGTCAATGATATTCGGTCGCTCGGGTCTCGGTCCGATAAAGGACATCTCGCCCTTTAAAATATTAAAAAGCTGGGGGAGTTCGTCAATTCTCGTTGCGCGGATAAACTTCCCGATGGGCGTGACGCGTGGATCGTTTTTGGATGCCAGCCTTGCCACGCCGTCCTTCTCCGCATTCTCCTCCATGCTCCTGAATTTTAAGATATAAAACTCCTTCCGGTCGCGGGTACAGCGTACCTGCTTGTAAAGAACCGGACCTCCGTCGTACAGCTTGATCGCCACAGCCGTAATCAGCATAAAGGGGGAGGCGATCACCAGAAGCAGTATCGAGCAGACCAGATCAATCAGCCGTTTCACAACCCGCTGTTCCACTTTGAGGGAATACTCCCTCGTCAGATAAATAGGCGTGTCGAACAGGTGAAGCTGATCCGCCCCCTTGATCAGCACGTCGGAGATCTTGGGCATCGTGTACACCCGCACCGACAGGCTGTAGCAGTATTTTAACAGGGCGTTCCTGTCCACCGCGGAAATATCCCACAGCACCACTGCGCCGTAGCCGTTTTCGATCTCCGCCTTCACCGCCTCCATGCCCGCGGAGATGTTCAGACATTTTTTGATCTGATACTTGTCCTTCCTCGTCTCGAATTTTCTTACGATATCGTCAATCGGACGCTCCCCGTGTACAATCAAAATCTCTCTCGGCGGAAAAGCCTTGTAGTAGCAGGCATTGCAGAAAAACACCCACACACCCGCAAGCGCCGTCTGAATCAGCATTGTCCATACAATGGGACGCACATCCACAACCCAGTTCGCCATCAGTGAAATTTGAAAATAGGAAATCACGTTGACAAACAGCAGCGAAAACAACTCCGAGATAAACACGTCCACGGGTTTCAGATAACCAATCTTCAACGCACCGTATGTATTTGCAAAGAAAAACAGCAGCACGAAATAAATCAAAAGAATCAGCACGTGCCCCTTGAAATAAAAACGAAAATTCCTGTGTGTTCTCAGAAACGGGTAATACGTCGTCAGCCAGAAGTACGCATAGACCGCCGTCTGGAAAATCAGCCCGATAAAGGAAAGCTGTAAAATGATCAGTCTTTTTAAGGTTTCCACTTTTTTCATGGTCTTATATCCGCCTCATCGTCGCTCTGTACGCCCAGAACACAAAATAGAATGCGCCGGCAAAAACAGAGAGTTTCTCCTGCCTGCGGTACAGATTCCAGATCCGTTTCACCGCCTTAAATTTATTGGAAGACAGGGACTTTGCCGGTCTTCTGTAGACCGCAAGCACTTCGTCCAGCCCGTGCGCCGTATACCCGGCACGCAAAATCTGCCACCATGTCGCCGTGTCCTCACTCTCCACCCGCGGCATCCGCATCAGTTCATCCGGGACAATATTCCGGTCAATCACAACGGTGGTCGTAAAAATAATCGTCCGGGACAGCGCCTTTTTATAGGTCAGCGTCTCAGGCACATGCACCACCCTGCCGGTAGGTTGCGCCTCCTCGTCACCGAACTCATAGGCAGAAAACGAAAAGCACGCCCCTTTTTCTCTTATAAAGGAAAGCTGCTTTCTAAGCTTGTCCGAAACCCAGATATCGTCCGCATCAAGAAACGCGATATACTGTCCACCCGCCAGATCCATACCCGTATTGCGCGCCGCGGCAGCTCCTTCATTTTTATTCTTACAGATAAGGAACACTTTTTTTTCGTCCCCGCACAGATATTCCTCAACCCGCCCCACATTTTCAATCGCCGTCTCCGCCGGATGATGCTCGTAAGCGAAAAGCCTTTTTTCTATCACTTCCACGCTTCCGTCCCCGGAGCAGTCGTCCACCAGCAAAAGCTCCCATCTGCCGTATGTCTGCGAGAACACCATCTCAATCGTATCGGCAATATACGCCGCCGCCCGGTACACCGGCACGATAATGCTGACCAGCCCGCTCACTTTATCCCTCAAGCTCCTGTCCCCCGATCTCTTCCCTGACCAGATAGATCGGTCTTCTCTTCACTTCCATATAGGTCTTTGATAAGTATTGCCCGACAATCCCCAGACAAAACAGCTGCACGCCGCTGACCATCATAATAATACAGACTAGGGAAGGCCAGCCGGAAGTCGGGTCGCCAAACAAAAGTTTGCGCACGATCGTGACAATAATAATGATAAAAGCAACGAGACAGAAGAGCACCCCCACTACAGACGCTATCGTAAGCGGCACTGTAGAAAATGCGATAATTCCCTCGAGAGAGTACAGGAAAAGTTTCCAGAACGACCACTTCGTCTCTCCCTTTCTGCGCTCCACGTTCTCGTACTCCAGCCACTTCGTCTCATAGCCGACCCATCCGAAAATACCCTTGGTAAAGCGGTTATACTCCGACATGGACAAGATCGCGTCCACCACCTGCCTCGTCATCAGGCGGTAATCCCTTGCGCCATCCACAATCTCTGTCCGGGATATCTTGTTCATCAGCTTGTAAAACATCCGCGCAAAAAAAGAGCGGATAACGGGTTCTCCCTTTCTGGTCACCCGCCGGGTCGCCACCGAATCATATCCCTGTTCGATATAGGAGTACATCTCCGGCAGAAGCGAGGGCGGATCCTGCAGATCCGCGTCCATCAGCACGGCAAAATCCCCCCTGCATTTCTGCAGACCGGCATAGATCGCCGCCTCTTTTCCGAAATTGCGGGAAAAGGAAATAAGGCGCACACGCCCGTCCTGTGCATGAAGCTTCTTCACCTCAGAAACCGTGTGATCTTTGGAACCGTCATCTACGTATAATATTTCAAGCTCTAACTGTTTTTCGCGGAAAAAATCCGCATTCTTACATAACTCATCATAAAAATCCCTGACATTCTCCTCTTCGTTGTAGCAGGGTACGATGACGCTCAATCGTTTCATAAATCAGTCTCCTTCAATGGTAAGTTTACCACATTTGCATAAAAAAAGGAAGAGACGCATCTCTTCCCTTACAATTCATATCAAATTGTTTTTTAACCGTATGTAGTCCGCCACAACGGCGATGTATTCGCTGTTCGTCGGTCTGGTATACTCCAGCGTATTGCTGTAACCGAACAATTCCTCAAAGAGATCGCTGTTTCCCCTCTCCCACGATACTTCAATCGCATTGCGGATCGCACGCTCAATCTTTGTGTCCGTAGTCTGGTACATCTTCGCCAAATCCGGGTACAGCAGCTTCGTCACGCTCCCCACCAGTTCCATATCCTCCACACACATCCCCACTGCACTCCGCAAGAACTGATAACCCCGCAGATGCGCCGGTATACCTAATTCCAGCATAAAATCGGAGATTGTTCTCTCAAGCTCCCTCGGACTAATCATATTCTGTTGTGTCATTCCCCTCTTACTCCTTTGCAAATAATGATACAATTCGACAAATGTAGTTATCTGTTTCTTTCGACAATCATACCAAAAATGCATCGTACTGTAAACGGTAATTTATCGCGCCGGGAATGAGATTTTCGGGAAAAATGCTTTCTCCTACAGCCTCGCCCCATTCACGTTTTCCTTAAACCACTCGTAAGCGAGCTGCACGCCCTCCTCCAGTTCCACCTTATGCTGCCAGCCTAACCCGTGGAGTTTCGTCACGTCCGTAAGTTTTCTGGGCGTGCCGTCCGGCATCGTCTGATCCCAGACAATCTGCCCGCGATAGTCCACGACCCTCTTTACCGTCTCCGCCAGCTCCTTGATCGTCACTTCCTTGCCGGTGCCGATATTGACATGCTGCTCTCCGCTGTAGTTCTCCAACAGGAACACACAGGCGTCCGCCATGTCGTCCACATATAAGAACTCCCGAAGCGGTGTTCCCGTCCCCCACAGCGTAACCATAGGCGAGCCGTTCACCTTCGCCTCATGGAACTTGCGGATCATTGCCGGCATCACATGGGAGCCTTCCAGATCGTAATTATCGTGCGGTCCGTACAGATTTGTAGGCATACAGCTGATGAAATCATCGCCGTACTGCCGCTTGTAGAACTTGCACATTTCAAGCCCCGCGATTTTCGCGATGGCATACGCCTCGTTCGTCTCCTCCAAGGGACCTGTCAGCAGAGCGTCCTCCGGGATCGGCTGCGGCGCCATTCTCGGATAAATACACGTGCTCCCCAGAAACAGCAGCTTTTTCACGTGATGCTCATGACAGCATTGGATAACATTACACTGTATCTGCATATTCTCGTAGGCGAACTCCGCCGGCGCGGTGTTGTTCGCATTGATGCCGCCCACCTTTGCCGCCGCCAGAACGACGACATCCGGACGCTCTTTTTCAAAGAACTCCCGCACCTCCTGTTGACTTGTTAGGTCAAGCTCCTTATGCGTCCTGCCGACAATGTTTTCATAGCCCTTTGCCTGTAAGGAGCGCACAATCGCGCTGCCCACCAGCCCTCTGTGACCTGCCACGTAAATTTTGTCTGTTTTATTCATAGTAATACCCGTCTCCATTTCTATTATAATGCCCTATTGCGTCAGTCCTTACTTCCGCTTTATCTCTTGTATTATAGAAGAAAAACGTACAGATTGCAACGGTTTCCAAACCAAACCGCACCCACTGCCCGCAGCCGCTATTCCGCCGCCCGAAAGCCGTCCTCTATCCCATCGCCGAGAAACACAATATCCGCCTCCGCCGGGGAGGACGGAAAGCTGTCGTACCCCGTCTGATCCCCCTCCACCGGACAGTAGAAAGTGACGCCCTCTATCTCATAGGCATATGTCTCATAATTCTCATACTCTTTTTGGACAATCCAGTAATCATTGACATAGGAACCCACAATTTCCCGCGCCAGCGCAAAACCTTTGTAGAGCAGAAGGAGCGCCGCCGCCACAGACATCGCGCGCCCCGCCGCAAGCCGCCACCCACGATTCTGCACTCTGTCATTCTGCACTCCTGCAACGCCCCGTCCATCCTGTGCCCGAAACCCAGCCGTTGTCTGTCCGTCATCCGCCGCGCAGTGCATCGCCAGATCGTAAATTCCCCCGAACACCACCGCCGCCGTCAGATACACCCAGACACAGCCGTAGCGGATCAGCGGCGAGGTGCACAGCCAAAAGAGAAAAGAGCCTGCCACGGCTGCCTGTGCCATAAAAAGAGCGGGAACTGTCACGCCGCCCCGTCCCCCAGCTGAATCCGCCGGAGAGCTCTCTGCTGCCATACGCCGTCTCCACATCAGATACACCGCTTCCGTAAACAGCGCAGCAACTGCCGCTGCCGCCGCCAGCACAAGAATCTTGTCACTGCCCGCCAGTGCCCGAAACCATCCGGGCAGCCATTCCCGCACAGACATGTCAAACTGCGCCACATCCGTGTAGCCTCTGCCCCAGACCTGAATCTCTCTGGCGTCATAGTCCGCCAGCCCTTTCGGGATTTTCCAGACCACATCAAACAGATCGATCTGCGTAAAGGGATAGACCAGCCACCCCGAAATCACCACATTCCGGATAAAAAAGGGAAGCGCCGTGACAATGCCAAGCCCCAGATATGCTCCAGTCTCTCCCCACCGTTTCTCCCGAATCAGACGACACGCCGGATATATCGTGAGCAGTAAGATCAACGCCGCCGACAGCTTTACCGTCAGCAGAAACACGCCGAGCACACATAAAAGGGCGTAGGGCAGAATCTCCCGCTCCCCGCGCTCCGCAAGGTCCAGCCACTTTATCACGATATAAAACGCCATAAGCACCATGAAATAATCCGAGGCGGGGGAAATCATCTCGTCAAAAACATTCACCAGATAGTAGACGCACATGATCCTTGCGAAATCACTTGTCCGAAGCCGCCCCTCCCGCAGAGATTTTCTGATCGGCAGACAGAACGCCGCCAGCAAAAACGCAAGCCATCCCGCCGCGCAGTGATAGGACTGCCCGCCCAGAAAAGCCATACTGTAAAGCGCAGACAAAGCAAAGGAAGAACTGTTGTATGCCAGCCTGCAATGCAGATTGCCCAGCCCCTTCACCGCGCCATACTCCTCGAGCCAGCGGATGCTCTGCGCATGGTAAAGTCCCGTGTCGTAGTGAATCATACCCCGGGATGTGCCGTAGGCAAATATAAGAAACAGATCCAAAACTACACAGAATCCCAAAATACTTGACTGCCTGCTCCCGTTTCCTCCGGCAAACGTTTTCTTCGCCGAAAACACAAGCTGCCGAATTGTCCCTGCAAACACCTTTCTGTCGACCACAACGGTCAACATGCAGAAAACGCACAAAACTACATTCGCCGCCAACCCAACACCCGCAAACAGACTGAAAAACTGCGCGTAGACCGTCACACACACCAGTCCGCAAATAAAACAGGCATCAGCGGTGATACACCCTGTGCAATCGTGTACACAATTGTGTGTGTAATAAGGAATGTGCCGCGTGATGACACGCAGCACACCATATCCGATGATAAATGTAGTTATACCCATGTAGAGCCAGATAAAAATTACCGACAACATTTCAGATATACGTTTCCTCTATTTTTACTTCTGCCCAACGCGTTCCGCCCTGCTGATTTCTTCCAGCAGTCTTTAAACGCAGCCGACATCCCGTCAGTTTTCACCCTGCGCCTTGTACTCCTCGCAGCTCATTCCCGCGATTTCCTTTAAGTCAGCGTCCATCATCATAGATACCAGCCCCTTAAAGTCCACCTTCCGTTTCCAGCCAAGCTCCTTCTCCGCCTTCGCGCAGTTGCCCCACAAAAACTCCACCTCCGCAGGGCGGTAAAACTCGGGATTCACGTCAACAAGCAGGCGGTCGCTCTTCGCGTCATAACCCTTCTCATTAACGCCCGTTCCTTCCCAGCGTATCTGAATGCCAAGCTCCGCGAAAGCCGCCTCCACAAACTCTCTTACCGTGTGCGTCTCGTTCGTCGCAAGCACATAGTCGTCGGGCTTGTCCTGCTGCAACATCAGCCACATGCCTTCTATATAGTCGCCTGCAAATCCCCAGTCTCTCTTCGCGTTCATATTGCCGAGGGAAAGCTTTTCCTGTTTACCCGCAATGATATTCGCGATTGCCAGCGTGATCTTTCTCGTCACAAAGTTCTCGCCGCGTCTGGGGGATTCGTGGTTAAAGAGAATGCCGTTGCAGGCAAACATGTTGTAAGACTCTCTGTAATTTACCGTAATCCAGTAAGAATAAAGCTTTGCCGCAC
Organism: uncultured Lachnospiraceae bacterium; assembly: GCA_910588955.1. GTDB lineage: Bacteria > Bacillota > Clostridia > Lachnospirales > Lachnospiraceae > UBA3282. The sequence goes on from CAJURQ010000002.1 coordinate 311,441, forward strand.
CGTAAGGACTCTTCGGATAAAAAGGCGTTTTCTCACTCTGCGGCGCCGTCTCCGGGATGCCGCCGAAAAGCTCCGAGGTGGACGCCTGATAATATCTGCACGTGCCGCCGTTTACACGAATCGCCTCCAACAATTTCAGGGTGCTTACGCCCGTAGCCTCCGCCGTGTACTCCGGCACCTCAAATGATACGCCCACATGGGACTGCGCCGCCAGATTATACACTTCCGTCGGGCGGATCTCCGCAATCAGCCTCATCAGATTGCTGGAGTCCGTGGTATCCGCATAGTGCAGGAAGAATTTTACTTTATGGTAGTCCGACTGGATCAGATGATCGATCCTTCCCGTATTAGCGATACTGTGCCTGCGGACCAGACCGTGCACCTCATACCCTTTCTCCAGAAGAAACTCCGCCAAATAGGAGCCGTCCTGTCCTGTGATTCCCGTAATTAAAGCTATTTTCTGCATTTCATTTATCCTTTCTGCCAAAATCTCTGTTCAGGCAAATATTCTGTTAAAGCAGGCTTCCCACTGTACTCTCGCGCCTGCGCCCTATCCCTGCTTCTTTAGGTATTCCTCGATGGCGTCATGCCAGTCCGCAAACATAAAGTCAGTCGTCATTTTAAACACATAATTTTCCAAAATGGAATAAGCCGGACGCTTCACCGCCGCGCCGTACTCCTCCGAGGTAATCGCCTCCACTACAGTCTTTTTCCCCGCCAGACGGAAAATCTCCTCCGTGAACTGTGCCCAGCTGCAGTCCCCCTCACAGGTGGCGTGGAACAGCCCGTAATTTTCCGTGGGAAGCAGGTACGCAATGGCTTTCGCAAGCTCCGCCGCACTGGTGGGCGATCCCACCTGATCCCGCACCACCCTCACTTTATCGTTCGTCTCGGAGAGACGCAGCATCGTCTTTACAAAGTTCTTCCCGTCCCCGTAGAGCCATGCCGTGCGCAGGATAAAGTGCCTGTCGCTGAACTCTTTCACAAATTCTTCCCCCGCCAGTTTCGTCCTGCCGTATGCGCCCTGCGGACCAACCGGATCGGTTTCCTTGTAAGGTCTCGTCCCGTTTCCGTCAAACACATAATCTGTGGAAATATGCATCAGCTTCGCGCCCGTCTCGTTCGCCGCGATACTTAAATTTCGCGCGCCGATGGCGTTAATGCGAAAAGCGAGATCCTCCTCCTTCTCACATGCCTCCACCGCCGTGTAAGCCGCACAGTTGATAATGGCATAAGGTTTCACTTCTCTGGCGAACTTCATCACCTCGTCTACCTTCGTGATGTCCAGTTCCCCCACATCCGTGTTCACCAGTTCGTATTCCGTGCTGCCTGCGTATTCCAGATTGACGGCACGTCCAAGCTGCCCGTTGCAGCCTGTTACGATTATCTTCTTCATGTCTGTTTCGCCCTTTCCCGGTTCCTTTCCAGTCGTCCACAACTGGATTCATGTCTTATATTCTAACACAAGCACGGACAAACATACACCTAATTTTTCCAAATTCTTATAAAGATAGCGAAAATCCCTTAAAAATCCCCCGCAGCACCACCGCAATCCCAAGCGACACCACCCCTGCAAATAATACCACGACATACTCAAACCCCTTGCACAGTTCAAACAACACGCCGTACATGGCGTTGCCGAGCGGCTGGGCGCACATCGCCACGGTAATGATAACCGCAATCACCTTTCCCAAAAGATGGGGCGGCGTCACCGTCTGGTAAAACGTCATCATCAATATGGTATAAACCGTACAGCAGGTCATCACAACGAAACAGCCTGCCGTCAGCATCACATAGTTCACCATGCCCGAGGAAGACACTGCCAACGAAACGGCAATGGGAAACTGGCACACCGCGGCAATCACGATCAGCATACCCGCCTTTTTGATGGAAAGCTTTTTCGCAAAAACGCCCGCGCAGACACCGCCTGCAAGCCCGCCCGCGGCGAGAATCCCCTCCGCAAAACCATAAAGCCGGTTCGCCTGTGCTGCGTCCAGATCAATCACCTCCGTCACCAGATAGGGCAGTCCCACATTAATCATGGAGGACAAAAACAGATTGATTCCGCAGACCGCCAGAACCGCCTTTCCGATCACCGGCATGTCCTTGCATATAAAGCTGATGCTCTGCCCGAAGTCCGACCGTGCCGTCTGCCACACGCTGCCCTCCGAAGCCTGTTTTTCAAACGGAATATGTATAAAAATTTCCATGACCGCCGAGATTACAAAGCAGGCGATACAGACCAGAAGCACAGGTTTCAGCCCATATGCGCTGTACACAATCCCGCCCAGCACAGGACCAAGCAGCGCCGAAAAAGAGCTGATCATATTGACAATGGAGTTTGCCTCCATCATGCGGTCTGCCCCTACAAGCACAGGAATGGATGCCTGCACGGACGGCTGGTATGCGCCCGCGATACCGTACAGAATCATCAAGGTAACCGTCAGCAGGACTACAAGATTAACCCCGCCCATCAGAACACAGAATGCCAGAATCAGCGCCGCCGTGAAAAAATCCAGAATCACCATGACATTCCTTTTGTTCACCCGATCCGCCACAATGCCGCCCACCGGCGAAAGCAGGATTGCCGGAATGATCGCGCACGCCGTCACCGTGCCGTATATCGCTGACGATCCGGTCTCGTTTAAAAGGTACAGCGGCAGCGCAAACCGCAGCGTGGCATTGCCGAACAGGGAGATAATCTGTCCGATCACAACCAATGTAAAATCCTTGGAAAATAATTTTTGTTTCATTTTCTATTTCCTTTCCTGATAAATCGCTGTCAATTCCCGCATCCGCGCAATCATTTCCTCGTCCACGATATCCAGACCCATGCCCTTTAACATCTGATCAAACACCAGAAACTTGCGATAAGTCTCCTCCACGGAATCGTCAAATATCATCGGGTTGATCCAGACATTTGCCACAAGCGAAATCAACTCCGCAAGCTGCTTCGGATGCTCCGCCACAATCGAGCCGTCGGCAATGCCCTCCTCGATAATCGGCTGAATAAACTCCGGCGCCGTCAGCTCAATCGTCTCATACAAAAGACTTGCCAAAAGCCTCGGATTGTTGTAAAAGCTGGGTGCCACCTGAAACATCTCATCCTGCGCCGGGCGGCAAAGCGAAGACTTGAACAGGGTTCTCAGTTTTTCCAAGCCGTTTAAATCCCTGCGATCCAAAGTGCCCGCAAGCTTCCGGTTAGACTCTTCCATGATCCTGTCAGTGACTGCGTCCAGAATTTCCTCCTTCGATTTAAAGTGATGATAGATCGCGCCCTTGCTCAGCCCGCCCAGATTATCAATGATATCCTGAATGGACGTATGCTCGTAGCCCTTCTCCATAAACAGACGTCCCGCAACGTCCAGTATCAGATTGACTGTTTCCTCGGGATACTTATTTCTAGCCATATCTCATTCCCCCAAACATACTATTGGTATGTATTCACATTAACATACCGTTGGTATGTTTGTCAATACTTGTTTTTTATCATGAAATTCATTACCCTTACACAAAAATTGTGCATTTTTTAAAATTTTTTCTAGTGACTCCGCCCTGCCCACTGTGGTAAAATGTACGCGTTGGCAATGAGTATGCACTGCAACTATAACTAAGGAGGATTTATACGAAGCATGAAAAGATTACAAGTTTTACTTCTCGTCGCTCTGTCTTCCGCCCTTCTTCTGACCGGCTGCGGTAAGGAAGAGGAAGAAAAACCGAAGGTTGAAGCGCCCGTCGTGGAACAGATAATCGACGATATTCCGGAAGAGGAAGAGCCGGAAGAACCAGAAGAAGAGGAAACCGAAGAAGACGCGCCGCCCGAAGAAGGCATGGTGCGCAGCCGCATCACAAACGAGTGGGTGTACGAGGATGTCAACAACACAAGACCCCTCGCCATTATGACGCCTAACACAAAAACCGCTTCCCACTACGGCATTTCCAATGCGGACGTGGTGTACGAATGCAATGTGGAAGGAAGCATTACCCGACTGATGTGGATCATTCAGGACTGGAAAAACGCCGACAAACTCGGCAACATCAGAAGCTGCCGCGACTACTACGTGTACTGGGCTTTTGAATGGGACGCCCTCTACGTGCATTTCGGCGGTCCCTTCTACATAAATGAAGTAATCAAGCGCACGGACGATATCGACGGCAAGACAAGCAGCAACTTTTTCCGGGATAAGAATGCGAAAAACGCGACCGACAACGCGTTCATAGACGCGGCGGGCGTCCTTGCGGATGTGGATAAGCTGGGCTACGCCACACAGATGCGCGACGGCTTCGCAGACGAGCAGCATTACCGTTTTGCCCCGAATGATAAGCCGAACGACCTGTCCCAGTACAGCGACGCCATCACCGCAAACAAGATAGACATGTCGCCCACCTACCCCGTTACCAACTGTTACTTCGTCTACAACGGCGCCACCGGACTTTACGAGCGATTCCAGCACCTTTCCGGTTCCTCGGACGGTCCGCATACGGATTTGGCAACCGGAAAACAGCTTACCTTCAAAAATATTCTGGTGCAGAACACCTACTATGAAGTGCGCGACGACAAAGGCTATCTGGCATTCCAGTGCCACGACACCACAAGGGACGGCTGGTTTTTCACAAACGGCAAAGGCATACATGTCACATGGGAAAAGACCTCCGATTACGGCGCGACAAGATACTATGACGACGCCGGAAACGAGATCGAGTTAAACACCGGAAAGACGATGGTGTGTATTGTGGAGGACGGGGATTCCTTCCTCGTGGATGAGCAGGAAATTAAATAAACATTCCAATTATCTATTGGCAAAAAGGGGAGCGCCCATTCGGACGCTCCCCTTTTGCACTGCCTGATTACTTGATAATAAAAGTTTTCTCAATCGGTCTTCTCGTAAAGTAATTTCCCTTACCCTTGATTGTAACCGTTGCGGTATTGGAGCCGCTGCGCTTTATGTTTTTGTCATAAGTCAGCTCATAATCTTTGCCTTCCTTTAACTTCCTGCCGTTCACCTTGATGGTTACCTTCGGCTTTAAGGCTTTGCCCCTAAATGTCTGGAACACGACATCATTAACATCTGTTTTGATAATTTCCGCCTGATTGATCGTAAAGTTCACATCTCTGGACTTCGTAGCGGGAACTGTATTATCCGTAATCCAGCCCTTGCCTTTCACTTTGACGGTCAGCACCGGCTGTTTTCCGCTCACGCTCTTGATGTCTTTATTGTTCTTATAGCTTACGCTGTAAGCTGCGTTAAGCTTCAAGTCAACAATCTTACCAGTTTCCTTATCGCGGAAGGTTACTGCCGGTTTCAACGCCTTGCCATTATAAGTAATGGGTGAGACATCAATACTGAAATTCCTCAAATCCCTTGCCGTCACAGTGAACAGATTCTGGATTTTCACACTGCCGCTGTAGTTGCCCCTGCCTTTGACCGTCGCAGTCACAGGCGCTGCACCGTTTTCCCACTTACCGATTGTATACTTGACCGTGTAATCACTGCCGGGCAGCTCTTTCACAGTCTCCGTATCACAGGTCTTGAAATTGAATTTCAGCTCCGGGCTCAGCACATATCCTGTATAGGGAATTTCCAGAGAACCATACTCCGTCTTATCCGCGGTGTCAGTGTTTATCAGCAGCCCGTCGGGCGCTTCCGAAGGTGTCCATATGCCATCCTGTTTCGCTTTAATATTCTTCTCGGACAGCTTCACATAAGCAAAAGTACTTCTCTTACCCTTCTCATTTTCACTGACTGTATTGCCGCTGACCGTAAGCGTACGCTTATTGATCGTAAACGAAGCAGTCTTTACACCCGTATATTTACCTGTGCCTGTAATCTTAATGACTGCCTTACCCGCATTGATATTGCTGCGATCCATGTACTCTACATAATAGCCGTCCTTAGTAGATGTCTTGCTATCCTGTGCTTCCAGAGTAACAGCTTTCCCTCCTGAACCGAGCGATACTTTCAGATTCGGTGTATCGCCTGTTGTGGTCAGCGTCACCGGATCACCGGTATAATAGAACTTGCCGGTCACGGTAATCTTCGCGTTCGAGATCAAGTGTTCCTTATCTACTACGCGGAAACTTTCTGACAGTGTACCTTCGTAATTTGACTTTGCCTTTCCGGCGATCTTCACTGCATAAGTACCCGCTTCCTTCACCTTGGCTATGCCAGTAACCGTTTCATTTACCTTGCTGTAAACAGTTACCTTTTCCGCAAGCGCATTTCCATCCTTGTCATGAGTACGCGTGATCTCCGTAATCTCATACTGGCTCGCTGCCAACTTCTTCGTGCCGTCCTTCACGGTGATCTTAAGCGCCTGCGCACTTGTTTTCTCCGCCAGATCCGCTACCGTCAACGCATTTTCACCTAATCCGCCCAAATCTCTCGGTCGGATTTCAAACGTAAATTTATCTGTGCCGGGCTTATTGTTGGGCTGCACCAGATCCACAGTTGTCCTTGTTCCTGTAAAGTTCCCTTTACCAGTGATCTTGACCGTAGATACCTTGTTCGGGTTGATCGGTTCATATTTCCCTTCTGCGTTCTTGTATACGTTTGCGTTCACATTGTTCGTGCAGGAAACCGTGTAATCCGTTCCCTTCGCCAGCGTGACAGTTTTCTTATTGCCATCCTGTTCTGTGTACTCATATTTCACGGTTACCGAAGGCTCCACCTTCTTACCCGTGTAATAATTCGCCGTCGAGGAAATAGTCACTGTCATATTTTCCTGATTCACAGGGCACTTCGCAATTGTAAAGTTCGCAGTAACCGACCCTTCTCTGTAACCGTCCGGATTATTCAGCGCTGTATCTGTCGGAAGTACGACAAGCGTAGCCTTACCGATCTTTTTGTTGTTCTGATAGTACACCTTATACTGGTCTGAAGGGATTGCCTTACTTCCATCCTGTATATCATCTGCTATATGATACAGACTGATCTTAGGCTCGATCTCCTTCTCCTTGCCCAGATAGTATACAGCCTGAGCCGCCTTATCTGTCTTGCCGTTCTTATCTGAAGCCTCAAACACTACTTTCAGCTTTTTCGCGCTAAATTCTTTTCTAGTATCCGCTTTGATTTCAAATAAAATCTCTCTTGTACCGGTGAACTTATCGCCCTTTGCCGTCAGCGTGATCTTTGCCATACTGTCCGCCGTGGTAATGTTCTTGTTATTCGCATAGGATACTGTGTAATCCGCCGTTGTCAGCTTATAGCCCTTGTAAGACAGTTCCACCTCCGGCGTCACATTCTTGCCCGTATGGAACTGTGCCGGAATCGGGTTTTCACCATCAGGAGCGGTGCTCTCACCTGCATTGACCTGCACCAAATATTTGCCTGCCTCATCCTTTGCGTTTAAGTCAACCTTCTCCGCCGTATCTCCAAAGACACTCTTAAATGTCGCGCTGACAATCACATTGCCGTTCGGCATGGTAAAGGTATCACTCTTCGCCTCCGCCGTCTCCGCCGCATATGTGAGCACCGCCGCATTCGTCGTGCCCTCTGCCGCCGCTTTGAAAGCCACCGTACCGTTAACGCTTGTGAGTATGTTATCCCAGTTCTCTGCCGTAATGCTCGCACCGGAAAGGGTCATAGTATCCAGATAATATCCCTCATCGGGCGTAACCGTCACAGCCACTTTCTCACCGCTGTCCGCCCTCACAACGCTTGTTTCCACACTGCCGTGCTCGATGCCTTCCGCCACAGATACCGTGTGCGTGCCGAAGAGATAGAAATCATCCAGACTTCCCCACACGCCGTTCGTGCCTGTCTCTGTCGCCGCAATCGTTACGCCGACCTTCACCGAATCCCCCGCTGAGATCTCAATTCCCGTAATCTCCGGATTACTCCAATTCCGCCATCCGTTCAGGGTAAACGATGTCTGTCTGCGGAATTTCAGCTTACCGTCTGCACCGGATACCTCCACAAAAGCATACTGTACATCTTCCGTACCTGCTCCGTCGCCCTGAATATAGCCACCGAAAGTATAAATGCCTGTCTCAGGTGCAACCGTCTGCGATACGCTGAACTCCGCCGGATCCTGTGACCAAAAGTTCATCGCATAAACGCCGCTTCTCGGATTTTCTTTCCACTGCGCTTCTCCACTGCTTATACAGTTTTCCGTACCCTCTACCTTCCAGTCCGGATGTGTGATTCCTTTCTCAAACCCGGGATCCGCGAGGATATTCGCAGCAGCAGCCCTTATTACTTTAATGGTCAGCGTCAGCTTATATACTTTCTCACCTTCCGTCACAGTTCCGTGTACGACATACTCGCCTGCTTTATCCGTATTGACTAAGTCTGTCTCGTCCTTATCCCACTCGACGTCCAGCTCCTTTGTAGAGCCGTCATTATAAGTTGCCACTGCCTTCGGGTAGACAATTTCCGTGCCTAACGGAACCTCCAGTGGGTTCTGGTCCTTCGCAAACCCGATGCTGGCAATCGCCAGATCCGCTACCGCGCCGGTTCTTATCAAGCTGTAAATCTTAGCCGTGGCGAGCGCATTTCCTTCAAAGTCAAACCATGACTGGTTATCCACCGCACTGCCGCCATACCACTTGCCCGCATCATCGGGATCATACTCCGACGCGTAACTTGCCGCCCAGCCGGAACCATATTTCTCCCAAGCTTCCTGATTCTGCTTCACCAGCTTATCATCGGCGTTGCCATCCTCATCATATACATAGTACGGTGAGATCCAAGCCGGCTCCCAGTAAAATACACCGATCGCCTTGCCCGGCTGGCTTTTGTTCACGTTGTTCACTGCATTGACCACATCACGGATCTCATCCGCCTGCCCCTGCAGGGAAATATCGTAATCCAGATCCTGCGTCGTTCTCGGCGCGGTATTCTCATGTCCGTCTCCGTCTTCCCAGCTCGTCGTCCATGACGTCTCCGCGACCATAACCTTCTTACCGTATTTTTCTGCAACATCAGTCAGTACACTTTCCAGATTAGATGTTGTTCCATGCCAGAACGGATAGTAGGAACTTGCGAATACGTCATAGTCAACTTCATACTTTCGAAGATCCCCTGCCCATCCCGTATAATAGCTGCCTTTCTCGGGATTCGTAAAATGTAACGCCACGAGACAGTTTTGATCAAACGCCCTTACCGCCCTGCTTCCCGCGTTGAAAATCTTCGCCATATTCTCTCTGGAATTTTCCCCGCAGATCGCATTGTTGGTCTCGTTTCCGACCTGCACCATCCCGACATCGACACCCGCTGTCTTGAGCGCATTCAGACTATTCAATGTATAGTTGTATACTGCCTCCTCTTTCTCCGACAATCCAAGCGCTTTCCACGCCTTGGGCGCCTGCTGTTTCGCCGGATCCGCCCAGAAATCCGAGTAATGGAAGTCGATCAGCACTCTCATACCTGCATCCGTTGCAAGCTTACCAATCTTTTTCGCTTTCTCTAAGTCATTGTTACCGCCACCGTAACCTCTGCCGCTACTGTCATAGGGATTGTTCCAAATACGGATACGCACCCAGTTTGTACCGCCATCGCGCAGGTACTTGAAAAATGCCGCATCGGAAAGGGGCTTGCCATTTTCGTCCTTAAATACGGTTCCGCTCTCTTTAAGTGATATGTAGGAAGAAAGATCGGCACCGGTGATGAAATCGTCTGTCAAAGCAACTGGTTTCACATTTACCGTGGCATCCACCGCATCCTTGGAAATCAGTTCATCTATCGCGGCTTTCAAATCATCATAAGCTTTCTTAATTTCTTCCTCTGTGGGGGCTGTTTTCGTAGAATCATCTGCCGCGTCAGCCGCTGCCTTCAGGACTGCCTCCGCCGCAGTGAGCGCTGTCTGGAATGCTTCCCAGCCTTTCTTGTAATCTTCCTGTTTCAACTTTTTGGCATCGTCTACAAGCTTCTGCAGCTTTTCAATGGTGATCTTGTCTGCTTCCGCCGCTTCCTCTGCCTCCTTGATCGAATCAAACGCTTTTCCATCCTTGATCGCAATACTACCGCCTGCCGTCAACGCCACAAGCTTCGTATAAATGTCAGCGTTTTCCCAATAGCTTATCTTAATCAGTCCAGTATCGCTCTCAAGCGCAGTGTGCGTCACTGTGTTATCCGCCGTCACCGCTTTACCTGTCTGAATAATGAAGCCGTCTCCGTCCTCTCCGTCATTTGCCTTAATCACCTTTACCGGTATGGAATACCAGTCAGCATAGCCCAGATTGACAGCCTCATCTGTCACCTCATCAAACACATATGCCGAATAATCCCATGTTCCCTGAGAAAGCTTGACTTCTTCCTTGCTGGAAGCAATCTTTTCTTTATTCCATGTTGACATATACAGATGATGTACCTCTGTCGCCGAATCCGTATATTCCTTCAATGCATCAGAATAGAAATACAGGGTAACCGCCTCATCAACCAGAGGCTCCATAAGCTCTGCTGCCTTGCTCAGGGTAATATACGCCGCCTTGATATCATCGCCCGCATAATCGTCACCTTTCGAGTCATTGTCACTTACCGCCTTGTCAGCCTGCGTTTTTGCCGTGCTGAATGCCGTCCATGTCTCAGGCGTGTAATATGACTCACCGTTTCCTACGATTTTTGTTATTTTCTCTGAGGCTAATAATTCCTTTAACTGTAATAACGTTACCTTGTCTGCCAATTCAAACGAAGCGTAAAACTCGCCGTCCTTGTAATAAGGTCTGCCGTCGAAAACCGGGGTGAAGCCTAATTTCCAGTCCTCGCTCTCTGCCGGCACTTCATCCACCAGATCCATCACCCATCCATAACTGCCATCACTCTTCTTTTCAAACAATCCGGCTATCTTCTTACTATTTTCTTTAAACTCCGATGGTGCGGAAAATACCAGTGAATACCAGTTTTCATGATCTGTTACCGGCTGTAATTCATACACATTGTTATTGCTGCTGTCTTTTCCGGAAGGAGTCAGTTTCGTAATACTGCCGTCTTCCTCATTTATCACAGACAATTCCGTTGCTGCCGAGTTATTGTCTAACTGAATCGCCGGAATTACCTCCTCACTGTATACATAGAAGGTAACGTTCCGCATAATCTGCGCAGCCTTATCACCTTCGTATCCAATGCCGCCCTTGACCGCAAATGTATCGTTTGCACCGGAAGCCAGTTTGCCATAGATCTCGGACTGTTCGGTTTCATCGTATGTAGCTAACGGTACCTTCTGTGCATCATTTGACGCGGTACCCGCCGTTTTGGTATAAATCTTGAAACCCGCGTCGGCACCGCTGTTCATAAACGAAAGAGGAATGCTGTACCAGCCCGCATAGCCAGACACCTCTGTCATCTTGTATGTCTTGCCGTCGCTCCCCACATTCCAGTTTGCCTCAACTGCCGTAGTCGTCAGATTCTTTTTGTCTGTACTTCCATCCCAGCAATACAGACCGATCTCATCTTCTGTATCACCGACATAGTAGTAGAACGTTACATCGGCGCTCAATGACACCAACGCCTTCATCGCGTCCTGCAGATTGTTGTAGGCTGTCGTTATTGCATCGCTTGTAAAAGTATCCGGCTGCGCGCTGTTATCGCTTTCCGCTGCCTGCGCCTCTGCCAACGCTGTGCTAAATACAGTCCAAGTCGATTCTGTATAGCCCGTCTCACCTTTATCCGTGATCTTCTTAACGTCATCCGATGCCAGAAGTTCCTTAAGCTTTCCGAGTGTTATCCCGTCAGCCTCTTCTGTAGTTTTATAGAAAGTGCCATCTTTGTAGTAAACCCTGCCTTCAAAAACAGGAGAACAATCTACTGCGCCCTCCGTATTTTCCTCTCCGGCAAAATTCAGTTTCCAGTCGTAACTATTATCTGTTTTGGACTTTGTGTATAACTGAACATTCTCCAGTTTTTCTCCGGATGTAAATTGCTCCGGAACAACGAACGTCAGATTATACCAGCAGCTCCCCTCGTCATCCGCTGTGAAATCATAACGCTTCGCCCAAGATTCCTCCGCACTCACTGTACAGTCCTGCAGAGTACCCTCACTGTCGACATAGGAAAGACCGCCTTCTTTAACTGCAATTGAAGGTATCCCTGTTTCATCATATATATGCAGCGTGACTTGCCGCATAATGGCAGTAACCATGTCAGAATCACTGGTTTTCGCATAACCTTTCCAATCTTTCACCGCATAAGATACTACGCTGTCCCCCAAAAGTTCCTCATAAAGTGCCCTATTATTCCATGCGTCAAAGCTAGCTGCCTTAGTCGCTGTACTTTCTCCTGATATTTTCTTATGGATATTGAATCCCGCATTGGAAGAAACCGTATTATCGGATTCTGTTACCTCATCTGAAATCGTCAAGTCAATCGTATACCAACCTGCAAAACCTTCAACCTGCTCCATTATATAGTATTGATCATTCCATTCTGTCATGGAAGTCGAGGTCGTACTAATGCTGCCGCCTGCATTACTCCATAATTCAGCTCCAAGCTCAAATGACTCCGTCTCATCCTCCGACGGTTCACAATAAAAATAAAACTGTTTCGCCCCATCGGCACGCGCACTTTTCACCGCCATCAAGCCCTTGTCATTCTTCTTAATCACAGGCTTGCTGTCGTCTTCATCATCCTTATCTTCCAGATCAGGATCCTTCACTTCCTCATCATCGGGCGCCTCCTGATCTTCATTCCCCGTATCTTTCCCGTCGGAACTATCATCACTGCTGTCGTCTCCGGGCGTCGTCGTATCATCACCCGGCTTATTCTGGTCATCCGAACCTTCCTGATTGGAATCATCATCACCCTCGTTGTTTTCACCATCCGTCGCAGGGTTGCTGCCCTCGTCAGGCTTCTGAACCGCATCTTCGTTTCCTTCAGACGGCGTCACATCCGTGCTGTCATCCACAGGATCCGTCAGCCCCCCCCCCTCGTTTTCCACGTCCGGCTGTGCCGCATACACAGTCATACCGGAAATGGCTGATCCTGTCAGAATCATTGCCGCGCTCAGGACGCCGCAAAGACTTCTTCGCAAATACTGTCTTACCTGTTTCCTCATGGTCTTCCTCCCATCTTTGCTGTACTACCCACTTGTACCTTCCTTAAAACGTACCTGCGCAACCGCTTGCGCAAATGTCTATATTTATTATAGTAAAAGCAAACATTTTACGCAAGCAACATTGTCCCGTATTATTTACCAATCTTTCCAACTGTTTTTTAGGAAAAAACAACAAATGTTGTCCATTGCAGCCAAAACAAAAAAGCCGTTCCCGAAGAACCGGCTTTTTTCAATCATATTTCATGTACGCAATTTCACTCTACATCCTGCACAACCCAAATCCCATCCTCCCCGTAAGGCTGTACCAGTTTCACCTTTGCATTTCCACCGTCCGCCGGAAAAGAAACAGTTACTTCCACACTGCCGTCCGGCTGCCTGCTGCCCACCGCGACTGCCGACTGCCCCTCTTCCTCAGATAAATTCAAAAGACGCCGCGCCGCCGTCTCCGGCGCAAATAAATCCTCATACTCCTGATAGTATTCCCTGTTCTCCAGCGCATTTTCATTGAGCGACTCCCCCGCGCCGTTTGCCAGATAGTCGATGGGCGTGCCATTGATACCCTCGCCATAAGCCTGCGCAAAACTGTCGCTGTCGGAAATGCCATCCAGATAACGCAAACTGCTTGCGACGACCTGATACTCGCCGCCTTCACGATTCCATGTCAGAATCTCCTGCCACACCGTCACATGAGGGTCCGACGTCCATGCATAATATAAAATTGCTGTCCTGCTCTCCGTGCACTCCACGATGCGGTAATCCTGCTCATCGTCCCAAGGCCAAGGGCTTGACCAGCCAAATACATAACTGCCCTCTTCTCCGCTCAGAAGCGCCTCCTCTTCCAGCTGTTCCCTTATCTGCGCCGTGCTGAGATTCGCGATCGTATTTCCGTCACGGTTACAGACAGCCCTCGCCCATGCATCCGCCGCCAGCCGCAGTTCCTCATTTTCCGCTCCGGCAGCCTGCCCCGTTTCCGCATCCCCTGCCTCTGCCCTCCACGGATCAGTGCCAAAAACCACCGCCGCCGCCGCAATTACCGCCAAAGCAATCCCCACAGCCACACGGTTCGGCTTACGCCAGCGCATGACATTTTTAATGCGCGTTTTGGTGTCACCTTCCCCAAATGCCAACGGCGTGCCGCTCGAAAATAGCCTGCCGGTCGCCAGATTCAGCAGAGAAGTCGCGTAATCCGCTCGGATATCTTCTCCCATCTTTCGCATAACTGCCTCGTCACAGGACATTTCCATATCCTTCCCGGATAAATAATATGCCGCCCAAATCAGAGGGTGGAACCAGTATATCGCCAACGTCAAAAACGATAACATTCTCATAATATGGTCGCCTCTGCGGATGTGCGTCCGCTCATGCAAAATAATGTAATCCGTCTCCTTCTCCTGCAAAGAGGACGGCAGATAAATCCGCGGGTGCACTGTCCCGATCACAAAAGGCGTGGGCACATAATCCGACAGATAAATATTGTCCCGCAGCCGCACCGCCCCCTTAAGCCTGCGGAATAAGAGAAACAGGCTGACCGCCCCGTACAGGAACATTGCCGCCATCCCTGCCGCCCAGACATAAGCCGCAATCCGCAAAACCGTTCTTCTCGACAGTCGAACTTCCCTTTCCCTCCGCTCTGTATGCACCGCAGTCTCATCCGGCTGTCCTCCCTGCCTCTCCTCCGCCAGAGTAACACCCTGTACAGCAGACTGCACCTCCGCAATCTGTACCTGCGCTCCGTCCGTCTCTCCGAAAATTCCAAGGAATGAGAACGGTGATACGAAAGTAAAGGGGCACAAAAGACGGTAAAGCACAATTGCCCACAAAAGATAACTGTATATCTTCGGCGCGTGCTTAAGCAGTACCCGCAGCAGCAAAATCGCCACCACAATCCCGCCCGCTATCATACCGCGATACAATACCATTAAAAATAAATACATTTCATTCCCTCCCCCCGCTCTTTTCAATAATCTCCCTAAGCTTCTGGATTTCCTCCTCCGACAGCTTATTCCTCGATGTGAACGCAGCCAGAAAATTCGGCAGAGAGCCGCCAAACGACTCGTCCACAAACTGCTTGCTCTGCACAGCTTCAAACTCCTCCCTGCTGACAAGAGAAGTCACCGTTCCGTTCTCATTACGAAAAAGTTCTCTGTCGCAGACTCTGCGGAGAATCGTGTACGTCGTAGATTTTTTCCAGTCCAGTTCCTTCTCACATAACTTCACCAGTTCTCCCGACGATAACGGTTCGTTTTCCCAGATCAGATTTGCGAAACGCATCTCCACCTCTCCCAGTTTGTACTCTGCCATTGTGTCTCCTTTCCACATTCACATGATTTTGCGCATATATTGTTCTGCATACTCTTCCTCAGTTTTTGTAGTCTACTCTCAGTAAACCATGTTTCAAGTCTACACCCGGTAGACCAACCTGTCAAGCCCCTGTAGCAGCCGTCTCCCTTTTTCGTGCATGGATAGAAAGGAAAACTTTGAGAATAAGCCCTATAATGAATCCAAAACGCTAAACTGCACAAAATAAAATGGGATGCACAGTTGTGAAAACGGAGGGGGACTTATGAGCGAAAATTTTGATATGTTTATGGAAACGGTTGACGAAAATTTTCGTGACTTTGTAAAGCAAATCGACAAGTATCTGACAGAAAATGACTGCACGTGTGATATAAAATTGCAAAAGAGCGGCTATGTTGTGTCTTATGTATAAAACAGCAGCAAAAGAACTCTGGCGACATTCGTATCACGCAAATCGGGAATGAAGCTGCGCATTTATCCAGAACATTTACACCAATACCAGAGTTTTCTTGACACCCTGCCCGAAAAGGTTAAAAAGGAAATCCAGAAGACATCCGCCTGCAAACGGCTCATCAATCCCGATGACTGCAACCCGAAATGTGTCATGGGATATACCTTTACGTTGGACGGCGAATCGTATCAGAAATGCCGTTATATGGCGTTCCAACCTACATTGAGTGAGGAAAATAATCCATATATCAGACAGTTTCTGGAAAAGGAACTGCAGACGGTCCGGCATGTCAGTATCTGAGAATTTTTTCTCATCGACATATTCCTTACAAAATTGAAACAATATGTCATCAGCTTCCTTTTCTGAAACGTTCTCTATAAAGCGGTTGGTAAATGCAAACAAAAAGCGGTTTGTCTGCTTGTTTAACCCCTTGTCGCGCAAATCATAGTATTTTTGAATCTCTGTGATAAACTGCCCGTAATTCATGCCGCAGCACCTCCTGAAAAGTAATAGAAAAGGCTCAACCCCATTTACAAGGAGTTGAGCCACTTCACATAGAGAGGCGCAGACCGGATTTGAACCGGTGAATCAGGGTGTTGCAGACCCATGCCTTACCACTTGGCTACTGCGCCATATTCAATTATTACCGATCTTCCGACCGATGACTCCAACGGGAATCGAACCCGTGTTACCGCCGTGAAAGGGCGATGTCTTAACCGCTTGACCATGGAGCCTGACGAAAGGCTTCATGTAGCCTTAACGAATGATATAATACCATACCTCGCGGCATTTGGCAAGGGGAAAATAACATGACGGGATATTTTTTTATATTAGAGTATGCTATAATTTTAATTATGTCACAAAAACGAACCGCATGGAGGATTGCGAAAATGTTACATACTTTTATAAAGCATATGGAAGAAAACGGCTGGCAGGTTGCATTGTATGAAAATCGAAACGATTACCTTTCAAATATAATAACCGCCAGATACACAAATATCCCTGAACAATGGCTGGAATTTATCAAAACAGTCAAGTGTATGATGAATGCCGAAGAAACCGTCTGGTTCTTATGCGCGAATGATTTTGAACCACAAAGCGATGACGCCTTCCAGTGGAATGAGTGGGAAAAGATCAGCCTTACATCTGCCGCTGGCGATACCGAGTGGGAAGCCCGGATCAAAGCTTTCTGGGAAAACCACCTTCCCATCATCATGTCCGTGAAAGGCTGCTACTCTTATTATGCGATTTCTATGAAGGATGGTTCCGTTGTGCGGGGTGCAGAGCCGGAATTTGAAGAATGCGAAGTCATTGCTCCATCGTTTATAGCGTTTACGGAAAAACTCAGCAAAGGCGAATTACAATTATAAGAGATTAATAAAACAGCGGTAAGCCTGTCACACGGATTTACCGCTGTTTCCCCATTCTATTTCATGCAGTTAGACCTTCCGCGCAAGAACCGCCACGGCACGCATATCCTCCGGGATCCGGCACGCCAGTTTCCCGTTGGCAATCTCGACGTCCGCCTCCGCATCAGAGTAAACTTCCTCAATCTGGTATTTCCCGTCCGCGGGAAGGGGCGCTTCCAAGACGCCGTCATGTTCCCCGTCAAAGCTGTGGAATACGGCAAGCAGCCCGTCCTTCCGCTCATGCTCCACACCGCCCTGTGTCCGCACGAGGCACTGCCAGCCCTCCGGGTGCCGCCAGCTTACCACTTTCGACCCGTAAAGTCTGCTGTATCCGTCCTTAATGATGGGCGCCGCCTTTTTATAAAAAGCAATTCCCCTGTCAATCACATCCCACTGGGCTTCCGTCAGTTTCGTCACATCCCCCGACAGACACATCCTCCCCAGAAATGTATTGGCGATCGAATACGCAATTCTCTTGAGGGAATCGCTCTCCCGTATCACCGCCCAGATCTGACTCTGCCTCGGCAGGATCACACGGTGCAGCGCCGCCGCAATAATCGGAATCTCCTCACACTCGTGGGCATCCGAAAAGGAAGCCATACTGCACTCGCTCATCATAAGCGGCTCCAGTTTATGCCCGCCCGAAGAGCAGTTTTCCAGAATAATACCGGGAACCCTCTCTTTCACCTTGTGGATAAAGGCAAGCGATGCCTCCATATTCTGCCGCAGCCCTTCACCCAAAGACTCCGCGCCGTCACAGCCCACGCCGATCGTGTCGTTATAGTCCATTTTCATGTAGGAGAAGCCGTACTTCTCCAACGTGCCGATCACCCTCTCTTCCAGATATTTCTGCACCCACTCCTGCCGCATATCCCAGAATCTTCTCATGGAAGTGGTAAGCGCTCTGCCGTTTCTTGTAAGCAAATGTTCCGTTTTCTGGTAGCTCTCCGCCCTCTCGCCCACGTTGTCAATCTCAAACCAGATACCCGGTTTCATGCCATGCGCCCTGATGGCGTCCACGGTCTTGTCAAGCCCCTCCGGAAACAGTTCTTTCGATACATGATAATCGCCCATTGCCACATCCCACGGAATGCCCTGCTGCCTGTACCAGCCGCAATCAATCACAAAATAGGAAAAGCCTTTGTCCTTAATAGTTTCCAGAATCTCGCTTATATTTTCGTGGGAAGGACAGCCCCATGTGGTGCAATACTCGTTAAAAATAAGGGGGAGCGTCTGCTCAGACTCTGGTCCTGCGTCCACCATCCCGTCCAGAGCCGCTGTCATCCTCTGGGAAATCCTATCTAGCCGAGCTTCCCCCCGAGATTCACGCAGTGAAGCTCGAGAAGTTAATCCGTCGTTATTTACTTCCGCGCCCCTACACACAGATAAAATCGCCATCGGAGACACAAACGTTTCTCCCGGCTCCACCCGTTTCATCCAGTGTCCGAAATCATAATCCGCCAGCCCGCCGGAAAGAGATACGTCGTCTCCCCTGCGGTAAACCTCCATCTGCCAGCTTGCATTGTGGCAAAGCTGCGCACCCCAGAAAATATCAGACTTCGTATCTTCCATCACCGCGTAGGGAAAATACCCGTTCACCGGCATGGATCCCACCTGTCCAAACCGCTCGCAGCGAACCGCGTGACCTCCCCATGAAGGCTCCAGCTGCAAATCCTCCAAAAGCTGCGACTCCGCTCTTCCCTCCATGCTCCACACGCTTCGGATGCGGTGTAGTTTCATCACCCCGCTCTCATCCGCTCCCACAAAGGGAGAAATGCCACCCAGAGAAAAGCTGGAAAGCATTTCCAGATCAACCGCCTCCTCGGATGCATTTTCAAACTCCGTACAGGAAAGCAGGCTCTTTTTCCCTTTTCTCCACTCAAGATAATGCCGATAGCGACAGCCCCTGCCGTCTGTCAGCGTCGTGCAGATCACTGTCCCGCCGTTCCCACCCGTATCTTTTATCTCTCGGCAATCCGCCGCAAGGCATAGTGCACCGGCTTCATTCCTTTGAACCTCACTCGCATACATTACCTCCTGCCCTTCCAGTCGGAGCGAAATCACAGACGCGCTCTGCCTCATGGTTCTGCCGCCTGCGTAGCCGCCCGCATACGTGTCCCCGGCAAGCTTTACCTGCACGAGGGAATCCGGGTACGGCTTTTCCCGGTAAGCAACCTCATAAACCATATCCGCCGGGAGCAGCACAAGCTCCACGCTCCCCGTCTCCTCGTCCCGCACGTAGCATGCGCGCATATCCCCCAGTATAAATTCGCTGTATATTTTTTTCATGCTTTCCCCGTTCTGCGCAAAACTTTTATCCCATTCTACCTGTTTTTCTGCAACGCCTCTTCCTGCAGCCGGTCAAACATCTCCATGCACTCATCCACCGTGGCGCCGCCCAGCAGTTCCCTCACGATCAGGCAGGTGTTCCCCCACTGCTCCACATCCATACCCGCATTGGAACCAAGCACGTACACATTCTTCTGAATCCTGTCGTTCAGCGGTTTCAGCGGATCCACACACTCGACTTCCACATTTTTAGACGGGGAGATCACCCGGTTTGTTTCCGCGTAAATCTGCAAGGCTTCATCGGAAAGCATGATGTCCAGAACTGCCAGCGCGTCTTCCCCATGCTCGGCATTGGTGCCCACGCCGAAGCCTGTCATGGGCATAACCGGCATCTGCCCCCGGCTGCTCGGAAATCCAATGACCTGCATCTCAAAGTCTGTCTTTCCATATGCGGTCTCCGTGTTCGCCGCCCCCCAGTATGCTATAACAATTGGCGTCTTCTGCGCAAGGAAATCCGCCCCCTCTCCCTCGATCGCCTCGCTCACAAGAGCCTTCTCCGCATCCACATATCCCTTGTCGATCAGCTCCTGCAAAAATACAAATCCCGGACGCATATAATCGCTGTATTTGGCTTCCCCGCTGTTTAACGCCGCAATCTCCGCCTCCGTGTTCCCGCCGTTGTATAAATCCGCGTAAGCCTGCGCCAGCACAAATGTTTCCAGCCACCATCTGTTGGCGCCCACTGGCGTCTCAATTCCGTTTTCCTTAAACACCCTGCAGCACTCCAAAAATTCCTCCGGCGTCTCCGGCAGGGCAAGGTTATATTTATCAAACATTTCTTTGTTGATAAACAGACCGTAGGCAACTACCTCCTGCGGAATCGCCACTAGCTTTCCGTCTACCATATTTGCCGCTTTTACCACGTCCCGCAGATTTTTAGTGCAGTCCAGCCCGGACAAATCCTGCAGTTTTCCCTCTTCCCCCAGCGCACGAAGCGTATCCGGGTTCAGCAGATAAATATCATCCATATCGTTGCGCGCCCTGTCCCGCGTCACCTCATCATACGTCTTATCCTGATAGTCTTCTGCTGTATATGTCACATAGCCTACACTTACACCCAGCTTTTCCTCCGCCAGCATAATCGTCTTGTCTGCCGCGCTTCTTGCCACATTTTCCACATTGGCTTCCGTCTTTTCCATGGGACTGAACAGACTTACTTCACGATCCTTCTTATCCTCCACGACAATCAGCTTATTATCGGATCTGTCAATCCCGCCGCACGCCGATATAGAGAAAGCCGTTATTCCGGCAAGGCACAGTAGTCCCCATTTCTTAAAACCGCTCTTTCTGCACATTTACACTATAACCTCCATTAGCCCTTAATTCCAATATTACTTTATTGCAGTCCAAGCGCACTGCCATACATACCATATTATGTGTATATATTTCTCATAATCATTCATCTGTATGCTTTGTATATTGCCTGATTACCTGCTTTAACAGTTCTATGTCTATCGGCTTCGCCAAATGGACGTCCATGCCCGCATCCAGCGCCTCCTTTTCATCCTCCGCAAACGCGTTCGCTGTCATGGCAATAATCGGAATTGTCCGCGCGTCTTCACGCTCCAAAGCTCGGATCGCTCTGGTAGCGTCATAACCGTTCATAACCGGCATCTGCACATCCATGAGAATCGCGTCAAATTCGCCCTCCTTCGCCCTCTCAAACCGCTCCACCGCAAGCTGACCGTTCTCCACAATCTCACACCCTGCATTCTCATAGGCAAGAATTTCCCGCAGGATCTCCGCGTTAATCTCATTGTCCTCCGCTGCCAGAAAATGCAGCCCTGTCATACTTTGCCCGGGTTCCGCCGCAGACTCCCCGCCACTTTTGGGCTCTGCCCTCATCTCCAGTATCTTTTCTTTGAAAGCCGACGCAAAAAACGGTTTTAGCAGAACGCCGACATTCTCTGTCTGATTCAAGTCAACGGCTCCCTCTTTGCCGTGATCCGACAGAACCAGAACAAGAACCGTTTCCCCGATCATCTCCCGAATCTGATTGATCGCCTGCGCCGCATCCGTCTCCACGACATTTCCGCCAAGCAGCACCACCTGATAGCTGTCCGCATGATTTTCCAGCAGAGACAAAGCCTCCTGCATACTGTGCGCCAAATCCGCCTCCACGCCCACATCGCCCATGAGCGTCTTTATATTTCCGCAAGTCTCCTCATCCGTGTCCATAACAAGCATCCGCGAAATGCCCATCTGCGCCCAGAACTGCCTGTCTGCCTGTCCCTCCGGGATGCGAAACTCCAATTCAACCCTGAACAAGCTGCCATGATCCACCTCGCTGAAAACGTCAATCGTGCCGCCCATCAGCTCTATAATATTCTTGGTGATCGCCATACCAAGCCCCGTGCCCTGCACCTTATTGGTAGTGCTGTTTTCCGCCCGCGTAAAGGCATCGAATATCGTTTCCAGATACTCCTTCGTCATACCGTATCCGTCGTCCTGCACCTCGATCCTGATATGCTCAAACTGATTGGATCGCTGTTTCAGACCAATAATCCGAAACCAGATGCTGCCTCCTTCCGGCGTATATTTGACAGCGTTGGATAACAGATTAATCAAAATCTGGTTAATTCGCGTCTCATCGCCCAGCAGAAACTCATGTTTGATTCCCGTCACTTCCACTGAGAACTTCTGTGATCTCACCTCTGCCATCGGGCGGATAATCGCATCCACGGAAGACACCAGATCGTTTAAAGTAAATTCTTCCACATTCAGAACGACCTTGCCGCTCTCTATCTTAGACACATCCAGAATATCGTTGATCAGACTGAGCAGATGCTGCCCGGACGCCATAATCTTCTTCGTATAATCCCGCACTTTTTCCGGGTTTTCTGCATCTCTGGCAAGCAGCGTCGTAAATCCCAGTACCGCGTTCATCGGCGTGCGGATATCGTGGGACATATTGGAGAGAAACATGGTCTTTGAATTGCTTGCAATCTGTGCCGCCTGCAATGCCTCCGCCAGCCTGCGGTTGCTGATCTCTCTCTCCTCCTCCCGCTCCTTGCGAAGTTTACTCTTCTGCCTCTGGTTCAGATAATATAAGGTGCAGCACAGGATAAAAGCGGTCAGCATAACAAAAACCACTATAAAAATATTCTGATTGACAGTCCTGCCTTCCTGTTGTATCGCCTCGATCGGCACATAGCCGATCAGATAAATCGTGCCGCCATTTACCGACCACATGTAATTCAACGCATCCTTATTTCTGATATCATGGTAGAACATAATGTTCTTATTGTGTTTCAGGCAGTCCTCCACCTCTTCCCGAAGACCTTCCTCCTGAATATCATTGGCACGGTAAAAATCCGTCAGGTTCAGATGACCCGCGCTCCGTTCCCCCATGCCCTTAGGTTTTAAAACAAACCGCTCCGTCTCCGCATCCATAATATAGAGCATTGCCTGCTGATTGTAAAAACCCTCCGGCAGCGACTTGTCAAAGGTGTCATAAATATATTCCACATAGAGCGTGGCGATTTGCTGTCCGTCTCTTATAACAGGGCATTTGATGCAGTAAGCCCACGTCCCCATATAGTTTAAGTAAGACTGGGACACCGGCAGTCCGTCGATCATTCCCCCTGCCGAAAAGTCCATTTCTTCCTCCGTGAACGCCTCTCCCATACTGCACACGCCCACCGTTTCACCCGACCGTATCAAGCCGAGTTTTACCATGGTTTCGCTCTTTTTATAGTTGAGGACATACTCTTCCGGGCTCTCCATCGCGGCAATTCACTGCGCCATCAGCCGCTGATACTCCGCCTCTTTGTTTAGAATCGCTTCTATTGTACATTTAATCAGGTCAAGACTCTCATTCAGATTCTGCGTCGCTGACGCCGCCATCTCCGTCATAATTTTGTGGGATACGGAAAAGACGATAATACCCAGAACAAAAAAGACCAAAACGATAGAAACAAGCAATGAAATTCCTCTATCTCTCTTACTTTCATTACGTTTCTTACCCATTTTGGTCCCCATTCCGCTTTTAGAACTAACTACTTCAATACTCATTACTTCTTTACTCTTATTATATTCTAATTCTCATATAAAGTCAGTACAAAATTACTTTTCCTGCCCAAATAGCGCCGCCGCCTTTTCCATCCGCTCCGCGATCTTCACACCGAAAGGACAACGGCTTTCACATGCCTTGCAGCCGATACAGGCATCCGCGCCCTGCTCCAGCGCAAGATAATGCTCCCTCACACTGGCGGGAACCTCCCCCTGCATAACGGCAAGATCATAATATTTGTTTACCATGGCAATGTCGATCTCTTTCGGGCAGGGTTTACAATGTCCGCAGTATGTACATTCTCCCCTGCCGAACGTATTACGGGGCGCTTTCGCCAGAACCGCGGCATAATTCTTTTCCTCCGCGTCAGCGGTCTCATATGCCACCGCCTCCTCCACATGCGCCGGCGTATCGTATCCCGCCAGAACCGACGCAACCGCCGGACGGGTCAGACAGTAATGGATACACTGGACCGGCGTCAGGGCAACGCCGAAAGGAGACCGCGCCGCATCAAACAGCCTGCCTCCGGCATAGGGTTTCATAACGGTAATGCCCACATCATTCTGCTCACAGAGCTTGTAGACTTCAGACCGTGCCGGGTCAATGCCGCCAAATCCGTCCGCATACTCCTCCGCAAAATAATCGTCAAGATTATCCGTGGGCGGCAGGAGATCAAACGCCGGGTTAATGCTGAACAGAATCATCTCAACCATCCCGCTCTGTGCCGCCTTTTTCGCCATAAGGGGATTGTGCGTGCTCATGCCGACATGGCGTATCTTGCCGCACGCCTTCAGTTCCTTCACGTACTCGATAAACGGTCCGTTCATCGCGTTTTCCCAGTCATCCTCCTGATCGACAAAATGTATCATGCCCAGATCCACGTAGTCCGTCTGCAGACGCGCCAGCAGATCCTCAAAAGCCTCTCTGCACCTGTCCACATCACGGGTCCGCTCATACTGCCCGTTCTGCCACGTGGAACCGATATGCCCCTGAATGTACCAGCGATCCCGCCTGCCCTCCAGAGCTTTTCCTATTTTCGTGCGGACATTCGGTTCTGACATCCAGCAATCCAATATATTGATCCCCAGCTCGTCCGCCCGGTCGATCATAGCCTTGCACTCCTCATAGTTGTGCCGTTCCAGCCACTCGCCCCCAAAGCCGACCTCGCTGACCAGTAACTCCGTTTTTCCAAGTCTGCGATACTGCATGGTTTTCCTCCTTTTATTTTTCTTTTTTCCAGTATAACATGTGCGGGGGCAGATGGCTATATAGGGAAATTTCAAATTAATTGCATAAAAAAACCGCAAACATTACGTCTGCGGCTCTTACCTCCCCGAGTAGGGCTCGAACCTACAACCCCGCGGTTAACAGCCGCGTGCTCTACCATTGAGCTATCGAGGAAAACGATAAACTTGTTCCGCACTGGCTTCGCGGAACCTTAAGGGCACATACCCTCAAAACCAAATACTGAATC
>CAJURQ010000003.1 GCA_910588955.1 uncultured Lachnospiraceae bacterium
ACCCAATTTTTCCCTGTTGGAATCAAGATTGCGAACTTGTTTCGCAATTACCTAAGAATATTACATAAGCAGTCAACTATTTCGGCAGGAAATGAGGCGTCTCGACAAAAAGATGATAGAAAAAACCGAAAATGACAGACAGATTGCGAAAAAAAGGAACAGCTTTCGACAGGAAATGACGACGCTGTCAATGTGGATAACTTTGTGGAAATTGGGGATTTCTCAGTCGATTTTGGACTACTTTTAAAAATTTAGGGCGTAAAAATTGTGGAAAAGTCGGTGAACGGTTTTTGGTTTGGAATAAGGCAAACCTATCTGGTCAACCGGATCGAGATGAGAAAGAACAGAACCTGTTTGACGTGGAACGGCAAATAGTGGTATACTGGTTCGTGGTAAACTACAAGATATTGAGGAGGATATTATGTGGGCATTTGAAAGTGTATTTTATCAGATATACCCGTTGGGGTTCTGCGGCGCGCCTTTTGAGAACGACGGACAGCTTATGCACCGTATCTTAAAGGTGAACGACTGGATTCCCCATATGAAGAAGCTTGGGATCAACGCGATCTACTTTTCCCCGGTGTTTGAATCGGACACCCACGGCTATAATACGAGGGACTATCACACCATCGACTGCCGTCTGGGAACCAACGAGGATTTCAAGGAAGTGTGTGCAAATCTGCATGAGAACGGCATCAAGGTAGTGCTGGACGGTGTGTTCAATCATGTGGGCAGAGGGTTCTGGGCTTTTCAGGATGTGCTGAAGAACAGAGAGCGTTCCCCTTATCTGAGCTGGTTCAACATCAATCTCGGCGGAAACTCGAACTACAACGACGGGTTGTGGTACGAGGGATGGGAAGGCAACTACGATCTGGTGAAGCTGAACCTGCGCCATGAGGATGTGATTAATCACATTTTGGACAGCGTGAAGGGCTGGGTGGAAGAATTTGACATCGACGGTCTGCGTCTGGATGTGGCGTACTGTCTGGATCATGATTTTGTGAGGAGGCTCCGGGCGTTTACGGACGGGCTTAAGGATGAGTTTTATCTGCTCGGCGAGATGCTCCACGGTGACTACAACCAGATGGTGAACGACCAGATGCTGCACTCTTCCACGAATTACGAGTGCTACAAGGGGCTGTTCTCCAGCTTTAACAGCATGAATATGTTTGAGATCAACCATTCCCTGCTGCGGCAGTTTGGTCCGGAGAACTGGTGTCTCTATCGCGGCAAGCATCTGCTCTCCTTTGTGGATAACCATGATGTGAGCCGGATTGCCAGCAATCTGACCAACGAAAAACATCTGCCGCTCATCTATGCGCTATGCTTCGGTATGCCGGGCATTCCGTGCGTGTACTACGGCAGCGAGTGGGGGGCGAAGGCGAATAAGAGCGAGGGAGATCCCGCGCTGCGCGCCTGCTTTGAGGAGCCGGAGTGGAATGAGCTCAGTGAGTGGATCAGTAAGCTGGCAGAGGCAAAGAAAGCGTCCAAGGCGCTCAACTACGGCGATTTTCGTTCGGTGGTGCTGACCAACAAGCAGTGTATTTTCGAGCGTAAGTGCGACGATGAGAGAGTACTCGTGGCGATCAACGCGGACGGCGAGGACTACACCGCTCACTTTGACGCGGGCTGCGGCATGGCGGTGGATATGATCACTGGAAAGGACCACGACTTCGGCGGCGGAAGCACCCTTCCCGCTTACAGCGCGTACTTCTGGAAGATGGAAAAATAAATTTTTCTTGACAATGAAAAACATATGTACTAAGATGGCAAAAGTAACTGTTAACAAAAATTTCGGAAAGGAGGTAATCTTATGTTTTTACACAGTGTGAATGTTGCAGTCGATAGAAATACACAACTGCATAGAGTGACCTTACATGGAATTACCTCCGCATATAGAAAAACCGGCTGGGGCAGGGCTTGTTGACCCTGTTGGTCGATAGTTAAATGCGTTAGGCTTTAAGAGGCTGTGGTAATTTTATTACCGCAGCCTCTTTCTTGCGCGATAAGCAGAATTAGAAGATGACAGAGACAGGATACATGCTTGCATGTAAGACTGTCTATGGCAACTTATGACGAGCAACGCGAACGAGAAATGCGAAGCATTTCGAGTCTGCTTATCGCAGTGACACAGGGGGTATCAGATATGAAAAAAGTATCAAGTTACATATGGGATTACCGCTTTTCCTATCTGGGGGCGGTACTGTCCCTTCTGATCGCGGTCTCGCTGGATATGGTGGCGCCACGTTTGACGGCGCATGTGGTGGACGACGTGATCGTGGGCGGGAATATTGGGGAACTGAAATTCCTGCTGCTCGGTTTTCTGAGTGTGGGTCTTGGCAGGTGTATCTTCCAGTATGTGAAGGAGTACACTTTTGACAAGAACGGCGCGAGAATTTCAGGGGATATGCGGCGGGATCTGTTCCGGCATATCCAGTCTTTGAGCGCGGATTTTTTTGATCGGACGAATACGGGAGAGCTGATGGCGCGGGTTAAGGAGGACATCGACCACATCTGGGACGCGGTGGGCTATGTGGGGATGCTCTTGATCGAAGTCTTTTATCATACAGGCATTATTCTCGTGTGTATGTTCACGATCAACTGGAAACTGGCGTTACTTTCCGGTGCGGCGATGCTTTTGTGCGGCGCCGTGGCGGTGATTATGGAGCGGAAGCTGGGCGCGGTCTACGAGGCGATCAGCGAGGAGAACGCGGTTCTCAACACGGTGGCGGAGGAAAATCTGGGCGGTGTGCGCACGGTCAAGGCGTTTGCAAGGGAATCCTTCGAGATCGATAAGTTTCTCTCACACAACAAGCGTTACTATGACCTGAACATGACGCAGTCTAAGGTGCTTGTACGTTATTATCCGGTTTTTGTAGTGATTACTACAGTTTTGCCTTTGTTGACTTTATTGGTCGGCGGACGGTTTGTGATCGACGGAGAAATGACGATCGGGCAGTTAACGGCATTTGTGGAGTATTCCACGAACATCGTATGGCCCATGGAGATGTTAGGGTGGCTGACCAACAGCTTTTCCTCTGCGGTGGCGTCCAACAAAAAGATACGAAAAATATATAGGGAAACGTCTGCGATTACAGAGGTGACTGAACCGGTCAAGATAGACAAGATACGGGGAAAAGTGAGTTTCGAGCATGTTTCTTTCCACAAGGCGGATATGTATGAGATTCTGCACGATATTACCTTTACCGTGGAGGCGGGAAAGACCCTTGGCATTATGGGGACGACGGGAGCGGGAAAGACTTCGATTATCCAGCTCTTACAGCGCATGTACGACGCCACGGACGGTACAATTTATCTGGATGATGTGGATATCCGCAGGCTTTCGCTGGAACAGCTGCGCACCAGCATCAGCTTTGTGATGCAGGATGTCTTTCTGTTTTCGGATACTATTGGCGACAATATCAAGCTTGGGAAAAAACGGTATCTGGATTTCGGAACTGTGCGAAAGGCGTCTGTGGACGCGCAGGCGAGCGGTTTTATTGAACGGATGGAGAAGCAGTATGACACGGTGATCGGCGAGCGGGGCGTAGGATTGTCCGGCGGGCAGAAGCAGCGCATCAGCATAGCGCGCGCTCTCTCCAAGAAATATCCGATTCTTGTGATGGATGACTCTACTTCCGCGCTGGATACGGAGACGGAGCAGGTGATCCAGCAGACCTTGCGCACACTGAAGGGTATGACAAAGATCATCATCGGTCACAGGATAAGCGCGGTGCGTCACGCGGATGAGATTCTCGTGCTGGAGGGCGGCGCTATCGCGGAGCGGGGCACCCACGAGGAACTTCTGCAAAAACGCGGTCTGTACTATGAGACATACCTGTCCCAGTACGGCGAAATACCCGCGGTAGAAGCGGACGCGAAGAAAATAACGACGGCGCATCCGGGAATTGGGAAGACAAAGACGGGAGGTGAGACAGATGCCCTTCAACTCGTATAAGGATGACGAACAGAGCACGACGCGGAGCAAAGTGCAGACTTTAAGGCGGCTGCTCGGCTATCTGTTTGCGTATAAATGGCAGATTATTCTGGTGCTTGCGGTTATGGGGTATGGCGTTGCGGTGCGCTTAGCAAACCCGCTGATTATGGAGTCCGCCATAGATGACTATATTGGTCAAAATGATTTTAGGGGACTGTACAGGCTGCTTTTGATCGCGCTTGCGGTCAATCTGACGCTGGTGGTGACCGTGAAACTGCGGATGTACATTATGGCGAAGGTGTGCAACCGGATTCTTTTGACGATCCGGCAGGAACTGTACACCCATATCCAGAAGCTGGATTTTGCCTTTTTCGACAGCAGACCTACGGGAAAAATTCTCTCCCGCATTATCGGAGATATCAATTCCTTAAAGGATGTGCTCTCCAACTGTGTGACCACGCTTGTGCCGGACGGTCTCAAGGTGATTGCCGTGATCGTGATTATGATCTGCAAAAATCCGGCGCTTGCGTTCGCGTCCCTGCTGACCCTGCCGTTTATGGCGGCGGCAACTTTTTATATCGAATATAAGGCGCATCCGCGCTGGCAGATTTTCCGGAAGAAGTCGGCAAACCTGAACGCCTTTATCCACGAGGATATGGCGGGCATCCGCATCATCCAGAGCTTTCACGCCGAGAAGGAGACGGAGGACACCTTTGACGAGCTGCTGGCGGAGCACAGGAACGCCTTCTTCGACGCGGTGCGCATGAGCGATTCCTTCGGATCCATGATTGATTTTTCATGGGGACTTGGCTGTATATTTCTCTATTTTACGGGCATTGTGATTCTGGGCGTGGACGCGGTGTCGGTAGGCACCTTTATCGCCTTTGGCACATACCTGAATATGTTCTGGCAGCCGATCCACAACATCAGCAATTTTTATAACCAGCTTGTGACCAACATTGCCGGGGCGGAGCGCATCTTTGAGATTCTGGACACCGAGCCTTCCATCGCGGACGGCGCGGGGGCAGCGCAGATGCCGGAGATCGAGGGGAAAGTGGTTTTTGACCATGTGGATTTTTCCTATGACGACAAGGTGAAAGTGCTGGACGACGTGAGCTTTACGATTCAGCCTGGCGAGACTATCGCGCTGGTCGGTCCCACGGGAGCCGGAAAGACTACCATAGTCAATCTAATCAGCCGTTTTTACGAGGTGACTGACGGCGCAGTCAGAATCGACGGGCGGGATGTGCGGGAGGTTACGCTGGAAAGCCTGCGAAAACAGATGGGCGTCATGACGCAGGACAACTTCCTCTTTTCGGGTACGATCCGGGAAAATATCCGCTACGGCAGGCTGGACGCCACGGACGAGGAGATCGAGGCGGCGGCGAGAGCGGTCAAGGCACATGACTTTATTATGAAGCTGGAAAAAGGGTATGACACGGAACTTTCCGAGAGGGGCGGCGGGCTTTCCGCCGGGCAGAAGCAGCTTCTGGCGTTTGCGAGGACGATGGTGTCAGATCCGAAGATACTGATTCTGGACGAGGCGACCTCGAGCATAGACACAAAGACGGAACTTCTCGTGCAGGCGGGCATCGAGCATCTGCTGGCGGGAAGAACATCCTTTGTCATAGCCCACAGACTTTCCACAATCCGGAAGGCGGATCGCATTTTCGTGGTGGACGACGGGAAGATTCTGGAGGAGGGCAATGCAGAGGAGCTGATGGCGAAAAAGGGACTGTATTATCAGCTTTATCAGAACAGTATTCTGTAACAGCCGGTATTTTGTAAATTGGGTTGACAAACGCACAATTTACTTTATAATTTAAGTTAATTACTTAAAATGTGAGTAAATATGGGGGATACTATGGCAAAAGCAGTGAAAATGGCGGATATCGCGCAGGTGATGGGGGTTAGCACGGTGACGGTATCAAAGGCGCTCTCGGATCAGAAGGGCGTCAGCGAGGAGCTTCGCGTCAAAATTAAGAAAAAGGCGGAGGAGATGGGCTATAAGTCCGCCTCCGCCAAATACAGGGAGCGTTCCGGGAACATCGTAAGCTATACGTTCGGCGTGATCGTCTCGGATCGTTTCCTTGCGAAATATGAATCTTTTTACTGGAATCTGTATCAGGAGGTGGCGACCGCGGCGGTGCAGCAGGGGTGCTTCACCATGCTGGAGGTGCTGCAGGCGGAGGATGAGGACCGGCTGGTTATGCCAAGGCTTCTCGGTGAGAGAAAGACGGAGGGGCTTATCATTATAGGCAGGCTGCAGAAGCCATATATGGAAAAGCTGATGGAGGAGATCGATCTGCCCTTCATCCTTCTTGATTTTGTGGATCGGAACGGCGTTTACGATTCGGTGATTTCCAACAGCTATTTCGGTATGTACCGGATGACCAACTATCTGTTTGATCTGGGGCATGAAAAGATCGCCTTCGTGGGAAATGTGCACTACACGGATTCCATTACGGACCGCTTTTTTGGGTATGTGAAATCCTTGAGCGAGCACGGTCTGGAATTGCGGAGAGACTGGGTGATCGAGGACAGAAATCAGGAGACGGGCAGATCGGATGTGGGGTTTTCGTGGAAACTGCCGGAAGACATGCCCACCGCCTTTGTGTGCAACAACGACGTTGCCGCGGCAAACCTGGTCAGCGAGCTGGAACACCGCGGCTACCGGGTGCCGCAGGATATTTCCGTGGTGGGGTATGACAACTACCAGCCGCCGGGGCTGTGCGATATCCGCATTACGACCTACGAGGTCAATATGCCGGAGATGGCGAAACAGACCGTGAAGAATCTGATCCGCAAGGTTTCCGGGGAGCCATACAGACAGGGCGTGATCATTGTGGACGGCAGAATCGTATATAAGGATAGTGTAAATGAGGCGCGTCATATTTGATGCGCCTCTCTGTATGCCTGTGGTGTGGTGCCATATTCCTTTTTAAAGAGATGAATGAAGTGGTTTGTGTTTTCAAATCCCGTCTCCAATGCGATCTCATGCACCTTCTTTTCTGTGGAGAGCAGCAGGTTTTCCGCTGCCTCTATCCTCTTTTTGTTCATGTACTTGATGGGCGGCATACCGAATGCGTCGGAAAACTCATGGCAGATTCGGTATTTGCTCATATGACAGTGTCTTTCCAGATCATCCAGTTTCAGGGAACGCTCCAGATGATTGTCCATATAGTGTTTCAGCTCCCGCAGATAGGGGGCGCATTTTTTCTGCCCTTCTTCCGGGGAGGGCGGAGCGGTTGCCGCCGCGAAAAGCTCTGTCACAATGGCGGTCAAAAGCCCGGCATCCCGCAATTTACAGGATAGCTCCGCATCGGATTCACCGGCGAGAAGCTGTTTCAGGTTTCTCAGCACGGAAGAGTGATTTTCCAACTGTGTGAGCAGGAATGTATCCACATCTGCCAGAGACTCAAGAACGGGAAAAAGCCCCCCCCCCCAAACGAAAAAGTGATAAAATGCCACGGGAGCGGATCGGAGAGCAGAGAGAAGTCACATCTGCTGCGATCCAGATAGAGAAGCGTGCCGGTTTCTAAGGGATAACGCTGTCCTTCTATAAGAAGTGTTCCCGCGCCCTCCTGTGTATAGAGAAGCATACGACAGTTTAAAGGCGCGTGGGAGAGCGTGAGCGCCTCATCGATCTTCACGCCGCCGCCGCAGAGCACGGTGGGAATCCGACCGGCGCAGCTTTCCAGCTGCTCATAGAAGGCGCCGGCGAAATAGGCAGCGGCAGGTACGTTTTCCACAGGCATGTCCGTTTTGACGGCAAGTGCGTTCGCATACTGATCCCGGAATGTCATAGAGTCTCCTTTCTGATTGACAGGTAGATATTGCTGTCAATCTCTTTTGTTGAATCACATTATTTATAAAATAAAATAATTAGGTAAAAACAATTAATTGTATTTTATATAATTAAGTTTACACTGACTAAATATAAAATATCTATTGTAATAATAGCTAAAAATGGACGTACAAAATTGTGTAAATGGAAGAAAAGCACAAAATAAGCAAGAATGAAATATAAACTGCAAGATTAATTGATGATTAAAATTTTAACTTGTGTATACTTAATTTAAAGTTAAACAATTAACTAACGGCTCACAGAGCCAGAGAATAAAAGGAGGATCATTATGAAACTGAAAAAAGTGTTGGCGCTTACATTAGCAGCTGCAATGACCCTGTCACTGACAGCATGCGGCGGTTCCGATGAAGGCGGGGCAGCGGCTCCGGCGGCGGATGATACGGCGGCGGAGGAGTCTGAAGCTCCCGCAGCGGATGATGCGGCGGACGACGGCGCGGAGGCAGAGGCTCCCGCGGCAGCATCCGGTCTTACCTACGCATCCGTCAATCTGGGTGAGGACTACAAGGATCTGACAACCACAATCAAGTTCATCCATCACAAGACCGACCGCGAAGAGGATGGCACGATACCTGATCTGATTGCCAAGTTCAATGAAATGTATCCCGGCATCACGGTGGAGACCGAGGGTATCACGGATTACGCAGAGGATTCCCTGCTTCGTCTTTCCGCAGGCGACTGGGGCGATGTGATGTTCATCCCCGCAATTGACGCGGCTGAGCTTCCTACATACTTTGTTTCCTACGGCACAGTGGACGAGATGAGCGAGTATGTCAACTTTGCGGATCAGTGGAAGGATGCGGCGGGCAACTGCTACGGCATCGGTTACATGGGCAACGCGCAGGGCGTTCTCTACAATAAGAAGGTGTTCGCTGACGCGGGCGTGACGTCCCTTCCCAAGACTCCCGACGAGTTCATCGCGGCTTTACAGGCAATCAAGGACAACACCGACGCGATTCCGCTCTACACAAACTATGCGGCAGGCTGGACAATGGGCGGCGCATGGGACGGTTACCTCGGCGCGATCACAAACGGCGACGAGACTTGGTTAAACCAGAAGTTCATACATGAGGCGGAGCCTTTCAAAGATCACGGCGACGGCACAGGTCCTTACGCACTTTACAAGATTCTCTACGATGCGACGGCACAGGGTCTGATCGAGGACGACTACACCACAACTGACTGGGAGGGTTGTAAGCCCATGATCAACAACGGCGAGATCGGCGCTATGGTGCTCGGCTCCTGGGCGGTTGCACAGATGAAGGCGGCAGGCGACAATCCGGACGATATCGGTTACATGCCTTTCCCTATCACCGTGAACGGTCAGCAGTATGCGACGGCAGGTCCCGACTACTGCTACGGCATTAATGTGAACGCTTCCGACGACAACAAGGCTGCTGCTATGGTATTTGTAAAGTGGATGGTTGAGGAGTCCGGCTGGTGCGACTTGGAGGGCGGCTACCCGATTTCCAAGACAGCTCCCACTTCCTTCGTATTTGACGGCGTAAACGTGGTAAACAATGTAACTTCCCTGCCCGGCGAGGAAGATATCATGAACGAGCTGAACTCCGAGTCTGAGCTTTCCTTCAATCAGGGCGGAGACGCTAAGGTGCAGAGAATCGTTGAGGCTGCAGCTACAGGCGCAGAGAGCTACGATGATATCATGGCAGACTGGACGGCTGCGTGGAACGCGGCGCAGGAAGAGTGCGGGGTTGAGGTTCTGTATTAAGGCGGACGCATTTTATAAAGAAGTATTTCATTAAGTTGTTATAGGTTTTGTATGGTTAATCGGGGCTGACACAGGGGAAATCAAAAGTGGCAGCCCCAACAATTTGAGCCAGAGCATCAAATTGTCATGATCGCAGATGGGAGAACAGCTTTTGTAGATGGTACGCATACGTCCCATCGCGGTCATCGCAGTAAACTGCTCTGACATGGAGGGTAGCATATGGCGGCACAGGCAAATACAGCGGGAGCTAAAAAAGGATTCCTGCAGTGGGCAAGGAGCAGAAAAGGGCAGCAGGCTATTATCATTGTTGCGTTTATGATTATACCGCTCGTTCTGTTATTTACATTTACATATCTTCCGTTCGGGGAGATGGTCGGATTCAGTTTTTATAAGATGAAATATGTGGGCAAGAGAACTTTTGTGGGCTGGAAGAATTACGCCAGCGTGTTCAGCAGAAAAGACTGTTTCGGGGCGCTCAAACTGAGTCTCTATTACATGGGAGGCTCCGTGGTGCAGCTTGCACTGGCGCTGTATCTTGCAACGGTCTTAAGTTTCAAGGTAAAGGGCGGCAATATCTTCAAGGGATTTATGTTTTTCCCTTATCTGATCAACGGTATTGCCATCGGTTTTATTTTCAAGTTTTTCTATACCAGAGGTTTCGTGTTTGACACCGTGCTTCAGTGGTGCGGTTTTCAATTAGACAATCTTCCTTATTGGTTGAAAGACCAGAGTATTAATAATATATCCCTTGTGGGTACGTCCGTCTGGCGGTATTTCGGACAGAACATGGTGCTCTTTATCGGCGCGATCATGTCGGTGGACTCCGAGCTGTACGAGGCGGCAATGCTCGACGGCGCGAACCGCTTCCAACAGTTCAGGTACATTATCCTGCCGAGCATCAAGACGATCGTGACGCTGAATGTGATTCTTTCCATCACCGGTTCTTTGAGTGCATTCGAGCCGCCCTACGTTATCACAAGCGGCGCGAACGGGACGGGCACCTACTTTGTGGTCATGAACGAGATTGCCCACACCCAGCAGAAGGTCGGTCTTGCATCGGCGATGGCGGTGGTGCTGCTCCTTATTATCTTTGCGGCGACGATCTTACAGAAGCTCTTCTTTAAGTACGTGTTCAGGAACGCGGAGGATGAGGATTTCGGCGCGGCGAAGAAGCGTGAAAAACAGCTTGCGAGATACGCGGCTAGAAAGGCGGGCAGATAGATGACGGTATTACAGAAAATCGGACATTATTTAGCGATTGCTTTAAAGTATTTATCTTTGGTGTTCTTTTCCTTTGTGGCGGTGCTGCCCGTGGTGTCCTGTGTGATCACGGCGTTTAAGACGGAGGAGGAGTATCAGAATACGAATGTGATGACACTGCCCGTAAGCTGGCTGAACTTTGACAACTTTCTGCAGTCTTTTGACAGGGCAAACATGGGGAGGGCGTTTGTCAATTCCCTTATCATTCTTGTGTGCGTGCTGACCGTGTCGGTGTTGGTGGGAACTTCCCTCGCCTACGTGCTGAACCGTTTTAAGTTCCCCGGAAACGGGCTGATCCGGAACTTGTTCCTGTTTGCCACGCTCCTGCCCGGTGTTGCCATGCAGGTTGCGGTGTACGGGATTATGGATGCGCTGAATTTCATCAATTCCCTGCCGGGGTACATCATTATGATGTGCGGCACGGATGTAATCGCCATCTATATTTACATCCAGTTCTTTGAAAACATCAGCGTGTCGTTGGACGAGTCGGCGATTATTGACGGGGCGTCTTACTTTACGATTTATCTTAAGATCCTTCTGCCTCTGCTGAAACCGGCTATCGTGACGTCGTGTATCTTAAAGGGCGTGGGCACTTACAACGAGTACTACTGCGCAAACCTGTACTTGCAGAACAAGAAGCTGCTGCCTACCGTGGCGACCAGCCTTTACACTTTCGTTGGTCCGCTGGGAAGTAAATATAACCTGATCTGCGCGGGCGTTATCATATCGCTTCTGCCGGCGCTGATCGTGTTCATTCTCTTCCAGAAACAGATATACAGCGGCATGACTGCCGGGTCGGTCAAAGGTTAAAATAGTTAAAATGTACAAAAAATAAGCTTCATTTAAGTAAAGATGCTAGTTTTTAAAAAGGTGGTTGACATCAGAAAAATTTACCTTATAATTTAATTAACAGTTAAGCTATTTCGCTCGTTTTAAGCTAAATATTAAGCTGGAAACGGGCGAAATGCATATATGGACATGTGTAAAAAGGGAGAAGGATAAGGAGGGTACAAAGCATGATGGTGGAGGAGATTAAGAGCCATTTGACAGACTGCATCATTCCTTTCTGGAAGGGGCTTCGGGATGATGTGAACGGCGGTTATGTGGGCTACATGGACTACGAGCTGAGACGGGATGAGAAGGCGGTGAAGGGCTGCATCTTAAACAGCCGTATCACATGGTTTTTCGCAAACGCTTACATGACATTAAAGGACGAGTCACTGCTTAAAGAGGCGCGCCACGGTTACGAGTTTATGCAGAAGTACTGTGTGGACAAAGAGAAGGGCGGTGTGTACTGGTCGGTAAATTATGACGGCACGCCGGAGGACACAACGAAACATACTTACAATCAGGCGTTTTCCATTTACGCGCTCGCCTCTTACTACGACGCGTCGAAGGATGAGGGCGCGCTTGAGACGGCTATGGAGCTGTTCCACATCATCGAGGAGCGGTGCATGGACGAGATCGGCTACAAGGAGGCGTTTGACAGGGAGTTTCACGAGATCGAGAACGACAAACTCTCCGAGAACGGCGTCATTGCGGATAAGACGATGAACACCCTGCTCCATGTGTTTGAGGCATACACGGAGCTTTACCGGGTCAGCGGGGACGAGGCGGTGAAGGCGCGGCTCAAGTGGATTCTCGACACCATCGCGGAGAAGATTTATAACCCCAAGCTGCACAGGCAG
This sequence comes from uncultured Lachnospiraceae bacterium, assembly GCA_910588955.1. Taxonomy (GTDB): domain Bacteria; phylum Bacillota; class Clostridia; order Lachnospirales; family Lachnospiraceae; genus UBA3282. The sequence goes on from CAJURQ010000003.1 coordinate 12,480, forward strand.
GAAGTGTTTTTCGACCGGGAGATGCACTCCATTCTGGATCTGCACTCCTACGGGCACGATATCGAGACGGCGTGGCTGATCAGAAGAGGAACGGATGTGTTAGGGGATGATACATACACAGAAAAAATGCTGCCGATCATACTTGACTTAACCGGTCAAGTATATCGGGTGGCATTTGACGGCAAGTCCTTTGCCAACGAGTGCGAGAAGGGTGTGGTGGATGAAACCCGCATCTGGTGGGTGCAGGCGGAGGCGCTGGTAGGGTTCTTGAACGGGTACCAGCTTGCGCCGGAGCATACCGAGTATCTCGACGCGGCGAGAGCCGAGTGGGAGTTTATCAAGGCGCATGTGATCGACAAACGCCCCGGTTCCGAGTGGTTCTGGGCTGTGGATAAGGACGGGGAGGCGGTCATCGGGAAACCGATCGTGGAGCCTTGGAAGTGCCCGTACCATAACGGGAGGATGTGTCTGGAAGTCATTAGAAGGGGTGTTGACTAGATAAGTCGAAGAAAAAGGAGGAAAAGACAGACATGATGCATGAACGGTATTATGTGGAATTAGAGAAATACAATAAGCTGATTGAGCGGAAAAATATAAAGTCAGATGACTACAACGGGATCTACGATCGGTATCAGTACCCGGTTTTGACGAGGGAGCATATTCCGCTGACATGGCGGTATGATTTGAACCCGGAGACGAACCCTTATTTTATGGAGCGGCTGGGCGTCAATGCGGTGATGAACTCGGGCGCCATCGAGCTGAACGGAAAGTATTATCTGGTTGCGAGAATCGAGGGAAATGACAGGAAATCTTTCTTCGGGGTGGCGGAGAGCGACAACGGGATCGACGGTTTTAAGTTCTGGGATTATCCGATCCTTCTGCCGGATACCTGCCCGGAGGAGACGAACGTATATGACATGCGTCTGACCAAGCATGAGGACGGCTATATTTACGGCGTGTTCTGCTCCGAGAGCAAGGACACGACAGTGAACGATCTGTCCGCGGCTGTGGCGGCGGCTGGCATCGTGCGGACGAAGGATTTGAAGAACTGGGAGAGACTGCCGAATCTGGTGACGAAGCGTTCCCCCCAGCAGAGAAACGTGGTGCTGCATCCGGAGTTTGTGGACGGAAAATATGCGTTCTACACAAGACCCATGGACGATTTCATTGAGACCGGGTCGGGCGGCGGTATCGGCTTCGGACTGTGCGACGATATCACCCACGCGGTGGTGGATGAGGAGAAGATGACTTCCATCCGCAGGTATCACACCATCACCGAGGCGAAGAACGGCGCGGGCGCGCCCCCTATCAAGACGGATAAGGGCTGGATTCATATCGCCCACGGCGTGCGCAACACGGCGGCGGGACTGCGCTATGTGATCTACGCGTTTGCCACGGATTTAAAGGACCCTTCCAAGGTGATCGCGGAGCCTTCCGGGATGCTGATCGGTCCGAGAAACTGGGAGCGCGTGGGCGACGTGTCAAACGTGGTGTTCACGAACGGCGCGATCGCAAAGGACAACGGAGAAGTGTATATTTACTACGCGGCGAGCGACACGAGAATGCATGTGGCGGCGACGACCATCGACAAGCTGACGGACTATGTGTTCAACACGCCGAGAGACCTTTACCGCTCCGTGGAGTGCGTGGCGCAAAGGTGTGAGTTTATTAAGAAAAATATGGAGTTTTTATCGAAACAGTAAAGGTGATCAGAAGGAGGAAGAAAAGATGAGCGAAGTAAAGATGATAAGCCCTGTTGTGAAGAACGTGCCCTGGCAGGAGAAGCCGGAAGGGCTTACGGGCGCGCCGATCTGGCGTTACAGCGAGAATCCGATTATCGGCAGAAATCCGGTGGAAGGGGTGGCAAGAATTTTTAACAGCGCGGTGATGCCTTACGGCGATGCGTTTATCGGTGTGTTCCGCGGGGAACAGACAAACGGTATACCGTACATTTATCTCGGGCACAGCAAGGATGCGATCCACTGGGAGTTTGAGAAGGAGAAGATTCCTTTTAAGGATGAGCAGGGCAACGACTTTATGCCGGTGTACGCTTACGATCCCCGTCTCGTGAAGGTGGAGGACACCTACTATATTATCTGGTGTCAGGATTTTTACGGTGCGTCTATCGGTATGGCGAAGACAACGGACTTCAAGACTTTTACCAGAATCGAGAATCCGTTTATTCCGTTTAATAGAAACGCGGTGCTGTTCCCCAGAAAGATCAACGGAAACTATGTGCTTTTAAGCCGTCCCTCTGATTCCGGACATACGCCATTTGGCGATATCTTCTTAAGCGAAAGCCCGGATATGGTATACTGGGGCAAGCACAGACATGTAATGGGCAGAAGCAGCGAGTGGTGGGAGTCCGTCAAGATCGGCGGCGGCGCGGCGCCCATTGAGACCACGGAGGGCTGGCTTTTGTTCTACCACGGCGTGACCGGCACCTGCAACGGTCTGGTGTACTCCATCGGCGGCGCGATTCTGGACATCGACAATCCGTCCAAGGTGCTGTACCGCTGTGAGAACTTCCTGCTGACACCGGAGGAGTGGTACGAGGAGAGAGGCTTTGTTCCCAACGTGTGCTTCCCCTGCGCCACCATTCACGACTCCGAGAGCGGCAAGATCGCGCTCTACTACGGCTGCGCGGACAGCTATGTGGGTCTGGCGTTCACGAAACTGGATGAGATCGTGGATTACATCAAGGAGCACAGCCACACGACGGAGTCCGATACGGAGATCGGGATCCGCTAAACCAGTGATGATGAGTGGTAATCTGCGGTTGTGAGGCATATATCCGGCGAATAACGCAGAGGCTGACGATGCCGCTTCCCACGGCGGATTGCCGTCTGCGGGTTTCGCTTATGTGAATCTCAGAAAACAGAATAAAAGATGAGAGCGTCGGCTTTCTGACTTTTCGCAAAGAAAAGTCGGGGAAAAGCCGGCGCTTTTTGGATTGTGGGGAAAGGGGAACGAGGGTATAATAGATAGGTAGACGGTTTTTTGAAAGCGGGGTATGGCTTATAGGAATTTATCTGAATCCGAGGAGCTGCAGAAGCAGTACCTTGATTTTTTGCGGAATCCGGCGAAAAGATGTCGGCAGATGCCGGCTTGCATGCAGACTGCTTCTTGACAGATTTGCACGGGGTGGATAGAATGAAACGGAGTAAATCGCGCAATCCGGCGGGATACAAAATAGGAAGGAAACGAGAGGGAGAAAGAATGCAGTTCGCAAAAAAGAAGGGACACATAAGGCACAGACTGCTGGCGGGGTTATTCTGCATCAGCCTGCTTACGGCGGATCTGGCATCCGCGATGCCCGTATGGGCGAAGGAGCCTGTGGCGGAGGAACAGACGCAGGGCTTCGATGAAGGCAGATCAGAGGAAACACAGGATTCTGACAGTGAGAATAAAGAAGAAACAGAGGAGAAGCAGGGTGAAGACAACGGCGGGGATAAAGTGACGAATCCCGACGGGGAAGGTGGAGAAAACCAGACGCAGAATCCCGACGGGGAAAAAGAGGGGGAAGGCGAGGCGAGCCCGGATGACGAAAAGGGCGGGGATAGCGCACAGAATCCCGGCGGCGGAGAAGACGGGGACGGCGTACAGAATCCCGGCGATGGAACGGACGGGAACGACGCACAGAATCCCGACGAAGGGAAAGACGGAGATGATGCACAGAATCCCGGCGATGAAACGGACGGGGACAACACACAGAACCCGGATGAAGGAGACACGGAAACAGACGACCCGGAGGAAGAGCCGGGCGCTTCAAAAGAGGACGACACGCCGGAGGAAGAAGAAACGGACTCCGTATCGGATAATTCCGTGTCGGAGAACGACATGGAAGGGATGGGAGAAGTGCGCGCCCTGGCGGTGCCCGCGGACGCAATTGCGAGCGGAAAATACGGGAATATTACATGGGTGATTGATGCGGACGGGAAGCTGACGGTGGAAGGGACGGGTGAGTTTGGCACACTGACTGTCGGAGATTCCGGTAATTATGGCAGAGCGCCGTGGGAATCTTGGAAATCGAGCATAAAAACAGCGCAGATTGATATTTCGGAGACAACGGATGCCTCATTTATGTTTCAGGGCTGTTCCAAGTTGACAAGTATTGACCTTAGCGGATTTGACACCGCTAAGGTGACCAATATGAGCGGAATGTTTATGCAGTGCTACGCTTTGGAGAGTATTAACTTTGGCGACTTTAACACAAGCAGTGTAACTGATATGCGGCGTATGTTTGATGAGTGCAGACAACTGAAAACAATTGATTTGAACAAATTTGATACGAGTAAAGTAACAGATATGAGTTACATGTTTAACGGTTGCTATAAGCTGGACAGCTTGGATGTAAGCGGATTTACAACAGACCATGTAAACAATATGTCGAGGATGTTTTCGGGCTGCGGTTATACGGGCGGGCTTAAAAGTCTCGATGTCAGCGCTTTCCATACCGGCAGCGTGACGGATATGAGCGGCATGTTTGATGGATGCAGCGGCTTAACAAGCTTGAATGTGAGTGGGATCAGGACAGAGAATGTAAGTAATATGGCGCGCATGTTTATGAGCTGCGAAAAACTTACCGATCTTGACGTAACGAGTTTGGATACAAGCAATGTAACGAATATGAGTTACATGTTTGATGGATGTAAAATGATTACCGATCTAGACGTGACGCATTTTAATACGGCGAAAGTAACAGATATGAGTGGTATGTTTAACGGTTGCAGTAAGTTGGCAAGCCTTGACGTTAGAAGCTTTGACACGGCGCAGGTAACGAGTATGTCTGCTATGTTCAGTAATTGTGCCGGGATGGATACCATTGATTTGAGCAGTTTTGATACCTGCAATGTGACCAATATGGTCAATATGTTTTATTCGGGTGTTACAGATTCCACTGGGTATGGCGAAGGCTTTAAACGGCTGAATCTCAGTGGTTTTGATACGGGCAAAGTGACACGTATGACGAATATGTTCTCCGGCTTGAAAAACCTGACGGATCTGGATCTCAGTGGTTTTGATACAGCAAATGTTACAACTATGCAAGGAATGTTTAAAGATTGCAGAGCTTTGCAGGGAGTAAACCTCGATAGCTTTGATACGAGTAGTGTGATAGATGCAAGTAATATGTTTTATAATTGCTGGGCGCTTGAGGAGCTTGACTTGAGCAGTTTTGATTTGAAGGCGGTAAAAGTGGGTGGGAGTGGCAAAAGTATAGCGTTCCTGACAAGCTGCAATGCCCTTAGAAGATTTTACACGCCCTGTAATCTGCCGGCATCTCAAGAACTCCTGCCGGAAGATGTGCCGGGTAATACATTAGAAATCCACTGGTATGATGCGGCGGGCAAAGTCTACAGCTCGATACCAAATCTTTCTTATAGTATTTATCTGGAGAAAGGGAAAAAGCCGGACAATGTACAGAATCGTATCACGGTGCGGAAATCAAAAACCGCATACACATGCGGGGAGACAATCGCTCTTGACGATCTGACCGTCACCTATTACGGCTCTGACGGCAGCGTAAAGAAGCTGGAGCAGAGTGCGTATACAACCAACGTGGGTGAGCTGAATCAAACCATGACCGAGCCGGGCGATAAGAAGCTGGTCGTTACCTGTCAGGGCGGCGGCATGACTTTGGCGGCGGAGATTATTCTGACGGTTACCTACGGACTTTTCGCTGACAATACGGAGATTGTGCTCCCGACAGCAGCCTATACCTACGACGGAACGCCCAAAACGCCGGAGCCGGCTGCGGTGACCTACACGAAACCGTCGACGAACGGTACGGGAATCCCGGTGACGCTCGCGGAGGGCACGGACTATACCGTATCCTACCGCAATAATACAGATGCCTGCGAGCAGCCCGACACGGACAGCGCCGCCCCCACAGTCATCATCAAAGGCACGGGCAGCTACAGCGGCACGGTCACGAAGACCTTTGCCATCGGCAAGGCGGCGGCTCCCGCTGGGGAGACGCGAAATGTCACGGCCGAACAGTGCACACAGGCACAGCAAAACAGGAAAATTGACCTGACGGGCAGCTTTAGAGCCTGCGGGAAAAAGACGGGCTATGAGATCACGCAGGTGGTGGATACGGACAGTATTTTCTCCAAAGCACCCGTCACGGCGGACATTAAAAACGGCGTCCTTACCTATGGCACCAAGGCGGCGGAAGAAGGCAAAACGGCTTCCATAAAGATATCGGTGTCTTTCCAGAACTACAAGAACGCGGAATTGACCGTGAAAGTCACCATGGTGGCAAAGAAGGCGGCGCTCATCTCCGGCATCGTCATGCCGGACAGTGTGGTGTACAGCGGCACCCCCGTCTCTTACAGCGGGAAAGCAGCGGTAAAAGCGGAGGACGGTACGGATATTACGGAGAAGGTTGCGCTCGTCTATCACTACAGCGGCACGATGGCGGACGGCACGGCATACCCTGCACAGGGCGGCGCGCCGGACGGAAGCGCTGCGGAAAAGCCGCCCGCGGATGCAGGCAGCTACAGACTGACCATATCGGTCAAAGATGATGACCCGGACTATGCGGGAAGCGAAGAATACCCGTTCACGATCACAAAGGCGGACGCCGTCGTGCGGGCGAATGACATGATCGTGCTGATGCAGGCGGACGGCGGCACGGTTTCCGTGGGACAAAGCGGCGTGGGAGAGAATGCTTTCGGCTATGAGACGTCGGGGCTTCTGAACGGGGATAAGCTGACGACAACTCCCTCCTATACTGTCACGACGGACGAAGAAGGAAAAAATGCCGTTTCCTCGATTGATGTTTCAAAGACGGGCAAGTATTACATCCAGCCGTCTAACGCGGATGCGGGGATGAATTATAACCTGACCTGCAAGCCCGGCATCCTCACGGTTTCGGAGGAGCGGGTGGCGTATACGGTCACCTTTGACGGTATGGGACATTACGACGATTTCAGAAAGGGCGGCATCAAGTCGGGCGCGCTGCTGGAACTGACAGAGGAGCAGCGGACGCCGGCGGCGAAAGAGCCGGGCTATGTGTTTGCGGGCTGGTACAAAGATAAGAGCCTTGCCAAAGGGAAAGAGTGGAACTTCGATACGGACACGGTGCAGTCCGACCTGACCCTGTACGCCTGCTGGCTGACCGCGGCGGCGCAGGACGGAAACGGCTTAAAGCTGTGCGTGCAGGAAATCCCGGATCAGGTCTATACGGGAAGCGCGCAGAAGCCGGCGGTGACCGTATATGACAGCGACGGCACGACCCTGTTGAAATCCGGAAAAGATTATACGGTGAAATATGTCAACAATACAAATGCGGTGGCTCTGGATGAGAACGGTCTGCCGAAAGAGACGGGCGGCACCGCGAAGGTTGTAAATCCGGGGAAGGCAGATGAACAGCTCACGGATGTGACCAGACATTTCACCAAAGACTGCCCTTATGTGGTCATTACGGGCAAGGGAAATTATACGGAGACGATTTACCGGAACTTCCTGATTCTGCCGGCGCAGATTGCGGCGGATGCGGGAACGACCGTACAGGCGGGCGATACGCCTCTTGCGGCGGGTTTTACCCTGAAATACACGGATCAGCTTGTGGTGAATCAGACGAAGGAGCAGAAACCGTTCGGCTCCCTGAAATACAAGAAAGCGATGAAAGCGGGAACGGACTTTGCCGTGACGCTCGGCGTGGCGGATGGAGAGGGAGCCTTTGACGCAGGGAAGAATCCCCTTGCCGCAGACTGGAAAGCGGAGGGAACGCTGAATGTGGGAAAGCAGTATGTGCTGCCTGCGATTCCCAAGGGTTACAGCGGCGCTTTCACCCTGACGGTCACGGGGAAAGGCAACTATGCGGGGACAGTCAGACGGAAAGTATATGTGTCCGAAAAGCAGAAGCTGATGAAGAACGCCACCATCACCCTTGGCAAAAACCAGAAGACGTTTGCCTACACGGGGCAGGACGTGATGCTGACGCCCGGATATTACGATGCCGCGACAAAGAAAAACTATAAGGTGACGGCAGCAGGTACGGTGAGCGGCACAGCGGAGGAGAATGCAAATGATATGTTCCTTGTGAAAGCCGGGAAGAACGGAAAGGCAGGCGGGGAAAGTCTGGTCTGGGGAAGGGATTACACCATAGACTACGCGGGCACGAACCGCGCGGCGGGTACGGCGACCATGACCCTTACGGGGATAAACGGCTATGTGGGCACGAAGAGTGTCACCTTCAAGATCACGGGTGCGAAGTTTGCGGCGAATACCGTTGACGTGAAGGCATATGACAGCGCGAAACCGGGTGAGCCGCAGACAGACGCTTTCCGTGCCTCCATGCCCTATACCGGGAAGGCGGTGACACAGAACAAAGTCATGCTGACGACGAAGGTGACAAAGAGTAATCCGACGGCGAAGGAATTTAACTACGGCGAACATTACACCATCAGCTATAAGAACAATGTAAAGAAGGGCACCGCCACCATGACCTTCACGGCGAAGCCCGCGTCCGGCTATACCGGCAGCTTCAAGAAGACCTTCAGGATCACGGCGCAGGAACTGTCGAAGGACAGGCTTACCGTGGCGGCGCCGGGAGGAAGCGGCGATAGCAGCGCGGCGGTACATACCGGAAGCGACGGGGCAGAGGCGGTTTACAGCAAGAATGGTGCGAAGCTTTCCTTTGCGGTCACAAACGAAGCGGGAGCGGTGTTGCGTGAGGGCACGGATTACACGGTAAAATATAAGAACAACAACGCGGTAACTACAGCGCAGACGGCTGAGAACAAGAGACCCCTTATGACGGTAACGGGAAAAGGTAACTACGCGGGAAAAGTGGAGGTGTCCTTTGCGGTCATACCGGCTTCGCTGAAGACAGTGATTGCGGATCAGACTGTAAGCGTATCGTGCGCGCAGGTGCAGCGGAAAAACGGCATGAAGTTCAAGGATTTCAAGTTTAAGCTTGTGGAAGGAAAGAAAACCCTCAGCATGGGCGAGGCGAAGGATTATGTCATCGACGAGACGAAGTGTACGCCGGAGATCATTCAGGCTTACGCGGATGCGCTGGCGGCTTCGGATGCGTCCACAGGCGCAGATGCCGCTGGAACGCTGCCGCCGGAACCCGTGGTGAAGGTGACGGGAAAGGGCGGTTACGCCGGAAGACAGACAGCGGATCCGTCTGTAGAAATTCCGCTTGGAAAATACATTTACGCCGATAAACTGGTCACAGCAAATCTGTATGTGGTGGTGTCCGAAGGAAGCGGGCAAAACATATATACAGGCGGACAGGTCAAACCGGATGTGGCGGTATATTATGGAGAGAAAACGGCAGTCGCTGCGGCGAAGAAGGATAAAGTGAAGGATGAGGTGACGGCACAGAAATATAAGCTCACGAAGCTGGCGGTGGATACCGATTATACGTTAAGCTATGGTGCGAACATTGCCTCGGGCAAAAACAAAGGCAGTGTGACAGTCACCGGAGCAGGAAAATACGGAGGCAGTGTGACGGTCAGGTTTACGATTGAGAAGAAGTCAATTTATTAAAAGATAAGCGGAAGAAAGGCAGGGACATCCCGGGAGACGGGAAGCGCCTGCCTTTCTTGAAAGGATTGTGGGAACGGGCAAAAGGGGCTGTCATATATAAAAGTAAGAAAGTTTTGGAAAGCGCTGGGAATGGTACGGGAATTTCGGTTTTGCATAATCTATAACATAGGCGATTTTGAAACGAGGCTGTGAAGGAGAGCTGGATTATGGCGATTGGGTATCTGACCATGCAGGCGAGAACCGCGCACGACGCGCTGCCCCTTAAGGGGGTACGGGTCACTGTTCTGGACGACGAACAGAACCGGATTTATGAGCTGACGACGGACGAAAACGGCGAGACGGGAAAAGTGCCGCTTGAAACGATGGATAAAAGCTATTCGCAGAACGAAAATTTTACAGGCACGCCCTATGTCGCGTATAACGTGTCTGCACAGGCAGAAGGATTTGAACCGGTGTATGTTTCGGACGTTCCGATTTTCGACGGTGAGTCGGCCCGTCTTCCGCTTGTTCTCATCCCGCTGCAGGGACAGGAAAGGAACGGGATGCAGACGGAAGTCATGGTGGGGGCGCCCGCGGTAACCATGGAGGGGGAGCGGGAGCCGGAAGGTTTTTTCCAAGGCGGAGAGTCCGGGCAGGTGCTGCGGTTGGTTGTCATTCCGAACCCGATTACGGTACATTTGGGGACGCCGGACGCTGCGGCATCCAACGTGCAGGTATCCTTTCCCGATTATGTGAAAAATGTGGCCAGCAGCGAGATTTATCCGACCTGGCCGGAGAGTGCGCTTCGGGCAAACATTTACGCTATCATCACGTTTGCGCTGAACAGGGTTTACACGGAATGGTACAGGGCGAAGGGTTACCCGTTTGATATTACGAACAGCACCGCCTACGATCAGGCATTTATTTATGGAAGGCCCATCTACGATTCCATAAGCAGGATCGTTGACGAGATCTTCAACGAATATGTTCGCAGGCAGGGACAGCAGGCGCCCTATTTTACATCCTTCTGTAATGGCACGACGACGACCTGCAGGGGGATGTCCCAGTGGGGGACGGTTACGCTTTCTAATCAGGGTTACACACCGATTCGGATTCTGCGGTACTATTACCCGGATGATGTGGAGATTGTGGAGACGAATGTAATTACGAATATGCTGACTTCCTATCCGGGGACGCCCCTTCGGGTGGGCAGCACGGGACTGGACGTGCAGGCGATCCAGACCTATCTGAACCGCATCAGGCGCAATTACCCGGCCATACCGGTGATCACCGACGCGTCCGGAACCTTTGGGGACAGTACCCGGGCGGCAGTTGTGAAGTTCCAGAATATTTTCGGACTCGCGGCGGACGGGATTGTGGGGAAATCCACATGGTATAAGCTTTCCAGCCTGTATACGGCGGTGACAAGACTTGCGGAGCTTAACAGCGAGGGAACCGGTCTGGGCATCGGCACCGTGCCTCCATCTTCCGTATTGCGGCAGGGATCAAGAGGGCAGGACGTGATCACGCTGCAGTATCTGCTGGATGTGATCTCCGAATACTATCCCGATATCCCGGCAGTGGATCAAGACGGCATTTTCGGCGCGGGGACGAGACAGGCGGTGGCCGCTTTCCAGAGCAGGATGGGGCTTTCGGCGGACGGCATTGTGGGCCCCGCCACATGGAACGCGCTGTACAGAACCTATCAGGGAATCGGGCAGAATGTACCCGTGCCAAACCCTGATCCGGCGCCTGACACGGGCGGCGGATCCTTTGCCTACACCGTGCGCTCCGGGGATACGCTCTGGCTTTTGGCGAACCGCTACGGCACAACAGTGGACGCCATCAAACGGCTGAACGGTCTGACGAGCGATAATCTGCAGATTGGGCAGGTACTGCGGATTCCTACGGAACAGTCGTCGGATTACTTTGACTATACCGTGCGATCCGGGGATACACTCTGGCTTTTGGCAAACCGCTTCGGAACCACCGTGGATGACATCAGACGGCTGAACGGTCTGACGAGCGATAATCTGCAGATCGGGCAGGTGTTGCGGATTCCGACGTAAATCTGCTGCATTTTTGCATACAGGACTGTCGGCAGACAGACAGAAGACATCCGCAAAGGCGGGTGTCTTCTGTTGTTAATCCGAAGATTGCCTTTTGAGATGGGAGTGGTATAATATACACGATGGCAATGAGAAGTGCGCAGACGTAAGATGGAAAATGGCAGCTTGCTGACAATTTTTTCAGATTGCGGATGCATAGGGCGACAGCCCGTGAGCGAGATGAAGCGGAGTGGAATCGAGCTTGCACTGCGAATGAATCTACAATGGAGGGAACTTTCAGTGAAGATCATAATAGCGGGGGACGGCAAAGTAGGCTCTACGCTGACGAGGCAGTTGGTCGCGGAGGGGCACGACATTACCCTGATTGACGCGAAAGCGGAGGTTCTCGAGGTAAGCGAGGAACGCTACGATATTATGGCGGTGCAGGGAAACTGTGCATCCATGGCGACGCTCTCCAAGGCGGGCGTGGAGGACGCGGAACTGCTGATTGTGATGACAGGGGCGGATGAGGTAAATCTGCTCTGCTGCACGATCGCGCACGGCATGAATCCGAATCTGCATACAATAGCGAGAATACGAAATCCGGAATACAAGGATCAGATTTATGAGATGAGGCATCTGTTTGGATTGTCCATGGTGGTCAATCCGGAGAGACAGGCTGCAATCGAGATGGAACGTCTGATCAAGTATCCCGGTTTTTTAAAGAGAGACACTTTTGCCAAAGGCAAGGTGGAAATCGTGGAATTAAAGATCGGGGATGATTCCAAGCTTTGCAATGTGGGACTTTATGACCTGCCGAATGTGGTGAAATGCAAGATTCTGGTCTGCGCCGTTTTGCGGGACAGCAAGGCGATCATCCCCGACGGTAATTTTGTGCTGCGGGCGGGGGACCGGATTTTTGTGACGGCATCTACCAGAGAATTGACCGTATTCCTCAAAAATATGGGGATTATTACGCATAAGGCAAAACGGGTGCTTTTGTGCGGCGGCGGACGATTAAGCTACTACTTGGCGCAGCTTCTGAATCAGGACGGCATCATGGTGGAAATCATTGAGCAGGACTATGACAGATGCCTTTCTCTGGCAAATCAGCTGCCGGATGTGACTGTGGTGCATGGCGATGCCAGCAACGAGTTCCTTCTGCAGCGGGAGCGGATCGGAGAATGTGACGCGCTTGTCACATTGACCGGTGTGGACGAGATGAACCTGTTTATCTCCCTGATTGGCGGCAATGCGGAGGTGCCTCAGATTATCACGAAACTTGGCAGGCTTTCCAACAACCGTATTCTGGATAAGCTGCCTGTGGGCAGCACCATCAGCCCGAAGGAGCTTTGCTGCAATGATATTGTGCGGTATGTGCGTGCGATCCGCAACCAGACGGGAGCGGTGCAGGCGGTCAATGTGATCGCGGACGGACAGGCGGAGGCGATCGAGTTCCTCGTGGACGAAAGCACGAAGCACTGTGAGGAGCCATTGAAAAAATTAAAGCTGAAGAAAAATATCCGTGTGGCGGGAATTAACAGGCACAACAGCTTTGAAATACCAAACGGCGACTCCTTCTACAAAAAGGGTGACGCTGTGATTATCGTGACGGGCAGGGACGAGGTTATTTATCAGCTGAACGATATCTTTATGTCCTAGGGTGGTTGGTTATGAATTATAGAATGATGGGAAAATTTATCAGCAGGATCCTTTTGGTGGAGGCGGTATTCATGATTCCGGCGCTGCTGATCAGTATTTTTCACGAGGAGACGGCGGCGGTGCACGGTTTTTTGACCGGTATGGTCATTACAGTGGCAACGGCATCGCTGTTGTATCTGATCTGCAGGAAGGCGAAAAAAGGTTTCTACGCGAGGGAGGGACTGGTCTGCGTCGGTGCGAGCTGGGTTGTGATGAGTCTGCTCGGCTGTCTGCCCTTTTATTTTTCGAGGGAGATTCCAAGCTTTGTGGATGCGCTTTTTGAGACGGTCTCCGGTTTTACCACGACGGGAGCTTCCATTCTGCCGGAGGTGGAGCCGTTGTCCATGGGAAATCTCTATTGGCGCAGCTTTACCCACTGGCTGGGCGGCATGGGCGTGCTTGTGTTTGTGCTGGCGATCGGCAGGGGAAGAGAAAAAAGCGACGGTTACACGATGCATCTGCTTCGGGCGGAAAGCCCCGGTCCCAAGGTGGAGAAGCTTGTGCCTAAGATGAAGGACTCCGCAAAGATTTTGTATTTCATCTATGTTTTTCTGACCATATTAAATGTGGTTTTTTTGCTGATTGGCGGTATGCCGCTGTTTGATTCGCTTTGTACGGCGTTCGGGACGGCGGGAACGGGCGGCTTTGGCATCAAGAACGACAGCATTGCCGGGTACAGCCCGTATCTGCAGAATGTGTGTACCGTATTTATGCTGCTGTTTGGCGTGAATTTCAGCTGTTATTATATGCTGGCGATCCGTCAGGTGAAGAACGTGTTCAAGGACGAGGAACTGCGATTTTATCTGGGGACGGCGCTGGCGAGCGTTGTGTTGATTGCATGGAACGTCAGGGGGCTTTACGGAACAATCGGGGAGACGTTCCGCCATGCGGCGTTTCAGGTTGCAAGTATTATGACGACCACCGGTTTTGCGACCGCGGATTTTGATTTGTGGCCCAGCTTTTCCAGGGCAATTCTTTTGGGGCTTATGATCGTGGGCGCCTGCGCGGGAAGTACCGGCGGCGGCTTTAAGTGCGGAAGGACGCTCCTTCTGATCAAAAGCCTGCGCCGCAATGTGCGTCAAATTCTCCATCCACAGAAGGTGCAGGTGGTGCGCGTGAACGGGCAGATGGTGACGGAGAAGGTGCTTGACAATACGAACGCCTATCTGGCGGCTTACGCATTCATTATCGTGTTCAGTTTTATCGTGATTTCTATAGACGGTTTTTCTCCGATGACGAATTTTTCGGCGGTGCTGGCATGCTTTAATAATATCGGTCCGGGGCTTGAGAGTGTGGGACCGACGTGCAACTTCGGAGATTACGGGCTTTTGTCCAAGTCGCTCCTCATCGTGGACATGCTGGCGGGGCGTCTGGAAATTTTCCCGATACTGATTCTGTTTTCGAGAAGCACGTGGACTGGGAGATAAGATGTTATTCGTGGCGGACTACGGAGAGGATATGTCCGCCAGTTTGAAGTTTATGATTTTTTGCAGCTCTGACAGGCTTGTCTCAATCTGCAGCCCGATTTTCCCGCCGCTGAAAAAGATTTCCGCGAAGTTTTCTGCGCCTGCGTCAATGACGGTGGGAAAGAATTTTTTCATGCCGACAGGGGAGCAGCCGCCGTGGATGTAGCCCGTGAGCGGCAGCAGTTCCTTTGCCTTTATCATCTCAATGCTCTTTTCATTCACCGCCTTCGCGGCTTTTTTTAAATCCAGTTCCCGGTTTACCGGCACGAGAAAGACATAGTGGGCGGCGGATTTGCCGACGGTGACGAGAGTCTTAAAAACCCGGTCGGGATTTTCCTGCAAATAGTCGGCGACTTCCATGCCGCTGACCGCTTCGGACAGTGAGTAATCATGTACTTTGAACTGCAGTTTTTTTTGCTCCAACAGCCGGATGGCGTTGGTTTTTTCCTCTTTATTTTTCATACAATTTTCTCCCGTGATCGCTTTTTAGAGAGTATAGCACAAAATCATCGGCGGAACAATTATTGGGAAAACGTTTTGCAACATTCTGCCGATTGTGGTATACTGTTATGAAAATGGAATTGCACATGTTTTAGGGAAACTGGGAGTATCAATAAGAAAGGGGAGCGCAATGGAAAATACAAAAGCAGTTACACCGACAGACGTGGAAGTTAAGAAGGAGATCGACTCGGAAGTCATCTTACAGTACCGCAATTACGAGGTCAATATGGATGATGTGACCGAACGGGTCAAAGCACATTATTATGCCAAGGGCTATAAGAAGGATTCCATCGAAAATATGCAAATCTACGTAAAACCCGAGGATTTCACGGCTTACTATGTCATCAATGACGGTGTGGTGGGCAAGGTAAATCTATTCTAACTATTCGTGCGGTCAGATATGCCGCCAAGTTTTTGTTTAGAAGACAGGCAGCAGTTCCACCAGAAACGCTACCGCGCAGCAGAGCACGGCGACCTGAAAGAGACTGCAGCCCTTCCATGCGAGGATGATGCCTGCGATCAGGGCGCAGAGACCGGCAATCGGCGTCTGCGTCGCTTCCATGATGGCGGGGAATGTCATTACCGCCAGTGTTGCGTAGGGCACATAAAAAAGGAACGAGCGCAGATATTTGTTGGTGATTTCTTTGCGGATCAGCACCAGAGGCGCCATGCGGATCAGGTAGGAGACTGCCGCCATCACCAGAAGATAAATCCAGATATTGTGTTCCATTTCTAATGTACCTCATCTTTCTTTTGTTTATGATTGTGACCGTGGCTGTCAGGCGACGGTTTTTGTTTTATAGAAAATTGCGACAGTGTAAATCATTTAGGGAGAATGCGAAGCATTCTCTGAATCGAGCGCACCGACGCTCGATTTTGTATCAGTCGGGAACAGAACCGCTGCGGCAAGGGCGAGTGCGACAGTGAGTGCGATTGTCTTTATTCCCGTGGACACGCCGTCAAACAGAGGCAGGCGGTTCGCGAAATAGCTTGCCGCAAAGACGACAGCAACAACCCCGGCGATCACCCGGCTCTTTCTGGCGGGCGGGATGATAATTGCCAGAAACATTCCGTAGAGTCCTACGCTCAATGCACTGACCACTCTGGTCGGCAGAACATTTCCCATAATCACACCGAAAAACGTGCCGAAAGCCCATCCGGGAATCGCCACGACAATCGCGCCGTAGGCGTACCACGGATTTAAGTATCCCGGCTGTGCCACGCAGATGCCAAAGATCTCGTCGGTCACGTCGTAGGCGATCATCATGCGGTGACGCAGGGGAGTGTTCGCTTTCAGCTTCTGGCTGAGCGCGCAGGACATGAGAAGATATCTGGCATTGACCACTAAAGTCATTACAGCCATTTCCACATAAGTGCTGCCCGCCGCGATCAGCGCGAAGCCGGCGTACTCACCGGCGGAGGCGTTGTTGAGGACGCTCGCAAAGAATGCCTGTATGGCGGATAGCCCCGCATTTCTGGCGGCGATGCCAAGCGTGAATGCCACGGCAAAATACCCGAGCGCGATGGGACTGCCGTCCCGCATGCCGTGCTGGAAGCAGATTTTATTTTCGGTCGTCATAGTGAGTAAAAACTCCTTTGTTTGAATCGAGCGCTGCGCGCTCGATTTAGTATAGCACCAGCGAGGACGAAACGCAATATGGGCGGATTCCGCAAACGAAAACAGCGGCTGGGGACATGTCTTATGGAAGAAAGTGGAGAATCTATTTTTTGTCTGGGGATTGACAGGAAAGAAATGTGTGTTATAATGTACTTGTTCAATAAGTACACTAAGTACAATTCGCGAGGAGAAAAAGTGTGGAGATCATTATCAGCAACAACGCTAACAAGCCGATCTATGAGCAGATCACGTCGCAGATTAAGGCGATGATTATGAGCGGGGAGCTGCAGCCGGGGGAATCCATTCCTTCCATGCGCGCTCTGGCGAAGTCCATTCATGTCAGCGTCATCACGGTGCAGAAGGCTTACGAGGATCTGCAGCGGGACGGGTTTATCGACACCGCGGTGGGCAGGGGCAGCTTTGTGGCGGCGCAGAACAGGGAATTATATCAGGAGGAACAGCAGCGGATTGCGGAAGAGCATCTGCAGGCGGCGGCGGAGATTGGCAGGACGAACAACATTTCGTTGGAGAGGCTGACGAAAATATTGGCTTTGTTTTATGAGGACGCGGAGTGAGGGGAACCTATATAAGGAAAGGAAAGAGCATATGGAAAATATATTAGAATTACAGAAGGTTACCAAGTCGTACCCGAAATCGGATTTTACGCTGGATGAGATTACGTTTTCTCTGCCATACGGGTCGATTCTCGGGTTTGTGGGGGAAAACGGCGCGGGCAAGACGACGACCATCAACTGTATTTTAAATACGGCGGCAAAGGACGGTGGCACGGTTAAGCTGTTCGGTAAGGAAATGGGCGACGGGGATACCGATATCAGGGAGAAGATCGGCGTGGTCTTCGACGGGGATAATTTCCCGGGCTTCTGGACGGCAAAACAGTTGTCGAAGGTGATGGCGGGGCTTTATCAGAACTGGGATGAGGCGCTGTTTCGGAAATATCTGGAGGAATTTCAACTGCCGCCAAGACAGAAAATCAGACACTATTCCAAGGGGATGACTATGAAGCTGGCAATCGCCGCCGCGCTCTCGCACCATCCCGAGCTTTTGATACTGGACGAGGCGACGAGCGGTCTTGACCCGGTGATGCGGGACGACATGCTGGACGTCTTTCTGGAATTTGTGCAGGAGGAAAACCATGCCATCCTGCTGTCGTCCCATATCACAAGCGATCTGGAAAAGGTGGCGGATTACATTACCTTTATTCACGGCGGCAGACTGATTCTGACGGCGGCAAAAGACGAGCTGATTTATCAATACGCGGTGCTGCGCTGTAAGGAGAGCCAGTTCCTGACGCTTGACAAAGAGGATATTCTGGCATATCGGAAGCGGGATACGCAGATTGATGTGCTGGTGGCGGACGGCGGAAAGGCGAGACAGAAATATAAGGAAGTGGTGGCGGACCACGCTTCAGTGGACGAGATCATGCTGCTGTTAGTGAAGGGAGAGAGAATATGAGAGGACTTTTACGGAATAATTTTTACGCGACGCTTGCGGGTGCGAAGGTGTTTGTGGGGATCGCTGTTTTGCTGGGAGTTTTTGTAGTCGCCATGGATAACGTCATTCCAACGCTTATCATCAGCTATGCGCTTCTGGTAATGATTGGTTTTTCCCTCAACTCGATAGCCAGTATCAGAAAGGAAAGCGCCACAAAATGGGCGAAATATAAGATGACTACCCCGGTCAAAAGAACGGATATCGTGAAGAGCTTTTTTGTCAGCCAGCTTTTGTGGCTTTTCGTGGGAACCGGGTTTGCCGCGGCAGCAGTCGCTTCGTCTGTTGCGCTGCACGGCTTTCCCTTTGACAGGAATACAGATCTCTTTATGCTGTTTGTGGTGGGAATCGGGATCAGCCTTTTTATGGGCGCGTTTTTTATCCCGCTCTATTTCCTCGGCGGGGAGGAGCGCAGCGAGGTGATTCTGGTGGTAAGCCTGCTCGGCGGAACCGGTATGCTTATGGGATTGACTGCTTTGATCAATAAGCTGTATCCGGGAGAGATGACGCCCCGTCAGATTTTTGTGAGCGGTATTTTTATGATAGCTTGCGGCGCGGCGGCGTTCGCGGTGTCCTGCCCGGTTGCGGCGGGGATATTTGGCAGAAAGGAGTACTGATAGAGTCAATGGGCTTTTCGCCAAAAAACAGAAAAGGTACTATTTTATATATAGAAGACAAAAAAGAGAACCGTTGCGATTTTAAAAAGCGCGGTTCTTTTTTTGAAAATAGTTGTTGACAAACAATATTATATGTCATATAGTATGTGTAGAAACAATATTATACGAGATATAATATTACACGAATAAATAATATTATAGTTCAAAACAGAGATGAGCGAAGGGAGGATAACTCCGAAAAAAGATGACGATGAAGTATGTAAAAAGGAAGAAAGGAGTAATTTACATGGTTTTTAACACAGGTGCGGCATTGTTGGATGCTATCGTGCTGGCTGTTGTGTCCCATGAGGCGGAAGGAACCTATGGCTATAAGATTACGCAGGAGGTGCGGCTGGTCATAGAGATTTCCGAGTCTACGCTGTATCCGGTTCTGCGAAGGCTGCAGAAGGACGAATGCCTGCAGATTTACGACATGGAATGTGCGGGCAGAAACCGGCGGTATTACAGGATCACGGAGAAGGGAAGGGCGCAGCTCAATCTTTATATCAGCGAATGGTATCGGTATTCTGCCAAATTGAACAGTATTTTTGAGGGAGGACTTAAGAATGAATAGAGCGGAATTTATGAGCAGACTGACTGCGCTCTTGCAGGATGTGCCGCCGGCGGAGCGGGAGGAGGCGATCACTTACTATAATGAATACTTCGACGATGCGGGCGAGGGAAATGAAGCGGGCGTGATCGCGGCGCTCGGCTCGCCGGAAGAGCTTGCGAAGGCGATCAAGGCGGGGCTGTTTGACGGCGGAAACGGAGGAGAGTTTACGGAGTCCGGTTTCCACGGCTATGAGCAGAGAAACAAGAATCAACTTATGTCAACTAATGAACCGCAGTCCGGGGCGCAGGGCAGCGGCGGAGCCTATCAGAACGGCGCACAGGAAAGCGGCGCGGGGAACGCATACGGTTCCTATGGGCAGCAGGCAAACGGAGCTGGCGGTGCATATGGTTCCTACAATCAGCGGGCAAACGGATCTGGCGGCTCGTATGACTCTTACAGTCAACAGGCGGGGAACGGTCAGCGGCATACGCAGGGCACACCGCAGAAGAAACCTATGACAGGCGGGCAGATTGCGCTGATCATCGTGCTGGCGGTACTGCTCTCCCCTGTCTGGATCGGGGTGCTTGGCGGACTTTTTGGCGGCGGCGTGGGTATCATAGCCGGGCTGTTCGGCATCTTTCTCGCTTTTCTGGTGGTAGGCATCGTGATGACGGTAGTGGGTATTGCGCTTGTGATTGCGGGATTTGTGGCATTGTTTGGCGCGCCGCTTGGTGGTTTAAGCCTGATTGGCGGCGGCTTGGTTATGGTGGCGCTCGGACTGGTCTTCGTCTGGCTGATGGTGCTGGTGGTAGGTACGGCGATTCCCGCGCTGTTCCGGGGATGCGTCAATCTGTGCCGTAGATTATTTCACAGAGGAGGTGCGCAGGCATGAAAAAATTTACGAAGGGCTGTCTGATGACGGCGTTGGTTCTGTTTCTTGTAGGCATTGTCCTCTGCGGCGTCTGCGGATTGCTGGGAGGCTTCCGGGAACTGGAGGAGATGGAAAGCATTAAGGGTATTCCGTTCGTCTGGCGTATGGATAGCGATGGTGACTGGCGGATCGGTTTCTTCCGTTCGCCGGGATATGACAGGGACGACTGGGAAGAGTTGGAGGAGCTTGAAGAGATCGAGGATATAGAGAGTGTGGAGGAGGTCCGCAAGGTGGTGGATCAGACCATGGAGAAGAAGCGGAAGGAGCTGGAAGGGAAGAAGGAACAGCTGCCGCTCACGGCGGAAACGCTTGGCAGTCTCGAGATCGACGTGGATGAGTGCAATGTGGTGATCTGGCAATCCGAGGATGAACATGTGTGGTATCTGGCAGACGGCAATACCAACAGACCGCACTATACCATAGAGAATGAGCACGGCAGAAGTGAACTGTCCATCGAGAACGAGGTGGAGCACCATATCGGGCACTGGAGAAACGGTCCCAACGATACGGTCTATCTGTGGCTGCCGGAGGGTTGTAAGCTTGAGGAGTGCGACATAGATATGGGTGCGGGTTATATGGACAGCATCCTCTTAAGGGCAAAGCAGATAAAGGCGAATCTGGGCGCCGGGATGGTCACGGCGGACGGCTTTGAGGGAGCGGAGATCAGCGTCACTGTGGGCGCGGGAGAACTGCTTGCGGACCGCATCACAGCCGGGACGGCGGATTTTGAGATCGGCGCGGGGCATCTGAGTATAAGCGAGCTTTCCATCAGCGGCGAGATGGATTTGGAGGTGAGCATGGGTGCGGCTGAGGTCGCGGGCACCATAGCGGGAGATTTGGAGGCCGAGTGCAGTATGGGTGAAATCGTTATGAACCTTGCCGGTTCCGAGGACGACCACAGCTACTATGTGGAGTGCGGCATGGGCAATGTCGATGTGGGGAGTTACAGCAGCGGCGGTGTTGCGTCGCATAAATCATGGAATGCTGGAAAAAGCAGCTATTTTGATATAAACTGTAATATGGGTAATGTAACTGTGACCTTCGAGGAATAAATGAGATGTTATGTAAACTCGAGCGGCAGAAGAAAATGAAAAGTTATGTAAATCCAAAACGCAGAAACCAAATTAATAAGGAGGAACACCATGAATAACGATATGAAGAAACTGATGAGATCAAGAGGCAACAGGATGATATGCGGCGTCTGTGGCGGAATCGGGGAATACTTGAACATCGACCCCACGCTGGTGCGTCTGATCTGGGCGATCTGCTCGGTGGCGAGCCTTGGCATGGGACTGCTCGTCTACTTTATCGCAGCGGTGGTGATGCCGGAAAATGATGATATTGTGATGTGAGATAGAAAATGACTGTAGAGAAAAGAGCGGGAGGATGCGTTATGTAAACCTCTCGCTCTTTTACACTTGAAGTTAATATGTCGAAACAGCCGTCAACGGCGCAGCTTTTAATCGGTCGAATATCAGATAGTGAAGAACAACCCCGATTTTTTCAGCGCGGGTCGCACCGCGTTGTATACCAGAACCGCTACGATCGTGGAAGTCACCGCGTTGATGGAGGTGGACGCCACATTCCACGCGAGAGTCACTTCCGCGGCGGGCTTGCCCAAAATCGCCAGTTTATAAAAGTAGCCGAACAGCGGGTCGAAGATTACGTTGAACAAAAGCCCGCTCACAGCAGCGATTAAGGACCATTTGTAGACCTTTTTTGTGTCGGTCTCAGTGCTGATATGCGCGATCTTGTGGGCAATCAGTCCGGTGATTAAGCCGATGCAGAATTTCAAAATAAACGTCTTGGGCGCGTAGACCACATAGACCGGGTCGAAGAGATCGCCGATGGTCATGCCGATCGCGCCGCCAAGACCGCCGTACACGCCGCCGAGCAGCAGCGCGCCCAGCACACAGACTGCGTTCCCCAGATGGATCGAGGTGGCGTCGCCGCCGGGCAGGGGAATTTTAATCTGCAAAAAGGTGAACACCACATAGGACAATGCGGCGAAGATACCCGTAAATACAATTTTTAATAATTTCTCGTTTTTCATCATGCATTCCGCCTTTCCAACTTTTACTATCCCCATCTTATAGCAAACTGGCTTTTTGAAAAGTACCAATTTGCAAAATTTTTATATAACCAGTTTACTGCGCCTCCAAAGCTCCGGCATAGGTTTCTAAAAAAAAGATACCAAAATAACAAAAGACACCTTCATACGGGTGTCTACTTTTATTATTTTATAGGAAAGTGCGACAGGAGAGAAACAGTCAGGGCGGCTGCCCTGAGAGGAGCGGAAAGGAAGGGGCGTATGAGACAGGAGCAGAAAAAATACAGGATGAAGGATTACGGCAGAAAATCAACGTTTGCAAGCTTTCTGCCGGGGATTGCGGGTCTGCACGGTATCCCTATTTGGTGCTATTATGTAAACCGAGGGCAGGGGGTTGTCAGCTTTGGCGTTGACAATAAGGATTGCGCGATCATGGAATTTTATCCCGCCCACACGGCGTACCAGAATGTGAAACGGACGGGCTTTCGTACTTTTTTGCGAAAAGACGGGAGCTATTCGGAATGCTTTTCGCAGGAAAAGTGGGAACAGGAGATGGAGATTGGCATGAACAGCCTGTCTCTTCTGGAGGAGAATGAAGAGGAGAAGCTTCGTACCAATGTGGAATACTTTATTCTGCCGGGGGAAAAGATCGGTGCGCTTGTCAGAAAGGTGTGCGTGACCAACGAGGATGAGCGGGAAATTTCGCTGGAAATTTTGGATGGGATGCCTGCGCTGATTCCTTACGGCGTGGACGCGGACAGCATGAAAAATATGACGCAGACGGCAAAAGCATGGATGCAGGCGGAGGATCTGGAAGGAAACGCGCCGTTTTTCCGCGTGCGCGCCAGTATGGATGACAGCGCGGCGGTGCGGGAGATTGCGGGAGGCAATTTTTCCTTTGCATGTCTGGAGGACGGGACGCTGCTCGCGCCGGTTGTTGATCCGGAGGCGGTTTTTGCCTACGATTCTTCGCTCCAGACGGCGGTTCGCTTTGCGCAGGACGGTCTTGCCGGTGTGTACGGGCAGAGACAGGCTGTGGCGAACCTTCTTCCGTGCAGCTTTTACGGCGCGGGCAGAAATCTAAAACCGGGTGAGGCGCTCACGATCTATGAGGTGATCGGACAGGTGGAAAACAAGGAACGTCTGCGGCGTTTTCTGGCGGAAAGAAGAGACGGCGCTTATTTTGAGGAAAAGCAGGCGGAGGCGGAGAGTACGCTCAAGGAACTCTGCGGCGTTATCTCTACCAAAACCGCTTCGGAGAATTTCGATACTTACTGCCGCTATACTTTTATGGACAATATGCTCCGGGGCGGCTGTCCCATTCCTCTCGGCAACAGTAAACTCTACTATGTCTATTCCCGAAAACACGGGGATTTGGAGCGGGATTACAATTATTTTTCCATGCTGCCGGAATTTTTCTCACAGGGAAACGGCAATTTTCGGGATGTGAACCAGAACCGCCGCTGCGACGTTTTCTTTGCGCCCTTTGTCGGCAGGGAAAATATACGGATGTTTTACAGCCTGATTCAGCTTGACGGCTACAATCCGCTGGCGGTGGAAAAGCTGACTTACCGGCTGGACGAAGAAAAGGCAAAGACGCTCTTTGCCGAATTGGACGAGAAGGCGGCAAAAGAGCTTACGGCGTTTACGAAGAAACCGTTTACCCCGGGCGCATTGTGGGCAAAGCTTGACGATACGCTTGAAACGTGGAAGGAAACACTCTTTTATCAAGTGATAGACTTCTCGGACAGTATGGTAAACGGGAACTTCGGGGAGGGCTACTGGAGCGATCACTGGACTTATAATCTGGATCTGATCGAGGACTATCTGGAGGTTTACCCCGACAAGGAGCGGGAGATGCTTTTCGAGGAGGAATATACCTATTTCCGGTCACAGGTTCGCATCAACCGCCGATGCCGTCGCTATGCGGAGACGGAGAAGGGAATCCGCCAGTATCATGCATTGGATGAGGAGAGCAAAAGAGACGGCGGGGAAAAGCTCGTGCGCGCGCAGCATGGCGAAGGGGAGATTGTCTATGTCACACTGATGGAAAAGCTGGTTCTTTTGTGTGCTGCGAAGTTCGCGGCACTGGACGCTTACGGCATGGGTGTCGAGATGGAGGGCGGAAAACCAGGATGGTATGACGCGTTAAACGGACTGCCGGGGCTGTTCGGTTCTTCCATGGCGGAGACTTATGAGCTTTCAAGAATGCTCCACTATACGATTGCCGCGCTGGAAAGATTTCCGGAGGAAGTGGAAATCACGGAAGAACTTGGCGATTTTGTAGACGAACTGCGGCTGGTGGTGCGGCTGGAAAAAGACAGTCTGGGTCGTGACGGGGAAATCCTTTCTTTCTGGAACCGAATCAATGATGTGAAGGAGCTTTACTGGGAAAAGACCTATCACGGTATTTCCGGCAGAAAGAAGACATACGCTGGCGAAATGCTGGCGGGCGCGTTAAAAGAAATGGAGGCGTTCGTGGCGCGCGGCATCGAGAAGGCATGCGCTTTCGGGGAGGGAATCTGCCCGACGTATTTCTCCTACGAGGTCACAGACTATGAAAAGAAGGCGGACGGGATCGTGCCGCTCGGGTTCAGCGTAAAGCAGGTTCCTGCGTTTCTGGAAGGACCTGTCCGCTACCTGAAGCTGGATCTGCCGCAGGAAAAGAAGAAGGAGCTGTATGAGAACGTAAAAAACAGCGGCTTGTACGATAAAAAGCTGTCCATGTATAAGGTGAACGATTCTCTGGAGCAGGCAAGCTACGAGCTTGGCAGGGCGTGCGCTTTCACGCCGGGATGGCTGGAGAACGAGTCCATCTGGCTGCATATGGAATATAAGTATTTGCTGGAACTTCTGCGCAGCGGCATGTACGGGGAATTTTTTGAGGACTTCCACAAGGCGGCGGTGCCGTTCCTCGACCCGGCGGTTTACGGGAGGAGCATTTACGAGAACTCTTCCTTTATCGCCAGCAGCAGAAACCCCGATGAAAAGATTCACGGCAAAGGGTTTGTGGCGAGGCTTTCCGGATCCACCATCGAGTTTATCAGCATGTGGAAACTGATGATGTTCGGGCGGCATGTGTTTGCGGTGAAAAACGGCGAGCTTGTCTTTATGCCGGAACCGGCAATTCCCGCATATCTGATTCCGGAGGACGGCGTGATCGAGACGACCCTTCTGGGGGAGACGGAGGTGGCGTACCGGCTGGAAGAGAAGAAGGATTATATACCGGGGCAGTATGCGGTCAGAGGGATGCATTTTATCTATAAGAATAAGAACGAGGCGGATGTGGACGCCGGGTATGTCAGCGGAAAGCTGGCGGAGGATGTGCGGGCAAGGAAGGTGGAGCGCATCGAAATCCGCATCAGATAGAAAGGACAGGAGAAAGACATGAAAAAAATAAGAGAATATGTGACAGATTACAATGTTGGAAAATTCTGGGAGGAGACGGTGTGCGACGCAGGAGAGATGCAGGACTGTATGCACGTGGTCAATGTGTACCCGGATGTGACGTATCAGACGATGAGGGGCTTTGGCGGTGCATTTACGGAGAGCGCGGCGCACAATTACGCGGGTATGAGCGATGCGCGGAAGAAGGAAATGATACAGGCGTACTTCGGTGAGGGCGGTCTTCGGTACAATCTGGGACGACTTCATATGGGAAGCTGTGATTTCGCGCTGGGGAATTACGCTTATGTGGAAGAAGGAGATGAGGAGCTTAAAACTTTCTCGATTGCCCATGACGAGAAGGAGATTCTGCCCCTGATAAAGGACGCGCAGGAGGCATACGGGGAGAAGATGGCGTTTATGGCGGCTCCGTGGTCTCCCCCGGCATTTATGAAGACCAACGGGGAGATGAACCATGGCGGAAAGTTAAAGGAAGAATATTATCAGGCATGGGCGGCGTATTTCGTGAAGTTTATCGAGGCTTACAAGCAGGCAGGCGTAACTGTTGATTTCCTGACGACGCAGAATGAGCCGATGGCGGTGCAGACTTGGGATTCCTGCATTTATACGTCCGAGGAGGAAGCGCTCTTTGTGCGGGACTATTTGGGACCGGCGTTAGAGCAGGCGGGATTTGCCGATACGGGCATTTATGTGTGGGATCACAACAAGGAGGAGGCGTACCAGCGCTTTAAGGAAGTCGTGGCGGATGAACGGACAAAGAAATATGTAAGAGGCGCGGCGGTGCACTGGTACACGGGCGATCATTTTGAGGCGGCAGAGCTGATACGGAAACAGTACCCGGACAAGGAAGTGTTTTTCACGGAAGGGTGTGTGGAGTATTCCCGCTTTGCGGATTCGGGTGAGGTGGAGAAGGCGGAAATGTACGCCCACGATATTATGGGCAATCTGAATGCGGGCGTCAGCGCATCCTTTGACTGGAACCTGTTTCTGGACGCGGAGGGAGGACCAAACCACGTGGGAAACTTCTGTGCCGCGCCGATTATGTGCAATCCCGGAGAGGACACCTTTGAAAAACGCCTGTCCTACTATTATATCGGGCATTTCAGCCGCTACGTCGAGCCGGGGGCAGTCAGAGTCGGCATGACGCGCTACAGCGACGCGGTGGAAGCGGCGGCTTTCTTAAACCCGGGCGGGGAGCGTGTGCTTGTTCTGTTAAATAAGTCGGACAAAGAGGTGCCGGTGACGGTCAGGGAAGCGGGATACGGAATGGAAACCATGTTGACGCCGCATTCCATTCATACAATCTGCTACTAAAAAAAAGATACCTTTGTAAAATTTGGGTCATTTATACCAAATGAGGCGGATTCTATAATCTAAGTATCAGCTGACAACAAGGCAATATGAACAAAAGCGGAAAACAAAAAAGGAGGATATGTTATGAAACTGAAAAAACTGATTTCCCTTATGCTCGCAGGAGCAATGGTGTTTAGCATGACGGCGTGCGGCGGCAGCGACGGCGCTTCTTCCGACAGCGGTGCGGCAGCGGATTCCGGCACGGCGAGTGCGGACGCAGGCGATGCGGGTGACACGGGCGATGCAGGTGCGGCGGATGAGACGCCCGCATCGAGCGGCGACAAGCTGGTAGTCTGGACACTGGCAAAGGATTTGGAGCAGTTCGCGGAGTATTATAAGGAAAAGACCGGCACTGAGGTGGAGACGGTGGTGATTGAGCCGGCAAACTATGTGACTAAGGTGCAGACGGCGCTTAACGGCGGACAGAAAGAGCCGGATATCATCGTGGGCGAGCCGCAGATGTTAGAGGATTTCTACGAGGCAGGCTACTTTGAGGATCTGAATCAGGCGCCTTACAACGCGCAGGATTACGCGGACCAGATCGTGGATTATGTGTGGGATGTGGGACAGGATGCGGACGGCATTCAGAGAGCGATCTCCTACCAGATTACCCCGGCGGGCATCTATTATAGAAGAGACATTGCCCAGACGGTGTTCGGCACGGACGATCCGAACGAGATCGGACAGTTGTTCGCGGATTACCCGACCATTATGGAGACGGCGCGGACCTTGAAGGACGCGGGCTATCGTATTTTCGCTTCCGATGCGGAGATCAACTATTTCTCCGGCGACTCCGCGTGGGTTATCGACGGCGTGCTGAACGTGGATCAGGGCAGAAAGGATTATCAGGATCTGTGTATTTACCTGTATCAGGATGATCTGACAGCTTACGCGAACCAGTGGTCAACCCCTTGGTATCAGGCGATGGCGGGCGAGGTGCCGATCCTGACTGCGGATATCCAGAACTATGCGGATGACTCCGTGGACGTATGGGATGCGGAAGGTTTTGCTGAGGCGACCAAGGATCTGGACAAGACGGAGGTGTTTGCTTTCGGTCTTCCTTCATGGGGCGTGCTGACCATGAGAGATAACGTGCAGGGCACTTCCGGCAAGTGGGGCGTGTGCTCCGGCCCGGCTTACGGTTTCGGCGGTGGTACCTTCATCGGTATTTCCTCCCAGTCCGAGAGAAAAGAACAAGCGTGGGATTTCCTAAAATTCTGTACACTGAACGAGGACACCGCAAACTGGTGGATTGAGAAGTCCGAGGGCGATACCGTATCCCTGATTCCCGTATTGGAAGCACACGCGGAAGACAAGAACGAGGTTTACGGCGGACAGCAGCTCTACAAGTTCTGGCTGGAGCAGGCACAGGGAATCGACTACTCCAAGGTGACCAGATACGACAAGTTCATCGGTGACGAGTGGGGAAGAGCGACCACGGCGATCAAGACCGGCGAAATGAACAAGGAAGAGGCATGGAACAATTTCTATGATCAGGTCGAGGCTACATATCCGGAGATCACGGTAAACAGATAATGATTGAGGGGAGGAGGGGGCAGCAATGCGCAGCCCCCTTTACCTTGTGGGACGGAGGGAACTATGGCAAAGACAAATGTGGGGAAACCTAAAAAGAGAAATCTGAATCGTATGGCATATCTGTTTGTGCTGCCCTTTGTGATCGTCTTTCTGACGTTCAGCGTATACCCGGTGTTCCGTACACTGTATCTGAGTTTCACCAGCTATAAAGGTTTCGGGGACGCGAAATGGGCGGGGCTTGCCAACTACATAAGAGTATTTAAGGATAAGTTTTTTTGGAAAGCGCTTGGAAACACGGTTAAGATCTGGGGCGTGAATATTATATTACAGTTAGGTCTGGCATTTCTGCTGACGGTGATTTTCAGCGACATCAAATACAAGATACGGGGACTTTCGGTATTCCGGGCGGTATACTATCTGCCGAACCTGATCGCGGCGACTTCCGTGGCTTTTCTGTTTAAGACGCTGCTTGACTGGAAGTACGGCAGCTTTAACCAGCTTCTGCTGACGCTGGGGGTCGCGAAGGAGCAGATCAACTGGCTGGGGTCCACGTCCACCGCGCCCTATGTGATCTCGGTGATCGGCGCATGGATGTGGTTCGGCAATTCCTTTATCATGCTGATGGCGGGCGTGCAGGGCATCCCGACAGACTATTTCGAGGCGGCGGCAATCGACGGCGCGGGCAGATGGAAGGTGTTTGCCCAAATTACGATCCCGCTGCTTCGGCCTATTATGTTGTATGTATTCGTGACATCCCTGATCGGCGGACTGCAGCTTTTCGATCTGCCTTTCCTGATGAACGGCGTGGCGCCGAACACGGCGGGCGAGCCTTCCGGGTGTCTGCAGACGGCAGTCATGTATCTTTACAAGTTCGGTTTTGAGACGCATCAGGTGGGGTACGCTTCGGCGATCGCCTACACATTGTTCTTTATCATCCTGATCGTGTCCATCATCCAGTTTAAGACTTTGGGAAGGGAGGAAGATTAATATGACTACGACTGTCAAGATTAAAAGAGGAATCATTTATCTGTGCCTGATCCTGCTTGCGGCGATCTGCTTCCTTCCGTTTTTATTAATGATCGTGAACGCCACAAGAAGCGGCGTGGAGATCACCCACTCCTTCACGCTGATACCCAGCAGCCATCTGGGGGAGAACTGGGAGGCGCTGTTTGCTTATGTGAATCTGTTTAAAGGCTTTAAAAACAGTCTGCTGGTGGCGATTCCGGCTACCATACTGACGGCGTACTTCTCGTCGATCACGGCGTATGCCATGGCGGTATACCGCTTCAAAGGAAATGCATGGCTGTTTAAGATACTTGTGGTGTTTATGATGATTCCGGCGCAGCTGAGTCTGATTGGTTTTTACAATCTCTGTCAGAAGCTGCATATGGTGGACTCCTATCTGCCTCTGATCATTCCGGCAATCGCGTCGCCGGGCACGGTGTTTTTCTTGAGACAGTATGTGCAGTCCACGCTGTCAAAGGCGCTTTTGGAGGCGGCGAGAATTGACGGAGCGGGAGAGTTACATATTTTCCACAAGATTGTACTGCCGATCATGGCGCCCGGTATCGCGACCATGTCGATCGGCGCCTTCATCGGCAACTGGAACAACTATCTGGTGCCGTTGATCCTGTTAAACACGCCGGATAAGATGACGCTGCCGGTGATGATCAGCACGCTGAACGCGGCGACGGACCTGCAGAAGAACCAAGGGGCGATCTACCTCGGCGTCGCGATCTCCGTGGTACCGATCCTGATTGTGTTCTGCTTCTGCTCGAAGTACATTATCAGCAGTATTACGGCGGGAAGTGTGAAAGAGTAGAGGGAGAAGAGAAAAGCTATTGACGGAAATACTGATAAGTGCTAACATATTTTATAGAAAAAGGTGTTACCGTAAAGCAACGGTTCGCCTCGGTTAAGTGTAAATCAAAAAAAGCAACCTAACTTTGGTCGGGGCGGTTGCTTTTTTGATGTCTTTTATTTCTTCCGGTCTGTCGGATACTGATTATCGTGACAATGATACTGATGGCCGTCACTACAATACCGGCAAGTTCCAAAATCATTCCGAATACCAATAGTGCTTACCTTCTGCTTTATTTTCTGCGCGAACCGTGTTCGCGTTTGTATCCCTTCCTTCGATACAGGAAGCTTTCAAAATGTACTCATTTTGGCAAAAGGCGAACCGCTACCCGTTTTGGTAACACCCACATTTTAACATAGTGACAGTGTTTTACAATGATTTTTTAACAGTGACGTTGAAAAGGAAGGACAAAAGCCGTATACTGTAGGCAGGACGGAAATGATTTGAATTTTGTTTATGGAGATTAAGGAAAAGAGGCTGCGGGTGAAAAGAGGGGACGAAAAAAACAGGAGAGGGGTTCTCACGGGCGTGCTTCTGCTTGGGGCATGTCTGCTCTGCGCGGGCTGTGTGTCGGAGGATGGCAGGACGCGGGAACAGCCGGGCGCGGGAGGAGGATCCGGAATGGCGGATGTTTCGGAGGATGCGCCAGCATGGCAAAAGTATGCAAAGGAGCCTGTCACATTTGACTGGTATATCAACTATTCGTGGTTCAATTCCGAATGGGGCGGCAATGTGGTTTCCGACAAGATCACGGAGGAGACGGGCGTAAACATACATTTCATTACGCCCGGCGGAAATGAAAAGGAGAAATTGAACGCTCTGATCGCGGCGGATTCACTGCCGGATTTCATTACGCTTGGCTGGTGGGAGCCGCAGGTTGACGAGATGATCGACCGCGGCATGGTCTATGCCTTAAATGAACTGGCGGACGAATACGATACCTGCTTTTATCAGGTGAGCGACGCCGACGTGGTCAACTGGTACACGGAGGAGGACGGCAATATATACAGCTATCCCAACTCCTTTTTCACGGCAAAGGACATCGAGACATACGACAACATCAGCTCCAACCAGACGTTTCTCGTGCGCAAGGATATTTATGAGGCGATCGGCAGCCCGGACATGACGACGCCGGAAGGATTTACGGCTGCGGTAAAGAAAGCGCAGGAAATGTTTCCGACGGTGGACGGGGAGCCGCTCATCCCGGTGGGCGCGCACGTGTTCAACGATCAGGGGAATGTCTCCTTCGACCAGTATCTGATGAATTTTCTGGCGGTACCCTTTGAGGAAAACGGGGAGATATATGACCGTTATACGAATGAGGATTATCTGACATGGCTGAAAATGTTTCGCAGGCTCGGCGAGGAGGGACTTCTTGCGGACGACATTTTCATTGACCAGAGGATGCAGACCGAGGAAAAGATGGCAAAGGGCAGATATTTCTGTATGCTTTATCAGTACACGGATATGGTGGCACAGCAGAAGGAACTTTATGTAAAACACCCGGAGCGGGTTTATCTGGCTGTGGACGGTCCGAAGAATGCGGCAGGGGACGACCCGGCGCTTCCCACAAGCGGCATCAACGGCTGGACGGTTACCCTGATATCGAAAAACTGCAAAAACCCGGAGCGGGCGATTGCCTTTATGGATTATATGCTGAGCGAACAGGGGCAGCTCCGTCTCTCGCTGGGAGTGGAGGGAGAGACCTTCGACTATGTGGACGGGAAACCAGTGGTAAAGGAGGAGGTAAATGAGCTGCTCAACGCGGACAGGCAGGCTTACGATCACACATACGGCGCGGACAACACGTACTGGATGCTGCAGGATAACAGGATGCAGTTAAAGTGGAAACAGGAGCCGGGGGAGCCTGTCAGGCGGATCATGGAGTGGTCGTATCCCTATGTGATTTACAACGGGCAGTACGACGCTTTTCTTCCGAAAGGTTCCAGAGAAGCCTATGCGGACAATAAAATCGAACTGCTGTGGAGCAAAACCCTGCCAAGGCTTCTGCTGGCGGAATCGGAGGAAGAATTTGACGAGATATTTGCCTTTTTTCTGGAAGAGAGAGAGGTATGTGGGTTCAGGGAAGTGCAGGCGGCAAAGACAGCGCTGATGAAGCAGGCGAAGGAAAAGATGGGGATAACAGAGTGAGAAGTACTTCTAAAGACGTCCCGCCATAGGACGGGACGCCAAGAAGTACTAAATCTCACTCGGGAGAATGCCTGAAATACGGCATTCTCCGTACAGTGGAGTGATAGGGATAACGTGACTAAAAGTTGGAAAAAAGTATTCGACAGTCTGAAATTGAATAGCAAATTTACACTGGTCATCTGCTTTTTCGTGGCTCTGCCGATCTCGGTCCTTGCGGGGGTGCTCTTTTACAATATGGAGCGCAGCGTGATTACCGAGAACAGAAATTATATGGAGTACACCATGGAGCGAAACGGGGACCATATCCGCAAAAACATTGACTCGGTCAATATGACGACACAGTTTTTCCTGAATGACGAGGCGCTTCTGCAGATGCTGCAAAAGTCGGTCAGGCAGGAAAAGACGGATACGGAAGAGCTGCTTGCTTTTTACCATTCCAATATCACGGCGTTGGAGCGTCTTGTCAGCAACAACACTTTGTTGTATGGCGTGCGCGTATACGCCTTGAATGATGAGGTGCAGGAGATGATGCCGATCCTTTACAGCCGTTCCCGTATGCAGAAAATGGCGTGGGCGGGAGAGACGGACGTATCGGGCTGGCATTATCAGTATGAGG
Organism: uncultured Lachnospiraceae bacterium; assembly: GCA_910588955.1. Taxonomy (GTDB): domain Bacteria; phylum Bacillota; class Clostridia; order Lachnospirales; family Lachnospiraceae; genus UBA3282. The sequence continues at coordinate 45,921 of CAJURQ010000003.1, forward strand.
ACGCGCTGTTTGACAATAACGGGACGACGCAGCTTGCAGCACTGGTGACAAACATCGAAGATTATGAAAACGGACTGCTCGGGGTGATGGAGACGGCAGTCACTATGGAGAATATGTTTCCGCCGCTGTATGAGGAGATGGAGGACGAGTGGAGCTGTTTCATCACGGATGGAGGCGAGCTGTACTTCGGAGATAACGAACCGGAAGATTCAGAGCAGTTTGTGCGGCTGAAAATGGAACAGGGGTTTGCGAAGGACGGTATTTACACGGAGTATTACAAACAGAACGGAGAATATCTGATGGTTTCCTGCCTGTATGTCAGGGAACTGCAGGGGACGCTTATGTCCGTGAAAGATATTTCGGGTAATGTGCGCTATGTGTATCGGATGAGAAATATCTTTGTGGCGGTTATGCTGGTAATACTCATCGGATTGGCTTTTCTGATCAATTATATCGTAAAGCGGCTGCTGCGGCAGTTCTATGAGATTTTAAGATCCATCCGCGTGATACAGAAGGGCGATCTGCAGGTGCGGATCGACGACTGCGGCAGCGATGAGATGGGTGAGCTGGGAACCCAGATCAATAAGATGTTAGATCGGATCGAACAGCTTATGAGAGAAAATATAGACAGGGAAATGCTGGCAAAGAATGCCCAGATCCGCGCGCTGCAAAACCAGATCAACGCGCATTTCATATACAACGTGCTGGAGTCCATTAAGATGATGGCGGAGATCGACGAGGAGTATGTGATTTCCGACGCCATCACCTCTCTTGGGAATCTGCTCCGTTACAGCATCAGATGGGTGTCGGGCAATGTGCGGGTGGAGGAGGAGATTGCCTATATCAAAAATTATCTCGTTCTCATCAACCTGCGCTTTGACTATGAGATTTACCTTTCCCTCAATCTGCCGGAGGAGGTTCTGCGGCAGGAGATACCGAAAATGTCCCTGCAGCCGATTGTGGAGAACGCCATTTATCACGGCATAGAGGAGCTGGCGGAGGACACCAATATTTACATCAAGGGAATGATACGGGACGGGGACTGTGTGATCGAGATCAGCGACGCGGGCAAAGGCATGAGCGAAGAGTCGCTGCAGAGACTCAGGAGACGGATAGCCGGGGAGATCGAACCGGACGGGGGTTCCGGAAACGGCATCGGGTTAAAGAACGTGCAGGACAGAATACGGATGAGCTTTGGGGCGGCGTACGGGATCACGGTTGACTCGAAGCTTGGGTGTTACACGAAGGTTACGATGCGCGTGCCCATGTACCGTGGAGAATGGGGGTGAAAGATTGAAAAATAAGTCTGATGACCTTATTTTTCAATCGCGAGTTTGTGTCGGAGCCACAAACTCGGAATCGCAGAGCAAAATTTGAGATTTTGCTCGCGTGCCGTCGCGAAAAGATGCTCCGACATGGAGGTAACCATGAAAACGGTGCTGATTGTGGAAGATGAAAAGATGATACGGCAGGGCATACGTGCCATGATTCAGCGAAGCGGCGTTCCGGTGGAGGTAATTATGGAATGCGGCAACGGGGAGATGGCGCTTGACATTCTGCGAAGCCAGAGCGTGGATGTGATGCTTACGGATATCCGTATGCCCAAAATGACCGGCGTGGAGCTGGTGCAGCACATACAGGAACTGGACGAGAAGCCTATGATTGTGGCAGTAAGCGGGTATGCGGATTTCTCCTACGCGGTGGAGATGCTGCGCATGGGTGCGAGGGAATATCTCTTAAAGCCGGTGGAGCGGGAAAAGCTGTGGGAGATTTTGCGAAGGCTGGAGCAGGAGATTTCCGAGAACCGGGAGAGCAGCCGCACGAGCAAGAGGCTCGGGCATCAGCAGTTAAAATATCTGATGTTGAACGAACGCATCACGGAGGAGGAACTTCACACGTTACAGACGGAATATGAGAGCGAGCTTGCGCTCCACGCCTATCAGGCGTGCGTACTCAATCCGAAGGATGTGGATATGCCGCAGGAGCAGCCCTATATTTATCTGCACAATATAGAGGGAGACGACGTGTATCTCGTGCCGGAGAAAAATACGCAGTTACTTCTAAAAAACGAGCTGGCGCATGAGCATGTGGGAGTCAGCCTTCTGCACAGCGGAATCCGGGAGCTTCGGACGGCGTACAAAGAGGCGCTTGGCGCGAGACACCGCGCCTTCTGCACGGGTCGGACGCCTGTGTATGTCAAAGACCCGGCAAAGCATGTGCCGGACGATTTCCGCGGGCAGGGACAGCGGCAGATTGGGACGGAAATGAAGCTGCAGAGAGTGCAGCTTGTCGGCACGGATAAGACGGAGGAGCTGGTGAAGGCGTGGAACGGTCTGTTCCATGCGGTGAAAAACGAGTGGATAACGCCCGATGACTTTGTGGGCTGTATGGACGATTTTTTTAAAGAGGTGCAGAAGACATACCGGAATGTGCTCTCCGACGAACAGGAGAATATGCAGCGACTGGAAGCGTATTATGCCTATCCGTCATTGGAGGTATGGCAGGCGGCGTTTATGGAGTGGCTGCTTAAGCTGCACGAGCAGATCAACAGCCGTTTTGACAGCAGTAAAAACCAGCAGAAGATCAAACAGGCGATCGCCTATATTCAGGAAAATTTCGATAGGGATCTGAATATGGCAGTGGTTTCCAACCATATTTCCATGAATTACTCCCTGTTTTCCTATCTTTTTAAGGAGTATACGGGCAGCAATTTCGTCAATTATCTGAAGGCAATCCGTATGGAGGAGGCAAAGCGGCTGCTCGCCGAAACGGATCTGCGGATCATTGAGATCAGCGCGAAGATCGGGTATGACAACGAAAAGCATTTTATGAAGATTTTCAAAGCCTCCTGCGGCGTGTCACCCAGCGAATACCGGAAAAATGTACAGAACGACCATTTTTTCAGGGGGGGGGGTAAAATTGACTAGTAAAGTCAGCAATGGACAGCGTGATGTTTTTCTTTTTCGAGGTACATATTTTTGTCGGCTATGGCAAACAGCTCCTGTATGCGTTCTGCTGTAAAACCGTGTTCCGAGAGTGCGGAGGCATAACCGCAGCTGCAGCAAATATCGTAGGCTTTGCCGCTTAATTTATTGTAGTTGTCCAGATAGGATGTGATTGACTCGGCACGCTTTTTTGCGTCCTTTTCCGTGAGTCCGGCGGTGAGCATATAAAATTCGTCTCCGGAAAAGCGGGCGCAGATATCCCCCTCAGAGGCGGTGCTCTCGATCGCCTGTCCCAGTACCCGGAGCGCGAAATCGCCCTCGCTGTGCCCGTAGGTGTCGTTGATGTTTTTCAACCCGTCCATGTCGATCAGGAAGGCGGTGAGAGGAAGGCTTTCTAAGAGAGCGCGGTTTAGGAGCGCCTCTTCCAGATGATTGTAGCCGTGTTTATTGTAGAGCCCGGTCAGCGCGTCTCTCATATAGATATCTTCCAGCCGGCTTACAAGCATTCCGGTGCGTTTTGCCTCGCAGAGATTTTGCAGCATCCGGTTGATGTTCATCTGCCACTGCACAAGACGGAACTGGAAGTCGATTTGATTATTTTCGTAAGCGAGCGCAAGGTAACCGAATTTCTTGTCCTCAAAATAGAGCGGAACATAGATGAATGCGCAGTCGGAATTGTCGTAAAGATAATCCGGCAGCAGATTTTTTTTCAGGAAACTGCATTCCGGCAGCGTCTTTGCGTTTTTGTATGCGAATTTTAACAGGATGGTGTCGGCGTCCGGGGCAGTTTCTTCTTGGTTCGTGAGCGCCAGAATGTGACTGGAAACGGAATCCCAGTCCGCATACAGGCACAGATAAAATTCCGCACAGTGCTTAAGCTGCGGCAAAAATTCCGAAAGCATTTCCATACCCGCATCCAGATCCGTCACATGCTGTAAGGACGACGACATGTTCATGGAATCGAGAATGGAGGTTTCCAGAGAGGCGATACGGGCGGACAGGTCCTGCATAAAAAAGACAGCGTCGGCATCCTCTTTATGGTGACAGCCGCAGGAATTGCGGATGAGAAGCGCGGCTGTGGGACCGGCGGTCTCGGGAGAGCCGCCCCGGATCAGCGCCAGCAGGTTTTCGATGGCGCGGACGCCCAGCTCGTACACCGGAAAGGTGACGGTGGTAAGCATGGGGGAGATATTTTGTCCCTCGGGCGTATCGTCGCACCCGGTTATGGCGATATCTTCAGGCACGCGGTATCCTGCGGCAAGGGCGGAAGCGAGGAACATGAGGGCGAGCCTGTCATTGTAGCAGACCACGGCTTCCGGGGTACCGGCTTGGCAGAAAAAGGCAAGTGCCCTGCGCACCTCGTCCTCCTCATAACCGCAATGGTAAATGTCGTTTTCGCCCGGTGTTTTTCCCTGTTTTTTCAAGGCGTCCCGGTAGTGTTTTTCCCGCAGTTTTGAGACATAGGATTCCGACAGACTGCCCAGAAAGCATACGCGGGAGGCATGATGTACGTTCAGAAAATGAGAAGTAAGTTCGCCTGACATGGAGTTGTTTTCCAGAGATATCGAGGGAAAACAGGCGTCTTTTACGGCGATTTCCACAATCGGGCAGGAGAGCGCCTTTAAACGCTCCGAAATTTTCCGGCGAAGCTCCTGTGAGATATACGTGTCTGAGGCAAAGATGATGCCGTCAAAGCTGTCATAGTTTGGGATATGCAGAATGCTCTCCTCGCCCAGCGCATAGGAGCCGAGATTTTCCCCGTCGAGGGAGGTAAAGATTTCGGCGGTATATCCGTATTCCACGGCACGGTCGATGATTCCCTGGCAGACGCCCTGCTGGTAGGCGCCGAATATATGGGAGATAAATACACCGATTTTTTTTGCGTGATACATGAGAAGAATGCCTCCTTCCGATACAACAAGTTCACTTTCCCTTATTGTAAAGGAAGGGGGAAAGTTTTGCAATTTATCCTTATGATAAGGTTAAATTAGCCAAAACAGCTTCGCAAAATTTGTCGCTATTTACAAGAAAAAAGCGGATGGGAATGTGGTACAATAAAAGTTATCATTAATATTAAAGAGGAACGTTTATGATCTGGGGTTATACACTGTGCGGTCTGGCGGCGTGCTGTTCGCTTATTTACGCGATTATTACTTATAGAAGGAAAACACATCTGGCATACGTCACGGGCAACATGTTTCTGGCGGCGTGTATGGTGAATCTCACTTATATGGCAAGAATATGGGCGCGTACCTACTTCATGGCGTCTCTCACGACCAGCGTCTATTTTGTGTGTCTGGATTTTCTGGTTTTATGTATCTTCTATTATATCATAGAATTTACCGAGTCAAGGATTGAGAAACCGCGCTTTAAGCGTGTCGTCATACTGACAATCTGTATTCTGAGCCTGAATGACGCGGCGATATTGATGGTTAACGTGTTCCATGAGCTTAATCTCCGCTATCAGTATCACGAGAACAGCGCTTACGCCATAAAATACATGTTTGAAGCGGGACCGTCCTTTTCCCTGCATCTCGCTTTCGTGTACGCGCTTGTGGCTGTGACTTTTTTCATTTTAATCCGTAAGACTTTGACTGTGCCGAATATCTATCGCGCCAGATATGTCAACACGCTTCTGGCGCTCAGCGTGATCGGGCTGCTTACGATCTTTTATATGGCAGGCATTCTGGAACTGCCGCTGGACGTGTCGGTGCCGGTCTATGGTCTTGTCTGTCCGCTCGTCTGCAGAAATACGTTCGATTATACTTCCAAGGGTATGTTGAACACGACCCGCAAGATGGTTTTAGAGTATATGGGTATGCCGATGATTCTGTTTGACTATGAGGGGTATCTGGCGGATACAAACCGGGATATGCGGGAGCTTTTTCCGATGCTGGAGGATCAGGAGAATCAGATCAGTATGATGGACTTTTTGCAGCTTGGTGAGTTCCGGGATCTGCAGAGCGTCGAGACAGACCAGACCTTTGTGTGGGAAAATCCTGGCAGCGTGGGCGCCCGCGCCTATCACTGTGTATTTAGCTGCCTGAAGGACAAAAAGGGACGGAACATCGGGCATCTTCTTATCATGAAAAATCAGGAGACCGAGCGGGATATGCTGACACAGCTCTATTCCAAGAACAGCTTTTACGGGGAAATGGACAAGCTGCTCGCAAAGGGCGTGTACCCTGTGACGGTGGTGGTGTGCAACGCCAACGGTATCGGGCTTGTGAATGATGTGTACGGCTGGAAAAAGGGCAACGAGCTGCTTCGGAAAGCGGCTGATCTTCTGCGGGAGAACCTGCCGCCCGGCGCGATTCTGGCACGGCTGGCGGACGGGGATATGGCGGTGGCGCTCACGGAGATGGAGCAGGAATATGCGTTCCGCGCTTTTGAGAATATCAAGGAGCAGTACGGGAAAGCCAACGATACCGGAATCAATACGGATATCGAGTACGGGATCGCGGTGATCCGGGATTGGGAAAAGAGTGTGGACGACGCGATCAGAGAGGCGGTCGAGAGTATGCGGACGAAGAAGCTGATGAACCAGTCCTCTCAGAAAAGTTCCCTTCTGGATTCCCTGACCCAGACGCTGATGGAGAGCGATTACGAGACGGAGGAGCATGTGGAGCGGACGAGGGAGATGGCGATCAGGCTTGGAAAGGCACTTCACCTGACGGACGGTGATCTGGGGAAACTGGCGCTTCTGGCGGTGCTTCACGATATTGGGAAAATCGCCATTCCCCATTCGATTCTTTTAAAACCCGGGAAACTGACGGATGCGGAGTGGGAGATCATGAAGACCCACACGGAGAAAGGCTATCGGATCGCCAGCGCATCCAAGGAGCTTAAGCCCATCGGCGAATATATTCTGCACCATCATGAGCGGTGGGACGGCGGCGGGTATCCGGGCGGGCTTGCCGGAGATGAAATTCCGCTTTTGTCCCGCATTATCACGGTGGTGGACTCCCACGACGTGATGGTGCACGACAGACCATACCACAAGGCGATGAGCCGGGAGGCAGCGGAGGCGGAACTTCGCCGCTGCGCCGGTACACAGTTTGACCCGAATCTGGTGGAAGTGTTTTTGGATGTGCTGAAAGAGGAGGCGTCGTAAAAGTAAGTTTATGTGGAAAATACTGATTTATAGTACAGAATATTGTACAAGATATTGACAATACTATCTATTTGAACTAAACTTTATCTAAAGGGGTGTGATAATATGATAGCGACTAATTTTTCAAATGTGCGGAATAATTTTAAGGAAGTCTGCGATCAAGTGGTACACGATTCTGATATTGCAATCATCACAAGAAAAAACGATGAGAATGTTGTGCTTATGTCTCAGGCGCAGTATAACAATCTGATGGAAAATCTTCATATAAGAAAAAGCAAGGCAAATTACGAATGGCTGAAGGAATCTATCATGCAGGCGGAGGATGGTAAGCTGGTAGATTTTGAGACAGAGGAATAATGTATGAATGTGTCTTTCACTGAAAATGCATGGGAAGATTATCTTTACTGGCAAAAGATGGATAAGAAGACTGTAAAAAGAGTCAACGAACTGATTAAGGATATTAAAAGAAATCCCTATGACGGACTTGGCAAGCCGGAACCGCTGAAATATGATTTGGCAGGAAAGTGGAGCAGGAGGATTACGGAAGAACACCGTCTTGTTTATGCAGTGAATGGAGAACATTTGATTGTATATACCTGCAGATATCATTATTAAAAATTGGGGAAAAGAAAATGGGAATTGACAAAAAAGCAGTGATTGACTATAGTATTAGATAATTGTAAAGGTGATGACAGAGAGGAGTACACAAAAACCGCCGCCAGAGAGAGGGAGCAAAAGCTGGGAGCTTCCTTCGGAGAGGGCTTGTGGAACGTGGCTCTGGAACCGGGATGCAGAAGTGTTTTCGTGAAAGAAACGACGAAAGCGGCAGTAAGCGTCCACGCATAATCCCCGTTAACGGATTGGAGACCGGCAGCATTCCGGTTTCACGGAGTGATAAATGAAGGTGGTACCGCGTAACTACGCCCTTTGTCGAGAGACAGAGGGCTATTTTTGTGGATAGGAGCAAAAGCGAGACGACAAAGAAGAGGAGGATGTGCAATGAGCAGAGAACTTGCGAAAACCTACGATCCGAAAGGCATCGAGGACAGATTATACCAGAAATGGCTGGACAAAAAGTATTTCCACGCCGAGGTGGACAGGACGAAAACGCCGTTCACGATTGTGATCCCGCCCCCGAATATCACGGGGCAGCTCCACATGGGACATGCGCTTGACAATACCATGCAGGACATTCTGATCCGTTACAAGAGAATGCAGGGCTACAACGCGCTCTGGCAGCCGGGGACGGACCACGCCTCCATCGCGACAGAGGTGAAGATCATCGAGAAGCTGAAGGAGGAGGGGATCGACAAGAACGACCTCGGCAGAGAAGGGTTTCTCGAGCGCGCATGGGATTGGAAGAGGGAGTACGGCGGACGCATCGTCTCCCAGCTAAAAAAACTCGGCTCTTCCTGCGACTGGGACAGGGAGCGTTTCACCATGGACGAGGGCTGCAACAAGGCGGTTACGGAAGTGTTCTGCAAGATGCACGAGAAAGGCTGGATCTACAAGGGCAGCCGCATCATCAACTGGTGCCCCGTGTGCAACACCTCCATCTCCGACGCGGAGGTGGAGTACGAGGAGCAGAACGGACATTTCTGGCACATCAAGTATCCGTTGGTTGACCAGAATGGTCAGCCCGGCAAGACGGAGTTTCTGGAGTTTGCGACCACCCGCCCGGAGACGATGCTCGGCGATACGGCTGTGGCGGTAAACCCGAACGATGAAAGATATACTTATTTAAAGGGAAGACAGGTATGGCTTCCGATTGTAAATAAGGCGATTCCCGTGGTGGAGGACGAGTATGTGGACATGGAGTTCGGGACAGGCGTTGTGAAGATCACGCCCGCCCATGACCCCAATGACTTCGAGGTCGGCAAACGCCACAATCTGCCGGAAGTGAATATCTTAAACGACGACGCCACCATCAATGCAAACGGCGGCAAATACGAGGGACTTGACCGCTACGAGGCGAGAAAACAGATCGTGGAGGAGCTGGAAAAAGAGGGGCTTCTCGTGCGGATTGAGGACTACTCCCACAACGTAGGCACCCACGACCGCTGTCACACGACCATCGAGCCCATGATCAAACAGCAGTGGTTCGTGAAGATGGACGAGCTGATTAAGCCTGCCGTGGAGGCGGTGAAGAAGGGCGAGATCAAACTGATTCCGGAGCGCATGGAAAAGATCTATTACAACTGGACCGACAACATCCGCGACTGGTGTATCAGCCGTCAGCTCTGGTGGGGACACCGGATTCCCGCCTATTATTGCGACAAGTGCGGGGAGATCGTGGTGGCGAAGGAAGAGCCGACCGTCTGCCCGAAGTGCGGCGAAACCCACTTCACACAGGATCCTGATACGCTGGACACATGGTTCTCCTCGGCGCTGTGGCCTTTTTCCACGCTTGGGTGGCCCGAAAAGACGGAGGATCTGGATTACTTCTATCCCACGGATGTGCTCGTGACAGGCTACGATATCATCTTTTTCTGGGTTATCCGCATGGTGTTCTCCGGCTATGAGCAGATGGGGGAGAAACCCTTTAAGACGGTGCTTTTCCACGGTCTTGTGCGGGATTCGCAGGGGCGGAAGATGAGCAAATCCCTCGGCAACGGCATTGACCCGCTGGAGATCATCGATCAGTACGGCGCGGACGCATTGCGCCTGACTCTAATCACGGGCAACGCCCCCGGCAACGATATGCGTTTCTACTATGAAAGAGTGGAGGCGAGCCGGAACTTTGCGAACAAGGTCTGGAACGCATCCCGCTTTATCATGATGAATATGGATCAGGAGGAGGAGAAAACCGGAAAGCGCGGCTGGGAGACATCCTATGAGGAGATCAGGGACAGCCTGTACCCGGTGGACAAGTGGATTCTCTCCAAACTGAATACGCTTGTCAAAGAAGTGACGGACAATATGGACAGTTTCGAGCTTGGTATCGCGGTGCAGAAGGTGTACGACTTTATCTGGGACGAGTTCTGCGACTGGTATATCGAGATGGTGAAACCCCGCCTTTACAGCACGGCAGCCGGTGAGGAAGAGGGAAAACGGGCGGCATTGTGGACGTTACAGAATGTGCTGATCGATGCGTTAAAGCTCCTGCATCCTTACATGCCGTTTATTACGGAGGAGATTTTCTGCACGCTGCAGACAAAAGAGGAATCCATCATGGTTTCCAAATGGTGTGTATTTAGTGAGGACAGGCAGTTTACAAAGGAGGAGAACGCCATTGAGCTTATGAAGGAGGCGGTGCGCGGCATCCGAAACGTGAGAACGGAGATGAACGTGGCGCCGGGCAAAAAGGCGGCGGTGTACGTGGTCAGCGAAAACGAGGGCGTGCGCCAAATCTTTGAGGAGGGCGGACAGTTCTTCTCGGCACTGGCGGCAGCGTCCGAGCTGACGGTGCAGGCGGACAAGGGCGGTATCGACGACAGCGCCGTTTCCGTGGTGATTCCGAACGCGACGGTTTATATTCCTTTTGAAGAGCTGGTGGATATCGCGCAGGAGATCGAGCGTCTGAAAAAGGAGCAGAAACGTCTGGAGGGCGAGCTTGCCAGAGTGCAGGGGATGCTTGGTAACGAACGGTTCATGTCCAAGGCGCCGAAGCAGAAGGTGGACGAGGAGCGCGCAAAGCTTGAAAAATATACACAGATGAAGGCGCAGGTGGAGGAAAGGCTGTCGCAGCTCATGTAAGCGCGGTTTTGCGAAGGCGTGGAGTGAACTGTTGAAAAATTTTACTTAATACCACTGGAAAAGTAGGGCGATATGGTGTAAGGTATAGGTAAGAATAGTAATTTGGGACTATATGATTTGTAAGTCATATGATAAAGGAAGGAGGTGAGTCACGTGGCTGAGGTGAATCTGTCATCGGAACAGCTTAATAAACTGAAAGCGGCAATGGCGAGGGCAAAAGGGCTTGACCCGCAGGCGGCATTGCAGCCGGCAGCACCGGCACAGCCGGCAGCGGCGGCGAAAGAAGCGCAGGCTGAATCCGAAACCGCGGCGGAGACGGCGGTGGCAGTTGAGACGAGAACACCTCCTACGGAGTCGAATCTGGCGGAAGGCACTTATCTGCGGATCGACGATGACGAGATGGCGGCGTGGCTTTACCTCACACCACCGGCAGAGGGACAGACATATACGAAGCGTGATCTGGAGAACTATCTGGAACTGAACGGTGTGATCAAGGGGTATCACAGTTCTAATCTTTCGGCAATGGTTAAGAAAAAGGTGTACGACAGGGAGATCCTCGTAGCGAGAGGCGCGACGGTACAGCCCGGGACAGACGGCTATTTTGAGTATCTGTTTGCACCGGAGGAACACATGGGTCCGAAGGTGAACGAGGACGGCTCGGTGGATTATTCCAGTATGAGTGCCCTGCAGAACGTGCATAAGGGCGATAAGGTAGCGATTTATCACTATGCGGTGCAGGGTGTGGACGGCTATACGGTTGTGGGCGGGCAGATGAAGGCTGATCCCGTGAGAGACCTGCCTCCCATGAGAGGAAAGGGCATCACTAGGGAAAACGGCGTTTACTATGCGCTAAGCGACGGTAAGATCGAGGTCAAGGAAGGCAAGATCGACATCCAGAACGTGCATGAGATCATGGGCGATGTGGACGCGATTATCGGCAAGATTGAGTTTTTCGGAGACGTTATTATCAACGGCAACGTGGAGGGCGGTATCGTCATCCGCGCCGGACGAAATATAGAGGTTCACGGTACCACGGGCGCGGCGTCGCTGTTTGCAGGAGGCGACGTGATGCTTACGCGGGGCATTCAGGGCGGCGGTAAGATTTCCGCGAGGGGAAATGTCTTTGCGGAATTTATCGAGAATACCACGGTGGATGCGGGCGGACTGGTACAGGCAAACGTTATCCTGAATGCGAAGGTGTCGGCGAAGGACAGGGTGATCAGCATCGGCAAGAGGGGTGCGATCATCGGCGGCTACGTCCATGCGCTTAAGGGCATCGAGGCGATGACGGCTGGAAATGACGTGGAGTTGAAGACCATGCTGCACAGCGGTTACGCGCCGGAGTCCTTTGACAAGCTTTTGGAGGCAAGGCGCAGGGAGGCTGAGATCAAGGAGAAGCTCTCGAAGCTGGTGGACACCATGACGGAAGCCTTGCGCGAGAAACGTATGCGGGGGGCGGGCACTTCGAAAAATACGGAGGCGAGCCTTTTGGAGTGGAACCACCTGAAGGATGAATATTTTGCGGAGCTCGACAAGGTGGGCAAGGAGAGGGAAGAACTGGAGACTACCATGGAGGAAGGCAGGGATTCCTATATCAAGATCGACGGCAATATTTACCGCAATGTGGTGATCGGCATCAACGCCGAGCAGATGACTCTTGACCGCAATACCTGCTATATGAGATATGCCGCGGAAAAGGGTGTCATTGAAGGTACGGTAATCATACACAACTGATTTTTGCGGCGGATTACGGAGATAAGATGGAAGAAACCTTTGAGACTTGCGGGGCGGCGGTGGATTATATCAACGCCACCCCTAAATTTACGACAAAAAACAGCATGGAGGATACCGCGCGCTTCTGGGCGCGTCTCGGATATCCGGCGAAGAACAGTAAGATTCTACACATAGCAGGCACAAACGGAAAGGGCTCCGTTTGTGCTTATTTGTGTTCTGTTCTGCGAAAGGCGGGCATTTCCTGCGGTATGTTTACGTCCCCCCACCTTGTGAGTATGCGGGAACGGTTTGTGATAAACGGGGAGATGATTTCCGAAGAGGACTTTCTTTATGCGTTCCGTGTGGTGATGGGGGAGGTGGAGCGGCTTGCCACAGCGTACCACCCTACTTTTTTTGAACTGCTGTTCTTTATGGCAATGACGCTCTTTGAGAAATACGGCGTAGAGTACGCGGTTTTGGAGACGGGGCTCGGCGGCAGGCTTGACGCCACAAACGTAGTGGAACAGAAAAAACTGTGCATCATCACGTCCATCGGCTATGACCATATGGAATATCTGGGGGAAACGCTTGCCAAGATTGCGGGGGAGAAGGCGGGGATTATGCGCCCCGGCGTGCCTGTGGTATACCCAAAGAGGCAGGAGGAAGTGACCCGCGTCATGGAGGAATGCGCGGAAAAAATCGGGGCGAAAACCTTTCCCGTAGAGAAAGCTGCGATAAAAGAAATAAATATCGGGCATAAAACGATTGATTTTTCTCTTCATTTACACTATTATGATTATATTGGTTTTACTGTGTCCACTTCTGCACTCTATCAGATGGAGAACGCGTCGCTCGCGGCGAGCGCGCTGGCGCTTCTGGATGACAGGCGGATCACGGTTTCCGCGCTGCAGAGAGGGATCCGGGAAATGGTCTGGGAGGGCAGAATGGAGGAGATACTGCCGTCGGTATATCTGGACGGCGCGCACAACGCGGATGGGATTTACGCCTTTCTGGAGACGGTAAAACAGCATTCCTGTACCGGCAGGCGGGTTCTGCTCTACTCTACGGTGCGGGACAAGCAGTATGCCCGGGTGGCGGAGCTGCTTGCGCAGGCGGGGCTTTTTGACGAGATATGGCTTGTGCCTTTACAGGGAGAACGGGCGCTGCCGCTTGCGAAACTTACGGATTGTTTCGGACAATATACCGGATTTGACACAAAGGCATATGAGACGCTGGATGCAGCGTTTTCGGATCTGCTTATACAAAAACATGACGGGGACGAGGTGTATATTGTCGGTTCATTATATTTGGCGGGCGAGGTAAAAGCCCTTTTGAGGAGATTTAACGATGATTAATTTTGAAGAGGAACTGAAAAAGTTCCACCCCAGTCTGGAAGTGGAGGACGCGGAGGAAGCGATCTACAATCAGGATCTGACGGATATGGCGGATCTGATGGTGAAGATTGTGAAGGAATCGAAGAAAGCAGTAGAATAGGGGATTGGCATAGATGATTTGTTATCAGTGTGGCTGTACGCTGTCTGAACATGATTTTTGCACGAACTGCGGTGCCGATGTAGCCCTTTATAAGAGGATCATATATATATCCAACCGTTTCTACAACGACGGACTGGAGCGGGCAAGCGTCAGAGATCTGACGGGTGCGATTACAAGTTTGCGGCAGTGCCTTAAATTTGATAAGAATAATGTGGAAGCGAGAAACCTTCTCGGGCTGGTCTATTTTGAGACCGGTGAGGTTGTGGCGGCATTAAGCGAGTGGGTTATCAGTAAGAACCTGCGTCCGAAGAAGAACATTGCGGACGATTATATCAACATGATCCAGACGAACCAGAACCGTCTGGACACCATCAATCAGACCATCAAGAAATATAATCAGGCGCTCACTTACTGCAATCAGGACAGTCTTGATCTGGCGGTGATTCAGTTGAAGAAGGTACTGTCCTTAAATCCGAAGTTTATTCGGGCACACCAGCTTCTTGCGCTTTTGTATATCAACAGCGAGGAGTGGGAGCGGGCGAAAAGGGAGCTGACCAAGTGTCTTGAGATTGACACGAACAATACGGCGACCCTTCGTTATCTGAAGGAAGTGAACGAGATGCTGCTTCCCGAGGAGGGCGTGAAGAACGCGCCGAAGAAAAAGAAGGACGAGGTCGTCAAGTACCAGAGCGGCAATGAGACGATCATCCAGCCGGTAAATATGAAAGAGGGCAGGGGCGTTACCTCCCTGTTGAATCTGGGAATCGGACTTGCTATCGGTATTGCGATTGCTTTTTTCCTGATCCTGCCGGCGCGGATACAGACCGCAAGGGCGAGTCTTGACGAGGACTTGCGCAAGGTCAGCGAGCAGTCCGACGCGAAGACGGCGACCATCGACGAACTGCAGCAGCAGCTCGGGGAGCTGCAGGCGCAGAACGAGACGCTGCAGCAGGATCTGACGGCGTATATGGGGAAGGACGGCACGCTGCAGTCCGTGGAAAGCCTGATGAAAGCGGCGGGCGCATATCTTACGAACCCCGAGGACGTCACCGTGGTGGCGGATTATCTGACGGAGATCGAGGAGGAGCGCGCGCAGGAAGAAGAACACGAAAACTCGGAGGCGTTTGAGAGCCTTTACAATACTCTGTTAGCGCTCGTAGGACCGCAGATTGCGGAGTCTTATGACGAGGACGGTCATGCGGCGTTCTGGGCGGGGAATTATGCGGACGCCATTCCGAATCTGGAAAAGGCGTTCCAGTATGACGCCACCAACGGGCAGGCGCTCTTTGATCTGGCGAACTCCTACTACCGCATGGGCGATGAGGCGAAGGCGAGGGAAATTTATCAGCAGGTGATCGAGCTGTTCCCCAACACGGAGAAGGCGGATAAGTCCAAGGTCACGCTGGCGCAGATAGAAGGCACGGCGGAGTAGAGCGAGGGAGCCGCTGCATACGAAAGAAAAAAGAATAGATAAGACGCGAAAGAGAATGTGATGGAAACATCATGTTCTTTTTTGTTTGTAAATAAGCGCAGACGAAACAATCAATTCTTCGTCGCCGCGCTTTCGCTCCGTTTCGAGCGTAGCAGACGCTAAACTCGTGAAAACCTCGTTAAGCGCTGACGCTCTCCAAGGGGCTCCTTAAGAATAGATTGTTTCATCTTAGGCTTGTGGCAAGGCAAAGAATAGGATGTTTGTGAATCAGTGGAAAAGGAGGGTTTACATAATATGGACGAGGACTATAAGGTGATTGACAATTATCTAATGATACGGATGCCGGCTGAGATAGACCATCACAAATCAGTTGACATAAGTAAACGAGCGGACAGGTATATCGTCTCGAAGCAGGTGGGAAATGTGGTGTTTGATTTCGAGAGGACAACCTTTATGGACAGTTCGGGCGTGGGGGTTATTCTCGGGCGCTACCGGAAGATCTCGTGCTTTGGGGGGAAGGTGTACGCAGTGAACGCGGGCAGCAGGATCAGAAGGATTCTCCTCCTGTCGGGGCTTGAAAATATAGTGGAACTGATTGAAAATTAACTATTTAACGTAAAAGGAGGAAGATATGATAGAGGTTACGGAGAAGAAAGATTACAGGCTGGTGACGAACGAGATGCGCCTGGAATTTGCGGCGGTGTCGGACAATGAGGCGTTTGCGAGAATGGCGGTGGCGGCGTTTATCGCCCCGTTAAATCCTACGCTGGAGGAACTTTCCGACGTGAAGACTGCGGTGTCCGAGGCGGTGACAAACGCGATCATCCACGGTTACGGGAATAAAGGGCGTGTGACGGACAGGGTGCAGATGAACTGCGAGCTGAAGGGCAGTATTTTGGAGGTGGAGATCGTAGACCGGGGTGTGGGGATGGAGGATGTGAACCGCGCGATGGAACCGCTTTTTACGACCAGACCCGAATGGGAGCGTTCCGGGATGGGCTTTGCTTTTATGGAGGCGTTTATGGATGAACTGGAGGTTTTCTCCGAACCGGAGTTGGGGACGACCGTGCGTATGTATAAAAAGATCGGGCTTGGCGGCTGGATCGTAAACGAGGAGTAGCCTATGGAGGAAACTGCCGTATTAATCGAACGATCACAGGCAGGAGATAAAGAGGCGAGAGAGGTACTGATAGAGGAAAATTTAGGTTTGGTGCGGCATATTGTCAAACGTTTCACGGGCAGGGGATACGATGCGGAGGATTTGTTCCAGATCGGCTGTATCGGTCTGATCAAGGCGATCGACAAGTTTGACCTGCAGTTCGGGGTTCGCTTTTCCACCTACGCTGTGCCCATGATTCAGGGGGAGATCAAGCGCTTTCTGAGGGACGACGGTATGGTGAAGGTGAGCCGCACCCTCAAGGAAAACGGCTGGAAGATCAAGCAGGCGGCGGAGAGACTGTCCCAGATTTACGGCAGGGATGCGACCCTGCAGGAGCTTTCCGCGGAGACGGAGCTTTCCGTAGAAGATATCGTGATGGCGCTTGACGCCAATGTGGAGGTGGAGTCCATCTACAAGTCCGTCTACCAGTCCGACGGCAACGAGATTTACCTCGTAGATCAGGTGGTGGGGGACGGCGTGGGCTGCACGGCGGGACTGAACCGGGCGAGCGAGGATGTGGAAAAGGAAAAAATTTTGAACCACATGCTTTTAGAACAGCTTATGGGGACACTCTCGGAGACGGAGAGGCAGCTCATCCGGATGCGCTATTTTCAGGACAAGACGCAGGTGGAGGTGGCGAAGAGCCTCGGCATCAGTCAGGTGCAGGTCAGCCGGATGGAGAAGCGGATTTTGCTGCGGATGAGGAGAGAGGTGGGGTGAAAGGGAATTGCCATTTCCAGTCTCCTATGGTAGAGTATAAATTAAATGGAAATATCGTTAGGAGAAAGGCGGTCTGGCATGACATTTAAGGTTGGTGTAGGAAAATCAGACTTTGAAGCTCTGCGTAAATCTAATAATTATTATGTGGATAAAACAGATATTATGTATGAGCTTGTAGAAGAGACGGACAATCAGGTTACGCTGTTTACAAGACCGCGGAGATTTGGCAAGACTCTGATGATGAGTATGCTGTCAAATTTTTTCAGTATAAGAAAAGACAGTAAAAGTATATTTGAGGGTCTTAAGATTACGGAGCATAAGGAATTTTGTGAGAAGTGGATGAATCAGTATCCGGTGCTTTTTGTTTCCTTTAAGGATGCTGAAGCAGATGAGTTTGACATTGCGTACGATAAATTAAAAAATGTCATTGCGGATATTTGTAAATCAGTAGCTGATTTAGTGGAAGAACCAAGCGTTAATCGCGCTGATGCGCAGATTTTTGAAAGATTGATGTTTAACGAGGCTTCTGATGCGGAAGTGCAGGGGGCTCTTAAAACGATCATGCGTTTGATGCATGATGTTTATGGTAAAAAGGTGATACTTCTGATCGATGAATATGACGTACCTCTGGCAAAGGCTAGTGAGAAAGATACAAAGATGAATAAATATTATTCATCCATGCTTGATGTGATCAAAGGTATCATGGGCACAGCGCTCAAGGATAATGAATTTCTGGAGTTTGCCGTAATTACGGGATGTCTTCGCATCG
Organism: uncultured Lachnospiraceae bacterium; assembly: GCA_910588955.1. Classification (GTDB taxonomy): domain Bacteria; phylum Bacillota; class Clostridia; order Lachnospirales; family Lachnospiraceae; genus UBA3282. The sequence continues at coordinate 63,963 of CAJURQ010000003.1, forward strand.
CGAAGGAGAGTATATTTACGGGCGCGAATAATTTTGCTTCGTATTCTGTATTGGATGCGGATTTCTCTTCCTATTTTGGATTTTCGGAGAGTGAAGTTGGGGAGATATTATGCGCAGCTGACCGGAGGGAGCAGGCAGATGTCATAAAAGAGTGGTATGACGGTTATGTGTTTGGCGACAGCTATGTATATTGTCCGTGGGATGTTATGAATTATATGTCAGCTTTAAAAAAGCGGAAAGATGCGAAACCGAAAAATTACTGGAAGTTTACAAGCCATAATGGTGTTCTGCTTACTTTTGTAGAGCGGACAGATTTTGATGTAGCGGAAAAATTCGAGACGCTTTTAAATGGCGGGACGGTAATGCAGTCAATTTCCGATGAACTTACCTATGACACGCTTCACGCATCGGAAGATAATCTGTGGAGCGTACTGCTTATGACCGGATATATCACTAAGGCAGACCCCGACGAAGAGGGAGAAACCGTTTCGCTTAAAATTCCGAACAGAGAAATTGCGTCTATATTTGAGGACACGGTAGTTGTGCATTTTAGGAACACGACAGATACTGCAGAGCTTAATAAGCTTATCAATGCGTTGTGGGAAAGCAATGAGGCGGAAGCAGCTAAGCGGATATCGGATCTCTTATGGAATACGATCAGTTACAACGATTATCACGAAGATTATTACCATGCGTTTTTGACAGGTATCTTCGTTGGGCGTGGATATAGCGTCGAGTCAAATAAGGAGAAAGGATTGGGAAGACCGGATATTCTGCTCAAGGATAAAAAGAATCGTCGTGCAATCATCATTGAAGCCAAGAGATCAAAAAGGGAGGCTGATATGGATAAAGACTGTGAGGGGGCAATCACTCAGATTGTGACAGAGCGATATGCGGAGGGGCTTTATGGATATACGCAGATTTTTTGTTATGGGATTTCCTTTTTCCAGAAGCAGGCTAAAGTAAAGAGAGTGGTGGAGGGTACGATAAGGTAGTTTAGATGGATTGAATGGGATTTAAAATATAAGCCACGTAATAGAAAAAGTGTAAAGTCTGATGAGATGGCAGGGGCTTTACACTTTTTATTTGTGGTAAAAATTATTCTGGTTTTGAGGCTCCGCTCTTTCTCCACATTAGAAATTCTTCAAAGTCATTTAAGGTTTTCAGTTCCTGCTTTGTGAAATTTTCCAATCGTTGGCGCTGCACATAAGCCGGGTCAACATCCGACAGACCGAGCAGATAATCGGAGGAAACGCGGTAGAGCCGGCAAATGCGGACAAGTATTTCGTGTGACGGTGCGCTTTTTTCCTGTTCCCAGCTGCGGATTGTTGATACGGCAACATTTAATTTTTGAGCTAAATCGGTTTGTTTGTCGCCGTGATCTTTTCGGATTTCGGCAAGGCGTTCTCCAATCATGCAAAGTCCTCCTTTTTCATTTAGTATAGACAAGTTTGGTAGTAGTGTTGAAAAGTAATAAGTTTATTGTTATAAAGGCGGTTTCGTGATATGATTTATATTATGTAGGAGTTGAGTAATAAGAATTATAGTAGTCGTGAGCTATATAATGTAGACGGGGAGAAATGAAATAATGCTAGTAAAAGTGAGATATGGAAAATGAAAGAAATAAAATGGTTTAGGAATAAGAGAATATTTGTGCCTGTTGTAGTAACAGCAATTCTTTTGGCGGCTGCCGGAATTTATATGCTTCATACAATGGCAAACCATTCGCAAAGCTCTGAGAAAATGGAAGATAAACCAGCAGTCAGCGAAAAATTGATAGAAGAGATTGAGGATTCAACTGATGTAGAAAAAGCTGATAGTCAATCTGATATAAAAACGGAAGAAACAGATCATACACAGGATAATATTGTTTCCGAGGAAACGCAAAGCGCTTCTGTTAATGTCATGTATCATCAATATTATGATAAATTAGTTGAAATTCAAGATCAGTATGGTGTATGTGAAGAAGCATCAGAAGATACAGATGATCCGTTTCTGGAAGAAAATTGTTATTTAAAAGGGCTGTGTTTTGCTAAACTGATAGATTTCGATGCGGATGGCACAGAGGAAATGATTCTGGCGTATCATACCGGGCAGGATTCTGAAAGCAGTTTTTTTCAGAATTATCTGGTTGAAATCTGGGCTTATCAGGATTCGGCTATTCGAAAGGTGTATTTGGCAGAGCCCGCGAAAGAAGGCGAGGGTGCGCTTGGTATACATCTGAGTTTATTGGACGGGAAATATTATCTATACAGCTATATAGAAGAATTTGATGAAGAAACATATGAGAGTAATTACATTGACGAGTGGCGCGGTTTTGATGGCGAAGCTATTGATGTTTTGAAAAGAAATGTATGTGAAATAGTATATTCCGAAGATGGTGAGATGGAAACATATAGTATTGATGACATAGACGTGACGAAAGAAGAATGGCTGGAAGACAGGGAAAAATGGACTGATTTAGCAGGAGATTATGGATTTCAAAATGGAGGAAGTACTTTAGTGACAAGCGTTAGTGAACTTGCTACAACGTTTAAAACATTGAGTGAGTACCTTGGAATTGAATGGGCTGACAATATTTCTCGGGAGAAAGAAGATAAGCTATATTCTGATTCTGTATGGGGAGAAGAATTAATTGGTTACTGGGAAACCTTGCGTCCAGAGTCGTTTGTGGATTGGACAACTTTGACTTTTTACGAGGATGGTGTGGTAGAAATGCATACCAGATCGGGTGTCTGCTTTGGCGCTTTTGAAATCCAGTCTGACGGAAGTGTTGTGCTCAGCTTAAAGGATGAGTATTTATATGACAATTCAGCGGCGCGGTGGATTCATGCAGAAAGCAATGTGAAGATACAATTGACGGTGGGCAGCAATATGTATGAGATGAATTGTACTTATGTAGAGGGAACGGAAGAAGGTTCTTTTCTTGATTCGGTGGTGCTTAACAGAGTAGAGGAAGAGGGGACAGATTATTCCAGTGCGGAGGAAGCAGTGCAGTATTATGAGAGTGAATGTGCTCAATAGAGCAGGTAATAGTTGTTGGGTTTGAGATTTTATATGTTTACAAATGAGAATGCAGAATTTATAAAATGTGATGTTGAAGAGAGGAGAAGGGGAACGGGATGGAGAAAAGGAAGATGCTGAGAGTAAGACAAAAAAGAGTGTTAACGGGAATTTTGTGTGCAGTACTGCTTGTATCTAACGATGCGTTTGTTGTTTTTCACTCTTATGCGGCGGAAACGGAACAGGATCAATATGAAATTGTGCCGAACAGTTATAAAAATAATGTGAAGAAAGGGACCGCAAGTGTGACGATCCGGGGTGTGAATAATTACGGCGGAACAAAAATTGTTAAGTTTAGCATTCGAGCGAAGGGGTTTGTCTGGTGGAAATAATATAGCAATGATGGCAATAAAGGATACGGTTCACAAGATTAGATGGAATGGGCGGTTGGTTATGAAAAAAACAAATGGAAACAAAGGTAAAAAGATGTACGGACTGGCGTTAGCAATGCTCCTTAGCGGAGCGACCCTCTCAGTGCCAATGCATGTGGAGGCAGCAGAGAAATTTGACCCGGCATTCTGAGCCGCAGCTTACGCGGATGTAGTGGACGGTATAGCGGACACGAAAGCGCAGGTTCAGGCGGCTCCGGCAGAGTCAAACGTAAATGGGCTTGTTGTGTTGGAACAGTTGCCGCATTTGAAGGGCTTGAAAAAGAAGTGTACCGATGAGGAATTTCGGACAGTTATATTATTCCACAGATAAACCGCATTACAAAATTTTTGTTGTTTATTTTACATAGAAGTTTTTCTCTAATATGCCTTGAAAACGATTTTTAATGGATTTATCCTTGTTTTAAGGATATCCTCAAAACACTTAAAGGAGAAAAAATAACATGATTCAAGGCAAAACGGAAACGCTTGAAAAGGCAGTAATGCGTGATTATGGGAATGTTGCAGGTATCGTTGTGTTAAAAGATGGAGAGACGCTGTATGAAAATTATTTTAATGAATGTGACGCCAACAGTCGGATTCATGTATATTCCGTAACGAAAAGCATCATTTCCATACTGATAGGAATTGCAATGGACAAGGGGTACATCAAAGGTCCAGACCAAAAAGTATTGGATTTTTTCCCGGAATATGAAATCAAAAAGGGAGAGACGACAATACAAAATATCACCTTAAAGAATTTACTGACAATGACTGCGCCATATAAATATAAATTTAATCCCTATATAAAGTACTTTACGAGCGATGACTGGGTAAATTTTTCGCTCGATCTGTTGGGCGGCAGGGGAAGAGTCGGCAAATTCAGGTATGCGCCCTTGATTGGTCCGGATATTTTGTCGGGTATTCTCGGTAAGGTGACGGGAGAATCTGTCATAAATTTTGCGCGGGAAAATTTGTTTGTGCCGTTGGGAATTGTTGTGGAAAAAAATATTATTTTTCACAGCAAAGAGGAACAGCTTGCCTTTAATCAAGCCACGGATATCAGCGGCTGGGTAGCAGACCCTGTGGGCGTAAATACGGCGGGCTGGGGACTTACCCTCTCCCCCGTAGATATGGCGAAAATAGGTCAATTGTATTTAAATCATGGCATGTGGAATGGGAGGCGTATCGTATCGGAAAAATGGGTAGACGAAAGTACGAAGGAGCACAGCCGGTGGAAAGTGCACGATCTGTCCTACGGGTATTTATGGTGGGTTTATCAGGACGGCTTTGCGGCAATGGGAGATGGGGGGAATGTAATTTTTGTCAACACGAAAAAAGACATGGTGATTGCAATCGCCTCCCTGTTTAGATCCAAGGTGAGGGATAGAATGGAGTTTATCCGAAAATATGTCGAGCCGATGTTTGATGATTGCGTATAAGGAATTTTTATGCGGCAGTTCAAAGGGAATTCCGCATTGAAAACGCTCCCAAGATATGGTACAGTGAATGGTGTAAATGTATCAGCAAAACAGGAAGATGAGGACAACGCGATGGAACAGTACAAGCAGGAATTTATCAGCTTTATGGTGGACAGTCAGGTATTAAAGTTTGGAGACTTTACTTTAAAGAGCGGCAGGAAATCTCCGTTTTTTATGAATGCAGGCGCCTATGTGACCGGCGCGCAGCTTAGGAAACTGGGAGAATATTATGCGAAAGCGATCCATGACAATTACGGACTGGACTTCGACGTGCTGTTCGGTCCCGCCTACAAGGGCATTCCTCTTACGGTGGCGACGACTATGGCGATCAGCGAGCTTTACGGGAAGGAAATCCGTTACTGCTCCAACCGGAAAGAGGTGAAGGATCACGGTGACACCGGGATTCTGCTCGGTTCTAAGTTAAAGGATGGCGACAGGGTTGTCATCATAGAGGATGTGACGACTTCCGGAAAGTCTATCGAGGAGACATTTCCTATTATCAAGGCGCAGGCGGATGTCTCGGTCAAGGGGCTGATGGTATCCTTAAACCGGATGGAGAAGGGACTTTCAAGCGACAAGAGCGCGTTGGATGAGATTAAGGAAAAGTACGGATTTGAGACGGGCGCGATCGTCACCATGAAGGAAGTTGTCGAGTGCCTTTACAACAAGCCCATTGACGGGGAAATTTATATTGACGATGAAATAAAGGGGCGGATCGACGCTTATTATGAAACTTACGGGGCGAAGTAAAACCTGCGGCGGTTTCGATGCGTTTGAAGGCGCCGGAAAAAGGCGGTAATGAAAAATCGTGGCTTGTCGCTGTCTGGCGACAAACTTTGAAAGGAGCGATGTTAAATTATGGAAGAGAGAACGTATAAGATCATGGGTGGAGCAGGCGCTTTAAATCTCGCATTCGGCGTGGTGGTCATGGTGGTAGGCATAGCTGGGGGCGTGCTCTTAGTCGTCAGCGGCGCGAAACTTCTGGCGGGAAGAAACAAAATTTTATTTTAATAAACGGGAGGGCGTTTTCGGCGGGGACGAGGATGCCCTCTTTATCAATGTGTGTATATGTGGAGGTTCATGTGAAAAAGAACAGTTTCATGTTTACGAATAAGGAGCACACGCGCAAGGGGATTATGGCTACGATTCTTGGGGTAATCTCGCTGGCTTCTTTGGTTTACATAATTGTAGACAGTTACACAAAAGCAGGGGAGGTTCCCCTGCAGTACGGGGCAGTGGCGTTTTTGACGATGATTTTTGCTTTCGTAGGTATTGTGCTGGGCGTTTTGTCCAAATCCGAAAAGGATAAGTTTTATTTTTTCAGTTATCTGGGTATTGTATTAAATGTACTGGTGTTGGCGGCGCTCAGCGTGATTTTGTATGCGGGGGCGTATGCCTGACGGCAGCCGGGAATTGGTGGAAGCTTCATGTGTATGTCTTGATGGAAGATAAATTTGTCTGTATGATGCTGAAGTGGAAGTTTGTGTCGGCATTGTTATTTGATGATGGGGAAGGGAGATTGCAATGAGACAGGAAGAGTTAATTGCGGAGCGTTATGCGCTTGCTCTGGCGCGGATCAGAGAAATACCGGACGAGTCAATCTGTGGGGAGGCTTATCGGGATTATTTTACGCAGATGGCGGCGTTTGTGCTGCTGATGGATCAGACTTATAAAATGGTGGAGAGCGGGGCGCTCAGGCAGATGGGGCTGGAGGAACTGAAAGAGCACAACCGCTCGCTCTATGCGGATATTCTGCCGGCGCATTACGGGGAAAGCTACGCAAACCCGGACTATGCAGTGAGTCGACTGGGTAAGTCAATTGGGCGGTGCCTGTCCTTCTTATATACGGAACTCCGCGCCATGATTCCGGCGGCATACGAAACAAACTTAGTTTCCATGACGGTTCGTGCGGAACTCCTGCTGGAAGTCTACCAGCTTTTTGTCTGCGCGGCACAGGAGGAGAGAGAGCCGGACGAGGAGGAGCTGCTGCAGAGTCTTTACTGGTATGTGAGCGACTATTACGAGGCGGAGTTTGAGGAGAAGAGCATGGCGCTTTTGGACGCGGACCGGGATTTTGCCCGCCGTATTATAATGGAGAGCGACCTGTCCGACCTGTGCTATCTCTATTATTTTGGGGAGTACGTCACGGAGAACGAGCTGAAAACGGCGGCGCACTTAAGCGAGATGCCTCCGGAAAAGATAAAGCTGATGGCGGATACTTACACGGAAGGCTACCGCATCGGTTTTGAGGTGACCAACAAGGATATTTCCATCAAGGAAACGGTGACCATCCGCTGCTTCCTCGGCTTTGAACGGGTAATCCGGCAGGCGGTGGAGAACTTTGACCGAATTGGTCTACAGTCAACCTTCTATCGGGCGGGCGCAAATATTTTTCAGGGCAGGAGCGTGAACAAGAACGGCTACTGCGGTGCGAATCCCAATAAGCAGTACGACTACGACCACAAGGAGGACATGGCGCTTTTTCTGGACGGCGCGCTGGCGGAGAGAAAGATCGAGGCGGTGAGGAACGTGTTCGAGCGGCATAAGGAGCTGGCGGCGCTTTACGGCGGTCCCGCGGTGGTGGAGAGTTTCGGGGAAGAGCCTTTCGTGCCGGAAAATAAGGAGACGGCTTGCCGCCTGAGTGAAAAACAGCAGAAACTTTCGGTTTCCAACGCGGGAAAGATAGCCGATATCCAGAACGAGTACATCAAGGGCGAGGAGCACAGCTTTACGATTATCGCGTTTCCGGTGCCGGAGATCGGGGAGCGGTACGAGGAAATATTTGACGACGTGGTGCGCATCAATACGCTGGATTACATGCTCTACCGGGATATCCAGCAGAAGATTATCGATGTGCTGGACAAGGGAGTGACCGTACTGGTCAAAGGGAAAAACGGGAACGAGACGGACATGAAGGTGCAGCTTCACAAGCTGGATGACCCGGAAACCCAGACCAATTTTGAGAACTGTGTGGCGGACGTCAATATCCCTGTGGGAGAGGTATTCACTTCGCCAAAGCTTGTAGGCACGGAGGGGCTTCTGCATGTGCCGCGGGTATTCTTGCATGAATTGGAATACCGGGATCTGCGGCTGCATTTTCAGGATGGCTTTGTGACGGATTACAGCTGCGGCAACTTTGCTGGAGCGGAGGACAACCGCAAGTATATCAGGGACAATGTATTCCACCACCATGAGAAGCTTCCGCTGGGAGAGTTCGCCATCGGCACGAACACGACCGCTTTCTCCGTGGCGAGGAAATACGGGATCGAGGATAAGCTGCCGATTCTGATTGCGGAAAAGACCGGACCGCACTTTGCGCTGGGGGATACGTGCTATTCCCACGAGGAGGAAGTGAAGAGCTTTAACCCCGACGGCAAGGAGATTGTCGCAAAGGAGAACGAAGTGTCGGTTTTGCGTGACACGGATGTCAGCAAGGCATATTTCCAGTGTCATACGGACATTACCATCCCTTATGATGAGTTGGGAGAGCTTTCGGTGTTGACCGAATCGGGAGAGAAGCATGTGATTATCCAAGACGGTCAATTTGTGCTGCCGGGCTGTGAGGAGCTGAATCGGGCGCTTGTGGAGTGACAGTTCAGCCCACGCCATGTTATGGCTGAACTGTTATAAAAGGTAGTTGAAAAAGAGAAGAAAATCTAGTACACTGTAGAGTAAGAAACTTTGTTTTAACACAAGATATTGTGGTTGAGGAGGTAATTGCTGATGGCACAGGTAGGCATCGTGATGGGCAGCGATTCGGATATGCCCGTTATGGCGAAGGCAGCGGATATTTTGGAGGAGCTTGGCGTTTCCTATGAGATGACAATCATTTCCGCACACAGGGAACCGGACGTGTTTTTTGAGTATGCGAAGAGCGCGGAGGCGAAGGGCTTTAAAGTGATTATCGCGGGAGCCGGGAAGGCGGCTCATCTGCCGGGTATGTGCGCGGCGATCTTCCCTATGCCGGTGATCGGCGTGCCCATGAAGACTTCCGATCTGGGCGGGGTGGATTCCCTCTATTCTATTGTACAGATGCCCTCCGGCATTCCGGTGGCGACGGTGGCGATTAACGGCGGGCAGAACGCGGGCATTCTGGCGGCGAAGATTCTGGCTGTCTCGGACGCGGCTCTTCTGGAGCGGTTAAAGAAATATGCGGAGAGTCTGAAGGAGAGCGTGCAGGAGAAGGACGCGAAGCTGCAGGAAGTTGGGTATAAAACATATTTGAAGGCATAGGGAGGTAAAGATGGACTACAAGACAGCGGGCGTGGATATCGAGGCGGGCTACCGTTCGGTGGAGCTGATGAAGCAGTATGTGAAGGGGACGATGAGACCGGAGGTGTTAGGCGGAATCGGCGGATTTTCCGGCGCCTTTTCCCTTGAGAAGATTAAGGGCATGGAGAAGCCGGTGCTCTTGTCGGGCACGGACGGCGTGGGCACGAAGATACAGCTTGCGTATCTGATGGATAAGCATGATACCGTGGGAATCGACTGCGTGGCAATGTGTGTCAACGATGTGGTTTGCGCGGGCGCGGAGCCGCTGTTTTTCTTAGATTACATAGCGTGCGGCAAAAACTATCCCGAGAAGATCGCCGCGATTGTGAAGGGTGTTGCCGAGGGCTGTAAGCAGGCGGGCGCGGCGTTGGTCGGCGGCGAGACGGCGGAGCATCCGGGGCTGATGCCGGAGTATGAGTACGACCTTGCCGGTTTCGCGGTGGGCGTTGCGGAGGAGAAAGACCTGATTACAGGGGTGGATGTGAAGCCCGGCGACGTGCTTGTGGGCATTGCCTCCTCGGGCGTGCACAGCAACGGCTTTTCCCTTATCAGAAAAGTGTTTAATGTGAACAAGGAAACGCTCTCCGTACATTATGACGAGCTTGGCGCGACGCTGGGGGAGACATTGCTTACGCCCACCAAAATTTATGTGAAAGCGCTTGGAGAGGTGAAGCGTGCGGGCGTTACCGTCAAGGGCTGCAGCCATATCACGGGCGGCGGTTTCTATGAGAATATTCCGAGAATGCTGCCGGACGGCGTCGGAGCGAAGGTGAGGAAGGGCAGCTTTGAGATACCGCCCATCTTTGCGTTGATGCAGAGGACCGGTAATCTGGAAGAGAAGATGATGTACAATACATACAACATGGGTCTTGGCATGGTGCTGGCGGTGGATGCGGCGGATGCGGACCGGACTGTTGCCGCGCTTGCAAAGGCTGGCGAGAAGGCTTGGATCGTGGGCGAGGTCGTGGCAGGAGAGCACGAGGCGGTTATCGTGTAAGCACCCGGCAGGTTTACATAACGCGGAACGGCGTGGCATAATGCGTTTTATGGATGACTTGGGAGAAATTGTTATCTATATAGAAGGGACTGGGGAGTTCTGACAGGAGGAGCAATATGCTTAGAGTAGTGGTATGTGTGTCGGGCGGCGGCACGAACTTGCAGGCGATTATTGACGGCATTGCGAATGGCTCTGTCTTTCACACGGAGATTGTGCGGGTAGTCTGCAACAATCCCGGCGCCCGCGCTCTGGAAAGAGCGAAAGCGGCGGGGATTGAGAGCGTGTGTGTTTCACCGAAGGATTTCGAGGACAGGGGAGCGTTTGGGGAGGCTCTTTGCCGCTCGGTGGAAGAAGCCAGCCCGGATCTGATTGTGTTGGCGGGCTTTATGGTAAAGGTGCCGACAGAGTTAATAAAAAAGTATGAAAATCGGATTATCAATGTGCATCCGGCGCTGATTCCGGCATTTTGCGGCACGGGCTACTACGGGCTGCGGGTACATGAGGCGGCGCTTGCGCGCGGCGTGAAGATCACCGGCGCCACGGTACATTTTGTGGATGAGGGGATGGATACCGGACCGATCATCATGCAGAAGGCGGTGGAGGTGCACGAGGACGACACGCCGGAGACGCTGCAGAAGAGAGTGATGCAGGAGGCGGAGTGGGTGATTCTGCCGTGGTGCATCAATCTGATTGCGGCAGGGCAGGTAAAGGTGGAGAACGGAAAGGTTACAGTTACAGAGTAAAGCGGGTAACGGAAAAACGATTAGCAGTGTTGCGGTTCTGCACATATGAGTCGCAGCATTTAGGAAAGGAACTATAAAATCATGAAAATTTTGATCGTAGGAAGCGGCGGCAGGGAACACGCGATCGCGGCGGCGGTGGCGAAGAGCCCGAGGGCGGATAAGATTTACTGCGCGCCCGGCAACGCGGGGATTGGTCAGATTGCAGAGTGTGTGCCGATTGGCGCCATGGAATTTGACAAGCTGGTGGCTTTCGCCAAAGAGCATGCCATCGATCTGACGATTGTAGGCATGGACGATCCGCTGGTGGGCGGTCTCGTGGACGAGATGGAGGCGGCGGGGCTTCGTGTGTTCGGACCCCGGAAAAACGCGGCGATTCTGGAGGGCAGTAAGGCGTTCTCCAAGGATCTGATGAAGAAGTACAACATTCCGACGGCGGAATACGAGAACTTTGACGATCCGCAGAAGGCGCTCGCTTATCTGGAGACGGCGAAGATGCCGGTGGTCTTAAAGGCGGACGGTCTTGCACTGGGCAAGGGCGTGTTGATCTGCGAGACGCTGGAGGACGCGAGGGAAGGCGTGCGCACCATTATGGAGGATAAAAAGTTCGGCGCGGCGGGCAACCGCATGGTGGTTGAGGAATTTATGACGGGGCGTGAGGTCTCCGTGCTCTCCTTTGTGGACGGGAAGACGATAAAGATTATGTCCTCCGCGCAGGATCACAAGCGCGCGCTGGACGGCGATCAGGGACTGAACACAGGCGGTATGGGCACGTTTTCGCCAAGCCCCTTTTATACGGACGAGGTGGACGCGTTCTGCCATAAGTATATTTATCAGGCGACAGTGGACGCTATGGCGGCGGAGGGAAGACCTTTCAAGGGCGTGATTTTCTTCGGGCTGATGCTGACGGAGGACGGACCGAAGGTGCTTGAGTACAATGCCCGCTTCGGCGATCCCGAGGCGCAGGTCGTGCTGCCCCGCATGAAAAACGATATGATCGACGTGGTGGAGGCATGTATTGACGGGACGCTCGACCAGATCGATCTCGCCTTTGAGGACAATGCGGCGGTATGCGTGATTCTGGCGTCGGAAGGATATCCCGTCTCTTACGAGAAGGGCTTTGAGATTACAGGGCTTGAAATCTTTGATGGGAAGGACGGGTACTACTGTTTCCACGCGGGGACGGCGCTTAAGGATGGCAGGATTGTCACAAACGGCGGCAGGGTGCTCGGCGTCACGGCGAAGGGCGCGACCTTGAAGGAGGCGCGGGCGAACGCTTACGCGGCGACGGAGTGGGTGCATTTTGACCGCCAGTATATGAGGCACGATATCGGCAAGGCGATCGACGAGGCGTAAATGGCAGGGTATCCGTGAAAACGGAATAAGGCAATAGAAGATGAGTAAAAGGGAGTGAGAAAATGAGCAGAGAAGAACGAATTGAGATGCTCAAAAAGGAATTCAGCGAGATCAATACCTATAATAGACCGACCTATTGTTCCGAGTGCGGGGGCGTTATGGAATTTAAGGGTCTTGGCGAATACCACTGCGAAAAGTGCGGTTTTATTGATTATGACGACTACGGAAAAGCGCGCAATTATGTGGAGCAGCACAGGGGAGCCAATGCGGCGGAGGTTGCCAGAGCTACCGGCGTGTCACAAAAAGCCATCAGGGATATGCTCAAGGAAGGGAAACTCGAGATAGCGCAGAATTCTGTTATTTTCTTAAAATGTGAGATCTGTGGCTCGAAGATCAGTAGCGGCAGATACTGCCCCAAGTGTGAGATGAACTATCACCATGATCTGGAGGAGATGGCAAGAAAAGCAAGACATCATGGCGATACGTTCGGTTACAGCACCGAGCGGCGCAAGGGAGAGGATGGCGCGAAGCGCTTTACAAGAGACGAGTAAAATCGGACAGAATACCGGCAGAGGAGAAAAGAATGAAAATACGAAAGAGCGAGCAGATAAGAGGAAGACAGAGACGCGTGTGGAAGGCAGCGGCGGTTTTTGGCGCGGCGGTTCTTCTTGCGTGGTGCAATCCGATGGTGAGTCTGGCGGAGGCGACAGGCACCGTGCTGCCCAACTCAGTCAATATCAGAAAACAGCCCGATCAGGAGAGCGATGTGATCGGCAGTTCCACGGTCGGTAAGGAAATCAGCATTCGTGGCAAGGTGGATGTTTCCGGAATTACATGGTATCAGGTATATGTGGACGCGAACACCATGGGTTATGTACGCGCCGACATGATCGAGAAAAAGGGAGATGGGGATATTCCCACGGTTACCGTGGCGGCGGAGAGCCAGCCGGCGCAGGCGCCGGAAGGCGGCGATACAGACAGTCAGGAATCGCCGGCGGAAGGCGGTGCAGGCAGCGGTGCGCAGGTGGAGGCGCAGGAGTCCATGGATCGCCAGTATGCCAGCACCAAGGTGCAGGCAAAGGTGCGTCCCGACCCGTCCACTTCCAATAATCCGGTGGACTCCCTGACACCCGGGACACAGGTAGTAGTGAGCGGAAAATCTGAGGGCAGCGACAGTAAGACGTGGTACTATGTGAATTTTACCGGAGCAAACGGTTCCGAGAAAACAGGGTATATCCGTTCCGATCTGCTAGAGCTGGGGGAGATGCTGCCTGTAGAGGAAACGCCGGAGGAAGAGCCGCCGGAGGAACCGGAAGAGCCCGCGCCTACACCGCGAAACGATTATGAATTGAAAATTGAGACTACTTCCGATGGAGAGGAAGTGTGGTATATTTATGATAATGTCACAGGACAGAAGCAGAAACTTGTGCCTCTGTTGGAATCCTCTTATTCCCAGTCGTTAGGCGACGATGAGGCTGACACGAAATCTATCGTAAAACAGAGGATTGTGATTGTCGTGTTGGCAGTGCTTCTGGCAATTCTTGCGGTTGTGACGGTTATTATGGCGTTTAAGCTGAGGGACGCTTACTACGAGGATTATGAGGACGACGAGGACGACGAGACGCCGGAGGAGCGTCCGTCAGCAAGGCGTGCGGCGGAGAGAGAAAGAGAGACCGGACGCAGAGCAGCTTCGGAGAGAGCGCGGGAGCCGGGACGCAGAGCATCTGCCGAGGAAGAGCGCAGACCCCGCAGAAGAGAGGAAGCGGCGGACGGACAGGATCGCAGACGGCGCGAGCGGGAAGTGACCTACCGGGAAGAGCCGGATGCGGAAGAAGCGGTCAGACCCGCAAGGGCGCGCAAGGCGAAAAATTTCCTTCTGGATGACGACGAGTTTGAATTTGAATTTTTAAATATGGACGATAAGGATCTGAAATAACTATGTTTATCGAGATAGATTTTAACAGCGATCAGGCGATTTATATGCAGCTTAGGGATCAGATCATCATGGGAATTGCCTCTTCCCGGTTTCAGGAGGGCGATATGCTCCCCTCCGTCAGACAGCTTGCGGACACCATCGGCATCAACATGCACACGGTCAACAAGGCTTACACCGTCTTAAAGCAGGAAGGCTATGTGAAAGTGGATCGCAGACGCGGCGTGATGGTTGCCGTGGACATTGACAGGATGCGTGCCATTGAGGAAATCAGGGAGGATTTGATGGTCACTTTGGCAAAGGCAAGCTGTAAGAATATTTCCGGCGAAGAAGTGCATGCTCTTATAGACGAGATCTATGAGGAATATGGGAAAGGAATGAGAGAGTAAATGCAGCCACAATTTACGGATAAGGCGAAAGCGGCACTGATCCTGGCGGAGAGGGCGGCGAGAAGCCTGCGGCAGAGCTATGTGGGAAGCGAGCACATCCTGTTGGGACTTTTAAGGGAGAATACAGGCGTTGCGGCGACCGTGCTTTTGAATAACGGTGTGGACGTTGTGCGGCTGAAAGAGATGATAAAGGATCTGATCGTGCCGGAAACCTCCGTGCTGATTGCGGAGCGGGACGGGTATTCCCCCCGCGCGCAGGCGATTCTGGAGGAGGCGCACAGACAGGCGGACAGATTTGGCAGCGATAAGACGGGAACGGAGCACATTCTCCTGGCGCTTCTTAAAGAGGGGGAGAATGTAGCGGTCCGGCTTTTAAATACCATGGGCATTTCGGTGCAGAAACTCTATGTGGATGTGCTTGTGGCAATGGGTGAGGACGGTGCGCTCTACAAAGAAGATCTTGGCAGAAAACAGAATAAGAAAAAGGGAAGTACCTCCACGCTTGACCATTACAGCAGGGATCTGACGGCGCTAGCCAGAGAAGGAAAGCTCGATCCGGTAATCGGCAGGGAAGAGGAGATTACCAGAGTGGTACAGATTTTGAGCCGCCGCACGAAGAACAATCCCTGTCTCGTGGGAGAGCCGGGCGTCGGCAAAACGGCGGTGGTGGAAGGGCTTGCCGCGAGGATCGTGACAGGAGACGTTCCCTTTACGGTGCAGAATAAGAGACTCTTGACGCTCGATCTATCGGGCATGGTGGCGGGCAGCAAGTACCGCGGCGAGTTCGAGGAACGGATCAAGAAGGTCATCAAGGAAGTGATCGAGGACGGCAACATCATCCTGTTTCTGGATGAGATGCACACCATTATCGGCGCTGGCGGCGCGGAGGGCGCGATTGACGCTTCCAATATTTTAAAACCTTCCCTTGCAAGGGGTGAAATCCAGCTGATCGGCGCGACTACCATCGCGGAGTACCGCAAGTATGTGGAGAAGGATGCGGCGCTGGAGAGGCGTTTCCATCCGGTGACGGTGGAGGAGCCGAGTATTGAGGAGACAGAGAATATTCTGCGGGGCATTGCCCACAAGTACGAGGAGCACCACCGGGTAACCATCACGCCGGAGGCGATCAGCGCGGCTGTCGCACTGTCGGCGCGCTACATCAATGACAGGAACCTGCCGGATAAAGCGATTGACCTGATTGACGAGGCTTCGGCAGCAGTGCGGCTGCACGTGACAAAACAGCCGGATAAGCTGCAGGAACTGTCGGAGGAGATTGATAAGATTGATCTGCAGATTGAACGTTCAATCCGTATGGAGGCGTTTACGCAGGCGGCGGAACTGAAGAAGAAACAGGAGAGCTGCATTAAAAAATATGAGCGTGTGGTTAAGCGGCTGGAGCAGGAAGAGCAAAACCACGCCTATGTGGTGGGAGAAAACGAAATCGCGGAAGTGGTGGCGCTCTGGACGAAGATCCCTGTGAAAAAACTTGCAGAGAAGGAAAGCGAGCGATTGCTGAAACTGGAATCCATTCTCCATAAGCGTGTGATCGGTCAGGAAGAGGCGGTCGTGGCAGTGGCGAAGGCAATGCGGCGCGGCAGAGTGGGGCTGCAGGATCCTAATCGACCGATCGGGTCATTCCTGTTTCTGGGACCTACCGGCGTGGGGAAGACCGAGCTGTCAAAGGCGCTTGCAGAGGCAATGTTCGGTTCGGAAAACGCACTGATCCGCGTGGACATGTCGGAGTACATGGAGGGGCATTCGGTGTCCAAGATGATCGGTTCGCCGCCGGGCTATGTGGGTTTTGAGGAGGGGGGACAGCTCTCCGAAAAGATCCGCAGGAATCCTTATTCTGTCGTCCTTTTTGACGAGATAGAGAAGGCACACCCGGATGTGTTTAACGTCCTTCTGCAGGTGCTGGACGACGGGCATATCACCGATTCCAAGGGGCGGAAGGTGAGCTTTAAGAATACCATCCTGATTATGACTTCCAATGCCGGGGCGCAGCGCATCATCGACCCGAAAAATCTGGGGTTCGGCGCGGCGGAGACGGAGAAACAGAGTTATGATAAGATGAAGGGGAATGTCATGGAGGAAGTGAAACGCCTCTTCAAGCCGGAGTTCATCAACAGGATCGACGAGATTATGGTGTTCCATCCGCTGAACAGGGAGGATATGAAGGCGATTGTCACGCTGCTCTCTAAAAATCTGTCGAAGCGGTGCAAGGAACAGATGGATATTGAGCTGACGGTCGGTTCCGCCGTGAAAGAGCATCTGGTTGAAAAGCATATGGATGTCAAAATGGGAGCAAGACCCATGAAACGTGCCATCCAGTCGGAAATCGAGGATGCCCTGGCGGAAGAGATTTTAGCAGGAAAGGTGAAAAGCGGCGACAAGGTATCCGTTGGACTGAAGAATAAGAAAATAACCTTCACGGTAAAACCCGTGCAGGTATGATAAGGTATAATTAAAGAGACATTAGGAGGAAAAAGCGATGGCTGTAGTAGAGGAGTTGTTGCGCACGGAGAGTGACAGGACGATCAGCTTTGGCAATCACAAGCTGGCGTCAAAGGCAAAGCTGGAGGATTATGAGCACGGCGGTAATCTTTATAAGGTGAAGACCTTTAAGGAACTGACGAAGCTTGAGAAGAACGGCATGTTTGCCTATGAGTCGGAGCCGGGTACCAGCGTGAACCGTTTTGAGGAAACGGAGAACGGGCTTAGCTTCACGGTGGAGGGCGATGAGGACGCGCAGATCACGGTAGGACTTGAGGAGGACACGGTTTACAAAGTGTACGTGAACGGCGCAAACATAGGAGAGATGAAGACGAACCTGAGCGGAAAGCTGAGTATCAGCGTGGAGCTCGCCAGCGTCGGAGCGGTGGAAGTGAAGATCGTAAAATAAAACGGTTGGAGTAAAAAGTTGGGGGTTTTCGGCTGACATGTATGTCATGTTTGCTTGGAAAGCCCCAATTTTTGCTAAATGTAGGATAATTGCGAAACGCAAAATCAAAGATGTTAGATTGTGCATGTTGTATAATCCATAAGCAGACCCTTGGAAGCCGTCAGCGCTTAACGAGGTATTGTCGAGTTTAGCGCTGTTACGGCTGGAACGGAGCGCAAGCGAGTCTGCGTTGGAATATACAATGTGCACAATGTCGACAAAACTGCAATGCGTTTCGCAATTAAAGATAGGAGAGAAACAGAAATGGCAAAGGGGAAATCGACCGTATTTTTCTGTCAAAACTGTGGATATGAATCTTCTAAATGGCTGGGGCAGTGCCCCGGCTGCAGGGAGTGGAATACGATGGTGGAGGAGCCGGCAGGCGGCAGGAGCGGCGGCACAGGCGGAAACGGCACCACAAAGAGAGCAGCGGCGCCGGTGAGTTTAAAGCAGGTGGATCTGCGGGAGGAGGAGCGTATGACCACGCATATCGCTGAGCTTGACAGGGTGCTCGGAGGTGGGATTGTGCCCGGCTCTCTGACGCTGGTGGGCGGTGATCCCGGTATCGGCAAGTCCACTCTGCTTTTGCAGGTGTGCAGGCACATGGCGGCGGACGGACGCAAACTCCTCTATATATCGGGAGAAGAATCCCTGCAGCAGATCAAGATGCGCGCCAACCGGCTTGGTGAGTTTTCGGATCAGCTTCTTCTTTTATGCGAGACGAATCTGGAGACCGTGGAGCAGACCATTCGCAGAGAACAGCCCGCGGTGGCGGTCATTGACTCCATCCAGACCATGTACCGGGAGGAGATATCTTCCGCGCCGGGCAGTGTTTCCCAAGTGAGGGAGTCTACAAACGTGTTGATGCAGCTTGCGAAGGGGATGGGCGTTTCCATTATGATTGTGGGGCATGTGACCAAGGAGGGAACTGTCGCCGGACCGCGGGTTTTAGAGCATATGGTTGACACGGTTCTCTATTTTGAGGGCGACAGACACGCTTCCTACCGTATTTTGCGGGGCGTCAAGAACCGTTTCGGCTCAACCAACGAGATC
Source organism: uncultured Lachnospiraceae bacterium (assembly GCA_910588955.1). Classification (GTDB taxonomy): domain Bacteria; phylum Bacillota; class Clostridia; order Lachnospirales; family Lachnospiraceae; genus UBA3282. The sequence continues at coordinate 82,556 of CAJURQ010000003.1, forward strand.
GGCGTTTTTGAGATGAAGGAGGAAGGGCTTGCGGAAGTGGAGAACGCCTCCGAGTTTATGCTGAGCGGCAAGCCGGAGGGTGCCAGCGGTTCTGTAGTTTCCTGTTCCATGGAGGGAACCAGACCGATTTTGCTGGAAATTCAGGCGCTTGTCTGTCACAGTAATTTTGGCATACCGAGAAGACAGGCGACCGGCATGGACTTAAACAGGTTAAATCTTCTGATGGCTGTTTTGGAGAAGCGGCTTAATCTGCAGATGTCGGACTGCGATGCCTATGTGAATCTGGCGGGTGGAATGCGGATCGCAGAGCCTGCAATCGATCTGGGGGTCGCCATGGCGGCGGCATCCAGCTTTAAGAACCGGGCGATCGACGACAGGACTATCGCCTTCGGGGAAATCGGCTTGAGCGGGGAGGTGCGGGGCGTTTCACAGGCATCCCAGCGCGTGGCGGAGGCTGCGAAGCTGGGCTTTACCACATGCATTCTTCCGGCGGTAAACGCAGGGCAGATCAAGACAAAAGAGGGGATTCAGGTGATCGGCGTCAGAACCGTGCGGGACGCGATCGACTTGATTTAGAGCCGTTTATGTGGTACGATAACGTGGGTTTTATATGTGCCGCGGAAAATGGCGGCAATAAAAATTACAGGGAAACGGATAAGATCTGACAAAGGAGTCAGTATGGATAAGGGAAAGCACGGCTTTCGGGGCAGCATACCTCTTCTGATCTTGGAAATCTGTGTCCTGCTTATCGCTATCGGCGTGATGTATGTGGTGGTCACGATGACAAGTGAGGTAAACCACAAGAATATTGACGAGGGAAATATCGTTATCAATGAAGAAATCGTCAACAAAAAGACAGCCGAAGTAAAGCAGCCGGAGAAAAAGAAAGAGGAGGTAAAGAAAAAGGGATACCGCAATATTGCGCTCTTCGGTGTGGATGCCAGAAACGGCGAGCTGGGGAGGGGTACCAGAAGCGACACCATAATGATTGCCAGTATTAACCAAGATACACAGGAGATTAAGCTGATTTCCGTGTTCCGGGACACTTATTTGAATCTGAGCAACGATTCATATAATAAGTGTAATACGGCATATGCGCAGGGCGGGCCGGAGCAGGCGATCAATATGCTCAACATGAATCTGGATCTGGATATCACGGACTATGTGACCATCGGCTTTTCGGGGCTGATCGATGCGGTGGACGCGCTCGGCGGCGTGGAGATCGAGGTCACGGACTCGGAAATATCCCATCTGAACAATTATCAGCTCTGTATGGCGGAAGAGCTGGGCGTGGATTACATTCCGGTGGAGAAAAGCGGCAGACAGGTTTTGAACGGGATGCAGGCGACGGCTTACTGCCGGATCCGCTACACAAAGGGCGATGATTTCAGAAGGGCGGAAAGGCAGAGAGATGTCCTCCGTGCCATGATGGATAAGGCTGGCGGCGCTTCGGTCAGCACATTGACTGATATGGTTAACGCCGTTCTGCCGCAGGTGGAAACCTCACTGGATGTGAATGAGATTTTGAGCGTTTTGGGAAGCGTGGCGGGTTACAATATGGTAGAGAGCGACGGCTTCCCCTTTGAGGGCGGCAGAGCCGGAGCTAATGTGGGAAGTAAGGGAAGCTGTGTGATTCCGGCTGATTTGGAGGAGAATGTAAGCCAGCTTCATCAGGTGCTTTACCCGGAGGAGAGCTACACGCCTTCCGCGCGGGTCAAGGAGATCGACGAGGAAATCAAAAAACAGACGGGAGAATATATACAATAAACAGTTCAGCCAGAGCATAATCAGACGGACAAACCGTGCTTGCACGAGTTTGGCAGGAAGATGATGCTCTGAGGGAACGCCCGCATATAAGCAAAAGTAGCTGTGCAACAGCGGAGAGCGCGGAACGCGCGATTTTGCGAATGGGCGTGGGCTGAACAGAAAGACAACCATGAAAAAATTGCTTATCTATCTGAAGGATTATAAAAAGGAGACGGTTTTTGCGCCCCTCTTTAAAATGCTGGAGGCAACGTTCGAGCTGTTTGTGCCTCTCGTGATGGCGGCGATCATCGACAAAGGCATCGTGCCGGCGGATACGGGATATGTCCTGAAAATGGGCGCTATCCTTGTGGCGCTCGGGCTGATTGGGCTGCTCTGCTCCATCACGGCGCAGTATTTTGCGGCGAAGGCGGCGGTTGGCTTTTCCACGGGCTTGAAACACGCCCTGTTCGACCACATCCAAAGCCTCTCCTTCACGGAGATCGACACTCTCGGCACATCCACGCTGATTACCCGCATGACCTCCGACGTGAATCAGGTACAGAACGGCGTCAATATGGTGCTGCGCCTGTTTTTGCGCTCGCCCTTTATCGTGTTTGGCGCAATGATCATGGCGTTTACGATCGACGTCAAGGCGGCAATGATTTTCGTGGTGACAATCCCCCTTCTGGCGGTGGTGGTCTTTGGGATCATGGCGCTCACCATGCCTATGTACAAAAAGGTGCAGGCGGGGCTGGACGCGGTGCTCGGCGCGACGCGGGAAAACCTGACGGGAGCGAGAGTGATCCGCGCTTTCCACAAAGAGGAGGAGGAGACGGAGCGGTTCGAGGAGAAGAACGGCATCCTGACCCGTCTGCAGCTCGTTGTGGGAAGAATCTCGGCGTTGACCAATCCGGTCACATACATTATCATCAATACGGCTACCATCCTTCTGCTCTACACAGGCGCGGTGCGCGTGGACAACGGCAGCATCACGCAGGGCGAGGTGGTGGCTTTAGTCAACTACATGTCACAGATTCTTGTGGAACTGATCAAGCTGGCAAATCTGATTATCACGATCACGAAGGCGTTGGCATGTGCGAACCGGATCGAGGCGGTGTTCGAGGTGGAGTCGTCCATGGAGTGGAGGGATACGGCAGACAGGAATCAGTTGACCGGAATGGACAATATAGCGGCAGACGGCGGCATGGCTTCCGGGACGGACGCATTGGCAGGGCAGAACGCGGCGGATAGAATAGATTTGGCTGTGGAGTTTGACCACGTGCACCTGACATACGGGGGCGCAGGCGCGGAGTCCCTGAGCGACATCCATATACAGGTGCCCAAGGGACAGACCGTCGGCATCATAGGCGGCACAGGTTCGGGCAAGTCCTCTCTTGTGAACATGATTCCCCGTTTTTACGACGCGACGGCGGGCACGGTGCGAGTGAACGGACGGGACGTGAAAACCTATGGAATGGAAGAACTGAGAGAAAGGATTGGGATTGTCTTGCAGAAGGCTGTGCTGTTCCGGGGGACGATCCGGGATAACCTGCTCTGGGGAAATGGTTCCGCCACGGATGAAGAACTGTGGGAGGCGCTTCGGCTGGCGCAGGCAAAGGAGTTCGTGGAGACGAAAGAAGGACGTCTGGACGCCCCTGTGGCGCAGGAAGGGCGTAACCTTTCCGGCGGACAGAGACAGCGGCTGACCATAGCAAGGGCGCTGGTGGCGAAGCCGGAGATATTGATTCTGGACGACAGCGCATCGGCGCTGGATTACGCTACGGACGCGGCGCTTCGCAGGGCGATTAAGGAACTGCCGGGGGAGACGACGGTGTTTATCGTGTCCCAGCGCGCCTCTTCCATACAGCACGCGGATCAGATCATCGTGCTGGAGGACGGCGAGATTGCCGGGCGCGGCACCCACGAGGAGCTGCTGGCGGCGTGCGAGGTGTACCAAGAAATATACTACTCTCAATTTGAGAAACAGAATGCCGTGCAAACTTGAAGATACAAAGTGGCGTTGAGAGCTTGCTAAGAGTGCTAATACGAGTTTGAGAAGCAAATCTCGCAATCGAGCTTGCTCGATTTGTTATAGGGCGGACGCCCGACATGAAATAAGTTGTCGAAGACAACTTATGAATGAGCACGGCTGATAAGATAGAGGTGGACGACATGGGACAGAAGGAGACGTTTCGGCGGGTTTTACATTATATTAAAAAATACTGGCTGTATTTGGCGGCATCTATTGTGATGGCGAGCGTGACGGTGGCACTGACCCTGTACTTTCCGATATTGACCGGAAAAGTCATTGATTTGGTGCTAGGACCGGGGCAGGTGGATTTCGGCGGCGTGTTCGATATTTTGAAGCTGATGGCGGTGATCGCCGCGGCGACCGGGTTTGCACAGTGGATCATGAATGTGTGCAACAATAAGATGACCTACCGCATCGTGCAGGACATCCGCAACGAGGCGTTTCGCAGGATAGAAATCCTGCCGCTAAAGTACATTGACGCGCATTCCTACGGTGAGGTGGTGAGCCGGGTGATCGCGGACGTGGACCAGTTTGCGGACGGTCTGTTGATGGGCTTTACCCAGTTTTTCACAGGAGTGATTACGATTTTGGGGACGCTTGGCTTTATGCTCAGTGTCAATGTCGCCGTCACGGGTGTCGTTGTGCTGGTGACACCTTTGTCGTTTTTTGTCGCAGGATTTATCGCGAAGAAAACTTTTACCATGTTTCACCTGCAGTCGGAGACGCGGGGCGAGCAGACCGCTCTGATCGAGGAGATGGTCGGGAACCAGAAGGTGGTGCAGGCTTTTTCCCACGAGGACGAGGCGCTTGCACAGTTTGACGAGATCAACGGCAGACTGCAGGACTGTTCCCTGCGGGCGATCTTTTTCTCCTCCCTGACGAATCCGTCCACACGTTTCGTCAACAATCTGGTGTACGCAGGCGTGGCGGTTGTGGGAGCGGTGTATGCCGTGCACGGGGGAATCAGCGTGGGACAGCTTTCATGCTTCCTCTCCTACGCGAACCAGTATACAAAGCCGTTCAATGAAATTTCCGGCGTGGTGACGGAGCTGCAGAACGCCTTGGCATGTGCGGCGCGGATCTTTGCGCTGATCGAGGAGGAGGCGCAGACGCCGGAGCCGGAGAACGCGCTGACCCTCACGGACGTGGAGGGGCGCGTGGAACTTTCCCATGTGGACTTTTCCTATGTGCCTGACAAAAAGCTGATCACCGATTTAAATCTGGCGGTGAAGCCGGGACAGAGGGTTGCTATCGTGGGACCTACGGGCTGCGGGAAAACGACGGTGATTAACTTACTGATGCGGTTCTATGATGTGGACAGCGGGAAAATCTGCGTGGACGGCGCGGATATCCGGGAAGTGACGAGAAAGAGCCTGCGTGAAAATTACGGCATGGTATTGCAGGAGACGTGGCTGAAGGCGGGGACGATCCGCGACAATATCGTGATGGGCAGACCCGAAGCAACGGAGGAAGAGGTGATCGCTGCGGCGAAGGCATCCCATGCCCACAGCTTTATCAAGAGATTATCGAAGGGCTATGATACGGTGATCGGGGAGGACGGCGGCAGCCTTTCCCAAGGGCAGAAACAGCTTCTGTGCATTACGAGGGTCATGCTCTGTCTGCCGCCCATGCTGATTCTGGACGAGGCGACCTCATCCATAGATACGCGCACGGAAATTCGGATTCAGAAGGCGTTTGCCACCATGATGCAGGGGAGAACAAGCTTTATCGTGGCGCACAGACTCTCCACGATTCGCGAGGCGGATGTGATTCTTGTCATGAAAGACGGGAACATTATCGAGCAGGGAGATCACGAGACATTGCTTAAAAAGAAGGGCTTTTACGCCGGACTTTACGAGAGTCAGTTCGCCGTGTAGTAGGAACCGTCCTTGTTGTAGTCCATAGACTCGGAGCGGATATCCTTGATCTTGCCGTTTTCCCACTCAAAGATGAGATACTGGTAGACAACCGCATGGTGCTCCAGATAAGCCTCGTCGGTCAGATACGAGAGCAGGGAATCCTTTTCGATATCATTGTTTTCGCAGAAGGTGTCGAGCTCCAAGGCGGTGCCGTCCACGAAGAAAGAGGGCAGGATCGTAGTGAGAGAGCCGTCGAAGGGAATTTCTTCCACGGCGAGGTACCGGTAGTCGCCGCCGTTCACGGAGGAGAGAATGTCGTAGTCCTTGTAGGCGGCTAAAAATGCGTCTGCGCCGTCCCCGATTTTCACGCCGCGTATGGTCTGCGCCGTCTCCGCGTCCAGATCGTAGTCGGTGGCGGATAAAAGCGGTTTCTCTTCACCGCAGGCGTTAAAAAATGTGAGGGAAAATGTCAGTATCAGGCATGCCGCTATTTTTCTCATAAAAATCCTCTTTCCGGAGCGGTGCTCCTGTGGGTGTATCATCCGTGAACGGTATATTGCAGCAAATCTCCGTGGCGCGGATATGCGCATAGAGAAACCCGCGAGCAGCGACTCACGGGTCATAATAACAGGGGCAGTAGGAATCGAACCCACATCGATGGTTTTGGAGACCACTGTTCTACCTTTGAACTATGCCCCTTTGGTGTGCGGCGCAAAGAAAACCGCCGAGAATTATTATAGCATATGTATGGGGAGAGCGCAAGCAAAACTATATTAAAAATATTCAATTGCTGATAGGCAGGTAATGGCAGAAAGGATGACAGAGCGTATGTTAGAACAGGCGGGAACCATGTTTGACAACATGGAGATGATGATGGATCGCATGAAGAAAAAGGCTTACAAGGAGCGGATGACGCTGTTTCGGGAAAAGAATGAGGCGATCCTTGCGCAGATGACGGGTTTCGTGGAGCAGGAGCAGGAACAGGGACGGGAAGAAGCTGCGGCGCAGGCGGCAAAGGCGTTTGCGGACGCGGTGGAAGTGCGCTTTGCCAAACGGGGAAAAATCAGCGGCAGAAGCCAGATGGACATCAATCTGTTTATGATTTACTTTGTCTTTCCGGCGATCCTCCTGACCCAGAGTGAGTGCGCGGGGATGCTTGCGGACGCGATCCAGAACGAATGGCGGGGGCGGTTTCGGGACAGCGCGAAGCTTTCCTACACGACCTATGAGGAAATCTATAATAACTTTCAGGAGAAGTTTCTGGGGCTGTTTTAGGTATGCCGACGGCAGACCTAGACGGATTTTCTCACCGCATTGTCATAAAAGCGGAAATAATCCGGGCGGTGGCGGGACTGTGTGTATTCAAACATTACCCCGTCGCTGTTGTAGGTCTGACTGCTCACGACTGCCATACAGTTATAATCCTCGGCATTCAGTCTCAGGTACTTTTCATCAATTTCCGTTATTTTTTTCTACGGTCATGATTCGTTTGCTGTTCACGATCGTCATGTGGAGCGTATCTTCCAGATACCGGTAGATGGAGTTCTCAGCGATTTCCGCCGTGAGACCGGGAGCCGCTTCCTTTAAGAAATAATTGTGGTTCAGAATCAACGGCTGACCATCTATATAATGCAGGCGCTGGATATAGTAGATATCCGTACCGACAGAAAAGCCGGTATACAGCGCCTGCTTTTCATTGATTGCAAATTCGGTAAATAAGAGAACTTTTGTCAGGGGTGTATGTCCGTTTCGCATGGCGGATTCCCGGAAACTTTCGATTTCGCCGATGGTAAAAGCCGTCTGTGCGGCGGGCTGATAGATATTGCGCACCCCTTTTCCCTGCATGGTCTGCACATAGCCGTCGGACACGAGGCGGCTGACGGCACGGCAGTTTCGCATTGCATGACGAGAATGCGGTTTGCTCTTGTAGAGCCGAAAGAGGCGGACGTGAGTGCGATCGAGGCGATGAAGGTGGTGAAGGGGAGCTTCACGCAGTCGGGACAGTTTCAGGTGATCATCGGTAATACGGTAGCTGATTTTTAAAACGATTTTGTAAAGGAAGCGGGCATTGAGGGCGTGTCAAAGGACGCGGTAAAACAGGCGGCTAAGAAAAACCAGAATGTGCTGCAGCGGGATATTGCGGCGCTTGCGGAGATTTTTGCGCCGCTGATTCAGGCAATCATTACGGGCGGTCTGATTTTGGGTTTCAGGAATTGTATCGACAGTCTGTACCTGTTTGAAAACGGCACGAAAACCTTATGTGACATCAGCCAGTTCTGGGCGGGCATTGACAGCTTTCTGTGGCTGATCGGGGAGGCGGTCTTCCATATGCTTCCGGTCGGGATTTGCTGGTCCGTGACAAAGAAGATGGGCACGAATCAGATGCTCGGTATCGTTCTCGGTCTGACACTGGTGTCCGGGCAGCTGCTAAACGCTTATGCGGTTGCGGGGACAGCGGCGGCGGATATACCGAAATGGGATTTCGGCGGTTTCCGGATCAATATGATCGGCTATCAGGGTCAGGTTCTTCCGGCGATTATGGCTGCGTTCACGTTGGTGTATCTGGAAAAATTCTTCCGCAAGATCACGCCGCAGGTCATCTCGATGATTGTGGTGCCGTTCTGCAGTCTGTTGTTGTCCGTGATGGCGGCGCACTTTATACTGGGTCCCATCGGCTGGAAGATTGGAGCGGCGGTTTCCTCCATGGTATTTGCGGGGATTACGAGGGCATTTAAGATTGTGTTCGGCGCGGTTTTCGGTGTTGTCTATAGGGCAAAGATCAAGGCGGCGGGCCATCCGGACGTTACGGTATGTGTTGTGACGGAGGAGGGAAGCGTCCGGGATATTCAGTTCCATACCGGGATGGATGTGAGAGAAAAGGAAACCATAGTGGCAAATTTCAGTTAAAATAGAGAAGGAAGGAGAGACAGACAGCATGGCGGATTACAGGGCGATCGACCCGCAGTTTGGAACGATGGAAGATCTGGAAAATCTGATAGAGCAGAGTCAGGCGCGGGGCATGGGAATCATGCTGGATATGGTGTTCAACCACACCTCCACGGCGCATGAATGGTTCCGGAGAGCGCTGGCGGGGGACGAGGACTATCAAGCGTACTACATTTTCAGGGAGGGGACGCCTGACCGCGCGCCTACAAACTGGCAGTCAAAGTTTGGCGGCAGTGCATGGGAGTATGTGCCGGCTCTGAAAAAGTGGTACCTGCGCCTGTACGATGTGACACAGGCGGACTTGAACTGGGATAATCCGAGGGTGCGGGAGGAGTTAAAGGAGATTCTCCGATTCTGGAAGGAGAAGGGAATCCGGGCGTTTCGGTTCGATGTGATCAACTTAGTCTCCAAGCCGGAGCGGATGGAGGACGACTTTGAGGGGGACGGAAGGCGGTTTTACAGCGACGGTCCGCATATACACGAATATCTGAAAGAGCTGGTGAGGGATGCGGGAATTGAGGATTTTGTGACCGTGGGCGAGATGTCCTCCACATCGCTTGCGCACTGCATCCGGTATTCTGCGCCGAGGGAAAAAGAGCTTTCCATGTGCTTTAATTTCCATCATCAGAAAGTGGATTATAAAGACGGTGATAAGTGGGCGCTTCAAGCTGTGGACTATCGGAGGCTTAAAGAGCTCTTTGCCGAATGGCAGATGGGAATGCAGGAAGACGACGGCTGGAACGCGCTTTTCTGGTGCAACCATGACCAGCCCCGCATTTTGAGCAGGATGGCGACGAGGATGTTTACTGGAAAGAGTCGGCGAAAATGCTGGCGGGCATGATCCATCTGATGCGCGGCACCCCGTACATCTATCAGGGGGAGGAGATCGGGATGCTGAACGCGCATTACCCGTCTATTGACCATTACCGGGATGTGGAGAGCCTGAACTACTACCGGATTTTATTGGAGGAGGGAAAGACGGAAGACGAGGTGCTCGAGACGCTCGCGGCGAGGTCCCGGGAAAACAGCAGGACGCCCATGCAGTGGAACGGGGGAACATATGGCGGGTTTTCGGAAGCGGAACCGTGGCTGCCGATGTCAGCGGCGTTCAGACAGGAGATTACGGTGGAGGCACAGCGGAGGGATGAGGATTCTGTCCTTGCCTTTTATAAGAAGCTGATCGCCATGAGAAAAAAATATCCGGTAATTGCGAGAGGGGACATTGCGTTTCTTGAGACGGGGACGGAGCTTGTCATGGTTTACCGGAGAACGCTGGGGGAGCAGAAGGTGGTCGTGTTCTGCAACTTTGACGGGAAACAGCAGACGATAAACGTGTCCAAAGAGTGGGGCGGTTATCGGGTTATGCTGGAAAATTATGAAGGGCGGAAAACGGGGCGTTCGTGAAGGACGGAAGGGAGCTGGTTTTTGCCGCGGATATGCCGAAAGACACGGCGAATGACGTCATCGACGTGTGCAGGGAATATCCCGAAATAGCGAATGTCCTGTGCGGGCTGGAAAGCGCGTACTGTCAGAGGGGAACGGTGAGTCAGGCATTTTTTGATCTGACAGGCGTCTCTTAGATTTGTAATCATTTTTCTGTTGACATTTAAGAACTGTATGTTATTATGCATTTAAGGTGAGTCCTACCTGTAAGTGGAAGTTGTAAAAGCGTTGAAACCGCTGATGGTGGTTTCACATTATGGCTATGTCTTAAGGCATAGCCATATTTATATATAATTTCCATAATTCAAAAGATAATGAGGTGCAAATGAAGCAGGAAAGATTAAACCTGTATCTGATAGACATGAAATACATACGGAATTTACACAAAGTAGACGATAAAGTATCTTCGGTTTCGCCGCAGATAGGGAAACAGCATCGTATTTATGTAGGGATTATTGTTTTGTGTAATAACAGAAAATATCTCATGCCACTTTCTCATGCAGTTGCAAAACATACGAAAATGAAGCCGAGAGCTGACTTCGACAAAATATTTGATAAAAAAGGTAAACTGATAGGTGTCCTTAACTTTAATCTGATGATTCCGGTTGAGGAGACGCAGATATACAAAGTCAATCTAAAACCTGACCTAAACGATTCTGCAAGTGAGCGTCACTATAAGCAGTTATGCATAGATGAATTAGTATGGTGCAGAAAAAATCAGGAAATAATTGTAAACAATGATAACTGTTTATATCATTTGTGCTGTGGTGAATCCGGGTATAAAGGGAAAGTCAGATGTCTTGATTTTGCGAAACTGGAACAGATATGTGATAAGTATAATTCCCGGCTTCAATCAGGACAGAATTAATCTGTATTGTTTTTCCTTGCTTTGCAGAAACAAAAAATCCTCTTCGATACAAAATTAACCACTTAGAATGCAGAATTAACATGTCAAGGTCGAAAAAAGTATGTTATAATGTGCGCGAAAGCAATGAGCAGTGTACTGCGAATGCGGCACTGCGAAAGGGAAAGGAACGGACAGCAATGGGCGCAAGCAGGTAATAGCCCCTTATAGGGGCAGGGCAGGCTACCGGCTAAGCCGGTAGTCCTGACTTTACACTTCTTCCAGAATCAGAAAATCCCAGCAGGAGAGGGAGATTCTGTCACCGTCCTTGACTAAGACAGTCGGTGTCTCGTTTGAATCTGTGTTTGCAGATGCCGCCGCGCCGTCGCTGTCTGCGGTTTCGTGTCCTACAAGCAGCACGCGGGCGTCCGCGCCGTGGTAGATGGTTTCCTGCGGTTCTTCGGAATAATTAAAATAGTATATGATTTCTTTTTGCAGGTCGTTTATGCCACGCTTTACAATCAGGGGATAGGCGGCTTCTTCTCTGGCGATCTCCGCCTTTTCACAGAGAAGGTTGAGCAGTTTTTTGAGCACGTCCGCATCCGTGTAGCAGCCCAGATAGGCGGCATAGCCCTGACCGAACCGGTTGCCCGTGATGGCGGCGCAGTCGCCCCAGTGGGGGTGGTCGTAGAGGGCGAGTGTTTCGGCGTCGTCGGGGAGGAGAAGTTCCATCCAATTGTGGATGCAGGGATACGCATCCTGTTCCGATACAGAGTTGACTGATTCAGTCATATCAATCGTGTGGGACGCATGAGCCGTGTTCCCGGCGGTTTTCGGATTTGCGCGCAGTCCTACTCGCACAGCGTCCGTGAACTGGTCGTAGGTCATGCCGAACACTTCGGTCAGTCCGTGGGGCAGGTCGTCGTGATAAATTTTCAGCATTCTGTCCGCCACCGCGGTTTTGAAGGTGGAGAGCAGGACGCCGCCCGCCCGCACATAGTCTTTTAGCGCGTTCGTCAGTCGGTCGGAGACGCTGTATAGCGCGGGGGTAATCAGCAGTTTGTATTGACTAAATAAGTCGATATCGTCCTCCGCCGAGAGGATGTCGCATTCCACATTCATCTCATAGAGGGCGTCGAAAACCCAGCGGAACACGTCGTTGTATGCCGGACCGTCCTTGATGGGAAACCATTGCAGGGCGTCCAGAGAGACATTGTCCAAAAGGATTGCCGTGGGACAGTGCTTTTTCAGATTGACCAAGTGAGTACCGTATTCGGCAAAGTCCGAGCCGATGCGGCATGTCTCCCGGTAGGTGGCGTTCTCTTTCAGATTGTGGCTTAAGACTCCTTTCCAATAAGATTCAATGGCGTTGTGGATGGAGTGCCAGTGCCAGTATTCCACACAGTTCGCGCCGTTTGCCAGATGGCTGAACGCCTGTAAGCGAAGCTGCCCGGGGTAGGAGAGCCAGCCGTGGCAGCCCTGCGCCTCGGTCTCCAGAACGAGGTAGTTGTCCTTTTTTAAGGAGCGGGCGATGGCGCCGCCGAAGGCAATCTCTTTTCCTGTAAGATCCTGCGCGGAGGGGTGGTAGATATCACAGCCCGCCACGGTCAAGGGCTTGGCAGCTTCCCACTGGTCAACCTCCGGCTGCAGACCGAAGGAGTAGCCACGCCAGTCGTAGTCGAAATTTTGTGTGATGAACTGATCCGGGCGGGCGTATTCCTGCACGATGGCACATTGCCATGCGAGAAATTCCGACACAAGTTTTCGCTGGAATTTATGGTATTCCGCGCCGAGGCTTGCGTTGATCGTGCCGCGCACGTCGGGAAAATCCTCCCACGCATTGATGCGGTTGCTCCAGTAATCCAGTCCCCACGCCTCATTTAAGAGCGTCAGGTCATCATGAAAAAGCGTCCGCACATAGTCCACAAACTTTTTCTGGGCGTAGGCGGAGCAGGTGTCGTAGGATTTGGTTTCATTGTCGAGCTGGAAACCGATCACATGGTCGTAGGGCAGCACCTCCTCCATCAGACGGCGGATGATGCGTTCCGCATGTTTTAAGTACATGGGATGGGCGATATCCATATTCTGCCTGTGACCGTAACGCCCCGGTCCGTCGTGGGTTTCGGTGATGATATCCGGGTATTTGCGGACAAGCCATGTGGGGACAGCGTAGGAGGGTGTGCCAACGATCACCTGAATGCCGTGCTTTTTTGCGCAGGAAAGCATCCGGTGCAGATGGGTGAAATCGAAGACGCCGTCCTGCGGTTCCCAAGTGCTCCAAGTGGACTCCGCGATGCGGATCACGTTCATACCCGCCTTTTTCATCATTTCCATGTCGGTTTCGATGCGGTCTACGGGGAGATATTCGTCGTAGTATGCTGCGCCGTAGAGAAGTTTATTTGTTTTCATACTGATATCCCTTCTTTTTCTGTTGATAAGATTCTGGTGTTAAAAGGCATTTCGATGGACTTACGTTGGCGGCATGCTCTTTAGAGCATGGTTTCCAATTTCTCCACTGCCAGCCGGATATATTCGCCGAGAGAGTTTTCCGCGCACCCCGCGATAAAGTGGTTGCAGCGGTTGACGGGAATCAGAATTTTAAAGGCTTTGCTTGCGCCGACGGCAGTAGCGATGGCGGGAGTGATCTCCCCCAATAGAGCGTTTGCGAAGACAATTCCCACGGGACCGATCACGATATCTGCATCGGTCACGTTTACCAGCACGGCATTCTCACCGGTTGCGCCAAAGTCCGCACCCGCCTTTAACATGGCGGCGGTGGCGGCGGTATTGGTGCCGATGGCGTAGAGCTCTAAATCTCTGTGTTTTGCCTTGATCTGTTCGATGACGGTCTTGCCGATGCGACCGCCCTGTCCGTCGATGACGGTGATTTTCATGTGGATTCCTCCTTAAAAAATTTATATCATCAGTATAGCATAGGCAATTAGCGTATAAAATAAAAAAATTTCCTCATAATACCCATATATAAAAATGGTGGAAATGGGAGAAGTTATGTCAACTAACAACGTGACCATTTATCTGAAAGCGGAACAGAATATAGAGGTGCAGAAGCCGGAGGTGTGTGTCAAGGATATCGCGTCGCTAACCTGCGCGGATGCCCATGTGCTTGCAAAGGCGAAATCTCTTAAATTGTGGACTTTTCAGGAGGGGGAGAGCAAGCGGCAGGTCATCAGTGTGCTCAAGGTTGTTGCGGAGATCGAGCGCGCCTGTCCCGGCGTGAGTGTGGAGAGTTTGGGGGAGACGGACGTGCTTGTGGAGTGGATCAGCGTGGACAGGCATAAGGGCTTTGCACAGTGGTGCAAGCTGGCGTTTGTGTCTCTCGTCAGTTTTTTTGGCACGGCTTTTACGATCATGGCTTTTCACAACGATATCGGGATCAATGAGGTTTTCTCAAAGCTTTACGAGATGGTGATGGGTTATCGGGGGGACGGGTACGGGATTCTGGAACTATCCTATTCGCTCGGGCTGGCGGTCGGCATTATTGTGTTTTTCAACCATATCGGCGGCAGGCGGATCACCAAGGACCCCACGCCTATTGAGGTGGAAATGCGCGTCTATGAAAAGGATGTGAATCAGGCGCTCATCGCGACGGCGGACAGGGAGGGAAAGACCATTGATGTTTCTTAAACAAATTCTTTTGGCGGTGATCGGGGCAAGCGCGGGACTGATCGTGTCGGCGGGCGTGTTTACCGTGCTGATATCGGTTGGGCTGATCCCGAGATTTGCGGGCAAAATGCATGTAGCAAAAAAGGTGTTCGTGCTGGAGGAGATGGTCATTTTCGGCACACTGACCGGCAGTTATTTCAGTGTCTTCCGAGAGTGGGGCATGATCGGGAGGATGGTGCGGACACATGCGGTTTTCGGGGCGGCGACGGAGGGCGTGTGGAATTTCGCGGGGACGCTTTTGCAGATTGTGTTCGGCTTGTTTGCGGGTATCTTTGTGGGGTGTCTTGCGCTCGCCATTGCGGAGATGTTAAACACGATTCCCGTTTTTGCCAGAAGGATCGGTTTCCGTCACGGGCTGGGGATTGCGATACTTTCCGTGGCGCTGGGGAAACTAACGGGGAGCGTGATTTATTTTACGCAGCGGGTGTTTTTGTGAGGAACCGGTAATGAAGCGAGAGTATAAACGGATGAAATCGGAAAACTGACGGAACATTCGAAACGGCGCGGAAATGCAGCCTAGAAAGAAAATGCCGGAAGGGTGAAAAACAGAGCAGAGGGATGGAAGGATAGGCAGAATAAAGGGAAGAAAGTCAAAAAAGGAGAGGGCAGATCATGGCACAGAGTCAGGTACAAAATGAAACAAGGAATCAGGAAAAAGAGATGACACAGCAGGAACGGGAGCAGGCTTACAGGCAGCACGTGGAGCAGACGACGCCGAAATACAGTATGCCCGTGCGCATGGCGAAGGCTTTTTTGGTCGGCGGCATCATCTGTGTGATTGGACAGGGCATTTTAAACTATGCCACAAACAGCATGGGGCTTGACAAGGAGACAGCGGGTTCGTGGTGCTCTATGCTTTTGGTGCTCGCAAGCGTCCTGCTGACCGGATTTGGTCTCTACCATAAATGCGTAGAGTGGGGCGGGGCGGGTGCGCTCGTGCCAATCACGGGCTTCGCGAACTCCGTTGCCTCGGCGGCGATCGAGTATCAGAAGGAAGGGCAGGTATACGGTATCGGCTGTAAAATCTTCACCATCGCCGGACCGGTGATCCTGTACGGGATTTTCACAAGCTGGGTGCTGGGCGTGGCATACTGGATCGGGAAGATGGTGGGGATTGTGTGAGGGGCGCCATAGTCGTTTACCCCATCACAGGAATCTCAATCTGTACAATATAATCCTCAATCCGGTCGATCACATTTTCGTTGATACCCATCTCATAGGAAAATCCGTGGAGCGTCAGGTTGTGCGCCTTTGCATAGGCAAGGATTTCTCGGTAACGTCCGGGGATGCCGCCCCATTCGCCTTTGTAGAAGGCGCGCAGATATTTTCCGCCGGGCGTAATGTGCAGTCCCGCTTCGTAGGAGAGAAAGGGAATCTCGATAAACAACTTACAGTAGTCGTCAAAACAGCCGTTTTGCAGGCTGGTGACGGGGATCATAGAGCCGTAGGAAGCTTCATGCAGGCGTCCGAGATGATACTTTTCCGTCTCGACGGTGATCAGTTCGACTTCCTCCTCAAAGGAGGTTTCCCGGTTCACATCCACGGTGACGAGACAGCGTTCTTTTTTCTCAATGACGCTGATCTCGGATAAGTCCATGGTAAGCAGGGTTTCCATATTCTGCCGATGCGTGCAGAGCGTTGTGCGGACCGCCTGTAGGTGGTTGATCTGCAAGTCGAGCGCCGCGATTTTTTCTTCCAGAAGGGTTTTCAGGGCAAAAGCGGAACGGTCTCTCAGGAAGTCCTGTATTTCGCGGACGGAAACATCAAGTTCCCGCAGAAGGAGAATGGTTTCCAGAATCGGACTCTGGTGGTAGTTGTAACAGCGGTAGCCGTTTTCAGGATTGATGGCGGCGGGTTGAAACAGCCCGATCTCGTCGTACCACATAAGGGTTTTCTTGTTGATGCCGTGCATGGCGGCAAACTGACCGATTGTGAGAAATTTATCTTTTTTATTCATACTGTTGTATCACCCTCGTTTTTGCCAGACTAACTGTATTGTAGCTGTATGGTTATCATACGACACATGGATGGGAATTACAAGGGAACCTGTCGTCAGGAGACTGCCGGAAAAGCGGCTTGACATACATTTCTATTATGCTATACTCATATTGTTAACCAAAACAATACAATGGTTAACAATGAGAGAGTGAAAGGAGTAATCATGGTGGAACATATGGAAAAACGACTTACCTTTGCATCGGAAAAGAGGGAGAAAGCGGCTGCAGGGAGAAAGATCAGCACGCAGGACATGGTGCTTTGCGGGGTATTTACCACGCTGATAGCGATAGGGGCATTTATCAAGGTTCCTGTGCCGGTAGTGCCGTTTACTCTGCAGTTTCTGTTTACCATGTTGGCGGGACTTCTGTTGGGCGGCAGGAAAGGCGCACTGAGCGTCGGCGTTTACATTCTGCTCGGTTTGGTGGGGCTTCCCATTTTTGCGGAGGGCGGGGGCTTCTGGTACATATTGAAACCAAGTTTTGGCTATCTGCTTGGATTTATGCTGGCGGCATATGTGACGGGCAGGATGGTGGAGCGCAAAGGGCGCTTATCGACCGGGTGGGTCATGGCTGTGAACTTTCTGGGACTTTTCATCGTCTATGCGGCGGGGATGATTTACTATTATGTGATATGCAATTATGTGATTGATACGCCGATTGCGCTGGGACCGCTGTTTCTGTACTGTTTCGTGCTGGCAGTTCCGGGGGACATCTGCCTGTGTATTCTGGCGGCGATATTGACCGTGAGAGTAAAGCCCGTATTTGACAGGATGCGGGGAAACGCCGCGAAGAGATAAAAAACAGAAAACTGACTGCAATGGTCAGAAGATGGAGTCATGTGAAAGTGTCGGAGACAGGAAAATGGATGAAAGAAGAGGCAGCGGGAGTATGAGCAGGAATCTCTTTATAACGGGAACAGGTACGGATGTTGGAAAGACATATGTGACCGGGTTGGTCATTAAAAAACTGGCGGAGAGCGGCGCGCAAGCCGCTTACTATAAAGCGGCAATGAGCGGCAATGAGAGAAGGGCGGACGGCACGCTGATTCCGGGGGACGCCTTGTCTGTGAAGGAGGTTTCGGGGATATCCCAGCCTTTGGAGGAGATGTGCCCTTACATATACGAAAACGCGTATTCACCCCATCTGGCGGCACGCTTGGAGGGGGGATCTGTGGAACTGTCCGTGGTTCGGGAAGGCTTTCGGAGAGTTAGCGAAAAATACGACTATGTGACTGTGGAGGGCAGCGGCGGCATTCTCTGTCCTATCCGCTATGACAGGGAGAAGATTTTTCTGGAAGATGTGATAAAATGTCTCGACCTGTCCTGCCTGCTCATTGCGGACGCGGGGCTTGGCACGATCAACAGTGTGGTTCTCACCGCAGAGTACATGCGCGCAAAAAACATTCCTCTTGTGGGGATGATCTTTAACCGTTTTCATCCCGGCGACGTGATGGAGGAGGACAACATCCGCATGTGCGAGGAGCTGACGGGGCTAAAAACCTTGGCATGTTTGCGGGAGGGAGAGCGGGAGCTTTCGATGGATGTGGAGGAGTTGAAGGTGTTGTATCGTTGATGGGATAATTGCGAAACTCTTCTCAGAGTTACATTAATTGTGCAAATAGTATAACCATAAGCAGACCCTTGGAAGCCGTCAGCGCTTAATGAGGTATTTTCGAATTTAGCGCTGTTACGGCTGGAACGGAGCGCAAGCGCGTCTGCGTTGGTTATGCTATTTGTACAATTTCAATAACCATGATAGAGTTTCGCAATTTATAAAGTAATAAAGAGAGGAAATGCAATGATTTGGTATCCTTACGAACAAATGAAAACCATGAAACCGCCCTACGAGATCGTGGACGCGGAGGGCGTATACCTTTACACGGAGGACGGACAGGAAATGATCGACTCCATCTCCTCGTGGTGGAGTGTGATCCACGGCTACAAGCACCCCGCTCTCACAAAGGCGATCAAGGAGCAGGCGGACGTGTTTTCCCATGTGATGCTGGGAGGGCTGACCCACCCGGCGGTACAGCGGCTGTCGGATAAACTGGCGGACTGGCTGCCAGGCGATCTGGACTACTGCTTTTTCTCGGATTCCGGTTCGGTGGCGGTGGAGGTTGCGCTGAAGATGGCGCTGCAGTTTAACGTGAACAGGAAGGACGGGCGGAAAACGGTGCTTTCCCTCACCCACTCTTATCACGGAGACACCTTCAAGACGATGGAAGTGGGAGATGACGAGGATTATCATTTTGCCTTTGAGGAGAAACAGGGCGTGATTCATATTCCCACAAAGATACCGGCTTTGGAGGAGGCGTTTGAGAAATATCACGAGGAGCTTAACTGTTTTATTGTAGAACCGCTTTTGCAGGGAGCCGGCGGTATGCGGATGTACGGGCTGGACTTTTTAAAGCGTGCCAGGCAGCTCTGCGACCAATATGACGTGCTGCTGATTTTTGACGAGGTTGCGACGGGATTCGGACGGACGGGATACCGGTTTGTGGCGGACGAGGTACTGCCGGATATTCTTGTGCTCGGCAAGGCGTTGACGGGCGGTTATATCGGACATGCAGTGACGGTTGCGGGAGAGAAGGTGTACCGGGGTTTTTATGGGGACGACCCGGCGCTCGCGCTGATGCACGGTCCGACTTTTATGGGAAACGCCCTTGCATGCAGTGCGGCACTCGCCTCCATCGAACTGTTTGAGGGGCAGGATTACATGGCGAAGATTCACAGGATTACGGAGATTATGCGGCGGGAGATGGCGGATTTTTCTAACCCGAAGGTGAAAGAGGTGCGCATCATGGGCGGCTGTATCTGCTTGGAAGTGTATGACGGCGCCGTTCTTTCGGGGTATCAGGAGTTTGCGGCAAAGAGAGGCGTATTTGCCAGACCGTTTCTCAAGTATCTCTACGCTATGCCGCCCTACGTGATCTCGGAGGAGGAGCTGGTACAGGTGCTGTCTGTTATGAGGGCGTGGTTTGGCTGAGTTATGTAAACTTATCCCATGATGTCTTGAATGCGAAAAAAAGTTATGTAAACCCTAAAGGCGCGGCTGGAAATTTTGACATGGATAGAAAGAGGGACAGACGATGGACTACATAAAAGAATTGCAGGAAAAATTATATAGAGGCGAACTTCTCACAAAAGAGGAGATTATGCCCTTGGCGGAGCAGCCTTTAGAGCAGCTCTGTCTTGCGGCGGACGAGATCAGGGCGCATTTTTGCGGGAATCGCT
Organism: uncultured Lachnospiraceae bacterium; assembly: GCA_910588955.1. Lineage (GTDB taxonomy): Bacteria > Bacillota > Clostridia > Lachnospirales > Lachnospiraceae > UBA3282. The sequence continues at coordinate 102,340 of CAJURQ010000003.1, forward strand.
TCGACCTTTGCACGATCATAAACGGAAAGTGCGGGCGGTGCTCGGAGGACTGCAAGTACTGTGCCCAGAGCGCGCACTATACGACCGCCTGCGAAGAGTCCTACCCGCTGCTTTCCACGGAAAAAATCGTGGCTCAGGCAAAGAATAATGCGGAGAGAGGCGTGCTGCGATATTCCATCGTCACAAGCGGCAGGCGGCTTTCTGAGGCGGAGGTGGAACAGGTCTGCGAGAGCATTCGCGCGGTGCGGCAGGAGGCGGGCATAGAGGTCTGCGTTTCCTTCGGTCTGCTCTCGGAGGTGGATTTTAGGAAGGTGAAAGAGGCAGGTGCATCCCGGGTTCACTGTAATCTGGAATCATCAGAGCGGTATTTCCCCTCAGTCTGTACGACGCACACCTATGCAGATAAGATAGAGACGCTGCGGGCGGCGAAACGGGCGGGGCTTTCCATCTGCAGCGGCGGCATTATGGGGCTTGGCGAGACGATGGAAGACAGGATCGACATGGTGCTTACGGCAAGGGAGCTCGGAGTCAAATCCATTCCTGTCAATGTGTTAAACCCGATTCCGGGCACGCCCTACGAGAACAACCCGGTGTTGACAAACGACGAGGTGCGGCGGATCGTGGCGGTTTTCCGCTTTATCATTCCCGACGCATCTATCCGTCTTGCAGGCGGCAGGGGGCTGCTTGGGGACAAGGGGGAAGGGTGCTTTGCCGGAGGCGCGAACGCGGCGATCAGCGGAGACATGCTGACCACGGCGGGCATTACCGTTGAGACGGATATGGCGCTGCTTGAAAAAATGGGGTATACTGTGATGAAGGAATAGAAACAGGGGGTGCAGACATGATTACATTTCAGTACCGGGTGGCAAGCATTGACGGGGACTACGCGAATTTAGAGCGCATCGACGCGCCGGAGGAGGGGTATAAGCTGGTGGCACGCGCGCTTCTTCCCCCGGAGATCAAAGAGGGGACGAAGCTTTTATACGAGATGCTGCAATATTCCATTCTCGATGAGTAAATAGCAGAAGAAGGTTATGTAAACTAAGCAAATGTGAGGATGCGTTTGCGGTATTGCTTTTTATGAGGTGTTCCCTGTATAATTGAGACAGAAAAAGCACGGGGAGAGGGAACTATGAAAATACCTTGCGAATACTGCGGGCAGATGTTCCCGGAAACGGCGCAGACCTGTCCGCACTGTGGAGCGGCAAACAGGCGCGTGAAAAGAGTTGCCTACGGCGTTCCCATGACAATAGAAGAACTGAGGGCATACTGTCAGCGGCATAACCTGCCGCTTAAGGATATGCGGGTGTTTCTCGGAGAGGATTACCGGGGCGCGAAGGGCACGAAGAGCGCGAACTTGTCCGGCGGGATTGAAAGAGCCTTGAAGAGAAGCTTTATTTACCAGATGGTCATTTTTGGTCTGGTTATGGTGGTACTGCTGGCGTGCCGGGTACGAGGTGGGGGATTTCTCCGAAACGTCATGGTACAGCGAGAAGGAGTGGGCGAGCGACGGTTGGGATTCCGATTGGGATAGCAGCGACAGTTGGGACAGCAGCTACGATGACTGGGATTCGGACTGGTAACAGCGTGAAAAGTACTTCTGAAGACGTCCCGCCATAGGACGGGACGCCAAGAAGTACTAAGTTTCACGCGGGAGAATGCCTGAAATACGGCATTCTCCGTAGAGAGGAAGCTAATGTGAAAAAGACAGAGCATGTGGTGAAGGAGGTGGCACCCGGCTCCATCGCACAGGAGATGGGGATTGAGGCGGGCGACGTCCTTCTTTCCGTTAATGACAACGAAATAGAGGATGTGTTCGATTATCGGTATCTGATGAAGGACGAATATGTGGAGGCGCTTGTGCGCAAGGCGGACGGCGAGGAGTGGCTTTTAGAGATCGACAAGGACTATGACGAGGATCTGGGCGTGGAGTTTGAGAACGGTCTGATGAGCGATTATCGTTCCTGCAGCAATAAGTGTATCTTCTGCTTTATCGATCAGATGCCGCCGGGGATGCGGGAGACGCTGTACTTTAAGGATGACGATTCACGGCTTTCCTTCTTGCAGGGCAATTATATCACGTTGACCAACATGGACGATCGGGACGTGGAGCGCATCATCCAGATGCAGCTTGCGCCCATCAACATTTCGGTGCACACTACAAACCCGGCGCTTCGGTGCAGGATGTTAAACAACCGTTTCGCGGGGGAAAAATTGCGCTTTCTTGATCGTTTCTACGAGGGGCATGTGGAGATGAACGGGCAGATCGTGTGCTGCAAGGGAATTAACGATGGGGAAGAACTGCGGCGAAGCATCACGGACCTGATGGAGTATCTGCCCTTTATGCGGAGCGTGTCGTTGGTGCCCGCGGGGATTACGAAATACCGGGAAGGGCTTTGTCCTCTGGAGCTTTTTACGAAGGAGGAGGCATGCGGGATCATTGATATGATTGAACAGTACCAGAAGATTTGTTTTGACCAATATGGTCTACACTTTATTCACGCCAGCGACGAGTTTTATATGCTGGCGGAGAGGGATTTTCCCGAGGAAGAGCGCTACGACGGTTATATCCAGCTTGAAAACGGCGTGGGTATGATGCGGCTTTTCCGGGAGGAATTTGCAGAGGCAATGCGGGCACTTGCGACTGACCAAAATGGTCAAAACAAACCGATGGAGATAAAAAGGACAATCTCTGTGGCGACGGGCAGGCTGGCATATCCCTTGATACGGGATGCGGCGGCGGAACTTTGCGGCGCGTGTCCGGGGCTTGCCATTCATGTTTTCCCGATCCAAAACGATTTCTTTGGGGAGACGATCACCGTTGCCGGGCTGGTCACGGGGCAGGATCTAATCGCCCAGTTAAAGGAGCGGCGGCAGGCAGGGGAGCGGCTGGGCGACATTTTGTTCATTCCGTCCAATATGCTGCGCAGCGGGGAGCAGGTCTTCCTGGACGACGTCACCGTGTCGGATGTGGAGCGGGCGCTTGGGATGCCGGTGGCGGTTATCGATTCCGGCGGCGGAGATTTTGTGAAGGCGGCGTTACACCCGGATTACTGCATGGACAGGGAAAACGACGGGGATTCCTTCGTGTATGTGCAGGGGTATGACAGGTGAGTTGCTGAATGTTATGTAAACTATGTTGCGCCGACATGTTTGCATTATGTAAACCTGAGAAGAGTAGAAATCGGCAGAGTATAGTATATGATGTAAACTAAAAGAAGGAGCGGAAAATGGCGGCGTATACCGTAAAAAATTTAGATAAAGAAGAAATCGGGCATATTTATCAGACTTATATGAGGAAGGATTTCCCGTCCGACGAATTGAAGCCGTTAAGCCATATCACAAGGAGCATGGATGACGGCTACGGTTTTTCTCTGGGGATTTACGGCGGGGAGGAACTGGTGGGCTATGCCGTTTTCATACTCTGCAAGGAGACACGGTGCGCGCTGCTCGACTATTTTGCGATTCTGCGCGGAAAAAGGGGCGGCGGGCTGGGGCATCACGCCTTTTCCCTGTTTGTGTCCTACTTTGCAGAAAACCTGCCGGACGTGGACGGGCTTTATATCGAGTCCGAGCGCATTTCGGCGGCGGCTGATGAAAAACAAGGTCTGACCAGAGAACGGCGGATTGCGTTTTACCTCTCCTGCGGCTGCGAGATGACGGCGCTGCGGTCTGTTCTTTTCGGCGTGGACTACAGTGTGCTTTACAAACCTGTCGGAGAGCGGGGGCAGAAGGCTTCCCTGACCGCGCTGGATACCCTCTACCAGAAGATGTTTAAGCCGGAACATTATGACCGGTTTGTGAGCCTTGCCATGATGGAGGAAAGCTAGGAAAATAGCGGCTTTCAAGCCCTTCAGAAGCGTATTTTCTCTTGACTTTTAGGGGGGAGGGTATGATATAATAGAAACGGAGTTATATACTCTCATACGCAGGAGAAGGAGGATAGGCGGGTATGGAACTGGAAATTCTTAAAAATGAGGAGAAACGGATGAACATGATTATGTTCCTGTTCCTCGTGGTGATCCCTATTGTTGCCGTTGTCTATGTGCTTTTGTTTAACGGCGCGTCCGGGAGGGATGCGATCGTCCTATTGATGGTGGCGGCGAGTGTGTTGATCAAGGTGTTTGAAAAGAAGCTGGGTTCTTTTGCAAAATATCTTTATATATCGGTTCTTCCGTTTTTCGGTGCGGTGACCCTCGTGGTGGGGACGCCCGGTGTATTCGGAGCCATGGTGGAAGCGTATTTTCTCGTTCTGTTTCTGGCAATTCCCTATTATGATTTATCGGTGATCAAGGTATGCGCAGGGGTGACCGTAGGGGTCAATGTTGTGGCGCTGCTTATTTTCAGACAGGCATATCTGTGTATGTACACATTGTCTATCTGGGTCTTTATCATTATGGTATATGTGCTTGCGATTGCCGCGGCTGTTTTCATCGTATTCAGGGCGAGATCCCTGTTTACGGCGGTAGAGCAGAAGGAAGGGGAGGTGGAAGAGCTTCTGAACAACGTAAGAGGCGCTTTCGAGGGACTGCAGGAGTCCTCACAGTCCATTTATGATTCCTTACATAGCTTTGAACAGAGTTCTTCCGAGATTGCGGCGTCCACTGAGGAGATTTCCGCCAGCGTGGAACAGCAGATCGAGCAGGTGGAGGGCAGTATCCAGATATTCAACGATCTGGACAGCCGGATCGGGGATTCCGAGTCCAGAGTGATGCAGACGGTTGAAAATGTGAAGCATCTGGAGGAGAAGAACAACGAAGGCATTGTCGCGATCGAGGAACTTTCCAAAAAGTTCAGTGAGAATATCAAGGCGACACAGGTGGCATCCGAAGGTATGGCGGCGCTGGAGCAGAAGTCCAGTTCCATCGGAGAGATTATAGACAGCATCAGCCAGATCGCGAAACAGACCAATCTGCTCGCGCTGAACGCGGCGATTGAGGCGGCGAGAGCGGGCGAAGCGGGCAAGGGTTTTGCGGTGGTTGCGGACGAGATCAACGCGCTGTCCGGCGAGTCGGCGACAGCGACGCAGAAGATTGACGCAATTTTGAAGGATATCATCGCTACCATCGGCGATACGAACAAGGTGATTGACCGCAATACCGTGATTGTGCGGGAGTCCAATGAAAAGCTGGACGACACGGTGAAAATTTTTGACACCATGCTGAAGTCGTCCGAGGAAGTCATTGACGAGACGGAAAAACTGAAAGACGGATTGGGCGGTATCGTGGAGATTAAGGAACGGCTGCAGGAGGCGATGCAGCAGGTTGAGAAGATTTCGCAGGTTTCGGTGCAGGGCACGACGGAGATCAGTTCCTCCACAGAGGAGCAGGTGACAGGAGTGGAGACGATCCTTTCCTCCATGGCAAAGGTGCAGTCAGGCATCGACAGACTTGCAAATATTTTAAATCAGGTTTAAAATAATATAAGTTAGGTAACAATTTTGGCATGTCCCGCTTATCGGCGGGACATGTTCGCGTATCGGGGGTTAAAATGAGCGGTAAAAAGACAGTAATAGGTCTGCTGGCACATGTGGATGCAGGGAAGACAACTTTGGCGGAGCGTATGCTCTATATGGCGGGAGAGATCAGAAATCCCGGTCGTGTGGATCACAGGGATACGTTTCTGGATACGGACGCGCAGGAGCGGGACCGGGGTATCACCATCTTTTCCAAGCAGGCGCGTTTTTCATGGAAGGACTGTGAAGTGACGCTTATGGATACGCCGGGGCACGTGGACTTCTCGGCGGAGATGGAGCGGACGCTGCAGGTGTTAGACTGCGCGGTGCTCATTATAAACGGTGCGGACGGGGTGCAGAGCCACACGTTGACATTGTGGAGGCTGTTGGAGCGCTATCAGGTGCCGACCTTTCTCTTTATCAACAAGATGGACCAGCCGGGGACGGATGCGGACAGGCTGCTTTCGGGCGTGCAGAAGGAATTGGACGGGCGCTGTGTGTCCTTTGCGTGCCCGGGCGGGGTGCGGACGGATTCATTTTATGAAAACGTTGCGGTCTGCGACGAGACGCTGCTGGAGCGATATCTGGAGCGGATGGAGCAGGGCGCGGAAGGACAGGGGCAATCGGCGGACGTGTCACAGGGCGGGCAGCCCCCGGTGAGCGACGAAGAGATAGCGTCATTGGCAGAGAAACGGAAACTGTTTCCCTGCTTTTTCGGTTCCGCCCTGCACGGGGACGGCGTGGAGGCATTGCTCGATGCGCTTCTGGCATATGCGCCTTCACCAAAGTACGGGGAAACGTTCGGCGCGCGTGTTTTTAAGATTACGAGGGATCCGCAGGGAAACCGGCTGACGCATGTCAAAGTGACGGGAGGGAGTCTTAAGGTCAAGCAGACGATAACGGTGTCGGGCGGACAGAGCAGGGCTGGAACGGACGAGGCGGAACCATCGAAAAAGAATGGAACGGGAGCGGCGGGTGACTGTGTGGAAAAGATTGACCAGATTCGTCAATATTCCGGCGAGAAATACGTGGCGGTGCAGGAGGCGGAAGCCGGGAGTATATGTGCCCTTCTTGGACCGGAACACACTTTTTGCGGACAGGGGCTGGGTACGGAGAGGGAGAGCGTGCTGCCTGTCTTGGAACCGGTTATGACTTATAGGGTCAATTTGCCGGAAGGCTGCGATATCCATGAGATGTATAGAAAGTTATGTAAACTTGAAGAGGAGGAGCCCCAGCTTCACCTCGTCAGACAGGAACAGAGCGGGGAACTCCATGTCCGGGTGATGGGTGAGGTGCAGATTGAGATTTTAAGAAAGCTGATTTTCGAGCGGTTCGGCGTGGAGGCGGACTTTGACGAGGGGAGCGTTCTCTACAAGGAAACGATTGCGGATGTGGCGGAGGGGGTAGGGCATTTTGAACCGCTTCGCCACTATGCGGAGGTGCATCTGATTTTGGAGCCGGGGGAGCGGGGTAGCGGTCTTACGTTTCGGAGCTGCTGCAGCGAGGATAAGCTGGACCGGAACTGGCAGAGACTGATTTTGACCCATCTGGAGGAGAAGACGCACCTCGGCGTGCTGACTGGCTCACCGATCACGGATATGCAGATTACGCTGGCGGCGGGGAAATCCCATGTGAAGCATACGGAGGGCGGCGATTTCAGGCAGGCGACTTACCGCGCGCTCAGGCAGGGGCTTTGCCGCGCGAGGAGCGTGCTCTTAGAGCCTGTCTATGCTTTTCGCATGGAACTGCCCGGCTCGCTGGTTGGGCGTGCCATGACGGACGTGCAGGCAATGAGCGGTCGGTTTGACGCGCCGGAGACCGTGGGAGATGAGGCGGTGCTCACAGGCACAGTTCCGGTTTCCGAATTTGGCGGCTACCAGACGAAGCTGCTCGCCTATTCCGGAGGAAAAGGACGGCTGTTTACGAGACTGCAGGGTTATGAGCCTTGCCACAATGCGGAGGAGGTCATGGAACAGATCGGCTACGAGGCGGAGCATGATCTGGATAATCCGTGCGGTTCCGTGTTCTGCGCTCACGGAGCGGGATTTGTGGTGGAGTGGGACCGGGTAGAGGAGTACATGCATCTTGAGCCGGTGCTGAAGGCGGGAAAAGATGTTGAAATGGGAAATTTTGCTGAGCAGTACGTTAAGCGGTCCTCCGACAGAGGTTCGACGGTTGACTTTATTGGTCAAGAAGAGGTGGAGGAGATCTTTGCGCGGACTTTCGGCACAAAGGAGCCGAAAAAGCAGGGATGGGCAAGAACCATCCGCGCCAAGGCGGCTGCGCCCGCCGAAGTCGAATACCGCGGCGGGCAGACGAGACAGGAGGAGTATCTTCTGGTGGACGGTTACAACATTATCTTTGCGTGGGAGGAATTGAGCAGTTTGGCAAAGTCGGATTTAAATGCGGCACGGTGCAGGCTTATGGATATTCTCTGCAATTATCAGGCGCTGTGCAAAATGCACCTGATTCTTGTCTTCGATGCCTACCGGGTGAAGGGGAATCCCGGCAGTGTGGAGCGGTATCACAATATCGACGTGGTGTACACGAAGGAGGCGGAGACGGCGGACCAGTATATCGAGAAGGTGACCCACGAGATGAGCCGGAAAAACCACCGCGTGCGGGTGGCAACGTCCGACGGGCTTGAGCAGATTATCATTATGGGAGCGGGGGCAATCCGTGTTTCCGCGAGGGAACTTTTGGAGGAGATAAGGGCGGCGGAGAAGGAGATGCGGGAGAGTTTTGATATTTCGGTGGAGTAGTCGCACTGAATTGTAAAAAAGATGCAAATTTAAAGAATTGAATTGTCGAAAAAGATGCATATTTAGGAAAAAGTATCGTCAAAAAAGATGCATAATCGATTGACGGAACAGATATGGCGATTTTTATCTAACCTTAAGATTTTTATAAGAAATCCCACGACTTTTTTATAAGGACTTATTTTTAAGATAAGTGCAGGCTTAAAGGAAAAAGGGGGTAAGATTTTCAGATGGATGCATGTGTGCTTGTGGTGGACGATGACAGAGAGATTGTGCGGGCGATCGCTCTTCTGCTGGAAAAGGAAGGCTACCGTGTGCTGAAGGCTTATGACGGCATGGAGGCATTGCGGATTCTGGCGGAACAGGAGGTGCAGCTCATCATCATGGATGTGATGATGCCGAAACTGGACGGGCTGTCCGCCATGATGAAGATCAGGGAGCGGAAGAACCTGCCGATCATTGTGCTCAGCGCGAAGACGGAGGACACGGACAAGATCTTAGGGCTTTCCATGGGGGCGGACGACTATGTGGCGAAGCCCTTCAATCCGCAGGAACTGGCGGCACGGGTGAAAAGCCAGCTTCGCAGGTACACAATGCTGGGCGGTATTCACGCGCAGAGCGAGGCGGACGAGATCGTAAACGGCAGACTCTGTTACCGCCTTCGGGAACGCACGCTCTATGCGGACGGGGAGCCGGTCAGACTGACCGCCACGGAGACGAAGATCATGGAGCTTCTGATGAAAAACAGGGGGCGCATCTTCCCGGCGGAGGAGATTTACGAGAGAGTCTGGGAGGAGCCGTCCTTTGCGCCGGAGAACACGGTGATGGTGCACATCAGACACATCCGGGAGAAAATCGAACTCAATCCGAAAGAGCCAGAATATATAAAGGTGGTGTGGGGCATTGGATACAAGATGGAAAAAAAGTAAGGCAACAGGCAGTTTTCTGGCTTTTGCGGCGGGATTGACCATAATGGTCATTCAACTGGTTCCTGCGGTAAGCATGGCGTCGGCATTTGGTGTGGAGGTCTTTGAGGGGCAGGCGGACTATCAGGAGAGCGGGGATTTCCGAATCCTGATAAGCAACAGACTCTCGGATCTGCTCGGGGTGGCAACCGGCGGAAGAACATATGCCGGATATAGCCCGGATTCCACGGGTCCGGCATACAAGTATGCGGATGAATCCTACGTGGAGTGGGAGGACCGGTTCTTAAATGAGACGACTGTGGTGCAGGAGGAGGCTGTCGTGGAGGAGTCTGCGGCTTATACGTCAGATGCCATCGGCGGGCTGGCGACTCTGGAGGACTTTGACGACTATCAGGAATATCTGATAGAGCAGCAGGCGCATTATGATGAGATTGCGGCAGAAGCAGGCTACGGCAGCATGGATGACTATGACGCTTATTATGGCTATGGCGGCGGATACAGCGGCGGCGGGGATCAAGAGAGTGTGGACGCCTATATGGCGGACATGGCGCAGAACAAAAACCTCCGCTATGCGGTAATCTATCAGAACAAACTGCTGTATTCCAACATTGACGACTTTGCGGACAAAGCGGGGGAGGAGTGGAAAGGCGAGGACTTTTCCAAATCACTTGACGCGGAAGCGTATAACTTTACCCTCTGGTACAACAGGGCTGGCGACGGCAAAGTGCAGATCGTGAAGGACGGCTACGAGGAAGATGTGTACGGCGATGGCGTCTACAGCGACAGGAGCCGCTGGCAGGTGCCCGGGTATGCGAACTTTACGATGGGAGAGTCTGTAAAGGATGCGGTGGTCTTTCTGGCGGCGGCAAAATATCCCCAGCTCTATCTGGTGAGTGAGGACGGGCGAAGCGGCGCCACGCAGTATGGCGGCAGACTCTACCGTATGCGGTGGAATACTATATATTTGGCAAGCGCCGTAGAACGGATTAAAATTTTTATGGGAATCGGCGTACTCCTGCTGGCGGTCGGTCTTTTTATGCGGAAGAGCAGAAGGCAGGCGGTGGAATGGATTGCGGATTTACTGGCAAAAATCTGTCTGGAAATCAAGCTCGCGGCTTTGCTTGTTCTGACCATTCTCTTTATGGGAATGGGCGGGGATGTGCTCGGGCAGTTCGTCTGGTGGATCAGAAACGGGCTGGGGTATTATCACTGGAGCGGCGATTACATCTACGAGATGAAAAGAATGATAGAGGCAGGCGGCTATCTGGCGCTCTGGTTCTGGCTCATTTATCTGGTCGTTCTGGACTGGCGGATGAATGGGAAACGGCAGAAGAAACCGGTTTTTGATCTGCTCAAAATGAAGGATTTGAAATACCCGGTCCAGAAAAGACTGGTGAGGAGACAGCGCAACACACTGATTGCGGAGATTTGCCTGCTCTTGCTGTTTGCGGGGGCGGTCTGTGCACTCAGGATGCTTCAGGGGGAATTGGTCAATTGGATTTCGGGCGGATACGGTTACAATTATGCGTATGAAACGGATGTATATGAAGCCGTGGCGGAGGATATGGGTTATCCCTTCCATATGAGATATGCCTACATGCTGATGGCAGAGGTCATATTTGGCACGCTGTTTGTCTTTACTGCGATTACTGTCGCGGGTCTAAAGAAAAACCGTCGTCTGGCGGTGGATATCGGTTTGCTCACAGACCGGATTCTGGCGGTGCGGGAAGGAGAGCTTTCCGGGGAACTGGTCTTGTCCGAGGGAACCGATCTGCAGGAGGCGGCTGACAGTTTGAACCAGATACAGAAGGGCATGGAGACAGCGCTCAGGGAACAGGTGAAGAGCGAGCGGATGAAGGTGGAGCTGGTGACCAACGTTTCTCACGACATCAAGACACCGCTCACCTCCATCATCAGTTATGTGGAACTTTTGAGACAGGAGGAGAATCTGCCGCAGCACGTCAAAGAATACGTACAGATTTTAGGGGAAAAGTCCGAGCGGTTGAGAAACATTGTGCAGGATGTGTTTGAGATCAGCAAGGCGGCGTCCGGGCAGCTGCCGATTCAGATGGAAGCGCTGGATATGGGCAAACTGTTGAGACAGACCCTCGCGGACATGAATGACCAGATTAGTCAAAGTACCCTTGTGATGCGCACGGCAATCCCGGAGACGCCGGTGACTGTGCTGGCGGACGGACAGAGACTTTACCGGGTGTTCCAGAACCTGTTGCAGAACGCGCTGCGCTACTCACTGGAAGGTTCCAGAGTTTATCTGACGTTGACTGAAGAAGTCGGACAGGCGGTGGTACGCGTCAAGAATACCTCCAGCGTGGAACTTTCGGAAGGCAAGGACTTTACCGAGCGGTTTGTGCGCGGCGACGAGAGCCGTACCGATGGCGGCAGCGGTCTCGGGCTGTCCATTGCGAGGAGTTTTACGGAAGTCTGCGGCGGAAAGCTGACCGTGGAGACGGATGCGGACCTGTTTACGGTGACCGTGCGGTTTGACAGGGCGGGGAATGCGCCCGGACGGGGAGAAGATTCTTTCGTAACGGCAGGAGCATCCGAGTCGGGGCTGACAGGCAGCAGGGGGGCGACTACGCCGGAGGAGGTGGAGTCGGTATGAGAAAGAAGAGAGCATGGCTGGGCGGCATCTGCCTCGGATTAAGCGTGGCGGTGGCGGCATGTGGGACGGATGGGCGAAATGCCGGTGCGCGGGAAACCACGGACATTCAGAGCGTGCAGGAGGGACAGGACACAGAAGTCGCGCAGGACAGACAGGATGCGCAGACAGCGCAAGGTGTGCAGGAGACAGAAGGCACAGAAAATGTGCAGAACACATCAGCCACACAGGATTTACAAGAGACGACAGGCACGCAGAACGAAGAAGCGCTTAGGGCGCAGGTTCTTTCGGAGATGACCGACGAACAGAAAAACTGGATGGGCGGTCTTTCCAAGGAGCAGCGGATTGCGGATTTTGAGAGCCTGTGCAAGGGCTTGCGGGAAAACTATCCTTATGTGAAACTGGCTGCGCGGCAGGTCGGGGCGGATCTGGATGCACTGGAAACAGAGCATCGGTCAAAGGTGGAACAGTGTGAGAATGACGATGCCTTTTTCTATGTGTTAAAGGATTTTGTCGGGGCATTTTCCTACACGGGACATCTGGCGCTCTGGGGACGGCGCTACGAGAGTGAGCTTGCGGACCAACGTGAATATGTTGAAAAGTCGGGAGGAGAAGAGCGAGAGCGGCTGGAGCCGTATCTCAGGACGTTGGACAATCCCGTATCTCATAGGACATATGCTTCCATGACAAAGTATTATCAGGAAATAGACTGCAGGATGGAAGAGAAGCGTGCCGAGGAAAACGGCGGCGCGCGCGGAGAATCTGCAGAGGCAGCCGGAGAAACTGCCGCGGTGGAGGAAGCGATGCCGGCAAATGTAGAGACGAAGATTCTGGAGCCCGGAAAGACCGCCTATGTTTTCATCGACGCATTTGATCAGAAACAGATGGGGACTGACCGTGAAATACTGCTGCCCTTTTATGAGAAAGTTAAGGATTATGAAAATCTAATCATTGATATTACAAATAATTTAGGCGGCAGTATGTGGTATTTTGATGAGCTGGTGGCAGCGCCTCTGATCAAGGAAACGCTGACGGTGCCGGGATATCAGCTCTTTAAGGGCGGGGAAAACAACGAAACTTTCCTTCGGATAAAGAAGGGTGTTGCGTCCGGGCTGTATCAGCCGGTCAGCGAACTCCCGGCGATGCCAAAGCTGAACCGAGAGGACGCCGCGGACTGCGACTGGTTTTTGCGGGAGGACTATACGGTGAAACCCTCGGGAGCCGGATTTGACGGGAAGATATGGCTGCTGGTGAGCGAAAACAATTATTCTTCCTCCGAGTACGCGGCAATGTTTTCCAAGGCGAGCGGCTTTGCAACGCTGGTTGGCAGGAGGACGAGCGGGGACGGGATCGGCACAAACCCGGCTTACCTGATTTTAGAAAACAGCGGTCTGGTAGTGCAGTATAGCCCCATGTATGGGGTGACGGCGGACGGAAGCGGGAGCGAGGAGCATGGGACAGAGCCGGATATTGTGAGTCCTGACGGGGAGAGCGCGCTGGAGACATGTCTGAAGCAGATTGGATAGGTGAAATCAAAAAGTTTCACGTTGTGTTGAAGTTGCTTGCAGAAATGAGTATACTAAAACATATACTCTTTATGAAAAGGAGACGATCGGCATGGCAAAGAACGCAAATATTAATATTAGAATTGACCCTGACACAAAAACAAGTGCAGAAGAACTTTTTTCCAGTTTTGGAATTACAATCACAGATGCAATCAATATCTTTCTTCGGAAATCCATTATGGAGGGAGGTTTACCCTTTGATATGAAACAGCCGCGCTATAACGTAGAGACAGAGGCAGCTATGAGTGAAGCGAGGGCTATTATGAAAGGGACGATAAAAGCAAAGCGTTATCCCGATGCGCATACACTTTTTGAAGAACTGGATGCTATCTAGGTTTTCGTGAATGTCATATTTTGCCAGATTGGCTTTTGATTTATGCTGTCAATAAGAAACAATTGATATTGACGGCTTCAAGAACGGGGACACATTCAGATTTGTTTGAAAAATAGACATAGGTAGAAGAAAAAACAGGAGCCCTAAACCTCCTGTTTTTCCTTCCTCACAAACATCAGCCCGAACGTCCCCACGCCACAGTTGCTTGACACGGTGGCGGACGCCTTCTGGAGAATCACTTGATCAAAGTGGATATACTTTTCCGCGATCTCCACAATTTCGTCGATCTCCTTCACGCTGCAGCCCGCGTAGGTGACGAAGAGAACGCGGGTGTCGATCTGTCTGCTGTGTCTAAACAGTTTTTTGATATACTGTCTGACGACCCGGTGCATGCTGCCGGATTCAATGAACCACAGCTTTAACCGATTTCTGGACATGGAAAGAACCGGGTGGAGATTTAGCGCGGCGCAGAGCCGGTGAACCGTGCCGCTCACCTTGCCGTTGCGGTAGAGGGTAGCGGTGCCGGGCACAAGGAAATTGGAGAATACCCGTTCACGGAATCCGTCCAGCGCCTCGCAGATTTCGTCCACATTTCGCCCTTCCTCGGCAAGTTTGGCGGCATAGAGCACCATGAGTCCGTGCCCGCTGCTGATGTGGGCGGAGTCGATCACGGTGACATTGTCGAAGGTCTTTGCCGCCTGGGTGGCATTCGGATATGCGCCGCTTAAGTCAGCGGTGGCTGTGATATGGATCACGTGCTCCGCCTCTTTCAGCGTCTCCGCAAAGAAATACTCATACTCGGACGGAGCCGCCGTGGAAGAGTGCGAGTGGTTTCCGTCTTTTTGCAGGTAAGTGAGCAGGCTGTCAGAGGAAATCTCGAAGAGATCGCAGAAACGTCCTTCCCCGGTATGTACATAGCAGTACATCAGGCGGATGTGGAAACGCTCCAGAAGCTCCTTCGGAAGGTCGCAGATACAGTCCGCCGTGACTGCGATCTTGCGTTTGCGATCGCTGCTTATCTGGTTCAACCCCTCCATATCGCCTGTTTCGTCTTCGGCATCCTGTGCCATATACTCAATCAGTGCGGGCGGCAGATATTTGAGCAGCCCCGCCTCCAGAAGAGGCGCGCTGATAGGCTTTGCAAGATAGCCGTCGAAGCCCATGTTCCGGTAGACCTGCTCCGCGTCCGACATGACGTTGGCGGTCAGGGCGATCACAGGCGTTTTCTGGCAGAATCCCTTTGTCTGGCTGCGCACGGCGCGCAGGGTAGCGGCGCCGTCCATTTCCGGCATCATATGATCCATGAGGATGACGTGGTACGTGTTCTCCGCGGTCTTCTGCAGTGCCTCTTTGCCGCTTTCCGCCGTATCTACTTTTACTTTGGTATCCCGCAGAAGCTTTACAACCACCATCAGATTCATGGAATTGTCGTCCACGACCAGAATGCGGGCGTCCGGTGCGATAAAGCTCTGGCGGTAGACAGCGCGGTTGCTTAACTGCTTCTGGGCGGCGAAGTTGATGACGCCGATGGGGCGCACGTTGACGATGCGCTGCTTCACTTCCACGGTGAAAGTGGAACCCTGATGGTAGACGCTGTCTACGCTGATTTTTCCGCCCATCATCTCCACAAGCTGTCTGGATATGTTAAGACCGAGCCCGGTTCCCTCAATATGGCGGTTATCCGACTCGTCCACCCGCTTGAAGGAGCTGAAAAGGTCGTCCAGACTTTCTTTGCGGATGCCCATACCGGTGTCCTGTACGGAGATGCGCAGGAGAATTTGGTCAGCGGCGACACGTTCCCCTTTTGCGGAAAGGGTGACTGAGCCGGATGAGGTGTACTTGACCGCATTAGTCAACATGTTGGTGACCACCTGTTTGATCCGCACCTCGTCCCCGTAAAGCATAGAGGGGATTTCCGGGTCGATGTCGACCTTAAATTCCAGATTTTTCTGATGCGCGCGGATCCAGATCAGATTGACGAGATCGCTGAACATGGAACTGATCGCGTACTGGGTCGGCACGATATCCATTTTGCCGGATTCCAGCTTGGAGAGGTCGAGGATATCGTTTATTGTGGTCAGCAGCATTTTGCTGGCATTTTGGATATTGATGGCGTTCTCCGCGATCTCGTCGGAGATATCTTCCCGGAGAATCATTTCGTTTAAGCCGATGATCGTGTTGATGGGTGTGCGGATCTCGTGGCTCATGTTGGCGAAGAAGGTGTCCTTGGCGCGGGCGATCTGCTCCACCTCTTTCTTTTGTGCTTCCGCCACCTGTTTTTCCTGCTCGTAGGTTTTGCTCTGTATTTTTAAGAGGATGCCGATAAACAGGCTGACGCAGACGAGCGCGACAAAGGAGTCCGAATAGCTGTAGAACCGGGTGGAATCCGGCACCAGATACGGTCGGTAGTAGCACAGCAGATAAGTTCCCAGAAAAGAGAGGAGGGAGAGAGACATGGCAATCCAGAAATCCCGCCCCTCAAACAAGAGGAAAATGTAAACAAGCCCCAGCACGAACCAGATAGGCATACCGCTTTCGGTACCGCCGCTGTAGATAAAGAGCATGGGGAAGAAAACCACGTTGGTGCCAAAGACGAGAAGCCGCGAGGCTTTTTTGCTGCTGCCCTGCGAGATGGTGACCCGGATGGCAATGCCGGAGAGAGCGCATATGGGCACAAGGGAATACAGCACTTTGGGATCAGCCCCCGGAAGGACAAGGATAATACCGATCACGGAGGAGGCGAACACCAAAAGCATAATCATCCGGTTGATGCGCTCCTTGAAATCAAGCTGTCGTGGAAAAAGATTTTTTATAAAACGCTGTATTCTCTTTTTCATACGTTATTTTCCCATCCTTTCCAGAACCTCGGATGCGCCGAGAAAATCGAAATCCTGCGTCAGCTCCCGCAGTTTGTCTGCAAGCTCGGCTAGGGACTCGCCCTCACGGCTGCATTTCGCAAGCCTGTCAAGCAGCTCCGAAAGTCCCTCGCTTTCAAACCCCGACAGCTTTTCCCCAATCTGTGTAAGCAGATCCTGCAGGGAATCTTTATCTTTTGCGTCGGCGGGAGTACCAGCCTCCGTTCCGTCCACGGAAGAATCCGGCGCCGTGACAGAAGTGTCCGATGATTCAGGCATCCCCGCATCAGAATATTTCGCAGACGGATAGACAAAAGCGTTTTTGTCCAGCGCCGCCAAAAGACGGTCGTGGTTTTCCATCATCGCCTCATGGTGTTCCAGAATGTATTCGATTCGGTTTTCCTTGCCGGCAAATTCCAGCTCTCTCGCCAATTCTGACAGTGCGCCCGCACCGATGCTCTTGGCGTTGCCCTTCAGGGCATGGACACAGATCACATAGTTTTTCCAGTCCTGTTCTTCAAAGTAGTGAGAAAGATGATTCCGGCGTTTCTCACCCTCCGCATGGAAGATGGCGATGATTTCGCGGAAACCCTCCTCATCCCCGCAGTAGGCAAGAGCCTGTTCGATATTCACGCCGGCTCTGTTCAGGTGGAGCCGCCCTCTGGAGGCGTCACTGGTCACACTCTGGATGTTTGGGCTGTATGCCGCCGCTTCGCCTGCAGTCTGCTGTCCAATAGGATCTGCCGCCGAAGTCACGGCGGCATTCTCCGATGCCCGCTCCGTATGGACGGTTTCACCTTCCTCGACGGGAATCTGCATCTGGGCGGGAATGTAGCGGCGCAGAATGCGATCCAGTACGCTCAGCTCGATGGGCTTGGCAATAAAGTCGTTGAAGCCCTCAGAGATAAACATTTCCCGCGCGCCGCCGATGGCGTTTGCAGTGAAGGCGATAATCGGGAGGGACTGGTAATACAGCCCCGGTTTCTGGCGGATTTTATGGAGTGTCTCGACGCCGTCCATCTCCGGCATCATGTGATCCAGAAAGACGCAGTCAAAATTCGACGCGTTCAGCTTTTCCAAAGCCTCCTGACCGCTTCCGGCAAGGGAGACTTTGAGCCGGTAGGGCAGGAGAAGCCTCGCCATCACTTTCAGGTTCATGGCGTTGTCGTCCACTATCAGTACATTTGCCTGCGGTGCAATAAATTTGTTATGTAAACTAACATACTGCTCCTCGCCGTAGAGGACTTTCTGACCGTTAAATACCGCGGCGATGGACAGCACCGTAAAAGGCTTATAGATGCGCAGCATATTTCCCGACACCGACAGTTCCTGATCGTAATCCAGAAGAAGCACCACGTGCCTTTCCTCGCAGAGTTCGTCGAAAAAGCTGCGATCCTCGGTATATTCCTCCCAGCCGATAAAGATGTGGGTGTAAGCCTCACGTTCCATCCGGCGTTTCAGCTCGGGGAGGTTCCGGCAGACGCGGAACGGGAAAGCGAACTGGCTTGCAATGTGCTGAATACAGCTTTCATAGCCTTCCCGCACCACCGTGTAATCGTATTTGTCCAGATTGATATAACATGCGGCGTAGAGATTGTTTTTGTCCCGGATGGACACTATGGGCGTCTCGTCCAGCACTTTCTGGGGAATCGTGAACTGAAATTCGCTGCCGCTGCCGGGCTCGCTCTCCACTGTCATAAAGCCGCCCATGCTGTTTACCAGCGCCTGCGTGATGGCAAGCCCCAGCCCTACACCGCCGGCTTCCCGGTTTCTCTTGGAATTGACCTGACTAAAGCTTGTGAAAATTTTCTCCATGTCGGCGCGCTCGATGCCAATGCCGGAATCCCGGACGCTGACATGCAGATTGACGCCGTACTCCTCTTTCCGGCTCGTGATGCGCAGGATCACGCCGCCCTCCTTCGTGAATTTAAACGCGTTTCCGAGCAGGTTCATGACAATGCGGCGGAATTTCTGTTCGTCGCCGAGAAGGTTGCTTGGCAGGTCGGCGTCACAGTCCACGATCAGCTCCAGATGCCTGCCGTTATCAATGGTCATCGCCATGTTGATGATGTCGGTGATGGTGGAGGTGATATTGTAGCTCTCCTCCGCAAGTGTGAGCTTACCCGTTTCAAGTTCCGAGAAGTCCAGAATATTGCTGACTGTGGAGAGGAGGTTCCTTCCGGCAGTCTGGATATCCACCACGTCACGCCGCACATCCAGAGGCAGGTCTTCCTGCAGGATCGCCTCGCTCATGCCGCAGACCGCATTGATGGGCGTGCGGATCTCGTGGGAGACATTGACGAGAAAGTCATCCTTGCTGCGCTCTGCAATTTCCAGTTCCCGGATTTTTTCGATCAGAAGCTCGCTTGCCTCCCGCCTGTTTTTCTGGATAATCAGGATGACTGCGGAAACCATGTAGACGGAGAGAAACTGGACACTGAGCCGCAGTGCGCTTCGGGGACCGGTGATGGCGATGGTTTTCGCTACGAAACCGTGATATAAGAAGAGGAAAAAGGGGACGACAAGCCCGGGGTAGAGAATCTGCTGGGTATTGAATATACTGAGCAGAACGATAACGCCCGCCATAGTGACCAGCATGGCGGAGAAACTGTCCGTAAACAGGGCATAGAGAATAAACTCAGCCCAGCATGCGATACAGATAAAATTGGCACGGCGGGGATGGTCCCAGTATTCCCGGAAGTAGATAAACCAACCGAAAACCGTCGGGAGAAAAAGAAGTTCTCTGATATAGATGCTCCAGCCGGAGAGCACTCCGGTGACAAAGGATGCCGCCGTGTACAGACTTAGGATAATGAGCACAATGCGCTCCAACCTTCTCTCGGTTCGCTCCGTTTTTAACTGTATATTGTCCAAGGCAGTCAACGCTCCTTCTCTAAAATCTCCTTCAGCTTCGGCAGCATATCCATAAACACGTCCAGAATCACAGGGTCGAACTGGGTGCCCCGCCCCTCCGACATGATCTGCATGATCCGCTCAATGGGGCGGACGGGCGGCTTGTAACACCGCTCCTCGTAGAGTGCGTCGAACACGTCTGCGACTGCCATGATCCGCGCTGAGAGCGGGATATTGGTTCCGGTGATCCCGGTCGGATAGCCTGTGCCGTCCCATCTCTCGTGGTGGTAAAGGGCGATATCCTCCACCAGCCGCACATAGTGCTCATCCTCAATATCGCCGATGATAGTCTGGATGATTTTGCGGCTGTGGGTCGTGTGCAGTTTCATGGTCTCAAATTCTTCCGGGGTCAGCTTGCCAGGCTTTTGCAAAATGGCGTCGGGAATCTTGATCTTTCCCACATCGTGCAGGGGCGCCGCCTTGCAGAGATCCTCGATATAAGCCGGGGTGAGCTCTTCCGTGAATAGCCCTCTCGCAAGCAGCTCGTCAGCGATCATTCTGACGTAGTTCTGCGTGTTTTTAACATGCTTTCCGGTGCTGCCGTCCCGGCTCTCGATCAGATTTGCCATGCCGATAATCACGGACTCCTGAATCCGTCCGAGGCGCATTGTGCCCTCCATGATTTTCTGCGCCTGATCGTTTACCATATTTTCCAGATTGTGACGGTACTGGTCAAGCTCAATCGTCTTGCTGACGCGGCTTAAGAGGATGTCCGGCACGAAGGGTTTCGTCACGAAGTCCATAGCGCCCATCTGAAAACATTTGATCTCTGTCTCGGCAAGAGAGTCCGCCGTCAGAAAAATCACGGGAATCGTCTGGGTATGTATGTCGGATCGGAGCCTGTCCATCATCTCGAAACCGTTCATTTCCGGCATGTTGATATCCAGAAGGATCAGGTCGGGGCGGTGGGATTCCAGATATTTGAGAGCCGCCGTTCCGGAATTGGACGCGGCTATGCGGTACTGCGATCCGAGAATCCGCTGTGCCAGTGACAGGTTGGTTTTGTCATCATCTACCACAAGAATCACATTTTTCATTCGGAATACTCCCCTTTACAAAAATGAATCAAAAATGACCGAATTTTTTCCTTTAATTGTAAAACAATCCCGGTATAAAATCAAGGAACCGAAAATGTGAAAAAATTTAGTAACTAGGAAGCCGAAGGCTGAATAGTTACGGAAGATTTTAACAGGGGGAAGGGTTTGCCTAACGGAAGGAATCTATGGTATGATAAAAAATAGAAACTATATATACCAACAGATACAGAGGAAACATGGAAACAGAACGTAAGAGTAAGATACAGGAAGAGAAGACGGCGGAAAAGAGAGCGCGGCAGACGGGAGAGCAGGACGGGATTCCAAAGAAGCTCTGGGCGGTCTACGAGAAGGCTTTTTTTTCATTTGCGGCGGAGGAGAACCGCAGATTTACGAGAAGTACGGAAAAGCAGCTGGGGCAGCTGGAGAGGCGGATTCTTCGCAAGAAAAAACAGGAGAACCACCAGATACTGGCGGATATGAAGGACCTGCACAAGAAGGTGGCGCAGGTAGGCTACACGGTGGTGCTCCGGGACAACAGATGGATGAAGAAATACCGCCGGGTAGTGCGCCTTCTGGCAAAACTGGATATGAATTTCTTAAAGAGGATGGCGTCCGGCGCTGTGCCCGAGGATATCGCCGGAATGGAGAGGACGGCGCAGCTTTTGCGGATGAAGTCTCTCTATGAAATTTATAAAGACGAGTACATGCAGTATCTGGTCGGGCAGCGGATCGAGGAACTGATGGAGGCGGAGCCGGAGAGACAGTACCCGGAGGCGCGCGCCATGAAGCGGCATTTTATCCTACATATCGGTCCCACCAACAGCGGCAAGACCTACGAGGCGCTGCAGCGGCTCAAGCAGGCTTACCACGGCATTTATCTGGGACCTTTGCGCCTGCTGGCTCTGGAAGTTTATGATCGCATGATGACGGACGGCATCCCCTGTAATATGATCACAGGGGAGGAAACCATACGCACACCGGGCAGCTTCGTGCAGGCGTCCACGGTGGAGATTCTGGATATCAGGGAAACTTATGACATTGCCGTCATAGACGAGGCGCAGATGATGTCGGATGAAAATAGGGGCAGCTACTGGACGAGAGCGATTCTGGGCATCCGCGCCGAGGAGGTTCACGTGTGCTGTTCCGGCACGGCGGAGAAGCTGCTTACCGGGATGCTTGTGCGCTGCGGCGACGAGTACGAGATAGTCCGCCACGAGCGGAACACGAAGCTCACGTTTATCCCCGAACGCTTTGATATGTCGAAGGATGTGGAGCCGGGGGACGCGCTCATCGCCTTCTCAAAGAAAAATGTGTTGGCAATCGCGGCGTCGTTAGAAGGGCGGGGCATCCGTGCCAGCGTGATCTACGGAAATCTGCCGCCCCAGACGAGGCAGGAGCAGGTGCGTCTGTTTACCGAAGGAGTCAATCAGGTGGTTGTGGCGACGGACGCTATCGGCATGGGAATTAACCTGCCGATCCGCAGGGTGGTCTTCATGAACACGACCAAGTTCGACGGTGTCGGGAAGCGCAGGCTTTTGGCTGAGGAAATCAGACAGATCGCGGGCCGTGCCGGGCGGTACGGTTTTTACGACACGGGATATGTACAGTCGGCGATGGAGCCGGAATATGTCGGGAAAAAGCTGGCGGAACCGCTCTATCCGCTGCGGCGGGCGCGTGTCGGCTTCCCGGAAATCCTTCTCGATATCGACATCGAGCTGGACGAAATCATAGAGGCGTGGGAAAAGACGGGCAATCCGCCCATGTACGATAAAATTTCCATGAAAGAGAGCGTGGATAAATACAGATATCTGCGTGATTACCGAAAGAGAATCACTTATATGGACGACAGGAAACTGGTGCTTTCCCTGATTACCTGCCCCTTTGACGTGAAGGACAGAGAAGTGCTCAGGCTCTGGCTGCGCTACTGCGAGAACCCGGAGAAACAGCAGAACTGCCCGATGCTGCCGAAGGATTTTTCGCTGGAGGGACTGGAGTCCTACTACAAACAGCTCGACCTCTATACCCAGTTTGCCGCCAGAATGGACTGGGTGGTGGACAAGGAGGAGGTCTCCGCGAACAGG
Organism: uncultured Lachnospiraceae bacterium; assembly: GCA_910588955.1. Taxonomy (GTDB): domain Bacteria; phylum Bacillota; class Clostridia; order Lachnospirales; family Lachnospiraceae; genus UBA3282. Next base: position 124,885 of record CAJURQ010000003.1, read on the forward strand.
GAGTGGGCGCAGCATGAGATCGGGGAACTGTTGAAGGATGACAAGGGACAGTTTGAGCGGAGATGCCGTATCTGCGGCAGACCGCTTGCGTGGAACGCCATTTCTCCGGTCTGCGACCGCTGCTACCGGAGGATGGAGAGGGAGCAGCTATGATTTGCACTTATTACGCGGATGTGAGATGTCTTGACAACGAGACTCTGTTCCAGGAAAAGTTAAAACTTCTCTCCCCGTACAGACAGCAGAAGATAGCGATCCTGCGGCATGGGAGGGATAAGAACAGGAGCCTTGCGGCGGGACTGCTTTTGGACCACGCGCTGGCGGCGTACGGCTTGCAGGAAAGAGGTGTGGAGTACGAGATCGGAGAGTGGGGAAAGCCCACTTTGAAATATCATTCCGAAATCTGCTTTTCGCTCTCCCATTCCGGAGACTGTGCCATCTGTACCGTTGGGGACAGACCGCTTGGAAACGATATCGAGCGCATAAAGGAAGGGCGGCTCAAGGTGGCGGACCGCTTTTTCGCGAAGGAGGAGCTCGCATGGCTTTACGAGGCGGAGGGGGAGGAGGAACAGATGCTGCGGATGTTCCGTCTCTGGACCATGAAGGAGAGTTTTTTGAAGGCGATCGGCAGGGGCATGTCTTTGTCTCTGCAGGATTTTGTGATACATATGGACGAGGAATCGGGGCGTGCCAGAGTGCGGCACAGTGTGGACGCAAAGTATTACCACATGCGTGAGTACCGGGAGATCGGGGGGTACTGCACGGCGGTCTGCGTGCAGGAGAGCGCGGACATTGCCTACAGCATGATACCGGTGGAATTATTTTAGCTATTTTGGAGAAAGGGGACGGCGGCATGCGCGGAAAAAAGAAAATACGGATCGCGGCTGCGGTCGCTGCGGCTCTTTTCGCGGTCTATACCGTATTTGTCTATTTTCTCGTGAGCGCATGTCTCGTTCCCTCCTTTATGGATAAGCTGGATGCCTTTGAGGATATCACGAGAAAATGTTACAGCGAGCAGGTGCAGACGGCGGATATCAAGGAAAACAGGACCCAACTTCTCTCCGAGACAGAAGAGTGGCTGGAGAAGGCGGAGCGCAGGAAGGTACAGGTGCGGACGGCGGACGGGTATCTGCTCACCGCGGCGGAATTTCCGGCAGAATCGGGAGAAGCAGGGGAGAACGGAGATAAATGGGTGCTTCTTCTGCACGGTTACACGGGATGGAAGGAAGAGATGTACCAGTTTGCCTGCTGGTATCACGGACAGGGGTACTCCGTGCTCGTCCCCGACCTGAGATGCCAGGGGGAGAGTGAGGGGGATTTTATCGGCATGGGCTGGACCGACCACTTTGACTGCGAGCTTTGGACCTCGTATATACTGGAGCAGTCTCCGGAGGCGCAGATCGTTTTGCACGGGCAGTCCATGGGCGCGGCTGCGGCGCTTATCATGGCGGGTTCGCCGGAGGTCTCCGACCACATCAAGGCGGTGGTTTCCGACAGCGCCTACACATCGGGCTACGAGATGTTTGGCGATAAGATCACGGAGTGGTTTCATCTGCCCGCCGCACCCTTCGTGGATTCGGCGTGCGTGATGTTGAGGCTCCGGGGCGGCTACAATCTGAAGGATGCGTCCCCGCTGCGGGCAGTTAAGTCAAGCGGTATTCCCACGCTCTTTATCCACGGGGATGAGGATCGGATGATAGACGTGAACATGTCCTACGAACTGTTTGAGGCGGCGGCGTGTGAGAAGGAGCTCTTTATTGTGGAAGGCGCGGGGCACGCGCAGGCGCAGGACAAATCTCCCGACCTCTATTACGGGCGGATCGGGGAATTTCTGGACAGATATTTGTAGAAAAAGAAGTAGTGCGTCAGAGACAACTGTGTTACACTAGTGTGAGAAGTACTTCTAAAACTCAGCAGCAAAGGCTGCTTCGTTAAGAAGTACTAAGTCTGCTTTGCAGACTTTTCTCACACGGGAGAACGCCCAAAATGCGGGCATTCTCCGCATGGATTTGAGTCACAGCTAAATCTGTGACATGGGGGTAGAGTGGTTTATGGGTAATGGAAGAAATAGGACGATGAGAGAGACCGCCTTAATGCTTGTTGTTGTCATGCTGGGGGCGGTTTTTGCATTTCCCGCAAATATGGGGGTGGTGCAGGGAGCCGAAAAGCGGACGGTGCGGGTGAGTTTTTTCCCCATGGATGGGTATCATGAGACGCTGTCCGACGGCAGTCTGTCCGGCATGGACGTGGAATACCTCGACAATCTGTGTGATTATGTAAACTGGAATGTCGAGTATGTTCCCTGTGAGAGCTGGGACGAGGCGCTGCAGATGTTGGCAGACAAAGAGGTGGATCTGGTGGGCAGCGCACAGTATTCCGCCGAGCGCGCGGAAATCTACAGGTACGCGAATATCGCCAACGGCTATACCTTCGGCGCCATAGCCGTGAAGGGGGACAGTCCGCTGGCATATGAGGATTTCGATGCCATGAAGGATATCACTTACGGCGTGGTGGGCACATATGTCAGAAAACAGGAATTTATGGAGTATCTGAAAGGGCACGGCATCGCGAATCCCCGGGTGCGGGAGTACGAGAGCACGGCAGTCCTGCAGGGTGCGCTCTCGGTGGGCGAGATCGACGCGCTTGTGCATTCCCTCACGGAGATCCGTGAAGGTCAGCGGGTGATCGGCAGATTTGCGCCGATGCCTTTTTATTACATTACATATCCCGGCAATGAAGATCTGCTGCGCGAGCTGAACCAAGGCATCGCGGACGTGAAGATGAACCGACCGGAGCTTGAGAACGAGCTGATGGTAAAATATTATGACAGCCGGCTGGACCACACGATTCTTCTGACAGGGGAGGAACTGGACTTCATCCGAAGAACCGCTGAGCTGAAGGTGGGTTATCTGGACGGTTATTATCCCTTCTCCTATGAGGATGAGGAGGGCGCTTACAAAGGGCTTGCGCCGCAGATGCTCGGCGAGGTTTCCGTGAGCACGGGACTTACTTTCTCCTATGTTAAAATGCAGGATATGGACGAGGCGAAGCAGGCGCTTATAGACGGTAAGATTGATATGATTGGTTACTGCGGGGAAAGCGCGGGAAATATGAAGCAGATGGGATGCGCCATGACGAAGGCATACGCGCAGGTTCCCCGTGTGCTGATCACCAAGAGCGGCGGCAGGGCGGAGGAGTTTAAAACGCTGGCGGTGACGGAAGAGAATCTCACAGAGGAGGGCGGCGTCTCCTTTGCAGGGGAACGGACGCAGCTTTTAATTTTGGACAATCCCAAGGAGTGTCTGCAGGCGGTGCGCTCGGGCAAAGCCGAGGCGGCGCTGTGCGACGGGTACTTGGCGGAGTATCTTCTTGGTTCCCAGTTTGGTTTCGGAAAACTTGAGATTCACACGGTTTTAAGCGACGTGCATGATATCTGCATGGCGGTCCGCAGTGATGAGGACTCGCCCCTTCTCGGCATTTTGAATAAGGAGCTTTTGGAAGTCACCGACAAGTCGGTGAACGACTACATGCTGCAGGACAATTTCTATTCAAAAATGAGCGTGGACGGCTTTATCAGGGATCACAGCATTATCATTATTCTGGTGCTGCTTGTGGCGGCGGCGCTCGCCATCTTCGTGCTGTACCGCATGCTGGAGAACAGCAGGCGGCTCCAGAAACTGATGTATAAAGATACAGACTTTAATATATGGAATATCAATTATCTTAAATACCGTGCCTCCCTGATACTGGATACGAACACGGATAAAAAGTATGCCATTGTGTACACGGATATCTGCCAGTTTAAGAGCTACAACGCGCTATATGGTTGGAACGCCGGGCAGAAGCTTTTGGAACGTACCATCGAGATCATGTCGGAGGAAGTCGGTGAGAACGAACTTTATGCGAGAAGCTACGGCAGCCATTTCGTACTTTTCGTGCAGTATGAGAATATGTCCGCACTCACGAAACGCATGATGGGTATGGCGGACAGAATATCGGATCACATCCACGAGAAGGAAGGGATTCGCATGACACAGGCGATGGGTGTCTGTGCGGTGGAGAAGGGCGATACGGATATCCAGCTGGCGCTGTCCTATGCGATTCAGGCAGTCGATCCTTTGAAGGACAGCCACAGCAATGTCATAAGCATTTACGACGACGAGCTTCGCAAGAAACTGCGGGAGCAGCATGAGCGGGAGAAACTGCTCGATTCGGTGGATTTTCAGAAAGACTTCGTGGCATACTATCAGGCGAAGGTGGACATCCGCAACGAGCGCGTGGTCGGGGCGGAGGCGCTGGTGCGTTTCAAGGACCCTACGGCGGGCGGTGCCATCCGTGCTCCCGGTTTCTTTGTGCCCTATTATGAGCAGACTGGCAGGATTACGGAGATTGACTTTTTCGTGATGGAGAGTGTCTGCAAGATGCTGCGCAGGCGGCTTGACGAGGAGCTTCCCGTCGTTCCCGTGTCCTGTAACTTTTCAAGGTCGCACTTTGTAAAGGATGGCTTTCCGGAGCGGTTTGTTTCCGTGATCGAGAAGTATCAGGTGCCTAAAGATTTGATTGAGGTGGAAATCACGGAGACGCTTGTGGTGGAGGAGATGCAGCAGCAGAAGGTGAAGGAGAACGTGGCGATCCTGAAAGATAAGGGCGTGCACCTTTCCATCGACGACTTTGGCTCCGGCTACTCGTCGCTTGGCGTATTCGAGCAGATACCCGCGTCCGTCATCAAGCTGGACCGCTCCTTCCTGTTAAACAACGAGAATCGGACGAGGCAGGTGCAGATTATGAGAAATATCGTAAATCTGGCAAGGGACTTGGAGGCTCAGGTGGTCTGCGAGGGTGTGGAGACCGCGCAGGACACGGAACTGATGATGGAGATCGGAGCTTATGTGGCGCAGGGATATCGTTACTGCAAGCCCGTGCCGGAGGAAGTTTTTGAGGAAATGATCGTATGAGGAAAAAAACGATGACCGTACTGTGCATCTTGGCGGCATTCTTATGTTTTCTTTATTGTTTTATCGTGTTTCGGATCAGGTCAGGAAGCCGGTTTTATCTGATCTGGGCGCTGGGCGGGATGTTTTTTATCGGTCTGGCGCTGATGATTCGCTTTGACTTATGGAGTCAATTTCCAAGACCGATCCGACGGGGGATTGTCGGTCTGATCGCGGTGGGCGTGGTTCTTTTTGTGGTGACGGAGGGCTGTATCTTTGCCCATTACAGGGATAAGGGCAGACCGGATCTGGACTATATTATCGTATTGGGCGCGCAGATGAAGCCCGCCGGTCCGAGCGTGGTGCTCAAGTTTCGGCTGGATGCGGCTTACGACTATCTGGTGGCAAATGAAAATACGATCTGTGTGGTGTCCGGCGGACAGGGCGCCAACGAGCCGTGCAGCGAGGCGGAGGGGATGTATGCCTATCTGGTGGAGCGGGGAATCGCGCCGGAGCGGATTTTGATGGAGGACAAGTCCACGGATACCTCCGAGAATATCGCGTTCAGCGCGGAGGTTATCGGCGGCACAGACAAGGATGTCGGGATCGTCACCAACAACTTTCATGTGTTCCGGGGCGTGATGCTCGCAAGACACGCAGGGTTTGAGGATGCGTGCGGGATTTCCGCAAGGTCGAATATTTATTTTCAGCCTAATAATCTGGTGCGGGAGTTTTTTGGGATTATGAAGGATTTGGTGTGCGGGAACCTCATCTAAAGGTAGTGTGGCAGATTTCACAACTTGCTCTCCTGCGTCCGGCTGCGAAAAGTGGATTTTCTTCGCAAGGACGATTGAGAGAGCAAGTTGCGAAATCTGCCGTGACAGTTTAGAAAAGGTTTCCTGTACACAGATTACGTGGTGCAAAGAACTTGACTTGCGGGTGACAGTGCGGTTAGAATAGAACAAGCGTAGATGAAATTAGTTAAGTGAGAAACTTGGAGATAAAGATTGAGGAAGCAGGAGAGAAAAGGCAGAAGAATAGCGGGACTTGCGGCGGTTTTGCTGTGTGTTTTTCTGGCGGCATGCGGGAAGGATGCGGCGCCCAGCTACACGAAGCAGGGCATGGAAGCTGTAGCGGCGCTTGACTATGAGAAAGCGCTGACCCTATTTCAGACAGCGGAGGAAAACGGTGAAGAAACGCGGCTGCTCTACCGGGGTATGGGACTGGCATACATGGGGAAAACGGATTACGAGTCGGCGATCGCTTATCTGGAGGCTGCTTTGCGGCTTGGAAGCGGCAGAGTGGAGAATCTGGATTTTGACATAAATTATTATCTCGCCACAGCATATTATAAGAATGGACAGATGCAGGACGCGGTGCGCGTCTACGACGCGATTCTGGGACTCAGACCGGAGGAGACGAACGCTTATTACCTGAGAGGGTGTGTGAAGCTCTCGGAAGGAAACTTTGAGGCGGCGCAGGCGGATTTTGACACGGCGATCGCGCAGGATCCGAAAAACTATGACCGTATGATACGGATTTATATGGTGCTTGAGGAGTACGGTTACAAAGAGGCGGGGCAGATTTATCTGCAGAACGCCATGAAGGAGAACGAGAAGTCGATTTCCGACTATGATATGGGGCGCATCTGCTATTATATGGGAGACTACGAGAATGCCAGAAGTTTTTTGGAGCGGCTTAAGACCGCTACGGATTACGGCGCAGCGCTCTATCTCGGCAGAACCTATGAGGCGCTCGGGGATTACAATTACGCGGCAAGTATTTATGCGGGCTATACGGAGTACGATCAGACAAAGGCGGAGATCTACAACCAGCTTGGGCTCTGCCGTATGCAGCTCGGGGAGTACCAGACCGCGCTCGACGCGTTCCAGACGGCGATGAACATTGAGGGGAATGACATGATGCAGACCCTCAAGTTCAATGAGATCATTACCTATGAGTACATGGGCGAGTACAAGACGGCGGCGGCGCTGATGAACAGCTATCTGCGCAGCTATCCGGATGACGGTACGGCGAAGCGGGAATATGAGTTCTTACAGACAAGATAATCATATAATTTATGATAGAAGATTCAGGAAGGGAGAGCATGTTATGAAGAATACTTATGTGCGTGTGAAAGGCATTATCAAAAAAGGAGATACCTATCTTCTCTTGAAGAGATGGGTGGACGACCGCATTCCGGATCCTTTCGTCTGGGAGTTTATCGATGCGGAGGTGCCCCACGGCGAGGCGCCTGACGAGACGATGCTGAATGCGATCTCGGAACTTTTGTCCATAAGCGGTAAGATCGAGAAGGTCGAGTATACATGGTCCCAGCTTCTCGGTGAGACCCATTGCGTGGGTATCGCTTATATCTGTTCCATCCCGGAGGAAGAGGAGGCAAACATTGTCCTGTCGGAAGATTACGGCAGCTACGAGTGGGTGAAGAGGAAAGATTTCCAGAAGTATATTGAGAACCAGTATGTACTGAAAGATTTGGAGGGCAAGAAGCTTTGATCAACACACTGACAGAGAAGATTAAAAAACTGGAGGCGCCTATCGTGGTGGGACTTGACCCGACCATGAAGTTTGTGCCGGAACATATCAAAAAACAGGCGTTTGCCGAGTACGGGGAAACCATGAAAGGCGCGGCGGAGGCGATTTGGCTTTTCAATAAGGGAATCGTGGACGCGGTATGCGATCTCGTTCCGGCGGTAAAACCGCAGATCGCCATGTATGAGCAGTTTGGCGTGGAGGGTTTGAACGCCTTTCAGAAGACGGTGTCATACTGTAAGGAGAAAGGGCTTGTCGTGATCGGCGACATCAAGCGCGGCGATATCGGTTCCACCTCTGACGCCTACGCGGTGGGTCATCTGGGACAGGTGCAGGTCGGGGAGACTATGTGCCGTGGTTTTGACGAGGATTTTGCCACGGTCAATCCGTACCTTGGCTCTGACGGCGTGAAGCCCTTTATCGAAGTCTGCAAGAAGGAGAAGAAGGGACTCTTTATTCTCGTAAAGACTTCAAACCCGAGCAGCGGCGAGTTTCAGGACCGCCTCGTGCTGCCGGAGGGAAGCACGGACGCGTCGAAGGCGAGACCGCTCTATGAGATTGTCGGTGAGAAAGTAGCCGAGTGGGCTGCGGATCACATGGGCGACTCGTACAGCTATATCGGCGCGGTGGTTGGCGCGACATATCCCGAGATGGGGAAGGTTCTGCGCAAAATCATGCCAAAGTCCTACATACTGGTGCCTGGTTACGGCGCGCAGGGTGGCAAGGGCAAGGATTTGAAACACTTTTTCAACGAGGACGGTCTGGGCGCTATCATTAATTCTTCCAGAGGCATTATTGCGGCTTACCAGCAGGAGACTTACGCGAAATACGGACCGGAAAATTATGCCGACGCGTCGCGGGCGGCGGTGCTCGACATGAAGGAAGATATCAGGGAAGGCATATTCTGCTAAACTTATATTTCTGAATATTCTGTAAGAAAAGACGGCATACTATCCTTAATCATGTAAGGAATCTTTCTGGTTCCGAAGAAAGGATCGTATGCCGTTATGTTAGGAAAGCAGAGCATTCAGTTTGAGAAGAAACCGTACATCATAAGCAGTGCCTCCATTGTGGGAAGCAAGGAAGCGGAGGGTCCCATGGGGGCGCTTTTTGATAAGGTCGGCTATGACGACAGCTTTGGCGCCCAGAACTGGGAGGAGGCGGAGAGCCGCCTGCAGAAGGAGGCGCTGGAGATTGCCATCTTGAAAGCGGGGCTGACCAAGCAGGATATTCAGGTGGTGTTTGCGGGGGATCTGCTGGGGCAGTCCATTGCCAGCAGCTTCGGGCTTGCCGGGTACCAGCTTCCCCATGTAGGGCTTTACGGCGCATGTTCTACTTGCGGGTTGTCCTTAACCATGGGCGGCATGATGGTTTCCGCGGGGTTTGCCGAAAAAGCGGCGTGCATCACGTCCAGCCACTTTGCCAGCGCGGAGAAAGAGTTCCGTTTTCCGCTCTCCTACGGCAACCAGAGACCCAAGTCCGCAACGTGGACAGTGACGGGCAGCGGCGCGTTTCTCGTCTCGTCACAGCCGGGAAAACAGACGCGGGCGGTGATGGAGGGCGTGACCATCGGTAAAATTGTGGATTACGGCGTGAAGGATTCTATGAATATGGGCGCTTGTATGGCGCCTGCGGCGGCAGATACGATTGTGCGGCATCTGGAGGATTTTGGCAGGGAGCCGAAGGACTATGACAAAATTATCACGGGCGATCTCGGCGAGGTGGGACGGCAGCTTCTGTTTGACCTGCTTGCGGAAAAGCAGATTGATATCACCAGACAGCATATGGACTGCGGCATCGAGATTTTTGAGAACGAGAAACAGCACACGGACGCGGGCGGTTCGGGCTGCGGGTGCAGCGCGGTGGTACTGTCGGCGTACGTGTTGAAAAAGATTGAGGAAGGCATCTGGAAGAGGGTGCTCTTTCTGCCCACAGGAGCGCTCCTGTCAAAGACCAGTTTTAACGAGGGGCAGACGATACCGGGCATTGCCCACGGGGTAGCGCTGGAGCAGTATCGAGGGTGAGGGAAGATATTCAAATATAGTTATGTAAACTGATGCGATGGTAGAAGAAAACCGCCGTAACTGCAAGACAGTTGCGGCGGTTTGGTGTTATGTAAACTAAAATATACAAAGTCGCTAAAAAAAAGGTCGGCTGTGGTATGATTAATCATTAAATTGTCTATTAATGTCTACAAAAAGAGAATTAGGGAAAGGGGTACATGATGACAATCGAAAAGAAGGAAAACGGAAATGAAATAACGCTGATTCCTGCCGGGAGACTTGACACCACCACCGCGCCCCAGTTAGAAGCGGAAATCAACGAATGTACGGCGAGTGCGGAGACGCAGAAGCTGATTATGGATTTTAAAGACTTGGAGTATCTTTCTTCCGCAGGTTTGAGGATCCTTTTGGCGGCGCACAAGGTGTTTATGAAACGGGAAGGCAGCATGACCATCTGCCATGTCAGCGAGACCATTCAGGAGGTCTTTGAGGTTACGGGATTCTTGGATATTCTCAACATAGAAGAATAGTGACTGTGAAGGTATTGAACAGTTGCGAATAGAGGGAGCGGTGTATGAAAGAATTAACGGTTGAGGCAACAGTGGAAAGCATTCCGGTTATTACGGAATTTGTGGACGAGCAGTTGGAACAGTTCGACTGCCCGATGAAAGCGCAGGTGCAGATAGATATCGCAATAGACGAACTGTTCAGCAACATTGTTCACTATGCGTATAATCCCGGAACAGGACCGGCAACGGTGCGCGTAGAGGTGGTGGAGGAGCCACTTTCCGTGATCATTACTTTTATCGATCAGGGCGTGCCCTACGACCCGCTCGCCAAAGCGGATCCGGACGTGACACTGTCTGCGGAGGAGAGGGAGATCGGCGGACTCGGCATTTACATTGTAAAGAAAAACATGAACGAAATTACATATGAGTACAAGGATGGGAAAAATATCCTGAAAATACGCAAGGAGATATAGCGCATATGCCGGGACAATGGGAGCACAAAGATTTATACAGGGAAATTGTAACCACCGCGCAGGAGGGCATGATGGTGATCGGTATGAACGGAAAGATTGTCATGCTGAATCCGGCGGCGGAGCAGATGCTCGGATTGACGCAGGAGGATGTGGGCAATTCCTTTGCCAACGTATTTCTGCTCAGGGAAGGGACGGATGAGTTTACCGAGGCGATCCTTGACACGATTTATGAGAAGGGCAAGGTAAGCAGCATGCCGGTTGATTATCTTCTGGACGGGAAGACGAGAAACCTGTCGCTGACCACGAGCTACATACGAAATGAGGGCGAGAAATCTGTCGTCGTGGTGATAAGCGATGTGACGGAGTTAAACGAGCTGCGGGACGCGCAGAAAGCGCTTGACCGGATAGAGAAACTGAATCGGGAATACGAGAAGGCGAAGGACGAGGCGAAGAGTCTCTTCCTCTCCAACATGTCCCACGAGATACGGACGCCGATCAATGCGGTGCTTGGCATGAACGAGATGATTCTCAGGGAGTGCAGGGACAAGCAGCTCTTGTCCTACGCCGCGAATATTCAGAGCTCCGGCAAAACGCTCCTGTTTCTGATCAACGACATTCTGGATATGTCCAAGATTGAGTCCGGAAAGATGGAGATTGTCCGGGTAGAGTACGCGCCGGAAAATCTCATGATGGATCTGTGGAACGTGATCTTTCTGCGGGCGCAGGAAAAGGGACTCAGCATCCGCTTTTCTCTGGACGAAACCTTGCCGCGCACACTGTATGGGGATGATGTCAGGATCAAGCAGATTGTGACAAACTTACTGACCAATGCAGTCAAATACACCCCGCAGGGCGGTATCGAGATGAACGTGGCGTACGAGAGAAAAGGAGGGGAAGAGATTTCGCTCGTCATATCCGTAAAGGACACGGGTATGGGCATCCGCAAGGAGGACATGGGAAAGCTCTTTGAGAACTTCCAGCGGCTGGATGAGGAGAAAAACCGTAACATCGAGGGTACAGGGCTCGGCATGAATATTACGATGTCGCTCCTTAAGCTGATGGACGGGGATATGAAGGTGGAGAGCGAATACGGGAAAGGCTCTGACTTCACCGTCACAATTCCTCAGAAAATTGTGTGCGACGAGCCCACCGGGGATTTCGAGGCGATCAGAAGCAGACGGGAGCAGAATCTGGCAAAGAGGCAGCAGACCTTTGAGGCGCCGGAGGCGAGTGTGCTTGTGGTGGATGACAACAGCATGAACCTTACCGTGTTCAAGTCGCTTTTGAAGCGCACGAAGATGAGGATTACAACGGCGGAATCCGGAAAGAAATGTCTGGAACTGGTGAAGAAGGAGCCGTACCATATCATATTTATGGATCACATGATGCCGGAGATGGACGGCATTGAAACGCTCCATGAAATACAGAAGATGACGGATTTTCCAAATCAGGACACGCCGGTGATTGTGCTGACGGCGAACGCCTTGTCCGGTGCGAGAGAGGGGTATTTACGGGAGGGCTCCTCCCCGATGTACATGCCAAGATAGATGGAAGCAGAAAAGAGAATCCAAGATGCCACAAGAGTAAAGTTCGTCAGCTTTTTGGAATAATAGTGACAACTTAAAACGATAGGTACCGCCCACGCAAGTACGCCGTGTTTGGGCATGGTGGCTGACAGGATAAAAATACTGACAATACCGCAGATAACAATCACATACTTGAGCCAGTAAGAGGTACAGTCCGTAATCTTGCAAAGCAGTGTCGGTATCAGAAAAAACAAAATGGTGAAGGGCATACCGATATTCATGATTACAGCCGGAATGATAAAAATGCCCAGAAGATTGAACAGCCATGCAAGAGCGCCCACTCCGGCGCACACGGCAAGGCACTTCGCGGCATACCGGTTCGCCTCCGCCTCGTTTTCCAGAAATGCCTGCCACTGGGTATCGCTGTTTGCGTTATTTCTCTTTTTCTCTTTTCGTCTGATCATCTCGCACCTCATTTCGACATATATCAATAAATTCTAACATATTACAATGTGATCCGGATTGCAATGTTGTAAATATTCAGTAAGAATGACAAAAATGTAAAAAAGTGAAAAAATCTAAAAAAAGCTGAAAAACCCCGAAAACACAACGAAAATCGAGAGTGAACACTGAAAAATTGTCATTCTTGGTGAAGAATAAAAATAAGTAAAATTAGCAGGAGAAAAAGCCTGCTTTTTTTGTGTTCATTTTCGCTTCAACAATTAAACGGTCAAAAATGGCGTAAAATCGGCGTTTTGAATATTTTGTGAATTTTAGTTGAACGGGCAAAGATACGCATGGCAAAATATTGGGAAACTATTTTAGCATTTTGGGAATATGGTTTCCCAACCCGAAAGCCGCATGGGTATAGGAAAAAATGAGAATTAGGAAAATGTTGCGCAACCAAATAGAAAAAATAGTGAGTATGCAAATGTACCTATTTTTATATCTATAGATTTAGTTGCGCAACATACAGATAAATCCGTAAATAAAAGAAAAAAATAAAATCTTTTATAAAAATATGCTGTTTTTGAATGGTTCAACAGATGTTTAAATCATATTTGAAGTGGGTTGAATAAAAGTTAAATGCTCTTATTTGTTATGCAAGAAGATCATTATTATTGTTTTGGTTTGAATGAGATAATAGTTCCTTTTCTTTAGATTTATATATTTTGTATTCTATTATATTTAAAATTTCTTGTTTATCTGAATCAGAAAGCATTCTAAAATTTGAGATTAATTCGTTTTCTCTATTATTAAAGAATTCTGATTCTGAAAAATACTCATCACCTGTTAGAATCCAATCAATAGAGCACTTTAATACTTTTGATAGTCCAATTAATGCAAGTGATGAAGGTAAAACTTTTCCGGATTCTATGCTGCTAAGATTGCCGGAGGAGATACCAACTTCTTTATATACCTGTGTTTGTGTAATATCCAGTTCGTTTCTACGCAAACGGATTCTTTCGCCAATTTCATTCATAAATTCGCATATCCTTTCGAAATATTTAATATTAGAGAAAATGATTGACATTCTTTAATATTAGAGATAATATGTAATTACGGATAAATCCGTGTGTACAACCTACATATTATCATGTTCCCCAAAACGGGACAAATACAAGATGTGGGAAAGAAAGAAAGAAAAAGCACAAGCCGGAAGTGCGCTGTGCGGAAAGGAGGCAGACATGAACATGAGTAAATGTACAAGATGTGCGATGGAGCAGGGATTTAACCCGCTTAACGATGACAGGAGATGCATATGGAAAGCGGCGGGAACCGTATGCCCCGATTATGATGAGCGGCCGGACATGGACAGTATCGCATGCGAGAAAGTACCTGAGAATGAAACAGAGATCCTCCGCCGGCATTTGAGGATGCTGGCGGAGAAATCCCGGTTTCAGTCAGCAAAGCAGCTTGCAGATGTTACAGATGCAATGCTGAAGGTTCATGGATATCTGTTAATACAGAAACCCATCAGGTTCGTTCTCATCCAGATACTTCTTTGTTGCAGCATAGGTGTCTTTGTAACAGCAGACCGGGAAGGAGATGATGTCCGTGGGAAACAGGAAACGGTATCTGCAGGGTTCTTTTCATGAAAGGCTGCGGTGCCTGTGGCTTGCATCCGGGCTGACACAGAAACAGGTCGCGGAGCGGATCGGGGCGGAAAGGAAATCGGTCAGCAAATGGATCTCTGGGGAAATTAATCCGAGCCTGCCGTATTTTATGAGGCTGTGCAGGCTGTTTCGTGTATCGGCAGACTGGCTGCTGTTTGGAGAGGAGGGCAAGGATGGAGGACAAAAAAGAGATTGTGATGCTGCTGAAGCATCTGCTCAAGGCGACCAGAGCGGGAGCAGATATCAGGCAGATGGAGCTGGGTGATGACGGGGAGACGATCAGGATTACATTTAACAACCAGTGTTCCAGGGACATCAACATAGCCTGTGATTCCGGAATTGCTATTATCATGGATGTGGCGAAGGCACTTAGTTAGATGAGTAGAAAGAAATGGCATTGATTCAGCAGACTGGAAAGGAGGACTGGAAAAATGAAGATTAAGGAGATGTACTGTGAGGTATGTAATCATTTACTCGACATAAGAAAAGACAACGTTTATGAGGTAAATATTGCAGGCACCATTTTTGGTAATACAGAAAATTATGATGCTACGGACTGTCCGTACTGCGGCTGCCAGAATGTGTTGAAGAAAAGGTATAAACGGACAGGCAAATGTTTGAGTAAAGAGTAAAGGGAGATGGAAATGAAACGCAGAAGAATACATGATCTGGGAACCTTCCATAAGGAAGCAACGGAGCGGGGGTTTACATATGCACAGGCACAGATTGAGGAAACATGCGGTTTGGTCGGACCGGTACGGGTACCGTTATCGGCAGAGCCGGATGGGATGATGGTCTACCAGAAAGTATCAACACGGAACATGCTGCACAGGAGGGCAGGTTCAAAATAAAAAATGGAGGAAAAAGGATGGAAAGAAGGGAAGCATTTGAAGGACGGACAGAGCGTTATTTTACAGATTTCAGCGAGGCGCTGGCATGGGTGAAGGACGGCGGCAAGGCAGCAAGACAGGGATGGATGGAACCGCGGATGCATGTGGATCCGTCTGGTGGAGCCGGAAGGGACTTCTGATTTCGACTACGGCATGGAGAACATGTCGTATCTGGAAATGAAAACAGCGGACCGCACGCTGGTTCCGTGGACAGCTACACAGGAAGATCTTCTGGAGAAAGACTGGTTTTTGCTCGATGAACAGGCACCGTAAGCCGAAACAGCGGAGCAATCCGCTGTCTGCCGGGGATTGCCTACCGGCACTGATGAGGCAGGCTTAAGGAGGGAGGTGTGGCTTGATGGCAAGGAAAATGCGGCTGACTGATTTCGGGATCCGTGTGAAGGGTGAACTTGACAGGAGGGGGATGACGCAGCGGGAGCTGGCGGACCGGTGCGGGATCAACTACCGGGTGGTAAATGACGTGCTGACGGGGCGGAACAGGAAGGAAGAGAACATAAAGCGGATCAGGGAAACGCTGGCGATCCCTTCCTGAAGGACTGGAAAGCCCCACGGCTCTTGCACCGTGGGGACTGGAAAAGCGGTAACACCTTAGGAGAGATGCTACCAACCAAAACATACCACAGGAAAGCGTGGGATGTCAAGCAAAGAAGGTGGATCATGGAAGAATTGACCGTAAAAGAAGTTGCTGATTTAAAGGGATGTACCGTCCAGTATGTACGAAAATTAATTGTAGAGAATAAACTGGCTGCCTATGAAAGATGGGGGCAGGGCGGGAACAAAGGGATTAGTTATATGATTCCTCTGGCAGCACTGGAGCCGAAATTGATCGCCAAGTATAGGCGGATCGAGTCGCGGAAAGCAGGTGGGAAGCCACGGGAGGCAAAGCCTGTCCCGGTGACGGATCTGGAGCAGCTTTCCGTGGAAGAGCGGGAGGAGATTTTTTTCTGGAAAGGGATCATAGAGGAGTGGGATGCCTACAGACCGCCCGGACTGGATAAAAAGCAGGCAACGGAGGCATATGTGGGCTACCTGCAGCAGACTTATCCCGAACAGAAATTCTCTTCCCGTATCCTGTACAGGAAGAAGCAGGCGCTGCGGGAGCAGGGGGACGGCGGGCTGTTAAACAGGCGGGGGAAGCATGATGGTCATAAGAGGGCGGTGCCGAAGGAAGTGTTTGATATCTTCGAGTATTTTTACCTCGACCAGAGCCAGAAATCCATAGAGCTGTGCATGAACCTGACAAAGCTGGAGATCAGCCAGCACCCAGACCGCTATGACCAGAAGCTCCTGCCGCTGGCATCCAGCGCGTCGTTTGCCCGGGAAATCGAAAGGAGCATCCCGGTGCCAGTGCTGAAATACTTCCGGCTGGGGGAAAAAGTCTTCCGTGATGAGTGTGCCAATTACATAGAACGCACCTATGATGACCTGCACAGCAATGACATCTGGGTCTGCGATAACCACACCTTCGATATCTTTGTAAACGGCGGGGAGAGCGATAAGCCGGTGAGGGTTTACCTGACGGCGTTTCTGGACGTCAGGAGCAGAAAGATGGTGGGATGGTATGTGACGGATGCACCGTCCTCAGATGCCACGATTCAGGCGCTGCGCCGCGGGATTATGGCTTACGGGATCCCGAAGTGGATCTATTCCGATAACGGGCGGGAGTTTCTGACACATGACATCGGAGGCAGGGGATTCCGTAAGAGCGCGAAGACAGACGGGCACGAGCCGCCCACGATCTTACAGCGGCTGGGCATCGAGTTCCGCACGGCAATGGTCAAAAATGCAAGGGCAAAGATCGTGGAGCGGGCTTTTGTGGATGTGAAAAACTGTTTTTCAAAACTCTTCGACGGCTACACAGGCGGCACCATCGCGGAGAGACCGGAGCGGCTGAAGAAGACAGGGAAACATGCGGAAAACTTCGTTGTCATCGATGAGTTCCGGGAGTACGTGGACATCTTTATCCAAGGGTGGTTCAATAAACAGCCCCATTCTGGCACCGGTATGAACGGAAGGACGAGGGATGAAGTGTTTGCGGCATGTCTGTATGAGCAGAGAGTTGCCACAGCTGACGAACTGAACCTGATGCTCCTGCGCACCAGCCGGATGCAGACGGTCAACAGGGGTGTAAAGATTAAGATGTACGACACAGAGATCCGCTTTTACTCTGATGAACTCATTATGGGGCATGACAGGGAAAAGGTCTATGTCAGATATAATCCGGACGATCTGTCAGAGGTCAGGGTCTATGACGAAAACGACCGTTTCTTGTGCACCGCGCCGCAGGCACCCGTCAGCAGTTACTTTGCATCAAAAGATGAAGTTGCGGAGTCCATGCGGGAGATCAGGACGCTGGAGCGGACAGTCAGGGGTTATAAAAAACAGAAAGGGATCGAAGCTGATGACGCGCTGGCGCTCGTCATGCGGGAAGCGGAGGCGCGGATGTCCGCCGGCGAGAGGTTTGACCCGAAGATCATCACGCCGATCCGGGCGGTGGATGAGGACGCTGGGAGCGTCGCGGCGGCTGTGGGCAGCAGTGCGGAGCATATAGACTGGACGGCGGCACTGGAAAGAATGGAAAAGGCAAGGGATAGATAGGAGGAGAAAGATGGAAGAGAGAAACGAAAAAGTAACAATGGGGTATGTGGAGGCATGTAACTTTATCAGGCAGTACATGGGATCCTCGAAAAAGACGCAGGCGCAGGTGGCACGGGAGCTGGACATATCTCCGGCGACACTGTCCGGGTTTCTGGCGGGTACCTACAAGGCGCCGCACACCGTCATCAGCAAGATTGAGGAGCTGGCGTCGATCAGCATCCAGAAAAAGGTTGCGCCGAAGGAACCGGGCTACACCGAAACGAATATCAGCAGAAATGTGATCAACGCGATACGCTATTCCCACCTGCAGGGGAAGATATCGGTGGTCTACGGGGATGCCGGGATCGGTAAGACAATGGCTTTCAGGAATTATCTGGAGAATAATGCACTGGCGATCGGGATCACCATATCGCCCACCTATTCTTCGATCACCGGGGTAAATGAAAAACTGGCGGAGCAGCTGGGCGTCAGGGAGCGGGTGTCGAGGAAACAGACACAGGAGATCGTGAATAAGCTGAAAGACTCCGGCAGGGTGGTAGTGATCGACGAGGCGCAGCATCTGACGGTGCGCGCGCTGAACCATCTGCGCTGCATTGCGGATGAAAGTGGTGTTGGTATCTGTTTTATCGGGAATGATGAGGTTTACAGCAAGCTGAAAGGTACCGGACGGGCGGATTTCGCGCAGCTCTTCTCCCGGATCGGCATGAGGCGGCAGGTGCTTGTCAGTAACATTACCAAACAGGATGTACAGTCAGTCTTCGGCGGGTATGTGACGGAGGAGGACGCACTGGAACTGCTCTACCGCATCTGCAGAACCAATTATGGGATGCGTGGTGCCGTCAACGTGTTCATCAATACGGCAGCAGTCTTTGAGGAGATCACAAGTCCTGGTCTTACGAAAATGATGCACGAAATGAACATAGGCTGAGAAGGGCGGTGATACATATGGGTGACCTGAGTCAGTTAAAGGAGGAATACTGGAAGGTGTTATGCCGCACCAGAAAGTCAGGCAGGATCGCGCAGACGGTGAAGGACCGGGTGGAGGCAGGCTGGGACAGGTTCGACGAGGACGTGGTCATGGAGGCATTGCGGATCCATATGTCCCGGTATCCGGGATATAAGGAGAGTTATACCGTCGGCATCATGCGGAATCTCCAGAAGCGCAAAGATGCAGGCGGCAGGGTGAAGCAGGAAAACAAGTTTAACCAGTTTAGACAGAACGAGTATGATTTTGAGCAGCTGGAAAAGGAAATTCTGGCAAATTAAAGGAGGGAAAGCATAGGATGAGGGAGATTTTATTGAGATTTGAGGGAAATGAGATTAACGAAAAGAGGGCAGCAGAACTGATCCAGCGAGAGGTATTCCGTGTGCTGGAACAGGAGAGGATGAACATTAAAAATTTTGTGAACATTGCAAGAGAACCTGCGCCGGCAGAGCCTGTCCGGACAGGAGGCATCCTACAGGTACCTGATTTTATGAAAAAGCATACTGCAAAACAAAAAACCACAGGAGGAAAATGAGATGGCAAGAAAGAGAGTGACAGAGCCTCAGCTGAAAAGTTGGGAAGATGTGGATGCGTGTTTAAAAGTGATGGGCGATGCGGAGAACCAGATAAGCGTGATCACGGCAGAAATGAATGCCGCGATTGCCGAAGCCAAGAAAGCTGCGGAGGAAAAAGCAGCGCAGTACAAGGAGATGATCAAGCAGAATGAGGGAAAGATCAAGGAATTTACCACGGTCAGGAAGGAGGAGCTTAAGGGGAAGAGCAGGCAGCTTACCTTTGGCACAGTGGGATTCCGGCAGAGCACAAAGCTGCTCCTTCCACAGGATACGGGGGAGGTCATCTTAAAGCTCCGGGAGAACGGCATGGCTGACTGCATCAACGTGAAGGAGACGATCAACAAGGATACGGTCAAGTCCTATCCGGAAGAGGATATTTTAAGGATCGGCGGTTATCTGCAGAGGTCGGACAGTTTCTGGTATGAGACGGACAAGGATACATTGGCGGAAGCGGTACAGTAGGAGGCAGGTATGGGAAAGACGGGAAGAGCGGTGACATATGACCAGATCAGAAAGATATATGCAGCGGCAAGGGAGCGGGGGATGGACAATGACCTGCTCCATGAGCATATGGAGATGCTGCTGCACAAAACGAGTATCAAAGAACTTACCAAAAGGGAGGCGGTCATGCTGATCGATTCTCTGGAGGGGAAGGCAGTTTCCGGGCAGGATCATGCGACGGGCAGGCAGATGCAGTACATCTTCGGTCTGATGAAGGAGCTTGGGTGGATGACAGAGGAGGGAAAACCTGATATCGACAGATTAAATCGATTTTTACAGTCAGAGAAAGCGGGTTTCCGCTTATCAGATTATAGATGGTTGAAAAAAGGGACTGCCAGTGACCTGATCGAAGCGCTGAAGGCGATGGCTGCAAGGAAACGGGAGAAAGAGGTTGCAGGATAAGGAAAGGCGGGATATAATGATGGAGTCGGACAGGGAGATACTGGAAAGCCTGACAGTAGATGACCTGCAGGAGCAGCACCGGGGCATTGCAGAGGCGGTCGGGGTTTCGGGTCTTATCAGTCTCACGGATGTATACGGCGGGAGCAGCATCTACATACCGCAGAAGAGGGAACTGGTGAAGAACCGGGTATACCGGAACATCCTGCACGAATATGACGGCACCAATATCAAGGAGCTGGCGGTCAGGTATAGCGTCTGTGAGTCCACGGTCTACAACATTGTCAGGGAGAAGATCGTAAAGGGAAGTGCAAAGCAGCAGATTCCCGGGCAGATAAACTTTGCAGACATAGGGATTTAGTTTCAGGAAACTTTCCAAAATAAACTGTAACGTAAAAAATACAATAAACGGGATAACTGGTAAGATAGCCATGTACAGAAATGTATGTGGCTATTTTCATATCCAAATTTAAGAAACGGAGGGATTTGTTATGGTACTTTCTTTTGATGTCATGGTGGCGCTGGTCACGGCAATGTCGGTCGCTACGTCGCTGCTGACGCAGCTGGTGAAGAGCATTTTTGATGCATGTAAGAAGCGGTATGCGTCGAATGTAATTGTTATGGTCGTGTCTGTTATCGTGGGCGGTGCCGGAACGGCGCTTTACTACGTGAATTACCAGATTCCGTTCAATGCGCTTACTAGCGTATATCTGGCGATCATGTGTCTGCTCAACTGTGCCGGCGCAATGGTGGGGTATGATAAGGTGAAGCAGGGTATTACCCAGATCAGGGATATCAGGATGCCGGGCGGGAGTGAGAGATGATGACAAAGGTAAGAAATGTGGGAGATATCTCCAAATACAACATGATTAGGAACTACCCGCTCTTAAAGCCGCATTTTGACGGCGTGATCGTCCGGATCGGGTACCGCGGGTATGGTGCGGGCGTCATCAAGGAGGATGCCCGGTTCCGGGAACACATGAAAGGGCTCATTGACTGCAGGATTCCCTATGGGTTTTATTTTATGAGTCAGGCGGTCACGGAATCGGAGGCGGCGGCAGAGGCGGAATACTGTTATGGGATGACAGAGGGTTACGATCCAGCGTATCCCACCTACTACGACAGTGAGCTTTCCAATCCGAAGGGGAACGGCAGGGCGGATCAGCTGTCACGGGCAGACCGCACTGTTATTGCGAAGGCATTCTGCAGAAGAATGGAAGAGCTTGGGAGGCGTGCGGGGGTGTATGCCTCGAAAAGCTGGTTTGAGACAAGATTGTATGCAGCAGAACTGGCTGCGTACAGCATCTGGGTGGCGCAGTATAACTCCGCCTGCGGCTACAAGGCGACAGCCTATGACATGTGGCAGCATACAGACTGTTACCGGATTCCCGGGCTGGATACGAGGTTTGACAAGTCTTACTGTTATGCGGAACTTGAGGGAGGCGTGGAGGATACAGGCAGGAAGGCATCTGCGGATGGGCTCCCGTTATCCGAAGGCGCGCACAGCTACAGTCTGCGGAGGGATGGGCAGAAGAGGATTCTGATCGACGACCGGGAGAGCAACTTCCTGTTACGGGAGTTCCGCTGCAGGGATGGCAGCGATGAGATTCTTCTGGATTCCGGTCTGGTGGAGTTTCTGCAGAAAGTCAGGGACCATTTCGGGAAAGCTGTTTCGGTTACCAGCGCCTACAGGACACCGTCCCATAACAGGAGCGTCAACGGTGCCACGTCTTCCTACCATATGAAAGGGAAGGCGGCGGATTTTACTGTTACGGGAGTATCCAACAGGGAGGTCGCAAAGTATCTGCAGGGCATTGGTGCGAAGGGGATTGGTCTGTATGATTATACAGGCGGTTTTGTCCATGTGGACACGCGGGAGAAGAAATACTACTGGCAGCAGGATGCGCGGAATGGCAAAGCATATGGCGTCAGTACCTTCGGGCGTATGGAAACCTATCAGGTCAAAGGGCGGATGGTGGCAACTGTCAGGTACAATGACCGTGGGGATTATGTTCGCTTCCTGCAGGAAGAGCTTGGCGTCACGGCTGACGGGATCTTTGGGGCGGAGACGGAGGAGGCGGTCAGGATATTCCAGAAGACACACTGCCTGACGGTGGACGGGGTTGCTGGACCGAAGACATGGGATGCATTGCTGTAGAGGAGGATGGATATATGTATGGGATTTTAGCGAGTGCACAGATGATGCCGTCCTCATGGATCGATACGGCAGCGGAAAAAGGATTTATAGCAGTCCTCCTTATCATATTCGTGGGATATTTCATCAAACGCTCCCGGAATGATGACAACAGGGTCAAGGAGGCATACGCGACTTCCCAGAAGAACATGGAGGAGCAGAACCGGGTGGTACGGGAACGGGAGGATTACTTGCTTGCGGAGAGCGCCAAGAGGGAAGAAATCATCCGGACGGAGGCAGAGAGCAGGGAGAGGCTGATCCGTGCCGAGGCAGAAAAGAGGGAGAGCATCCTGATGGCGAGTCAGGACAGGATGCTGGAGACGCTTGACAACATCGCTTCCTCCCTCAATAAGATGGAGCGGAGCATGACGAAACTGGACCAGCGAATGGATGCGATCGAGAGGAAGATAGGGGATGGATCAGGTAAAGGTGACGGAGGCTAAGCTGCTCCGCGGGGCAGTCATTTCAAAACTATACGGGACATATGGCACGGACATCCGTATCAGGTCGCTCAAGAACCTGCTGCGGTCGAAGGGGTTCGTGCAGGAAGAGGAACTGCGGAAAGCAATATTTTATCTTGGCGGCGAACATGGGGAGGAAAAGTTAAGGTATACACATGTAGAAGTCAATGATGATAACTGGCTGGACGGGATCATCTGGCTTACGCCTGCAGGGGTGAACCTTGCAGAGAAAGACAGGGAAGACATAGGGGTGATATTTGACGATGAGTGATCTGTTGAGGACAGCGGAAAAAGAGATTTTAAGAAAAGAGATTCTGGGATTGTGTTATAAGGCAGCGCCCACAGGCTGCAGCATGGATGTGCTGGCAGCGGCATTTGCCCATTCCGGGTCAGGCGATAAGGAAGAGATCGCAAGGCAGGTGGATTATCTGGAGGCGAAAAAGCTGGTGGCAGTGCAGCAGGTGGGGAATGAACGGCTGGGCATATCGAAAAAGATCGTCAAGCTGACGGCAGAGGGAACTGACTACATGGAGGGAAACGCAGACCAGCTTGCGGGAATTGGAGAGTGACATGGGAGATAACAGGAGCCACGGGAAGATCGACGCGCTGCCGGACGGGCTTAAAAAACAGGTGGAAGAGAAGCTGCTGGCAGGGGAGACTTATGAGAATATCGCTGCGTATCTGCAAGAGAACGGGGAAAACGTGCATTTCAGCAGTGTCGGGCGGTATGGACGCAAATTCCTGAATAAGTTTGAGTCTGTCCGGGTGGCGACAGAATATGCCCGCCTGTTGGCGGAGGATAATGTGGACCGCCCCGCAACGGAGATCCACGAGGCAAACAACCTTCTTGCCAGCCAGTTAATTATGCAGGCTCTGGTAGACGATGAGATGGATCCCAAGGAGCGGGCGGAGCTTGTGAAGAATATCGCCGCGCTCCAGCGGGCACAGGTCAGTAATGAAAACCTGAAGATTAAGGCAAGGAAAGAGCGCGGAGCCGTGCATGTTGCCCTCGACCTTCTAAAAGACAAGGTGTATGGCGAACTTGGGGAAGCCTATCCGGAGATTGCTTCCACCCTGATTCTTTTGGCAGAAGAAACGGAAGCTGAGATGGAAAAAATGCAGTGAAGCCGTAGAAGCGGTTTTAAGCGGCTTTAGGTTAAGATGGCAGGATTGTGTGTGAAAAATAGTTGAAGCCAAATTGAACGCAGTTGAACGGGTTCTGAGGGCATAAAAATGACAGTGCCCTTAGTGCGCCCAAAAATATGAGGACAAAAATGTAAAGCAGGTGGAAAAATGCCTTGGAAAGAACGTGCAAGAGAGATGTATTTTGAATCAGGTATGAGGGTGGGGGATATCGCCGTTTATCTGGACGTATCCAGACAGGCGGTGTCGGGTTATATCACTTCGCTTCCCGAGTACCAGACAGAGCGCGAACAGCGGAGGCAGACGGGCGCTGCAAAGAGAAAAGAGTACAAACGCAGGAAAAATAAGGAATACAGGCATCAGGACAGTATAACAAGTGAAACGCTGCGGAAGGAGCATGACATGGCAGCGTTGATATTGTCAAGGGAAAAGTATTGTTAGGGATTCGGCGGCAGCCGGATCCTTATTATATTGGAAATGACAGGGGTTCTGGTATGGGAAGTCTCGCTTCGGAGTATAGGGCAAAAGTAAATAGTGCGGGAAAAGATGTACCGGAAGAATATCAGCGTGCAGAAGCGTCCCTTTGGGAATATAACAAGCTGATCAATCCTAAGTTTTTTAAGGAATCAAGACAGCATCTGAGAATATTGGCGGAGGTGCTGCAGGCGGTATGGGAGCACCGGATCATCAAGCGGAATACGGATAAGGAGTGGCAGATCGTCACAGCGGAGGAGAGAGCCGGGCTGGATAAAGCGGGGACAGAATACAGGGTATGTCGCTGTCTGGCAATAGATATTCCGCCGCGGCACGGGAAGTCCTACAGCCTGTCACAATTTTGTGACTGGGTGTTTGGAAAAAATCAGGAAGAGAAAATTATAGCGGTTACCTATAATGAGATCCTTGCAGGGAGATTTTCGGTCAACGTCAGGGACGGCATAGAAGCCACTAAGGCAGATAAAAGATTTACAGTATTTAATGATATCTTTCCGGATGTACATATCAAGTATGGTGACAGTGCGAAGCAGATGTGGTCATTGGAGGGGCAGTTTTTTTCCTATCTGGGCACCGGGTTCGGCGGCACGATCACAGGTGTCGGCGGTTCCATAGCGATCATAGATGATCCGATCAAGACGCATCTGGAGGCTTTTAATGATGCTTTTCTGGATGCACAGTACCAGTGGTATACGGACACATTCCTCTCCCGGATGGAGGAGGACGCCATACAGATACTTAATTTTACCAGATGGAACAGCCGCGATCTTATAGGAAGGGTGCTGTCTGATGAGGACGGCGGCGACTGGTACGTGCTCAAAATGAAGGCATGTCTGGATGAGCAGACAAAGGAAATGCTCTGTCCGGAACTGTTCAGCTTTACATCCTACCTGAAAAAGAAAGCGAAGATGTCCCTTGCTATCTTCATGGCGAACTACCAGCAGGAACCGGTGGATCTGGTCAATTCATTGTATAAGGATTTTAAGGAATATGATGACCTGCCGAGGGACGACGAGGGGAATCTCCTTCTGGAAGAGATTAAGAGCTACTGCGATACCGCCGATCAGGGTGACGATTTCCTGTGTAACATCATCTATGGCGTTTACCATATGGAAGCTTATGTGCTGGATATTATCTACACGGATGAGGATATGAGTGTTACGGAGGGTGATGTGGCGGATGCGTTGTACCGTTTCCGTGTGGCATGGGCGGATATCGAGAGCAACAACGGCGGTGTCGGGTTTGCCCGCTCCGTGGAGCGGATCCTGCGGGAAAAGTATGGTTCCAATTATACCCATATAGAGCCATTCTTTCAGGGTGCCAACAAGCAGGCGAGGATACGGAGCAATGCCACATGGGTGCAGGAACACATTTATTTTCCGAGGAACTGGAAAAACAAGTGGAATGCCTACTATATGGCGATGAAGACATTTCAGGCGAAGGGAAATAACGCCCATGACGACGCCCCGGATGCTACCACAGGTATCTGTGAGAAGATAGGGCAGGAGTCAGATAACTGGCTATATTAGCGCGAAAAGTACTTCTAGCCGCTCATGCCAGGGGGCATTTCGCGGAGAAGTACTAAGTTTCACGCAGGAGAATACCTGAAAAACGGCATTCTCCGTAAGAATTTCGGGAGGGAGAGGCTATGCTGGACACAGGAAGGATTGCTTCGATCATTGCTGCAGATAAGTACAGCAGGCGCAAAAGGCAGGCAAGGCTCGGACAGCGGTATTATGATGGGAAACACGATATTCTGGAGTACAAGATCTATTACATTACGAAGGAAGGAAAAGTAGTAGAGGATCTGACAAAGAGCAACATCCGCATCCCCCATCCCTTCTTCCATGAGATCGCGGAGCAGGAGGTTGCGTATATCCTGTCGAATGGGATCCAGTTTGAGACAGACAGCGAGGAACTGGAAAAATCCCTGAAGCCGTATTTCGGGGATGCCTTTATCGGGGAAATGAAGGAAATCCTGATAGATACGGTGGTCAGGGGCTTCGGATATGCATACTGGTACCGGGATGCCGGGGGATATACCAGATTCTGCCATGCGGACTCTATCGGAATCGTGGAAGTCAAGGACGGCGAGGAGACAGATACGATCAACGATTACATCATCCGCTACTATCCGGTAAGTATAAAAGACGGTAAAAAGGCTGTCCGTGTGGAAGTATGGAACAAGGATATGACATGGTACTACATGCAGACAGGGGGTACCCTGATACTGGATCCGAATGTGAAACTTAATCCGTACCCGCATGTGTTGTACCGTTCGGGAGACGGATTGTTTTACGAAGAATGCGATCGGCTCCCTTTTCTGCGTCTGGACAACAACAGGAAACAGCTCTCCGGGCTCCACCAGATTAAGCCGATTATTGACGATTACGACATGATGGACTGCGGGCTTTCAAATAATTTGCAGGATATCACGGAAGGCATCTATGTGGTCAGGGGATTTAAAGGGACGGATTATGATGAGCTGCTGACAAATGTCAAGTCGAGGAAGGTTGTGGGGGTTGGGGACAAAGGCGATCTGGACATAAAAACGATCAACATACCTTACGAAGCAAGAATTGCAAAAATGGCGGAGGACGAAAAGAATATTTACCGCACCGCCCTTGCCTTTAATCCTTCCCAGACAGGCGACGGTAATATCACAAATATCATCCTCAAGAGCAGGTACACGCTGCTCGACATGAAGAGCAGGAAGCTGATCTGGAACATCAAAAAGTTTCTCCGGCAGCTCCTCGGTATTGTTATTGAGGAAATCAATGCAAGGGAAGGAACTTCGTATTCCACGGATGATGTGTCGATTAAGATCGATCCGGTGGTGCCTACGGATGAAAAGGAGGATGCCGAGATCAGGAAGCTGGATGCGGAAACAAAGAGGGAGCAGGTGGGGGCGCTTCTTGATGCGGCGGCTGTTGTTGATGCGGATATGTTGTTAAAAGAATTGTGCGGAGTGCTGGAAATTGATTACCAGGCGGCTGAGGAAAAAAGAACGCAGCCGCAGGAGACAGAGATGATCAGGGAGCTCTTACATGGACAAGAGGAAGAAGGAAGTGCAGCTGGAGCTGCTGGATCAGGAGGAAAGGATCATACGGCAGCTGAAACAGAATTATAAGGACGCTCTGGCAGAGATAAAAATAAAAGTCCGAAAGATGAAAGAGTCTCCTTCCTTTCAGGAGAAGAATGCTTACCAGATGAAGTACCAGCTGATGCTGGAGGCTCAGCTTAAGACTATCCTGCATAAGCTGGGTGAGCAGAACGTGGAAGATATGTCGGAATATCTTGATGGGGTATACAGGGAAGCGTATCTGGGATGCCTGTACGGGATGCATGGGGATGGCGTGGATCTGCTTCTGCAGGTCGATGAAAACAAAGTTCAAAAGTGCATCAACAAGGATACAAAAGACCTTAAATTTTCCCAGAGACTGTATGAAAATGCAGATCAGCTCAAAGATACCGTAAAGGTGGAGATAGCCAGAGGATTTTCTACCGGGCGGGATTATGCTTCAATTGCCAGACAGATTTCCTTAAAGGCGGGCGTCAGTCTTTCGCGTGCATGTATTATTGCAAGAACGGAAGGGCACCGTGTCACCAGCGAGTCAGAGATGGACTGCATGACCACGGCAAAGAGCAAAGGTGCGGACGTGGTAAAGGAGTGGATTTCCACGCTGGACAGCGTGACAAGGGCGACCCATGTGGAGCTGGACGGTCAGATCCGGGAACTGGAGGAGGAATTTGTGATACCGTCTTCCGGTGCAAGGGCAATGTACCCGGGAGGATTCGGCATCGCGAAAGAGGATATCCAGTGCCGCTGCTGCATGAACCAGAGGGCGAGATGGAACCTTGGAAGCGAGGAATACCGTTACAGCAGGGCGGCAGGGGAAATAGTAAGCATTAAATCAGATTCTTACAGGGAATGGAAGGGAAAGTATTCCCGGTACATATCAGATATGGGCAAAAATATGTCTTTGCCCGAAGCGGTATTGCAGATCAAAGGAATTGACCGGGCGGTTAAGGAGGAACTTGACAAAGCGTTATTAAAACTTCAAAATGAATATGTTATCAGTCTGCACGGTATTTATGTGGAGTCTGCAGACGCGGGGGATATTTTTGTTACAGGATACCATGATGGGATTATGGACATGGTGATTAACAAAGACGCTGATTTTGGGCAGATACGGGAACAGTTAGAAGTAAGATATACTAAAGGAGCTTTTGCTGGCAGAACGCTGGAAGATTATGTCGCCCATGAGATGGCACATTGTATGTGTTATCAGGACTGTCTTACAGACGAAGAGTACCATAACAGGCGTATTGAAATAGAACTTTTGACGGAGCAGCTGCGCGGGATGTCAAGGTATGGGGATAAAGACCGTACCGGCAATGAAGGCATAGCCGAAGCTTTTGTCAGGGCACGACGGGGCGAGCAGCTTCCTGATGCAGTCAGGGACATACTGGAGAAATATATCGGGAGATGGAAAAGATGAGTTTACGGGAGCCAAAATGCGATTACTGCAAGCACCTCATAGAAAGTGACACGAAGTACATGTGCAAGGCTTTCCCGGATGATATTCCTGCTGAAAAAATGTGGGAAGATGAGGAGATTGAGTGTGCCCCGGGCATTAAGTTTGAAGAAACAGAACATTAAGGTAACTTCCTGCCATGCAGGATTTTATAAACCAGAAAAAGACCTCCGGGTCTTATTTTAGTACAAAAAAACAGGAGGGCAAAAAGAGATGGATTTAAGAGCAATTCTCAAGAAACAGGGCTTCACGGATGATCAGATCAAAGCGATCATGGATGAGATGTCCGCAAACAAGCTGTACGTATCGTCTGTGGAGAACCCGGAGGAAACGATCAGGAAGCTGCAGGAGGAGAAGGGGAAGCTGGAGGAGGATGTGAAGCGGCAGAAAGTGAAAAAGCAACAGGAATCCCCGGCGGATACGACGGCGGCAGAGGAGATCAGAAGGCTGCAGGAGACGGTGCGGCAGGGGCAGATCAACACCCAGCTTATCGTGGCGCTGACAAAGGCACATGCGGCGGATGTGGATTACCTGATGTATCAGGCGGAAAAGAGCGGCGGGATCAAGAATATCGGAATCGATGAGAACGGGAAGGTAACCGGTGTGGATGAACTGGTGGCAAGTCTTAAGAAAAACCATGCCGGACAGTTCGAGGATTCCAAGGCTGATGCTGGGCAGCTTATCCGCGCAGGGATCAAGAAGCTGGAAACGGGAGATGCATCTGGTGATGATGCAGCACCCCAGACACTGGAAGAAGCGATCGCCCGGAAGTATTCCGGAGATGAGGAGTAGGAGGAAAAGAAAGAATGGTTACATTAGAGCAGTTTAGAGAAGGAAGGACAGACCATGTGGACCAACAGGTCATTGACAGCTTCAGACGTAATTCCCTGTTGCTTGATATGCTGCTTTTTGATGACGCGCTGGAGGCAAACGGAAACGGATCCACGCTGACGTACAATTACATGCGTGAGAAAACGCCGGCAGTGGCAGGCACAAGAGAGATCAACAAAGAATATGTACCGCAAGAGACTACCAGAGAAAAGCAGTCTGTGGACGTAAAGGTTTTCGGCGGCTCCTATCAGGTCGACCGTGTGATAGAAAATTCTTCCGGCAGGGTATCGGAAGTTGCCAGACAGACGGAGGCTAAGATCAAAGCGACCTGCACGGCATTTTCCAAAACAGTGATTGACGGGGATGCGGATTCGGATGCGACTACCTTTGATGGACTGGATAAGGCGCTGCGTGGTACCAGCACAGAGATCAATGTGGAAGAGTATCTGGATATTTCCACATCGGATGCGCTGGATAAGAATTATAAGAAACTCTTGGATAGGCTGGATGAGTTTCTGGCGAGTCTGAACGGCAGGGCGAGCTGCATCATGGGAAATACATTTATGATCACCAAGCTGAAAGCGGCAGCCAGAAGAGCCGGATACCTGACCCATGCAGAAAATTCTTTTGGAAGGAAGGTTGCAGCGTATGATGATATTCCTTTCGTGGATATGGGGTATTACCCGAAGCTGAATGAAGGGGTGTATGAGGAGGCTCCGGTGATACAGATCACGACAAGGACGATCGGGAGTGTCAGTGTTTCAGGTTTGACAGATATCTACGCGCCGGTGATCGGACTGGACAATTTCCATGGCGTGACAGTTAAGGGGAGTAAGTTTATTTCTCAGTACCTTCCTGACTTTAACGCGCCGGGAGCAGTCAAGACGGGTGAAGTGGAGATGCTGGCGGCGGTTGCTATGAAGAGCACCAGAAGCGCGGCAGTGCTCCGTAACATCAAGATCAAGTAGGAGGAGCGGTTATGGCAAAGAGAAAGACTGAGGCTGCCATGGAAAAAATGCAGCCGGATGCTGAAGCAGTGAAGGCAGAGGAGCCTTCGCAGGAGGAGAAATCGGCAGGGGAATCTGAGGAGAAAAAGACAGAGGAGCATCTGCCGGAGGAGAAACTGTCTGAGGGATTTGAGACAGGGTTTCAGGCGACATATAAGGTCATATGCAGGAATAAGATCACGAAGCGGATCGGCGGTGTTGACTTTACGGAGGGTGAGGGATATACCACGGACGGATTTGCGGCTTCATGGTTTGAGGCAAAAGACGGTTATACTGTGGAGCACGCGGAATAGGAGCGGTTATGGTAGTAAAAGTGGAAGAGGCGCTTGCCTGTCTGCAGATGGATATTCCCCAGACGGTGGTGGAACGGAAGATCAGAGCCATTGAACGGCTGATCCGTTCTGAAACCAACAACAACTTCCAAGACAGGGCGGTACGGATCAGGGTACCGTCCTGCGGTGGGATGCTGCTTGGCAACAGTCTTTATCTTGCGGATGGGGATACGGTCGAGATCAGTGGGTCTCCAAATAAGGGTCTGTACACCATTGTAAGCACGGCGGAGGGACACCTAAAGCTGGATAAGGTTCTGTATGATGCCCCGGTCAATACAGTTACCAAAGTAGTTTACCCGGAGGATGTACAGGAAGGGGTGTTAAACATGCTTCAATGGGACTTTACGATGCGTTCAAAGATCGGTATCAAGACAGAATCCCTCTCCCGCCACTCGGTGACCTACTATGACATGGATGCCCAGAACAGCCTGAACGGGTACCCGGAATCCTTGATCGGTTTTATTGATCCATACAGGCAGCCGAGGTGGGAGTGATGGGACATATTGAAGGTAATACGAAGGCGGTCATCCAGATCAGAGAGGTAGAAAAGGACGGGTATCAGGCAGATAGGGTCAAATGGAAAGATGCAATTCTAGTAAGCGGTGTGCTCGATTTGCTTGACGGCGGTGTAAATCTGAAAATGATGAGCCGTGTCGAGGACGCAGACTATATTTTCATGTGTGATTATTTTGTCCCTGCGTATAATGGGGAAAAGCTCACTGCTGAAAGCAGTCGGTTCCTGATCGACGGGGAAGTCTATGAGGTAAAGCTGTTTGACGATCCGATGCGCCTGCACGAGCATCTGGAGATTTACCTGAAATATCTGGGAGGGCAGTGAGATGGGAATGGATATCCATATCGAAACGCATCAGGAGGAGGTTACCGAAGAGTTCCAGCAGACAGCAGTCGCGTGGCTACATGAGGCTTGTGGGGAACTTTTATCTGCAGTACGGAACAACCAGCGGGTACGGACGGGAAAAACGAGACAGTCATGGCGATATGTAGTAGATGAAGCCAAGCTCGAAGGAGTTGTGGCATCTGATTCCGAAAATGCGGTCTGGGAGGAGTTCGGAACCGGGGAATATGCCCTGAATGGCAATGGTCGTAAAGGCGGCTGGTGGTATGTAGATGAGAAGGGGCAGCGGCATTTTACCCGTGGTAAGAGACCGATCAGACCACTGTTCAAAGCATATATGGCTTTGAAGGGCAAGATCATCGCATCGGCGCAGGAGAAGTTCGGGAGGATGTCGTGACGGAGATTGTTAAAAAAATCGGGGAGCTTTTGTCAGGGGAGATCAATTACAGATTTTTACGGTGGAAAGAGAAACCGAAGTATCCGTATTTCATCGGGGAACTGTATGGGGAAGGCGGCAGAGATGAATCCGGGGAGACAGGATACCGGCTGCTGCTTACCGGGTTCTACCGCGGCGACGATGACATGCAGCTGTATGAGGCGGCAGAGAGGGTGGTGGAAATGTTCCCAGAGGATACGGGACGTCTAATCCGGTGCCGGGCAGGAACGATGCTTGTTTCTACCGGCGAAATCCTGACAGATCTTCCGGCAGACGTAGAAACTGAACTGACTAAGATTCAAATAACGCTGGAGGTTAAGCGTTGGAAAGGGAGAGGATGATGGGAAAAGGAAAGTTGATCGAAAAATTTAAGAAATCGGGGATCACAGAGAAAACGCCGCAGAACTTACTGATAAATGCGGCAGTTCTCTATGCAAACCTGAAATATGAAGATGGGAAATGGTATGGGGATCTGCTGGGGGCAACATCAGGCGGCGCAAAGGTACACATTTCGTCCAACTTTGAGGATATCGAGGTGGACGGGGCTGTTGTCCGGGTAAAGGGTATGTCGCTCAAACAGGGCGAGGAGGCATATATTGAAGCCAACCTGATCGAGATGACGCAGGACATCCTGAAGATGACAATGGTGGCAGCCCAGACAGAATCCGATATACCGGGTTATGACCTGCTCACGACAAAAGCGCGGCTGGAGGACAGTGATTACATTGACAACATTGCCGCCATCGGTACGCTGTCAGACGGCAGGGAGATCATCGTCATCATGGAGAACATGCTATGTACTTCCGGCTTCGAGGCAGATACGAAGAATAAGAATAAGTCCGTGCTTAAATGTAAATTTGATTGCTCGGCGGGATTTGAGGATGCCCATGACACGCTGCCGGTATATATCTATTATCCGAAGCAGAAAGAGACAGTAGTCATTTATACTGAGGAAATGCTTACAGCTATGACGGTGGCGGATCTTGAGAAACTTGCGGCGGCGCGTGGGTACACGCTTACGGGGACGAACAAGGACGAGAAGATAGCTTCCTTTTTGGCACAACAGAATGGAGGGACTGAGTGATCATGAATGAAAAAGAGATAAATATTTCAGGAACTGATATGCCGGAGGACACAGAAGCGGTATGGAAAATGCCGGAAATACCATATACGATGCGGAAACTGCAGGCAGCGGACATCCCGCTGTTTGCAAAGATCGTGGGGAAGATTGGTATTGATGAACTGATATCCTGCTATGGAGATGAAGACTTCACTGATATGCTGGTCAAGCTGAAAAACCGCAGGCAGAAACTCAGTGAAGGTGATACGGAAGCCGGTGGAGAGAAGAAAGCATCGGATGACCAGTTTATCCTCGGCGCAGCTGTGGTAACAAGGATCGCCAATAAAGTGATGATGAACATGGACAGATGTATGCAGGAGGTGTTCCGCCTTGTAGGGAATCTTGCAGGAATTACCGACGAAGAGGTCGGGCAGCTTGATCTGGATGTATTCGCGGCGATGATCGTAAGAATCATCATGGAGAATAACGTTGGAAATTTTATCAGGGCTGCCAGCGCGTTGCTGAAATAGGGATCGTGAAGTTTTGGGATTTGCTATCGACGAGATATGCAGATCCTTTTCCAGTTGTGGATGTAATGATTGAAAATGAGATGCTGCCGGAGTTTATCGACAACCTGATCGAACAGGTCAATGAAGATAAACTTTGGCAGCTCTATTTAGCTGTGGCTCTGCTGGAGGAAAAGTCCTTCAGCGAATGGAAGGCTGACATACTGCAAGGCACGCCTGCAGACAAAAATGTGGCACAGGCAGATATAGACAGCAGGCAGGAGCTGACTCCGGAAGAGGCTGTCATGCAGGCTGAGAACATACTTTCAGGGTTTAAACCGTTTTAGTGGGGTGGCATATGGATTTATTTACGCTGGTTGGAAAAATTGTATTAGACGCAGAAGGGTTCGGTGAGAAGATTGATTCCGTCATGTCAAAAGTGGAATCAATGGGATCCGGTCTGCAGGCAGCCGGTGACAAGATATCCCATATAGGCTCTAAGCTGACACTCGGGGTAACAGCGCCGATCATGGGAATAGGTGCCACAGCAATTAAGACGGCGGCAAGTTTTGAGGAAACCATGTCGCAGGTTTCTGCCATATCAGGTGCAACAGGAGCGGATTTCGAGAAACTGGAGAACCTGGCAAAAGAAATGGGGGAAACGACAAAGTTTTCCGCATCCCAAGCAGCAGAGGCTCTCACCTATATGGCGATGGCGGGCTGGAAGACGGATGATATGTTAAGCGGCTTGCCGGGAATTATGAATCTGGCAGCGGCATCAGGAGAGGATCTGGCGCTTACTTCGGATATCGTTACGGATGCACTTACAGCGTTTGGGATGTCTGCCGGAGACTCCGGTCATTTCGCGGATGTGCTCGCAAAAGCATCTTCCAATGCCAATACAAACGTATCGATGATGGGTGAGACCTTCAAGTATGTGGCGCCGGTGGCGGGTTCCCTTGGTTACTCCGCGGAGGATGTCGCTCTGGCGGTGGGTCTGATGGCAAACAGCGGGATCAAGGCGTCACAGGCAGGCACTTCCCTCCGTTCTTCGCTTACCAATCTTGTGAAGCCCACGGATGAGATGATGAATGTGATGGTTTCACTTGGGCTTGCAACGACGGAGACCGCGAATGTCATCGATAATGGCAAACTCCAGAAAGCCCAGACGAAAGTCGAAAATAAGACTATCGATATGGAGAAAGCCCAGATTAAATATAATGATGCTGTGGCAAAATATGGGGCAAATTCCTCACAGGCGCAGACGGCTGCACTGAATCTTGAAAAGACCAAAAACAATTTGGAAGACGCAATGAATGCCCTGTCAGTTGCGCAGGCTGGGGAGAATGAGACCACTGGAATTTATAATGAACTTCTGGTTGACAGTTCCGGCAACATGAAGTCATTCCGTGAAGTATTGACTACGCTCAGGGGTGCATTTAAGGGACTGAGTGAGGAGGAACAGGCGCAGGCGGCTGCCACCCTGTTTGGAAAAGAAGCCATGTCTGGGATGCTTGCTATCATTAATGCGAGCGACAGTGATTTTAACAAACTTGCGGAAGCCATCGATTCTGCAGACGGGGCAGCAAAGGATATGGCAGATACGATGAATGACAACCTGAGCGGGCAGATCACGCTGCTTAAATCCCAGCTGGAGGCACTGGCAATACAGTTTGTCACGCTGATAATGCCTTATCTGCGGCAGGGAGTGGAATGGCTTTCCAAGTTATGTACATGGATCTCCGGGCTGGATGACGGTACGAAGAAGATGATCCTTACCATAGCGGGGATTGCGGCTGCGGCGGGACCGGTTCTGATTGTCGGCGGGAAAATAGTTTCGGGGATAGGTACACTGATCACGGCGGGGAGCAAGCTGATCGGCGGCATAGGAAGTGTGATATCTGTCGGGAAAACCTTATTTACAGGCGGCACGAAACTGGTAGGCGGTATAGGCGGTCTTGTCAGCAAGATAGGGAGCGGTCTGTTACCGGCACTGGCAGCGGTACCGGCTCCGGTGTGGATCATCATAGGAGTTATCAGTGCTGTTATTGCGATAGGCGTTACGTTGTATAAAAATTGGGACACCATAAAGGAAAAAGCCCACGAGCTGAAAGAAAAAATCAGTGAGAAATGGAACCAGATCAAGGAAAGCACGCGGGAAATGGTGGAATCCATCAAAGAGAAATGGACTGGATTCAAGGAAACCGTTGCTTCCGCAGTAGAAGGCGTTGAAACGGCTGTCGCTGAGAAATGGAACCAGATCAAAGAAAAAACCCATGAATTGGTAGAGGGGATAAAAGAAAGATATCATGGTATGGCGGATAGCCTGAAGGAGAAAACGGAGGAGATGAAAACTGCTGTCGTCGAGAAATACCATGAGATTAAGGAGAATGCTGTTAATAAATTTGAAGAGATGAAAGAGCAGGCAGGTGCGAAATTCGTTGAACTGAAGGAAAATGCGACAGCCAGAATCGAAGAGCTCCGGGCACAGGCAGGCGAAAAAATTCAGAATCTGAAAGACAGTGCAGTGGGTCATTTTGAAGAGCTGCGCGAAAAGACTTCTGCCAAGGTGGCGGAAATGAAGGAAAAAGTAGTTACTGACTTCCACAATCTGAAGGAAGAGGCATCCGAGAAGATAGCGGATTTAAAGGAACGGTGGGGGCAGAGATTTGAAGAGGCAAAAGAAAAAATAGTTTCAGAAGTAACAGAACTGAAAGAGAAGGCGACAGGCAGGATTCAGGAATTTAAAGAAGCGGCAGTGAGTAAGGTCAGTGAATTTAAAGATAGTGCTACGAGGAAATTCCATGAATTTAAGGAAGAGTCCGTTTCAAAGCTGAATGAAGTTGCAGCAAGGGGAGTAGAAGGATTCAACAATATCAGGGATAAGGGCAATGCGGCGATCGAAAACCTAAAGAACACGACTACCTCCAGATTTTCAGAAATGGGGAATACCATCCGTGATAAATTCTCCAGCATTGCAAGTAATGTTGCAGATACCTTTTCCAGATGCCGTGATACCATTCACTCTATTATAGAAAAGATCAAAGGATTCTTTAATTTTGAGTGGAAGCTGCCACATATCAAGCTGCCTCACTTTAAGATTGATGGCTCCTTTTCCTTGGATCCGCCGTCCATCCCGCATTTTGGCGTTGAATGGTATGCCAAAGGCGGTGTGATGACGAAGCCTACAGCGTTCGGGGTGAATCCGGCGACGGGAAATATCATGGCGGGAGGAGAAGCGGGTGCGGAGGCTGTTGCGCCGATCACAGTGCTGCAGGATTACATACGCCGCGCTGTCTCCGAGCGGGATGAGGGCTTGAACAATACTTTAAATGGTATTTTAGCATTGTTAAACAGATATTTACCCCAGTTGTCCAATATGCAGCTTGTGCTCGACACGGGGGCTACAGTTGGCGGGCTGGCAGCAGGAATGAACATGCGGCTCGGGGAGATTTCAAGGCAGGATGAGAGGATCAAGTAATGGATGGAGTATGGTTTGACGATCTGCATGTGGGATATACCACGGATTTTATAATGAACTATGCCCGGGTTTCCACGCCAACGGTCAAGGTTAAGGAAATTGAAGTTCCCGGAATGGATGGTGTGCTTGATATCACGGAAAGTCTTGGGGAAGTGAAATACAATAACAGGCAGATTAGTTTTAAGTTTACTACACAGAAGCAGGAAAAGATCGACCAGCTGGTTAATGCGCTGCATGGACTGAAAAAGAAGATCATCCTCGACAGGGAGGACACATTTTATTATAGAGGTCGCTGTAGTGTAGGTGACCCGGTACCGAATAAAAATCTCCTGACGGTAGAAGTTACGGCATCCTGTGAACCTTATAAGTATAAGAGCCGGGTAACCCGGCACAGGGAAGAGATCAACGGAGCAAGTAGTATCGTCCTGCTCAATGAGCGTATGCGGACGATACCGACTATTACAGTTACTGCGCCGTTACAGGTTACCTTCGGAGACAAGATGTATAAACTTGGAGAAGGGGAGTATCAGCTGGAGGATGTGATCTTGAAACAGGGCTATAACCGTTTCAGGGTAGAGGGTAAAGGAGTTATATTATTCCAGTATCAGGAAGGGGCACTGTGATGTATAAGATATATGCAGATGACGCTTTGATCTATACGCCGGATGTTGAGGAATTATGTCTGTATAATATCGTGCTGACCATGGAGGATAACAGTGCGGGAACGCTGGCATTCACCATGACATCAGGACATCCGGCATTTGAAAGCCTGAAAAAGCTTGCCACAATGATCCGGGTGCAGGACAGCAGCCGGACGATCTGGAAGGGGCGGGTCATATCTGACGACAGGAATATCGATAACATAAAGACAGTACAGTGCGAGGGCAAGCTGGCATTCTTAAACGATTCAATATTCCCTGAGTTTGAATTTTCTGGGGCACCGGATGTGCTGTTTTCGCAGATCATTGATAGCCATAATAGGCAGGTGGGAGAGAAGCAGAGACTCCTGCCCGGAAATGTAACGGTGAAAGACAAAAACGATTATATCGTGAGAAGCAGTGAAAGTGCCTTGAAAACTTGGAAAGCGGTCAAGGAAAAATGTTTCCAGAGTTCGCTCGGAGGTCATCTGCAGATAAGGTATGAAGCAGACGGGGATCATATAGACTGGCTGGAAGATTATCAGGAGATATCTGCACAGCCTATATCTTTTGGTAAAAATATTATAGATCTTCTGGTCAATACTTCTGCGACTGAGACCTACACAGCGATCAGACCGCAGGGCGCCTCTGTGGATGGGAAAAGGATCAGCATAGCGGATGTCAATGACGGCAGGGACTATATCATTGACGAGGAAAAGGCAGCGGAATATGGTGTTATTTATGCTGAGCCGGATGAAAGCATCTGGGATGACGTGACACTTCCGGCAAACCTTCTGAGGAAAGCGAAGGAAAAGCTGAAGACAGGAATCGTCCTGAAAAAGACCATAGAGGTTCGGGCAATAGACTTGAATCTTACTGATGAGCAGACAGAGGCGCTTCAGGTGTGTACTTATGTACGTGTCGTGTCCGAACCGCACGGGATAGAGGCATGGTATCTGCTGAGCAAAGTGGAACTCCATATCGACGCGCCGGAGAACACACGGTATACGCTCGGGGCAGTAAAAGCGGCACTTACGGATACCAATAAGGAAACAAAAAGTGCGATCGAAAAAGTAATGAGCACTGCCATTCCTACAGATGTGAGCCAGCTTAATAATGATGCAAACTATACGACGGCACCAGAGGTAGAGAAGATCATAAATGAATCGGGCATTG
The DNA here is from genome assembly GCA_910588955.1 of uncultured Lachnospiraceae bacterium. Taxonomy (GTDB): domain Bacteria; phylum Bacillota; class Clostridia; order Lachnospirales; family Lachnospiraceae; genus UBA3282. The sequence continues at coordinate 164,114 of CAJURQ010000003.1, forward strand.
CGGCACCTGTGATCAGCGTTGTTTCAGAAACGGATGATGAGTATATATTGGAAGTCCGGACGGCAGCGGAAACCTTCCATACGCCGAATTTAAAAGGGCAGGAAGGGGCAGCTGGTATAACGGCATACGAGCTGGCAGTAGAAAATGGATTTGCGGGTACGGAAGCGGAATGGTTGGCATCTCTGAAAGGGGAACCGGGAGATACCGGACGTTCTGCGTATGAGGCAGCCGTAGATGGCGGGTTCAGGGGCACGGAGGCAGAGTGGCTTGCTTCTCTGAAAGGGGAACCGGGAGATACCGGACGTTCTGCGTATGAGGCAGCCGTAGATAGCGGGTTCACGGGTACGGAGGCAGAGTGGCTTGCTTCTCTGAAAGGGAAGCCGGGAGATACCGGACATTCTGCATATGAAGCAGCCGTAGATAGCGGGTTCACGGGCACGGAGGCAGAATGGCTTGCTTCCCTGAAGGGTGAACCGGGAGATACCGGACGCTCTGCATATGAAGCAGCCGTAGATGGCGGGTTCACAGGCACAGTGGAGGAGTGGATCGCTTCGCTGAAAGGTGAACCGGGAAAAGATGCAGCGATAAAAATTGATGATGTCGTTGGCACGGATGGAGATTTTTTACAATATAAGAACGGAAAGTGGACGGCTGCTCCCATAGACGAGTTATCCGATAACAGAGAAATTCTTTCTTCGCCGGGGGATGTTCAAGAAAATAAAGAACCGGGAAAACTTGTAGATGCACTTGTAATAAAGCAGGTTTTTCAATTTGTCAGTGAGGGTAAAAGATTGATCGCGTTGGCTATCACTGACAAAGGCGTAGATACCAGCGCAGAAGATACATTTGCACAGATGGCGGAAAACATAGGGATGATACAGGGTGGTGCTGGTGGAGAAGGGACGGTAATTAAGCGGATTATGAATTTCTCCATGCCTGTGCCGGAAGGACAACGGCAGATTACAACCGTTCTCTTGGGATTGGCGTTGGATGAAGAACTGACTGTGAAGTCATTCGCAAAGGCAAACATAACCGTAACAGAAGGGTAGGCGATGGGAATGTATTATAGGAAGTACTTTGCTGGAAGCGTGGAAAATGCTAATTTGACACGTAATACAGTTGACATTTCAAACAATTCAAGCCGCACAGAGTATTATGTACAAAGCGATGTCGTGTGCAGGGCGATAAAAGAAACATTGGAAGACGCTGGGATTACCTGCACATATACAAGTGAAAACAGTGTACTGGTAATTGATGGATTGACAGTGCAAGTTTTGCGATACTCGAGCTATTTGTATTACAATGCAAATGGTATCTGTATAGGATATTTAGGAAGTGCCATATTTAGCGGAAATAACTATAAGTTTTACATTACATTAAAAGGAGACATTGACAGTGTATTATATATTTGCGTTGGATATTATAGTGCCCCGTCAAGTGAATTAGGAGCATTTGCGATAGGGAAAGGAAAAGATTTAAAAGATAATTCACAAATTCGAGTCACTGCAACTTATGATGACATAAAATCATATTCCCGCTTTTATCTAATAAAAAGCGACGAGATACTTGAAGAGTATAAACAAAAAGTGGTTTTTGGAGGTGTTCTAACCAGTATAACAAATTTAAATAATGGTGGAACAGAAGTTACATTAGTTGAGTGCGTGGCGCAACCGGGAAGATTTAAGCTGAATAACAGTTACTTTGGGAATGCCGTGTTATTAAATGAAGAATTTTATAACATTGGCGGCGAGATTTACTATAAACTGTCAAATAATATTCTGATTAAATGCGTGAACGAGAAGGTGTCTTAATAATTTTGTAGAGAGAGGAGTATCGTAATGGCACAGATAGAGATTATATTGGAGAAGCAGCTTCTCACAATCCAAAACAGGGAGGTTATTTCGTCTGGCGACGTGAACTATGATTCCTGCAGGTTTGAATTTGATGAGAGCTGGGAGGGATATATCAAGACGGCAGTATTCCATCAGGAAAAGCAGAAAGTATATTATGCTGTTCTTGACAATGAAGATAAATGTTTTATACCTGCTCCGGCTATGGTGAAGGCTTCTCCACTTTATATCAGCGTGTTCGGCGTGCAGGGGAATAAAATCCTCACTTCATCAATTGATTCGATACCTATTGTGGAAGGTGCAGTTTCCGGGACCGAAGTGGACATCGAACCGTCTGAGACGGTGTTTGCAGCCATTGTAGCACATTATCAGGTGATTTTAGATGCTATAGCAGAGCAAAATCAGTCGTTTGGTGATGCAGTGGCAGAGCAGAACCGCAAGTTCGATGAGGCATACAACCTTCTTGAAAGTCAGAATGAGTTTCTTTTCAAACTTAATGCATTTGATATAGAGCCTTTGGAATTTCGCATGTCTGATATGGAGATTCGATTGGGCGAATATGGAAGGATCATAGAGAAGGAAAAGGCAGAAGTGGATGCCTTGCTGCTTCAGATTCGCAAACAGTCGTTTGTGATACGTAATGTGGAGGTGACTTTTGACGAGTATGGTGAATTCAGGCTGGAAAATGAGCTTGTGGATGAGAATTGTATAGTGGATGTTTATTTTGACGCGATTTCTATTGAAGAATCCATGGGACACGGGATTTTCTCAGAATCGCAGAATGGGTATATCAAGATTGTTTCTACTTCAGGTTTTAATGGTACATTGAACTGCACAATCGAAGTCAGGAGAGGAGAAGATTATGATAGGGAAAACTAATCTAACATTTATATCCAAAGGGGATGCTTCCAGTGTCCAGTTGCTCCAGAAGAGCTATGTGATAGGGATGGCTGGCGAGATATACAAAATGGAAGAAATAAATGGCAGGCTTTTCGTTTTTGGTAATGGTGTGATGATGGGAGACAATATAGATAATCTGGATTTTCTTAAAAAAGATGGCGTGAAATTGCAGGCAACCCATATTATCTATGCAGATGAAAGGTATTACATAGTTAATCACTGCAGGGATTGGAATGAAAAAATTTATTTAACATGTGATTTTCAAACATATGAAGAAATAGATCCGGTTGATGCCGCAGGCATTTCCAGAGAAATAATGGATGGAACTGTTAAAAAAACGGCAATGATTACAAGCATGAATTTATTTTTAGATTCAAAAGGAAGAATTATTTTTATATACTTGTATGATTGGTACAGTGCCAATAACACTCCACCGGTTAATTATACTGGCGCAGAGCATGCGGGTATGAGCATTTGTAAAAGCTTGAAAGAAGTGTCAGAAAGAGAAATGATAGAACTCAGCGGGGATGCAAAATCGTCCTACGGCAAAAGCGCATTTCTGGCTGATGATAAAATATATTGTGATAGAAGGCAGATTGATTTAAATGGAGGCGCTGATACAAGCTATGAAATTCTTTATAAAAGAATGTATGCAAATGGTTATTTTTTTCGTATGATAACAGCTGGCTCAGAAAACATAATATATCGCAGCAGAGATGGTAAAAATTTAATACGCGGTACCCATGAGACACCGGGGAAGGATTTTGAGGTTTTTGATTCTATAGTTCCCATAAATGGTAAACTCGGAGTTATTTGTTATAATCAATCTGAATTCAAAACCTATCTAAATATTGCAAATGATGTGATGAGTGTCGGTGATGTTGGGAATGAAATGGTACAAATATTTGATTCTTTTAATATTGTATCAATAGTAGAGTATAATGAGAAAACATATATTGGGACGGATAACGGAACTATATATGAACTTCAACTTGATTATGATGGAATTCTGCAACGACCTGATGTGGCAATCATAAAAACACTGGCTGCAAAGCAAGCACTGGCACAAGCGATGCAGTATACTGATGATTGCATAGCGAAGTTGAAGGGTTATATCGATGGTAAAATTGAGAAGGAATCTTCAGATGTAGAAAATAATTCAACAAAAGTTGAATCATAGAAAAACAGGGCTTAAAGGGGAGTTCAATTTGGATATTTGACGGTGAATTTGTACGAAAATTTCCATGTTACAAAGAATTGTCATTTTAAGTGAATAGAATTGTCATTCTTTCTGCGCGCTTACAAATGTATACCGGAAAATGTACAATCTATACCGAAGCGGAAGAAACTGCCGGAAAGTTTTCTGTCTATTGAGTTGCTTCTGCGTTGCAAATCGCATATAATATAAATACAATGAATTGCGAAAGGGGTTGATATTATGGCGGGCACAACAAATTTCAGCGTTCGCATGGACAGCGACATCAAAAAGCAGTGTGAAAGTCTGTACAGCGAATTAGGCATGAACCTTACCACTGCTATCAATGTTTTTTTGCGACAATCTCTCCGTGCCGGTGGTTTTCCTTTTGATGTGAAGCTTGAACAGCCAAACAGGGAAACCATCGCGGCAATGCTGGAGGCGGAACGTATTGCGCATGACCCGAACGTAAAGCGCTATTCTGATGTTGAGGAAGCTCTTCGGGAGCTGAAAAGATGAAGCGTGATATTGTCTGGACAACAAAATTTAAGAAGGATTACAAAATGGCGGTTAAGCGTAATCTGAACATTGATTTATTGGATGACATTATCCGTGCTTTATCACGGGGCGAAATACTGCCGGAGAAGAATAGGGACCACGAGTTGACAGGCGATTGGGTCGGATACAGGGAATGTCATATCCAGTCGGACTGGCTTCTCATTTATCGGATTGAAGATGATGTGCTGGTGCTGACGCTGTCCAGAACCGGAACACACAGCGATTTATTCGGTAAATGAATTTTTCTATAAATAAGTTATTAGATTAAGGACTTGGGGAAGCAGGGGTTGACATGAGGGAAATGGAGTTTAAGATGGAACGTCCGGGGCTTTTGAAGGAGGGCGACCGGGTGACGGTGACAGAGGGCGTTCTTCCCAGCAATTATTATTATACGATAGATCCGTCCCTTGCCATGTCGGGCAATTTCCCTTTCAGAGAGCGGATGACAGAGCGGGAGGGCGTGGTGACGGAAGTCATCGAGAATGCCAGAGGCTTCTATGTGAAGGCGAGATTTGGAGAGTAGAGTGAAAAGAAAAAAGAAAGAGAGGAAAATATTATGTTAACTAAAGTATCAACTGACAAAGCGCCGGCGGCGATTGGACCGTATTCACAGGGAATCATTGCGGGGGACTTCCTCTTTGCATCGGGGCAGATTCCGATTAACCCGGCAACGGGGGAGATTGAGGGCAAGGATGTGACCGAGCAGGCGGAGCAGGCAATGAAGAACGTGGGAGCGATTCTTGCGGAGGCGGGTACGGACTACACAAAGGTGGTAAAAACTACCTGTTTTCTGGCGGAGATGGCGGACTTTGTGGCATTCAACGCGGTGTACGAGAAGTATTTCACCGAGAGGCCGGCGAGAAGCTGTGTGGCTGTGAAGCAGCTCCCGAAGGATGTGCTCTGCGAGGTGGAGGTTCTGGCGTACCTGAAATAGAGAGTATTTGCGCGGGATTGTAGTTTACATAATGTATAGATTTGCGCCGTCAAAAGGTTTACATAACTTAATCCGGCGAGATGAAAATGACATGAAAGGTTTACATAAGTTATGAATAAGGATAATATCATTTTGATAGGTATGCCCGGCGTGGGAAAAAGTACGGTGGGCGTGGTGTTGGCAAAGAGGCTCGGCTATGCCTTTGTGGATGCGGATTTAGTGATTCAGAGCTGGGAGGGAAAGCTTCTGCACGAGATTATAGAGGAGCGTGGTGTGGAAGGTTTCTGGAGGCTGGAGGAGGCTGTGGGCGAATCCATAGAGAGCGAGCGGACGGTGATTGCCACCGGGGGCAGCGCGGTTTACGGCGAGAATGCGATGACGCATTATAAGCAGATGGGAACAGTGGTGTATCTGTCCCTTCCGTTGGAGGAAATCAGGGAGCGGCTCGGCGATCTGACCGAGCGCGGTGTGACCCTGAGGGACGGGCAGGATCTGGACGGGCTGTATGAGGAGCGGCAGCCGCTCTACGAAAAATACGCCGATATGACGGTAGAGTGCGACGGACTGCAGATTCGTGAAATCGTCGAGCAGATCGCAGCCGGTTTCCGAACAGCGTGAAAACACGAAAGCATATAAACACGGTGCATAATCTTTTCCAAATGGCAGAAACTAACGGCAATAAGACGTTTCGATATGGAGGAAAAGACGATGGATTATATCAATGCATTTTGGGTGGGCGGACTGATCTGTGCGCTTGTGCAGATTCTTCTCGAAAAGACCAAGCTGTTGCCGGGCAGGGTGATGGTGCTCCTTGTCTGCGTGGGAGCGGCGATCAGCTTTGTCGGGTGGTACGAGCCGTTTATGGAGTTCGCAGGGGCAGGCGCCAGCGTGCCGCTTCTCGGCTACGGCAATATTTTGATGAAGGGCGTGAAGGAGTCTGTGGATGAGAACGGTTTTATCGGTTTGTTTCAGGGTGGTTTCAAGACCGGGGCAGTTGGGTGTGCAGCGGCGCTTGTGTTCGGGTACCTGGCAAGTCTTACTTTTAAACCGAAGCCGAAAAAATGAGTGGAGCGCCCGCGTTAATGCGGATGATTTTCATCAGATGATTCTATATATTCAGCAATATCGTAGAGCGTACAGCCTAAAATACAGCAGAGCTTATCCAATGTATTTGTGCTTACGCTCTCATTTTTGCGCAGGCGATCAAGCTGACCTGTGCTGATACCATAGGTATTAATCAGCTTATACTGTGATATATTTTGACTTTTCAAGGTTTTCCATAGTTTTTCATAAACGATCAGTATTCGTGTATTTGGGTTGAGGATGAGGCGGAAAATCCTGTTAGGATATTTAAATATATAAATTGAGTGGAAAACGTACAATTCTCTTTTTTTTTCTAAAACATATCTCTTTTTGAAGACTAATGGTCTCCTTTCCCGTTATAATATATAGGTGCGCGGATTTACGAGTATCAAAACCGAGCAGGAAAGGAGGCAGATACCATCAACAGGGAAGAACAATTGTCAGCGCTGATTGATTCTTACCAGCATCTTGTTTTTTCAATATGTTATAAGATGACAGCAGATTATTTTGCCTCCGAGGATCTGGCACAGGAAACGTTTTTGTCGGTCTACAGTCATCTGGGGGAGTTCGACGGCAGGCACGAAAAGGCTTGGGTCTGCCGGATCGCCACCAACAAGTGTCTGGACTATCTCCAGAGTGCGGGGCGGCGCAGTATTCCAACGGCTGATCTGGGCTTTGACAGTGCGAGGGCGCCGGACGGGGAAATGTCTCCCGACAGGGGTGCGGCGGCTGCCGAAGGGAACGAGGCGGCAGCACAGCAGACGCCGGAGAGCATCTGTCTGGAAAAGGAGGTGCGGGAAACCTTGCTTTCCAGATGCCTGTCCCTAAAGCCGCCCTACGATGCGATCGCCAAAGCTTACTACTATGACGAACTGGATGCGGGCGAGATCGCGAGGCGGAGGGGCGTTAAGAAAAAGACCATACAGACGCAGATTTACAGGGCGAGAAGTATGCTTCGCAGGATGTATGAAAAGGAGAAGGGCGCATGATACATAATATGACGGAAGAGAGAAAAAAACTGAATAGATATGACGTTTCCCTCCCGGCTCCTTTGACTGAGGAAGAACTGGCGCGGCTGATTGAGACGGTTGAACGGCACGAATTGCTGCATGCGCCGGGACACTTGAAGGGAAACGTGTTTTCGCACATACAGGAAGGCAAACGGAGGGAAAGGCAGCGCGCGCTTTTTTCTTACCGTGCTAAAGTCCTGGTAGGGATGGCGGCGGCTCTGGCGGTACTTTTCCTCGTGCCTGTGGACGGGGTGGAAACGCCGCAGATGCCACAGTCCGGTATTCTGGAAACGCTGTATGAAGAGGAAACGGAGAGCTTGGACGAATGGGAGCGGGACGTGCTTGAGACACAGCGGGATATCGAGAGAACATGGAGACGGTATCAGGCGGGGCAGGAGAGAGTGAACGCGAGAAAGAAGTATTTTAGAAATCTATCGGAAAAGATTACAAATTATAAAACTTGGGAGGATTGATGAGATGAAAAAGCAGAAGAACAGATTTTGGCTGTTTGTATTTTCCCTTTGCCCGGGGGCAGGGCATATGTATATGGGGCTGATGAAGATGGGACTGAGCTTTATGCTTGGTTTTATGGGGATGATCGCCGTCGTCTCGATCACACAACTCGCTGTGCTGGCGGTGTTTCCCGTCACGCTCTACATATACGCTTTTTTCCATGCCAACAACATCGGCGGGATGGACGCGGCACAGTTCGCGGCACTGGAGGACGAATACCTTTTCGGTATCGGTGCGTGGGATACCAGCCGCTTTAAGCTGAACATGAATAAGAGAAACCGCAACATTGCGGCGGTGGTCTGCATTGTGCTGGGCGTCTGTATGCTGTGGGATTTGGGTTTTGGCATGGTGAGAAGCTACGTGGGCTGGGACAATCCGATTATGCGGGATATCTATTATTTCACGAGAGACAGGCTGCCGAGGGCTGTCATAGCAATTGCGATCATCTGGTTCGGCGTGTCGCTGCTTCGCGGAAAGAAATTTGAGTCTGCGGAAACTGACAGGAGGAGTGAGGCGGACGATTATAGAAAGCCTGCGGCGCTGCCCGGGGAGGTTATAGAAGAGCGGCGAGCTGATACGGAGAATGTGCAAAAAAATGAGCAGGGGGGGGAGTAGACTATGGATATGCAGGAAAAGGATTTGTACAGGGAGGAATCCGGGACGCTGCGAACCCGCCGGGTCGGCTCTGTAACTTTCGGGATGACGCTGATTTTGTTCGGCGTGCTCTTCCTCTTACATATGGTGGTTCCGACGCTGCACTATGAGTTGATCTTCCGGTTCTGGCCCGTGGTTTTTGTCCTGCTTGGCGTGGAGATTCTGGTGGAAAATCATAAAAGCAACGCGGAGAAATGCAAGTTTGTGTATGACTTTCCGGCGATTCTGATGATGATCATGATGCTCCTGTTCGCTATGGTGATGGCGGCTGCGGAGTTTTCCCTCCATTATTACCAGTGGTGGTAATTGAGAAACTTTTCTCAATACTGCAATATTGCGCAGATATCATAAATTTATATCTCATCGTATTCAATCTGTTTTTTGTTTAAAAATTGTCTGACGGCTCTGTCCCAGACCGCGTCCGGCGTCCTGTCCATGAGAAAAGTGTGGAAGGCGGTGCCGGTGATGAGCGTGAGGGCAGCGCCGTCGTATTTTATGTTGAGCACAAAAGCCTTCACTTGATCCGGCATCACGGCGGTATCGTCCTTTTCCAGAAGGGACGCCGTGTATTCGGGGATCAGGTGCAGCACGAAATGAAATGCCGCAGGCGTGCGCTTTCCCTTGATCAGATCAAAGCAGACGGGGCGTATCTTTTTCCACTGTGTAAATTCATAGGGGCGCGTTTCCCCGTCCTCCCATTCCTCGGACGTGTAGAACGCCCGGTTTTCCCGCCCGGCTATCGTGAACGTGTTGTAGGTGCTGATGGAGGCATGTTCCAGCAAAAAGGAGTCGAAGGCGTCCCCAGCCAGGAACTGGTTCATAAATTGTTTGATGTTTTTTATCTGCAATGAAATCATGTGCAGCCCTTCTGCTTTCCTATTTTTATTCTGCTTATTTTTTCGTTTTAGTCATCTTCTAACATGGATTGAAATATGTCTTTTAATGCCTGAAGATTTTTATTGTCCGGCGATTCTTCCAAAGCCTTTTCGAGCCATCCTAAAGCAAGTCGGATAAAACCTTGAAACTGTTTATTTGTCATTCCCATATCTGCTACCATCCTTTCACCGCCTTTTAATTGATATGATTATTAATTGGTATAATAATTATAGCGGTTTTGCGGACAAGTGTAAAGCCTATTCAATTTAGTTGGTTGTTTGATTTGCATAATTGGGTATTCTATGATAGTATAAGTAGTAATGGAAACTATGTGAAACGGTTGCGGAGGCTTTATGAGTTATAAAATTGTGGTGGACAGCTGCTGTGAGCTGCCCGAAGAATATAAAAATGACAGCAGATTTGAGATCGTCCCGCTGGGATTGGAAGTGGGCGATTATATCATTCAGGACGACGAGAACTTTAATCAGAAGAAATTTTTGCAGAAGGTAGCGGATTACCCGCTCTGCCCGAAATCGTCCTGCCCTTCCCCGGAGAGATTTCGGGAGGCGTACCATGACGGGGCGGAGGAAATTTATGTGGTGACCCTTTCTTCTCATCTGAGCGGCAGTTATAACAGCGCGGAGCTGGGCAAAAGTCTCTACAGCGAAAAGTACGGCGAGAAGAAGATTCATGTGGTGGATTCTGAGTCCGCAAGCTGTGGGGAGACTCAGCTGGTGGAAAAGATTATCGCCTGCAAGGAGGCAGGGCTCGGCTTTGAGGAGACGGTGAAGGCGGTAGAGACCTTTAAGCGGGAGATGCGCACCTATTTTGTGCTGGATAATCTGGAAACCCTCAGAAAGAACGGACGCTTGAGCAGCGTGAAAGCGCTGGTGGCATCTACCTTAAATATCAAACCTGTGATGGTGGGAAACTGGGGCGTCATTGAGCAGAAGGGACAGGCGATCGGCATCAACAAGGCGCTTGCCAAAATGGCGGACTGTCTCGTTGCTGACGTGAAGAACCCGGAGGAGAGGACGCTCATGATCACCCACTGCAACTGCCCGGAGCGGGCGGAGTTTATGCGCGGTCTGATGGAGAAACGTGCCTCCTATAAACGGATTCTGGTTATGGATACCGCCGGGGTCAGCAGCATGTATGCCAACGACGGCGGGGTGATTGTGACGCTATGATTTCAGTGCCTTTTTTACTTTCGGCAGTTCCAGCGGCGACACAGAAAATGTTTTCCCATCCTTCATAATAAGCTTTAACATGGAAAACTTTTCTATGGAAGTTATGTTAACTAAACAGCGCTCGGAAATCATGACAAAATGGGTGAACATGGAAAGCTGCGCGTGGAGATTGGGCAGGGTGCTTAAGATGTCGAGCGTGCGCCCCTCTGTCAGCACCACATGGAGATAGTTGCCGCTTTTCACCGCGTAGAGAATTTCGTCCTCGTGGACATAGAGCGTGTCCTTCTCACCGCGCAGTTCTATGGTGGGAATCGTTTCCGCCTTCAGGCTCTGCGCGTGATCCAGCATCTCATCCAGTTCGTTCACCTTGATCGGTTTGTTCAGATAGAGAATCTGCTTCTGGAGCTGTCTGCGCAGGATATCGTGGTTGGAAGCTTCCGTGACGTCGTCCGGCACTTTGGCGAGCGCGGCTTTGATGACGGAAGGGTAGTCGATGGAGGAGATACACAGCACGATGGGCGCCACAACGCCCGCGTCGATCAGTTTTCTCGCAAGCTGGAAGCCGTTCACAGGTCCGTTCGTCATGTCTATGAAAAAGGCGTCGTAGAGCATGGGAGAACGCAGAACCGCCTCCACATTTCCGTAGGAATCAATATAGAGTACGCCTGTCGTGTGAAGCCGTCTGTCGGAGGCGCGCCCGAGGAGCCGCTCCATCTGTTTCCTGTCCGCAATATTATCATCACAAACCGCTATATGCATATAGAACCCTCCATAATTATTATATTTTTGAAAGACTTTCGGGAGACAGAAAGGTTTCCGGATTATTTTGCCAGTATTTGTCTGGTCAGAGAATCATAAATTCGATCGGGGAAGAGAGAAGCGCAGCCACGATCAGTATCTGTATCAGCAGGATGGCGGGCATCCCGTAGAGAAAATACCAGTGCCTCGTCTTGTGGCGGAACAGGTGCATACCGATGATCGAGCCGACACTGCCGCCGATGATGGCGAGCACGAAAAGAGTCGCCTCGGGGATTCGCCACGCGCGTTTTCTCGCTTTGAGCTTATCGATGCCCATTACGGTGAAGCTTATGAAGTTTACAACTGCTAAATATATAGTAATGAGTGTAATTACGTCCATTTGTACAAGAAAATCCCTTTTGTGTTTCGGAGAGCAGATTGACTGCCCCATTTATCTATAATCTGAGCGGTTACTATGCAGTGCAGTCTCGCAAAATATTTTTTCATTGCTGTCGCGTACATCATACCACATTTGGGTGAAAAAAAAAAGACAAAAACACCCCGCAGGGTTCCCTCAAAGAACGGTACGGGGTGTTTTTGATAGCCGCATAGGGCAAGTCTGTCACGAGGACAGAAAATGCGGATTGTGTATGCAATCAGAGCAGCTTCTCGCCCTGCTCCTGCATCTTCATGGCGCGGACTTTGCAGGACAAGCCGAAGAGGTTGATGAAGCCCTCCGCGTCGTGGTGGTCGTAAAGGTCGCCGGTGGTGAAGGAGGCGATGCTCTCGTTGTAGAGCGTGTACGGGGAGGTGGTGCCTGCCTTGATGATGTTGCCCTTGTAGAGCTTGAACTTCACTTCGCCGGTCACATACCGCTGTGTGGACTCGATAAACGCCTGCAGCGCCTCGCGAAGCGGGGTGAACCACTTGCCCTCGTAGACCACCTGCGCGAATTTGTTGCCGAGGTCAGCCTTTAAAGCGTAAGTGTCGCGGTCGAGGATCAGCTCCTCAAGCTGCTGGTGCGCCTCGTAGAGGATGGTGCCGCCGGGCGTCTCGTACACGCCGCGGGACTTCATGCCGACCACGCGGTTTTCCACGATATCGACGATGCCGATGCCGTGCTTGCCGCCCAGCTCGTTTAAAGTGGCGATAATTTCGGAAACTTTCATCTTCTTGCCGTTTACGGAAGTGGGGATGCCCTTCTCAAAGGTCATGGTCACGTACTCGCCTTCCTCGGGAGCCTTCTCGGGCGTGGTGCCGAGCACAAGCAGGTGCTCGTAGTTGGGCTCGTTGGCAGGGTCTTCCAGCTCTAAACCCTCGTGGCTGATGTGCCAGAGATTGCGGTCGCGGCTGTAGCTGGAGTCCGCGGAGAAGGGAAGGTTGATGCCGTGCTGTTTGCAGTATTCGATTTCCTCCTCACGGGAGTTTAAGGTCCACTTTTCATTTCTCCATGCGGCAATGATCTTTAAGTCGGGAGCAAGCGCCTTGATGCCCAGCTCGAAACGGATCTGGTCGTTGCCTTTGCCGGTAGCGCCGTGGCAGATGGCGGTAGCGCCTTCCTTGCGGGCGATCTCGACTAACTTCTTGGCGATCACGGGTCTTGCCATGGATGTGCCAAGCAGGTATTTGTTTTCATAGACAGCGTGCGCCTGTACACAGGGCATGATAAAGTCGTCGCAGAACTCGTCGGTCAGATCCTCGATGTAGAGTTTGGACGCGCCGCTTGAGAGGGCGCGCTCCTCGAGACCGTCAAGCTCTTCTGCCTGCCCGCAGTTGCCGCACACGCAGATGACTTCATAGTCGAAGTTTTCCTTTAACCAGGGGATGATCACGGTCGTATCAAGTCCGCCGGAATACGCAAGAACTACTTTTTCTTTCATTTTCGTTTCCTCCATTTGAAATATGTATTATACTTTTATTGTTACGGTTATCTGACCGGCACACAGCGTCTGCCGGAAAACGGCGGACCGCGTCTGTACTTAAAACAATATACAACAGGACGGGCAAGAATGCAAGTGTAAATTTATGCATAATTTATATGAATATTTGTGATAATTATGCATAAACAGAAAAAGAAGTTGTATATTATGCATTTATGATGTATAGTTATGCGTGCGGGTGTTTTCAGAGGGAAGGTTTGACGCAATATGGCGAAGCAGAACATATATGATAATGAAACTTTTTTCGAGGGATACAGAAAGATCAGAGAGAATGAGAGAATCCGCTGTGCACCTGTCACTCCGGAGGCGACAGATGGACAAGGGACGAAAACGGAAAGAAGGTCTATTTAAATCTGGCAGACTATGGCATTGAGGGTGAAAGAGAGTGTGTATGGTTTGTAGACCATGTGAAAAAATATCATAGAACTTTTTCAACGATTGTGAATACATTGATTGATGAGGGTTTTGTGATTGAAAAAATGATTGAGCCGCTGCCGGATGAGGACATGTTGAAAGCGCATCCGGAATATAGGGATTTGCTGCATAAACCGGATTTTTTGCTGATAAGGGCGAAGAAAATTTGACAAACCCGTCTTCTTTGTATAATATAAAATTTAATTTTAGATTTGCCAAAGGAGGGCGGAGTGTGTCGTATATAGAGCGGGCGGTTGCAACTGTATTAAAAAACCGGGTTTCGGGCAGCAAATGTACACTTGTCACAGGAGCCAGACAGGTTGGAAAATCAACGCTTATCAAGCATGAATTTCCCGAATACAACAGGGCGAATTTTGATGATAGATTAGTGAGAATGCAGGCGAAAGAAGAACCGGGACTCTTTTTTTTGAACAATCCCTGTCCCTTATTTATTGACGAGGTACAGAAGGAAAGCGGCATTCTGGAAGAGATTAAGCGCATCGTTGACGAGACGGAAGAAAGAGGCATGTTTATTCTGACAGGGTCGCAGAAGCTGGAGCTGATGAAGGGGATGAGCGAGTCCCTTGCGGGGAGGGTTTCCATCACGGAGCTTGCCGGGCTGTCCATGCGGGAAATACATGGCGTGACGTTTAACAGACATTTTGTCCCTACGGCGGAATATCTGAAAGAACGGGAAAAAGAGCTGAAGCCCTATACGGATTTGTGGGAAACCATACACAGGGGGTCGTATCCCGAACTGTATGACGTGGAAAGGGACTGGCAGGAGTATTATGCCTCCTACGTCTCAACCTATCTTGAGAGAGATATCAACGAGCTGATTTCCGCGGACAGCATTACCTTTACGAAGTTTCTTACGGCTGTCGCCGCGAGGACGGGCGAGATGCTGAATTACGCAAATATTGCCGGCGAGGTGGGCGTAAGTGAGCCGACTGTCAAAACATGGATCTCCATTCTGGAGCGGACGGGAATCGTATTTCTTTTGCAGCCATATAGCGCATCGGCGCTGAACAGAGCTGTGAAAACGCCGAAGATTTATTTTAGGGATACGGGGCTGGCATGTTATCTCACAAGATGGCTGACGGCTGACGCACTGAAATGTTCTGCCGTTGCGAGCAATATGTTTGAAACTTTTATGGTATCGGAAATATTGAAATCTTATGCGAATGAGGGGATGAATTATAGGTTCAGCATTTTCTATTATAGAGGCAGGGATAAAAACGCGGGCGGCGAAAATGAAATTGACCTTGTCATCGAAGAAAATGGTGTGCTTTATCCCGTTGAAATTAAGATGTCAGCAAATCCCAAGGCAACGATGGGGGCGGCGAATCCTGTTCTCGATAAGGTGAGCGGGAAACAGCGGGGCATGGGCGTTGTTCTCTGCCTCATAGACCAAAAGACGTATCTGCGGGAGAATCTGGTTGCGCTTCCGATTGCGTATATTTAGAGGAGGGGAAAATGGATTATCAAATCATACGGCTGGCGAACCAGCCGGAAATCAAGGAACAGGCGGCAAAGTGGTTTCACGAAAAATGGGGTGTTCCTCTTGCGGCATATCTGGAAAGTATGGAGGAGAGCCTTACCGGGGAAAAGCCGTTCCCTCAGTGGTATGTGGCGGTGGAGGAGGGCAGGATCATAGGTGGACTTGGTGTGATTGAGAATGATTTTCACGACAGAAAAGACCTTTCGCCCAACGTCTGCGCTGTCTATACGGAGGAAGACCGGCGCGGCAGGGGCGTTGCCGGCGCGCTGCTAAACGGTGTCTGCGCGGATATGAAAGAGAGGGGCGTCGATACGCTTTACCTTCTGACAGACCATGACTCCTTTTATGAGCGGTACGGCTGGGAGTTTTTCTGCATGGCGCAGGGGGACGGGGAAGCGGAACTGTCGCGGATGTATGTACACAGGGAGTAACGGAATGAGGAAGTAGTTGTCTGGAGAGGCTGAGACGGGCGGAGAGAAAGCTGGGCGACAGGAACAGGGAAGGGATGGTTTTGACTGCAATAATTCAAATAGATACAAAAGGGCTTTTACTCAGGATTTTCATACCCACGGCAGTACTTAGCGGCGGTTATCTGATTCTGGGGCATGTTTGCAACATGCCGTATATCCTGCTGTTTTGTATTCTGGGAACTTTCACTTTAGCGCCGATAGAACTGGGTTTCATTTTGTCTGCAAGCAAAAAGGAATATGGCGCATATTCTCTGAAAAGCGCTTTTGTGGGACAGGAAAAGATGGCTTGGTGGAAGGCGTTTGCCATTGCGTTTGTATTCTTTGGGGTGGCAGGGCTGCTGTCCGCCTTTGTGGCGCCTGTCGAGAACCAGATTTTTGCCGGGATAAGGAGCGTCGTGCTTCAAAATCTGCCTGCAGGTTTTGACTGGACAGATTACGGATATTTGGCATCTTTTTCCAGACCGGTCCTAGTGCTGACCTGCATTTATTACGGTGTTTTTAACGTCATTGTCGGACCGGTTACGGAGGAACTGTTTTTCCGGGGATATCTGACGTCCCATTACGAAAAGCAGGGTCCGCTCACGCCGATTCTGATAACGGTTCTGTTTTCGCTCTATCATTTCTGGCTGCCGTTTAACAATATATTTCGTATCTTGGCGTTTGCGCCGGTGATGTATGTCGCGTATAGGAAAAAGAATTTTTACATAAGTATACTGTTTCACTGTATTTGCAATCTGTTTTCGACGGTTAGTTTTATCTGGATGGTGTTAGGGTGAGGGAGCGACAGTTTATGAAGACAGTTATCATACACGGGCAGAGCCACCAAGGCTCCACCTACCATATCGCGCACGCGCTGGGCGAAAAAATCGGCGGGGAGTGTCGGGAGTTTTTCCTGCCGCGGGATTTTGACAGATTCTGTGTGGGCTGTAACCAGTGCTTTATGGAGAGTGAGAAAAAATGCCCGCACTACGAGGCAATTTCGCCAATCACAAGCGCGATGGATGAGGCGGATGTGATCATTCTGGCAAGCCCGGTCTATGTGTATCACGCGACGGGCGCCATGAAAGCGTTTTTAGACCATTACGGGTATCGGTGGATGGTGCACCGCCCGGAAAAGTCCATGTTTCACAAGCAGGGCGTCTGCATTTCCACAGCGGCGGGAGCTGGTCTTAGCTCGACCAATAAAGATATGGCGGACAGCTTGTTTTTCTGGGGCGTCGGGAAAATATACCGATACGGGAAAGGCGTTGCCGCAATTACATGGAAGGGCGTCAGTGCAAAGAAGCGGGCTTCGATTGATAAAGCGACTACCGCGCTGGCGGAAAAGATCAGGAAGCGGCATGGAAAAGTAAAACCGGGAATCAAGACAAGAGTCTGGTTTTTTGCCATGCATCTGATGCAGAGGAAGGGCTTTAACGAGAGGGATGCGAAGTATTGGAAGGAAATGGGATGGACGGGACGAAAGCGTCCATGGAAATAATACGAGGCGGTAGAATAGCTGTATATGGTCTTTACTTATGGCGTGTTATGTAAACTTAATAGAAACTGTTTTGAAAGGTGGTTGTCGTTATGATTCGGTATGCAGATGAGAGGGATTTTGAAGCAATGAAGGGGTACGATAAGCATATCAGTGAATCAGAACTGCAAAACGCAATCTGCGCGAAAAGGATATTGCTGCTGTATGAAAAGGGCGGCTTTATCGGTTGGCTGCGGTACAATCTGTTCTGGGATGAGATACCGTTTATGAATATGCTGTATGTTTTGGAAGAGTACAGAGCGCAAGGATATGGCGGTCGTCTGCTCGATTTCTGGGAGAAGGAAATGGCGGATTGCGGTTATGAAATGGTATTGACTTCCACTCTGTCGAGCGAGCAGGCGCAGTTCTTTTATCGGAAGAACGGGTATGTGGACTGTGGCTCGCTTTTGCTGCCCGGGGAGGCTTTGGAAATTATATTGAGAAAGGAACTAAAACGATGAACATTGTTCCATACTCGGATTCAATAGAAGAATATTTGAAATGTGACAATGTGATCGATTATGATAATGAGACGGTGGCAGAGTTGTCTGACGCATTGTTTCAAAAGGCAGAAGATGAGCTGCGCTTCATCAGAAATGTCTATGAATTTGTCCGGGACCATATTTCACATTCGGCAGACATAGGTGAGAATAAAATTACCTGTACCGCTTCGGAGGTGCTGGGCGCCGGTCACGGAATCTGCTTTGCGAAATCGCATTTGCTTGCTGCCATATTGCGTTATCAAACCATTCCGGCAGGTTTTTGCTATCAGAGGTTAATCTTGGATGACGAAACGGCTCCTGTTCTGATTTATCACGGATTGAACGGGGTGTACAGCAGGGATTGCCAAAAGTGGTTCAGACTCGACGCGAGGGGAAATAAGGAGGGTGTGAATGCGCAGTTTTCGGTGGAAACGGAACAGCTTGCGTTTGCGGTGCGCCCGGAGATGGGGGAGGAGGACGATTTTATCGTGTATCCCGACCCGGATACATTGGTTCTGGAAAAACTTAAAAAGTATGGGACGAGGACGGAGCTTTGGAATGACCTGCCTGTGGAACTGGCGTATAGGAGGAAGCGGGAAGAGATGGAGGGGGTACGCTAAATGAAAACAATCAGACTGCTATATCCGGATTATGTAAGCGGCGGTTTGGACACCTATTTTTTCGGTGCAAATTTGATGGCACATATTCTGCCGCGAAATGATAATCAGCCGCTTATCAAAGTGGAAATCACGCCGCCGGACGGAATGGAGAAAAAGATTACGGAGGGCATTTACGGGAAAGAGGAAGTCTTAAGCGGCATTAAGGACGCAATGAAGAAAATTGAGGCGGAAAATCCCGACAGGATCATTACCATCGGGGGCAACTGTATGGTTTCTCAGGCGCCGTTTGATTATCTGCACGGAAAATACGAAAATACAGGCATTATCTGGATTGACTCGCACCCCGATGTCTCCACGGTAAAGGACGGCTATCCAAACGCACATGCCATGGTGCTTGGTTCACTGATCGGGTATGGTGACAGCGTTTTGTCTGATTTGATGATGAACCCCAAATTTAAGCCAGACGAAATCTTGTATGTGGGTCTGCAGAGCCTGCATGAGTATCAGCAAAAGTTTCTGGACGACGTGGGGGTCAATTATAAAATCCAGACGCAGGAGTTTATTTCCAATGAAGAAATCGGAGTGTTTCTCCGCAAATTTGATCATGTACTGGTTCATTTAGATATAGACGTTCTCGATGAGCAGTTATTCCATTCTACCTATTTTGCCAATCCCGAATTGGTCGGAGATGGTTCCGGCGGGGGAAAAATGACGTTGGAAAAACTATCTGAGGTGCTGCGTGTTATCGAAGGGCAGTCTGATATTGTGGGGCTTACAATTGCCGAGTATCTGCCCTTTGACGAACACAGACTACACAATATGTTTGCAGGGATCAGGATGTTTATGGACTGAACGACAGATTGCCCGTAAAAAGAACATTGCATTGCAAAAGAGGGGAGACAGTATGATGGAGAGAAGAGACAAAGTAAATTATTATCTGGACTTGGCAAAAGTGGTGGCACAGCGTTCCACGTGCCTCAGACGGCATTACGGTGCGGTGATTGTGAAAAATGACGAGGTGATCTCGACGGGTTATGTGGGCGCGCCCAGAGGCAGGAAAAACTGTACTGACATGGGAGAGTGTATCCGTCAAAAGATGGAAATTCCGAGGGGTGAGCGGTATGAACTGTGCCGCAGCGTTCACGCGGAGACCAATGCGATCATCAGCGCGTCGAGAGACAAAATGATCGGCAGCGCCATGTATCTGACCGGGGTGGAGGCGGAGACAGGGGAGTATGTGAAAAACTCCTGCAGCTGCTCCATGTGCAAGAGGCAGATCATCAATGCGGGGATCGAGACGGTGTATGTGAGAGATACCGAGGATGAGTACCGGGTGATTCCAGTGCAGCAGTGGATCGACGAGGACGAGTCTCTGGAGGGGATGTTCGGGTATTAGAGGGCTGTCTGTATTATGAGATGGAGTGAGGAAAGAAGAATGGAGACACAGGAAGAAAAAGAGGGCTTGCAGGCGCGTGAGATGTCAAGAACGCCAGTTGACATAAAACCCTCACCTAAAGGTAGACTTTTAAAAGAAATTGCGGTATATGAACTGCTTGAAAAGCTGAAAATATCTTATCTGCGTGTGGACCATGAGGCGGCGGCGACCGTGGATGACTGCCATGGTGTGGATGAGGCTCTGGGCATTCACATCTGCAAAAATCTTTTTTTATGTAACAGGCAGAAGACGGACTTTTATCTGCTGATGATGCCGGGCTTAAAAAAGTTTAAGACGAAGGAGCTTTCCGCCCAGCTCGGCGTGTCCCGGCTGTCCTTTGCGGAGGCAGAGTATATGGAAGAATTTCTGGACATCACGCCGGGGTCTGTGAGCGTGATGGGGCTGATGAACGACAAGGAACACAGGGTAAGGCTTCTGATCGACAGCGAACTTTTGCAGGATGAGTTTGTGGGCTGCCACCCCTGCGTGAACACATCGAGTCTGAAGCTGCGGATGAAGGATGTCTTGGAGAAGTTTCTGCCCTATGTGGGGCACGGGTACACGGTGGTGGAATTGGTGGGCGAGTAGTTTACATAACATGCGACCGCGCCAGAAGAAGAGACGGAGGGAAAAAGATGTCTGAGCGGGAGGAAAAATTTGAAAAAATGCTGCAGGCGGTTCAGGAGGAATACGGGACTGTTTCGGAAAAAATGGAAACGCTGAAAGCGGAAGGAAAAACAAAGACAGCGACATACAGGCAGATGACAGGCAGAAAGCTTGCGCTTCAAAATATGCTTTCCATGTATCAGATATACGGGCTGCTGGACTAAAATCTGCCAAAGAGGTTAACATAATATGGAAAAACGGAGAATACATATGATACGCAAAATGACGATAGAAGATTACGACGGCGTGAAGGCGCTCTGGATGTCAATTAAGGGATTTGCAATAAGAAGTCTGGACGATTCCAGAGAGGGTGTGGCACGTTTTCTTGAGAGGAACCCAGACATTAGTGTGGTGGCGGTGGAAGATGGCAGGATTGTGGGCGCGATCCTCTGCGGTCACGACGGCAGAAGGGGATGCCTTTACCACGTGTGCGTAGCGGAGGACTGGCGGATGCGCGGCATCGGGAAGGCGATGGTGGTATTCTGCATGGAGGCGTTAAAGGCGGAAAACATCAATAAAGTGTCGCTGATCGCTTTCACGAAAAACGATATCGGAAACGCGTTCTGGAAACAGATCGGCTGGACGAAGCGGGAGGACTTAAATTATTATGATTTCACGCTGAACGAGGCGAATATCACGGCGTTTAACAGCTGAGCTTGACTCCGCTTTTTCCGTATGCTATACTCTTTCAAACAACTGAATAGTCGTAATGTCTTCAGGGCAGGGTGAAATTCCCGATCGGCGGTGACAGTCCGCGGGCGCGAGAGCGCGGGGTCCGGTGAAATTCCGGAACCGACGGTATAGTCCGGATTAAAGAAGGTGTATTGAGATTGTCAGAAGAACTCTGGCAATGATTTGTGCACTCTTTATCGTCCAACTGCTCTGATGGCATTTTCAGTACACCTAAAATCATAACACCTGAAAGGCAGAGGTACTTTCAGGTGTTAATTTATTTTAGGAGGAATGGCAAATGAAAAACAGCAGGACAAAGAAACTCACAACAGTAGGGATGTTGTGCGCGCTCGCGTACATAGCGGTGGCGGTCGGGCGCATTCCCGTTGTACTTTTTCTAAAGTACGACCCGAAGGACGTGGTGATCGTGATCGGCGGTCTGATCTTTGGACCGCTCACTTCACTGGCGATGGCGGTGATCGTTTCAATTGTGGAAATGATTACGATTAGCAGCACTGGCGTCTGGGGATGCATGATGAATATGATTTCAAGCTGCTCCTTTGCGTGTACGGCGGCATTTCTCTACAAAAGGCACCACACACGGTCTGGCGCGGTGGCGGCTCTTGTCTGTGGGGTGGCGTGCCAGATCGCGGTGATGATGCTCTGGAACTGGCTGGTTGCCCCGGTCTACATGGGCTATCCGCGGGAGGCGGTGGAGGCATTACTGCTGACCGCATTTCTGCCGTTCAATCTCTTGAAGGGCGGGCTGAACGCGGGGATTACTTTTCTGATTTATAAGCCGGTGGTCACGACTCTGCGACGGTTAAATCTGGTGGAGAGATGATGGGAGACATAGGGATTCATGGAAAGGGCGGCATTTTCGTGCCGCCCCGACTTTATTACATATTCTCTTTCCCGCAATACACAGCAATAGCCTGTCTGACAAAGTCGGCTGTTCCTGCTCCGCCCGCTCTGTCAATATTTTTCTGAAAGCGTTCATCGCACACATACATTTCCCCTAATCCGCTAAGGATTTCATTGGTACATGTATAGTAGTTTTCGGTTATAAACTTTTGCAAGGAAGAGATTTTCTCCTGTACTTCGTCGGCATCAGGCAGGAAATGTTTTAATGCTCCTAATTCAGAAAACATATTTAGTAGTTCGCTGGCAAGCTTGTTGCAGCTGTCTTCATTTCGGACGGCAGTTTTCTGGCGGTATTCCCGATATGCGTCGGTATTGCCCCATCTCGCTTTGACCTCCTCTTCATACGTTTCAATTTCGCTTCTGTCAAAAACTTCAAAATTCATTTTAGTTACTCCTTTCTTTTGCATCTTGCGTGCAAAGTCAATCAGTTTCCCGATGTGTTTATATTGTAATTCCAGCAGCCTGATTTGCTGGGCAATTGCCTCCGATGGGTCAAAATCAGGGCTGTCAAGAATTACTTTGATTTCTTTTAAGGGAAACTGTAATTCCCGAAACAATAAAATATTCTGCAGACGGCTAAGCGCTGCATCGCCGTACATGCGATAGCCGGTTTCGGTAACTTCCGTCGGTTTCAAAAGCCCGATTTCATCATAATAATGAAGTGTGCGGGCAGTAATGCCGGTCAGTTTGACAACTTCATGGACAGACATAAGTTTTTCAGCCATTTTTCAAATCCTCCGCGGTGTTTGAAAGTTTTGTACCTCCCGTTTTATACAATAAACTATGACGCAGCGTGAAGGTCAATAGGTAAATTAAAAAAAGCGGAAAATAAAGTTTGCGCTCCCTACAGCCATTGACAGGAGAAAAGATATCTCATATAATTAAACTGATAGTTTAATAAATTTTGCCGGGAAGTGGTATGACATTCGGAAAGGAGGAACACATGGGCAGAAGAAAGAAGGAACCGAGAAACGTTCACCGCGAAAACATTGCGTCCGCGGCGTCCGACCTTTTTATGAAAAAGGGCATTGCCGCTACTTCCATGGATGATATCGCGAAAGCAGCAGGGTACAGTAAGGCGACGCTGTATGTATATTTCGAGAACAAGGAGGAAATCGTCGGCATTTTAGTATTGGGCAGCATGAAAAAACTTTATGATTACATAGATTCCGCTCTGGCGCAGCAGGAAAGCACGAAGAGCAGATATGAACTGATTTGCCGTGGATTGGTGCAGTATCAGGAAGAGTTTCCGTTTTATTTCGATATGGCGCTTAGCAAGATCAACATTGATTTTGAAAACCGGAACTATCTGCCAGAGGAAAAGGAGACATATCTGGTCGGGGAAGAAATCAATGAAAAGCTCCGGGATTTTCTGACAGCAGGCATGGAAAACGGGGAACTGCGGAACGATTTGGAAATCATGCCTGCCATATTAAACTTTTGGGGTATGCTGTCCGGAATGATACAGCTTGCCGCAAACAAAGAAGCATATATTGAGAAGGCGATGGGCTTGTCGAAAGAGCAGTTTCTGGACTATGGATTTTCCATGCTGTACCGTTCAATTGCAGCAGAATAGGGGAGAAGAACTTCTCCGCGAAGCGGAATTATGGAGGTAGTGATGAGAGAAAAATTTACGAAAAGAAGGATCATTATGTGTATCGCCATTTTCTTATTTTTGATTGGTCTGCTCTGCACGGCTGTCTATCTGAAAAGCGTGGCGGATTACCAAAATGCGGTAAAGGAAACGGTCATAGGCAGCGTAGATTTGTCCGCGATTCCCGACGGCGTCTATGTCGGGGAGTATGACGTGAATTTTATCTATGCAAAAGTGGAGGTGACGGTGCGAAACGGGGAGATGACAGACATTATTATTTTGGAACATAAGCAGGAGCGGGGAAAAGCCGCGGAGGCGGTTATCAGTGATATGCTTGCGGAGCAGAAAATAGATGTGGACGCGGTGTCGGGCGCAACCAATTCCAGCACGGTCATCAAGAAAGCGGTTGAAAATGCGCTCGGTTATTAATGGCATGTATCACGTACAAAAAAATTGTAGAATTGTTGTAACAAAACAGAAATGAATCCGTCTAACCCATGAAAGCACGGAAAAAGAGGTGATGGCAGATGGAGAAAGAGGCGTTTGAAAAGTTGTATCAGACGTACTATATGCGGGTGTATTCCTATGTGATGTCGCTTGCGGGAAAGACACATATGGCGGAGGAAATCACGCAGGAGACGTTTTATAAGGCATTTACCACAAACGCTTCGTTTCGCGGGGAAGCAAACGCGGTGACATGGCTCTGCTCCATTGCCAGAAATCTTTTTGTCGATGAAATGAGGCGGCAGGCAAAGCGTGCCGCACCCATGCCGCCTGATGCGGATGCCGACAGTGGTATTGATATTGCGCGGGAAGTGGAAGACAAGGACACGTCCTGCCAGATTCATCAGGCGTTACAAGAACTGGAAGAGCCTTACCGCAAGGTGTTTGAGCTGCGGATTTTCGGAGAGATGTCCTTTCGGGAAATCAGCGGGATCTGCGGCAGGACGGAGAGCTGGGCGAGGGTCACATACCACCGTGCCAAATGTAAGCTTATGGAAAGGATGGGGATTCATGAAACTGAATTGTAATGTGATAAAGGATTTACTTCCCCTCTATGCGGATCAGATCTGCAGTGAGGAGAGCAGAGGGCTTGTGGAGGAACATCTGACGGACTGCATGGATTGTTCCGCGCTTTTACGGCAGATGAGGAGTGAGGAGATGGAGAACAGTCTGGAGACAGAAACCGTGGACGTGCTTCACAGGCAGGCAAAACTTTTTAAGAGGAAGTCCGCTGTGATCGGCGCGGCGATTGCAGGTATTTTTATGATTCCGGTGCTGGTCTGTCTGATTGTAAATCTGGCGACCGGTGCGGCGCTGGACTGGTTTTTTATCGTGCTGGCTGCATTGCTTGTGGCGGCGTCACTTAGCATTGTGCCGCTGATGATGCCGGATCATAAGCTGCTCTGGACGATGGGGACATTTACGGCAAGTCTGTTCCTGTTGTTTGGCGTGATTTGCATTTATACGCACGGGACATGGTTTTTCCTTGTGTCGGCGACGGTCCTGTTCGGACTTTCGGTCTGCTTTCTGCCGTTTGCGGTATATGCGCAGCCGTTAAAAGCATTGCTTGGCAGCTATAAGGGGCTGACGGTGATGGCTGTCGATACGTTCCTGTATATACTGATGATGTCAGTGATCGGGGTGTATGTGAAATCCCCTGAGTTTGGGCATCTTGCGCCGAAGATATCCTTTCCGTGTCTGCTGCTTGCGTGGTTTGTGTTCCTGTTGATACGTTATGTAAACTGCAACGGATTTTTAAAAGCCGGCATATGCACGACGTTAGTCGGGGTTTATGGATTCTTTGCTAACTATCTGGTCAACAGGTGGATTGGGGTCGAGCGTTCCCTTCCCGCGTTCCAACCCTTGATCTGGAATGTTGATACGGTTGACGGCAATATCAGATGGCTTGCGCTGATCGGGTGCTGTGTGGTGGGGATTGCATTGACGGTGCGGGGGATTGTTGGTAAGGCGAAGGAAATCTGAGACGGCGGACAGATAATGATAGAATGATTTTTGAGAGAAAGGCTATGACGGTGAAAGTTATAGTCTTTTTTCATGTTTGTGCCTGCCTATATGGAATAACGAGCCTTTTTACAAAAAGGAATAAGAGATTTATAATGTGCATATATTAATATGGCTTTGCCCGAATAGTTAGCAGAGGTGGTAAATTTCGTAGCGTCCACACGCCGATGGTATCGACAGGGGAAACCTAACGTACCCTTTCTGTATTGGTAATCACAAATCCAACTTTTTCGTACAGCATGACAGCTTTTTCATTCCATTTTGCAACATGTAACAAAATAGGCTCATTACTACATTGGCGGATATAATTCATTCCCCACAATAAAAGCTGCTTTCCATATCCTTTATGTTGAAATTTCCTGTTGACTATCAAATCATCTATTTCACTTCCATAACATGCGACAGAACCAATAATTTCCGTCTCACATATAAGAAGGAAAATATCTTTGCTCTTTTCTCTGATTTGTTCATAATCGCTCAAAAAATGATAGGGCTTGATATCAAGAGATTTTCGCATTTCATAAAAGCAGGCATTATATATTTTCATGTATTGTTGAAAATACTTTTGCGAAAAAGGAATACACTTGATATCACTTTTTTCAATAGGATCTTTTTCGTATTTCATTTCATAAGCTATGATTTCCATGCGGTAATCTCCTCATAACTCCTAATTTTCTCCGGCAGCATATGATTCTATATTCTCTGTAATATACTTAATTTCATTATAGGAAGCAATCAGCCTTTTGACAAGACTTTGGGGTCTGCAGATTCTTTTGCCGGAAGAATCCGAAATGGTATAGATAGGCAATCGGAGTTATGATACAATGAGCGCAAGTGAGCCGGAGGGAGTTTACTCACTCTGGGCGAGCGGCGAATTGGCTTACGGGCTTCAGAAAAGGGGTAATGATTACAATGTACAAAATACTTGTGGTGGAGGACGACGCAGTCATCGCAGAGCAGATCGGCAAATATCTGGAAAAGTGGGGCTATGAGGTTGAGGCGGTCAAAGATTTTTCGGATGTGATGGGGCAGTTTGCATCCTGCAATCCCCAGCTTGTGCTGCTGGACATCGGTCTGCCCTTTTACAACGGCTACTACTGGTGCGGCGAAATCCGTAAGGTATCGCAGGTGCCGATCATATTTATCTCGTCGGCTTCGGATAACATGAACGTGGTGATGGCGGTCAATATGGGCGGCGACGACTTTGTGGTAAAGCCCTTTGATCTGGAGATATTGCAGGCAAAGATACAGGCGCTTTTAAGGCGTGCCTATGCGTTCACGGCACCGGGGACGGTGTCAGAGTACCGGGGCGCGCTGCTAAATATGACGGATATGTCGCTTTCTTGGCAGGGAATGCGCATTGAACTGACAAAAAACGAGTTCCGCATCTTACAGACACTCTTCGAGGCGTCGGGCGGCGTGGTCAGCAGGGATCTGCTGATGAAGCGGCTCTGGGACGACGAGTGTTTTGTGGATGACAATACCCTCACGGTGAACATGAACCGCCTGCGCAGGCGGCTTGGGGAAATCGGGCTGTCAGAGCTGATTCAGACGAAGAAGGGCGTGGGGTATCTGCTGGGGGAGACGGAATAATGGAAAAGAAAACCCATATACCGGCGGCTTATCTGCGTGAGCGGCTTGCCCCGGTTTTATTTTATGTGATTGAAGCGTGTCTTTTTCTGATGGTAGCCGCGCTCTACGGCTATGAGGGCGTGCTCGCGAATATGACCTATGCGCTGGGGCTTGCGGCTTTTTTCGGCGGCTGTTTTCTTATGTGGGATTATATGAAATACCGGGAAAAGTATAAGGCTTTGGCGAATATCCTGTCGGCGGAGGAGAGAAGTGACAGCCTGCCGCAGACCTCCTCAGGCATGGAGCGGGTTTATCAGCAGATTATTATGGCGCAGGAGGAGGAGAAAAAGGCGCTGGTTACACAGCTTGACGAGAAGCAGCAGAACATGGCGGACTATTATACCATGTGGACGCACCAGATCAAGGTGCCGCTCTCGGCTATGGACCTGCTTTTACAGAACATTAACGCAGCCGCAGGCGAAAATGAGAGCAAAACGGCGGACGGTGATGTGGAAAGGCAGATCGCAAAACAGCTCCGGGAGGAAGTTTTCAAGACGGGACAGTATGTGGATATGGCGCTCCACTATGCCAGAATGGAGAGCATTTCCTCCGATCTTTCTTTTGAAAGGCTGGACGTGGACGAGCTGGTGAAGAAGGCGCTAAAAAAGTTCTGGCTTCTGTTCAGCGGGGCGGGGATCGATCTGCAGTTGGAGGCATGTCATACCTATGTGGTCACGGACGGCAAGTGGTTTTCCTTTGTGATAGAGCAGGTGCTTTCCAACGCGCTAAAGTACACGAAGGAGGGTGCTATCTCCATATACGGGACGGACGAAAGGGGTGTGCGTGTCACGGATGGCTGCGGCTATCTTGTCATTGAGGACACGGGCATTGGCATCGAGGAGAGCGATCTGCCGCGGATTTTTGAGCGGGGATTTACGGGATATAACGGGCGCATGGAAAATAAGTCCACGGGCATCGGGCTGTATCTGTGCAGGCAGATCATGGACAGGCTGGGGCTGTCCATCCATGTAGAGTCGAAGCGGGGCGGAGGAACGAAGGTGTTTCTCGGTATCGCGCAGGAGGTAATCCTTACAAAAATGTAAGTTACGAGAGGGAAATGTAAGCCGGATCCATGGCAGCACATTTCCTTTTTGCTTATCATTAGGAGAAAACAGACAAGGAGGACGACATGTCACTGTTAACTGTAAAAAATGTGAAGAAAATATATACCACCCGCTTCGGCTCGGTCAAGGTGCAGGCGTTAAACGACGTGAACTTTTCCGTGGAAGAGGGGGAGTATGTGGCAATCATGGGGGAGTCCGGTTCGGGAAAGACCACGCTCCTAAACATTCTGGCTTCTCTGGACACGGCAACCAGCGGACAGGTGCTGCTTAACGGGCAGGAGCTTTCCAAAGTGAGCCAGAAAGACCTGTGCGCGTTCAGGCGCGACCATCTGGGCTTTGTCTTTCAGGACTTTAACCTGCTTGATACCATGTCCCTGCGGGACAATATTTTCCTGCCTCTGGTGCTGGCAGGAATGCCTTACCGGGAGATGGAGGAGCGTCTTTTGCCTCTTGCCCGCAAACTGGCGATCGCGAACCTTCTGGATAAATACCCCTATGAAGTGTCGGGCGGACAGAAACAGCGGGCGGCGGTTTGCCGCGCCCTGATAACGGATCCCGATATCGTGCTGGCGGACGAGCCGACGGGGGCGCTGGATTCCAGAGCGTCCGGAAAACTCTTGAAACTTTTCGGGGAGATAAACGGGGAGGGGCAGACGATTCTCATGGTGACCCACAGCATGCAGGCGGCGGCGCACGCGGGGCGGGTGCTTTTTATCAAGGATGGCTGTGTGTTTCACCAGATCTACCGGGGAGAGCGGAGCCGTGACGAGATGTATCGTATGATATCGGACGCCCTGACGGTGATGCAGGCGCAGGACGGGCAGGAATATACGGCGGGTGATGTTGACGTTGAAGGGCAGGCATAGAGGGAGCTGGGAGGTGAGTGTGACTATGAATAGAATGAAATTACTGCCGGTCATGGCGTTCAGAGGGGTGAGGCAGAATAAGCTGGTTTACCGTCCCTATCTCATGGCGTGTTTTTTTTCCGTGTTCAGCTATTACCTGTTCTCTTCCCTTCTGCACAACGACTTGATGGAGAGACTGCCAAAGGCGGCGTATGCGTGGCTGATGCTCGCGCTGGGAAAGGGGCTGCTCTCCATCATTCTGCTGTTGTTTCTTATCTATGCGGGCAGTTTTTTACAGAAGCGGCGGAAGCGGGAGCTGGGACTTTACAGTCTTTTGGGATTGGAACGCAAACACATCGGCATCATGCTTTTCTGGGAAAATCTGGGAATGTATCTGGTCAGCGTTTCGGCGGGGGTCATACTCGGTTTTGTGCTGAATAAGCTGATGTTTCTCCTGCTGCTTCGCATGTCGCGGTTACCTGTGGATGTGGCGTTTCGTTTTTCCATGGATGCGGTCATCGAGACGCTCCGGTATTTTGCGGCTGTTTTTCTCTGCGTCTATGTCAAAAGCCTGTGGAGCTTTTACCGCATGAAGCCGACAGAACTTTTGTCCGAGAGCAGGAAGGGGGAGAAGGAGCCCCGGCGGATCGCGCTGTGGTCTGCGGTTGGCGCCGTTTTGCTTGTTTGCGGCTATTATATTTCCGTCACAAGCAAACTGGACGAAATGATTTTTACAGACTTTTTTCTGGCAGTATTTCTGGTGGTGCTCGGCACGTACTTTGTGTTCACCTCAGGGAGCGTGGCTTTCCTGCGGTTTTTGAAGAAAAGGAAAAACATATACTACAGACCGTCCAATCAGGTGACCATCTCGGGCATGTTGTACCGCATGAAAAAGAATGCGGCGGGGCTGTCCAATATCTGCATCTTCTCCACGATGCTTCTGATTACGTTGACTTGTACGGTCACTTTATGGACGGGGATGGATCAGATCGCCTACTACGATTACCCTTATGATATGGAGGCTTCCTATTCGGAGAGCAGCGACGTGGCGGAAAAGGCGAGGGAGAAGGCGGCGGAACTCTCAGAAGAGCACGGGCAGGGGGTATGGCGGCTGGACGATTACTACGCCATGGCACTTAACTGCGGAAGGGTCGAGGGAAGCAATGCGTTTGTGTCCGCCGCCGGACTGGAATTTGCCGACCAGTTCGCTGTCACGCTGCTTTTGCTGGATGACTATAACCGTCTGGAAGGGCAGAATAAAAGTCTGGAGGAGGACGAAGTGCTGCTGTATTCCACGGGTTCGTCTTTCGGGTATGACAGTGTAAACTTTTTGGGTGTGGAGGCGGCGGTCAAGGAGGAGCCGGAGCGGATTTATCCTTTTCCGCAGGCAAAAAACAGGATGTTCAACTTTACCGCCCAGTATGTGATTGTGGTGAAGGACTGGCAGGCGTTTGACCGGTTTGTGTCGGCGTGGGCGGTGACGAACGGCGTGACCGATCTGGAAGGGTTTCTGCACAGCGGCGAGAGGCGTCTCAGCATTCTGCTTGACGGGAAGGAGACGGAGCGGGACGCCTTTATCGAAGCGTGGTCGGTGTGGTGTCAGGGGCAGCAGGGTTTTCTGCGGCTTGATAATGGTCTGGATGGCAGGGATGAGGACCGATCCATGAACGGCGGTCTGCTCTTTATCGGTATGGTATTCGGGCTTCTGTTCTTTATGTGCCTGCTGCTCATCATGTACTTTAAACAGGTGTCGGAAGGGTACGAGGATCAGGACAGTTTCGGGATTATGAGGAAGGTCGGCATGAGCGACGCGGAAATCCGAGGAACGATCCGCAGGCAGATTCTTCTCGTGTTTTTCCTGCCTCTTGCGGGGGCGCTTCTGCACACGGCGGCGGGACTTGTGATGGTGAACGGGCTACTGGCGGCGCTGCGGTTTTTTGACACCGGGCTTCTGATCCGCTGCTGTGTGGGTGTGGCGACGGTGGTTGCGCTTCTCTACGGGGGAAGTTATGTGATGACGGCGGGGACTTATTACCGGATTGTGAGAAAGTGAAAATGACAGAAGCGTCCCGTGACGGGGACGCTTCGTTGTCAGCTCCTGTAAAGATCGGCGATCTGGAGAGACTTATCAGGGAAGTTCTCCTTGATATACATCAGATACTGCAGGGCGCTGCCTTCATACGGCTGCACGTCGCCTAAAAGCCCCACCTCGTAGCAGCTCCTTATGACATTGATGATGCAGTCCTCCGTATGATCTTCTTTGCAGTCCTTACACTCTTTCAAGATATGCGCGATCGCCGTTTCCAGTTCCACCTCGTCAAACACCTTGAAGTCCATCGTGGGAATATGAGCCATTCCCTGCGTAACCTCCTTTTTAGGCGCCTGTTTGTAATCGTTGATGCACTGTTTTCCGTATCCGATGATACAGTTGCTTTTTTGACACTGTCCGCATGTCGTCTCTTTTCTGCAGCAGTTTTCCAAATCGTTTCCTACCAGCCCGGCATCTAAGCCCTTTTTATGTTCTTCCGCCATGTTTTTACCTCCCTGTTTTTTATGTCTGATAATCGTATGTACACTACTATACCACGACTAATCCGGGGCAGGCAATAGGAATTCTTTGCAGCCTGCAGAAATTTCTGAACCTGTTGAAATTCGTCCAGGATGCCGATATTATAAGTAACACTGTGGGTGGAATTAGAAGTCAGGCGGGAGGTTTACAACTTATGAAAATTGGCGAAGCACAAAAAGCGTATAGACAGCAGCTCAGCCTTTTAAGGGGAGAGAAAAGGGATTTTGTAAAACAGCGGGAGGAAAACCGCAAAAAAATGGAGGAGGCGAGAAAGAAGAGCGAGGAGCAGGGCGTGACTTTTGAGCTCTCCGAAGCTTACCTGCAGCGGGAAAAGGAACTGCAGGAGAAAATCGACGAGCTTTCCGGGCAGATCGACAAAAACGAGAAGACCCTCGACGAACTGATAGAGCAGGAAGTCGGCATCTTTAACAGCGTGGTGGCAGAGCAGCAGGGCGACGCATGGAAAGAGTACGGCGAGGAGATGGCGAAGTGTCTGGAGATCGCCAGAAGGATCAGCCGCGGCGACCGCGTGCCCGCACAGGACGAAAAGAAGCTGATGGATTTTAACATGGATATCTATAAGATGGCGAAAGAGATGGCGGCAATGAATACGGAGGGTGAGCACAAGGAATGGGATTCGCTCTGGGGCGAGGAGGAAGAGAAGGAGTATGAAGATCCCTTTGAGGCGTCCCAGAATGCGGAGACGAATGTGGGGATGCCGGAGGGCATGGAAACGGCGGAAACGGAGATTCCTTCCGAATAGGCGGAGAGGGCAGGTTTTGGAATGCGATGAAAAGTGCGAAAGACATGACTGAGGGCAGCCCGTTTGCCCTGCTGTTTGGATTTGCCTTTTCCCTGATGGTCGGCAATGTGTTTCAACAGCTGTATACCTTTGTGGACACGATGATCGTGGGAAAATATCTTGGTGTGACGGCACTGGCGGCTCTGGGTGCGACAGAGTGGCTGGTGTTTGTCATGTTTGGGTGCGTGCAGGGAATCACGCAGGGATTTTCTATCAGTATGGCAAAACGGTTTGGAAGCAGGGATGAAGAGGAACTGAAAAAAGACATGGGCGGCAGTATTTTCCTCTGTCTTATTTTAAGTATTTTATTTACGGCGGTTGGAGAAGTGTTATGTAAACCCATATTGGCGCTGCTCCATACGCCGCAGGATATGATTGGGATGGCGCAGGTCTATCTGCGGACGCTCTATGGCGGGGTGTGCATTTCTTTTGGGTATAACAGTCTGGCTGCGTTTCTGCGGGCGGCGGGTGACAGCAGGACACCGCTGATTGCGGTCTCTCTGGCGGCGGTCTGCAATATTGTTCTGGATTTCATATTTGTGGTGATACTGCATCTGGGGGTTTTTGGCGCGGCGTTTGCCACCCTGCTTTCACAGCTTTTTTCGGCAGTATATTGTCTTTGGGCGATAAAAAGAGGCGGTTTTGTAAGACCCGGACGGGCGGATTTTGCGATACAGCCGGAAAGGCTCGGGCAGCTTCTTGCGCTTGGGATTCCAATGGGACTGCAGAATGTGATCACCGGGATGGGCGGCGTCGCTGTGCAGTCGGTTATCAACGGCTTCGGCACTATTTTTGTGGCGGGATTTACGGCGGCGAATAAGCTTTACGGTTTATTGGAGACGGCGGCGGTTTCTTACAGTTACGCGGTGGTATCTTACACAGGGCAGAATGTGGGAGCGGGCGACTACGAGAGAGTAAAAAAGGGGTTTGGCGCAGCCTGTGTGCTGGGGGTTGCGACCTCAGTGGCTATGTCTTTTGTTATGTTAACCTTTGGCGAGCCCATTCTGAGGTGTTTTCTTTCGGGGGAGGAAAAGGTATTGGCGCAGACATTGGAAGTCGGCTGTGCGTTTCTTGAAATTCTTGCCGCCTTTTTCTGGCTTTTGTATCTGCTTTATATAATTAGGGCGTGCGTGCAGGGGATGGGAAATACGCTGCTGCCCATGTGCTCCAGTTTTTTGCAGCTTGCTATGCGGGTGGGCTGCGCCTTTTTCCTGACAAAGAAGATCGGTCAGGCGGGTGTATTCTGGGGAGAAGTGTGCGCGTGGTTTTTGGCGGATGTGTTTTTGTGCCTTTGTCTGTTGTGGGTGTATCGGCGGGAGACTATGGGATGAAAATATTTGGACAAAGTTACATTTTTGTTGAGCGTGAATTTTTTGATGGAGTCCTTCGGGGCTCTTTTTTTGATGCGCAGCCCCATGCTGAGGAAGTATGCCGCTAAAGCGGCACATGGGGCGCGCGGCGAGTAGGGGAAGAAGAATCTTCCTAACTCGATTAGAATGAGAATGGAAAGTTTCAGTTTGGTGTTTTAAATGCGCCTTTTTATGATTTAATTTAGTCTTTTTTTGATTAAAGACGAAATTAATATTGACATTGACGTAATTACAAGATATTATAATAGAATAAATTGTTTGAAATTTTGACATAACAGGGGTGATATGTTTGAAAAATTATGATTATGGAAATAAATGGCAGAGCCTCCTGACGCCTGAAATTGTAGGATATTTAACCACGATACATGAGTTTCGGGGAGAACAGCGTCTGATAGCGGACAGGCATGCGGATGTTTTGGAAGATTTGGTGCAGATTGCGAAAATACAGAGCACGGAAAGTTCAAATAGAATTGAGGGTATCTATACATCTGATGAGCAGCTGAGGAAACTTGTTTTAGATAAGACGAAGCCTAAGTCGAGGGACGAAAGAGAAATAGCAGGGTATCGCGATGTACTTAATACGATTCACGAGAACTATGAGCATATTCCGGCGAGAGCCTCCTTTATCTTACAGCTGCATCGTGATCTGTATAAGTTTGAAGGAACGTGGACAGGCGGTGTCTATAAAGTTGTGGATAACGTGATTGAAGAGCAGGACGAAACAGGAAATAAGAGGGTGAGATTTCAGACCGTTCCGGCGTGGGAGACAAAGGAAGCGGTGGAAGGGCTATGCGAGGCGTATGGAAAGGTTGAAGAGGAAGGACAGGCGGATTTATTGCTGATCATCCCCATGTTTGTTCTGGATTTTATGTGCATTCACCCTTTCAAAGACGGAAACGGCAGGATGAGCAGATTATTGACACTGCTTTTATTGTACAGAGCAGGGTATTTTGTGGGTAAGTATATTAGTATAGAAAAATTGATTGAGCAGTCTAAGGAGGCATATTACGAGGCACTGGCAGATAGCTCGGCAGATTGGCATGAGAATCGGAATGATTACAGCTTCTTTGTAAAATATATGCTTGGCGTAACTGCAGCAGCTTACCGGGAGTTTTTTGAAAGAGCAAAAATAGTTACCCGGCATAAAATGTCAAAACCGGACAGAATTGCAGAGGAAATAAAGGAACATATCGGCGTGATAACGAAAAGAGAACTGGTACAGATGTTTTCTGATATCAGTCAGACTACGGTGCAGAGGACGCTTAACGATTTGGTAAAGGATGGAAAGATTATTAAGATAGGCGGCGGCAGATATACAAAATACAAATGGAATTGGGAGGATGAGGCGTGATGGTTACAGGAGAGCTGAGAAATAAAATAGATGCCCTTTGGGATGCGTTTGCGGCGGGCGGTTTGGTGAATCCGCTGGAAGTGATCGAGCAGATTACCTATTTGATATTCATTCATGATTTGGATGTTTCGGATACCATGCGGGAGAAAGAGAGTATTATGCTTGGACTGCCCTTTCAGAGTATTTTTGCCGGGCAGGTAAGCGTCGGAGACAGAGAGGTGGAGGGAAGAAACTTGAAATGGTCTGTGTTCCATGACTTCCCGGCGCAGAAAATGTATTCGGTCGTGCAGGAATGGGTGTTCCCGTTCATGAAAAATCTGCATGGAGACAAGGATAGCGCCTATGCAAAGTATATGGATGACGCAATCTTTAAGCTGCCGACGCCCCTTCTTTTGTCAAAGGTGGTGGATTCACTGGACGATATTTTTGCACTGATGGAGCAGGTGAAGGATGTTGACATCAGGGGAGATGTATATGAGTATCTGCTTTCTAAGATTGCGCAGTCGGGGTTAAATGGACAGTTTCGCACGCCGAGACATATTATCCGTATGATGGTGGAACTGATGAAACCTTCCGCGGAGGATGTGATATGCGATCCGGCTTGCGGCACATCTGGATTTCTTGTGACCGCAGGAGAATATCTGAAGGAAAAACACAAGGAAGAAATCTTCTATGACAAAGTGAAAAAAGACCATTATATGAATCATATGTTTCATGGCTATGATATGGACAGAACCATGCTGCGCATCGGCGCCATGAATATGATGACCCACGGTGTGGAGAATCCTTTTATCGAGTACAGGGACAGTTTGTCGGAACAAAATCCGGACGCAGATAAGTATTCCCTGATTTTAGCGAACCCGCCTTTTAAGGGGAGTCTTGATGCGGAAGCGGTGTCCGCGGATCTGCTTAAGGTATGCAAGACAAAGAAGACGGAACTTTTGTTTCTTGCGTTGTTTGTGAGGATGATGAAAGTGGGCGGCAGATGTGCCTGCATTGTTCCGGATGGTGTGCTGTTTGGGTCTTCAAAAGCGCATAAAGATATCAGAAAAGAACTGTTGGAAAATCAGAGACTGGAAGCAGTGATCTCCATGCCGCCCGGGGTGTTTAAGCCATACGCAGGTGTTTCCACAGGGATTCTGATTTTTACAAAGACCAACCATGGCGGGACTGATCAAGTCTGGTTTTATGATATGCAGGCGGACGGTTTCAGTCTGGATGATAAGAGAAGCCCTATAAATGAAAATGATATTCCGGACATAATAGAACGGTTTCACAACAGGGACAGGGAAACAGAAAGGGCGAGAACGGAGAAGTCGTTTTTCGTGTCAAAGCAGGAGATTACGGATAACGACTACGACCTGTCGATTAACAAATATAAGAAGCAGGAATATGTGCCCGTAGAATACCCGCCGACAGGGGAAATACTGGAACAGATATTTGAGCTGGAACGGCAGATTGGGGAGGAACTGCGGGAACTTAAGGGGATGCTGGAGGAGTCGGGGGAGGTGTGAGTAATGGGGAAAAATACTTTTGTCAAAATTTTCGACAGAAG
Organism: uncultured Lachnospiraceae bacterium; assembly: GCA_910588955.1. GTDB lineage: Bacteria > Bacillota > Clostridia > Lachnospirales > Lachnospiraceae > UBA3282. The sequence continues at coordinate 201,062 of CAJURQ010000003.1, forward strand.
GGGAAAAACTGATTGACGATCATACTTTGGTTGCGCTGACCATTATGATTGCGGAGTCCCGGCCGGAGGAGATGGAAATGATGGTTACGGTGGTGATGAATTGCATTAATTAAAAAAGAAGCATGTAAGCCGACAGAATCTTGAATATGCAAGATCTTTCGGTAGGAAACAGCTTCTTTTAGAGTTGGCATAGAATAAAAGAACCGTGCTGTCAAGAAAAATATATGGGGTGATGAATAAATGTCAAATACAGTTCGTTTAGGTGATGTTGCAACGTATATAAATGGATATGCATTTAAACCCGAAGACAGGGGAACGGAAGGGTTGCCAATTATCAGAATACAGGATTTAACAGGAAATGCATATGATTTGGGTTTCTATTCAGGGGAATATCCAGAAAGAATTGAAATTAATAATGGAGACGTGCTTATCTCGTGGTCAGCAAGTCTGGGTGTTTACATATGGGATAAAGGCAAAGCACTGTTAAATCAGCATATTTTTAAAGTTGTGTTTGATAAGTTAGAAATAGATAAGCAGTTTTTTGTCTATGCAGTGCACCATAAACTTCGTGAAATGGAATCAAAAACTCATGGCGCAACTATGAAGCATATAGTGAAAAAGGAATTTGACAATACGACGATTCCTTATCCGAATATGGAGACGCAATGTGATATTGCAAATAGAATTGATAAAGTGGAAGGGTTGCTAAAGAAGAGGCAAGAGGAGCTTCGGCTTTTGGATGATTTGATTAAATCTCGGTTTGTGGAAATGTTTGGGGATCCAATCCATAACGAGAAAGGTTGGGAAATAGGTACTGTTGAAGATGCATGTGACGACATATACGGTGGTGGAACACCATCAAAAGCACATCCAGAATATTATGAGAACGGGAATATCCCGTGGGTTTCTTCAAAAGATATGAAGACGGATGTACTATATGATAGTCAGATTCATATAAATCAGCTTGGCGTGGATAATAGTACTGCAAAAATGGTTCCTGTCAATTCAGTAATAATGGTTATTAGAAGTGGTATTTTAAAGCATACATTACCAGTGGCAATTAATGCTGTTCCTGTTACCGTTAATCAAGATTTGAAAGTATTTATTCCTAAAAAAGATGTTTTGACAAGATTCTTAGCTGTTCAATTCAAGATGCATGAAAAAGACATTTTATCTGCGGTAAGAGCGGTCACAGCTGATAATATTGAATTTAATTCATTAAAGCAAAGAAAGATAATTATTCCACCATTGAGGATTCAACAGCAGTTTTGTGATTTTACAAAAAAGGTGGATAAACTAAAATCCACAACACAGCAATCCATTAATGAATTACAGCTTTTGTTTGACAGCCTGATGCAGAAATATTTTGGTTAAAGCAGCCCTTGTTTACAATGTAATTACTATGCTGTATGATGAGAATTAAGAACTTTCCTATACTACTTGCAAGATAGTAGTAAACAAAATCAATTAGCAAATTAAATTTGGAGGTGTTTCATAAGTATGGGGAAAATACTTGGAATTGCAATAAAAAACTATGGTTCTTTAAAAAATATAAAAATGGGGAAATTGTTCAGCGATCAAACGGGAGATGAATTGGGCAATATGGTTGCAATTATTGGAGCTAGCGGAAATGGGAAAAGTACTCTTGCCGACGCATTTGGTTTTATCTCAGACTGTCTTTCTGCCGATGTTGAAACTGCCTGTGATGCTAATAATCGAGGCGGATATGATCATCTGGTTTCTCAAAATAGTAATGAACCTATTCATTTTGAAATTTATTATAAAGAAACTTACAATTCGCGTCCTATCACATACGAATTAACAATCGCAAAAGACAAAATGGATAGACCCTATGTGAAAGAAGAACGACTTCGCCAACGCAGACCTGGAATCAAAAGAGGATGGCCGCTTTCTTTTCTTTATCTTATAGATGGCAAAGGATATGCATTCGAAGGAGTTGAGGGCGGTCAGGATGAAGATGGATCAGTCGTTGGTGATAAAAAAATCGTGGAACTTTCTGATACAAGAAAACTGGGAATTGTTACTTTAGGTGCGATGAAGCAGTATTCTCGTATCGAAATGTTTCTTGCTTTTTTAAAAAGCTGGTATCTTTGCTATTTTGCGCCTGATGCGGCGCGTCAAATTCAAACGGCTGCACCAGTTCAGTATTTAAACAGAACAGGAAGTAATTTAAATAATGTTGCTCAATATATGTATCGCGAGAATCCGAGCGAATTTAAGAAAATTCTTGCGGATATTCAAACAAAGATTCCAAATATCACAAAAATAGAACCGGTCAAACTACAAAATGGACAAATGGTATTGCAATTTTGGCAGCAGGGATTTGAACAGCCATTCTTTTCGCAGAGAATGTCTGATGGAACGTTGAAACTGTTTGCTTATTATTTGTTACTTCACGAGAGGAATCCTCGTCAACTTGTTTTTGTTGAAGAACCTGAAAATGGTTTATATCATCAATATCTTGCAAACTTGGCAATTGAAATGAAAAGAAACGTGGGTACAGGGTTTTTAAAGCAGCTTTTTGTTACAACACATAGTCCTTTTTTTGTGAATGCATTATCCCCAGATCAAGTATGGGTTCTTGAAAAAGGTGCAGATGGTTTTTCGAGCGCAAAGCAAGCGGCAAGTTATGATTTTGTTAAAGAGCTTGTTGACGAAGGCGCCTCCATGGGAGACCTTTGGTATAGCAAATACTTTGGGTAGGGGAGGAAGAAATTATGCATTTCCAATTTTTGATTGAGGATCAATCGGGTGCTGCCTTAATTGAAGTACTGATGCAAAGGATTTCTTTGATAAATGGGGATATAACCTATAACTGTAAGTCATTTAAAGGGCTTGGAGGCTTTACGAAGAAAAATACAGTAAAGGAAACCAAAAGCGGCAAGCTGCTTAATGATTTGGCAACATATTTACGTGGTTTTAATAAAAGTCTCCAGTATATTTCGGCTGTGATCATTGTGGTACTTGATAACGATACACGTAATACAGAAGAGTTTCTTGCTGAGTTAAATCGAGTTGCTCAGCAAAATCTGATTACTGTAGACCATGTCTTTTGTATTGCGGTTGAAGAAGTTGAGGCATGGCTACTGGGGGATGCGGCTGCTATTCTGGCTGCATATCCATTAGCAAAAGTCCAGCAACTGCATGCATATGTACAGGATAGTATCTGTGGCACATGGGAAATCCTTGCAGATGTGGTTTATCCGGGTGGGGTATCAAAGTTGAAAAAAGAGTGTCCAACATATATTGAGATAGGTAAGTGTAAAAGTGAATGGGCGCAAAGAATAGGCAGTCATATGGATGTAGAAAAGAACAATTCACCCAGTTTCAATCATTTTATGACAGAAATTACCAAGAGGCTATCTAATGTTTCTTGATTTTCCATGAACGAGATAAATATAATGAACCATTTGGCATATACCAAAACAGATATTAAACGCGTGACCTTATTTGAATCAAGGGTGGAGAGCAAAAAACGGGAGGATATCTGATCATGTCACTCAAAAATAAACTCAACCTAACCGATTCCGCCCAGCTTGCCAGCGCAGAGGAAAAAATAAGCAAGAAAAAGGCACTTTCTCTGTTTGAGAGTGGATATTTACACACACTGCAAGCCGGAACACTCGATAGTCTGATAAGCATACACAAATATCTTTTTGAGGATATTTATGATTTTGCGGGCAAAGTAAGGGAAGTCAACCTTGCAAAAGGGAATTTTCGGTTTGCACCCGCTGCTTATCTGAACGAGGCGCTTAAAAATATTGAACAGATGCCGCAGACCACTTTTGATGAAATTGTCGAAAAGTATGTGGAGATGAATGTGGCGCATCCGTTTCGGGAAGGCAATGGCAGGGCAATGAGAATCTGGTTGGATTTGATGTTGCAGCAGGAACTGAAAATGGTGGTGGATTGGAGCTTGATCGATAAAGAGGACTATCTGCTTGCCATGGAGAGAAGTCCGATTAGAGATATTGAGATAAAGTATCTGCTGAGAAGAGCTTTGATTGATAGAATAAATGACCGTGAAGTGTATATGAAGGGAATAGATCACAGTTATTATTATGAGGGATATACTGCTTACAGGACAGAAGAACTATTGAACGAATGAGCCAATATGCGACGGAGACCACCCATGACCAATTTCGACTACCTAAAAAAAGAACCACAATTCGCCAGCTTCTCAGAGGTCGCCATATCTTCCGAAAAACTGCTCCCCATAGACCGCGAGGCGTGCGTCATCAATTGCCGCCGTGCGATGGAGTTCGCAATAAAATGGCTGTATTCTGTCGATGATTCCCTGCAAAAGCCTTATCAGGATAATCTACATAGTCTGATGAGCACGGAGGAATTTCATGCGCTTATTGACCGGAATTTATGGCGGCGGATGGATTTGATACGCAAGATAGGCAATCGGGCGGCTCATGCCGGAGCAAAGATTACCTTTGACGAGGCGTCGCTCTGTCTGCAAAATCTGTTTCTCTTTCTTGATTTCGTGGCATGTTGTTACTCGAAGGATTATGAGGAGCGGCAGTTTGACGCTTCGCTTCTCAGAAAAGAAATGCCGGAAGAGACGGCTGTTCGCAGTGAGTTTGCGGACGTTGACCTAAAAGCGCTGATGGAGGAGAATAAGGCGTTAAAGGAAGAGCTCACGAGAAGAAGAGAGGCAAAGCAGCCCGCCTATGTGCCGAAACCTTTGGATTTATCCGAATATAAGACCCGGAAAATCTACATTGACGAAATGCTTAAGGATGCGGGCTGGATTGAGGGAAAGAACTGGCTTAATGAGGTAGAAGTCGACGGGATGCCGAATCAGTCGGGAAAGGGGCGCGTTGATTATGTGCTCTATGACGATGCGCAAAAACCGCTTGCCATTATCGAGGCGAAAAGTACCTGTGAAGATGTGGCAAGAGGGCGGCAGCAGGCAAAACTTTATGCGGATAGTCTGGAGCGGAAATATAAGAGAAGACCGGTCGTTTTTTTGACAAACGGTTTTGAGACAAGAATGGTAGACGGACAGTACCCGGAGAGGCAGGTGTCCGGGATTTATTCCAAGAGAGATCTGGAGAAATGGTTTAATCTGCGAAACTCGAGGATGTCGTTAAAAAACATTGTGGCGGATACAAAGATTGCGGGAAGATATTATCAGGCGGCGGCAATCCGGGCGATTTGCGACAGTTTTGATGAGAAAAACCGAAGGAAAGCGCTCCTTGTCATGGCGACAGGGTCGGGAAAGACCAGAACGGTGATTGCGCTCTGTAAGGCACTGATGGATGCGGGATGGATCAGAAACATCCTGTTTCTTGCTGACCGCAATTCTCTTGTCACACAGGCAAAGAGAAGTTTCGTCAATCAGTTCCCGGAGGAGTTGTCTGTTGCTAATGTGGTGGAGGAAAAGTCCAATTATCATGCCAGATGCGTCTTTTCTACCTATCAGACAATGATAAATCTAATTGATGACGCGATTGATCGGGAGGGGAGAATTTTTTCCTGCGGGCACTTTGATTTGATTATCTGTGATGAAGCGCACAGGTCCATTTACAATAAATATAGAGATATTTTTACTTATTTCGATGCTTTGCTGGTGGGACTGACGGCGACACCGAAGGAAGAAATTGATAAAAACACGTATGCTGTCTTTGATCTGGAAGATGGTGTGCCGACTTACGGTTACGATTTAGCGCAAGCTGTAAAGGACGGATATCTGGTTGATTATCTGTCGGTGGAATCAGAGGTAAAATTTATTGAGCAGGGGATTGCCTACGAAGAATTATCGACGGAAGACAAAGAGGAGTATGAGGCTACTTTTAAGGATGAGGACGGCAATTTCCCGGAAAGAATACAGTCGTCCGCAATTAACAAATGGCTTTTTAACGAGGATACGATCAGGCAGGTTCTTCACGTTGTGATGGGTGACGGATTAAAGGTTGACTACGGGGAGAAGTTAGGAAAAACGATTATTTTTGCGGTGAACCATAATCATGCGGAAAAAATTTATGAGATATTTAATAAAGAATATCCTCACTTGTCAAAGAACGGGCAGGATTTTGCGAGGGTGATTGACAATTACACGGCTTATGCGCAAAAGGCGATAGACGAGTTCGCTGAGGGGGGAAAATTACCGCAGATTGCGATTTCCGTGGATATGCTTGATACGGGGATTGATGTGCCGGAAGTGTTAAATCTCGTTTTTTTCAAGAAAGTGTTGAGTAAGGCAAAATTCTGGCAAATGATTGGCAGGGGCACCAGATTGTGTCCGGGACTGATAGATGGGGAGGACAAGCAGAAATTCTATATCTTTGATTTTTGTGGAAACTTTGTTTTTTTCAGGGTAAATGAGGGAAAACCGACGGCGAATCAGATGGCGTTACAGAGTGCGATTTTTAATCTGGAATTTCAGCTTGCCTATAAGCTGCAGGATGCCAGCCGTCAGGTGAAACGCCTGACTGCTTATCGGGAAAAGCTGGTTGAGACGATGAGCGGTAAAGTGCGGGAACTTAACAGAGAAAATTTCGCGGTAAAACAGCACTTGAAATATGTTGATTTGTATGCCGATGTGAAAGGCTATCAGTCTATCAGTTATGAAGATACGCAGGATGTGAAAGAAGAGCTTGCGCCGCTTATTTTGCCGGACGGGGACGACGCAGGCGCGGTGCGGTTTGATGCACTGATGTATGGGATGGAACTGGCTTACCTTTCGGATAAGCCGTATACAAGAGCAAAAAACGACTTGCAAAAACACGTGAAGGCAATAGCGGGTGTGGCTAATATCCCGGAGATACAGGTAAAGACGGATTTAATCCAGAGAATTTTACAGACAAGCTATGTGGATAATGCCGGAATCGATGAGTTTGAATATATGCGGGAGGAACTTCGCAGTCTGATGAAATATATTCCGCAGAAATCGGTTAAATACGAGACAAATTTTTCGGATGATATTTTATCTACGCAGTGGCATGAGGCGGAACTGGAAAACGACGATTTAAAGAATTATAAGGCAAAGGCGGAGTATTATATCCGCCAGAATCAGAATCATATTGCAATTGCGAAATTAAAGAGCAATAAGCCGTTAAGTGAATTTGATATCAGGTCTCTTGAAGAAATCCTCTGGGGAGAGCTTGGCACGAGGGAAGACTATGAGAGGGAGTACGGAAAGAAACCGCTTGGAGAATTTGTCCGCGAGATTATCGGACTTGATATGAAGGCGGCGAAGGAGGCATTTGCGGAATATCTGGATGGGACGAATATGGACAGCCGGCAGATTTACTTTGTCAATCAGATTGTAGAATACATTGTCCATAACGGTATGCTGAAGGATTTTTCTGTTTTACAGGAATCGCCCTTTACCGATAAGGGGAGTGTGGTGGAGATTTTTACGGACATGCATGTCTGGACAGGAATCCGAAAGGTAATTGAGCGGATAAATGCAAACGCAATGGTTTGATTTTTGCAGAGGGAAGGTTTTTCTGAATTATGAAGTGCTTTAAAAACTATACCCCCATCACGGCAATGCCTTACCGCCACAGCGATTCCTATGTGGAGATTGAACCGTGCGCGGCATTAAAGCCTTATATCCGCTGCTTTTGGGGAAGCAGGGATATCTATACGTTGGAAGCCGGAGTGAGCACGGAGAACGTGGTTGTGCCGGACACCTGTATGGATGTTATATTTACGGTCAATTATACGGATAACAGTCTGTCGGATTTATTTTGCGGCATCGATGACAGGGCGTTCTCAGGCGGCGGCACAAACATGGTAAGTCAGTGCTTATCGGTTTTTGCCGTCCGTTTTTATGCATGGAGCGCGGTCCTTTTCGCGGAGGAGTCCATGCGTACATGCAGGAACTTTTACGGTGGTGTGGGCGGGTATTTTTCATGGCTGGTGCGTGCTTTGGGAGACGACGGGGATTGCGGAGCGGGTGCGGCTGGCGGAAGAAGCGCTGCTTCGGAGAATGGATTTGCGGCGGGAAAATTCGGTTTTTATGGATGCAGTGGCGGAGATTCTTTCACAGCGCGGCGTTCTGCGGATGCACGAGCTTGCGCGGGATATCCATGTGAGCGGCAGGCATCTGCAGCGCGTATTTCAGGAGAATATGGGCGTTTCGCCGAAAACCTTCGCTTCGCTTGTGCGGTAACGGTGAGCTGCAGGATATGCATGTGCTTTCCTGTTTTGTGCAGATGTGGGAGGATATCGGGGCGGCAGGGCTTACCGAGCGCTTTGAGATGGAGCGGCTGACGGCGCTTTTGCAGGAACTGGTGGCAAAGAATATCACGCAGGACCTTTCCGCATGGGAGAACGGTTACGTCTGCAAGCCGTCTCAGTTTTTTAATAAGAAGGATTCCGCATTTTACGAAAAGAATCAGGAAATGGTGCAGCGCGAGTGCGAGTTTATCGGGAAGGCGCAGATGCCGGACGGCGGCTATGCGGTGAACTGGAACTGGGACGACTACCCGGAGGCGTGGGCTGTCAGCAAAAACTGGTGGCGGGCGGAAATCACGGTCAACAACATGATTTTTTTGAAAAATATGAGTTAGAAACGACGAGATGTACAGGGCGGTATCCGAAAGGGGAAACCGCCACTTTTTTGCTTTATACAAATTTTAAGGAATAATGATTGCCAAAAGGCAGGAAATACTGATAAAATCAAAATGGTATTTGCAAGGAGGGTCTTTTGTAAGGAGCGAGAGATGGTACAGGATATTTTTAACGAATACGCAAGATTTCCGCAGGTGCGCGCTATGGCGATCGGCGGTTCCCGCGCCGTCAAAAGAAATGACGAATTTTCGGACTATGATGTGTATGTTTACTGTACAGAGCCGTTTCCCACACAGCAGCGGCGCGGCGTGCTCGAGAAATACTGCGGCAGCATGGCGCTCGACAACTATTACAGGGAGCATGAGGACGTCTGTATCATGGAGGACGGCACGGAACTGAATATCGTGTATCGCAATCTCGACGAGTTTCTGGCTGGCATTGAACGGGTGGTGGCGCACTACGAGGTGGCGGACGGATGTACCACCGGTATGTGGCATAATCTGCTGACGGGCAGGATCGCATACGACAAGGGCGGTCTTCTGGGGGCGGCGAAGGAAAAGTATCAGGTGCCTTATCCGCAGGAGTTGAAAAACAATATCATCAGCTACCACATGAATCTCATAAAATACGGTATTCCATCCTTTATCGTGCAGATTGATAAGGCGATGAAGCGGGGCGACATGGTGAACATCAACCAGAGCGTCAACCGTTTCTTTTCCTCCTATTTTGATATTCTTTTTGCATTGAATGAAAAACGGCATCCCGGGGAAAAGCGGCTGATACAGGTCAGCATGGAGGAGTGCAGCATTCTGCCCGCCCGGTTTGAGCTGAATATCCGGCTGCTGTTAAACAGCATGTTCAAAGACCCTGCAGCGATTTCAGTGGTGGAGCTTATGGTGACGGAGCTTGAGAAGGTGATCGGGGAGACGCTTGCATAGCGGCGAGGTGTAACAGTCGGTCTTCGGCGAGGTTGCAATCCTCGCCATTATATTGTATATTAAAGTGAAAAGAACTTCTAGAGCTCAGCAGCAGAGGCTGCTTCGCTAAGAAGTTCTATATTTCACTTAAGAGAATGCCTGAAAAGCGGCATTCTCTGCATGGTTTAGCGGAACGGTATGATTTTAGTGAAAAGAGGTTGAAAAAGATGAAAATAATAGAAGGCGGCGTGACGGCGGCGATTGGGTTTGAGGCGGCTGGCGTGGAGGCGTCGATCAAATATCAGAACAGAAAAGATATGGCGTTACTTTACAGTCAGGCGCCCTGCCGGACAGCCGGGGTTTTTACCGGCAATGTGGTGAAGGCGGCGCCTGTTTTGTGGGATAGAGAGATTGTGGCGCACGCCCCTTACGCGCAGGCGGTTGTGGTCAACGCGGGTATTGCCAACGCGTGCACGGGAAAGCAGGGATATGAGTGCTGCAGGCAGACGGCGCAGAAGGCGGCGGAGACGCTCGGCGTTTCATCCGACGCTGTGCTTGTGGCGTCCACGGGCGTGATCGGCTGGCAGATTCCCGTGGATAAAATTGTAGCGGGTGTGGACAGGCTTGCGGCTGTGAAGGCGCACACGCCCGAGGCGGGGCTTGCGGCTGTGGAGGCTATCATGACTACGGACACGAAGCCGAAGCAGGCGGCGGTGCAGATCGAGATCGGCGGAAAAACCGTGACCGTGGGAGGTATGTGCAAAGGCTCCGGCATGATTCATCCGAATATGAGCACCATGCTCGGCTTTATCACGACGGATCTTGCGATCTCCAAAGAACTTCTGCAGGAAGCGCTGAGCGAAGATGTGAAGGACACCTTCAACATGATTTCCGTGGATGGCGACACATCCACGAACGATACACTGATTGTGATGGCTAACGGTCTTGCGGGCAATCCGGAAATCACGGAGCGAAACGCGGATTACGATACGTTTAAGGAAGCCTTACATTATATAGACGAGACGCTTGCAAAAAAGATGGCGGGGGACGGCGAGGGCGCAACCGCCCTGTTTGAGACGAAAGTCATCCATGCGGCAACGAAGGAGGAGGCGCGGACGTTGTGTAAATCCGTGGTCTGCTCCAGCCTGACCAAGGCGATGATCTACGGTCACGACGCCAATGTGGGACGGATTATGTGCGCCCTCGGTTACGCCGGTGTGGATTTTGACCCGGAGCAGGTAGACCTCTACTGCGAGGCTGCCGGAAACCGTATGCAGATTTGTAAAAACGGTATGCTGACCGATTACGACGAGGAGGAGGCGACAAAACTTCTCTCAGCCCCCGAGGTCAGCGTGATCGTGGATATGCACAGAGGCGATGCGGAAGCCGCTGCGTGGGGCTGCGACCTGACCCACGAGTATGTCAATATCAATGCGGACTATCGGAGCTGACAGCATCTGAGTATGGTGACAGGAAAGTGAAATGGCGGTTTACATAATGCAAACCGATAAAAATCAAATATAGAAGGAAGCAGTAATATGGAACAGCAGGAAATGGACAAAATTCTGGCGAAGGCGGAGGTTTTGATTGAGGCGCTTCCCTACATCCAGAAATTTAACAGAAAAATCATCGTGGTAAAATACGGCGGCAGCGCCATGAGCAACGAGGAGCTGCAGAGAAATGTGATCAAGGACGTGACGCTCCTTAAACTGGTCGGCTTCAAGCCGATTATCGTTCACGGCGGCGGCAAGGAGATCAGCCGCTGGGTCGGCAAGGTCGGCAAGGAGGCGAAGTTCGTGAACGGGCTGCGCGTGACCGACGAGGAGACCATGGAAATTGCGGAGATGGTTCTTAACAAAGTCAACAAAAACCTTGTTCGGATGGTGGAAGAGCTGGGCGTGAAGGCGGTCGGCATCAGCGGCAAGGACGCCGGGCTGTTACAGTGCAAAAAGAGATATTCGGACGGCGAGGATATCGGCTTTGTAGGCGAAATCTGCGGGGTGGAGCCGAAGGTGCTCTATGATCTTCTGGAGAAAGATTTCCTGCCCATTGTGGCGCCGATCGGGCTTGATGAGCAGTTTATGACTTACAACATCAATGCGGACGACGCGGCGTGCGCGATCGCGAAGGCGGTTGGTGCGGACAAGCTCGTGTTTCTCACGGATATCGAGGGCTTGTATCGGGATATCAACGACAAATCCAGCTTTATCTCGAGACTGACGGCGGCGCAGGCGGAGGAGCTGATCGACAGCGGCTGTATCGGCGGCGGTATGCTGCCGAAGCTGGGAAACTGTACGGACGCCATCAGGGAGGGCGTAAACCGGGTGCATATTCTGGACGGGCGGATTGCGCACTGTCTGCTGCTTGAGATCTTTACCGATCACGGTATCGGCACGGCGATCATCGCGGATAGGGACAAGGAGACTATGTTATGAGCTTAGAGATGCAGAAATATATAGACGAGGCGGAGCAGGCTCTGCTCCACACATATAACCGCTATCAGGTGGTGTTTGACAGGGGAGAGGGCGTGTACCTCTACGATACGGATGGAAAAAAGTATCTGGATTTTGTATCCGGAATTGCGGTGTTTGCGCTGGGCTATCACAATGAGGCATACAACGACGCGCTGAAAAGCCAGATTGACAAGATCATCCACACCTCGAACTACTATTATAATATGCCGGCAATAGAGGCGGCAAAGAAACTCAAAGAGATTTCCGGTATGGATCGGGTTTTCTTCACCAACAGCGGCGCGGAGGCGATCGAGGGCGCCATCAAGACGGCGCGCAAATATGCTTTTCTTAAGGACGGGAAGACGGATCATGAGATCATTGCCATGAACCATTCCTTCCACGGGCGCACCATGGGCGCGCTCTCAGTGACGGGAAATCCGCATTACCGGGAGGCGTTCGAGCCCATGATCGGAAACATTCGTTTTGCCGATCTGAACGATTTTGACAGTGTGATGGCGCAGGTAACGGACAAGACCTGTGCGATTCTTTTTGAGACCGTGCAGGGGGAGGGCGGCATTTATCCCGCCACGGAAGATTTTATGCGAAAAGTCAGGACGCTCTGTGACGAGCGGGATATTCTGATGATGTTGGACGAGATTCAGTGCGGCATGGGGCGCATCGGAACGATGTTTGCATGGCAGCGATATGACATCAAGCCGGACGTGATGACGACAGCGAAGGCGCTTGGCTGCGGCGTGCCAGTGGGGGCGTTTCTGATGACGGAGAAGGTGGGAGCAAGCTCCCTTGCCGCCGGCGACCACGGTACCACTTACGGCGGCAATCCTCTGGCGTGCGCGGCGGTCAGCAAGGTGATCGATCTGTTTGAGGAGCAGGATGTGCTCGCAAATGTAAACCGGGTGGGCGCGTATCTGGAAAAGCGTCTGGACGAGCTTGCAGCGAAGTTTTCCTGTGTGGAGACAAGGCGCGGCGCAGGTCTTATGCAGGGGCTTGTATTTGAACGTCCTGTGGGGGATATCATCACAGCTGCGATGGAGAGAGGGCTGGTGTTGATAAATGCCGGGACGAGCATCATCCGTTTTGTGCCTTCACTTGTCATCACGGAGGAACATGTGGATGAGATGATAACAATCCTGCGTCAAAGCATTTTGCAAATAGAAGGAGAACAGAATTGACCTTTAAGAAACGATTACTGATGATCCTCGTGCTCGCTCTTGTCGCGGGCGGTCTTTACGGGGCGGGAAGGCTCGGTATGGCTGTGCTTCCGAGTAAGGAGGAAGAGCCGGAGGAGGATTTTTTATTTAAACACAGGGAAACCTTGTATCTGTGGTATGCGGACGAGGGGCTGACGGACTATCTGAACGGCGTGGCGGTCTCCTACAATGAATATCAGGACGAGGTGCGCGTGATTCCAGTTCACACACCGGGGATGGAGTATCTGGAGACGATCAACCAGGCGTCCCTGCAGGGGGAGGAAGTGCCGGATCTGTATATTGTCAGCAACGATTCTCTGGAAAAGGCGTATCTGGCGGGGCTTGCATCTGAGGTAAAGCTGCCGGAGGGCGTGCAGTCCATGGAAGAAATGCTGCCGGGTACGGCGGTCCGGGCGGTGACTTACCACGACAAGCAGATCGGCTATCCCTTCTATTATGAGACAAGCTGTCTTCTCTACAACAGGACCTATCTGGAAGAGTGGGCGAAAGCGCAGATCATAACAGAGCGTGATCAGGCGCTGGCGGAGGACGCGCAGGAGCAGGCTGACAGCGGTGAGGTCGAGGAGGAGATTCAGGAGGCGCATGAGGAGCAGGAGGTTTCCGACGAGGAGATCGAGGCAAAAATCGAGGAGGCAATTCCCGAGACGATAGACGAGATTTTGTCCTTTGCGGACGTTTACGACGCGCCAGAACATGTGGAGGCGGTCTTTAAATGGGACGTATCGGATATCTTTTATAATTATTTTATTGTGGGAAATTATATTGATGTGGGCGGCGTCAACGGCGACAACGCGGCTTCCATCGGCATCTACAATGAAAACGCGATCAAGGCGCTGCGGGTGTACCAGAACCTGAACCAGTTTTTCTCCATAGATACAAAGGAAATCAGTTATGACGGTGTTCTGCAGGATTTCCTTGACGGAAAGATTGTCTACACGGTGGCGACCACGGACGCGCTGTCGATACTGGAGAAAGCGCGCGATGAGGGAACGTTTTCTTACGAGTACGGCACGACCCGCGTGCCGGATGTGAGCGAGGAGCTTGCCTCCGCATCCTTGTCCGTGACACAGTGCGTCGGCGTCAACGGCTACTCCACGAAAAAGGATATGGCAAACGACTTCGCGGTGTATCTGACACAGTACAACACGCAGGAGCTTTACGCAAGAACGGGAAAACTGCCCGTACACTGCGACGGGGACACTTACGACGACCCGAACGCGGCGGCGTTTCTGGAGGAATACGCCCGCTCGGTTCCCATGCCGAAGATGATAGAGACCAGCAATTTCTGGGTACAGCTTGAGATCGCCTTTGCCAGAATCTGGGAGGGCGAGGACGCCAACGACGAACTGCGATCGCTGTCCGAGCAGATTATGGGGCAGGTGCTGGGTGAGGCTTACACGGAGGAATACATCGACGTGCCGATTCCCGTGGAGGAGACGGAGGAAGAAGGCGAAGAGGGGGAAACGGAAGGTCAGGAAACAGAATAATTACCGACTGATATGGTCAACCTAAGACAAGACAGAATTATCTGCCTTGTCTTACTCTATATTAGGAGGGAATTATGTTAGGATTTTGGATCGCCATTTTATCCGGCGCTCTGATGAGCGTGCAGGGAGTCTTCAACACGCAGGTCACCAAACAGTCGGGTGTCTGGGTGGCAAACGCCTTTGTGCAGTTTACGGCGCTTTTAGTCTGTCTGGCGGTATGGCTCGCCACGGACCGCGCTTCTTTTGCCTCGCTCTTAAAGGTTGAGCCGAAATACATGCTGCTCGGCGGCGCGATCGGCACGTTTATCACTTACACGGTTATCAAGAGCATGGAACAGCTCGGTCCCGCGCGGTCGGTGATGTTTATCGTGGTGTCCCAGCTTATTATCGCATATGTCATTGAAGTTTTCGGGCTTTTCGGGGTGGAAAAACAGCCCCTTGAGATGAAAAAACTGCTTGGGGCTGGCGTGATGATTGCGGGAATCGTTATTTTTAAGTGGACATAGGCTGAGATTTATTTTACAATAAAAATACAGCGCATAGCGGGAAACCTCCCAAAGGGCGAAGAAGTCCGGAAGGGAGACTATGCAGATGAAAAAGAGAAAGAGACAGACGGACAGGATATGGCAGGCGGGACTGGTTTTCGCCCTGCTGTTGCTGTTGTGCGGCTGCACAAGGAAAGAGGATCTGTTACTGCTGTCCGAGGAGACGGAGGGGACAGCGCAGGATATGTTCGCATTTTCGCAGGATGCCGGGGAAGAGACAACCGCGGCGGATGGAGCAGGGCAGGCGGCTTTTGCGGGAGAAACCGGGCGAGTGCCTGAAGGCAGCCGGCAAGTGCCGGACGGTGAGAACCGGGGGATGGAAGCCGCGCAGGGATCTGCACCGGCGACGAAGCCCGACGTGATTTACGTCCACGTCTGCGGCGCGGTTGAAAAGCCCGGCGTCTATGAGCTTGAGGTGGGAAGCCGCGTGTACGAGGCGGTGGCGCAGGCGGGCGGCTTTACGGGGGATGCGGAACAGAATTATGTAAACCAAGCGCAGATTCTGGAGGACGGTGTGAAGCTGGTGATTCCCACGAGGGAGGAGGCGGCTGCAGCCGGAGAGCGGGAGACGGTTTTGGAGCCGGGGAAGGTGCAGGACAGCGCGGGGATAGAGCTCGGTATTGTGGGCGGCGCATCCCCGGACGGACGAAGCGCCGGAACAGAAACAAGCACAGGCGCGTCTGCGAACGGGCGGATCAACATCAACACCGCGACTGCGGCGCAGCTTTGCGAAATACCGGGCGTCGGCGCGACGAGGGCGGCGACGATTGTATCTTACAGGGAAACCCACGGCGCCTTTGAGAAGCCGGAAGACATTATGAAGGTGAGCGGCATCAAAGAGGGCATGTACGAAAAAATAAAGGACAGCATCAGTGTGAACTAGAAGACAGGCAGGGACGGGAAGTATGGCACAGAGAGTTTTGGTAGTGGATGATGAAAAGTTGATTGTAAAGGGGATTCGATTCAGTCTGGAGCAGGACGGCATGGAAGTAGACTGCGCCTACGACGGCGAGGAGGCACTGAAACTGGCGGAGGAAAATGCGTACGACATGATCCTTTTAGACGTGATGCTGCCGAAAATGACGGGCTTTGAGGTGTGCCAGCAGATCCGCGGCTTTTCCAATGTGCCGATCGTCATGCTGACGGCAAAGGGCGACGATATGGACAAGATTCTCGGGCTCGACTACGGCGCGGACGACTATATCACGAAACCCTTTAACATTCTGGAGGTAAAGGCGAGAATTAAGGCGATTATGCGCAGGACGAACCGTCAGTCGCCGGAGAAAAAAGAGACGGTTAAGACGGTGGAGCGCGGCGATATGCGGCTTGACTGCGAGGGCAGGCGTGTGTATATCAAGGATCGGGAGATCAACCTGACGGCAAAAGAGTTTGAGGTGCTGGAGCTTCTGATGCGGAACGCCGGAAAGGTGTACGGCAGGGAAGAGCTTCTGAAACTTGTGTGGGGCAGCGATTATCCCGGCGATGTGCGGACTGTTGACGTACATATCAGAAGACTGCGCGAAAAAATAGAGGAAGTGCCCGGAGAACCCGCCTATGTGCGGACGAAGTGGGGCGTTGGATATTACTTTGCATAGATTACATTTACGTCAAATTACATTCTTGAGAAGTCTGAAAGCGCGTATTTTTCTGATTCTGCTCATTGTCGGGCTGATTCCCTGCTTTATCATGCGCTATGCGATCCTGCAGAATTACGAACAGCGGGCGGTAAATGTCAGAACCTCTGACATTTCCACCCAGGTCAGGATTCTTGCCAATCACCTGATTACCTACCATTATCTGCAGGATACTTCTTCCGAGGTCATCAACGCGGAGCTGGAGCAGCTCTCGAACCTGTATGACGGGCGGGTGCTTGTCATCAACGCGAATCTTCGGATTGTGAAGGACACCTACGGCATCAGCGAGGGAAAAACGATTATCTCGGAGGAGGTCATCCGCTGTCTGCGCGGCGAGAGCGCCAACAGGTACGACAGAGAGAACGGCTATATCGAGATGACCATACCCATCACAGAGACGCTTGAGGCGGATCTGCCTGTGGGCGCCGGGGAGCGCATTGAGCTGGTGCGGGGCGTCATGCTCGTGAGCGCGTCCAACGACAGTATCATTGCGACCATGGATATTCTGAACCATCAGGCGGTGATTCTCATGTCCATTGTGGGCGTGCTGATTTTTGTGGTGACGCTTCTCGTGTCCAAGTTCCTGTTTGCTCCCTTTAAAAAGATAATAGCCGCGCTGGATCAGGTGCAGGAGGGCTACACCAACGACCCGATTTCCGTGACGGACTGTCTGGAGACGGAACACATCGGGGACGCCTTTAACCGGGTGCTGGGGCGCATGAAGATGCTGGACGATTCCAGACAGGAGTTTGTGTCGAACGTGTCCCATGAACTGCGTACGCCGATCACCTCCATGAAGGTGCTGGCGGATTCCCTGATTACCCAGAAGGACGTGCCCTTGGAGGTCTATCAGGAATTTATGACCGACATTGCGGCGGAGATCGAGAGGGAGGACAAGATTATAAACGACCTGCTCTCCCTTGTAAAGATGGACAGGACTTCGACTGATCTGAACATTTCCGAGGTGGATATCAACTCCCTTGTGGAGCTGATTATGAGGCGGCTGCGTCCTATCGCACAGCGCCGGGACGTACAGCTTGTCTACGAGAGCCTTCGACCCGTGACGGCGTCGGTGGACGAGGTCAAGCTTACGCTCGCGCTCTCTAATCTCGTGGAGAATGCGATTAAGTACAACAAGGAGCATGGCTTTGTGAAGGTGACGCTGGATGCCGACCACCAGTTTTTTACGGTGAAGGTGGAGGATTCCGGCGTGGGCATCCCGGAGGATGCGCTGGAGCATATCTATGAGCGTTTTTACCGCGTGGATAAATCCCGCTCAAGGGAGATTGGGGGCACGGGACTCGGGCTTGCCATCACCAAGAGCGCGATTCTCATGCACAGAGGTTCTGTCAAGGTGTCGAGCATCGAGGGGGAGGGCACTGATTTTACGGTGAAGATTCCATTAAAGTATATCGCGGTTTAAGTGGTTTTGGTGTAAGGAGTCAGGATGGAAAAGCGGATGAAAAGGGCGGGACATTTTTTTACCGCTGCGGCATTGATTATGGGAATGCTTTTTTGCACCGCCTGCGGGAACAGGCAGCAGGCGCAGGAAGGCGTGTCCTATAAAATATATTATGTAAACAATGAAGAGACGAAGATCGTGGAGCGGGAGTATGTGAGCGCAACCACGGACGGAGGGCTTCTGCTCGAGGAGCTTTTGGGGCAGCTGGCACATATATCGGAAAAAATGGAGTACGAGACGCTGCTGGAGAAAGAAATTTCCGTGGAGGGGCATACGCTGGACAACGGTCTTCTGACACTGGATTTCGACGAGAGTTACAAAAACCTGCGGGGGACGAGAGAGATTCTTGCGCGCGCATCCATTGTGAGGACGCTGACGCAGATTCCGGGCGTGGAGCGCATGGCGTTTACGGTGATGGGAGAGCAGCTCACGGACGCCGTGGGAGCGGCTGTTGGCGTGATGGCGGCGGACACCTTTATCGAGAACGCGGGCAATGAGATCAACGCCTATGAGAAGGTGGACTTGAAGCTTTATTTTGCGAACGAGTCGGGTGACAGTCTGGTGGAGGAGAACCGCCGCAACGTGGTGTATAACAGCAATATCTCGCTGGAAAAACTGGTGGTGGAAAAGCTGGTGGAGGGACCGATGACAGAGGGGGCGTACCCCACGATCAATCCAACCACAAAGATAGTGAGTGTTACCGTGAAAGACGGAACGTGTTATGTAAACCTAAACAACGATTTCCTCAACCAGCCCTACAACGTTGCCTCCGATGTGACCATCTACTCGATCACAAATTCGCTGGCGGAGCTGTCCAATGTGAACCGGGTGCAGATCGCTGTGAATGGGGAGTCAAATATTTCGTATCGGGAAAATATGAGCTTGAACAATGTGTTTGAAAGAAACCTTGATATTCTAGATTGAGGGGGTTGTACAAATAACATAATCAACGCAGACGCGCTTGCGCTCCGTTCCAAACGCAACAGTACTAAGCTCGAAATTACCTCGCAAAGTACTGGCGTTTTCCAAGGGTCTGCTTATAATTATGTTATTTGCACAAGTGAAATTACTATATAAACAATATAATATAAGGAGGACAAATATGCGCAGACCACTATGCCTGCTTGGGCTGGCATTTGTGATGGTTCTGCTTCTTGGGATCAATCTGATTCCGCACGATTCGCCGGATTACGGCGCTCTCGACGGGGAGACGGTCGCCGCCGTGGGACGTGTGGAGTGGAAGGAACGCAGGATTTCCGGATTGGAGGAAGTCCTCGTTGTCACCTTGGAGCAGGTCGTCATTCTGAAACCGGATCAAATATTCGTTCTGAAACAAATCATAGCAGATTCTGACACAGCTTATTACCATTCATCTGCTGCAGATTCCGTAAAGAAAAAAGAGAAATTATTTGAGAAAAACAGGGAAACATTCGGTCTTGAGGGCGCGGAGGAAATCACGGGGATTTTATGCTATCTCGGACGGGAGGAGAATCCCTCCATGGGAAGTCTTATTTTGGTGGAAGGGAAGTTTAGACCCTTTGCCCACGCTGCGAATCCCGGAGAGTTTGACGCGGCGGATTATTATCGCGTCTCGGGGCAGCAGGGCAGGCTGATGCGGGCGGCGTGCCTTGCACAGAGCGGGGATTGTTCCGTTTTCCGGGAGGTGCTTTACCGTGTTCGGGAGTACCTGTCGCTTTTAATTGATGCGTGTTACCCAAAAAAGGAAGCGTCTGTTATGGGAGCGATGCTTCTGGGGGAGAAGGCGATGCTGGATGAGGGGATCAAAAGTCTGTATCAGCAAAACGGCATCATACATATTCTGGCGATAAGCGGTCTCCACTTGTCCATTCTTGGAATGGGGTTCCACAAGCTTTTGTATCGGATGCATGTCCCAAAATTAGTTAACATAATATTATCTGTGGCACTGATGTACTGCTACGGGATGATGACGGGAATGGGGATCTCAATCGTCAGGGCGTTTGTGATGTTCGGCTTGAAGCTGTGCGCCGATCTGTGCGGCAGGACCTACGATCTCCTGACGGCAATGACGACGGCGGCGCTTCTGATTCTTGTTGAACAGCCGCTTTATCTGACGCAGAGCGGGTTCCTCTTCTCCTTCGGCGCGGTGTGCGGCATCGGCTTTCTGTCGTCGGTGTCCCGTCACTTTCCTGTGCTGTCGGAACGTTTTCCTGTGGGAAACCGCTTTTTGAAGGCGCTGTTTGCGGGCATCTGGATTTCTCTTTGCACCCTTCCCGTGTATCTGTGCTTTTATTATGAATTTCCGCCCTATTCCGTGCTTTTAAACCTGATTGTGATTCCGTGTATGGGGGCGCTTTTCCTGAGCGGGATTGCGGTTATGGGGGCAGCGGCTTGTCTGTTGTCGCTTGGACGTCTGGCGGCTGTCCCCGGTGTCTGGATTTTGACCTTTTACGAGAAGTGCGCCACGTTTGCCCTGAAACTGCCCGGGCAGCTGTGGGTGACGGGGCATCCGCAGGACTGGCAGGTTGCGGCGTATCTTACGCTTTTGGCGGCAGCGGTGTTCTTTGCGGGGAAGAGCGAAAAAAGGAAAAAGGGATATTTCTGGTGCGCGGTTTTCTGTGCGGTGTTCCTTCTGGGTTTTCGGACGCCGCAGGGTTTCGAGATCACCATGCTGGATATCGGGCAGGGCGACTGCATTTATCTGGCGGACGGGCAGGGCGGGCACTATCTCATCGACGGCGGCAGTTCCGATCGGAAGGAAGTGGAGACTTACCAGATCGCCCCGTTTTTAAAGTATCGGGGTGTGAGCCGGCTTAATGCGGTGTTTGTCACCCACTCGGACGCGGATCACATAAGCGGGATTAAGGGGCTGATGGAGAACTGTGAGGAGACGGGCATCGGGATCGGCTGTCTGTATCTGCCCGATCTGGCAAAGGAGTGCAGGGACGAAAATTATCTGGAACTGGCGGCGCTGGCGCAAAGCTGCGGCATTCCTGTGCGGCGGCTTCACGAGGGGGACTGTTTGCAGAATGGGAAACTTATGTTAACCTGTCTTCATCCAAAGAAAAGTTATGTAAACTCAGACGCCAATGCGGGTTCTACCGTACTTTATCTGACTTACGAAAACTTTTCCGCACTCTTTACGGGAGATCTGGAGGGGGAGGGCGAGCGGCTTGTGACGGAGCAGCTTGCCCATATGCGTGAGACCGACGGACTTCCCGGACAAATCACGCTGCTAAAGGTCGCACACCACGGCTCGAAAAATTCCACCGAGGATTCCTTTTTGGAAATGGTCAACCCGCGGATTGCGCTCATCTCCGCGGGGCGGGACAACTCTTACGGGCACCCCCACAAGGAGACGCTTGAGCGGCTTTCCTCGCGGGGATGCCGGATTTACCGGACGACGGAGAGCGGGGCGGTGACGGTCCGTGTGAAGAGCGGGGGCGTGCGGGTGGAGGCGTATTTGACAAATGAACGGTCGAAAAGAAAATAACGGAAATACAGTAACTTAAAATTATAATCTTGACCGGATATCACGCATTACATATAATCATATTATGAAGAAGCTGAACGAAGAAATCCGGGAAGGAACATTAAAACAGGCATATCTTCTGTGCGGGGATGAGGCATACCTGCGCAGACAGTACAGGGACAGGGTAAAGAAGGCGCTCATGGGTGACGGTGACCTGATGAACCTGAACTGTTTCGAGGGAAAAGGCATTGTGCCGGGAGAGGTGATTGATCTGGCGCAGACCATGCCGTTTCTTGCCGAGAGACGGGTCCTTGTCATAGAGAACAGCGGGTTTTTCAAGAAGGGAGGGGAAGACCTTGCGGCGTATCTGGCGGATCCTGCGCCCAGCGCCTATTTTCTGTTCGTGGAGGCGGAGGTAGATAAGAGGAGCAAACTCTACAAGGCGGTCACTGCAAAGGGACGGGTGATCGAGTGCAAAACGCCCGACGACGGTGTGCTGAAACGCTGGGTTGCAGAACTGCTCGCGAAGGACGGAAAGCGAATTACCCAGAGAGATCTGGATTTCTTTCTGGAAAAGACGGGGACGGATATGGAAAACATTCGGGGCGAGGTGGAGAAACTGGTCTGTTACGCTCTGGAGCGGGATGTGATTACGGCGCAGGACATTGAGGCGGTCTGCGTCCGGCAGATCGGAAGCCGCATCTTTGACATGGTGGAGGCTGTGGCGGACAAAAAGCAGAAGAAGGCGATGGAACTATACTATGACTTGCTGACCCTGAAAGAGCCGCCCATGCGGATTCTGTTTCTGATCGCCAGACAGTTTAACCTGCTTTTGCAGGTGAAGGAGCTGAAGAACAAAGGGTATGATATGCGGAGCATCGGTGAGAAAGTGGGGCTTAAGGGCTTTGTCGCCGGGAAATATGTCAGTCAGGCGGCGAAATTTAAGGAGGCGGAGTTAAAGCGGGCGCTGACGGACTGTGTGGAGACGGAAGAGGCGGTCAAGACGGGAAGGATGAACGATGTGATGAGCGTGGAGCTTCTGATCGTGAAAAGCAGTATGCAGCCGGGAAAAGCGTGAGGAGAATAGCTCCGTGTCGTTGGTGAAAGCTTGTCGTCAGATAGAAGTTTTGCTGTCGGCGAAAAACTTTCGGTTGCGCGCGGGGGTATCTTTACAGTACAATAGTAAGCGGAATGATTATTTACCGTCATTTACTTACATGAGATAATTGGAGGCATGACATGAGTATGCATATTGTTTGTCTGGATCTGGAAGGCGTGCTGGTGCCGGAGATCTGGATTGCCTTTGCGAAGGAGAGCGGTATTCCTGAGCTTACAAGGACGACGAGGGACGAGCCGGATTATGATAAGCTGATGAACTGGCGGCTCGGTATTTTGCGGGAGCACGGTCTGGGACTGAAACAGATTCAGGAGACGATCTCGAAGATAGACCCGCTTCCGGGCGCGAAGGAGTTTCTGGATAAGTTGAGGCGCATGACGCAGGTTATCATCATCAGCGATACCTTTACCCAGTTTGCGGGACCGCTGATCGAGAAGCTCGGGCTGCCGACGATTTTCTGCAATACCCTTGAGGTTGCGCCGGATGGGGAGATCACAGGGTTTAAGATGCGTGTCAAAGAGTCCAAACTCACCACGGTGAAGGCGTTACAGTCTATCGGGTATGAGACGATTGCCGCCGGGGACAGCCATAACGATCTGGCTATGATTCAGGCGGGAAAGGCAGGATTTTTGTTTAAGAGTACGGAACAGATCAAGAAAGATTATCCGCAGATACCCGCTTATGAGACGTATGAGGAGCTGTTTGACGCCCTGAAGGAAGCGATAGAGCAGTAATATGCGGCGGTACGAAAGGTGAAAGGAGGAATTTATTATGAAATGTATACGTGCGGCTTTTGAGGTGGAAGTGGAGAAATATGAGGTCGGTAAGGGCATGGAGGACGGCGTCGAGCTGTGGACGGATGTGATGACAAGAGGCTGGTTTGTCACGGATGCCCTTGTCCAGATCAAGAAGGAAAACGGCGCGATTGTATGTCCCTATATTCTTCATAAGAGAGGGAAGACATTCATTGCCGAGGGCGATTATATCATTACCGAGAGCGACGGATCGCGGCATGTGTGCAGTGGGGACAAGGTCTTTGACAGGTTTAAGCCGGTCGAGGAATAAGAAATTTATGTAAACTAAATAGAGAATATGAAATAGACAGGGAGTCTGTGAAAACAGATTATCTGTCTTTTTTTGTGTGTCCCGTTTATAGGACTTATAAAATGCTAGACTGGTTTCAACAAGGGGGTGTGACAGATGAACAGGGGTTTAAGTTTGATTACGGCGTTACTGGTTCTGATTTCCGTTGTCTGTGTGGGCGGAACGGTGATGAGCAAGGAGCGGGATGATTACACACGGGAAAATGAGAGATACGCGCTGCTCGAGGATGCATTCAAAGAGCGGGCGAGAGGGATTCTGGAGGAGTGCGGATATCGAGACAGCGGCGTGACTATTACGTGGACGAGGGACAGAGACGGCGCGAGAAGCTACAGGGTTGAAATTCATCACAGGGGGATCGAAAGCCTTGACGACGATGGGAAAGAAAAGCTGACAGAAGCGCTGCACTGTGAGGAATTTTGCGGTGAGGTGGAAGAACTGCGCATTATTTTCTCTTGACGAGTCAGAACATTTGTTCTAAAATGAACATAAAAGAACGTATGTTCTGAAACGATTGAGTCTGCGCCGCGGATAGACATTTGCATAGTTTGGGATTATACTAATAGAGAAAATTTATGGAAAAGGAGATTCCTATGAGACATAATCCCAGACCGCAGGAAATGTACAGGCACTTTAAGGGTAATTTATACCAGATCCGCTGTATTGCGAAGCACAGTGAGACGCGCGAACTGATGGTGGTTTATCAGGCGATGTACGGCACTTTCGAGATATTTGCCCGCCCACTCGCAATGTTTATGGAGGAGGTAGACCGAGAGAAATATCCTGAGGCAAAACAGAGGTACCGCTTTGAGCTTTTGCAGGATATAGAGGATGAGGAACCTTTCGTATCTGAAACGATTCCGGCTGGGAATGAGCCGGAGGAAGAACAACTGAATATTGATCCTCTGGTGTTAGCGTTTCTTGACGCGGATTCCTATGAGCAGAAGTTGATGATTCTCGACTCCCTTCACAGCCGGATTACGGACGACATGATCAATACTATGGCGGTCTCGTCGGATCTTGAGATCAAAGAGGGAGATTTGGAGGACAGATATCTGGAACTCAGGAATTGCCTGCGCACTTTCGAGAAATTTGAGTGTAACAGATTAAGGTAAGCTGTTTCTTATCTGCCAAGAACACGCCCCCGCCGGAGAGATCACGGATGGGGGTGCTTTATGGCATACGAACTGGAAAACAAACTTGTGGTGGGCGTTTCGTCCAGAACTTTGTTTGATTTGACATTTGAGAACAAAATATTTGAGGAAGAGGGCATGGAGGCGTACAGCCGCTATCAGGTGGAGCATGAGGACGAACTGTTAAAACCCGGTCCCGGTTTCCCGCTTGTGCGGGCGCTTTTGAATCTGAATGAACTGCCGGGGATGGAAGGGCGCGTAGAGGTGATTATCATGTCCAGAAACAGCCCGGACACGTCGCTGCGGGTCTTTAAGGCGATTGAGCACTACGGGCTTAAGATTACCCGTGCCGTATTGGCGGGAGGCGCTTCACTGGCACCGTATCTGGAAGCGTTTAAGACTGATCTGTTTCTGTCGGCATGTGAGGAGGATGTGCAGCGCGCCATTGACTCGAACATTGCGGCTGGCATTATCTGTACGGAAGGGATTTCAACCTATGACTGCGAGCACAGAATCAGACAGATCAGAGTGGCGTTTGACGGCGATGCGGTGCTTTTTTCGGATGAATCCGAGAGAATTTTTCAGGAGCAAGGTTTGGAGGCTTTCGAGGAAAACGAGCGGCGGAATGCGGATAACCCTTTACAGGCGGGACCTTTCGCGAAGTTTTTGAAGACGCTGTCCGAGCTGCAGAAAAACTACCCGGAGGAAGAGAGTCCGATCAGGACTGCGCTTGTCACTACGAGGTGCGCGCCGGCACACGAGCGCGTTATCCGTACATTGCGGGCGTGGGATGTGCGTATCGACGAGGTATTCTTTTTGGGAGGTATCCGAAAGAAGGATGTGCTGCATGCTTTCGGCGCGCATATATTTTTTGACGATCAGTCCGCACATACACTTCCGGCGTCCGAAGTGGTGCCATCGGCAAGAGTACCCTATAAGAACAGAGAAGCTGCCGCTGAGGTAGAGGAGAAGGACAGCAGTTAAAGGAAAAGCACAATATGAAGTATAAAGAGATTATTTCCGCCGAATTTTTAAAGCGCCCGAACCGTTTTATTGCCTATGTAGAACTGATGGGCGAGCGGACGAAGGTGCATGTGAAAAATACGGGCAGGTGCCGGGAACTTCTGACGGATCATGCGAAGGTATATCTGGAGAAGAGCGGAAAGGAAAATCGTTCTACCGAATATGACCTTGTGGCGGTGGAGAAGGAAGGGCGTCTGGTCAATATGGATTCCGGTGCACCGAACAAGGTGGTTGGCGAGTGGCTGCGTGCCGGCGGACTCTACGGGGACGTCAGTCTGGTCAGACCTGAGAAGACGTTCGGCAGTTCCCGTTTCGACTTTTATGTGGAGAGTGAGTCAGGGAGAAAGGCTTTTATAGAGGTCAAAGGGGTGACTCTGGAGCGGGAAGGTGTGGCTGCTTTTCCCGATGCGCCCTCCGAGCGCGCGGTCAAGCATGTGGAGGAGCTGATCGAGGCGCGCAGGCAGGGGTACGAGGCGTATCTTCTGTTTGTCATCCAGATGAAAGGCGTTTGTCATGTGGAGCCGAACTGGGATACCCAGCCGGCGTTCGGTGAGGCGTTAAAACGTGCCAGGAGAGAGGGCGTCCGGTTTCTCGCCTACGACTGTCTTGTGAGGAAGGACAGTCTGGAAATGGACGAGCCTCTGCCTGTTTATCTGGACAGTCTTGACAGAATCGCAAAACCGCTGCTTGCATGGTATGACAGGGGCAGGCGCATCCTGCCGTGGCGCGAGGAACCGACGCCCTATCACGTATGGCTTTCGGAGATTATGCTGCAGCAGACCAGAGTGGAGGCGGTGAAACCTTATTACGACCGCTTTTTGCAGGCGTTACCCGATATCGGCAGTCTGGCGGCAGTGGAGGAGGAAAAGCTTCTCAAACTCTGGGAAGGTCTTGGATATTACAACCGGGCCAGGAATCTGAAAAAGGCGGCGGAGATTCTCGTTTCGGAGTATGGCGGAGAGATGCCCGACGATTATGAGAAAATACAGTCGCTCCCGGGGATAGGCAGCTACACGGCGGGCGCCATCGCATCTATCGCTTTCGGAAAAGCGCATCCTGCGGTGGACGGCAATGTGCTGCGGATTCTCGCGAGACTGCGGGCGGACGACAGGGATATTCTGAGTGCGAAGGTGAAGAAGTCCGTGGAGGATGAACTGCTTGACGTGATGCCGGCGGAACGTCCCGGCGATTTCAATCAGGCGCTCATGGAACTCGGCGCGACGGTGTGCATACCGAACGGTGCGCCCAAGTGTAAAGAGTGCCCGTGGAGAGAGCTGTGCCTTGCAGGAGCGGAGGGAAGGGCGGCGGAATTTCCGAAGAAGGCAAAAAAGAAGCCGAGAAGCATTGAGAAGAAGACCATTCTGGTGATACAGGATGCAGAGCGGGTTGCGCTCCGCAAAAGACCGAACAGAGGGCTTTTGGCGGGAATGTATGAATTTCCGTCTCTGGAGGGACACTGTGAGGAGGCGGTGGTCAGTGCCTATCTCAAAGAGATCGGTCTTCTGCCCATCAGAATCAAGAAACTTCCCCCTGCGAAGCATGTGTTCACCCACAAGGAATGGCATATGACGGGGTATCTGATCCGTGTGGATGAACTTGCCGTGAAGGGATCAGGACAGGAGCTGGAAGGGTTTGTCTTCGTGGAGCCGGAGCAGACGCGGACAGATTACCCGATTCCTTCTGCCTTTGCCGCTTACGCGGAACGGGTTGAGATGAGACGCGGAAAGATTAATTAGCCAAATAACGGGCACTGCGCTGCGGCGAAAAATATCTCGCGATGAAAAATAAGGAAAATATAAGAATTCCGTAACAATATACAGGGAATTATATGCTAGAATAGACAATGACTGTTTGGCGGAAAACGGCTTACAGAATCAGAGATGAGAAAGGCATGGATATTTTGGCATGAAATTATTATCAGTTGCAATACCTTGTTATAATTCAGAAGGATATATGAAGAAGTGTATCGAATCGCTGCTGCCCGGCGGCGAGGATGTGGAGATATTGATTGTGGACGACGGCTCCACCGACGGAACGGGGGAGATTGCGGACGCTTACGGCAGGCTTTATCCGTCCATTGTAAAAGTGATCCATAAGAAGAATGGAGGGCACGGTTCAGCCGTAAATGCGGGGCTTGCCTGTGCGTCAGGGCTTTTTTATAAGGTGGTGGACAGCGACGATTGGGTGAAGGAGAGCGCCTACATGAAAATTCTTGAGGTTCTTCGGGATATCGTTGCGGGAGACACCACACTGGACATGCTTATCAGTAACTTTGTCTATGAAAAGGAGGGCGAAAAGAAACACAAGGTGATGAAGTATCGTCACGCGCTCCCGCAGGACAGGATATTCGGCTGGAATGAGGTGAAGCATTTTCATAAGGGACAGTATATTCTCATGCACTCCGTGATTTTCCGCACGAAACTCCTTCGTGAATGCGGACTGGAACTGCCGGAAAACACCTTTTATGTAGATAATATTTTTGTGTTTGAGCCGCTTCCCTTCGTGAAAAATATGTACTATCTCGACGTGAACTTCTACCGCTACTATATAGGCAGGGAGGGACAGTCGGTAAACGAGCAGATAATGATTGGCAGAATTGATCAGCAGATTAAGGTCAATAAAATTATGATAGATTATCTCGTGGATAAGAAGACGAAGATTAACGGCAAAGGTAAGCTGAAACGATATATGGTTAACTATCTGGAGATCATCACGGTGATTTCTTCGATCATGTTGATCCGCTCCGGCACAGAGGAGAATTTGGAGAAGAAAACGGAACTTTGGAAATATATCAGGCAAAAGGACATCGGTCTGTACATGCGGCTGCGTTACGGCGTGCTCGGCAGTTCCATGAATCTGCCCGGAAAAGGCGGGCGGAAGATATCTGTGGAGGGCTACAAGATCTGCCGGCGTTTTTTCAAATTCAACTGAGTGCGCATGAAAACAGGGAGAGTCCGATACCGGATTCTCCCTGTTGATTGTTTTGAACCGAGTCCGCGAAGCGGATCTCGCAATCGAGCTATGCTCGATTTATACCAGTGTGCCGGGTTTGCGTTTCCGCCTGTGCTGCACACCATGGTAAAAATGAAGCAGTACGTCAGAGCGGTAAACGATGCCGTACATCACAGCCGCCATGATAAACGCGGTGGTCACGTCAAATACCGAATGCTGTTTGATAAGCATAGTCGATAAAATGATCGAGATGCATAAGACAAACGAGCAGGTGCGGATTCCCTTCTTCTTTTCCAGATGTGCACTCTTCATAACCGCGATATGGCAGCCGAGAGAGTTATACACGTGGATGCTGGGCCAGAGGTTTGTCGGGGTGTCCGTCCGGTAGAGATTGGACACAAGTTTTGTGAACAGGTTGTCCCGGGGCATAACGGCGGGACGCAGGTCGTGTCCGTTTGGCCAGAGCGTGCTGACGATTAGAAATACGGTCATTCCTGTGAACAGGAAGGTGCAAGCTCTGAAATAGTCATCCTTATCCTTGAAGAAAAAGTAGACGATCACTACCGCTACATAGGCAAACCACAGCAGGTAGGGGATGACAAATATCTCACAGAACGGGATCAGGTCGTCCGGGCGATAGTGAATGAGCCGGTAGTGGCTTGTCACGGTCTTCTCCAGATAGGTGAACCACAGCATATATATAATTCCGTAAAGGATAAGCGGCAGCCCGTGTCTGTACTGCTGCCAGAAGTTTCCGAGTTTCTTCTTCATTTCCATAATAGCATGCTCCTCGCTTTGCCGGTCAGCCTGTAAATGCCGCCTGCGTATGACTGATATCTAACTGATACGTTACATCATAGCAGATCAAGTGGAAAAGTCAAAATAAGATTTCCATAAAGTTTTCTTAATTTTCCATAAAAAACTATCCAATTTGCCAAAGATATATTTCGAGCATGGCAGTTTGCGGGTGATTTCCGGGGCGTTTCCGGGGCGTGTCATAAATTTTGTTTGCAATACATAGCATAATACTTTATAATATTGTTTTGAAATTGCCACTATATTATTTATACACATACATAATATAGAAGGAAATATTTGAGAATATAAGGGTGGAAATTATCAGAAAGGCGGGAACGAGGAATGTATTCATTGGATGAGGTAAGGAATGTCGATCCGGAGATCGCGCAGGCGATTGTCGACGAGCAGAACAGGCAGAATTCACACATTGAGCTGATTGCTTCCGAAAACTGGGTGAGCAAGGCGGTTATGGCTGCTATGGGCAGCCCGCTTACGAACAAGTATGCGGAAGGCTATCCCGGCAAGAGATATTACGGCGGCTGTGAGTGCGTGGACGTGGTGGAAAATATTGCCAGAGACCGCGCGAAAGAGCTTTTCGGCTGCGAGTATGTCAACGTGCAGCCTCATTCCGGCGCACAGGCGAACATGGCTGTTTTCTTCGCGGTGCTGGAGCCGGGCGATACCTTTATGGGCATGAATCTGGATCACGGCGGACATCTTTCCCACGGTTCACCGGTCAATATGTCGGGCAAATACTTCAAGTGTGTGCCTTACGGTGTCAACGACGACGGATTCCTCGATTACGATAATGTGAGAAAGATTGCGCTTGAGTGTAAGCCGAAAATGATTGTGGCAGGCGCGTCCGCTTACGCAAGAACCATTGATTTCAAGAAATTCAGGGAGATCGCGGACGAGGTCGGCGCGGTGCTGATGGTGGATATCGCGCATATTGCCGGGCTTGTGGCGGCAGGGCTTCATCCGAGCCCGATTCCCTATGCGCATGTGACGACGACCACCACCCATAAGACTCTGCGCGGTCCCCGCGGCGGCATGATCATGTCAAGCCAGGAGGTGGCGGATAAATATAACTTCAACAAGGCTATTTTCCCCGGCACACAGGGCGGTCCGCTGATGCATGTGATCGCGGCGAAGGCGGTGTGCTTTAAGGAGGCGCTGTCTGACGACTTCAAGGTTTATATGAAAAATGTGGCGGACAATGCGCAGGCGCTCTGCAAGGCGCTTCAGGCGAGAGATATCAAGATTGTTTCCGGCGGAACGGATAATCATCTGATGCTCGTCGATCTGACGAACTACGACCTTACTGGTAAGGCGGTGGAGAAACTGCTTGACGAGGCGCATATCACGGCAAACAAGAATACCATACCCAATGATCCTAAGTCTCCTTTCGTGACGAGCGGTATCCGTCTCGGCACGCCGGCTGCCACTTCCCGGGGTTTAAACACGGCGGATATGGATCAGGTTGCGGAGGCGATCTCCATTGTGATTAAGGAAGGCGAGGCAGGCATCGGCAAGGCGCAGGCTATTATCAAGACACTGACGGACAAATATCCGCTTATATAAGTGTGAAGGAAAACACAAGAGAATGCCAAAGAGCGGCATTCTCTGCATGACAGGTGGGGTAATTGCAGTAAACTGCTTATACATGGAGGATAACAATGATTCAAATAGCGGTTTTGGGATACGGCACCGTGGGCAGCGGCGTCGTGGAAGTGATTGAGACAAATAAGACGGACATCAACAAAAAGGCGGCGGAGGTTCTGGCGGTCAAATATATATTGGATCTGCGGGATTTCCCGGGCGATCCTTACGAGAACAAGGTGGTGCACGACTACAATATTATTCTGAACGATCCGGAAGTGAAGATCATCTGCGAGACTATGGGCGGTACGAAGCCGGCATATGAGTTTACGAAGCAGGCGCTTCTTCAGGGGAAGAGCGTGTGCACATCAAACAAGGAGCTTGTTGCGGTGCACGGACCGGAGCTCATAAAGATCGCTAAAGAGAATCACTGTAACTATCTCTTTGAGGCGAGCGTGGGCGGGGGCATCCCGATTATCCGTCCGCTCAACTATTCCCTGACGGCGGAGCATATCGACAGCATCACGGGAATCTTGAACGGAACGACAAACTACATTCTGACCAAGATGGACAGGGAGGGCGCTGATTTTGAGGATGTTCTGAAGGAGGCGCAGGAAAAGGGCTACGCGGAGAGAAATCCCGAAGCCGATGTGGAGGGCTATGATGCCTGCCGCAAGATTGCCATTCTTTCCTCCCTTATGTCGGGAAAGAACGTAAGCTACGAAGATATTTACACAGAGGGAATTACAAAAATTTCCTCTGCTGATTTTAAGTACGCGAAGCAGATGAACAAGTCCATCAAACTTCTGGCGCTCAGCAGGGATACGGAGGACGGCTTTTTTGCTATGGTTGCGCCCTTCCTGATTTCAAGGGAGCATCCGCTCTACAGCGTCAACGATGTGTTTAACGCGGTGTATGTGCACGGAAATATGCTTGGTGACTCCATGTATTACGGGCGCGGTGCCGGCAAACTCCCGACGGCTAGCGCGGTGGTTTCCGACGTGGTGGACTGCGCGAGGCATCAGGGCAAGACGATCATGTGCTTCTGGGATGAGGAAAAAGTGGAAGTTTCGGACGTAACGAACGCGAGAAGGAAATTCTTTGTCCGGATATCGGCGGACAAGCGGGAAGCGGCTATGGCGGCATTTGGCGCGATGGCGGAGGTAAACGTAGGTCTGATGAAGGAATTTGGTTTTATGACGCAGGAGATGACCGAAAAGGAATTTAATGATAAGATAGAGCAGATCGGCGGATGCATAAACAGAATCCGAATGATGGCATAGCAGGGGGAAAGGACATGAATAAGGTAGTTAAATTTGGCGGCAGCTCTCTGGCGAGCGCGGAGCAGTTTAAGAAGGTCGGCGTGATTATTCGTGCGGACAGGGAGCGCAAATTCGTGGTGCCCTCCGCGCCGGGCAAGAGATCGTCGGATGACACGAAGGTCACGGATATGCTGTATGCCTGCTATGAACTTGCGGAGCAGGGAAAAGATTTTTCGGCGCAGATGCAGGCGATCAAGGACAGGTATCAGGAAATCATTGACGGGCTGGAACTGAAACTTTCTCTGGATAAAGAATTTAAAGGCATTGAGAAAAACTTTAAGGAAAAGGCGGGTTCCGATTACGCGGCTTCCCGCGGCGAATATTTAAACGGTATTATCATGGCGCAGTATCTCGGCTATGAGTTCGTGGACGCTGCGACAGTGATCCGCTTTAAGGCGGACGGCGAGCATGACGCAGAGCTGACGAACCAGCTTTTGCGGGAGCGTCTGGCTGGCGTGGAAGCGGCTGTTATTCCCGGTTTTTACGGCGCATATGAGGATGGAAGGGTCAAGACTTTTTCCAGAGGCGGTTCCGACATTACAGGTTCTATTGTGGCGAGGGCGATCAAGGCGAATGTCTATGAGAACTGGACGGACGTTTCAGGCGTGCTCGTTGCTGATCCCCGTATTATCTATAAGCCCGAGGGCGTGGAGACGATTACGTACAGGGAACTTCGTGAGCTGGCATATATGGGATTTTCGGTTCTGCATGAAGACGCCATTTTCCCGGTAAGGAGCGAGGGCATTCCGATCAATATCCGCAACACTAACGCGCCGGACGACAACGGCACATGGATCGTGGAGAGCACCTGCCAGAAGTCTAAGTATGTGATCACCGGTATTGCCGGAAAGAAGGGATTCTGCGCAGTTAATATAGAAAAGGAAATGATGAACTCTGAGATCGGTTTCGGGCGCAAGGTGCTGCAGGCGTTTGAGGAGAACGAGATTTCCTTTGAGCACGTGCCCTCCGGCATCGACACCATGACGGTGTTCGTGCATCAGGACGAATTTATGCACAAGGAACAGAAGGTGGTTTCCGGCATTCACAGGCTGGCTGATCCGGATTCTATCGACATAGAGGCGGATTTGGCGCTGATTGCAGTGGTAGGACGCGGCATGAAGTCTACCCGCGGCACGGCGGGAAGAATCTTTTCCGCGCTGGCGCACGCAAATGTCAACGTCAAGATGATCGACCAGGGTTCCAGCGAGCTAAATATTATTATTGGAGTGGCGAACTCTGATTTTGAGACGGCGATCAAGGCAATTTATGATATATTTGTGATTTCCCAGATTTAAAATATTGTAATATGACGAGAGTATTTCTCAAAAGGGGCAAAAAAATTGTTTGTTTTTTGCCCTTTTTGTGTTAATATTAAGAATGATATTGTACAAATAGCATAAACAGAAACAATAATTAAAAACTTTGGAGGGTACGATGGCGAATCAACCGTTAGAGGCGTTGGTGTACACCAACGACAATTGCGTAGGATGTAACAAGTGTATTTCCGCATGTCCTGTGCTGACGGCAAACCGTGCGGTAGAGGAAAAGGGAAAGAATAAGATTATTGTGGATGGCAGCCAGTGCATCAGCTGCGGCGCATGTTTTGACGTATGTGCGCACAATGCGAGAAGCTACAACGACGACACGGAGCGCTTCTTTGAGGATTTGAAGAAGGGAGAGAAGATTTCCCTCCTGCTTGCGCCCGCTTTTCTGGCAAATTATCCGAGGGAGTACGCCACGGTTTTAGGGGGACTTAAGAAGCTTGGCGTGAACCGGATTATCAGCATCAGTTTCGGGGCGGATATTACGACTTGGGGATATGTCAAATATATAACCGAGCACAATTTTACGGGCGGTATTTCACAACCTTGTCCCGCGGTGGTAGGGTACATAGAAAAGTATCTCCCGGAGCTGATTCCCAGCTTGATGCCGGTGCACTCCCCGATGATGTGCGGTGCGATTTATGTGAAGAAGTATATGAAAGTGCCGGACAAGCTTGCATTTATCAGTCCGTGCATTGCGAAGAAAAATGAGATTGACGATCCGAACTGCGGCGGCTATGTCTCCTATAATGTGACCTTCGATCATCTGATGAAGTATGTGAGGGAGCATAATTTTTCCGGTCCTGCGGTGACGGATGAGATTGAGTACGGTCTGGGGTCTATCTATCCCATGCCGGGCGGCTTGAAGGAAAACGTTTACTGGTTCTGCGGTGAGGATATCTTTATCAGACAGATTGAGGGCGAGGAGCATGCTTACAGGTTCTTGTCCGATTATAAGAAGCGGGTTTTGGGAAACAAGGAACTGCCTTTCATGGTGGACGCGCTGAACTGCGCGAAAGGATGTATTTACGGTCCCGGCGTGGAGGAGGAGAAGACGAAGTCCGACGACACGCTCTATGAGCTGCAGAAGATTAGGGAGGCGAGCAAGAAGAGTGATAAGAGGCATGCTTTCAGTAAGAGTCTTACGCCGAAACAGAGACTGGCAAAACTCAACAAGCAGTTTGCGCAGCTGGATATTAACGACTTTATCAGAAAATACACCGATAAATCTTCGATGGTGACGGCGAAGAAGCCCAGCGCTGCCGAGATAGAAAAGATTTTTGTGGACATGGATAAGCGCACGGATTCGGAGCGCAATATCAACTGTTCTGCATGCGGTTACGACACCTGTAAGAAGATGGCGACAGCAATCCATAACGGCTGTAACAATATCTATAACTGTATCCAGTTTGTAAAGGGCGAAGTGGAGAAGGAAGGCGAGCTCGCAAGGACGATGGCATCCGAGGTGGAGCAGAAGAACGCCGAGCTTCAGGAGAAGAACCAGAAGATTGCGGAGCTGATCGCCGAAGTGCAGGTAGATTTTGACAGTCTGGATATCTCCATCAGCGAAATGTCCGAGGGCAATAACAGTAATGCGGAGGAGAGCACGGGAATTTCGGCTTCCATGAGCGACGTGGTGAATTTCTGCGACCAGCTGAACGAGGCGCTCGGAAAGATTCAGAGCCTGCTCGTCAAACTGGAAGAAAACAATGAGGAAATCACAAACGTGGCGGAGGAGACGAACTTGCTTGCTCTGAATGCGAGTATCGAGGCGGCAAGAGCCGGGGAGTCCGGGAGAGGATTCGCGATCATTGCGGAGAATATTAAGAAACTTGCCGATTCCTCCAAAGATACGGCGAGCGACTCCGACGCGAACAAGGCGCAGATACAGACGGCGATCTCGGATCTTCTGACAGACGCCAAAAAACTGATCGAAGTCATCGACGGCGTGAATCTGCGGGTGACGAATCTGGCGGCGTCCACGGAGGAGATTGCGGCGTCAGCAGATATGGTAAGCACGATATCCAGTGATTTGAAGGATAAGCTTGCAGAGTTGAACCGTTAAATACGGGAACGCGATATTGCCGGATCAGATAGTTAAATAGGAAACAAAAAGCGGGAGACTGAAGTTCTGAAAACGACGGTCTTCCGCTTTTCTTTGTTATCGGTGGGCAGACGGCATTTTAGTACCCCAGTTCTTCGCCCACAAGATAGACTTTGATTCTGCCGGGATGCATACTGCGTCTTGTGACTACAATCTGACAACAGAAGCATTCCGGGGAAAGGCAGTTGTGGCACACGCCTGTCGCGGCGCAGGGGAGGTTTCGCTCCAGCCGGATAGCATTGGCGGGAGATGCCGTGTTCCTGACTCTTGCCACGCCGCTCTCCACATCGGGGACAACCTTATTCATGCCCGCCACAATGATCACGTTGGAAGGCCCTTGAATCAGACAGGCGACACGGTTGCCGTTGCCGTCGATGTTGATCAGTTCGCCGTCCAGAGTGATAGCGTTGGTGCTCATAAGAAAATAGTCGGCGAGAACGGTTCTGCCGTAGATCTGCCGGGATTCTTCAGGGGTTTTCGCCGCACTGCGATCCAACAGCTCATACGAGCCGCCGTGGATGGCGTCCATCAGTCCGCACTCCTTCAAAGTCTCGCTGCCGCCCCAGCCGATAATTGCGCCGGAAGGCATTTCAGAGAGAATTGCCTCTATGCATGCCGCCGATGTGTCAAAATAGCAGCCTTTCATATTTCTTTTTTCCAGATTTTTAATAATGGTTTCCGCCTGTCTGGCGAGTGCTGTTTTTTTATGTGACATATGTATTTCCTCCATACTATAAGATGATTTGTAAAGCTTTTCAATTATTGTATCACTGTACTTTGTGGAGGCGCAAGCAGGTAATTGGTATCAGACGGGCTGTTTTTGGACGATACGCCTGTTGCATGGCGGTTGTGCAGATGATAAAATGTTCAATTCTACGCCCTAAATTGACTGTCAATTTATATAAATATATAATAAAATAAGAAAACAATAGACGATATATAAGAAAGTGAAAATTTTTAAAAAAATTTCAAAAAATGTATTGACAAATCATATTGAGGTGATATAATAAACTCATAAAGAAACACTTCACATAGATAAACTAAAAGAAAGAGAGGTACGGTCCACCAAAAACTTAAAGTAACACATCAGGGAACTACAAGTGAATAGGAGACCACTGAAAAGACGAACGAAATCGAGTACATGAAGAGGTTGGCGAATCAGAGAAGAGTCCCGGGAAAGCTCCCATAGAAGAAGAGAAGAGAGCGGATGAGAGAAAAGAGAAGAAATCCGAAGGGAGAGAGGGAACAGACGCCACAGTATCTAGGATACGAGAGAAGAGATGGAAAGAGGACGTGAGGGAAAGACGGAGGTAAAGGCCATTGGACAGTGAGGTTTAGAAACGGGTATTGATTCCTTAGAGAATGAATACCCGTTTCGCATTGTATCTTTTTTTATTTATCTTATAGGAATCTTAATAAAATCGGGGTGGCTTTTCCACTAAAAATAGGTTATAGTATACTTATGCATACTATATCTTGTATGTGGCTGGCTTTGCGAGCCTGTTATAATAGAACTGTTTGGATAAAAGATTTCAGAAAGGACATGGTTACAGCCGATGGGAAAGCTGCATAAGAGGAGAAAAGGATATTCGGACGAAGAGCTGGATGAAGAAGAGGAAGATTTTGAGGACGAAGAGGACGAGGACGAAGAAGACGAGGACGATGACGACGAAGAAAACGACGAGATAGAGGATGATGAGGACGAAGAGTATGACGAGGAGGCGGAACGTCGTGCATACAGGCACAGACGCAGAGTCCGCAACCAGATTATTGTCTATCTGGTGATTTTTTTTGTGGCTGTGGGTATTGCCGGGGGCGGATTTGTAATCGGAAGGAAAGTGTTTTCGATTGTCCAGCACAAGCGGCAGGAGGCTGAGAAGGAAAAGGCAGCGGAAGAGGCGGCGGAGGAAGAGCCGCCGGAGGAGGAAATGGTGATTGATACGCCTGAGCCGGTAGAGGAAGAGCCAGTAGAAGAGGAAGATCTTCTGGGAGGTCTGGCAGAGTCCTATTATTCCGAGATGCCGATTGAGACGAAGGTGGCGGGGCTCTTTATGGTGACGCCGGAGGCGATAACAGGTGTCAGTACAGCGACGCAGGCGGGAGAGGGTACGCAGGAAGCGCTGAACCAGTACGCGGTGGGTGGTCTGATTTATTTTGGAAAAAATATTCTGGATGAGGAACAGATCACAACGATGCTTTCGAGCACAACATCCAAAAGCAGTTACCCGATTTTTCTCGCTGTGGACGAGGAAGGCGGCGACGTCAGCAGGGTTGCGAACAGCAAGGTCGAGGTGACGAAAGTAGATGATATGGCGTCAATCGGCGCGGGCGGTGATGCTTCCAAGGCTGTAGAAGCCGGGACGACGATCGGTTCTTACCTGAAAGAGATAGGATTTAATGTGGATTTTGCGCCTGTTGCGGATGTTGCCGGGGAAGGAAGCGCACTCGGGAACCGTTCTTTTGGATCTGATCCCCAGATGGTGGGTGAGATGGTAGCCGGTGCGGTAAGCGGAATTGAAGGTACGGGTGTGAGCGCCTGCCTGAAGCATTTTCCGGGTTTGGGAAGCACGACGGAAGATACCCATGACGGCAGGGTGGAGATTACGAAGTCGTTAGATGAAATGCGTGCCTCGGATTTTGTGCCCTTTTCCGCAGGCATAGAGGCTGGAGTGGATTTTGTGATGGTCAGTCATGCAGCAGCTCCCGCGTTGGATGAGGAGAATATTCCAAGCTCCCTGTCAAAGAAAGTGATTACGGATGTTTTGCGGGGAGAACTCGGGTTTGAAGGCGTGGTTATCACGGATGCCTTGGATATGACGGCAATTACAGAGTATTATCCGCCAGAGGAAGCGGCGGTGATGGCGCTGGAAGCAGGCGCGGACATGCTGCTTATGCCGGAGGATTTTGAGAAGGCGTATAATGCGGTACTCGCTGCAGTGCAGGACGGGACCATCTCGGAGGAGCGGATCAACGAGTCTCTGGATCGGATTTATCGGGTGAAGTGCGCAGGGAAGCTGGATAATTAGATAATAATATAGGAATCGGGTGAGGCGGGGGCATAAGTGATGGGATTCAGTATACACTATTTGAGTGTAAAATAAAATAGCTGTCTATGTTAAGCCCCCTATAATTTTTTAACAGGGTGAAGTGAAAAATAGTACGGGAAGCCTGAGAGTTCAGTTCATAACAGGATTGACTAACAGGCTTTTTTTATTTAGAATTGTGAGATATCTGCAACCGACGATGACGCCTGTTCGTTCTATGGGTGTAGGAACCACATCCCGGCAGGACGAAAGGAGGGAGAGTATGCCGTATGATTTCATCAGGCGTATCATTCAGGCGGCCATCGAATTATTCCCGATAGATGAGGCGAAAAAGACGGATATGCTGCGGAGTATTGTGGAACAAAAAACGAAAGAGGAGGATCAATAAACGATGTACTGTATTTTTTGTGGAAAACAAATCACGGACGATTCTAAATTTTGTCCGTATTGCGGCAAGGCTGTCTTACAGGGCGACGAGTTAGCAGAGTTGGTGGCGGCAGCGCGCACAGGCGATCAGGAAGCTGTCAGCGCCTTGTATGAAAAGACTTACAGTAAGGTCTTTTACACGGTCAGGTCCATGATCAAGGATCAGGATGCGGTGTTTGACATCGTACAGGACACTTACATAAAAGCATTTGCGCATCTGGACAGTTTTCAGGGCGATACGAAATTTTTGCCGTGGGTACGGCAGATCGCTGCTAACACAGCCAGAGATTGGTTGAAAAAGAAGCGCCCCATGCTGTTTACGGAGTTGGGTTCAGGCGAAGGGCAGGATACAGCCATGGAGGAACTGCTCCCGGATGAGCGCAGTGAGAACCTTCCAGATCAGGTCATCGATCAGGAGGAGACAAAACGTCTGATTCGCGAAATCATTGAGGAATTGCCTGAGGATCAGCGTGCTGCCATCGGCATGTTTTACTATGGGGAGATGTCGGTAAAAGAGATTGCCGATGCCATGGGTGTCTCTGAGAGCGCGGTCAAGAGCCGCCTGATGTATGGACGCAAGAAAATCGAAAAGAAAGTGCTGGAACTGGAAAAACAGGGTACGAAGCTTTACGGTCTGGCTCCGATTCCGTTCCTGCTTCTGCTGTTCCGCAATCAAAAGGTATATGGGGCCGAGGCACCGGATGGTCGGATGCTTCAAAACATCTTAGCTTCGCAACCCATGGGAGCAGCCACGGCGGCTGGCAGCATTGGCGCATTGAAAATTGGTCTCATTGCGTTTTCCGCCGTTGCAGTTGTCGGGCTGGGCGCGTTTGGCGTGCCGCGGATTGCCGATCGACTGATCGAGCAGCAGGAACCGGCAGCCATTGAGGAAGTTATTGACGAGGGGTCGGAGGAGACTGCTCTCATTGACGAAGAATCGGAGGAACCCGCTCTCATCGAGGAGGAACCGGAGGAAGATGATCCTGTCGATGAGGCGCGGGAGCAGTACCGTATCATCATCAGCCAGGCGGACAGTTATGAATATGGGGAAGCCATCCCGGACCTTGAGACGATAGGGTATCGCTATGCGCTGGTACAGATGCAGCCGAATGATCCGGTGCGGACACTGCTGCTGGAAAAGGAAGAAGGAGGGTGGGCGTACGTGAAAAATACGCTCGTTTTCCAATATGATCCGAACACGAAGACGGTTTATCATCCTGTGGAAGCGATTGGAAGCGATATCCGCGGCGGGCTCTCCATGGCAGGGGACGGATACGGAATGATGAGTTTGGCATGGTCCGGCGGAACCGGGGAAGGCGATGTGACACGAATTACGCTGGACGGAGATTCTCTCAATCAGGATACCATTTGGACAGGGCGGATCGACCAGATGCCTGACTCGATTACCTTTATTGAGATCGAATGGCACGAGATTGGGGATCTGTCCGCGCTGGATGACGGGGCAGCGTCTGATTCGGGGGAGACATCGACGTCCGGGTCTGCCGACAATGGTGCGCTTCCCACCGATGGGGACCGCATTGTGCTCACCGGCTCTGTCGGCACATACGGTTATGACGAAATAGTCGAACTGCAGGGAGAACCTGATGCGAATGCTTTCGATGAGCGTTGGATGGAGTATGCCCAAAGCAGGACCTATCGCGTGATTTTATTGGATACGCCGCAGTTTTTGCGTCTTCACAGTGGAGCAGATGATGACTATTTTAGCAGTGAGGCAAGGATGATCAGTATTGAAGAGGCTGACGGTATGGAACAGTATGAGGGGCAGCATATCACGTTCAGCATTGATCCGGCCCATTCCTATTGGCCCAGCGACACATCGCTTCCCTTGGGACAGCCCATTACCGAAGATATTCATGTGCTTGATTAAAAATTTTTAAAAAATTAGAAAAAAATGCAACCACCCCTTTTGTTCAATCGTTTCATAGGTGTAAACCAATGAAACGATTGACTTTTTTTCGGGGGGGGGGTGTAAAATGGAAATGGTATGAGAGGGAAACAGCGGATCACGAAAAAACCATACTGCAGATAAATCAGGATAAGAGGAGGAGTTATGTCATGAAATGTTTTAACCACACGGAAAGGGAAGCAGTCGCAACCTGTCAAAAATGTGGGAAGGGATTGTGTAAGGAGTGCGCTGAAAAGTATACGCCCTGCATGTGTGATACCTGCGCGGAACAGACCCGAAAGAATCAACAGCAGCAAGCCCAAAATAAGGAAGAACAGAGAAAGCAGAAATACAAGGATGCTCTGGTTGACACCCGCGGCGAGTTCATAAAAACCGCTGTTATCGGTATTGTCGTCGCTTCCATTTGGATATGGTATTCGTATCATAATCAGCAGGGTCTTCATGAAGATTACGGTTTGGGAGATTGGTTTGGGATGTTCTTCGTTGCATTCTGTATTCCGTTTGGATGGAAAGTGCTTACCTATCTGCAATCGTTTATCCCTATTTCCATTTTTGGGACATGGTGGTTTTGGATTATATATACAGCAGTTAAGGCGTGTCTTTCGGCTCTCGTTGGAATCCCTGCCTTTTTTATCAGCTTGTGAAAACAATCCTGACCCAAAGAAAAATTAACAAGCTGAAATAGCAGTATTTTACGAATCTGTATGTACCGGAGAAGTGATGGAACAAATAAAAATCAGAATATCAGGAGAAAAAATAATGAAAAAGAATGTACTTGTTTTAGCCTTTGTTTTTATGTTGGTCTTGGTTGGGTGTGGCTCTAAGCCTACGCTTGCAGAGTTGGTCGAAAGCGATGAGGTTGTTGCCGGCGAAGAAGCGGCTAATGCTGAATTGGCAAAGAGCGGTTTAGGGCTTCGCTTAAAATACGCTGCCGATGGTGAGGATGTTTTAGTGTTCTCCTATATCTTTGAAGATTATCAGCAGTTGGCAGGACTTAACCAGAGTGACATT
Organism: uncultured Lachnospiraceae bacterium; assembly: GCA_910588955.1. Classification (GTDB taxonomy): domain Bacteria; phylum Bacillota; class Clostridia; order Lachnospirales; family Lachnospiraceae; genus UBA3282. Next base: position 243,675 of record CAJURQ010000003.1, read on the forward strand.
GACGCTGAATTTTCCGGAATGTTGAGCAACTTAAGCGGAGCGGCAAACTTAAATGCTTTTTTCAAGGAGTGCGAAGAAACTACAGGCACACCGCTTAAATGTATCCGTATGCAAATTGTCAATGCTGACGGTACTGTAATTTATTCACAAGAATATTTAGACACACAACAATAAGCATCATTAAAGGTGAAAGGAGTATTACTGCCATGAAATGTTTTAGCACTATGGTAAGAAAAGGAATTTAAAGTTTATCAATATACAAAAAATAAAGAAAGGAAAAAGGTGATTGAGTATGAAGAAAACAATCATGAAACTGGTGGCAGGACTGCTCGCTATGGCTGTCTGTTTTGGAAACACTTCCATGACAACCCTCGCGGCAGCGCCGGACGAGACATTCGCGTTTTCCAAGAAGGCAGTCTCCATGAACGAAGGCGAGTATGCGACTATTGAGACAACTGCATCGCAGCCCCTCGAGTGGTCAGCAGCTAACGCGAAGATCGTGGACGTCAATGAGGACGGCGTCGTTTACGGCAAGAAGCAGGGTTCCACGAAAGTGACGGCAAAGCTGGGCACCGTCAAAAAGACGGTAAGTGTGAAGGTAATCCGTTCCACCCTGCGTCTCAACAAGGGAGATATCACGCTTTATGTGGGAAATGACGGCGCGACGTCTTTCAGGCTGAAAGGCACGGTCCGCGGTGCGGGTAAAAACATCTCTTTTGAGAGCTCCGACCCGGAGATCGCAGTGGTTGACGCAAACGGCAATGTGACAGGCATGTCGGAAGGCACGGCACTCATCACGGCACGCGCGAACAACAATTACGCATACTGCAAAGTGAATGTGCTGGAAAAAGGTATCACCCTTAATAACAGCTCGCTGAACCTTGCAACGAAGGGTGTCGGCAGTTCCATCAAACTGCTTGCCGACGTGGTCGGCCCTAAAAAGAACATCAAGTGGACGACTTCCGACAAGACAGTGGCGACTGTTTCCGGCGGCACGGTACGTGGCAGGAAGGAAGGCAGCGCGGTTATCACAGCAACAGCAAACGGCGTTTCCACATCCTGTTATGTGACGGTATATGGCCCGGAAACGTTCGAGGAACAGGTTGGCAAGAAAGTAAAGAAGACTCAGGTGTTCACCACTTACGGGCTGAGCGAGTCACAGGTAACCCTCTATGCGGGCATGAAGAAAGCGGACGCAAAGCAGTTGAAATGCAGTGCGCCGAAGAAAGACAAGGTACGCTGGATCAGTTCCGATGAGAATGTCGCACAGGTTTTGAACAACGGCAAGGTGATCGCTGTAGGTGAAGGCACGGCGTATATCTCCGTTGAAAGTGATGTGAACCCGGAATATGCCAGCGCAAAGTGCCGTGTTGACGTGAAGGCGTCCACAGTGGATATCGCGGAAGATTCCGTCACCGTGAAGACCAAGGGCGCAAAGCAGAAATATACACTGACGAGTACGGTATCGGGTAAGAATAAGAACATCTCATGGAAGTCTTCCAACACAAAGGTAGCTACCGTGAGCCGGGGTATCGTGACAGGTAAGAAGGAAGGCACCGCTGTCATTACGGCAACCGCAAACGGGGTGTCCGATACTGTTACCGTGAATGTTGTTGCTTATGATGACACGATGCGTCTGGCAGACGAGGCAGAAAAGCCCGCGGTGCATGTGCATACATGGAGTGACTGGGCAGTTTCCGTGAAAGCACCCGCAGGCGGTATGGGCAGAGAGTCCAGATACTGCACCACATGTAAGATGGTCCAGAACCGCAGTTATACGGCTCCCGAGCAGGAAGAGCCCGAAAAGCCGGAAAAGCCCGAAGAACCTGAAAAGCCTGACTGCCTGAAAGGTCTGGCGCCCCATACATGGTCTGAGTGGAAGGATGACGCCGAGGCATCCGAGAAGCTTGGTGTGAAGGTTGAGAGCCGTACTTGTAGTGTATGTGGTCAGAAAGAGACGCAGAAGCCCGGTCAGTCCTATACGGAGCCCGGCTGCATGAACGGTCTTGGCGAACACACATGGGGCGAATGGCTGTGGGATTCCAGTGAATCCAACGCAAGGGGTAAGGATACCGAGTCCAGGACATGTGAAGTATGCGGGAAGAATGAGTACCGCGACGCAGAAAACCAGAAGGGTGACGGCAGTCAGGCAACCGTGACCGTATACCACTGGCCTTGTAAATGCGGCGCTGATTTCTCTGATATTGATTCGTCCGCAGCGCTTAAGGCACTGGGGCAGCATCTCACTGAGAGTGAGCAGAGCGGCAGATGGACCTGCGAAGGCATGACCAGATGGACGGAAGAGGTGATGGAAGAAGAATGGGCAGACAGAAATCATAAGGACGAAGGTACTGAGACCGGGAAGAAGCCCGTGATCAAACAGATCATCCATTATAATTGTGTCTGCGGCTATGATACGACTGATAAAGATGCGTTTGAACGGCATGGGATTGAAGGTGCAAGGAAGGGTGAGTACCATAATTGGCACGAGTGGATCGAAGAAGTGGAAGTGTGGGAAGATGACGACACCCAGACAGGTACTGAGACTGGTGATGATACCGAGACAGGTACTGAGACTGGTGACGATACCCAGACAGGTACTGAGACAGGTGATGATACCGAGACAGGTACCGAGACAGGTGATGACACCCAGACAGGTACCGATACTGGTACTGAGACTGGTGATGATACCGAGACAGGTACTGAGACTGGTGGCGGCACTGGTATAGTATGGCAGCCGGATACAGGCGATGACGGTGATTCGGCATCCGCTTCCGCAGGATGTGACGCGTCTGTAACGATCCCGGAAGAGCCCGAAACAGAAGAGCCCGCACCCGAAGAGCCGGAGAAGAAACCCGTGATCAAGACGATCTACTACCGTACTTGCGCCTGTGGTGCTAAGTTTTCAGCGGAAATTATCGAAGATCTTGAGAAAGCTCACATGGAACATTGTCTTGAGGTTGTGAAAAATCCTGATGGCAAACTTCACAACTACGTTGACTGGCGCGAAGAAGTGGAAGTATACGAGTAACAGGACAGGGCTGGGGATAAACCCCGGCCCTTTATCTTTTTTTTTCTGGATTTTTACTGTCTTAAATGCACGGTTCGTCGCTGTATTCATCATCATATTTCAGTTCAGCCAGACGGATATATCTGACGGAAGACATGGAAACGGGTGCGCTGTCTCAGACAGATGACAGTTACCTGATAATCGCAAAGGCGGAATGACGCAAAACTCTACTATAATAGGAGACTTTGACTAAAAACGGCAGTCTTAAAAACATATATGTTAATTTCCTCTTCTTATTATAAAGGGAAATGTTGCCAGAAAGGAGCGGTTTTGCTATGACAGGAAAAAGTAACCAGGGTTCTCGCTTTTTTTTGTGCAGGATTGTGCCGAGGTTGACATTTTGATAATTTAAAATTATAATATACTTAGCAATACAAAGTATATAGAAAATAGTAATATAAAACGGAAGGCATGTGTGCGCTGTTCGGATAAAGCCTGTCACAAGCCAAGTATGTATGGAGAAATGAAGGGCATTATGAATGATAAATATGAGCGGCAAATGAAGAAGGGCGTATTGGATATGCTTGTCCTGCGGCTGTTGCAGTCAGAAGCTAAGTATGGTTATCAGATTATTCAGGAGATGAAGGAAAGGAGCGGAGAGACTTTTTTGCTCAAGGATGGAACATTATATCCGATTCTTTACCGGCTGGAAGATGACGGGCTGGTGGTGAGCAGATGGAGCGGGGCTGTGGGAAAACAGGTGCCGAGAAAGTATTACGAAATTACCGAAGAAGGAAAACAGGCGCTTGCAAAAATCGAGGAAGTCTGGCAGCGGATTTCCGATGGAGTAAGAAAAATCATGGAGGAATAGGCAATGGACGAAAAGAGGTATGTAAACGCCGTTGCGAGAAAACTTAAATGCGGCGGAAAAAGGAAAAAGGAGATCAAAATGCAGCTTCTGGCGGATATTCAGGAGCGGGAAAACCAAGGGGAACGGCTGGAAGACATTATTTCCCGGATGGGTAAGGCAGAGGAAATTGCGGAGGGCTTTAACGAAAATATTTCGGCAAAGGAGCAGAAGCGGTATGCCGTAAACAGGGTTCTAAAGGTTGTAATTCCTATTGTTGTGGCGCTGTTTTTCCTTGGCATGGCGGGATACTGGCTGTTTCCGAAAACTGTGGATATAGAGAAGAGCAGATATTTTGACAAAGAGGAAGTTGAAGCGGCTATGAAGGAGACGGTCGAGCTGCTGGATGCGGAAGAGTACGCTGCATTGCAGGAAAACGCCATTCCTCAGATGCAGTCACTGTTAAATGCGGAGACGAGGGAAAGCATGCGGAAAACGCTGTCCGATGACTGGGGAGAACGAAAGCAGTTTGGTGCGGTGTATATGGTGGAAGTGGTACAGGGGAACAGGCATCTGGCAGTCGGGGAGATGACGGTTACCTATGAAAATGTGAGCGCTACTTACCGGCTGACGTACGACGAAGATATGCGCTTTGCGGGAATTTATGTGAGGTAGAATAATGGCAGAAATAATTTTTTCATCGGTGGTGCTGCTGATCTGTGCAAGTTCGCTTGTCATTCTCGGGATTGTGCAGTATCGGGGTAAAGAGCCGGTCGGGTTCTGGGCGGGGAAAAAACCGCCCCGGAGAGAGGAAATCACGGATGTGCGTGCCTATAACCGGAAGCATGGGTTGATGTGGATTTTCTACGGGGCAGGGCTTGTGCTCTGTTTTGCGTGCGGGATACCCTTTGGATGGCTTGCAGCGGCGTGTTTGTGTATGACGGAGGTGTTTGGCGGTCTTATTGTGATGGTTGTTTATCACAGGAAGCTGGAGCGGGTTTATCGGGCGCAAGCCGTTGACACAGACATACAAAAACCGGTTCTCAGATGCAGTATTTGTACCGGAGAACAGGTCGCCGGGTTTAAGAATTTAAATACCGGAAAATTTGAAGAGGTTATGCTTATCAAAAACGAAAAAGATTTGGAAGAATTTATGAGCCGTTATGGTATCAGTGAAGTCAGTAAAGAATATTAAAATTAAAAAATAAAAAGAGCGCGAGACGGGACTCGAATGAAAATAAAATTTAAAATACAGGTAGAAAAACCCCTTCTGTACCCTCTTAAAAAATGTAATCATAAGTGTAATCAAAAGGGCAGTCGCAAGCATTAGAGTTGCGGCTGTCTTTTGTAGTCTCTGGATATTTTTTTTTGATTTTATTTGAGCACAAATATTAGAACGCATGTTTTGAATAGGATTATGTAGTTTTATGGTATATAATGATAATTATTATATGCGATTGAGGGGAAGGTTTATGGATGAATATACTTTGTACTTAGATGAAAGTAAAAATAAAGAGAAAACGTTGTTCCTAATTAGTGGAATAATAGTTAAAAATTCTGAGATTGATAATCTAGGTGTTGCAGTAAATGATGCAAAGAAATGTATTTGGGATGAACACTATATAAATAATAATCATCCTGTTTTACATTGTGTCGAACTATCTACGATCAAAGACAGTCGTAACAATCAAAGATTCTTATCTACCTATTTAAATTTGCACCCCACTTTCTTTGCGTTGAAATCGAAAAGCAGTACGGAAATTAAAGATATTTATGATAATATTTATAGCATATGCTGTAAGACTATAAAAGATATTGGATGTATTACTATCGGTTGTTTAATTGATATAGAAAAATTTAAATATGTCTATGGAGAAAAGATAAATCCAAAAGAAGAGCTATTGTTTGAAGTTGCTATGCAAGAAATAATAGAAAATTACGCCCACTTTTTACATTGTACTAAAAGTGTTGGAAATATAGTTTACGAATCAAGAAACGATGAATTTGCACTTACTGAGAAATCTCCTGATTTTAAGATGTACAATAATTTTTGTAAGCTAAAAGCATGTAACAAAGGAATATCTTTTGTTTCTCAAGAAATTATTGCTAAAACCATCCGATATTTTTATATGTATGGAAAGCAGGAAGACATTCCCGGGTTGCAGTTGGCTGATTTCGTTGCATATAATATGCTTCAGAGCATTAATCGTACTAAAGGTCAATATACTGAATTTATGAAGAAAATATTAGAACGGTTGTACAACGGTGGACACATGTTAGCGGATAAAGATCTAAGAGATTATTTTGGATTAAAGAAATTGCCTTATGACTTCCAAAGCATACATAATTTACAAAGTGAAAATACGACACTTCGAAAAGCAAATGACAATATCAAAATCGAAAGAAATAATTTAATTAAAAAGAATAATTTGCTTACTGAGGGGAAAAATAAATTAATAAATCAAAATGAAGCTCTAAGAGATGAAGTAAAACGTCTTAAAGCTGAATTAGTGAACGTTAAAGCAATTGTTGACAATAAGAAGTAACTTGCATATAATACTACTAGATACAATGATAATCACGTAAGGCGTGTTGTCGAAGCAGTAGCCTAGGCAGAGAATAGACTTGGATGCTATTCCGTTATCGTATCTTATATATTGGGATTTGGAAATGAGGAACAAGGAAAGATAACTGGAACATCTTAAGTGTATGTACCAGTTATCTTTTTGTAGTTTCTGTATATTTTTCCGTTATGACATGATTTCATCAAGTTGTGATTTGAGTGCTTTGATATCTTATATCGTGAGTATTTTTTGTGAGTATTTCTCGTTCCCACAACGCAAAAAAAGTGGAAATGCTTGAAATATAAGCATTTCCACCGAATTAAAAGAGCGCGAGACGGGACTCGAACCCGCGGCCTCGACCTTGGCAAGGTCGCGCTCCACCAACTGAGCCACTCGCGCTTATTGTCCGTTTGTATCGCTCGGACATTTATTAATATACTATAGGAGTTTTGCTTTGTCAACAGAAAAATAATTTTTTTTAGAAAAGATTTGACAAATGAGGAAAATGGTGTATTATGTTGGTGTAAACAAAGAGTTGAAGAGAAAAAGGGAGGAAAAGAAAATGAAAGTAATGAATATCGACAACCCTGAAAAGTTTTTTGAGGTAGTAAACCAGTGCAAAGGCACAGTGGAGTTAGTGACAAAAGAGGGCGACAGACTGAACTTAAAGTCCCAGCTCACCAAGTATGTAGCGCTCACAAAGCTTTTTGCCGACAATGCGATTCCGGAGATGGAGCTTGTTGCGCATGATCCCGAGGATGTGAACCGTCTGCTTGATTACATGGTAAATTCAAAATAAGAAGATGCATAACGAACTGACGAAACAGGATATCCGCAAGATGGAGGAGGAGATCGAGTATCGCAAGCTGGTGGTGCGTCCGGCGGCTTTGGAGGATGTGAAGACAGCGAGGGCACACGGCGATCTGAGCGAGAACTTCGAGTATCATGCGGCGAAAAAAGTAAAGAATCAAAATGAGAGCCGTATCCGCTATCTGGAACGGATGATAAAAACTGCCGTGATTGTGTCCGATGAATCCGCGGAGGACGAGGTTGGGATAAACAACACGGTGGAGGTTTTTATCGAGGAGGATAACCTCACGGAGACATACAAGCTGGTGACGACGGTGCGCGGCAATTCCTTGGAGGGATTGATCAGCACGGAATCGCCGCTCGGCAAGGCGTTACTCGGGCACAAGGCGGGCGACCGCGTCTACGTGGAACTGCCCGGGGGCGGCGGCTACTATGTGGTGGTGAAATCCATCGAAAATACAATTGATGACGGAACAGATAAGTTGAGGAGCTTCTAAATATAGAGGCTCCTTTTTGCGCGCATAAGCAGAGGTAGAAAGCGGCAGAGACAGGATGCGTGCTAGCACGCAAGACTGTCTGTGACGATTTATGACGAGCAACGCGAACGAGAAATGCGAAGCATTTCGAGTCTGCTTATGCGTGGATATGTAATAATCACATACACAGCGGCATATCATTAAGTGACAAGCCCTACAGGTATTGTAAGGGCGGGTAACGGACTGGTTTAGAGATGGCGGGAGGACAGGCGTATGTATGAGAACAGAAGCGTATCGGAGACAATCCGGGGATTGCAGACAGACGCGGAGAGGGGGCTTGACGCAGCAAGGGTTGCGGAGCGCAGGGCGAAGTACGGACCGAACCGGTTAAAGGATCAGGAGAAAAAGAGTCTTGCAGGGAGGATTGCGGCGCAGCTTAATGATCCGCTGATCATGATTCTGATGGTGGCGATGGCGATTTCCATGATGTTACATGAATTTGGGGATGCCATTATTATTGTGGCGGTGGTCGCGCTGAACGCGGCGGTGGGAATTATACAGGAGGGCAAAGCGGGGCGTGCGGTGGAGGCTTTAAAGCAGATTTCAGAGCCGAGAACGACGGTTCTTAGGGATGGTGCGCACCACAACATACCGGCGCAGGAGCTGGTGCCCGGAGATATTGTGGTTTTGGAGGCTGGAAACAGGGTGCCGGCAGATCTGAGGCTAATAGAAAGTATCGGACTTTTTGCGGAAGAGTCTACCCTTACAGGAGAGTCTGTACCGGTGGAAAAGGACGCGGGCTATATAGAGGAAGGAGCTGCGGACACAAGCAGCAAAAATATGGTCTATATGTCCACCTATGTGACAAAGGGGCGTGGTTTGGGCGTGACGACAGCGACGGGCATGGACACGCGGGTCGGTCATATCGCGGACATGCTGCACGGGCATAAGGAAAAGCTGACGCCGCTGCAGGTGAGGCTGGGGGAACTTGGAAAGGTATTGAGTGCTTTGGCGGTAGGAATCTGTGTGCTGCTCTTTGTCGTTGCACTGCTGCAAAAGAGGGATGTGGGGGATATGCTTCTGACTTCCGTTTCACTGGCGGTGGCTGCAGTGCCGGAAGGGCTGCCGGCAATTGTGACGATTGTGCTGGCGCTCAGCGTTTCGCGGATGGTGAAGGCGAAGACGATCGTGCGCAGGCTTTCGGCGGTGGAGACGCTGGGGGCTGTGGAGGTTGTCTGCTCGGACAAGACGGGGACGCTGACGCAGAACAGAATGACTGTGACAGAGTGTTATCTGGACGGAAAACTTACGGAAAGAGCCGGATTTGCGGAGCTGTTTGAAACGGCGGACACGGGCGCAAAGGAGCTTTCCTGCGCGGCGCATTTTCTTTTGGGATGCGTGCTCTGCAACGATGCGGAGACGGGGGAGGAGGGGACAGGCGATCCTACGGAGCTGGCACTTCTCCATATGGCGCAGGACTGCGGCGTCAAGGTATCGCGGATCAGGGAACGATATCCGCGTGTAAACGAGATCGGATTTGACTCCGGGCGCAAGATGATGACCACGCTGCACAGGTGCAAAAGCGGGCAGACGGCATACACAAAGGGGGCGGCGGAGCGGATACTGGAAAACTGCGGACGCTGTTTTAAGAACGGCGGCATGACGGAGCTTACGGTGACGGAGCGGGAGCGTCTGCTCGGCATACAGAAGCGTCTGATGGGGGAGGGACGGCGCGTGCTTGCGCTTGCTATGGAGCCGGAGGGCGGCATGAAAGAGCGGGGCATGGTGTTTCTCGGTTTTGTCAGTATGCAGGATCCGGTAAGACCGGAGGCGCTTGCAGCGGTGCAGGGCTTTGTGCAGGCGGGTGTTTCCACAGTGATGATCACGGGAGATCACCCGGACACGGCGTTTTCCATTGCGAGGCAGCTTGGGATTGCAAACCGCGCGGAGGAATGCATTACGGGCAGGGAGCTGGATCATTTGAAGGATCAGGGATTTTTGCAGAGACTGCCGCAGATTAAGGTGTTTGCGCGAGTGACGCCGGAGCACAAGGTGCGGATTGTGGAAGGGTATAGAAATTTACATAAAACAGTAGCAATGACCGGGGACGGAGTCAACGACGCGCCTTCTTTGCAGGCGGCGGATATCGGAATCGCCATGGGGCAGGGAGGAACGGATGTGGCGAGAGGCGCGGCGGACTTTGTGCTGATGGATGACAATGTGGCGACCATACACACGGCGATCCGGGAAGGGCGCGGTATTTATGAGAACATACGGAAATCGGTGCTGTTTCTCCTCTCCTCCAATTTGGGGGAAATTCTCACCATGCTCCTGACGATTGTGGCGGGACTGCCCGTGCCGCTGACGGCAGGATTTATCCTTTGGATCAACCTGATCACGGATTCCCTGCCCGCGCTGGCGCTTGGGGTGGACGACAACGATACGGAGAGCCTGATGCGGGAGCCGCCGCGGAAAGGAGACGAGTCGCTGTTTGCCAGAGGGGGGCTTATGTGCGTGATCTGTTACGGGCTGGTGATCGGTGGGATCAGTCTGGCGGCGTTTTTGAAAGTTCCCTATGACCGCATTGTGGCGGAAGGACTGCCTGTAAGTTTACATAATATACTTGAAGGACTGAAAATTTCCGCCGTTTTGGCAAGGGCGCAGACCCACGCGTTCACGGTGCTCGGCATCAGCCAGCTTTTTCACGCCATCGGTATGCGGGATGTGAACCGCTCCATATTCCGGATGGATCACAGAAGCAATCCGCAGATGCTGCTCGCGCTCGCGGTGGGCATCATGCTGCAGGCGGCGGTGACGGAGATTCCTTTTTTGGTCACGCTCTTTGGCACTGTGCGTCTGAGTATGGAGGAGTGGATTCGGCTGATGGCGCTTTCTGTCACGCCCCTGTTGGTGCATGAACTGTTGGTGGTCGTAGGGATGGCGGGGATTCCGGTCAGGCGTCCGTCATGCAAGTGCGCGGCAGGCGAGGAGTAGGAGGCAGAGCCCGGAAAGCCAAGACAGATCGATGCGCAGCACTCGGGAGAGAATGCGCCCGGAAAGACAGCCGGTGATAAAGAGGAGAAGGTTGAAGAAGCTGGCGGAAAGAAACAGTGCCAGACGGGAAATGTCGGCAGCAGGGAACGCCATTCCTACGAGGACGCTGTCAAGGGAGAGCGCCAGACTTAAAAGCAGCGCCTCCTTTGCACTCAGAACTTGGAGGTCTGTGCGGTTGGCTTCTTCCGGCGAGAGATAGACCGTGAAGATAATGTTGATCTGTTTGATCTGACAGCCCCAGTTTCCTATGAGACTGGGGTGTTTTTTTGCCACGGCGCGGATCAGGCTTTCCAGAAGCTTTGCAACGCCGATGGCGGCAAGCATGAAAAAGGAGAGGAAGGGAAGAACGCCGGGCGGCAGAAGAGAGCCGACAATTTCGCCGAGTCCGCCGGCGGCGGTGATGAAAAGAGCCGGGACACAGGCGAGGAAAAGCAGCGAGAGCGCTTTGATGTGTACCCGTTCTGTGCCGTAGGAGAATCCTGCCGTCAGGGAATCCAGAGAGACAGCTACCAGAAAGAGCAGCAGGGAGGAAATCGAAAAGGACATGGGAGTCACCTCATCACAGATTTATTATATTGTATGGGAACCGCGCGGGATGTTGAAGGAAAGAATCTGATAACAAAACTGTTTGAGAATCTGAAAAAGAAATCCCCGAAATGATTTACGCTTGCCAAAAAAAATGGTATAGTTAAAGAGGCATAAAAGAAAATCAGGCAACGCGGAGCAGGGGGGGAACTGTATGGAGCTTATGTTTATCGGGGCAGACCATGAGGTGACGGGAAGCTGCCATTATCTTCGTGTAGGCGATAAAAATATTTTGGTGGATTACGGTATGGAGCAGGGGGCGAATATATTTGAAAACTGCGAACTGCCGGTGGAGGAAGCGCTGATAGATTATGTGTTTCTCACCCACGCGCACGTTGACCATTCGGGTCTTTTGCCGCTTTTATATGCAAGGGGCTTCCGGGGCGCGATTTACGCGACGGCGCCCACCTGCGATCTGTGCAGCATCATGCTGCGTGACTGCGCGCATATCCAGATGCAGGAGGCGGAGTGGAAAAACCGCAAGGCGAAGAGAAGCGCGGAGAACTCAGTAGTGGAACCGCTCTATTCCATGGAGGATGCGGACGGGGCGATCAGGCGTCTCATCCCCTGCGACTATGACAGTGAAGTGACGGTATGTGAAAATATAAAGATCCGCTTTACGGATATCGGCCATCTGCTCGGCTCTTCCAGCATCGAGGTCTGGGCGACGGAAGGGAATGTGACGAAAAAGCTCGTGTTTTCCGGCGATATCGGAAACAGTGAGCAGCCCTTGATCAAAGATCCGAAGAACACGGCGGAAGCCGATTATGTGGTGATGGAGTCTACATACGGCGACAGGCTGCACTCCGCGGAGAAAGTGGACTATGTGGGAGAGCTGACGAAGATTTTACAGACGACCTTTGACCGGGGCGGCAATGTAGTGATTCCCTCCTTTGCGGTGGGCAGGACGCAGGAGATGCTCTACTTCCTGCGGCAGATCAAGGCCGACAGGCTGGTGAAAGGTCATGAGAATTTCCCTGTATATGTGGACAGCCCGCTGGCGGTGGAGGCGACAGGGATTTTCCACAAGAACGAGGCGAGATGCTTTGACGAGGAGGCGATGGCTTTAGTTAGAAAGGGGATCAATCCGATCACCTTTCCGGGGCTGAGGCTCGCCATCACAAGCGATGAGTCCAAGGCGATCAACTTTGAGCATACGCCGAAGGTTATCATATCCGCTTCCGGCATGTGCGAGGCGGGACGTATCAGACATCATCTGAAACATAATTTGTGGCGTCCGGAGTGCACGATTCTGTTCGTGGGCTATCAGGCGGTGGGGACACTCGGCAGAATGCTTGTGGAGGGCGCGAAGGAGGTTAAACTGTTCGGCGAGCCGATTGAGATCCGCGCCGATATCGCGAAGCTGGTCGGCATGAGCGGTCACGCGGACAAGAACGGACTTTTACAGTGGGTGGACGGTTTCGAGAAAAAGCCGGATAAAGTTTTTGTGGTACACGGTGAGGACAGCGTATGTAAACTCTTTACGGAGTGTCTGAAAGTGGAGCACGGGCTTGACGCCTATGCGCCTTACAGCGGCACACGATATGATCTCATAAGCGGCGAGTTTATCCACGAGGCAGAGCCTGTGGCGATCAAGAAGAAAGCGCGCGGCATCTCCGACGTCTTTGCAAGGCTGTTGGCGAGCGGGCAGAGGCTTATCGCCGTTATTCACAAGAACGAGGGAGGCGCAAACAAGGATCTGGCGCGGTTCGCGGATCAGATCAATTCCCTGTGTGATAAATGGGAGCGGACATAAAGTTGCACTAGGGCATCAGAGGACGATGCCCAAGTACAACTATATTATGTCCAGAAGAATGCAAAGAACGCATTCTTCCCGAATAATTTACGTAATGGGAGAACGAAGGGTGAGCTACGCGGATCAAATTTTCATAGATATGTGTAAGGATATTTTGGAGAACGGAACGAGCACGGAGGGGGAGAAGGTAAGACCCCACTGGGCGGACGGGGAGAGCGCGTACACCGTGAAGAAATTCGGGGTGGTGAACCGCTACGATCTGTCGAAAGAGTTCCCGATCATGACGCTTCGTAGGACGGCGTTAAAAAGCGCAACGGACGAGATGCTCTGGATCTGGCAGAAGAAGTCCAACAATATCAACGATTTACACAGCCATATTTGGGACGAGTGGGCGGATGAGGACGGCAGTATCGGCAAGGCTTACGGCTACCAGATGGGGGTGAAACATCAATATAAAGAGGGCATGATGGATCAGGTGGATCGGGTGATTTACGATTTGAAAAACAACCCGTTCAGCCGCCGGATCATGACGAACCTCTACGTGCATCAGGACTTGCACGAGATGAACCTGTACCCGTGCGCCTACAGCATGACATTCAATGTAACGCAGAAGAAGGGGCATGATAAGCTGACGCTCAACGCGGTTTTGAACCAGCGCTCGCAGGACGTGCTGACGGCAAACAACTGGAATGTAGTGCAGTATGCGGTGCTCGTGCATATGCTTGCGCAGATATGCGGCATGGAGGTGGGGGAGCTTGTTCATGTGATCGCGGACGCGCATATTTACGACAGACATATTCCTATTGTCAGGGAGTTGATTGAGCGGCCTGTTTACGATGCGCCCACGTTTGTGCTGAATCCCGATGTCACAGATTTTTATCAGTTTACGAGGGACGACGTGAAGGTGGAAAACTACGTGACGGGTCCGCAGATTACAGATATTCCGGTCGCCATCTGACGGCCGCACAAGGGAGCGGGGAATAATGGTAGGAAAGTATAAAGTAATTACATTATGTGGCAGCACGAGATTTAAGGAAGACTTTTTAGAACAACAAAAATTGCTCACTTTGCAGGGATATATTGTTATTTCTGTCGGGTTATTTGGACATTCCGGAGATGATGAAGTCTGGACAGAGGGAACAAAAGAAATGCTTGATGACATGCATAAGAGAAAGATTGATATGGCGGATGAGATTTATGTAATTAATAAAAATGGTTATATAGGAGAATCGACTTTGTCAGAAATAAAATACGCGAAATCTAAAGAAATGCCAATTACATATATGGAATGTTCATGAATTAAAAAAGGAGACACAATATATGAACGCAATCGTAGCGGTGGACAACAACTGGGCGATCGGCAGCAAAAACAATCTGCTTGTCAGGATTCCGGCGGATCACAAGAATTTCAGGCAGGAGACGACGGGCAAGGTGGTAGTGCTTGGGAGAAAGACGCTGGAGACGTTTCCGCAGGGGATGCCTCTGCCGAACAGGATAAATATTATCCTGTCCACGAATCCGGATTATAAGGTGAAGGACGCCGTGGTGGTACACAGCAAAGAGGAGCTTGATACGGAGCTGAAAAAATATCCCACGGAGGATGTGTATATTATCGGCGGGGAGAGCGTTTACCGGATGATGCTTCCGGAGTGCAGCGTGGTGCATGTGACGAAGATTGACCACGACTATGAGGCGGACGCTTATTTCCCGAATCTGGATAAAGACGACGCTTGGGAGATTACGGCGGAAAGTGAGGAGCAAACCTATTTTGATTTGCCGTATTATTTTGTGAAATATGAAAGAAAGCATTAACGGATAGTGCTTTTGGGGAGTCTGATAAGGGCGGACGAAAAGGCGGCAGGAATTGATATAAAGGAAGGGTACGCAGGTATGGGTCAGGAGACAAAGAAAACGACGGCAAAGAAAGGGACGGAGCTTTTACAGGCGAAGGAGGAGCTGCAGCAGAAGAACGTGGAGCTGGAGACGGCAAAGAGCGCGGTGGAGAAGGCGGAAAAGGCGAGAGATATTTTTCTGGCGAATATGTCCCACGAGCTGAGGACGCCGATCAACACGATTCTGGGGTTGAACGAGCTGATTCTGAGGGAAAGTCAGGAGGAAGCGGTCAAGGAATACGCGAGAGACATCAGGCAGGCGGGCAATATTCTGCTTGCGCTGGTCAGCGATATTCTGGATTTCTCCAAGTTGGAAGCGGATAAGATGGAGCTGACGGAGGGTATTTACGACGTCAGTTCGCTTCTGAACGATCTGATCAACAGCATTTCGGTGCAGCAGCGCCGCAAAAAACTGGATTTGGTTCTGGAGATCGCGGAGGACATTCCATACAAGCTGTTTGGCGACGAGATACATATTAGACAGATTGTCGGCAACCTTTTGTCAAATGCGGTTCGCTATACGGAGAAGGGCAGGATCACGCTCCATGTGAGCTGGAAGGAGCTGCCGAAGGACTCCGTGGAAATGTATGTGATTGTCAAGGATACAGGAATCGGTATCAAGGACGAAGATATTCCGAAACTCTTTAACGCGTTCCAGCGGATGGATTCCACCGTCCGCAGCAAAGAGGACAGGACAGGGCTTGGGCTTGCCATCACACAGCGTCTGATTGAGATGATGGGCGGCAAACTGGAAGTGCAGAGCGTATACGGCAAGGGATCCGCATTTTCCTTTAGAATCGTACAGAAGGTAGTGGACCGGACGCCGCTGGGCAATTTTGAGAAACAGTATAAGGACAGCCTGCGCAGCATTGAGGATTATCATGAAAAATTCATTGCGCCCATGGGACGAATCCTGATTGTGGACGACAATGCTATGAATCTGGCGGTGGCGCAGGGACTTCTCAAGGGAACGAGACTGCAGATTGACGTGGCGGCGAGCGGCGAGGAATGTCTGGAACTGATTAAGAGAAAGACTTACCACTTGATCTGCATGGATCACATGATGCCTGTGATGGACGGTGTACAGACGCTGCATGCCATCCGTGCGCTGGAGGGGAATCCGTCCAGAGACATTCCGGTAATCGCATTGACGGCAAACGCGGTGGCGGGTGCGAGGGAACTTTATCTGAAAGAGGGATTTCAGGATTATCTGACAAAGCCCATAGACGCGGATAAGTTTGAAAATATGCTGATTGAGTACCTGCCGAGCAACGTCGTCTATATGACCAACAACAGAAATATCAGCGACGAGTACGAGCAGACGCAGGATGAGGGAGACGGCGAGTTTGACATCAGGGAGAGCCAGCTTTATCTGATGGGCTTTAATCTGAGGAACGGTCTCAGATATATGGGTGGTGACAAGGCGCTTTACGGCAAGGTTCTCCGCGATTTCCATTCCATTCTGCAGGAGAAGGAGACTGCTCTCAAAGACTTTTTGCAGAAGGGCGATATGCCCGGCTATACGATTATCGTGCATTCCCTGAAAGGAAATGCGAGAAACGTGGGCGCGGACGATTTGGCGGACGAGGCGTTTGAGCTGGAGAAAATGGCGAAGGCGGGACAGCTTGAGGATGTGACGGTGCGCTCCCCGATTTTGTTCGGTATGATGAACACTATGCGCAACAGCCTGCGGGTGTATCTGGAGACGGAGGACGCGGGCGAGAAGACCGGGCAGCAGGAGCCGGAGAAGAGCGCGGGCAGTATAACGGAGGACGAGTGGGTCAGGGCATTGCAGGAGCTGGCGGCGAGACTGGACGATTTCGACGGGGAGAGCGCGGCGGCAAAGCTGCGGGAGCTGAAACGCTACGACAGACCCGAGCCGGACAAAAAAATGCTGCGGCTCTGCGAGAAAGCGATCAAGGATTACGCTTACGATATTGCTCTCGAGGTGGTCAACGCGGTGCTCTAAGAATGCACGCGAACACTTGACTTTTGAAGACAAAGGTTTATTATAAAATAAAAATAAAATGCGACAGAGGAATGTCTGAGGGAGAGGAGTTGCTATTATGGAGAAAAAGAATCTGGATTGGGCGAATATCGGTTTCGGCTATCATGAGACGGACAAACGTTTCGTGGCGAATTTCAAGAACGGCGCGTGGGATGAAGGCGCGCTTGTGGATGACGCCAACATTGTGATGAACGAGTGCGCGGGCGTTTTACAGTATGCGCAGACCTGTTTTGAAGGTATGAAGGCGTACACTACCGAGGACGGGCGCATCGTGACTTTCCGTCCCGATCTGAACGCGCAGCGCATGGAAGATTCCTGCAAGCGGCTGGAGATGCCGGTATTTCCGCAGGAGCGTTTCATTCAGGCTGTGACGGACGTGGTGGCTGCGAACGAGGCTTATGTGCCGCCCTACGGATCCGGCGCAACCCTCTATATCAGACCTTATATGTTCGGCATTTCCCCGGTTATCGGCGTAAAGCCGGCGGACGAGTACCAGTTCCGGGTGTTTACCACTCCTGTCGGTCCTTACTTTAAGGGCGGCGTAAAGCCGATCACGATCAAGGTGAGCGATTTTGACCGCGCCGCACCGCACGGCACAGGGCATATCAAGGCGGGCTTGAACTATGCGATGAGCCTTCATGCCATTGTGACGGCGCACGAGGAAGGCTACGACGAGAACATGTATCTGGATGCGGGCAGCAGGACGTATGTGGAGGAGACCGGCGGGGCGAACTTCCTGTTCGTGACAAAGGACAATAAGGTGATTACGCCGAAGTCTGACAGCATCCTGCCCTCTATCACCAGACGTTCCCTGATGACGGTGGCGAAGGACTATCTGGGGCTTGAGGTGGAGGAGCGTCCGATCGCGCTGGAGGAAGTGAAAGATTTTGCGGAGTGCGGTCTTTGTGGCACGGCTGCGGTTATTTCCCCGGTAGGAAAGATCGTAGACCACGGAAAAGAGATTGCGTTCCCCAGCGGCATGAGCGAGATGGGATCTGTCACGAAAAAGCTGTATGACACGCTGACGGGGATTCAGATGGGCAGAATCGACGCGCCCGAGGGATGGATTCACGTAATTAAGTAAAACACTGGTATGGCTTTTAAGAAACGGTTGGGATAAAAGGGAAAGGGATTAGGTTGGGATGCTGTGGCATACAATTTAATCCTTTTTCAAATCATGCGGCAGGAGGAAGCGGAGGAACGCAGCCTGTCAGGCAGACGTTTCGGAATGGAGAGTAAGATGAATGACGCGGCGATCAGGGAGCGGTATCCCTACCTATATGAGACTCATCTACACACGTCGGAAGCCAGTGCCTGTGCGAGAAGCACCGGAGTGGAGATGGCGCGTGCCTGTAAAGAGTACGGGTATACCGGCATTTTTGTGACGGATCATAACTGGGGCGGCAACACCTGTGTGGACAGAAGCCTGCCGTGGGATGCGTGGGTGGATCAATTTTGTCTCGGATATGAACACGCGAAGGCGGAGGGGGACAAAATCGGGCTGGATGTCTTTTTCGGCTATGAGGCAGGTTATGACGCCACGGAATTTTTATTGTATGGGATTGATAAGGCGTGGATGAAGGCACACCCGGAACTTCGCTCGATATCCGTGGAGGAGCAGTACGTGCTGGTGCACGAGGCGGGCGGACTGGTGATGCACGCCCACCCTTACAGGGAGGAGGCTTATATTCCCGAGGTGCGCCTTTTTCCGGAATGGGTGGACGGCGTGGAGGGGATCAACGCCGCGCACCACTGGTATTCCGGAACACTGAGGGATAAGACAGTCTTTGACAAGAGGGCTGTTGCCTATGGTCGGGCGCACGCTTTTCCTCTGAGTGCGGGATCGGACATTCACTCCACGAATCTGTTCGGGGGCGGCGTGGCGTTTCGCAGGAAGCTGCGCTCGGCGGCGGATTATGTGCAGGCGGTTCTTAGCGGGGAGGATTATGTGCTGACGGATGGGAAGGTGTGGTATCATAAAAATGGAAGGGTCGTAGAATAGGAGGAGTATGGGTATCAAGAGATGGAAACAGATAGCGGTATATATGTTGCTTGTAGTTATGTTAACTGGCATGACTACAGGCTGCGGCGACGGTGACGGGTTTGGCACGAAGGTGGTGCTTACCACGGGGTTTGAGAAGGATGAGATATTCCGGATCGAGACGAGTACGTGCAGGCTGCCGGAGCTTATGGTGTATCTGACCACGATCCAGAATCGTTATGAGAGCGTGTACGGGCAGGAGATCTGGGGGACGATCGCGGACGGCGTGACGCTTGAGGAAAATGTCAAGAATATCGCGCTGGCGCAGATTGCCCAGATCAAAACCATGAACCTGATGGCGGAAAAGTATGAGGTGGAACTGGACGAGGAGGAGCGCGCGCGTGCGGAGAATGCGGCGAAAGCGTACTATGAGACGCTGGGGGAACGGGAGATCGAGCTGATGGGCGTCAACGAGAAGACCATCAAATCACTTTACAACGAGCTGGCACGGGCGGAGAAGATGTATCAGTATACCATCAAGGACATCAACCCGGAGATCAGCGACGACGAGGCGCGCACCATCACCGTGCAGCACATTCTGATCAAGACTTACGCGCTGGACGGGACAGGAAAGAAGATCGAGTATACTGAGGAGGCAAAGCGGGACGCTTACAGGCGTGCGATCGAGGCGCTTGGGCAGGCGAGGGAGAACGAGGATTTCGACGCGCTTATCCGCAAGTACAGTGAGGACGACAAATCAACCTACTCCTTCGGCAAGGGGGAGATGGAGGAGTCCTTTGAGACGGCGGCTTTCAATCTGGGAACGGGAGAGATCAGCGATGTGGTGGAGACGGAGTTTGGTTATCACATCATCAAGTGTATCAACACCTTTGACAGAGAGGAGACGGACGCGAACAAGATCAAGATCGTGGAGCAGAGACGGGAGGAGGCTTTCGGGCAGGAGTACGACGCCTACATGGCGACGCTCACTAGAAATTTGAACGAGGAGTTGTGGGACAGTGTGAACTTTATCCATGACGGGGAAGTGACGACGCAGAATTTCTTTGAGGTGTATGCGCAGTATTTCGGGAGCTGAACAGACTTTACACTTTTTTGATTTTAGAAAAAGTTTATAATTCCTCAAACACGCATAAAATGGGCAAAATCCACAAATTATTAGCACTCACAGCCAATGAGTGCTAATTTGTTCTTGACTTCTTAATTTAGGCGTATTAAACTATCCACTAGAATATTTCTTATTATAGAAAGGAACGTGAGCAATTATGGCAGCGAAACATGGCAATTTATCGATCAACAGCGACAATATTTTCCCGATTATCAAGAAATGGCTGTATTCCGATCACGACATCTTTTTCAGGGAGCTGATCTCTAACGGATGCGACGCGATCACGAAGCTGAAAAAGCTGGATATGATGGGCGAGTACGCGCTGGCGGATGATTACAAGGCGAAGATTCAGGTTATTGTTAATCCGGAGGAAAAGACGCTTAAATTTATCGATAACGGTATCGGAATGACAGCGGACGAGGTGGAGGAGTACATCAACCAGATCGCTTTCTCCGGCGCGACGGATTTTATCGAGAAATACAAGGACAAGGCGAACGAGGATCAGATCATCGGTCACTTTGGTCTGGGCTTCTATTCGGCGTTCATGGTGGCGGACGAGGTGGAGATCGACACTTTGTCATGGCAGGACGGCGCGCAGGCTGTGCTCTGGACTTGCGACGGCGGCACAGAGTTTGACATGGAGGACGGCACGAGGACTGAGGTCGGCACGGAGATCACCCTTCACATCAACGAGGACTGCTTGGAGTTCTGCAACGAATACAAGGCGAAAGAGGTTATTAAGAAATACTGTTCCTTCATGCCCACGGAAATCTGGCTTTCCAAAGCAAACACCACGGAGACCCAGATCATCAAAGAGGATGAAAAACTGGACACCGACGAGGTGGTGGAGGAGATCAAGAAGGAGAAGGAGGAGGACGAGCAGAAGTTAAAGATCAAGAAGCGTCCCGAGCTTCTCAACGAGACGCAGCCCCTCTGGGCGAAGCACCCCAACGAGTGCACGAAGGAAGAGTATCTGGAGTTTTACCGCAAAGTTTTCCAAGACTACAAGGAGCCGCTTTTCTGGATTCATTTGAACATGGATTATCCTTTTAATATGAAGGGCATCCTCTACTTCCCGAAGATCAATATGGAGTACGAGTCCATTGAAGGGACGATCAAGCTGTATAATAATCAGGTGTTTATCGCGGACAATATCAAGGAAGTGATTCCTGAGTTTTTGATGCTGCTCAAAGGTGTGATCGACTGTCCGGATCTGCCGCTCAATGTGTCCAGAAGCGCGCTGCAGAACGACGGCTTTGTGAAGAAGATAAGCGAGTACATCACAAAGAAGGTGGCGGACAAGCTCTCCGGCATGTGCAAGACCGAGAAGGAAGAGTACGAGAAGTATTGGGATGATATCAGTCCCTTCATCAAGTTCGGCTGCTTAAAGGACGACAAGTTCTGCGAGAAGATGACCGATTATATCCTCTTCAAGAATCTGGACGGCGTGTACATGACGCTGCCCGAGTGTCTGGAAGTCAACAAGATAGATCCCGACGAGGCGGAGGAGGGCGAGAGCGCCACGGATGAGAACGGCGAGAAGGTAGAAGCCGAAGTTGTTGACGAGTCTGAGAAAGTGGACGGCGAAGTGCTCGACGAGAACGGTGAGCCCGTCGAGGAGGAGAAGAAGGAGAAGGTCATCTACTATGTGACCGACGAGAAACAGCAGAGCCAGTATATCAACATGTTCAAGGCGGCGAAGATGGACGCGGTGGTGCTGACCCACAATATCGACCAGCCTTTTGTCTCCCAGCTTGAGGCGAAGAACGAGGGCATTAAATTCCAGCGTATCGACGCGGATTTGACGGACACCTTCAAGGCAAAGACGTCCAAGAAGGCTGAGAAGGAGATGGAGGAGCAGGCGGAAAGCATCGCCAAGCTGATGAAGAAAGTGCTCAAGAAGGACGCCATCAAGGTGAAGATCGAGAAACTGAAAAGCAAGAAGATTTCTTCCATGATCACGCTCTCCGAGGAGTCTCGCCGGATGCAGGATATGATGAAGATGTACTCCATGCCCGGCATGGATATGGGGATGTTCGGCAAGGAGGGGGAGACGCTGATTTTGAACGCGAACCACCCGCTCGTGCAGTATGTGCTGGAGCATCAGGACGGCGAGAACGTGAAGATGATCTGCGAACAGCTCTACGATCTGGCGCTGCTGCAGCAGGCGCCCCTTGAGCCGGAGGCGATGACCAAGTTTGTTGCGAGAAGCAATGAGATTATGATGATGCTGACGAAGTAGAAGCTTGGTGGAATAAAATTAGAACGTAGCGTTGAATCATGTAAATCAAAATATCAACCTAAAAAAATGAACGGATAACCGGATTTGTCTGCAGATAAGTGGATAGATTCGGTTATTTGTTTATTGTATTGTAATTACATGGGAAATGATTTATAATAATTTATAAAGTATTTCAGGTTAATCTAAACAAAACTATGTAAAGGAAAAGTAAGCGGAGGTATGGCGTGAAATGAGAAAATCGGGATATATAAATCGGAAAAAGGTGACCGCATATGGCATTTGCCTGACGTTGGCGTTAGGTCTGGCGGCGTGCGGGCAGACCGCGGAACAGGACGGCACGGGAACGGACAGTGCGGCGGAAGAAACCGGACAGACGGCTGCGGACGCGGACAGTACAGGGAACGAAAATGGACAGAACGGTTTGACGGAGGGAAATGAACTGGCGGCGGCAGTGGACGGGATCGCGTATCAGGTCAATACGGATATCAGCGGTCTGGACGAAAGTCATCGGATTTCGGACACTCTGTTCGGGCTTTTTCTGGAAGATATCAACTATGCTGTGGACGGCGGCATGTACGCGGAACTTGTGAAGAACCGCTCTTTTGAGTACGGCATGGAGGCAAGGGACGCGCAGCTTCACGGCTGGGAAGTGACCGGCGAGGCGGTGGAGTTTTCTGTGAAGGACGGGAGCGCGGACGGCACGGCGCTCAACGAGAACAACCCCCAGTATGCGGTGGTACATAATACGGGGACCTCTTCGGCAAAACCGCATGAAGGTATTCGAAACGGCGGCTTTGTGGAGGGCATGTCGATTGTGCAGGAGGCTTCCTATAATCTGTCTTTTTACTGTAAGTCTGAGGACGGTTCGGTGGATGCGGTGACGGTGAGCCTTGGCAATGAGGACGGGACAGTTTACGCGGAACAGACGATAGAGGGCGTCACGGGGGAGTGGCAGAAATTTGAGACGACACTCACGCCGGACACAACGGAAAAACGGCATGTCTGTCTTGCGGTGGAGATTCCGGCGGGGACGGCATGTTTTGACATGATCTCCCTGATGTCGCAGGACACTTACAAGGGGCTGCCCATCCGCAAGGACTTTGGGGTGTATCTGGAGGCGTTAAATCCACAGTTTTTGCGGTTTCCCGGCGGCTGTGTGATCGAGGGACGGGACGAGGAGAGCATTTACAGTTGGAAGGATTCCATCGGGGACGGACTCGCTTTTTCGATAAACGGGGAAGAGACGGTGGGAGATGTGGCGGTGCGCCCGCAGGGCAAAAGCATCTGGCAGGGATCCAAGGCGCATCCCTATTATACGACTTACGGACTGGGATTTTATGAGTATTTCGAGTTCTGTGAGGCGCTTGGCTGTATGCCGGTGCCCGTGCTCAACGCGGGTATGACCTGTGAGATTCAGAGTCCTTTTTATTCCGTGTATGAAACGTCGAGTGATGAGTTTAAGCAGTATGTGCAGGACGCTCTTGACTTGGTGGAGTTCTGTAAGGGGGACGGCAGTACCAAGTGGGGCGCGGTGCGCATTGCCATGGGACACGAAGCGCCCTTTGAGCTGAAATATATCGGTATCGGCAACGAACAGTGGCAGAGCGAGTACCATGAGCATTACAAGGAATTTGTGAAAGCTTTCGAGGAAGCGGCGGCGTCCGAACCCGCGCTTTACGGGGATGTGGAGCTGATTGTGGCAAACGGCACCGCTTTTGACAGCACGGAGGGATGGACGTATTTGTCCCAGAATCCGGACCAGATCACGACGCTTGTGGACGAGCATTATTACCAGACGCCGGAGTGGTTTCTTGCAAACACGAACCGGTATGACAGTTACGACAGGAACGGGCAGGCGAAGGTGTTCCTCGGCGAGTACGCGGCGAAGGCAAACACACTGGATGCGGCGCTTGCGGAGGCGGCGTATATGACGGGGCTTGAGAAGAACGGGGATGTGGTGGAGATGGCGTGCTACGCACCGCTTTTCTCTCACGAGAAGCTGAACCAGTGGGTGCCGGATCTGATTTTCTATTCCAACGACAGTATCTTCGGAACGGTCAATTACTATGTGCAGCAGATGTACGGGAACAATGCGGGACAGTACAGTCTGGAGACAACGCTGACCGGCGCGCCGGAGCAGACGATCTACGAGTCGGCGGTGGACGCGGACGGGGACGTGATTATAAAGCTGGTCAACGTGTCGCAGGAGGAGCAGACCGTGCATGTGTTCCTTACGGGCAGGGAGATGGCATATTTTCTGCCGGAGGCGGATGTGACGGTGCTTGCGGGAGAGGATCCGAAGGCGGCGAACAGCTTTAAGGATATGGCGGTGACGCCGCAGGAGAGCAAGCTTGCGGTGTCGGAGAACTTTGAGTATCAGGCGCCCGCCAATTCACTGACGGTGATGCGGCTTGTGTCGTTGAAAGACTGAGCAGTTTTCTCCTGTGTCTCCCGCAGGGTGTATGAGGTGTGAAAAACGGCATTTTTCATTCCGATTTGAGGCATAGCAGAGCTGTGACGTGGCGGGTAGGATGAAAGGGGCTTACACAGCCCCTTTGTAGGCGTTTCCCCAATCCATCATGGCATCCAGAACCGGACGCAGGGATTCGCCAAGCTCACTCAGCGCATATTCTACGCGGGGCGGTACCTCGGCATAGATTGTCCGGGTGACAATACCGTCCTCTTCCATGGAGCGGAGGGAATCGGTCAGCACCTTCTGGCTGATTCCGTCCAGATCCTTTTTCAATTCATTAAACCGCCATGGGCGGGTCAGGAGATTACGGATAACCAACAGTTTCCATTTGCTGCCGATCAGCGATACGGTGGTCGCGACGGGGCAGTCTGGCAGTTCGTCCTTTGTTTTCATATTTACCTCATTTCCGTTTTGTCTTTGTCTCGATAGAGTCGGGACTACAATAGTTTCCAAAAGATACTTACATTCAAATTATAGTGTAATATATATGCGGTGTCAAAGAGAGGTTATCAAAAGGTGACTATCTAATAAAAAAGTGCGTACTTTTTTCCTGTGTTCCGCCTTGCTAGAATGAAATTGTCGAAAGGACAAAAACACAAAACACAGAGAATGAAGGAGGTAACAAACTATGTCACTTTCCAATTTATCGGGATGGAACAACGAGGCGGCGCCCGCAGCGGCATGTGGAACAGCGTGCGGGGCGGGAGACAAACCGGCAGAGAAACCCGCGGCATGCGGTTCGTCGTGCGGAGCCGGTGACAAATAGGCTGGCTTCCAGAGTACATGCGATTGTCCAGTGGTCTGTGAGATAACGGGCTGCCGGACAGCTAAAGACAGCAGAGTAAGGTTGACATAAAACAGCCATATATAATTTACATAAATTAGAAAGCGGGGACGAGAGCATGAGCGAATATTTTTCTTTTCAGTGGCACATCACGGACGACTGCGATCAGAGATGCAAACACTGCTATATTTTTTCCGAAAACAACTGCAAAAGTTTGGACTCTATGAACTGGGAACAGATGCAGGAAGTCGTGGCGGCGTGCGAAGATTTCTGTGAAGTGTACCACAGGCTTCCCTATTTTTACATCACGGGCGGCAATCCCATTCTGCACCCGGATTTCTGGCGGTTGCTGGAGCTGTTGAAGAGCAGGGACATTCCCTTCACAATCCTCGGCAACCCCTTTCATCTGAATGACGAGGTATGCAGAAGAATGAAGGCGTACGGCTGTCAAAAATATCAGCTTTCGCTGGACGGGATGCGAGACTTACTTTAACAAGAAGGACCATCTCTAGACACTTTACGAGTATGAGACCGGCGAGTTTAAGATACCGGCGGATGCGAAGGAAGGCGTGATTTACGGCGGATGCAACTGCGGGAACTGCCATATAACGATTCTGCCAAACGGCGATATATATGCCTGCCGCCGGGTGCAGATACTCGGATATACAAAGTATAAAGAGATGATCAGGCTTTCGGCGAAAGCGTACCCGGTGGCGGAAGAAGAACAGGAAAAATGGATTGAGACGATATTTGAGGAACAGCCCTATCTCGCCAACGTATATCCCGGCGAGACGAGAAAAAACGGCATTGTGTTTGCGATCAAGGAGGGCACGGCGGAATATTTTAATCTGGGTGTGCATCCCATTTTTCGGGAAAGCTATTCTCTGGGCGGCGCGACGGTTCCGGCGAAAGGGTATCAGATTTCAGAACGTTGTATCGGTTGTGGAACTTGCCGGAAGCACTGTCCGCAGGGATGCATTGAAGCGGGTAAACCCTTTGTGATTAAGCAGGAGCATTGCCTGCATTGCGGGAATTGTAAGGAGCACTGCCCTGTGCAGGCGGTTGAGGTGAGAAGATGAAACAGTTAAAACATGCAATCGAGCGCGCGGAGGCTGTCGTGATCGGCGCGGGTGCCGGGCTTTCCACCGCGGCGGGCTTCACCTATACGGGGGAGCGTTTTCACAGTTATTTTCAGGATTTTATCGACAAGTACGGATTTCGGGATATGTATTCTGGCGGTTTCTATCCGTTCTCAACGTTGAATGAGCATTGGGCATACTGGTCGAGATATATTTATGTAAACCGATATATGAATCCTTCGAGGCATGTCTATCAAAAGCTGTATGAGCTGGTGAGAGATAAGGACTATTTTGTGCTCACCACGAATGTAGATCACTGCTTTCAGAAGGCGGGATTCGACAAGGAACGGATTTATTACACGCAGGGGGACTACGGTCTGTTTCAGTGCAGCGAACCCTGCCATGATAAAACCTACGACAATGCGGAGACGGTGCGCGCCATGGTGGAGGCGCAGGGATTTGAGATTCGCTTAGAAAATGGACAGCGCCATCCGGAGGAAAATCTGATTCGGACGGCGGGCAGTTTGTATGTGCCGGACGGCGCGGCAGTTTCGATGACAGTGCCGGATGAGCTGATTCCGCACTGCCCTGTGTGCGGGAAGCCCATGACCATGAATCTGCGGGCGGACGATACCTTTGTGCAGGATGAGGGGTGGTATCTGGCGGCGAAACGGTACGAGGCGTTTCTGGCAAAATGTATGGATAAACGGGTGGTATTTTTGGAACTGGGAGTGGGATATAACACCCCAGGCATCATTAAGTATCCGTTCTGGCGGATGACAGCGGCGAATCCGCAAGCAGTGTATGTCTGTGTGAATAAGGGGGAGGCGGTCTGCCCGCGGGAGTTGGAAGGGCGGGCTGTGTGCGTGGATGGGGATATCGGAGAAGTGTTGGAAATTTTACTTCGGGGAAATGCAGATTTTGTTGAAAATTCAGTGTATATTAAGGAGAAAGATGGAGAAGATTAAACGCGATCTGTATTTGAACAGGCTGGTTGAATAGTCTGGATTTGTGAGGTGAACAGGATGAAACAAATAAAAACAGACCTTTTACTGAACCTGCTGAAAGCGGATTCCGCGGACTATAAGAATCTTGAGACAAAAGAATACACCACGCCGCAGAAAAAGCAGGTGATCCGATCCCTTATGAATATCCGTATGCCGGGAGGTCTCTCCGGGGCGCTTCTGTCGGCGCAGGACGATTATCTGCGGCAGGAGCGTGAGGAAAAGGGAGTCGTAACGCTCGCGGAGATACCAACTTTGCGGGAGCAGTTCGGCGGGCAGACAACCTTGGCGGACAAACTTTCCCTTTGGAAGGGGGATATTACACGACTGCAGGCGGGCGCCATCGTAAACGCCGCCAACTCGCAGATGCTCGGCTGTTTTATCCCGTGCCACAGATGTATTGACAATGCGATTCACAGCGCGGCGGGTATGCAGCTGAGGGAGGCGTGCAGCCATATCATGCAGGAAAAGCGGATGCGTTACGGCAGACAGTACGAGGAGCCTGTGGGAACTGCCACATTGACAAAGGCGTACAACCTGCCTTGCGGCTATGTGATTCACACCGTGGGACCGATCGTGTACGGGACGCTGACAGACGCGCTTAAGGAAGACTTGCGCAGATGTTATGAGAGCGTGTTGAATTGCTGTGCGGAAAACGGTATCCGGTCCGTTGCGTTCTGCTGCATTTCCACAGGAGAGTTCCACTTCCCGAATGAGGAGGCGGCACAGATTGCGGTGAAAGCTGTGACAGACTTTCTGGGCACACATGCCGATACGATGGAACGTGTTATATTTAACGTATTTAAGGATAGTGACCGGGAGATATATGAGGAGTTGTTGAGGACGCTTGCGGCAGATATGTGATTTAGGCAGGTTCATGGAAAAACACGTTATGAATCCATGAGAAATTCCGCAAGAGCATCCCGCCCTTTCTGATAGGAGGATGCTGCTTCCCGGTAAAGACAGGTATAAAAGTCCACGGCGGCATGCCGTCTCTCCTCGGCGAGGGAGGCGGCTTTTTCCGTGTAAAATCGGTCGTAGATATGTTCCAGTTTGTATTTATACTCCTGAAAGAAGGAGGGTGCGTCGTCACCTTTCCCGTCTGATACTGTTCCGTCCGGCAGAAGGGAGTACAGCGGCTCCGAGACAATGCCCTTGTAGATCAGCGTCCGGGCGATCCCCATAGTGCCTGTCACGTCCAGCTTGTCCGCGTCAAATAAAATCTTTGCCTCCAAACTCTGGGGCTGGTTGTTTTCCCGGTAGCGGTGGGTCTGAATACAGTTTTTGACCCGTTTGGCGTATTCCTCGTCAAATCCGTGAGCCGTCAGGAAAGTGAATGCCTTTTCACCGCCCACGGCGGCATGGCAGAGAGCAGGATTCTCAAACTGCTCCTTCCGTCCGATATCGTGCAGCAGACAGGCGGCAATCAGGACGTCGTAATCCACATTGGTAAGGGTTTTCGCGATTTCCAGCGCGTGATATAAAACGCGGTAGACGTGCTCCCTGTCGTGGGCGCTGTCGTCCATGCAGGACAGCATATAGTTTTCCAGTAATGAATAGGTTTCTTTCGTCATGTTTTTCATCCCTCCAACAGCTTCAGCGCGGTCTGGTTTGCTGCGTTTGCCTGAGACATGACGGTATGATTCATCTGCTCAAGGATTTGGGTACACGAAAACTCCACCATCTCAGTCGCTATGTCGGCGTCTGCAAGACGGCTGTCGGCTGCTGTCGTATTCTCGCTTGTATTGGCATTGGCATTATACAGGTGTTCAAGCGCATTCTGATAGGCTCCATAGCGGACTCTTTGTTTGGAGACATAGTCGATGGTGCGATCGCACAGTAACATTGCCTCATCCGCATCTTTCTGGCTCATCACACTCACAACCACATTTTCGCCAAAAACCGCTGAGGTGCGCATGTCGGCGTAATCGATCCGGAAACGGTTCCCGCAGAACGGACCTGTCCGAAGATAGAGAAACGGGTTTTCTGTGGTTGAAAGTCCGCTGTGCATATCGCCGCTCGTAGGTGGTGTGGCTGCGCCTGTCTGTCCGTTCAGTTTAAGGAACCATGCGTCCTGTCCGCTTTTGTTTTATCTATGAGATCCTCGTCGTTGGAGCTGCTGTTGCCGCCCAGCAGAATATCACCGTTCCCGTCCTCGAAGATGAAACTGAAAGAGTCATTTCCGCTTCCGCCATGCACTTCATCCCAAATGATATCGCCAGAATCCTTGTCAATCATAAACACCCACGCATTTTCCCCGGAGTAGCCGGGCTTGGGGGAGACTTCCCCATCCATAGCACCCGCTTTTCCGGCGATGACAAAACCGTTTGCCGTCTTCACGACACATTGCCCGGAATCATTCTTACTGCTTCCGTAGGAACGGTTCCAGACAGGTGTCAGGTTCTTGTCCAGTTTCATGACCCAGACATTTTTCCCGCGCGATTCGTCGAGCGAGGGCGCGTCTGTTCCGACCGAGTCTGTAATCTCGGCTTGTCCCACTACGAGATATTCTCCCGAGGCGGTTTCTATAATCTGATTGATGCCCTCGCCGTTGTTGTGATACTGGTTCGTGGAGTCCCCGAACAGCAACACCTTTTCAACGTCCCCGTTTTTATCAAATTTCGTGATAAAGGAGCTGTGGCTGCCGTTTCCGATGATTGTTGTCGGAGGCTTGTTGACGGTGCCGTCGTTGTTGCTCTGGCTGATGTTTTTTGAGGTTGTATAATTGCCTCCAATATATCCGCCGTCTGCGTCGACCTTTGTCAGAAGAGGGCGCCCCTGGTCGCCTCCCGCGGCAAGATATCCGCCGTCCGCCGTGGAGGTGATAGAATTAAAGTTTTTCACCGTCCGTTCCTACCTTAGTGATCCAGCCATTCTGCGTCCCTGCCGGAGAGCCCGGGGGCTAGATAAGTCTTTGTCATTGCTGCATGTGTTTCCGCAGAAAACCACAGTGCCGTCCGGATTATAGATGGCACTGTACATGGTGTCCCTGTCGGAACCGCCATAGGTAACGCGATTTGAGAGAGCATCGGAAACGGCGGGATCCATCACGGGTCCCGTACCGCTGTTTCCGATGCCCATCGCGCCTGTAGTTCCGCCGCAGAGCATATAGTGCTCGTTGAAGGAGGTTTTATAGGCGATTTGGTTGATTTCCGTGCAGAGTGCGTCGATCTCGGATTGGATGGCGGCGCGTTGGTATCGTTTGCCGCCTTGACGGACAGTTCGCGAATCCGCTGGAGAATGTCGTGAACCTCCTGCATGCCGCCCTCGCCGATCTGTACGAAACTGATGCCGTCCTGTATATTTTCAGTTGCCTGATTTAAGCCGCGAATTTGCGCGCGCATCCTTTGATCGTCTTTGTCGTACCTTTGCTGTCTGCTGCCTATTAATTATTATATCGTATGTATGATATTAAAAACTTAGAGGAGAACAAAAAATATTACATTTTGTCTTTGACCATCCTGAGGTGCAGCTAAAAAGGGACACTCATGAAAGAAGCAGAGTGTCCCTTTTGCGACGGCATCTCACCCCGGCTCCGAGATCCTGCTCACAGCCACATAAATCTCCGAAATTTTATACCATGTCGGGTAGTCCACGATCCCGTTTGGAGGCAGATTGAAGACGCTCTGGAAGACCCGGACTGCCTCGGCGGTGCGGGGACCGTAGACGCCGTCGGCGGTGACTCTCGGGATGGCGGGGTAATTCTGGGCGATGCGGTTTAACTGCTGCTGGATCTGCAGCACCTTATCCCCGGAAGCGCCAATGCCTAGATTGTAACCGGGCCACGAGGAGGGGACACCGGAGACAGAGACAGCGGTGTTGATATACATGTCGCTGCCGTAGTAATAGCGGATGATCTGGATCGGAGAGTAGCCTTCGTCACCCAGATATTTAGAGCCCCACTGGCTTAGACCATTGCACGTCACGTTCCTGCCGTCGCAGTAGGAGGTGAAGATGGGTTGGCGTACGCCGGGACGGGAGAGATAGTTGGCGAAAATGGAGTCCACCAGCCTGTCAATATTTTTGTAGATGTTGCGTCCGCGAATCCATTTCTGGTCGTAGGCTGTGGAGGAAGTGATCGTAAAGTTATAGCCTTTGTTCCTGTACAGAGAAACCTATGGTTTTAGGCAATGAGGAACAGGGAAGGAAAAAGAGGTATCTGTATAGGGAACTGGTGATAAAACTGGAGCCACGAAAATATAAGACCATTGGACAACCATATGAGATATTAGGCTTATAGATAACCAAAATATTGTGATATAAGGCACATAATAAAAATCGTTGCCATTATGACGATTCAGCGTTACCCTCACACCCTGTTAAAAGCAGGGATAGGTGAGGGTATTTTATGTAACCAGTCAAATTAGATTATAGTACATTCTCTACGGGATAATTGGGAAATGGGAAAAATCAATAGAGACAAGGATTGTTTTATGGGCAAGCGTGTCAAGGGCATGGTTTCAGTCTGACATCATAAGATACCTAAGTATTTCACAATTATAATTCATCGGTGATAAAGTTTATGCGGTTATCACGACAATCCGGCATAGGGAAGGAGGGCGGTCTTTTCACCTACCCCGGTTTTATCAAATTTTTACATGGAGGACAGATTATAGTGAGCGTTGAATTATCGGAAGTGCAATGGGAAAAGATTCTGAAGGGCATGGAGAAAGTGATCGTCGTTTCCGTGTTATTGGAAAATGACTTTGGGACACAGAAAGATTTCCTGTCGGCTGATGCGGTGTGCGTGATAAAGGAGATAAGCTGCGATATACGGGATATGTTTATACATATGGAAAAATCCGGCAACAGCCGCGCCCGCGTGATTGGCAGAAACGGGGCAGGGAAAAGGTTATTATTTCACCGCGGGAGAAAAGGGAAACACATGAAAAGAAAAAGATAGGTTGAAAACAAGCCCGCCGTCACTTCGTACAACATTGTGCGTAAACTCTGGCTATTCCCACTACAGACACCACATTTTTTCAGCGTTAGAATTTAGTTGTAGTTAAGAAATGAAACAAAAAAACGTAGAAAACGGAGGAAAAGAGTATGTGCATGACAAAGGTAGCGGTATTGCGGACAATGTTGGGAAACAGGGAAATCGGGTTTGAACTCTGGAACAAGGACAAAGGCGAGGTCGTTGAGATGACAGCCAAGGAGATCAAGGCGGCACTGTTAAAAGGGGATTCGATTCATGGTCTGGTGGTTGGAGACGATGAGGAACTGGCACTGGACAAAAATTTCTTTATGAGAAATTTAATGGAACACCGCCATGTAAACAATTACACACCTATGCTTGAGGATGAAAACTGTGTGGCAAACGTGGCTTACATCGTGACCGGCAAGGCGGACGGCGGCTATGAGGTCATCTCTACCAAGTGGGAACGTAAGGTCGTGACAGAGGATATGCTGAAAATGTTCCTGTCGATGGGTCTGGTGTTCGGCGGGGCAAAACTGGAAGGTGATAAAGTGGTACTTCCTGTTTTGGAGGGCAGGACAGCTAAGCCGGAGAAGAGAGCAGAGTCAAAGAAAACAGAACAGAAGCAGTAAAGACAGGGGGCGGGGTGTCGGGAGACACCCCCTTTCACAAGGAGGTCAACATGGACGGACTCATTGTATTATGCGGTGTTTCGCTTGCTTTGATTGATTTATGCGCTATTGCATATCTGTTGAAAGCATTTGCACAGATGGTATTCAAGTTTGTGGAGATACAGAAGTTATTGGACGATTTTGGGGAACAATAACAGCCGTAAGGTCAGAAGATACCGACTGCCGGAAAGTTGCAGGCGGTATCTTTTTATTTTCGACTTTAACAAGTGCTTAAAAATAAAAAGTGTATATATTTATTTTTTATGTTTAGTTTACACAAAATGCAATGTAAAATGGACAATTCCGATGGAATGGGGAGTGTATGTTTAAGGTATAGGCTAAATGTACAAAAAGGAGGGGTCAGGCATATGGCAGGTGAGACGATTGCTTATGTCCGTGTAAGTACAGTGGAGCAGAACGAGGAAAGACAAGTGGAAATGCTTAAAAAGTATGGGATAACCAAATGGTATATAGACAAAGCAAGCGGAAAGAATGTCGTAAGGACAGAATTGCAGAAACTCAGGGAATTTGTGAGGGAGGGCGATGTGGTTTACGTTGTGGACTGGTCGCGGCTCAGCAGGAGTGTAGAGGACTTGTTAAGACTGATACAGGAATTTAACGGCAAGTCGGTCAAGCTGATATCACTTAAAGAAAATTTCGACACATCTACCTCAATGGGAAAACTGATGATAACGGTTATCGGTGCAATCTATGAATTTCAACGCGCCTATATTTTAGAAGCACAGGCGGAAGGGATAGAGATTGCAAAACAGGAGGGAAAATACAAGGGGCGCAAGCCAATCGAGGTAGACAATTTATCCTTGATATGTGAGAACTGGATAAAAGGTGAGATTACAGGCACACAGGCGGCGGAACTAATGAACGTGTGCAGGACAACAGCCTATAAAAAGTTGAAGCAATACAAAGAGGAGAAAGACAATGAAAAAGACGAAAAAACAAAAAGTCAGCATTGTTTGCAGGGGTGTGACAAGGTAATAAATCAATAAATAGTGAAGATTTATTCCATACCGTATTTTGGTGCCTGTATTTTAAGTTGTCAGGGCATATTGAAAAGCGATCAAATACATAGCGGTCAATACATTTGATGAAAAAGAAGGTACATTCCCGATACATTAGGTGTTTTCCTGCATAATTAAAAATAATGGGTTTGTTGGTGGTAAATTGGAGGAGGGGCAAAATTTTTGCAGACTGCTTCCGAACAATCTTTTTCTACATTGCCCAAAATCGGTCAATACAGTATTTCAAAAACAAGGGATACATTGAGGGGTAAAATTTTTTGATAAATTTTGGAATAGATAAAGAACCGATTTTCTCTGGGTAAAGACCAGTTTCCAAGGACATTATTTATCAAAAAAAGCATATCGAAAATCCCTTGACTTTTATATGTTTAAGCGTTACCCTCTTACTCCCAAGTGGAGAAAGGAGGAAGGCATATGAGCCAGTCAGAAAACAAAATCAATGTGGAGGAGGCAAGAGAAAACTTGCAGGACGCGCTAAGTCTGTTAATTATTCTCGAAAATGATTTATCGACACAGCAGGCAGACGAAATTTACCTACGGGCAGTCAGAGTCATACATAATCTATTAAGAGATGTACAAGCAGAATTGACAGGGTAAGCAACAGTTTATTTGCTGATACTGGAAAGAAAATATTGCAGGCGGGATATTTGCTCATCATCAAGCATTGACACATCAATACTTGCACGGGATGTATTTTCAATACCGAGAAGATAATCAACAGAGCAATGGTAAAGGTTAAATGCGGTGTAGGGGAGGTTATCGTTTCTAACGAGTTGATGGAGCCGGACTTATATGAAAGGGTGTCAGATAGTTTATATCAACTTGGATTGATTGATGACGAAGATTCTCTGACAGACGCAGGGCAAAGCTATATAGAACAAGTCAAAAAAGATGCAGAAAATATGAAAAATGGCAGAAATGCAGTATGTGTAAACAACTATAGCAATGTAAATTTTGAAAAAGTCGCAGAGTGGTTCAAAAGTATTCATTGGAACGAAGTGCTTGCTGATACAGGAAAGATATTAGCAGGAGTCAATACATTACTAAGTATTGTGGACACATATATTAAAGCATTCAGTTAAAAAGAAGTATATTTTAATTTTATATTGTTTATTTTGGGGGCATCATTGGATGCCCTCAATCATTATTGAGAAAGCGAGGTACCTCACATGAGTGGAAGATTTATGACCATCAAAAGAATCGTAATACCAACTATAACAATGGTAATCATTGCAAGTCAGTTAATGGGTTGCGCGGCAGTCACCCAATCCGAACTCCTACAGATGATAAACCAAGGTGACGCAATCGAGATAGAGGTTGCGACTCCCATCAATCAAGAGCAGGGAACGGAATCAGCCTTAGACTGGCAAGAATTGGCAAGTTTATCTACCAATCCAGACTTAAGGAAATCATGGGACGATATCCTCATGATCACCCCTACAGACACAGGTAAAAATGGAGTCCTCTATGTCAATGCAGAGGGCAACAACGAGCCAAACAATACCTTGCGTGTAGCACTTCACAACAGCGAGTTCTTAAAGTACCTTGACAGCGAAGCGGACAGTTTACAGTTATCCAATGCAGTACAGGGAAATTACGCTGACCTTGAAGAAAATGACACAGCAAGGGCATTGTACATGGGTATCAATGGTTACTTCAATCTGTTACCGGACGCGAATCCGAATTACGCCAATCCAGACAGCACATTACAACGAAATGAGTTTATGGCGATGGTATTCAGAGCGGAAACACCCGTCCAAGACTTAACAGCAGACAGCGCCTTTGCTGATGCAGTTGGACAAAGCGACTATAACATCTATGCTCAAGGTTTAGCAGAAAACAGTTACCTCGACACAGCGAGTAAGAGCCTTAACAATCTCACAGCCAACGGCACAATCACCAGAGCCGAAGCCCTGTACCTCTTAGTGAGCCGCTACTTCTCCGATGATATGGCGAGCGTAGACGTAAAAACCGCAACATTCAATGATGCCAAAGACGGTGGCGACATAGCATCCAAACAAAAGTTTATTGAGGACGGCACCCAAAAGGACTACTGGAAATCCTACGAACTCACCTATGCAATCCAAAATCCCGATGATGGTTTACCGACAGACCTTTACAAAGCCTTGATAGTTGCAAAATCCAAAGGCTTAGTAGGAGATGTAACCCGCTGGGATGAAGCCCTCACCCGTTCAGAGGCAATAGAGTTCTTAGTCAAAGCATTACGCCAAGAGAAGGGTATTGCACAGTTTAATGCGAAACAGGGTTTAGTAGAAGGGCATGAAGTGCAGGAGACGGCTGAGCCCGAAGCAACTGAAACTGTTGAAGATTTAGAGGATGGTATCAACTCCACCTACACTGACGTCGAACTCGGTGACGATGAATACCAAGGAGACACAGGCGCGGACGCATTAAGAGCAGAATTAGACAAGTTATCGCCGGAAGAAAAAGCGGAGATAGATGCAGCGCTTGAGAGAGCGATGAAGGAGCATCCAGAATGGTTTACAGACGATTCCTCTGGCACAAGCCCAGCACCATATCAAGGTCCTGCCGTAGGAACCCCTTCCACCGGCGAACTCCCCGGGAAACTGGAATTGGATGGGGATTACTCTCAATATCAAGGGGCTACAGTATATTAACCATTCAGAAATGTGGAAAGTCACCAAACATTGTAGGTGACCTTCCACATTTCAATAAAAAACATGTTCAATTCCGCGCATACATGAGTTTGATATTTCAAAAAAATTCTGATATAATATAAGCGAAAATATATAGAAAGGAGTAAATCCTACAATGACAGAACCCAAATATACAGTCAAAGATGGCATAGCATTTTATGAAGAACCATACACGATTGACTACTCAGTATTTGTGAGTGAACATTTGGATTGTGATAGTATTATAAAAGACAATCCAGATTATGATGATATTGTACAGGTAATAGCGTTTGCCACAAAAGAGGAATTTAATGATACATTAAAAGATGTATTAGATACAAAATTCAGTAGCGGATACAAAAGATTAAGACATCTAAGTTCAGTGGGGTTAAACTCGATATGGTAGCAAAATACACAGGCAAAGCATAAGCAATATTAGAACAATACTTACACAATATATTATGATAAAAATATTTTTAATTCCATTAAGACGTCTGTTTGATATTTCAAAAAAATTCTGATATAATAAAAGAAAAAGGTGGTGTAAAAGCATGGATAACACTAAATATTTCGAAGAAATACATGATGATGAAGAAATAGATTTTATGGAAGCAGAGAATAGATACAAAAATGCAAATTATTTAATGATAGATACTAAGTCAAAAAATGGAACGGTTTATGGAATAGTACGTGCAATTTCTAGAGATCCATCTACTTTAGATATGTTAGTAGCATTAGAAGATGAATTTCATGCAAAAAATATACCGACATTGATTGGTGGTGAATATGCAAATTCAAATTTTGATGATCTTGAGATACTAAAAGTTGAAAGGTTATAATTATGGATACAATAGTGGTAAAGATACCAGATGGTAGAAAATTCAAATTAGCATGTGAAATTCAAACACAAATACCTAAAAAGGCAAGATACGGCTTTGAAAAGTCAGATGTAAAGAGAAATAAAATTTTTAAATATGATACAGGGGCTCAGTTCACCTGCTTGCCGGCAAAAGACCTAGGCATAGATATAAGCGAAGAAGACTTTACTGTTTATAACAAAAATGCTTTATCCATAGAAGCAATAGGTATAGATGGAAATTCAAGAATAAAGTATTATCTTATACAAGTAGAAAGATTCATGGTTGCAGGTATTGATCTTGGAAGTGTACCAATATACATAACATTTGACTTAAGAGCAACGAAAAGATTGCTAGGTATGGATATAATAAGACTACTAAATGTAGAAATGAATTTTGATAAAAAAGAAGCAATATTTTGTACGACAGAGAAATTTAAGGATTTCAAACAAAGAAAACTCAGACTTGAGATTAAAGACTTGTTTGAAA
Organism: uncultured Lachnospiraceae bacterium; assembly: GCA_910588955.1. GTDB lineage: Bacteria > Bacillota > Clostridia > Lachnospirales > Lachnospiraceae > UBA3282. The sequence goes on from CAJURQ010000003.1 coordinate 281,998, forward strand.
TGGGGATTTACAGTAAAGATGATTCAGAACGGGATATTGATTGGCAGAACATAGTAAAAGATTCAATGTGTATAGGAGAAAGAAAATACGCAACACAAGAAATTGAAGCAGCGTTTATTAACCATCGAATAAAAGAGGAAAATGAAAAATAAAATAGAGGAGAGAGTAAAAGGACACCACCCAATCAGTGAGTGTCCTTTTTTCATACCCAAAATTCATGTTGAAATAAAATTAAAAATTTTAGAAATTTTGAAGAAAGGCAGGCAAGCGTATGAAATTCCAATCACACATCCCCAAACCTCCATTACTCAGCAGGCTAAGGCTATTATCAGTAGGTTTGTTTACAGCACTAACCTGTTTACTCATCAATCCAATCACCACCCACGCCGCAGACCCTGTGCAAGCAATAGTAGATAACGTAGTAGCACAATACAACGGCACCAGTGACAGTAACCACGGTGGCACCTCAGCTATCCCAAATGGTGTAGCATACACCCGAACCGGCTACCTCTGTTATCTTCTCACCAAAGACGGCTCTCCCACAGGTGATCCCGCCTACGCTTTCTATAGCCCCGGCTACAACGAAATCGCAGGCTCCCAATGGGTTTGTACTTCTCGTAGAGGTCATACAGTCAGTAGTTGGACAGCAGAGGCTCCATGGGGAGTCACTCCGTGGGAAAATGGTGGTAGCCCATCAAATGAAGTAAAGATCCGAGATTGGATGTTACAGCCAATAGATGGCGCACCACAAGCTTTGGCATTTGTTGATAAAGTTTGGGGTGCAGAGGCGGCAAAAAATTTCCAAAGTGATAACTACATCCTTGTCCTCGAAACCATCATGAATTTCCAATACAGCGTCAAAGGAGGAAATGGAGGAAGCAGTGACGGCTCGGGATTAGACCTAGCTACTAAAGCTAACATTTACTCGTCATGTTACCGTGAAACGAAATCATATGTAAAAGGTTTACCAGCAACGCCTCTTTCAGAAATGATGAAGGGTACAGGTGCAAAAGATAGTGATGAGTTAATTTATATCCTTGCAAATCAGGCATATAATAGGGTGCTTGCAAAGTTACAGGGAGGAAACGCAGGAACCAATCGTACCTTCACCTCCCCACCCCTCATAGGCACCGTCCCCAACCTCATCACCTACAAAAAAGGCAACACTGTTTTTGATTCCTATACGAACAAAGTAGCCCCTCATTCTGAGAAAATAAAGGTAAATGAGGCAGGGTTTACAGCATACACAGGCACAGGTGTATTAAGTGATTCCGAAGTTCAATCCTATGGTGTAGCGATGTTGATCATCCATTGTAAGAGTGACGCCATCCACACCTACTGGGAGGTATCCCCTGGCAACCCAGAGCCACGTATCCCCGGCAAAAGAGGAACATGTAATATAGTAAAGGGTTATTATAAAGAAAATCTCACTACAGTGTAACGCGGCACTTTGTAGTAGACGGAAAAAGCATTTTATTTTCGACAGTAT
>CAJURQ010000004.1 GCA_910588955.1 uncultured Lachnospiraceae bacterium
CTCGCAAAGAGCTGGAGTAATTTTATATCTGACCGCATTATTATTTGGCGCTTACCTATATCCGGTTCTTGGAGAATGGGGAAAGCTGATGTTTTGCCCATGGTATGTTTTACGCAGAAATTTGTAAAGTGTGGGTAAGACCGCCTTTGGCTTAGCGCCGGGGCGGTCTTTCGATGTGCCGCTGGGAGCCAGCAATAAAAAAGAACAAAAGTTCGATTCTGCTATGTACTTTTAAAATTTTTTCTGATATAGTATATACATGATGGCGGCGAACAACTTGCAGACAGAGGGAAATCCATGGATCATTTTAAATTAGTTTCGGAATACGCCCCCACCGGCGACCAGCCTGCGGCAATAGAGGCTCTGGTGGAGGGATTTAAGAAGGGAAATCAGTTTCAGACGCTTCTCGGTGTGACGGGTTCCGGGAAGACTTTTACCATGGCGAATATCATACAGGCGCTCAATAAGCCGACGCTTGTGATCGCGCATAATAAGACGCTGGCGGGGCAGCTTTACGGTGAGTTCAAGGAATTTTTTCCGGAAAACGCGGTAGAATACTTTGTGTCCTATTACGACTACTATCAGCCGGAGGCTTATGTGCCCTCCACGGACACATACATTGCGAAGGATTCCTCCATTAACGACGAGATTGACAAGCTGCGGCTATCCGCGACTGCCTCGCTGACGGAGCGGCGGGATGTGGTGGTGATCGCCAGTGTCTCCTGCATTTACGGGCTGGGAAGTCCTGAGGAGTATGCGGGCATGAGCATGTCCCTGCGACCCGGCATGACGAAGGACCGGGACGAGGTGATCCGCGGGCTGATTGAGATGCAATACGACCGAAACGACATGGATCTTGGGCGCTGCTGTTTCCGCGTCAGGGGCGACGTGGTGGAGATCTGTCCGGCACAGGGCGGGGATTATCTGATCCGCGTGGAGTTTTTCGGGGACGAGATTGACCGGATTACTGAGGCAGACCCGCTGACGGGACAGGTGCACGCGGTTATGGAGCATGTGATGATTTTCCCGGCGTCCCACTATGTCGTGCCGCAGGAGAAGATAAATGCCGCCTGCAAGGTGATTGAGCGGGAGCTTGATGAACGTGTGAAATATTTTAAAAGTGAGGACATGCTTTTGGAGGCGCAGCGCATTTCGGAGCGGACGAACTTTGACGTGGAAATGCTGCGAGAGACGGGATTTTGCTCCGGGATAGAGAATTATTCGAGGCATTTGAACGGCATGGCGGAGGGCGAACCGCCCTTTACGCTGTTGGATTATTTCAAAGACGACTTCCTTATCATAATAGACGAATCGCACATGACGATCCCACAGATACGCGGGATGTTTGCGGGGGACAGATCCCGTAAAAATACGCTGGTGGATTATGGGTTCCGCCTGCCCTCCGCGCTGGACAACCGTCCGCTCTGTTTTGAAGAGTTTGAGAGCCACATCGACCAGATGCTTTTTGTTTCGGCGACGCCCTCGGACTATGAGGCAGCGCACGAACTGTTCCGCACGGAGCAGATCATACGCCCTACGGGACTGCTTGACCCGGAGGTGGATGTGCGCCCGGTGGAAGGGCAGATCGACGATCTCATCTCGGAGATTAATAAGGTGGTGGCGGACAAGGGCAAGGTGCTCGTGACTACGCTCACGAAACGGATGGCGGAAGATCTGACGGCTTACATGAATGACGTGGGCGTCCGTGTCAAGTACCTGCACTCCGATATCGACACGCTGGAACGCGCTGAAATCATCCGCGATATGCGTCTTGACGTTTTCGACGTGCTTGTGGGCATCAACCTTCTGCGTGAGGGGCTTGACATCCCGGAGATTCAGCTTGTGGCAATACTGGACGCCGACAAGGAGGGCTTCCTGCGATCTGCCACTTCGCTGATTCAGACCATAGGAAGAGCGGCGAGAAACGCCAAAGGACACGTCATCATGTATGCGGACGACATGACGGATTCCATGAATACCGCCATCACAGAGACGAACCGCCGCCGCAAAATACAGCAGGCTTACAACGAAGAGCACGGCATCACGCCGCAGACGATCCAGAAGGCGGTGCGCGATCTGATCAGCATTTCCAAGACCATCGCGAAGGAGGAGCGGCGTTTTGAGAAAGACCCTGAGTCCATGAGTCGGGAGGAGCTGGAAAAACTGGTCAAGGAAGTGGAGAAGCAGATGAAACGCGCCGCCGCGGATTTGAATTTCGAGGCTGCCGCGGAGCTGCGTGACCGGATGGTGGAGTTGAAAACAAAGTTGAGAGATTTTGATAAATAGAGAGAGGAATATTGATATGTCTGATACGATAAAGATGCGCCCGCGCGATTACATTAAAATCAGGGGCGCGAACGAACATAACTTAAAAGGAATCGATCTGGATATCCCCCGCAATGAGTTTGTGGTGCTGACGGGACTTTCCGGATCCGGTAAGTCTTCCCTCGCGTTCGACACAATTTACGCGGAGGGACAGCGCCGTTATATGGAATCGCTCTCCTCCTACGCGAGACAGTTTTTAGGGCAGATGGAGAAGCCGGATGTGGAACGGATCGAGGGACTTTCCCCAGCGATTTCGATCGACCAGAAATCCACCAACCGGAATCCACGTTCCACGGTCGGTACGGTGACGGAAATTTACGATTATTTCCGCCTGCTTTACGCCCGCATCGGCATTCCGCACTGTCCGAATTGCGGCAAAGAGATTAAAAAGCAGACGGTGGATCAGATCGTGGATCAGGTCATGGCTCTGCCGGAGGGCACGAAAATCCAGCTTCTCGCGCCGGTGGTGCGCGGACGCAAGGGCGAGCACGCGAAGGTTTTTGAACGCGCGAGACGGAGCGGCTACATCCGGGTGCGCGTGGATGGAAATATATATGATCTGACGGAAGAAGCCGAAGATTTTAAGCTGGAGAAAAACTTTAAGCATAATATTGAGATCATCGTGGATCGTCTTGCGGTGAAGGGCGGTATCGAGCGGCGCCTGACAGACTCCGTGGAAAATGTGTTTGCGCTGTCCGAGGGCATGATGATTCTGGACGTCATCGGCGGAGAACCAGTGCAGTTCAGCCAGAGCTTTGCATGTCCGGACTGCGGCATCAGCATCAGCGAGATTGAGCCGAGAAGCTTCTCCTTCAACAATCCTTTCGGCGCGTGTCCGAGCTGCTTCGGTCTCGGCTATAAGATGGAATTTGACGTGGATCTGATGATTCCGGACAAGAGCGTAAGCCTGGAGGATGGCGCGATCACGGTTCTGGGATGGCAGTCCAGCGGCTCGGAGGGGAGCTTCACCAACGCGGTTTTGCAGGCGCTTGCGAAGGAATTTAAGTTCAGCCTGAAAACGCCTTTCGAGGAACTGCCGGAAGAGGTGCAGAACATCATCCTTTACGGCACGGACAAGCAGGTGAACGTGCACTATGAGGGACAGAGGGGCAGCGGTGTCTACCCGGTGGCATTTGAAGGACTGATTAAAAATGTGGAACGCCGTTACCGGGAGACCGGCTCTGACTGGAGCAAGCAGGAGTACGAGAGTTTTATGCGCATTATTCCCTGTAAAGAGTGCAAGGGAATGCGCCTGAAAAAAGAGTCCCTTGCAGTGACGGTGTGTGACAAGAACATATACGAAATTACATCCATATCTATTGCGAAGCTCCATGCTTTTATCGGAGATATGCAGCTTACGAAACAGCAGGAACTGATCGGTAAGCGCATTTTAAAGGAGATTCGTGCGCGCGTCGGTTTTCTGATGGAGGTTGGACTGGAATATCTGTCCCTGTCCCGGGCGACAGGTTCTCTTTCCGGCGGCGAGTCCCAGCGGATTCGTCTGGCGACCCAGATCGGATCGGGGCTGGTGGGCGTCTGCTATATTCTCGACGAGCCCAGTATCGGTCTGCACCAGCGTGACAATGACAAGCTGATTGCGGCGTTAAAAAATCTGCGGGATATGGGCAATACGCTTCTCGTGGTGGAGCACGATGAGGACACCATGCTGGCGGCAGATCATATCGTGGATATCGGACCGGGCGCGGGCAGCCGCGGCGGCGAGGTGGTTGCGCAGGGAACGGCGGAGGAGATCATGCAGGTGGAGGAGTCCGTCACGGGACAGTACCTGAGCGGGAAGCTGCAGATCCCTGTGCCGAAGAAGCGCAGAAAACCGACGGGCTGGCTGACTGTAAAAGGCGCGGAAGAAAATAATTTAAAGAAGATAGACGTTAAATTTCCGACGGGCATTATGACCTGCGTCACGGGCGTGTCGGGTTCCGGGAAAAGTTCTCTCGTCAACGAGATTCTTTACAAGCATCTGGCGAGAGATTTAAACCGGGCGCGCTGCATTCCCGGAAAGCACAAGAAGATTTCGGGAATTGACCAGCTCGATAAGGTGATCGACATCGACCAGTCTCCCATCGGCAGAACGCCCCGCTCCAACCCGGCAACTTACACCGGTGTTTTCGACCAGATCCGCGACCTGTTCGCGGGCACGCCGGACGCGAAAGCGAGAGGCTATAAGAAAGGGCGGTTCAGCTTTAACGTGAAGGGCGGGCGCTGCGAGGCGTGCGGCGGCGACGGCATTATCAAAATAGAAATGCATTTTCTGCCGGACGTCTATGTACCCTGCGAGGTCTGCGGCGGCAAGCGTTACAACCGTGAGACGCTGGAAGTAAAATACAAGGGAAAAAGTATTTTCGATGTGCTCGACATGACGGTTGAGGAGGCGGTGCCCTTCTTTGAGAACCTTCCTTCCATCCGCAGAAAAATAGAGACATTGAACGACGTGGGACTTTCCTATGTAAAGCTAGGGCAGCCCTCCACCACCCTCTCGGGCGGCGAGGCGCAGCGGATCAAGCTGGCGACAGAATTGTCCAAACGCAGCACGGGCAAGACCATCTACATTCTCGATGAGCCCACCACGGGACTGCACTTTGCGGACGTGCACAAGCTGGTGGATATCCTGCACAAGCTGGCTGAGGGCGGCAACACTGTGGTTGTTATCGAGCACAACCTTGACGTCATCAAGACCGCCGACTACATCATCGACATGGGGCCCGAGGGCGGCGAGGGCGGCGGCACCGTGGTGGCAACAGGCACGCCGGAGGAGGTCGCCAGAATCAAAGAATCTTATACGGGGGTATATATCAAGAAGATGTTGGAGAAAGCCGTGGAGCACAGGAGAAATTGATTCTATGTCAGAATTGAAGACAAAGGAATATAAAAAATTTGAAAGTATTAAGCATATTAGAAATGATGGTTCAGAGTTTTGGAATGCGAGGGAACTTTCTGATGCATTGGAATATTCACAGTGGAGAAACTTCAGCAAGGTCATTGAAAGAGCTATGATTGCCTGTGAAAACAGCGGGTATGATGTGTTTGACGATTTTGCTGAGGTCAGCAAAATCGTAGATGCCGGCGCAACGAGCAAACCAATAAAAGATTATGAATTATCCAGATACGCCTGTTATTTGATTGTTCAAAACGGAGACCCAAGAAAGGAAGTCATTGCTTTAGGGCAGACCTATTTTGCGATACAGACATATCGGCAGGAGGTTGCCGACCATTTTAATCAATTAGACGAGGACAGAAGGCGTCTGGTTGTCCGCGGTGATATCAAACAGTGGAACCAGCTTTTGGCAGAAACGGCACACGATGCCGGAAAATTTGCCCAAACCGGAAAAAAGTATTCAAGAGATTGAGCGAGAACAGATGGCTAGGCTGAAAGCAAAAGCGAAAAAAGGAACAATAATGCTTGATGAGTGAGACTAGGAAGGGACATTTTGACTATTATTTTGTCCCTTCCTTAACTTGTGTTATGAATAAAGGTGTGAGCCTGAACGTTTACAACATCCGATACCTCGCCAGACACGCCAGAATCTCCTGCCGTCTCACATAGGCAGCAGGACCGGCGCCATAGTTTTTCGGCGTCAGCGCGAGAATCCCCTCCTTCTCCAATTTTGCGAAAACTTCGTCCGCAAGCTGGGGAAGGGTTTTCTTTCCGTTGGCAAGTTTGTCCAGTACATACTGCGAAATATAGGCGAGCGCAGCGGTCTGGCTCTCTCCCACGATCTGTTCCAGATAGCGCAGGTCAATCTCGTTCTTATCCAGACTGATCGTGTCCCAGCCGTGCACCTTTGCCTTCTCAATCCGTTTCGGGCGGACAGTCTTTTTCAGCCAGTCCGTTTTCTTTACGGTTTCCTCCGTCAGTTCGACGGCAAGTTCCTTCGCCCGGGCAGTCACGTCCTTCGTCTCGTAGCAGTCCATCTGCAGAACCGTGTCTGCCACCGACAGATAATCGCCGGAGCTGCCCGCTACAAGAATCGTGGAAATGCCGAGATCGCTGTACAGGCTTCTTATTTTACGGATAAAGGGCGTGATCGGCTCTTTCTCATCGGAGACAAGCTGCGCCATCCGCCCGTCGCGCACCATAAAGTTTGTGGCGGAAGTGTCCTCGTCGATCAGAAGCACGGTGCTGCCGCTTGCCAATGCCTCCACCGTATTTGCCGCCTGCGACGTGCTGCCGCTGGCGTTCTCCGTCTGAAAACGTGTAGTGTCCGACTTCATGGGCAGGTTGTTGATAAACATGGAAATGTCCGTCTCATGGATGCAACGGTGCTCCTCGGCGCGCAGTTTGAAGGCGGTCTCATCGGTGATGACCAGTTCCCTGCCGTCCCCGGAAATGTGGTTGTAGACGCCGCGCTCCAATGCCTTTAATAAAGTAGACTTTCCGTGAAAACCGCCGCCCGCAATGACCGTAATGCCATGGCGTATGCCCATGCCCCGCACCTGCCCGCGGTGCGGAAGGTCAAGGGTGACTGCAAGAGTGTCGGGGCTTTTAAATACCACCGCGTCCCGCATGGGTCTCTGGGAAACGCCGCTCTCTCGCGGCAGGATGGAGCCATCTGCCACGAAAGCGGCGAGGTCATGCTCCGGCAGTGCCTCACGGATAAACTGCTGGTCGTCCGCCAGCGCGGTCACTTTGTCCAGATCTTGCTTCATGCGGGGATTCATCTTGAAAACCTGCTGCGCCATGTCGGGGAGCAGGCGGAATAAAATCTGCGACAGTTCCCCCGCCGCAATGGTGCGTCCGAATGCGGGAAAGCCCACTTCGATACGCGCCTCAATCGCGTCCTTGCCGATATGCATTGCGGTAGTCTCAAGAGTTTCCTGCCCGGTTCTGCACGCCGTCACCAGCCCGCTCTTGCCCGAGCCTTTTGCCGCCCTGCCGTCGCCGCTTCGCAGGAAGCGGTGAAGACTGCGCAGAAGATAATCTTCTACTGCGATCCGGCGGTGTCTGCTTTCAAAATAGACGGCGGGTATGTTTCCCTGATTCCGGTACACGATCCGCACACGGGAAGGCGACGCAAAAGGGTCGCCCTGCACGTGGTCGATCCAGAGATGGTATGCCCCGAAATCGTATTCTCCCTCCAACACCTTGTATGCTTTGTAGCCTTTATGGTCGATTTCTCTCAGTTTTGCCTGTAACTCTGCCTGTGTTTTCATGGTCGGTTATACTCCTTTTTTATGTTTCAGCCCTGCTGTAAGGGGCGGGGCTGCGCGGTTATCCGCCCGGAATGCTTTGGAAGCGGCGGCATCCACTATCATGTAGTATAACACAGCTTCCAAAATCTGCTACAAAAATTTTGAGGAAGAAATACAGTTACGGGTAAACATTTCCGCCCTGACGTCCGATAATAAAATAGAGAGCATGGATGCTGAAATCAGAGCGGATGGAACCGTTCTGTTTTTGGCGTTTATTACTTTTTTTTAAAAAATTCATAAAAACCTTTGAAAAACCGCTTTAATAAGGGTATAATGTATAGGCGGTATATTCTCGGGAAGGGGAACAAAGGTAAATGCAGTTTACAGATATCGGTATTGATCTTGGCACAGCCAGTATTTTAGTATATATCAGAGGAAAGGGCGTTGTATTGAAAGAGCCCTCGGTAGTTGCGTTTGACAGGGACACGAACAAAATCAAGGCAATCGGCGAGGACGCGCGCCTCATGCTCGGCAGGACGCCGGGCAATATCGTGGCGGTAAGACCCTTGAGACAGGGCGTAATCTCCGACTATCAGGTCACGGAAAAGATGATGAAGTATTTTATCCAGAAAGCTCTGGGTAAAAAGACCTTCAGAAAGCCGCGCATTGCGGTCTGCGTGCCAAGCGGCGTGACGGAAGTCGAAAAGAAAGCCGTGGAGGACGCGACCTATCAGGCGGGCGCAAGGGAGGTTTCCATCATCGAGGAGCCCATTGCGGCGGCGATCGGCGCGGGCATTGACATTTCCAAGCCCTGCGGAAACATGATTGTGGATATCGGCGGCGGTACTTCCGATATCGCGGTGATTTCCCTCGGCGGCACGGTGGTCAGCGCTTCCATTAAGATTGCGGGAGATGACTTTGACGAAGCTATTGTGCGTTATATGCGTAAAAAACACAATCTGCTGATCGGTGAACGGACGGCGGAGGATTTGAAGATAAAGATAGGCTCTGCGTTCAGGCGTCCCGAAGTGGATTACATGGACGTGAGGGGACGTAATCTGGTGACTGGACTTCCGAGAACCGTCAAGGTTTCTTCTGAGGAGACGGAGGAGGCGCTGCATGAGACGACGGTGCAGATCGTGGAGACGATCCACAGCGTGTTAGAGAAAACGCCCCCGGAATTAGCGGCGGATATCGCGGATCGGGGTATTGTCCTGACGGGCGGCGGCAGTCTGCTTCGCGGGCTGGAGGATCTGATTGCGGCGAAAACCGGCATCAACACGATGACAGCGGAAGACCCGATGACAGCGGTGGCGATCGGCACCGGAAAGTATGTAGAATTTTTGGCAGGATACAGGGAGGACTAAAGATGCTTAAAGGTCTCTACACCGCCTATACAGGCATGTTGAATGAGCAGCACCGGATGGATGTGTTGACGAACAATCTGGCGAATGCGACGACCAACGGTTTTAAGAAAGAAGGCACTACGAGCGAGGCGTTCGACACGGTGCTTGCCTATAAGATTAAGGATTTGTCGGAACCGGGGAATCTTCCGAGACCGCTGGCAACCAACAGGGCTGTAGATGAGATGGAACTGAACAATCCGCTGAATGAAAATTATCTGGAAAAGCGTGTCAGAAAAACAGGTTTAAATCTGGGTGTTAAGATCGGCGAGAACTATGTGGATTACTCCGAAGGTCCGATTAAAGAAACGGGGAATCCGCTGGACTTGGCGCTCTCCGACAGAGGCTTTTTCGCGGTGGAGTACACCAACAAGCGGGGTGTGACTTCCACCAAATACACCAGAGACGGCAATTTCACCATGAACCAGCGCGGATTTTTGCAGACGCAGGACGGCGATTATGTATTGGATGAGGACGGGCGGAGAATCCAGATGGACACTGCTCTTCCGATCAGCATCAACCGCCGAGGCACGATCATACAGGACGGCGCCGAGGTTGCGACCATCGGCATCACGGATTTTGAAGACTATAATTATCTGGAGCGCTTCGGTGAAAACTATTTCCAGCCGGTAGAGGGCGCGACAGAACTTGATCGGGGTGAAACCGGTGTAAATACACAGATTCATCAGGGTTATCTGGAAATGTCAAACATTTCCGTGGTTACCGAGATGGTCAACATGATTACCCTGCAGCGTCAGTACGAGAGCAACCAGAAAGTCATCACCACGTACGACGACACTTTGGAGCAGGCGGTGAACCAGAACGGTAAAATATAAAACATAAGAGATAGAGAAAATGTGTAAAGGAGATTACTATGGTTAGAAGTTTATGGTCGGGCGCAACCGGCATGAATGCACAGCAGACAAATGTGGACACAATAGCGAATAACCTTGCAAACGTCAATTCCGTTGGCTACAAGGCGCAGGTGGCACAGTTCAAGTCTCTTTTGTACCAGAATTTACAGTCTGTCACCACGACGGCAAACGGCGATCCGAAGCCGACCACTTCACAGGTAGGTCTGGGAGTGCGGACTGCCTCCATCAATCAAATTTTTACGCAGGGAAGTCTTCTGGACTCCGCTTCCGATACTTCGTTTGCGATTGAGGGCGACGGTTTCTTTGCCCTGCGCAGTGAGGACGGGACAATTTGTTATACAAGAAATGGTGATTTTACATGGGCAATCGGCGCTAATAACCGCATGACCCTGACAAACGCGGATGGACTTCCGGTATTGGATACGGAAGGGCGTGCCATTGTTACCGATGCGGGTTACATAGCCAGCAATCTTTCGATTACAGAAGACGGTCAGATATGTTATCCTGATGCGCAGAACAACCCACAGCCAATCGGTATACAGATCGGCACGTTCCAGTTTAACAATCCCGGCGGCTTAAAAAGAGTGGGTGATACTCTCTTTGTGGTAACGGACGCAAGCGGTCGTGCGCTGAATGAGGATACGACGGACGGCATTGACAAGAGCAGAATCATACAGGGTTATCTGGAAGGCTCCAACGTGCAGGTGGCAAACGAGATGGTAAACCTGATCGTGGCGCAGCGTGCTTACGAGATGAACTCTAAGTCCATCACGACATCTGACTCTATGCTTGAGGTAGCGAATAACTTGAAACGCTAAGAGCCGTGCAAAAGGGTGATTGAGCGGATTGCGAATGAAACGGCTCATTATCATAGGGAGAACACATATGAACGACTTAACCAACTTATCCGCATACACAAATTATATGACTGACGGAAACCGCGTGGCTGCGGAGACGCTGCAGAAGAATCTACAGAACGTGCAGAATGCGAAAAACGCGGACAAAACTGCGAAGACAAAGGAGGACGATGCCCTCTTCGACGCCTGCAAGCAGTTTGAGGCGTATCTGTGGGAACAGGTTTACAAGGAGATGCAGAAGACCGTGGATATCTTCGATGAGGACGGGGACGGTTACGCTTCCAATATGGTAGATTATTTCAAAGACACTGTGATTCAGCAGATTTCCGAGCAGACCGCGACGCAGGGCTCTAACTCGTTGGCGCAGATGTTGTACGAACAGGCAAAGATCAACTACGGCATATCATAACTTCTATGGAAACAGTCAAGGGATTTATAGATCATATTATTTACCGCAATAAAGAAAACGGATATACGGTTTTGAATCTTCTCACGCAGGACGACGAACTCACCTGCGTGGGTTTTTTTAAAACCATGGATCAGGGTGAGACGATCGAGGCGCAGGGGGAGTATACCCAGCACCAAATATACGGAAAACAGTTTAAAATCGAACAATATAAAATTCTTCCGCCAAGCGATGAGATCAGCATGGAGCGGTATCTGTCCTCCGGCGCGGTAAAAGGTGTGGGAGAAGCGCTGGCGAAACGGATTATCAAAGCTTTCGGGGCTGACACCTACCGCATTATCGAAGAAGAGCCGGAGCGCTTGGCGGAAGTAAAGGGAATCAGCCTGCGAAAAGCCAGAGAAATTGCGGCGTCGCTCTACGAAAAGAGGGACGCGAGAGACGCCATGACCTTTTTGCAGGGTTACGGTATTTCAAACACGCTCGCGCTGCGCATTTATGAGACTTATGGGATGGGGCTTTACGGCGTGATGAAGGAGAACCCATACCGTCTGGCGGAGGATATTCAGGGCATCGGTTTCCGCATTGCGGATGAAATTGCGGCGAAGATTGGCATTCACACGGACTCCGATTACCGTATCAGAAGCGGGCTGCTCTACACCTTACAGCAGGCGGGCGGCGAAGGGCACTGTTATCTTCCGGCGGAGAGGCTGCTCGCGCAGGCAGGCGAGCTTTTAGGGATCGATCCGTCGCTGATGGAGTCGCAGCTCCAAAATCTGGCGATGGACAAAAAACTGGTGATCAAATATGTCCCCATCATGGACGACAGCACAGCAGGCGACAAAGCAGACGGTGCGATGCCGATGCGGGAATGCCGCGTCTACGCCAGCACGTTTTACTATGCCGAGTTGAACTGCGCACGGATGCTTCACGACTTAAACATCTCGGAGGAGCTTCTTCCCGCCGAGGAGGAGGCGCTTCTGCAAAAGATTGATCAGGTGGAGGCGGATCTGGGCATTGTTTTGGACAGTCTGCAGAAACGCTCTGTTCTGGAGAGCATCAGGAACGGCGTGTTCATCCTTTCTGGCGGTCCGGGTACGGGCAAAACCACCACCATCAACGCGATCATCCGCTACTTTCTCTCGCAGGGCATGGATATCAGTCTGGCGGCGCCCACGGGCAGGGCGGCGAAGCGCATGACCGAGGCGACGGGCTATGAGTCCCGCACGATCCACAGGCTTCTGGAGCTTTCCGGCACGGCAGCGTTGGAGGGAAAAGCGGCGCGCTTTGAGCGCAACGAGGAAAATCCGCTTGAGGCGGACGTTATCATTGTGGATGAGATGTCCATGGTGGATATCTTTCTGTTTCAATCGCTTTTGAAGGCGATTGCCGTGGGAACCCGTCTGATTATGGTGGGAGACGTGAACCAGCTTCCCTCCGTCGGACCGGGGCAGGTTCTCTCCGATCTGATAAAGAGCGGCGCATTTCAGACGGTGGTGCTGGAAAAAATTTTCCGGCAGGCAAAGGAGAGCGATATCGTCCTGAACGCCCACAGAATCCATGCCGGGGAAGACCCTGTTCTGGACAATAAGAGCAAAGACTTTTTCTTTCTTGAAAGAAACGACGTTAATGTCATTTATAAACATATGATTCAGTTGATTCTGGAAAAACTGCCCCGTTATGTGGACGCGACGCCCTACGACATTCAGGTGCTTACGCCCATGCGAAAGGGGAAGCTCGGCGTGGAGACGCTGAACGGTATTTTACAGCGGTATCTGAATCCGCCGAATGAAAAAAAACGGGAGTACCAGTCGGGAGACACTCTTTTCCGGGAAGGCGACAAGGTCATGCAGATCAAGAACAATTATCAGCTCCCGTGGGAGGTGGTGAGCCGTTACAACATTCCCATCGATCAGGGGATGGGGATTTTCAACGGGGATATCGGCGTGATCCGCACGATTGACGAATACGCCCGCGAAGTGGTGGTGGAGTTCGATGAGCACAGACGTGTTACCTACCCTTATTCCGGACTTGATGAAATTGAGTTAGCCTACGCCGTGACCATACATAAATCGCAGGGCAGCGAATATCCAGCCGTGATTATGCCTCTTCTCACCGGACCGCACATGCTTTTTAACCGCAACCTCCTCTACACCGGCGTCACCCGCGCGAAGGCGTGCGTCACCATTCTGGGGAGCCGCGCGACGCTCTCGGAGATGGTGGAAAACAATCGGGAGAACCATCGCTATACGGGATTTCTTGACCAAATTCAGGCGCTGCAGCTCGAAACATAGCGGTCCGCCGGCGTGCCTGCACTTTTCTATCAGACAAGCGTACACATCAACACACATCAGAAAGGACACTTCTATGAACACACATCTTATCCCGCGCTTTCGCACAAACGCACGGATCCGCTCCGCTGCGGACGCTGCCGTCACACTTCTCTACCCCCGCCGCTGCCCTGTCTGCGACGAGCCGGTTAAGCCGTGGAACGCGCTTATCTGCGAAGAATGCGCCTCCAAATTCGCTTACATTGAACCTCCATATTGTTTAAAGTGCGGCAAGCATATCGGGGATGGCAGCAAGGAATACTGCGACGACTGTGCCGCTCATCCACACCTCTTTGACAGCGGGCGCGCTCTCTTCTCCTACCGGAGCGTATCCTCCTCTATCGCACGCTTTAAGTACCGGGGCAGACGGGAGTACGCCGCCTGTTATGCCGCCTGCATGGCGGAACGGCTCGGCGGTTTTATCCGTTCGTGCCGGGCGGAGGCGCTTGTCCCGGTGCCGCTTCACAAGAGCAGATTTAGGAAACGGGGATACAATCAAGCGCAGGTATTGGCGGAGGAGCTTTCTGCGCTCACGGGTATTCCCGTGCGCACGGATTTGATAGAAAGAGCGGAGAAAACCGCCCCTATGAAAGATTTATCTGCCGCAGAAAGGCAAAATAATTTGAAAAAGGCTTTCAAAATTTGCCGTAATGATGTAAAATTAAGTATAATTATCATTGATGACATCTACACGACGGGCAGTACCATAGACGCCATGAGCCGCGAGTTAAAAAAAGCGGGTGTAGAACGAATTTATTTTGTGACCCTTGCCATCGGCAGGGGGATATGAAAACAGTTGTGACTTTTTAGTACAGGTCGAAGCATTTACTGCTGAGACCGTAAGAACATGATTCAAGAATGCAAAATCCCATCGTCGAAGACGATTTCAAATGGATTTTGCATCGGAACCATGAGGGTACTGAATGGTTTCAACAAAATTTGTCTCAGGGAGGTAAGGTATGAACGTAAGGAATTGCAGAAAGTGCGGAAATCTCTTTAACTATGTCTCCGGACCGCCGATCTGTCCGGCATGCCGCGAGAAGATGGAGGAGAAGTTCCATGAAGTAAAGAAGTACATTCAGGATCACGGTCACGCTTCTATTCCTGAAGTAGCGGAGGCGTGTGACGTTTCCACGAACCAGATCCATCAGTGGCTCAGGGAGGAGAGACTGGAACTTTCGGCGGAGTCGGGAGTTACGCTTTCCTGTGAAAACTGCGGTGCGCCTATTCTGTCCGGACGTTTTTGCACTAAGTGTAAAAATACGATGGCGAACGAGCTGGGAGCCAGCATCAAGAAGCCTGAACCGCCCAAGGTTCAGAAGAAAAAGGACACGAAGGAAAACCCGAAGATGCGTTTCCTGAATTGATACCTTTGTCGGAAATTGGAGAATGGTATGTTAAATGAAGAGAGAGTTGTTCTGATGACCAAGATGGCGTCCTATGAGGCACACGAGGGGAAGAAATGCCTTGCCATCGGCAGTTATTTTCGGAGCGACTATATAGGCTGGCAGGTGCTTAAATCCATTATAAGTGCAACCATCGCATTTGTAGTGGTTTTTGCTATGTACATTTTTTATGATTTTGAAGTTTTTATGACGGATATCTACAAGATGGATCTCCTCGAATTTGCGAAAAAGGTTCTTTTCTATTATCTGGGGACAGTGGGCGCATATGCGCTGATCTCCTATGTAGTGTACACGCTCAGGTACAGCAGGGCGAGCAAGAGTCTGCGTGCGTATTATATGAACCTGCACAAGCTTTCTGTCATGTACAAGAACGAGAAGAACGGATAAAAGGACTAATTTACAATGACTACTTTACTGGTTGCAAAACAGATACTTTTGACGATATACAGCAAATATGAGGTATATATCACGCCGCTGTTGAAATTCCTTCTGGCGCTTATCACCCTCTGTCTGCTCAATTCCAGACTGGGATACATGGAGACGCTTTGCAAGATGACGGTGGTGTTGATTGTGGCGCTTATGTGCTCTTTCATGCCGATGAATTTCATCGTCCTGATGGGGGCGGTTTTTGCGCTGCTCCACCTCTACACGTTCAGCATGGAGTGCGCCGCAGTGATCGGCGCGGGTTTTCTGCTGCTCTTTTTGCTGTATCTGCGGTTTTCCCCGAAGGACACCGTCGTGGTGGCGCTTATGCCGATCTGTTTTCTCCTGCGGATACCGTATGTGATTCCTATATCCATGGGACTTGTCGGTGCACCCACATCGGCAGTTTCCGTTGCCTGCGGCGTGATTGTCTACTATATGCTTCACTATGTAACGCAGAATGCGACAGTAATCGCGGCTATGGCGGACGAGGAGACGGCGGCAAAATTTAAGTTTATTATCGACGGGCTGATTAAGAACCGGGAAATGGTTGTGACGATTGCGGCATTTGCCATGACGGTCATTATTGTCTATCTCCTGCGGCGCCTGAGCATTGATTACGCATGGACGATCGCCATGACAGCGGGTGCGGTGGTAAATATCATGGTGCTGCTGGTGGGCGAGTTGATTTTTGAGATCAACCAGTCGCTGCTCAGCGTGATTGTTGGCACGATTATATCCTTTTTGATTGTATTGGTACTGCAGTTCTTCGTATTTTATGTAGATTACAGTCGAACGGAAAAGGTTCAGTTTGAGGACGATGAGTATTATTATTATGTTAAGGCAGTGCCGAAGGTTACCGTGGCAAAACCGGAGAAAAAGGTGAAGCAGATCAACTCTGTGAGAAACAGCTCTGGAAAAAATGTCAGACCGCCTCACCGCTCGTAACACCACGGCATTGACGGGAACGGAAATTGAGACAAAAGGCAGGTGATGGAGAGATGGAACAACTGAATAGCTGGATTGGCGTCTATCTCGCAAGGCTGCACATGCCTACGATACACTGGAACGATGTGGCGGAAATCGTCATTTTGACCTTCGTGTTATACCATATTCTTGTGTGGATTAAAAATACAAGGGCATGGGCGCTGTTAAAGGGCGTTATCGTGATTTTGCTGTTTATCGTAGTCGCCGCTTTCTGCAAGATGAACACGATTCTCTGGATCGTTCCCAATATTATCAGCATTGCCGCCACGGCTTTTGTGGTGGTTCTACAGCCGGAGCTTCGCGCTGCGCTGGAGGAATTGGGACGGAAAAATTTCGTCGCCTCTATTCTGGACTCCAACAAGCGGGAAAACGGTCGTTTTTCCGACCGCACGGTGAACGAGATCGTAAAAGCATCCTTTGAAATGGGAAAAGTAAAGACTGGCGCGCTCATTGTCATCGAGCACGAACAGTCTTTGAAAGAATATGAGAGAACGGGCATTGATGTGGACGGCATTATTTCCAGTCAGCTCCTCATCAATATTTTTGAGCATAACACGCCTCTGCACGACGGCGCGGTGATTGTCCGGGGAAACAGGATAGTTTCCGCCACATGTTACCTGCCGTTATCCGATAACATGGCGCTCAGCAAGGATCTCGGAACGAGACACCGGGCGGGTGTGGGTATTTCAGAGGTTACCGATTCCCTGACGGTAATTGTTTCCGAGGAGACAGGGAAAATCAGCGTGGCATATGGCGGCGCGCTGGAGCGCGGTCTGGACGCGGCACGGCTGAAAGAGAGACTTTTAGAGATTCAGGATAAACCGATAGAGGAGAAAAAGCGCAAGCTTTTTAAAGGCAAAAGCATAGGAAAGGCAGGGGCTAAGAATGAAGAATAAGCTTACCAGAAACTGGGGCTTAAAGATCGCCTCCTTTCTCAGCGCGGCAGTTCTCTGGCTGGTCGTTACGAACATCAACGATCCCGTTATGACCTATCGCGTGACGGATGTGCCGGTCACCATTAAAAACGCGAACCTGATTACTGACAGAGGGCAGGTTTACGAGGTGCTCGACGGTACGGATATGATAGATGTGGTGACGATATCTGCGCCCCGTTCGATTATCGATTCCCTTGACAAGAGCAATATCGTGGCGGTAGCGGATATCAACGATCTGACCAGTGTAGATACGGTGGCGATCAAACTTTCCACCAATAAATACAGCGATAAGCTTGACAGCATACGCGGCAATATCGACAGCGTGCGCCTGAGCATTGAGGAAAAGCTGAGTAAATCCCTCCCTGTGAAATCTATCACCACAGGAGAAGTGCGCGAGGGCTTTATGGTGGGAAGCGTATCCACGGATCAGAATCTGATCCGCATTTCCGGTCCGAAGTCTGTTATTGCCCGAGTGAGCAAAGCGCAGGCGGAGGTGGATATCTCCGGCTTCTCAAACAACATCAATACGGATTCCGAAGTGCGCCTTTATGATGAGGACGGAAATGAAATTACCGGGGCGAATATTGAGAAAAGTATTACCAAGGTGCGGGTCAGCGCAGAGATTCTGGAGCGCAAGACGCTTCCTCTCATGTGTGAAGTGACCGGCACGCCGGAGGAAGGCAGTCAGTTTACGGGAACGGTTACTTTCAGCAAATCGACGGTTACGGTTGCCGGCAGATCGAAGCTGTTGGAGAATATCGAGGCGATAACGATTCCCGAGGGCGTTCTCGACGTGACCGGCGCGTCGGAGGATGTGACCGTACTTGTGGATATTACAAAATACCTGCCCGACGGCGTAGTGCTGGCGGAAGATAATTTTGTGGGCAGGGTTGAAGCTACGGCGAAGATTGAGGCGGAGCGCGACCACGCCGTGCGGATTCCGGTGGAACAGATTCGCTTTGACGGTCTTCCGGAGAATTTCAGGGCGGTGATCACAGAGCCGGCAAACGAGTGCAGTGTTACGTTCAGCGGACTGCTTGCGGTTTTGAACGAGTTGACGGCGGAGGAAGTGACTGCCGTGGTGGATGTGGAAGCATGGATGGCTGAGGAAGATATGGATGAACTTACCGAGGGCAGCTACTGGATGCCTGTAAACGCCACTGTGGAGGGAAGGAGCCTGAGGCAGAACGGCGTCACGGAAGTGCGTGTCCATATTATTGAAAACGAAAACTAAAAACTACGGAGGTGCGTATGAGCAGATTATTCGGTACAGATGGAGTCCGCGGGGTTGCGAATGAGGAGCTGTCTCCGCTTTTGGCGATGCAGCTTGGGCAGGCGGGCGCGTATGTCCTGACAAGGGAGAATGAACATAAGCCGACAATCATGGTGGGCTGTGACACGAGAATATCGGGGGATATGTTGGCAAACGCGCTGATGGCGGGCGTATGTTCCGTAGGAGCGAACGCCGTGTATGTGGGCGTAGTTCCCACGCCGGCGGTGGCATATCTGACGAGAAAGTATAAGGTGGACGCGGGCGTTGTCATTTCCGCTTCCCACAATACCGTGGAATTTAACGGCATTAAATTCTTTGACGGAAACGGCTATAAGCTTCCCGACGCTCTGGAGGATGAGATTGAGGCGCTGATCAAGAGCGATATGAGAGGCGTGAAATTCCCCACCGGCGCAAGCGTAGGCAAAATCAAGTACCGCACGGATGCCAGAGAGGAATATATCAACCATGCCATGAAGGCGGTGAACGTGGATCTGCGCGGTCTGAAGATTGTTCTGGACTGTGCGGAGGGCGCGGCGTTCTACACTTCCGTGGAGACCATGAAAGAACTTGGCGCGGAGGTTGTGGCGATCCACAATAACCCTGACGGCACGAATATCAACGCGAACTGCGGTTCTACCCATATGGAGGAACTGCAGGCGAGAGTCGTATACGAAAAGGCGCAGCTAGGTTTGGCATTTGACGGTGACGCTGACAGACTGCTGGCGGTGGATGAGCTGGGCAATATTGTGGACGGCGACCAGATTATGGCGATTGTCGGCAATCATATGAAAGCGCAGGGAAAACTGAACAAGAATACCATCGTTGCAACCGTTATGAGTAATCTGGGCTTCTTCCTGATGGGTGAGAAAAATAAGATTAAGATCGAGCAGACCAAGGTGGGCGACCGCTATGTGCTGGAGCGGATGCGCGAAATCGGCGCAAGCCTCGGCGGCGAGCAGTCCGGTCATGTGATTTTCCTGGATGAAAATACAACAGGCGACGGTCTTTTAAGCGCGCTTCATCTTTTACAGGTGGTTGTGGAGACGGGCAAGCCGCTGTCGGAGCTGGCGTCCATCATGGAAGTAATGCCGCAGGCGTTAGTCGGCGCGAAGGTGCCAAACCACAAGAAAGAAAAATTTATGGACTATCCCGAGATTGCGGAGGCTATCGCCGCGCTCGACAAAAAGTTTGCGGGTGAGGGTCGTGTATTGATCCGTCCCTCCGGCACAGAGCCGCTTGTCCGCGTTATGATCGAAGGTAAGGACCAGAAGGTCATCACGCAGGAGGCAAAGAAGCTTGCGGAACTGATACAGAATATTATGCTGTAGGACTTGAGATAACGTATATAGGTATGGTATACTCATAGTATCATGTAAGAAAGAGGAAAAGGCAATGGTAAGTCAGAAGGTAGTCATCAAAAACCCGACAGGGCTACATCTAAGACCGGCAGGCATCCTATGTAAGGAAGCGATGCAGTTTAAATCTCTGATAACCTTTACATTTCGTGAAAATACAGCGAATGCCAAGAGTGTCCTGAGCGTGCTTGGGGCATGTGTCAAGTGTGGCGATGAAATCGAGTTTGTGTGTGACGGTGAAGATGAGGAGGAAGCGCTCAAGGCTTTGGTTGATGCCATTGAGAGCGGTCTTGGAGAATAATGTCACGTTCGGACGAACCCGCTGTATTTATGCAGCGGGTTCGTAACGTTATAAAGGAGGAGCAGTCATGTTAAATTATAAGAGGTATCGCAGAAACCCGGTGGTGGATTACCCGGAAAGAGAGTGGGTGAACAAACAAATCGAGAAGGCGCCCGTCTGGTGCAGCGTGGATCTGCGCGACGGCAATCAGGCGCTGATCGATCCCATGGTCGTGTCCGAGAAAATAGAGTTTTTCAACTATCTGATTAAACTCGGCTTTAAGGAAATTGAGATCGGTTTCCCGGCGGCAAGCCAGATCGAATATGATTTCCTGCGCCAGCTTGTGGACAGAAAATTGATTCCCGACGACGTGGTCGTGCAGGTCCTGACCCAGTGCCGAGAGGAGCTTGTGGAGCGCACCTTTGAATCCATCGAGGGCTGTAAGCAGGCGATCGTGCACATTTACAATTCCACCTCCACCCTGCAGCGGGATGTGGTATTCAACATGAGCCGCGAGGAGATCATCAATATCGCCGTGGAGGGCGTAAAGATGGTGAAACGTCATGCGGCAAAGTTCCCCGGCAAGGTGATTCTGGAGTATTCGCCCGAGAGCTTTACCGGCACAGAATTGGATTATGCGCTGGAAGTCTGCAACGCGGTACAGAGGGAATGGGGACCGACAAAGGAAAATCCCATGATTATCAATCTTCCCTCCACGGTGGAAATGACAACGCCTAATGTCTTTGCGGACAGAATCGAGTGGATGAACAAACATCTGGAAAACAGGGAAGCCATTATTCTGAGTATACATCCTCACAATGACAGAGGAACCGGCGTGGCGACGGCGGAACTTGCGCTGCTGGCGGGCGCGGAGCGCGTGGAAGGCACCCTCTTCGGAAACGGCGAGCGCACCGGAAACGTGGATATTTTAAATATTGCCTACAACATGTTCTCGCAGGGCATCGACCCTGAGCTCGCCATCGAGCATGTGAACGAGAGCATTGAGATTTATGAGAGATGCTGCAAGATTCCTGTGCATCCCAGACACCCTTACGCGGGCAAACTCGTGTTTACCGCCTTTTCCGGCTCCCATCAGGACGCCATCAACAAGGGCGTGAAGGCGATGAAGGAGCGCGGCGGCGAATATTGGGAGGTGCCCTATCTGCCCATTGATCCCGCGGATATCGGCAGGGAGTACGAGCCCATCGTGCGCATCAATTCCCAGTCCGGCAAGGGCGGCGTCGCGTTTATCATGGACACCTATTTCGGCTTCAAACTGCCTAAGGGAATGCATCGGGAGTTTGCCAATGTCATTCAGGCAATCTCAGAAAAACAGGGCGAGGTCAGCCCCGACCAGATCATGGAAAGCTTCCGGCAGGAGTATCTGATGAAGAAAGAGCCGATTCATTTCAGAAGGCTGCGAGTGGATGATCTGAGTGAGGAGACAGAGTCCGAATTTGATACGAAGGTAACTGTCGTTTACACCGACAACGGCGAGGAAAAACGCTTCGAGGCGGTGGGTAACGGTCCTATCGACGCGGTGAAGCGTGGACTGCAGGAAGAGCTGGATGTCAGCATCAAGATTCTCGATTACGAGGAGCACGCGCTCCAGAGCGGATCCAATTCCCAGGCGGCGGCATATATCCATCTGCTGGATGCCGAGAGCGGCAGCGTGACCTACGGCGTGGGCGTCAGCTCCAATATCACGAGGGCGTCCGTGCGGGCGATTTTCTCGGCGGTAAACAGATTGGGACTGGGGGAGCATACAAAGTAAACGTAATTTTACTTAGAGTAATCATAGCAGACGGTAAGCGGTTTACCTTTCGCCAAAATGAGTACATTAGGAATATGATTTTGCCCGCACCATGCACTTGCTGCATGGTGTCGGAGCCGGCGCCAAAATGCCTGTTTTTGGCATTTTGTGTGCATCATTGTTACAATTCACACCTAACAACTGTAAATGAATACAAAACCAATATAGGGTGTGAATTGTAATCGTTTTGAGAACTTCCGGTATTTTGGAGGTGATACAATGGAAAATTCACGAAAGGTAAAGGATATGATGATAGAAACGATCGTTGGGATTGTGGGTATTGTAGTGACAGTTGTAAGTATTATCGTCACGATCATCAGTATCATACAATCCCACAGGATACATAAACATCAAAAAGCAACCGCCCCCACCAAGGTTAGTTGCTTTTTTTGATATGTAACAAAAACCGAGGTGAACCGTTTGCTTAAGGGTAACACCTTTAAAATTATAATATCGTAAGTCATATATCATGTCAACTGTTTTTAAACAAAAATATCACAATTAAATAGTATAGTTAACAAAATAACAAAATATTTCGGTGAGAGGGAGGTATTCTTATGGGGCAGATTGAACAATTGAGACAGTGGGTAAATGAATCAGACAATATCGTCTTTTTTGGCGGCGCGGGGGTGTCCACGGAGAGCGGCATCCCGGATTTCCGGAGCGTGGACGGTCTCTATAACCAGCAGTACGACTATCCGCCGGAAACCATACTCAGCCACACCTTCTACAGGAGAAACACCGAAGAATTTTATCGCTTTTACCGCAATAAGATGCTCTGCCTTGACGCGAAGCCCAATGCCGCCCACTTAAAGCTGGCGCAGTGGGAACAGGAAGAAAAGCTGAAGGCGGTGGTGACCCAGAATATCGACGGACTGCATCAGGCAGCGGGCAGCAAGAAAGTGTACGAGCTTCACGGCTCTGTCCTGCGCAATTTCTGTGAGAGCTGTCATAAGTTCTATGATGTGAATTATATTGCCAACTCCGAGGGCGTGCCGAAATGCACCTGTGGCGGTGACATTAAGCCGGACGTGGTGCTCTACGAGGAAGGGCTGGATCAGAGCACGCTTACGGGTGCGATCCGTGCCATCAGCGAAGCGGACGTGCTCATTGTAGGAGGCACTTCCCTTGCCGTTTATCCGGCGGCTGGGCTTCTTGACTATTACAATGGGAATAAGCTTGTGCTCGTCAATAAGACCCCTACCGCAAGGGACGGGATCGCGGATCTCGTGGTGCAGGGGAGCATCGGGGAGATATTCTCGCAGTTGGATTAATTGGCGGTTTTGAAGGAGCGGTTATGGACATTCAGGTAGGCGATATTTTAAAAATGAAAAAACAGCACCCCTGCGGCTCTTCGGAGTGGGAAGTGCTGCGGATCGGCGCGGACTTCCGCCTGAAATGCGCGGGCTGCGGGCATCAGATTATGATTCCGCGGGTGAAGGCGGAGAAGAATGTGCGGAATGTTCTTAGAAAGTAAATCCGGAATTATTCCCGAAAACTCCTTGCACATTTCCAAATACTGTGTTATTATAAGTACCCGTGATATACTAAATTGGCGTAAAGCCACACATCCTTGCTCCTTATAAAAAGAGGGGCCAGAGACCAAAAGGAGGTAGAGAAGCATGAACAAGTATGAGTTAGCCGTTGTTGTCACTGCTAAGATTGAAGATGACGAACGTGCCGCTACGCTGGAGAAGGTGAAAGCTCTGGTAGAGCGGTTCGGCGGAAAGATCACAGAAGTAGACGACTGGGGTAAGAAGAGGCTCGCGTACGAAGTACAGAAGATGAAAGAGGCTTTTTATTACTTTATCCGCTTTGAAGCTGAGAGCACGGCTCCCGGCGAGATTGAGAGCCGCATCCGCATCATGGATAACGTCATCAGATACCTGTGCGTCAGACAAGACGAGAAATAGAAAGAGGTATTCTATATGAATAAAGTGATACTGATGGGACGTTTGACAAGAGACCCCGAGGTGAGATATTCTCAGGGTGAAAACGCGACGGCGGTTGCCAGATATACGCTGGCGGTTGACCGCAGATTTAATCGAAATAACGATGAACAGACGGCAGATTTTATAAACTGTGTCGCTTTTGGGAGATCGGGCGAGTTTGCCGAGAAGTATCTCCACAAGGGCACGAAGATCGCGATCACGGGACGCATCCAGACAGGAAGTTACACGAATAAGGATGGCGTCCGGGTGTACACCACAGACGTAGTGGTGGAGGATCAGGAGTTTGCGGAGAGCAAGAACGCTTCCCAGCAGGCAGGCGGTGATTATGCGCCAGCAGGCAGGACAGAGTCCGCACCGATGGCGGCGGGGGATGGCTTTATGAACATTCCCGACGGAATCGACGAGGAACTGCCGTTCAACTAAGAAGGCGCTTAGTGCGCGGGATTGGAGGTTTACTATGGCATTTAATAAATCAGACAGACCGGATTTCCCCAGGAAAAAGGGGGGAATGCGCAGAAGAAAGAAAGTCTGCGTATTCTGCGGTAAGGATAATGTAATCGACTACAAGGACAGCAACAAGCTGCGCAGATACATTTCCGAGAGAGGTAAGATTCTTCCCAGAAGAATTACCGGAAACTGCGCAAAGCACCAGAGAGCGCTTACGGTAGCGATCAAGCGTGCAAGACATCTGGCTTTGATGCCCTACGTTCAGGACTAAGCATGATATGAAAAATACGGAAACCGGATGCCCGAGGGTATCCGGTTTTCTGCGCGCATAAGCAGGGGTGGAGGGGCACATGCCCACATTATGTCACTTAACCGCGAAAAAACTCTATATATAGATGTGGCGGTATTTGGCAAAAAATGCTATACTAACGTGAGAAGAACTTCTAATCACTCATTTTAAGAGGAATAAAATGAAAAATACGGTGAAGTTAAAAGGGAGGCTGAAGTCGTATCTGCAGTCCTCCTTATATCTGGGTTTTTTGCTTGCGGTTGTGGATATCTTGGTCTATATGCTGGATTACCGTGGCGGACTTGTGGTGACCGCTTTTTTGATTTTTTATTTTTCGATCATTTTGTCCATGATGTTGTATAACAAACCGGTCATTATGAACGAACTGATCAGTTTTGCCACACAGTACGGACAGATTCAGCGACGGCTTTTACGCGATCTGGAGCTGCCGCACGCCCTTTTGGACGATGCGGGTAAAATTATCTGGACGAACATCGCTTTTGAACGGCTTACCCATCAGGAGAAGGGCTATCGGAAGTCGGTTTCCACACTTTTCCCTGCGATCACGAAGGAAAAGCTTCCCGGACAGGGAAATGAGGACGAGATAGAGTGCCGGGTGGAGTATGAGAACGGCAATTATGTGGCAAAACTGAAAAAGATATCCTTGAAGGAGATGGCGGAAAACAGCGATATCATAGAGGCGAAGGGCTACGAAGGTTATCTGATCGCCCTCTACCTGTTTGACGAGACGGCGCTGCAGATCGCCTTGAAGGAAGTGGACGACCAGTCCCTTGCGGTGGCGCTTATCTATCTGGACAATTACGAGGAGGCGCTGGAGAGCGTGGAGGAAGTGCGGCGATCCCTGCTGATTGCGCTGATTGACAGAAAGGTGAACAAATACATCGCCGCGCTGGACGGCATCTGTAAGAAACTGGAGAAGGACAAGTATCTGGTGATCATGCGCAAGGAGGCGGCTACCCACTTGCAGGAGAGCCGGTTTGATATCCTCGAGGATGTAAAGACAGTCAATATCGGTAATGAAATGGCGGTCACCATCAGCATTGGCATGGGTTTGAACGGTCTGTCCTACGCGCAGAATTATGAGTTCGCGAGAAACGCCATAGATATCGCTCTGGGACGCGGCGGCGATCAGGCGGTGGTGAAAGTGCCGGAAAACGTGATTTATTACGGCGGAAAGAGCCAGCAGATGGAGAAGAGCACCCGTGTCAAGGCGAGGGTGAAGGCGCATGCCCTGCGGGAAATTATTTCCGTCAAGGACGAAGTCTATGTCATGGGTCACCGCATGGGGGATGTAGACAGCTTTGGCGCGTCGGTCGGCATTTACCGCATTGCGGAGGCGCTTGATAAAAAGGCGCACATTGTCTTAAATGACGTGACCTCTTCCATGCAGCCCATGGTGGAGATGTTCCGGGATAATGAAGATTACGCGGAAGATATGATTATCAACAGCCAGCTTGCACTGGAGACGGTAGGAAACAACGCGGTGCTTGTGGTGGTGGATGTGAATAAACCGAGCATTACGGAATGCCCCGAGCTTTTAAAGCGATGTAAGTCCATCGTGGTGCTGGATCATCACAGACAGGGCACGGAGATTATCGAGAACGCGACGCTCTCCTATATAGAGGCATACGCGTCCTCAGCGTGTGAGATGGTATCGGAAATCCTGCAGTATATCAGTGACGACCTGCGGCTCCGGTCTGAGGAAGCGGACTGCATGTATTCGGGCATTATGATAGATACGAATAATTTTATGACTAAGACGGGCGTCAGAACCTTCGAGGCGGCGGCATTCCTCCGCAGAAACGGTGCGGATGTGACCCGTGTCAGAAAACTGTTCCGGGATGACGCGGCGGAGTACAAGGCAAAGGCGGACGCGGTCAGTCAGGCAGAGATTTACAGACGGTTTTACGCGATATCCGTCTGCACGGGCGAGGATGTGGCAAGCCCTACCGTGGTGGGCGCGCAGGCGGCAAACGAGCTGCTTAATATCAGGGGCATCCGCGCCAGCTTTATCCTGACCAGATATAATGGAATCATCTATATCAGCGCGCGCTCCATCGACGAGGTGAATGTGCAGGTCATCATGGAGCGGATGGGCGGCGGCGGTCATTTGAACATGGCGGGGGCGCAGCTTGAAAACGGCACGATCGAGGAAGGCATCGCGAGCATCAAGCGGACGCTGGACGCCATGATCGCGGAAGGGGAACTGAATGCAGATTGAGCGCGTTGAAACGCGGATGAAAGTGCGGTGAAAAGCGGAACGTACGGATGGGAAAGAGGTACGTCCCGCATGTCCGTGAAATACAGGAAAGGAAACGAAAGATTATGCAGATTATATTACTGGAAGATGTGAAGACACTTGGGAAAAAGGGCGATATCGTGGAGGTCAGCGACGGCTACGCGAGAAATTTCGTGCTGCCGAAAAAGATCGGCGTGGAGGCGAACGCCAAAAATAAAAATGATTTAAAGCTGCAGAAGGCAAACGCAGATAAGGTGGCGAAGGAGCAGCTTGAGGCTGCGAAGGAGCTTGCAGGGGTGCTTGAGACAAAGGAAGTCACCCTGAAAATGAAATCCGGCGAGGGCGGCAAGGCGTTTGGGTCGGTTTCCTCAAAAGAGATCGCGCAGGCGGCAAAAGAACAGTGTGGCTTGGAGCTGGACAAGAAGAAGATTCAGCTTTCCGATCCGATCAAGGCACTCGGCGTTTATGAGGTTGGCGTGAAGCTGCACCCGAAGGTGACGGGCAGCTTGAAGGTGAAAGTGGTGGAAGCTTAGAAACGCGGAGGTCGGTTTTGGCAGAGGAAGCACTGTTAAAGAGAATATTGCCCCACAGCATGGAGGCGGAGCAGTCCGTTGTCGGTTCTATGATTATGGACAGGGAAGCCATTGTAGCGGCGTCTGAGATTGTGCTCGGGGAGGATTTTTACAATAAGCAGTACGGTGTCTTATTCGATACGATGGTGGAACTAAACGACGAGGGAAAGCCTGTTGACCCGGTAACATTGCAGGACAGACTTCGGGAAAAGGACGTGCCTCCGGAAGTGTGCAGCCCCGAGTTTATCAGGGATCTGATTATGGCTGTGCCCACCGCCGCAAATGTGAAATACTATGCGGGCATTGTGGCTGACAAGGCGGTGCTCAGGCGGTTGATACGTCTGAATGAGGAGATTGCCAACGACTGTTATGTGGGCAAGGAAAGTCTTGACACTATTTTGGAGGACACGGAGAAGCGGGTGTTCGATCTTGTGCAGAGAAGGGGCGGCGCGGAGTTCGTTCCCATCCGGCAGATCGTGATGAACGCCATGGAAAATATCGAGCGTGCCTCCCACAACAAGGGAAACGTGACGGGTGTAGCGACGGGCTTTCTGGATCTGGATTACAAGACAGCCGGATTACAGCCCTCGGATCTGATTCTGGTGGCGGCGAGACCTTCCATGGGAAAGACGGCGTTCGTCCTGAACGTGGCGGAGTATGTGGCATTTAAGCAAAATAAGACCGTTGCGATATTCAGTCTGGAAATGTCCAAGGAGCAGCTTGTAAACCGGCTGTTTTCCATGGAGTCCCATGTGGATTCCCAGCATCTGCGGACGGGTAACCTGTCGGACGCGGAGTGGGAACAGTTGATCGAGAGCGCGGCGCAGATCGGCAAATCCAACCTTATCATAGATGATACACCGGGTATCAGCATTTCGGAGCTCCGATCCAAGTGCCGTAAATATAAACTGGAACACAATCTGGAGATGGTTATTATCGACTATTTGCAGTTAATGTCGGGGAGTGGGCGTTCCACGGATTCCAGACAGCAGGAAATCTCCGATATCTCGCGTTCGCTGAAGGCGCTTGCCAGAGAACTGCACGTGCCCGTGGTGGCTCTGTCGCAGCTTTCCCGTGCGGTGGAACAGCGTCCCGACCACAGACCTATGCTCTCCGATCTGCGTGAGTCCGGCGCAATCGAGCAGGATGCCGACGTGGTTATGTTCATTTACCGCGATGACTATTACAATAAGGACACCGAGCGGAAGGGCATTGCGGAAATCATTATAGCGAAGCAGAGAAACGGTCCGATCGGCACGGTAGAGCTGGTCTGGCTGCCCGATTATACTAAGTTTGCAAATTTAGCTAAATAACACACACTTACAAAAGAGACGACCCGTGCCGGGGCTCGTCTCTTTTCGCGTACAAGGGCATTTTCGGATTGTCCGCAAAAGAAAGGGAGGAGCGTACATGAATGATACCGTTTACTATATCTCGGAGGCGTCAAAGAAGGTGGAGGTAGAGCCGCACGTGCTCCGCTACTGGGAGGATGAGCTGAAACTGCCGATTGAGCGAAACGAGATGGGACACCGCTGTTACAGGGAGAAGGATATTGAGACGCTGCGCCGCATCAAACAGCTCAAGGAACAGGGGCTGCAGCTTCGGGCGATACGGGTGGTGCTGCAGGGCGGCGGACAGGAGCTGTACACATCGGTTGACGAAAAAAGCCTGATAGAAGAAAAGGTGGAGGATATGGTTATGAAGAAAGCGAAGAAGTATATGGTTACAATGTCCAAGGGGAAAGAAACGGTTCTGGAAGTGCCGGAGGAAGTGCCGGAACTGAAAGAGTACGAAGAGCCTTTAGATGAGGAAAAGGAGAAAAAGGCGAAGCGCCTGCAATATCTCTTGCAGCATATGGTGACTGATGCGGTTAAAAATGCTAACCGTGAAATGTGTACGGAAATCAAGGAGAGTATCTTGAAGGAACTGGATTATCAGTTCCGGCAGCAGGAGGAGCGGGACGAGGAGCGCAAAAAGCTGGAGGAGGAACATTTCCGAAAAATTGACGAGATGATCAACCAAAGACGTCGTCCGGGAGAAAAGTTTGGCAGAAATAAAAAGAAAGAGCCGCTCTCCCAGAAATGAATCGTCATCCCTGAAAGACGGCTCTCTCAATCATTTGCATTAGCCCTGAGAGATAGCACCTGTCGGGCAAGCGCCTGCACAGGAACCGCAGTCGATGCACTTAGAAGCGTCAATCTCGAACTTACCGTCGCCCATGCTGATCGCCCCAACCGGGCACTGAGCCTCACAAGCACCACAAGCTACACAAGCGTCACTGATTACGAATGCCATGACTATATCCTCCTTATGTTATATAAATGATTGACAGTAATCATAAACTGCCACGTTTTTATTTTAATATAAAAGGAACTAATATACAAGTAAAAAAATATAACAGTTCAGATCAGGACTTTGCACTTGTTGCAAAGTCCGTGAGAATACGTAAAGATCGAGAAAAATATAGGTTTTATGCCGGATATGTCTTGATTTTCGCATAGACGCTGAGGTAAAATAATGTGAGAAGTATTTCTATAACTCAGCAGCAAAAGCTGCTTCGCGAAGAAGTACTGTATAAGTATTTAAAATATAGGGTAAGTGTGTGGCAATGAACAGAAGCGAAAAAAAGTCTTTATTTAAAAAAATGCGGAATAATATTTTGGTGCTGAGCGCGTTTATTCTTGTTGTGGTGTTCTGTATCGTTATCTTGCGCCAGACTCTGTGGGATAATACAAACCAGATGGGACTGGCTCTGGTGGAGAACTGCACCTCGTCGGAGGACGGCGGACTCCTTGCCTGCGAGGCAATTCTGAAGATCAGCGTAAATTACATTGAAGAACGTGAGAAAGAGAATATTT
The DNA here is from genome assembly GCA_910588955.1 of uncultured Lachnospiraceae bacterium. Classification (GTDB taxonomy): domain Bacteria; phylum Bacillota; class Clostridia; order Lachnospirales; family Lachnospiraceae; genus UBA3282. The sequence goes on from CAJURQ010000004.1 coordinate 30,192, forward strand.
CAATCGAGGAACTGAGGGAAGGGCTGTACCCCTTTATGAGCGGGCTCACGGACGTGTACGGCAACACCATTCAGATTTACGGCAAAACTTTTAACGCCACGGAAATTGTGTCCAATGACCCAAATCTGGAGGAACTTGCCAAATATAATTTTCTTGAAGCGGGTTATTTGCAGGAAGCGGTAGCCGCGAACGGCGAAGTTTATATTTCGCCCGTCTACACGGACTATGTGACGGAGCAGCCGGTGGTAACCTTGTGCAAGGTAGTTCCCGCGACGGGCAGTTATCTCGCGATTGATCTGAAACCGTCGTTCTTTGAACTGATGAATGAGAAGCTTATGCTGCCGCAGGATTCCTCCTACTATCTGGTGGATAAAAATGGCAGCCTGTTATATTACCAGTCCTGTTGGGATTATAATCAGACCGAGTTTCAGGAGCTGGTAAACAGTTACATAGAGAGCGCGGACTGCAACAAGAGCAATCACGTGTTGGAAAATCTGGCTCCCATGGACGGGATTGTGCGCAACGTCTATTTTCATCACATGGACAGCGGATGGACGGGCATCCTGACGATACCGAAGAACAAGATTCTTTCCGGGTCAGATACGTTCTATCATATCTGCGCCGTGCTTATCGTGCTCGGGTTAGCCGTATTTATTTTCCAACTGATCCGGGAATACGGAAACCAGAAACACAATCAGGCATTGCAGGATGAAAATGACCGCATGGCGGAACAGACCCGGATTTACCGGAACGCCATGGACAGCACCGTGCGCGCCTGCCGTGCAATTTATTATATCAGTTTGAAAGAAAATACATGCGACACGGTTTATCCCTACTCAGAGGGCGGACCGAAGAGGGAGCCTTTTGATGTCAAGACGGCACGGAGTCTGGAAGGAGACTTAGTGTCGGAGGAGCATCATGATCTCGTAAAAGATTTTCTCAATGTGGCAAACCTTCAGAAACGGCTTGCGGACAGGGAACATATCGAATTGCAGTTTAAGAGAAAGAAACCGGATGCAGACGACTATGAATGGTGTTCCATTGCGGTTACTACAGCGGAGGCGGTAGGCGGGAAGGTGACAACAATTACCATGGCGATCCGCAGTATTGACGATATGATCCGCCGCGAGGAAGAACAGCGTGAAATGCTGGCGCAGGCCGTGGAACGCGCCGAGGCGGCGAACCACGCCAAGAGCGATTTCCTGTCCCGCATGAGCCACGATATCCGCACGCCCATGAATGCGATTCTGGGCATGACCTCCGTCGCGACCATGCATATTGACGAGAAGGAGCGCGTGCTGGATGCCCTTGAGAAGATTACTGTTTCCGGCAAGCATCTGCTCGGGCTGATCAACGAGGTGCTTGATATGAGCCGGATCGAGAGCGGAAAGGTAAGCCTGACGGAGAGCGGCTTCAACCTCTCCGACACGATCGAGAGCCTGCTGACCGTGTTCCGTTCCCAGATGGAAGTCAAGGGTCTTGCGCTGAATGCAGGCATTGCCAAGCTGGAACACGAGAACGTGGTCGGGGACGAGCAGCACCTGCAGCAGATCTTTATGAATATTATGGGCAATGCGGTGAAGTTTACGCCATCCGGCGGAAAGATCAGCATTCATATCGAGGAGAAGTCCTCTCATATCAATGGCTACGGCTGCTATGAATTTACCTTTGAGGACACCGGAATAGGTATGGAACCGGACTATATCCAGAAAATTTTTGAGCCCTTCTCCCGCGCGGCGGATTCCCGGACGGGAAAGATCGAAGGTACGGGGCTTGGCATGTCGATTGCGGTCAATATTGCCCGCATGATGCTCGGCGATATCAAGGTGGAGAGTGAACTTGGGAAAGGATCTAAATTCACGGTAATTGTTTACCTGAAACTGGATGATATGACGGAGGCTGATCTGGCGGCATACAGTGGGGTGTCGGTGCTTGTGGTGGACGACGAGGAGACGGCGTGCGAGAGTTCCTGCGAAATGCTCAAGAGTCTTGGCATGAACGCGGAGTATGTGCTGAGCGGCGAGGACGCCGTAAAGCGTTTCAAGGAAGACAATGGGAAAAAGTTTGCCGTAGTGATTTCTGACTGGAAGATGCCCGGTATGGATGGTGTAGAGACGGCGAAGGGTATTCGCAAGGCGGCAGGCGACGATGTTTCGATTATCATTCAGTCCGCTTACGATTGGGCGGATATTGAGTCGGAGGCGCTGGACGCCGGGGTGAACGCGTTTATCGGCAAACCGCTGTTCAGGTCGCGGCTGATTCGTGTTCTGAAGGATGTACTGGGGCATGATCAGGACAAGGAAGAAGTTTCCGCGCTCGATGTGTTTAAGCAGGCGGATTTCTCCGGCAGACGTGTTCTGCTTGTGGAGGATAATGAAATCAATATTGAGGTAGCAAAAGAACTCTTAAGCGTGGTCGGCATTCAGGTGGAGATGGCGATGAACGGGCAGCTCGCGGTTGACGCCGTCATGGAAAAAGAGTCGGGCTACTTTGATTTGATCTTTATGGATATCCAGATGCCGGTTATGAACGGTTACGAAGCGTCAAAGGCAATTCGCGCATCAGGGCGTGCGGATCTGGAAAAGATTCCGATTGTGGCGATGACGGCGGACGCATTTGCGGATGATATCAGAAAATCCGAGGAGGCGGGCATGAACGACCATATTTCTAAGCCTGTGGATATTGAACGGCTGGAGGAAGCCCTCAAGAAGTGGATAACAAATTAAGCTACAGAAAAGGCAGAGTCGATAGCGACCCTGCCTCTTTTTTACTTTTCTGTGTGTATGCCAAGTTCCTCCCGGCGCTTGCGTACGCCGTCGAGAATGACCTTCTTCTTCTCGATCAGCTTATCCTTGTCCATAGCGGGAACGCCTTTCAGCTTGTATTCCATGCCAAGCTTTTCATACTTGTTTTCACCCATGGTGTGATAGGGAAGGGCGTCCAGCGCCTTCAGATTCGTGAACGCGCCGATAAAGTAACCGAGATCGTACAAATACTTGTCGTCGTCCGTAATACCCGGTACAATGACGTGGCGAATCCACATGTCCACATGCTTTTCGTTCAGATACTCCGCAAAGGCGAGAATGCCCTCGTTCGGCTGGGAGGTAAGCTCCTTGTGCTTCTCCGGATCTATGTGCTTGATATCCAGCATAACCAAATCGGTCAATTCCATCAGCCTATCCAATTTTGCAAGCCACTCGGGGTTTGCGCTTTTCTTGTAGGCGATGCCGGAGGAGTCGATACAGGTGTGCACATTATTTTTCTTTGCAATGGTAAACAGGTCGATCAAAAAATCCACCTGCATCAGCGGTTCGCCGCCGGTGACGGTGATGCCGCCGCCGTGATAAAACGCTTCGTTCCTCTTATACTGTTCAAAAATATATTCCGGCTCCATCAGTGTACCGCCGTTCATTTCCCACGTGTCGGGGTTATGGCAGTAAGCGCACCGCATCGGACAGCCCTGCACAAAGACCACGAACCGGGTTCCCGGACCGTCTACCGTACCAAAACTTTCTAAAGAATGGATTCGTCCCTGCATCTCTAAAACCTTCTTTCTGCTTATTATTATATTTATTTTCTGCACTTTGTTTATGGGTTATTCGATTTCATAAGATTACTTATATGATAGCATAGACACAGCAGAAAATCCAGAAAAAAGAAGCCCTGCGACGTATCGCAAGGCTTCCTGCATCCTTTGACTCTGACGCGATTAGATGCTCTCGTGGAAAGTACGGGAGATTACGTCTGCCTGCTGTTCCGGTGTCAGCTTGATGAAGTTAACTGCGTAGCCGGATACGCGGATGGTCAACTGAGGATAGTTCTCGGGATGCTTCTGAGCGTCCAGTAAGGTATCTCTGTTGAGCACGTTAACGTTGAGGTGATGACCGCCCTTTGTTGCGTAGCCATCTAATAAGTTTACTAAGTTATCTACCTGAGCATTTGCTGCTGCCATTGTATTGTCCTCCTATATTTTTATTTATAATCTTCCAACCCGTCCAATCCATCGTGGAGGGTTGGAACGCTGCACGCCAGCGGGGTGCGGGAGCAATCCGTGCACCCCATGGTCTGTACATTTTTAGAGTTGTCGGCATTGGCGTCAACGTCCACATTCACATGTCCGACGCCCTGTGCCATCCCGGAATCCATCATCTTGATAAAATCATCTATCATCTGTTTGTCATCCATAATTACCAATGCCTCCTGTTATACTTTATGCCGAGCCTGCGAAGCAGTGCTCGCAATCGAGCTTGCTCGATTTTTATTTGCTGAGGTCTACCTCGATATCGCCAGCGAATACCTGATCCTCTTTACCAAGCGCGCCCGGGATGATGGTGAAGGTATTGGAGATACCATCCTGTGCATCGTTGAACGGAAGCTTGGATACAGAAGATAAGGAAGCAACTGCACCGTGGGTATCACGACCGTGCATCGGGTTAGCGCCGGGTGCGAAAGGCTGACCTTTCTTACGTCCGTCAGGTGTGTTACCGGTAGCCTTACCGTAGGTTACGTTGGAAGTAATGGTAAGGATAGAGGTTGTAGGAACACCGTTTCTGTAGGTGTGATGTCTTCTGATTGCGGTCATGAACTTGTGAACGATCTCCTGAGCGATCTCATCTACGCGGTCGTCGTCGTTACCATATTTCGGGAACTCGCCGGTTGTCTTGAAGTCAACGATGATGCCGTCCTCGTCTCTGATAGGCTCAACCTTCGCATACTTGATAGCGGAAAGGGAGTCAGCTACGATGGAGAGACCAGCAACACCGGTTGCGAAGTAACGCTTAACGTCTCTGTCATGGAGAGCCATCTCTGCTCTCTCATAGCAGTATTTGTCATGCATGTAGTGGATGATGTTCAGTGTATTTACATACACGTCTGCCTGCCACTCGAGCATGTCAATGAACTTATCCATAACGTCGTCATAATCGAGAACGTCGCCGGTAACAGGACGGTACTTAGGACCAACCTGCTTCTTGGTAACTTCGTCAATACCGCCGTTCAAAGCGTACAGCAGACATTTAGCAACGTTAGCACGTGCGCCGAAGAACTGCATCTCTTTACCGATAACCATGGAGGATACGCAGCAAGCGATACCGTAGTCATCACCGTGTGTCACTCTCATCAGGTCGTCGTTCTCGTACTGGATGGAAGAGGTCTGGATGGACATCTTCGCACAGTACTTCTTCCAGTTCTCGGGAAGTCTGGTGGACCAGAGAACTGTCAGGTTCGGCTCGGGTGAAGGACCTAAGTTGGTCAGTGTGTGCAGATAACGGAAGCTCATCTTTGTTACCATGTGACGACCGTCAACGCCAACACCGCCGAGGGACTCGGTTACCCATACCGGATCGCCTGCGAAAATCTGGTTGTACTCAGGGGTACGTGCAAACTTGATCAGACGCAGCTTCATGATGAAGTGGTCAACGAACTCCTGAATCTGCTGCTCTGTGAATGTGCCGTTAGCAAGGTCTCTCTCAGCATATACATCAAGGAAAGTAGATGTACGTCCAAGGGACATTGCAGCACCGTTCTGCTCTTTTACGGAGCAAAGGTAACCAAAGTAAGTAGCCTGAATCGCTTCCTGTACGTTAGAAGCGGGCTTGGAAATGTCACAGCCGTAAGAAGCAGCCATTTCCTTCATCAGCTTCAGAGCAACCATCTGCTCGGAAAGCTCTTCGCGGAGACGGATCACATCGTCGGTCATAACGCGGCCGGTGGAATCCTTCTGCGCCTGCTTGTCTTCAATCAGTCTGTCGATACCGTACAGAGCCACACGTCTGTAGTCGCCGATGATACGACCGCGACCGTATGCATCCGGAAGACCTGTGATGATGTGGGAAGAACGGCAAGCTCTCATCTCAGCATTGTAAGCGTCGAAGCAGCCTGCGTTGTGTGTCTTTCTGTGGGTGGAGAAGAACTCGCTAATCTCGGGATCTACTTCGTAGCCGTTGTCTGTGCAAGCCTTCTCAGCCATTCTGATACCGCCGTAAGGCTGTAAGGAACGCTTGAAGGGCTTATCTGTCTGGAAACCAACGATGGTCTCTTTGCTCTTGTCCAGATAGCCGGGACCGTGGGATGTGATGGTGGATACAACCTTGGTATCCATATCAAGTACGCCGCCTGCCTCACGCTCCTGTTTCTGCAGGTCAAGCACCTGTGCCCAAAGATCCTTTGTGTTCTGTGTAGGCTCAGCCAAGAATGCCTCGTCACCGTCGTAAGGGTGATAGTTTCTCTGGATGAAGTCGCGGACATTCACTTCTTTGTCCCACTTGCCGCCTACAAAATCTTTCCATTCTGGTCTCATTTTTGTACCAACCTCCTATTTTAAAATTTTTAATAAAGTAACTGTGAAATGGTTGCATTCGGAATCATGCACAACTGCGGCGCATCACTCTGAATCGGTAAGAATATTATATGCCAAGTGTCGAATCGCAGTCAAGATTGCCTTTGTTCTTTTTCTCATACAAATGCAAAAAAAAGAATGAAATTTTTGTGAAAAATGCAATAATGTGGATTGGCTTTGCGGAAAGCCGTCTTGACGGTGCGGGCGCTTTCTTTTATAATCATATCTGGTACAGAAAACAGATGTATATTTTTTCAGACGCTATCACAGAATGAAAATATGGAGGGAAATAAAATGGCAGATATCACAAAGAACACGACAATAGGCGAAGCGCTCAGAATCAATCCTGACATTGCGCCCGTGCTTTTGGAGATCGGGATGCACTGTCTCGGCTGCCCTTCCGCGCAGGGAGAGACTCTGGAGGAAGCGGCTATGGTGCACGGCATCAACGCTGATGATCTGATGGCGAAGATCGCGGCTGTATAGAAAGCGGAAGAGCGGCGCGGTGATTCCGCGGCGGTCGGTTTACGACAAAAGAAATCCCACCTTGTTTCCGGGAGACCGGATAACAGGGTGGGGTTTTATTTATGCCTATCATTGAAATACGGAATTAAATCTTCGCCAGCGTTTCCACCGCGCTGTCCTTGATCAGCGGCTCATAATGCTCCTCCAGATATGCCTTCGCGGAGTTCGCGGTTTTTTCGGGTCTGCCGTACTCTGAGATCAGGCTGCAAATACGATTGAAGTCCGCGCTTTCCGGTTCTTCGGGAGCGACCAGCAGGAGATAATTGCCGCCGGCTTCATCCTTATATAAAGTGTTGGAGCTTTGGCAAGTGCCGATCACGTGTGCCAGTCTGGTCACTTCGCGCAGGGAGCGGAAGGAGAAAAGACGGCTCGTCGTTTTTGCGCGTCCGGAAAGAGCGGGCTGTGTGTTTTCCCGGCGTGCGCTCTTCGGAGACGGGACGGATTCCTCTGTGCCGTTCATCCGGCGCAGGAGATTGAGCACCTCGTCCGCACTGTCAGCAAAAGCTTCCATCAGCGCTTCATTGTCCTCCGTCTCTTCCATGTCGTAATCATCGTCGTGGACGGAGGGTGCGAACTTCGCGAAGCGGGTGTCCAGCTCCTCGGGGTCTTCCACTTTGGTGACAATCAGCACAATGCACTCGGCATTTAAGGGAATCGCCTCAATCATTAAGGGGATATCCTCCGCCTCAAAGCCGCATTCATATGCCGCCTGCTGCATCAGGTCGCGGAAGAGGCTCTTAGCCTTCTCCGTGCCGTATGCCAGCTCGCTGATCTTCAATTCTCTGTTCAGCAGGTCTTCTCTTGTGAGGGTGCAGCGGATTTGCTGCTCATTCACTTTTTCTATTTTCATGTTGTTAATCTCTTCCTTCTATTTAGAATAATAGAGCTTGATTAAGTTAAGTGTATCTTAATCCCAGAGGTCGGTTTTAGTCAATAGTGCGCGATAAGTGTTTAAAAAATTTTAATAATTTTAGAAAATGCTTGCAATTCCTGTCAGATTATGGCTATAATTTAACTACAAGATGTCTCTGATAATCCGCAAGGGAAGGAGGCATGCGAAAATTTAATAAATAACATCTGTGTCTTTGCCGTTATCTTTTGGCGGAGGCAGTCTTATGGGCTATGTGCCTTGTCAGAGACCATATCTTATTCCCATCTAAGCGCCGGGTTAATTCTTAAGAGTTTCCTTTGGTACACAAAATATAATTCACAAGGAATGAGTAGGTTATACAGATATTTTACAAATTCATTTGCATGTCAGAGTCATCTTCAGAACTATTTCCGCCCTCCTATATCATATGCCGTTAGTATATCACGGTTGAGTTATTTTATAGTTTTTTTGTTAATCCTTTTGGGGGACGGCATGAGAGGACCTGTCATTACGTTGGTTTCGGGAGGTTTCCCGTTATGTGATGTTGTCATTGCCTGAAAAAAACTGATGACTGAAAGGGAATAGTTTGTTATAATCGTAGTGAACGCGGCGGGCAGGAAAGGGAAAACTTCCCTGCCTGGTCGACGTTTACTACAGACAGTCAAAAGGAGCTGGACAAATGAAAAAAATAATTCCGGTGATAGTCGCGGTTGTCCTTATTATATTGATTGGCGCAGCGGGATTTGGGGCGAAGCTGCTCGAAAAATACTCTTATTCCAAAGAACGGGCGGATTTGACAGAATATTTCGGTATTGAGGGGGAGAATGACGTCCCTATCATTTTGCAGGATGAACAGATAGAGGAACATGCGAAAATATTTGATAATATTTGTTATTTTGATATTGCCACGGTGCATAAATATTTTAACGACAGGTTTTATGAGGACAAGTCGGAGAACAGCCTTCTCTACACGACGCCGGACATGGTTTACGCGAACGTGATCGGCACGGGGACTGTCACCGGCTATGATGCGGACTTTGTTGAGAGCGACGAAAGCTACGATTATACCATCTCCCGCTATGAGGGGGAGACGCTCTATATCGCAGCGGACTATGTGAAAAAATATGCGAATTTTTCCTATGAGCTTTTCACAGAGCCGAACCATATGCAGGTTTACACAGAATGGGACAAGCGGCAGGTCGCGTCTGTCACGAAAGATACGCAGGTGCGTTATCAGGGCGGCATCAAGAGCGATATCCTGACGGACATATCGACGGGAGACGCGGTTATCGTGCTGGAGGAAATGGAGACATGGACGAAGGTAAAGACGCAGGATTCCTTTATCGGCTATGTGGAGAATAAAAAGCTGGGGGAAAAGACGGAGGAAGAGCCTGTCCCCGTGACGGATTATGTAGAGCCGGAATATAAGGCGAATACCCGTGACTATAAGATCAATCTGGGCTGGCATGTGATCGGCGGAACGGGGGGCAACGACACACTGGAGGAGACGGTGGCGCGGACGAAGGGGCTTAACGTGATTTCGCCGACATGGTTTACCCTGACGGGAAACGAGGGGGATTTCAGCAGTTTTGCCACGGCGGATTATGTGGACAGGGCGCACGGGATGGGACTGGAAGTCTGGGCGCTGGTGGGCAATGTAGACAGCGTGGACGTGGATCTGTATACGGTGCTTGGGAAGACTTCCAACAGGCGGCATTTGATTTTACAGCTTCTGGCGGCGACACGGGAATATAATCTGGACGGGCTGAACATTGACTTTGAGAATGTGAGTCTGGATGCGGGAGAACCCTTTATCCAGTTTATCAGGGAGTTGTCTATTCCTTGCAGGAAGTACGGCATTGTGCTGTCGGTGGACAACTATGTGCCCATGAACCACACGGACCATTACGACCGCGCCGAGCAGGGGGCGGTGGCGGACTACGTTATTATTATGGGATATGACGAACACTATAACGGCAGTGACGAGGCAGGGAGCGTTGCCTCCATCAATTTTGTGGAGAAAGGAATCGAAAACACGGTGGCGGAAGTGCCGAAAGAAAAAGTGATCAACGCCCTTCCTTTCTATACGAGAATCTGGGAGACCGGGGCGGATGGCATAAGCAGTCAGGCGGTGGGTATGGAAATGGCGCAGACCTATGTGTCGGACCATGAAATTGCGACCCGCTGGGATGAGGTGACCTGCCAGAATTACGGGGAATTTCAGGATGGCGACAGGCTCTGTCAGGTGTGGCTGGAGGATGCGGAGTCCATCAAGGTGAAGTTAAATATTATGGAAAAGTACGAGATTGCGGGTGTGGCGGCATGGCGGCTCGGTTTTGAGACGGCGGACATCTGGGATGTGATCGAGGAGTACATGAATCAATCGTAAGGCTGCGGCGGGGTTAAAATCCCGCGCGGAAGGGTTATCTTCCGACCACTTTCTTCATATACATGCACTAAGACGGGTATCGGCAGAGCCGGTTCATATCTTGCCGGAAGGCGGGAAAGCGGGCTTTGGCTTAGGGGTAAAATGGAGAAAGAAAAATCGGAGAAATATGACAAAGCTGTCAGAATGGGGCTGCTTTTGATGCTGCTTGCGGCATTTGGATTTGCCCTGCGGGGCGGTGCGCGGGTGGTGTCCTCGAGCCGGATCCTGACGGAGAAGCCGGGGAAGGAGAGACCTTGCGTGATTATCGACGCGGGGCACGGCGGCGCCGATCCGGGCAAGGTGGGTGTGGACGGCAGTCTGGAAAAGGACATCAATTTAAAGATCGCGAAAAAATTGGCAGTGTTCCTTACGGCGGCGGATGTGGATGTGGTGCTTACGAGGGAGGACGACGCCGGGCTTTATGACGAGAATGTCTCCAACAAGAAGGTGCAGGATATGAAAAACCGTGTGGCGCTGATTGAGGAGAAGAAACCGGCGCTGACGGTGAGCATTCACCAGAACAGTTACCATGAGGAGTATGTGCACGGGGCGCAGGTCTTTTATTATGAAGGAAGTCAGGACAGTAAAGAGATTGCGGAGCGTATGCAGCAGGTGCTCGCCGAACAGATTGACCCGGACAACGCCAGACAGGCGAAGGCGAACAGCAGCTACTATCTCTTGAAGAAGACGTCGTCGCCCATTGTGATTGTGGAGTGTGGTTTCCTATCCAACTATGAGGAGGCGCAGAAGCTTTCCTCGGAAGTCTATCAGGAGAAGACGGCGTGGGCGATCCATCTGGCGATTATGAACTACCTGAACAAGACGGAGTAGATGAGGTGTGGAAACTGATACGGTGCGGGTTTTCGGTTTGGACGCGGTATATGACAGAAATAAAGTGAGAAGGATACGACTGTGGATACAAAAGTAGTCCGGATAGACGAATCACATAGAGAAGAGGCTTCGATCCGCGAGGCGGGGGCGATCATCAAAGCGGGCGGTCTGGTGGCGTTCCCCACGGAGACGGTTTACGGGCTGGGGGGAGACGCGCTGAATCCCGCTTCCTCCCGGAAAATTTATGAGGCGAAAGGCAGACCCTCCGATAACCCGCTGATCGTGCATATCGCGGACATGGACGCTTTGCCCGCCATCGTAAAGAGTGTGCCGGAGACGGCGGAGAAGCTGGCGGACGCTTTCTGGCCGGGACCGCTCACGATGATTATGGAAAAATCGGATTTGGTGCCGAAGGAGACGACAGGCGGGCTTGACACGGTGGCGGTGCGTATGCCGTCCGATGCGGCGGCGTTGTCGTTTATCCGGGCGGCGGGCGGTTATGTGGCGGCGCCCAGCGCCAACCGTTCCGGCAGACCGAGCCCGACCCGCGCGTCCTATGTGGCGGAGGATATGGAAGGCAGGATCGAGATGATATTGGACGGCGGTGACGCCACGCTCGGGCTGGAATCCACGATCGTCGATCTGACGGCGGAACCGCCCGTAATTTTAAGACCGGGCTTTATTACGGCGGAAATGCTTCGGCAGAAGCTTGGATGCGTGGAGGTGGACGAGACGCTTTTTTCTGCCGACAGTGGACAAGCCCCCAAAGCGCCGGGCATGAAATACAGGCATTACGCGCCGAAGGGCGAGTTGATCATTGTCAAAGGTGCCGCGGAGGCGGTGACGGATTATATCAACAAAGAACTTGCCGAAGGAAGAAAAAACAGGAAAAAGACCGGCGTTATCGCGACGGACGAGACGGTTGACAGCTACTGTGCAGACGTGCTCCGAAGTGTCGGGAAGCGGGCGGACGCGGCAGCGGCGGCAAAAGGGCTGTACCGCATTCTGCGGGAGTTCGACGACGAGGGCGTGGAGCTGATCTACTCGGAGAGTCTCGACGGGGAAGGCGTTTCACAGGCAGTAATGAACCGGCTGTTAAAGGCGGCGGGACACAGGGTGATTGAGCTGAAATGAGCTGTTCCGATTTTATGTGACAGCGGTGAGATATAACGGCTACAATAAAATAATTTACAGGAGGCGCGTTTTTGCGCGCTTCGGAAAGTGAGGGAGACATGATTGCAATCGGAAGTGACCACGGCGGATATGATTTGAGACAGAAGGTGATGGCGCATTTGAAGGAGCGTGGTTTGGAGTACAAGGACTTCGGCTGCCCGGACAAAAGTTCCTGCGATTATCCGGTTTTTGGCGCGGCGGTGGCAAAGGCTGTTGCATCGGGAGAGTGCGACAGGGGCATCGTGATCTGTACTACGGGCATCGGCATTTCCATGACGGCGAATAAAGTGAAGGGAATCCGCTGCGCGCTCTGTGGCGATCCGGTTTCCGCGAGACTGACAAGGGAGCACAACGACGCCAATGTGCTTGCTATGGGTGCGGCGATCATCGGGGAGATGGTAGCGCTCGATATCGTGGATATTTTTTTGGACACGCCTTTTTCTCACGGTGAGAGGCACCAGAGACGCGTGGACTTAATTGAGAACTGTTAGGTTAGGAGAAACGATTGAAAAATCACACTGATGTGCTGATTTTTCAATCTCGAGTTTGTGCCGGAGCCACAAACTCGGAATCGCAGCCGAGAATTTAAGATTCTCGGCGCGTGCCTTCGCAAAAAGCTCCGGCATGGAGGAAAGTATGGAAAGGAAACGAAGAGCGGCGGCATGTCTTGCGCTTGTTCTGCTTTGCGGTATTTTGCCGCTCTCCGTGCAGGCGACTGAGGAGACGAGGCAGCAGATCCGGGAGGCGGAGCAGCAGCGGGAGGAGACGGAAGGAAAACTGGACGAGACGGAAGAGAAGCTGGAAGGACTGAACGAGCAGCACAGTTCCCTGCAGGGTACGCTCTCCACGTTGAATACGGAGCTTACGCAGGTGAGCAACAACCTGAACGATCTGGAGCAGCAGATCGCCGAGAAGGAAGAGGAGATCGACGATCTGGAGAAGGAGATAGCACAGGTGGAGGAGGAGCTGGCGGATGCGATTGCCCTGAAGGACGCGCAGTACGCTACCATGAAAAAACAGATTCAGTTTACCTATGAGCGCAGCAGCAATCTTTATATGGAGTTGTTTTTTTCCTCGGGAAGTCTGTCTGATTTTCTGAATAAAAACGAGTATGTCGAGCAGCTTTCCGCCTACCAGGGAAAGGTGCTGGACGAGTATAAAGCCGCGCAGGCGGCAATGGAGCAGAAGCAGGCGGAACTGGAACTTGCGAAGAAGGAGCAGGAGAAAAACAGGGAAGAGCTGGGAGAATATAAGGTACAGGTTGTGGCGGAGCAGGGACGCGTTTCCGGGCTTGTCAGCCAGACGGCAAGCAATCTGAACGCCACGGCGAACCAGATTTCCGAGGCGGAGGCGGCGGCGCTCGCTTACGAGCAGAAGCTCAAGGAGCAGGAGGAAGAACTGTCCGCTCTTCGTGCCAAGCTGGCGGAGGAACTCCGTATGGCGGAATTGGCGGCGCAGTCAAGCTGGCGCGACATTTCCGAGGTGAGTTTTGCGGAGGGAGACAGATATCTTTTGGCGAATCTGATTTACTGTGAGGCGGGAGCAGAGCCATACAGCGGACAGGTCGCCGTTGGTTCGGTTGTGATCAACAGGGTGTTGAGTTCCGTGTACCCCGATACGGTGACAGGCGTGATCTATCAGTCCGGGCAGTTTTCGCCTGTGGCGAGCGGACGCCTTGCGCTCGCGCTCGCGGAGGGCAGAGCCACCGGCAGCTGCTATCAGGCGGCGGACGAAGTCATGGGCGGCACCACCAACGTGAGCAACTGCGTTTATTTCCGCACCCCCGTGGACGGAATCGAACCCAGATACAGAATCGGGGGGCATATCTTCTACTAGCATTGAGCCGTGCAGATTTGTGACAGATCAGACAGAAGAAAGCTTGCTTTCGGATGGCTGAGATGGCGCAAATCTATAGGGCGAAAGCCCGTGATGAGCAAAAGGAAAGCGACGAAGGAGCGATTTTGCGAATCGGTACGGCGGATTACATATACAGTTCCAGTGGTTCCTGCAGCTTCTCAAACCCGCCGTCGTAAATGATCTGCAGCAGCCGGTTGAGGGTCAGCAGCGCCTGTTTCAGCATGGCGTCATTTAGCAGCCCCGTCTCTTTGGCGGTGGCAAGCTCGTCGATATCCACGACTTTCACGAAGCCGTCGGGGTAGATGATGACGTCTGCCAGAAGATCGGTAATGACATATGTATCGGTTTCGGCATCGTGATCGTAATCCACAATATCGCAGTACCAATACAGAAGAGAGCCGTTTTCATTATAGAAACGGCTCACTTTTATGCCCTCCCGCAGATAGTAGCAGGAGAGCCCGTGATGCAGGTCTTTTCGGGGCTTCAGAGTATTCCAGGCAGTCACAATGATTTCTTCGTCGCGGTAAAGAAGCCTGTCGTCTTTTAACAGGACGCATTCCTCCGGAATCAGTCTCTTGCGGTAAAGAATCGGATCTGCCATGTTTTGGTCCCCCTCGCTAGATTTGTTACTTAACCGTACACCGCCGGAGAACAAATGTCAACGTTTCCTCGAAAATTTGCCCATTATTGAACTGGGTCTGGACAAAAGTACCAAAAATGAGTATAATTTTCTTGTTAGGCTTTAGGGGAAATTCTGTGGATTGGGAAGGCGGTATTTTGAAGTATCATAAAACTGTTTATCAGGCTTTGATGATGATCACGCAGTTTGGTGTCAACATGCTTGTTCCCATCTTTCTCTGTTCCTTTGTAGGGATGTTTCTGGACAGGAAGCTTGGGACCAATGTCTGGATGGTGGCGTTTTTTTTCGTGGGCGCGCTGGCAGGATTTACCAATGTGTTCCGGTTTGCGAGAAGGATTTATGAGACGCCGGCAAGGACGCGCAGGCGCAGTACACAGATCAAAGAAGAGATGGAAGAAAATGAAAAGAAAGATTGATCAGACGCTTTTGGAGCTATGGCTCGGTATTTTGGCATACGGCGTTGTTTTTGAGATTGCGCTCTTGTTTTTTTCCAGAAATCTCTCCTACAGCATAGGGCTCTGGATCGGCGTATTTCTTGCCGTGGCAGGTGCGTTTCATATGTGGTGGTCCTTAGACCGGGGGCTTGACCTGCCGGAGAAGGAAGCCGTGAAGAGCATGGGCGCGCAGAACATCATGCGCTATGTGGCGCTTGTGGTTATACTGGGCGTTCTTATGTACACAAAATTTGCGAATCCGATCCTTGCGTTTTGCGGTTATATGGGCATGAAAGTGTCCGCTTATCTGAATCCGTTGATCCATAGGATTTTATATTTCATTACGTGTAGAAGGAGGTGAGAAGATGGGACAGGGAATTATGTTGTCCGGCGGTGCGGATATTGACTTTATGATTCACGGCGTCTTTTCCTACGAGCTATTTGGGCAGACCGTATGGATCACCACGACCCATGTGTGCGTGCTGATTGTCATGCTGGTAATCATAGGCTTCTGCATTGCGGCGAATCGCGCTGTCAAGCACGCCGAGGATGTTCCCGGGACATTCCAGAACATTGTCGAGCTGGTGGTAGAGATGCTTGATAAGATGGTTGGCGGCGTCATGGGAAAATTCAGTCCGCAATTCCGCAATTACATCAGCACAATCTTTATCTTTATCCTGCTGAGTAATATTTCGGGACTGTTCGGGCTCAGACCGCCGACGGCAGACTATGGCGTGACGTTACCCATGGGCGTTATGACGTTTGTACTGATCCACTTCAACAAGTTCAGGTACCAGAAAGTGAAAGGTGTGATTTCGGGGCTGTGTGATCCGTGGCCGATTTGGGCGCCGATCAACATTATTGGTGATGTGGCGGTGCCGATCTCTTTGTCGCTGCGTTTGTTTGCAAACGTCTTGTCCGGCACGGTTATGATGGCGCTTGTGTATGCGCTTCTATCAAAGATCGCGATCATCTGGCCGGCGGCGCTTCACGTGTATTTCGACCTGTTCTCGGGCGCGATCCAGACGTACGTGTTCTGTATGCTGACTATGACGTACATCACGGATGCCTGCACGACGGAGTAAGAAATAATATTTTTTCATAAACAACAAGGAGGAAATCAAAAATGGGAGAATTTAACAACAATTTTATTTTGGGATGTTCAGCAATCGGCGCGGGTCTTGCGGTTATCGCAGGTATCGGACCCGGTGTAGGTCAGGGTATTGCTGCGGGACATGCCGCTGCTGCAGTGGGCAGAAACCCGGGCGCGAAGTCTGACGTTACTTCCACGATGCTGCTTGGACAGGCGGTTGCCGAGACGACAGGTCTGTACGGTCTGTTGATCGCAATGCTGCTGCTCTTCGTGAAACCCCTTCTTCCGTAACTCCGTTACGGTAGGCATAATATAGGTGTTCTTACGGTCAGCGCAGCAAGTGCGCAGACCTGTGACGCACATTTCAATGAAAGGGGGTACTAACGCTTGAGTACGACAGTTGCGAATTTGGCGCTGGCGTCCGCCGAGATGGCGCCGAGGCTGTTTGACCTCGACTTACAGCTTATCGCGGATTCTGTGTTGATGATTATAGCAGTGTTCGCGCTCTTCCTGATCGCTTCCCACTTCCTGTTCAATCCCGTGCGGGATATGATGGAAAAGAGGCAGGAGCGCATCAAGGGCGAACTCGATACGGCGGCATCCGACATGGAGAAGGCAAAAGCGCTGAAGGAAGAGTACGAGAACAAGCTTCGAGAAGTAGATAAAGAAGCGGAAGAGATTCTCGCGGAGGCGCGCAAGAAAGCCCTTGCGAATGAGAATAAGATCATCGCGGACGCGAAGGAAGAGGCAGCCCGGATTCTCGAGAGAGCCGGCGTAGAGGCGGAGCTTGAGAAGAAGAAAGCGGCTGATGAGGTGAAGCGCGAGATGGTTGTGCTTGCATCCATGATGGCTGCAAAGGTTGTGAACGCGGCGATCGACACCACTGTACAGGACAGTCTGGTGGAAGAAACGCTTAAGGAAATAGGTGAGAGCACATGGCTAAGCTGATTTCAAAGACATACGGTGACGCGTTGTTTGAACTGGCGGTGGAAGAAGGTAAGATAGACGTCCTGTTGGAAGAAATCGAACAGCTTCAGAAAATTCTTGCGGAGAATGCGGATTTTGGCAGCCTGATGAACCATCCGAAGATCATCAAGGAGGAGAAGATCGAGGTCGCGAAAACCGTGTTTGAGGGAAGGGTGTCCGAGGAGCTGCTCGGGTTTCTCACTATCATTATCTCGAAGGACCGTTACAGGGAGATCGACGAGATCCTGAAGTATTTTGTCGCCAAGGTAAAAGAGTATAAGGGAATAGGCATCGCCACAGTGACGACAGCCGTTCCGCTGAAGGATAGTCAGTGTAAGGAGGTCGAGAAGAAACTGCTCGACACCACACAGTACAAGTCCATGGAGATCAGTTACGACGTGGACGGCTCCCTGATCGGGGGAATGGTGATCCGAATCGGCGACAGAGTTGTTGACAGCAGCATCAAAACGAAACTGAGTGAGCTGCAGAAGGATCTGTTAAAGGTACAGGTCTGAGTGAATTATAGAAAAAAGAAGAAAGGTGCGTATGATCCATGAATTTAAGACCAGAAGAGATCAGTTCAGTCATTAAGGATCAGATTAAGAGATATGCCTCCGAGCTGGAAGTATCCGAGGTGGGTACGGTTATTCAGGTAGCGGACGGTATCGCTCGTGTGCACGGACTTGAGAATGCAATGCAGGGTGAGCTCTTGGAGTTCCCCGGTGAAGTTTACGGTATGATCTTGAACCTCGAGGAAGACAATGTAGGTGCGGTTCTGTTTGGTAACCAGCACAATATCAACGAGGGCGATACCGTAAAGACCACAGGGCGCGTGGTAGAGGTGCCTGCGGGCGACTGCATGCTCGGACGTGTCGTAAATGCTCTGGGACAGCCTATCGACGGCAAGGGTCCGATCCAGACTGACAAATATCGTAAGATTGAAAGAGTTGCATCCGGTGTTATCACGAGAAAATCTGTGGACACACCGTTACAGACAGGTATCAAGGCTATCGATTCCATGGTGCCCATCGGAAGAGGACAGCGTGAGCTGATCATCGGCGACAGACAGACCGGTAAGACGGCGATCGCCATTGATACGATCATCAACCAGAAGGGACAGGGCGTGAAGTGTATCTACGTTGCTATCGGTCAGAAGGCTTCCACTGTCGCTTCCATTGTGAAAACTTTGACAGAGTACGGCGCAATGGCCTACACTACCGTAGTTGCGGCGACGGCAAGTGAGACGGCGCCCCTGCAGTACATTGCACCTTATTCCGGCTGCGCGATCGGTGAGGAATGGATGGAGAACGGCGAGGACGTGCTCGTGGTTTACGACGACCTGAGCAAACAGGCGGCTGCATACCGTACACTCTCCCTGCTCTTAAAGAGACCGCCCGGGCGTGAGGCGTATCCCGGCGACGTGTTCTATCTGCATTCAAGACTGCTTGAGCGCGCGGCGAGAATGAGCGAGGAGTACGGCGGCGGTTCGCTGACGGCGCTCCCGATTATTGAGACGCAGGCGGGCGACGTGTCCGCATACATCCCGACGAACGTAATCTCCATCACGGACGGTCAGATTTATCTGGAGACGGAAATGTTCAATTCCGGTTTCCGTCCGGCGGTGAACGCGGGTCTTTCCGTGTCCCGAGTGGGCGGCGCGGCGCAGATCAAGGCGATGAAGAAGATTGCGGCGCCTATCCGTACAGAGCTTGCGCAGTACAGAGAGCTGGCGGCGTTCTCCCAGTTCGGTTCCGAGCTTGACGCCGATACGAAGGAGAAGCTGGCACAGGGCGAGAGAATCAAGGAAGTCCTGAAACAGCCGCAGTACAAGCCGATGCCGGTACAGTATCAGGTTATCATCATCTACGTGGTGACGAACAAGTACCTGCTTGATATCGCGGTTGAGGATATCACCAGATTCGAGACGGAGTTCTTCGAGTTCCTTGACACGAAGTATCCCGAGGTGCCGAATGCGATCGCGAAGAATAAAGAAATTAATGACGAGACAGACGCGAAGCTGAAAAAGGCAATCGAGGAGTTTAAGGCGCAGTTTAAATAGGAGGGGTTGCTATGGCCTCAATGAGAGACATAAAAAGGCGTAAAGGCAGTATTCAGAGCACGCAGCAGATTACCAAGGCTATGAAACTCGTTTCTACCGTTAAACTGCAGAGGGCGAAACAGCACGCAGAACAGTCGAAGGCGTATTTTAACTGTATGTACGAGACGGTGACTTCCATGCTGGCGAAGACCGGCAACTTAAACCACCCCTACCTGACGGCGGGGGAATCGCAGAAGAAAGCTGTGATCGTGATAACCTCTAACAGGGGACTTGCGGGCGGCTACAATTCCAACGTTGTGAAGCTGATCACAAAGGGCGATTTTAAGAAGGAAGACCTGCGGATCTACGCGATCGGCAAAAAGGGCAGGGATGCCCTGAACAGAGCCGGTTATGAGATCGTGGAGGAGGATTCCGCCATCATCGAGGAGCCGTCCTATGTGGACGCAATGGCGCTGTGCAAGAGGCTGCTTGCTTCCTTTACGGCGGGGGAGATCGGGGAGATTTATCTCGCCTACACTGGATTTAAGAACACGGTAGTCCATGTGCCGACGCTTCTTAAGCTGCTTCCCGTGGAGCCGGCGGAGAACGCTTCGGAGGAGACGCAGGACACCGGCAGCAAGGCGCTTATGAACTTTGAGCCGG
Organism: uncultured Lachnospiraceae bacterium; assembly: GCA_910588955.1. Lineage (GTDB taxonomy): Bacteria > Bacillota > Clostridia > Lachnospirales > Lachnospiraceae > UBA3282. The sequence goes on from CAJURQ010000004.1 coordinate 50,048, forward strand.
ACGACGATGAGGCGTTGGACATGATCATTCCGAAATATGTCACCAGCCTGATTTACGGCGGTCTGGTAGAAGCGGTTGCGAGCGAAAACGGTGCGAGAATGCAGGCGATGGATTCCGCAACGAGCAATGCTGAGGAAATGATAGATCACTTGTCGCTGATGTACAATAGAGCGCGTCAGGGATCTATTACGCAGGAATTAACAGAAATTATCGCAGGTGCAAATGCGATCAGTTAATAATTAACATGAGTGAAAGGAAAAAGAGATGGCAGAAGGAAAGACAAGTGAAAATCTTGGAAAGATCACTCAGATCATCGGCGCCGTACTGGATATTAAATTTTCGACAGGCAGCCTGCCGGAGATTAATGACGCAATCAGAATCCCGCTTAAGACGGGCGGGGAACTGACTGTGGAGGTGGCGCAGCATCTGGGTGACGATACCGTCAGATGTATTTCCATGGGACCGACCGACGGTCTGGTGAGAGGTATGGAGGCGGTTGCAACAGGCGCTCCCATCACGGTTCCTGTCGGAGAAAACACGCTGGGACGTATTTTTAACGTTCTGGGAGAACCGATTGACAATAAACCCGCGCCTACGGATGTAGGGCATGAGCCGATTCACAGACAGGCGCCGGCGTTCGAGGAACAGTCCACGGCGACGGAGCTTCTGGAGACAGGCATCAAGGTCGTTGACCTGCTTTGTCCTTACCAGAAGGGCGGTAAGATCGGTCTGTTCGGCGGTGCAGGCGTAGGTAAGACTGTGCTGATTCAGGAGTTGATCCGCAATATCGCGACAGAGCACAGCGGCTACTCCGTATTTACCGGTGTAGGAGAGCGTACCAGAGAGGGTAACGACCTTTACCACGAGATGGAGGAATCGGGCGTTATCGATAAGACGACGATGGTGTTCGGACAGATGAACGAGCCCCCCGGGGCGAGAATGAGAGTGGGTCTGACCGGACTTACGATGGCGGAGTATTTCCGTGACAAGGGCGGTAAGGACGTGCTGCTTTTTATCGACAATATCTTCCGTTTCACACAGGCAGGATCCGAGGTGTCCGCACTGCTCGGACGTATGCCTTCCGCAGTAGGTTACCAGCCTACGCTGCAGACGGAGATGGGTGCGCTGCAGGAGCGTATCACTTCCACAAAGAGCGGTTCCATCACATCCGTACAGGCGGTTTATGTGCCTGCGGACGACTTGACTGACCCGGCTCCGGCGACGACATTCGCGCATCTGGACGCGACGACGACGCTGTCCCGTTCTATCGTGGAGTTAGGTATCTATCCGGCGGTTGATCCGCTTGAGTCCTCCTCCAGAATCCTCGATCCGAGAATTGTCGGAGAAGAGCACTATCAGGTGGCGCGAGGCGTGCAGGAGATTCTGCAGAAGTACAAGGAACTGCAGGATATCATCGCCATACTCGGTATGGACGAACTTTCCGAGGAAGATAAGCTGGTGGTGGCACGTGCGAGAAGAATACAGAGATTCCTTTCCCAGCCTTTCCATGTGGCGGAGCAGTTTACGGGAATGAGCGGCGTGTATGTGCCGATTTCCGAGACCATCCGCGGTTTTAAGGAGATTCTTGACGGCAAGCATGACGATATTCCGGAGAGCTATTTCCTGAATGCGGGAAGCATCGATGACGTGGTTGCGCGCGTTAAGAAGTAGGAGTGCAGCTATGAGGATACCGGATAGCCGCAGGAGGTAAATATATGGCTGAGGATAGCAGAAACTTTACATTAAAGATCATCACACCGGACAGGGTTTTCTATGAGGACGAGGTGTCCATGGTGGAGTTTAACACGGTCGAGGGCGAGGTCGGCATATACAGGGAGCACATCCCGATGACGATGATAGTTGCGCCCGGAATCCTCACGATCACGAAGGATCAGGAAGTGTCGGAGGCAGCCCTTCACGCGGGCTTTGCCGAGGTGCTGCCAGATCAGGTTACGGTGCTCGCCGAGATTATCGAGTGGCCCGAAGAGATTGACGTGGAACGCGCGGAGGAAGCCAAATCCCGCGCCGAGGAGCGCATCAGGGAACATGCGCCGGGAACGGACATGCGAAGGGCGGAGATGTCCCTGAAACGAGCCGTGGCGAGGATAGAGACAGTGCACAAATGACAAAGCTTTGCGGGGGAACGGATCGATCCGTTCCCCTGTTTATACACAGATGAGCGGGGATGGATAAGATGCGGAAAATTCAGACGAAAATTATTGCTGTAGTGGTATTGGCGACATTGTGTGTTTCGGTGATTGCGGGGATTGTGAGTACGGCGGTAACCCGCTATTCCACTACGTCGGCGCTTGAGAAAAATGTGCTGGAAACGGCGGAACTTGCCGCTTTGGCGGCGGAAAATATGATCTCGACTTACACGCTGACAGTGGCGGAAATGGCATCGAATCCGACCCTCGTGAATGAAACGGTTTCTTTGGAGGAAAAGCAGGCGTTTATTCAGGAACGGGCGGACGCTTACTATATGCGTGTTGGCGGCATGGCTGATCTGGACGGTCATGACGCGTTTCATGATGTGGATATTTCCGGAGAACCCTTTTTTCAGGCAGCTGTACAGGGGAACAGCTACATGTCTACCCCCTACATAGACGGCAGCGATATCTATATCATGGTTGCCGCCCCGATCCGGGAAGGCGAAGCGGTGAAAGGCGTGCTCTATTTCCAGTGTGATACCTATATTTTACAGTCCATCATTGAGGGGCTGCAGATCGGAGAGGAAGGCGAGGCGTACATTCTTGACAAAGAGGGTACGACAATTGCTTACGTGGATCAGGAGACGGTGATGAACCGGGAAAACGTCATGCGCCAAGCGGCGGCGGATCCTGAGAATGAAGACCTTCAGACGGTGGCGGCGATCGAGAAGAAAATGACGCTCGGGGAGATCGGTGTGGAGCGGTTCTATTACGCGGAGGATCAGTCCAACAATATTCAGAGTTATGCGCCCATTGCGGGGACGGACGGATGGTCGATTGCAGTGACGATAGACGAGGATGAGTTCATGCGCCCGGCGGAGTACGGGAACTTTATACAGATCGCAGTCTGCGCCATAGCATGTATCGTGATTATCATAATTTCCATGAAGGTAAGTCATTCCATCGCCACACCTGTCGTCAAGTGCGCGAAGCGGATTCAGGCGCTTTCACAGGGTGACTTGGAAAGTCCTGTTCCACAGGTAAAGAGTAAGGACGAGACGCGGATACTGGCGGATTCCACCGCGCAGCTCGTCAAAGACTTCGGGGGAATTGTACATGAAATGCAGGATATTCTCGGCGCGATAGCGGACGGGAATCTGACCCGGGAAGTTTCCGGGCAGCCTTATCCCGGCGATTTTGCTGTTTTGTGGGAGTCCCTGCGGGGCATCAGCGAAAAGCTGAATGTTACCATGGCGGGTATTGTCGCTGCATCAGGTCAGGTTTCGACGGGATCGGAGCAGGTGGCGGCTACAGCCGCGGCGCTGTCCCAAGGCGCGGTGGAGCAGACGAGCGCAATAGGGGAACTCTCCGGGACGATTTCCAATATGAGTACGGAGGCGAAGGGAATCGCGCAGATGACGGAACACGCCAAGGACGTTGTGGACGAGGCGGGAGGAAAGCTTCAGGAGAGCGGCGGGTATATTGACAGCCTGAATCAGGCGATGAGCCAGATCACACAGTCCTCCGATGAGATCAGCCGCATTATAGATACCATTGAAAATATTGCTTTCCAGACAAATATTCTGGCGCTGAACGCGGCAGTGGAGGCGGCGCGTGCCGGGGCAAGCGGAAAAGGTTTCGCCGTGGTGGCGGAAGAAGTGAGAAATCTGGCGACTAAATCGGATCAGGCGGCGAAGGCGACCAAGGAGCTGATTGAGCGCTCCGTCACAGCGGTCGAAAGCGGAAGCCTTGTAGTGGGGAAGGTAACTGATTCGGTGACTGCCGCGGCAAAGATGGCAGGCGAGGCGGTAGAACAGATGGAGCAGGTGGCGAAATCCGTGGATGATCAGACCGATGCAATTGAGCAGATTGCCGCAGGTATCGGGCAGATATCCGGCGTGGTGCAGAATAATTCCGCAACCGCGGAGGAAAGTGCAGCCACCAGTCAGGAATTATCCGGTCAGGCAGCGATGCTCCAGCAGCTTGTGGGAAGCTTCAGACTTTTAAAAAAATAGGGATTTTGCGGCACATTCCGAATGTCTTGCCATATGATAAAATAAAGCGACCGGTTATCATGGTGAGTGTATGAGACAATCGAGAATTTTACCGTTTTACATGGCGTATCCGATGCCGCTCTTTTACCAGGAGCAGGATACGGTGACAAGGGATCTGGAATATTTGCAGGAGATGTATCCCGCGGAGGCGAAGAAATACCAGAAAGTGATTGCAGAGATTCTGGATCGGTTAGACTATGAAGGCAGTATGATTTATGACGAATATCCCGACAAGTGGCAGATTTACCGGCTGACACAGGTCGTTGTGGATAAATTGAAACATGCCGGGGAGACGGAGATGCCGCAGCAGCCGGAACAGGATTGGGACCGGATTACGGAGTTTGTCCAAGTGCTCTTGTGTGGTGAGATTTATAAAAAGCGCCATATGAATCAGAACGGGATTTTGAAGTTTTGACCGGGGAATTGAGATTACATGAAGAGAGCGATCATAAAAGGCGTTTTGCTCGGGTGTATCTTTGCGCTTGCACTGATGATCCTGAGCAGGGTAATGAATCAGGGAAATACGGATATGACGACCGAAATGGGGGAGGCGACTTACCCTGTGCTGTCTATGCATGTGGGCGCGTACAGGGTAGGAAGTCTGCATGGCTATGCCCAGAGTATGGAGTGCGCCTATTTGCGGGACAACCTCCAGCCTGTCGATGAGGACAGGAAAATAGACGTGAAGATGGACACTTACGGAAGGGGAATTGACGATATTGCCTTTGAGGTGAGGAGCCTTGACGGGGAGCGGCTCGTGGAGAGCACCACGGTGGAAGAATATGAAACGGAGGGGAACGAGATTTCCTTTTCGATCACACTGAAGGATCTGATTGAGAATGATACCGAGTATATGCTGGTTTTTCTTGTCACGCCCGCAAACAGTACGCCCGTCAGATATTATTCCAGAATCATCTTAAGCGATTCGCTTCATGTCCGCGAAAAGCTGGATTATATCACGGACTTCCACGAGCGCACATTTGACAGGGAAGCGGCGGCGGAACTGACGAAATATCTGGAATCCAACTCGGAGGGAGACAACACCACATTCCACAAGGTGACGATCCACTCCAGCTTTAACCAGGTGACGTGGGGTGAGCTTCCGGTAAAGAGGGTGGGGACTCCGCGCATTATTATCAAGGAACTGACGGAGAACACGGGCTCTTTTAATCTGGAATATCTGGTGAATATCAAAGACGGTAGGAAGACGGATTATTACCGGGTAAAGGAATTTTACAGAATCCGATACACGCCGGACCGCATGTATCTGCTCGATTTTGAGAGAACGATGGAACAGGTTTTTGACGAGGAGTCAGACGTCTATATCAACGACAAAATCGTGCTGGGAATTACAGGGGAAAAGGTGGAGCTTAAGGAGAGCGATGGCGGCAATGTGTTTGCCTTTACGGTGGCGGATAAGCTTTACAGCTACAATGTGACGGACAACAAGCTGGCGAGGCTGTTCAGCTTTTACGGTAATACGGAGGAGCTGCAGGATGAAAGAAGCGCATATGACAGACATGACATCCGGGTGCTGACGGTGGACGAGACGGGGAATATCCTGTTTCTCGTTTACGGATATATGAACAGGGGGCGGCACGAGGGCTGCGTGGGCGTGGCGCTCTATGCCTACAACAGCATGACGAACACTGTGGAGGAGATGGCGTATATCCCCTATGACAAGTCTTATGAGCTTTTAAAGACGGATATCGAGGAGCTTTCCTATCTGAGCAGGACAGGTATTTACTACTTTATGATGGATGGCAGCGTATACGCGGTGGATGTCCGCAAACTTTCGATTCAGACGGTGGTGACGGGACTAAAAGAGGGCGGTTACCATGTGTCGGAGTCCAATAAAATGTTAGTCTGGCAGGAGGGCAGCGACCTCTACGCGGCAAGCGATTTGATTCTGATGAATCTGAACACGCAAAAGCAGACGAAGATCGGAGCGGGTGCCGGCGAGTATATTTCGGTTGTGGGATTTATGGAGGAAGATCTGATTTACGGGTTGGCAAGAAAACGGGATGTGCGGGAGAATAGGACGGGCATCACGACTTTCCCCATGTACTGTCTGAAAATACAGAGTGATGACGGCAGCGTTTTAAAGACGTATCAGAAAGAAAATGTGTATGTGGTGGAGACCGAGATTACGGAGAACCAGATCACGCTTTCCCGGGTCGTGTATGACGAGGAGAGCGAAAGCTATGTGCCCACTCTCGACGATCAGATCATGAATACGGAGGAAGTCAGGAACGGTAACAATGTGCTGAATTTTGTTGTCACCGAAACCTACGAAACCATCTGTCAGATTACGGTGAAGAACGAGATAGACGCCAAGGGGTTGAAACATCTGACGCCGAAAGAGATTTTGTTTGAGGGAAACCGTTCGGTGGGCGAGCTCGGCGACGGCCCGTCGGAAGACTTTTTCTATGTGTATGGGAAGAACGGAATCGAAAACCTCTATGTCAATCCCGGCAGGGCAGTGGATCTGGCGTACCGCGTGGCGGGCGTGGTGGTTGACGATGACGGGGATTATGTGTGGCGCAGGGAGACGAGAAACACTCGAAATCAAATTATGGCAATCACCGAGGATGAGGTGACGGAGACTAAGGGTTCGCTTGCGGTCTGCCTCGACACGATATTAAGATATGAGGGAATTTCCAGAAACACGCAGACGCGGCTGAATCAGGGAGACACGGTGATGGATATTCTGGCAGGTGACCTGCAGGATTATACGATACTGGATCTGTCAGGGTGCAGTCTGGACGCGGTACTGTACTATGTGAACAAGGATATTCCGGTACTTGCAACGCTGGAGGATGGCAACGCGGTGCTGATCACGGGCTTCAACGAATTGAATATCGTGGTGATGGACCCGGTAGCGGGAACGCTGGAAAAGAGAGGCATGAACGACTCTAAGGAGTGGCTGGAGGAAAACGGCAATCAGTTCATCTCCTATATTAGAAAGGAATAGCGGTGAGGGAGGACGTATGAGGCAATCGGATATTTCCGTGATTTTTGACATGGACGGGACTATTTTTGATACAGAAAGGCTGGTTTTAGACTGCTGGGAGCAGGTTGGCGAAAGGCATGGAATTTCAGGCATCCGTGAGGTGTTTATACGGTGCATCGGCACCAACGAGGCGCGCACACGGGAAATTGTCTACGGGCATTACGGGAAGGATTTCCCGTATGAAAAATTCAGGGAGGAGAGTTCCGTGCTGTTTCACGAAATTGCGGACACAGAAGGGATTCCCGTGAAGCCCGGCGCAGCGGAGCTGCTGCAATATCTGTCGGAAGAGAAGGTTCCTCTGGGGCTTGCCTCGTCCACCAGACTTGCCGTTGTGACGCAGGAGCTGCAGGCAGCGGGGCTTTATGATTATTTTCAGGCGGTGGTGGGCGGCGATCTGTTGAAAAACAGCAAGCCGGCGCCGGACATTTATCTGATGACCTGTGAGCGCATGGGTGCCCTGCCCGAAAATACGTATGCCATCGAGGATTCCTACAACGGTATTCGATCGGCGCACAGCGCAGGAATGCGTCCCGTCATGGTGCCCGATCTGACGCCAGCGACGGAGGAGATGAGAGATTTAAGCGTGGCGGTGTTTGAAGACTTGATTCAGGTGAGGGATTATTTTGAGGCTATGTTATGAGAAGTATAAATACACCCCCTGCAAGGAATTGTTTGCAGGGGGTGTATTATGTTCGCTATTCAGTTTTTGCAAAGATGCGGCTGCCATATTTCTGCAGTGCCGTTAAAAGAATCATCCCCAAAATCCCACAGGAGATCACCTCCCCCGCGCCCACGGTCAGACAGTAGAAACCGAGGCACTGTATCAACGACATGCCTTCGAGCAGCAGACCGTAGCCGTAAATCAGGATAAGCGGCACGATAATTGTATTTGCGAGGATCGGGCAGACCGGCGCACACCATTTCCATTTCCGCAGGGCATAGGTGCCAAGCGCTCCTAAAAGCGTGGCGAGACTGCCGAAGATAATGTCGGGCAGGGCGCATCCTGTCAGAATATTGCTCAGAAAGCAGCCGATAAACAGTCCCGGGATGGCAGCAGGTGTGAAGTAGGGTAAGACGGTGAGCGCTTCCGAGAAGCGTACCTGAACAGCGTAATTGGCGAGTCCAAAGGCATTCGCGATGAAGGTCAATACGATGTAGAGTGCGGCGATCATAGCCGCCTGCGCCATGAAGAGCGCATGAGTGTGGGCGGTTTTGATGGAAACCGCCTGTGTGTTTTGTGTTTTCATATGCAGTTGTCTCCTTTAGTTTTGTTTTACGTCAGGAAGGTCTCGAACTGACGTGTATATTCTGGAAAAACCTGAATCTATGAATTTTTCCAAGATTTAAGTATACCAGCAAATCATGAAAAGTCAAGTCTATGTCCGTCATTTGCAGTTCATAGTAAAATCAATGATTTTCTGTATAATTTCATAAACACTGTTTTGCTTTTCCTGTGGAATTGACAGGAGCTGATAATAGATTTCCAGTGGAATGTTCAAGTGTTTCTGACTGTCTGGAGAGTATGCGATATTCCCAAAAAGATCACAGATTGAAATTTGAAGCCCGTTGGCTACTCGAAAAAGTGTTTCAATGGTGGCGTTTTTTTCACCTCGTTCCAATTGTCCGATATAGTTGGATGAAGTTCACAAATTTCGGCCAGCTTTTCTTGTGTTATTCGGTTTTGTTTCCGGTAACAGCGGATTCGGAGCCCTACTTCCTTTGTAATATCCATTGTGCTGAATCCTTTCCTGCGTCGGTCAGTCAAACTTTTTGGCGATTTCCTGTTTAGTGTCTACTAAGAATTATATTTTTATTAAAAAAAGACTAAAGATATTTAAATAGAAAATCAACAGACTATAGACATTGAAAATGCAAAATATATACTATAAGTATGAAAATTCAACTGAAGGAGTCTGTAGGATGCGGCATCGGATATGGATCGGAAAATATATTGGCAAAATGTTAGGACTGTCAGTGGGGATACTGGTCTTTATAGGTATAGCCGGTCTTCTGAATAAAATGTATAAGACAGATAATGATGCCCACTACCGTATTCTCTGGCATCATTTTTATGAGGATGAAGGTAAGATTGATAACCTATACCTGGGTTCCTCTCATGTATATTATGCCCTTGATCCGAGGATACTGGATGAACTGACGGGAGAATACAATTTTAACCTGGCATCGCCGTCCCAACCTCTGAACGGATCTTACTATTTACTGAGGGAAGCAGAGCAGAGAAATGATCTTTCCCATGTGTATTTGGAAATGTACTATTTGTCTACTGCTAATGATGACAGACTTTTGATGTATCAACGGAATTGGAGTAACACGGACTACATGAAAATGTCCATTAATAAGATAGCATATATGCGCTCGATTGGCGGTATGAACCGATTCGTCAATGTGATTTTGCCTTTTAGCAGGTACCGCAAATATTTGGGCGACTGGGATTATGTGAAAGAGGGATTGAATGAAAAGAAAGAAGAGCAGGATTACTACAGTGAGCCGTATGAAATTGAGAACAGGGGTGAAGGGGAGAGGGAAGTTATATACGGGCAAGGCTTCCGTGAGTTGACGATAGTTTTTAAAGAATACCAGAAACTTTATAAACAGAATGAAGATCTGAGTGAGTTTTCTATAAGTGAAAAAAATGAAAAGTATTGTCGGATGATTATCGAATATTGTCAGAGGAAGGGACTGCCAATTACGTTGTTTGCGTCGCCGATGACGGATCTGCGGCTTATTGGGACAACAGACTATGATAAGTATGTCAATGAAATCAGAAAACTGGCTAGGGAGTATGGCGTAGCATTTTATGACTTTAATCTTGCAAGGGAAGAATATCTTCCGTTGCAGGACAGCAGCTTTCGGGATGATCATCATCTGAACAAATGTGGCGCTGAAGTGTTTACTCCCTTTTTTTATAAAGTGGTATCCGGCGGGGAAGCAGACTATAGTACGTATTTTTATGATTCCTACAAAGATAAGCTGAATGCACTTGCTCCGGCCATATATGGGATATGTTATTCCGATTCAGCAGACGGGGTTCACTCAATGTGGGTTGCCTCAAACCGTGATACAGGAATGGAATATAAGATTGTTTTGAAGCCGGATGAAGGCGAACCGTATACCGTTCAGGATTTTAAAGAAAATAAGGAATTTCAGACGCCCTCAGAAGAGCATGGGATATGTACGCTGGTGGCCAGGATGAAAGACTCTCCGGAGGAAGAGCGGAAGATGGAAATAAACTATTAAAGGGAACGGAGAGATACGAAAGAATGCTGTTTAATTCACCGAAATATATGGTATTTTTACCGATTGTGATTTTTATATATTACTGCCTGCCGAAAAGATTCCGCTATATCTGGCTGCTCGCTGTGAGCTATTACTTTTATATGCAGTGGAGCCCGCTGCATGTCTTACTGCTCTTCTCAACTACTGCCATCACTTATCTGTGCGGAAGAATCATTGACGGCATCAGGGTGAGGGAAAAAGAAAGCACAGTTCCACGATTGCCAGAGGGTCGGCACTGATTATGGGAATCCGTTTGATGGACAATTTTGATGCGCCATATTTTTCAAGAAGCATTAAGGAATTCTGGCGTAGATGGCATATTTCACTTTCGGGATGGTTCCGCGATTATCTCTACATTCCGCTGGGGGCAATCGGAAGGGAAAGTTGAAAAAAGAAGGGAATTTGCTGACAGTATTCACGGTGAGCGGGTTATGGCACGGCGCGTCTCTGGCATTTGTATTTTGGGGGATTTTAAATGGGATTTATCAGGTAATAGAAGATGCAGCGGGGGGAAATCAGAGAGAGAGCTGAAAATTATCTGCTGAAATGGCAATGGCTGTTTGGGGTGCGGAAGGAAGAAGCACAGAAACTGTTCAGCGGGAAACTTTTCCAAACGTTCCGGACGTTTCTGCTGGTAACTTTCGCCTGGCTTTTCTTTCGCGCAGGAGAGTTGGATCATGCAAAAGAACTGCTTGGCAGTATGTTCAGTGTGAATAATTGGATGATTCTTTTTGATGGTTCGCTGTATGAGCTGGGTGTGGCAAGAAATTATATGAATATACTGCTTGCGTCTATCCTGCTTTTATTTACGGTGGATTATCAGAAATATCAGGGAAAGGATGTGGCGGAGCTGTTTCTGAAGCAGGGCTGGTGGTTTCGGGTAATCGGAATCATGCTTCTGTTGTTTACCATTTTATTGTATGGCTGCTATGGAGAAATGTATGATGTTCAGCAGTTTATTTATTTTCAGTTTTAATGAAAAAAGGGCGCCCACTGCCGGGATGCCCCTTAGAATTTGATGTTTGTAACTATTTACAGGTAATCAGGCGCTTACACCAGTTCCCCCGCGTGATATCTCGTCACGATCGACTGGATACGCTCCACAGGGTTCAGCAGATCGCTGATGGAAGCATCGTGGTTGAGCGTGTCGATAATGTAGGCGATATACTTGCTCATATCGCAGTCGATATACCACTCTCGGCTGAGCAGCTCCGGTGTCTGGTAGATCAGGTTCGTGGTGAGTACCCGACAGATGGTGCCGTCCTCGTAAGCCTTGTCGAACCGATCCAGCCCGGCAGTGAAAAGCCCAAAGGTGGAGAAAACAAAAATCTTTCCCGCCTTGCGCTCTTTTAAAGCGGCGGCTACTTCCAGCACGCTCTCGCCGGAGGAAATCATATCGTCGATGATAATCATATCTTTACCCTCGACATTGCTGCCGAGAAATTCGTGGGCAATAATAGGGTTCCTGCCGTTTACGACTTGGGTGTAATCCCGCCTCTTGTAGAACATACCCATATCCAGACCGAGTACGTTGGCGATGTAGATCGCCCTGCTCATGCCGCCCTCGTCCGGGCTGATTACCATCATGTGGTTGCTGTCGATCTGCAGACCCTTTACATGAGTCAAAAGCCCCTTGATAAACTGATAGGCAGGCTGTACCGTCTCGAAGCCGTGCAGGGGAATGGCGTTCTGCACGCGGGGATCGTGGGCGTCAAAGGTGATGATGTTGTCCACTCCCATGCCAACCATCTCCTGAAGCGCGAGGGCACAGTCCAGCGACTCCCTCGCGGAGCGCTTATGCTGCCTGCTCTCGTAGAGGAACGGCATAATTACGGTGATGCGCCGTGCTTTACCGCCCACTGCCGCTATGATGCGCTTTAAATCCTGATAATGGTCGTCGGGGGACATATGGTTTTCATGTCCGCAGAGTGAGTAGGTGAGGCTGTAATTTGCCACATCCACCAATATGTAGAGGTCCGTGCCGCGCACGGATTCCTTGATAACGCCCTTTCCTTCACCGGAACCGAACCGGGGAACGTCGGCGCCCAGAATATAAGTGTCGCGCTGATAGCCGGAGAAAGCAAGGGAGTCTTTGTGCTCGCTCTCGCGCTCCGTACGCCATCTCACCAGATAATAGTCAACCTTTTCGCCAAGTTTCCGGCAGCCTTTTAGGGGGATCATCCCAAGAGAGCCAACGGGTATGGTTTCCAGATTTCGTTTCTCCTCGCGTCTGTTCATAGAAAGAACCCTCACTTTCTGTTCTGCTGCCTCTTCTGGTACATGCGAATATCCGCTCCTGTGAGCTTACAGACTTCAAAATTACTTGTAATACGGGAAAAAATGCGGTCAGAATATCTGTCCTGCAATTCTCGGAGAGAAAGGTTTGTGGAAATGATAGTTGCCTTTCTTCCTATATTTCTCTCGTTTAGGAGCGAAAAGAGCTGGGACGCGGTGAACTGGTTTGTCAGTTCTGTCCCGAGATCGTCAATAATAAGCAGGTCGCACTGATAGAGATCGGCGTAAGTGTTTTGCCGCTCTTCCCTGTTTTTGGTGTCAAAGGAGGTGCTTGACAGCAGATCAAAGAGACCCGTTGCTCCGAAATAGATCACGGAATGTCCCTGATCCATTAATTCCTTTGCCACACAGCCGGAAAGAAATGATTTTCCCGTACCCACTGTACCATAAAAAAAGAGATTGTGGTAGTCGGAATCAAAATTTTTGATAAAATTCTTGCAGTTTTCTACCGCTTTCTCAAAATGTGAGAGATCTTCCCCGCTGTGATATTCGTATGACAAAAGAGAAAAGTTGTTGTTTGCAAGCATTTCCTGTAGACCCGACTGTTCGTAGAGAAGAGAAATTTCAGCCTGTCTCAGACAATGGCATTTTTCCCGGTCGATATAGCCGGTGTCCCTGCAGTCGGGGCAGGAAAAGACCGGTTCCAGATAATCGGCAGGAAGACCCGCGTCCAGAAGAATTTGCTTTTTCTGGTCTTTTAAGGCGGCAAGACTTTCCCGCAGCCTGTCGAGAGCGGTTTCGTCGCCTGAGAGAAGTTTTTTTCCGTGTTCGACGGAGAGAGAGGCAGTCTTGTCCTCCAATTCCCGGTATTTCGGAAACTGCTCATATATATAATCGCGTCTGCGCTCTGTCTCCAGACGGTTCTGCCTCTGCTTTTCTTCATATTGCCGGAAAATCCGGTCGTACTGCGTATTTGTAAGTGGCACGGGCGCCTCCTTGTCAATTACTTAAAATTTCTTTTTCAAGAGCTTCAAAATCATATTCGTTTTGCGTAAACTGATTAAATTTATTCGTGGATGCTGTGGGACGGTTCGCCTTGCTCCGGCGGTGGTTTTCGTCCAGAGATTTGATATCGCCTTTGTGGTGCACGCCCGCCTTGTACCAGCTTGTCAGAATGCTGTCCGCATACTCAAAGCGGTGGCTGTCCGTAGCGAGGACGGTGCGTTCGCACGCCGTGAGGATCACGTCGTTATCGAAACCGTAAAACTTACGCCAGCGGTCGATATACGCTACTTCCGTCTCCGTGGGCAGGTTGTTTTTCCCGAGGGCACGCATAATCTCATAGACCGCCTTGTCATACTTTCCGGCAAGCGCAGCCGCCTGTTTCTGGGTGGTAATGCCCTGCTCCGCCCAGCTGATCGCAACCTTTTCTATGTAGCGCAGATCCCTCTTTCCGCGGTCAACGCAGTACTGGATCAGGTAATCGGTCAGATCTTCCGAGAATCCGAGTTTATCCATAATAAAGAGGATGGTGCGCATGTCGTTTGCGCTCAAAGGTTTTTTCAGATACTGCTCCGCCACAAACAGAAGTCTGGCGGTGTTCTCATCCGCCTTGAAGTCGCGAAGCTGATCCGCCGTGTAATTCGGCTTTTCCATAGAGAACTGCCGGACCTGCGGCTGCTCGGGAACTGCTGTGCTCACAAAAGGATAGGTAACGGCGGTATTCACGGAAGGATTGGAGATCGCGCTGGAATCCAGAAGGTGAATGCCGGTTATATTTTTGTGGCTGTCATAGTCGAGAAAGAGAAGACGTTTTCTCTCCCAGTATGCGAGGGCGCGCTTCACGTCCTTTTCCGTGTAGTTGAATTTATCGGCGATATCGCCTATGCTGGTGTCGAGTCTGGCGTTCACCATGCGCAGCAGATAAAGGTAAATCTTTAGCTGTGCGTCGTTTGCGTCCTCCATGTACTCGTCAATAAAATGGTTTGAAATAACCGTAGAATCTGTATAATTATTTTGATAGATTGTCAAAAACCCCATTTTACACCCCTATATTATAAAAACTGATGCCGTGCAGGCAGAACAATGCCGTTCGCCGCGTGCAGTTATGAGTATAGCATTTGTTTTGGGGAAAAGAAATGGGCAATCTGTAACAAACGGATAAGCGTTTATAAATGACGCGCCGTTTTTCTTTTTGTGGATATTGTGGACAAACCGGTAAAGCATTATGAAACCGCACATTGTCTTCCACAAAAATATCCACAGAAAAAACGGATTGTCTCAGGTTCTTTTCTGTGGATATTGTGAATAATTATTTTTGTAACAGGTTTTCACCGACTTTTACAATGTCGCCCGCACCCATAGTTATCAACAAATCATCCTTTGTGCAATTTTTCAGAAGATAATTTTCTATCGCTTCAAAGGATGGGAAGTAATGACAGGAATGTCCGTGCGACCGGATTTTTTCCTGCAGGGTTTCGGAGCTGATGCCCAGAGTATCCTTTTCTCTCGCCGCATAGATATCTGCCAGGACGATCTCGTCGGCAAGGGAGAGGGCGGAAGCAAATTCCTCCAAAAAGGCTTTGGTTCGTGTGTACGTGTGGGGCTGGAACACGCACCAGAGCCGCTTGTGGGGATATTGACGCGCAGCGTTTAAGGTGGCGCGTATCTCCGTAGGGTGGTGGGCGTAATCGTCGATGATGTTGACGCCGTTCACCTGCCCCTTGTACTCGAAGCGTCTGTCCGTTCCGGTGAAAGCGCTAAGCCCCGCGCTGATGTCTTCATCCGAAAGCCCGAGAAGATCCGCAAGAGCAATGGCGGCGAGGGCGTTCAAAATATTGTGATCCCCGTGTACCCGAAGGGAAAACCTTCGTTCGCCCGTGTCTTTGCAGGACAAGGTAAAAGAGGGGAATCCGGCTTCGTCGTATGCGATCTGAGACGCGGTATAATCGGAATCGGAGGAGAGTCCATAGGTAATCACGCGGCAGGGCAGCCCTTCCGTGAGCTCTTCGCAGCGTTCGATATCGCCGTTGATAATGAGCGCGCCGTCCGCCGGGCAAAGAAGTGCAAAGCGGCGGAAGGAGTTCCGGATATCCGCAAGATCTTTGAAGAAGTCCAAATGGTCTTCTTCTATATTAAGGATGATTCCGATTTTCGGGAAGAAACTCAAAAAGCTGTTTGTGTACTCACACGCCTCGGTGACAAAAAGTTCGGACGCGCCCACTCTGATATTGCCGCCGATCGGTCGGTAGATGCCGCCGATGGACAGGGTAGGATCGGCATCCGCGCTCAGAAGAATCTGTGAAATCATGGAAGTTGTGGTTGTTTTTCCGTGGGTGCCGCTGACGGCGATGGGCGTCTCGTAGTTTTTCATCATCTGCCCTAAAAGCTCCGCCCGGGTCAGCATGGGAATGTTTAGCTTCTGTGCGGCAAGCAGCTCCGGGTTGTCGCTTTTGATGGCGGCGGTATAGACTACAAGGTCGATGTCTTCGGTGAGATTTTCTTCTTTCTGCCCATAGAAGACTTTTACGCCGCGGTCTTCGAGCATACGGGTCAGCTCGGAAGGGGCGCGGTCAGAGCCCGATACCGTAAAGTCCTCAGCGAGAAGGATCTCCGCGAGACCGCTCATACTGATACCGCCGATACCGATAAAGTAGATGCGGATCGGCTTGTGAAAATCAATCTGGTACATGGGTATCTCCCTTTTACAGTTTTTACTAGTATTATACTCATTTCGTGGAAAAAAACCAATATAAAGTTATGAAATGCAAAAAAACAGGTTAATACGTAAAAATTAACAAAGACATTGAAAAAAGAAATAAAATATTGTATATTATTAATATATCGAAAGGACTAAAAACTGAGAATTCTTGTAAATTCTATTCAGTTTTTTGGCGGCTTGTGGTATACTTTACATATAGACATGTTTTTGTGTAGAAGATAAACGGATATGAAAATATAAATAAGAAATAAGAGGTGATAAAGATGGTAAAGAAAGAAATGATTGCCATGCTTTTAGCTGGCGGTCAGGGAAGCAGATTGGGTGTGCTCACGTCGAAGGTGGCCAAGCCTGCGGTGTCCTTCGGAAGTAAGTACCGGATTATCGACTTCCCGCTCAGCAACTGCATTAATTCAGGTGTTGACACGGTTGGCGTGCTGACGCAGTATCAGCCCCTCAGGCTGAATACACATATCGGTATCGGCATACCTTGGGATCTCGACAGAAATATCGGCGGCGTTACGGTTCTGCCGCCCTACGAGAAGAGCGCGAACAGCGAATGGTATACTGGTACGGCGAATGCGATATATCAGAATATCGACTACATGGAAACCTTTAATCCTGATTATGTGCTGATCCTTTCCGGGGATCATATCTATAAGATGGACTATGAAGTGATGCTCGACTTCCATAAGCAGAACGGCGCGGAAGTGACCATTGCGGTTATGCCGGTGCCGATGGAGGAGGCGAAGCGGTTCGGTATTATGATTACCGATGAGAACCGCAGGATTACGGATTTCGAGGAAAAGCCCGAGAACCCGCGCAGCAATCTGGCGTCCATGGGTATCTATATCTTTAATTGGAAGACCTTAAAGGAGGCGCTGCTTGCCAATTCGGAACAGCCGGGACTGGACTTCGGCAAACATCTGATTCCCTACTGCCATAAGAACGGCGCGCCCCTCTATGCCTACGAGTTTAACGGGTACTGGAAGGATGTGGGGACGCTCCACTCTTTCTGGGAAGCAAATATGGAGCTGATCGACATTGTGCCCGAGTTTAACCTCTATGAAGAGTACTGGAAGATCTACACGAAGAGCGAGATCCTGCCGCCTCAGTACCTGTCCTCGGACAGTGTGGTGGAGAAGAGTATTATCGGTGAAGGCTGCGAAATCTTTGGACAGGTTTACAATTCCGTGATCGGCTGCGGCGTTACCGTCGGGGCAGGTACGGTGATCCGGGATTCCATCGTTATGAACCAGACCCGAATCGGTGAGAACTGCGAGCTTTACAAGGCAGTTGTCGCTGAGAATGTAGAGATTCAGGACAATGTGAAGCTGGGCGTGGGAGACCCTGTTCCCAACGAGACGGACCCGAACATCTACGATCACGAGCTGGTGACGGTCGGCGAGAAGAGCGTGATCCCGAAAGGGGTAAGCGTAGGGAAAAATTCGGTGGTATTCGGTGTGACCACGCATGACGATTATCCGGACGCATATCTTCCCAGTGGTAAAACTTTGATTAAGGCAGGTGATAAATCGTGAGAGCAATCGGAATTATCTTAGCAGGTGGTAATAATCACAGGATCAGGCAGCTGACCCAGAAGCGCGCGGTTTGCGCGATGCCCATAGCGGGAAGCTACAGGAGCATCGACTTTGCGCTCAGCAATATGTCCAATTCCCACATCAATAAGGTGGCTGTGCTTACGCAGTACAATGCGGGCAGCCTGAACGAGCACTTAAGTTCGTCCAAGTGGTGGGATTTCGGACGCAAACAGGGCGGACTGTTTGTGGAGACGCCTGCGGTGACGGCGGAGAGCAATGCATGGTACCGGGGTACGGCGGATGCGATCGCGCAGAACCTGTCTTTCTTAAAGAATAGCCACGAGCCTTATGTGGTGATTGTCTCCGGCGACTGCGTTTATAAGATGGATTACAATAAGCTTCTTGAGTACCATATCGAGAAGAAAGCGGATATCACCGTAGTCTGCAAGGATCTGTCTCCGGATGCTAATGTGGAGCGTTACGGAACACTTAAGATGAACGAGGACAGCCGGATTGAGGAGTTCGAGGAGAAGCCGGTGGTTGCGAAGTCAAACACCATCTCCTGCGGTATCTATGTAGTCAGAAGAAGGATGCTGATCGAGATGATCGAGAAGTGCCGCGAAGAGGATCGCTACGATTTCGTAAAAGATATTCTGATCCGCTACAAGAACCAGAAGAGAATTTTCGGCTACAAGCTGAAGGAATACTGGAGCAATATCGCTACTGTGGAAGATTACTTCAGAACGAACATGGATTTCCTGAAACCGGAAATCAGGGATTATTTCTTCAAGCAGTACCCTGATGTTTATTCCAAGGTGGATGATCTGCCGCCTGCGAAATATAATGTGGGCGCCAGAATTAAAAACAGCCTGATATCCAGCGGCTGTATTGTCAACGGTACGGTGGAGGATTCCGTGATCTTTAAGGAAACCTATATCGGAAGCAATTGCTATATCAAGAATTCCATCATTTTGAATGATGTGTATATCGGCGATAACACACACATTGAGAACTGCATTGTAGAGAGCAGAGGAACGATCCGTGCAAATTCCTACCATAAGGGAGAGGAAGGGATAGAGATTGTGGTGGAACATAACGACAGATATTCGCTTTGACCAAACGGCTGATTTGTGTTATGATATGCAAGATATGTGCTAAAAGGGATGAGGGGTGATTGCTAAGAAGGTGTAGGTTGTCTGTAACAGGGGCATAATTAATTAAATGTTTATTACAAGCTACGTGGCTTGATGAGTATGACTTGTGTAGAAAGCTTGTGAAAACCGGTAGATTTCATACCGGTATCATATGATAAGGAGGCTGAGCTTCATGAGAATTACTGATGTCCGCGTGCGTAAAATGACTCAAGACAGCAAGATGAAGGCAATCGTCTCAATCACGATTGACGATGAATTCGTAGTTCATGACATTAAAGTAATTGAAGGCGAAAAGGGTCTGTTCATAGCTATGCCGAGTAAGAAGGCGTCGGACGGCGAGTACCGCGATATCGCGCACCCGATCAATTCCGAGACTCGGGACAGAATCCAGAAGATTATTCTGGAAAGCTATGAGAATGCACTTTTGGAACCAAATAGTGAGTAAACGTATGATGCGATGATGCGATGGGAAAGGGACGCGAGAGCGTCCCTTTCTTTGCGCTCGAAGGTAGAAAAGACAATTATCTAATTTTACTGAAATTAAGTCTTGACTTTTGTTATTTATGACAGTATCTAAAACGAAGTTAGAAATATACATGTATACACACATACAGAAACAAAGGTGTTTCGTTCGGAGAAATCCGGGAGAAGCGCCTTTTCTTATGTCTGGAAAGAAGGTAAGAATGGAAAAAACAGTACAAAGGCTTGATTTGCTGCAGCACACGGACACGGTAAATGAACTGCTTGCGCGATACGGCGTGAAGTTCGGCATTTATAAAAATAACGAATTTAAGGAGCAGCTTTTTCCGTTTGATGCGATTCCGCGGATTATCGGGCACGAGGAGTTCCTGTTTTTGGAGCGGGGTTTAAAGCAGCGGGTGATGGCGCTCAACCTTTTTATCAAGGATATTTACGGTAAAAAGCAGATTGTGAAGGACGGGATCGTGCCGGAAGATTTTATCTTCGCCTCCGGCGGTTACATGGCGGAGTGTGAAAACACTTTACCGCCAAAGGGTATTTACTGCCATATTTCGGGGATTGATTTAGTCAAGGGAAAGGATGAGAACTGGTACATTCTTGAGGATAATCTGCGGGTGCCTTCCGGGGCATCTTATCCCATGATTGCCAGAGAACTCTGCAGGAGAAGCTTACCAGATACTTTTCATGACAATCATCTGGAGGACAACAGAAACTATGCGGATCTTCTGCGGCGCACTATGGATTATGTGAATACGGGAGGGCATACGGTGATTCTCACTCCCGGAAGATACAATGCGGCTTATTTTGAGCATTCCTATCTGGCGGAAAAGAAAGGAGCCCAGACGGTTTATTGCCCAAGAAGTGATTGACTTTCAGGATCTGGATATTATGGACGATTTCTTTGTGGTTCCGAGGAAGGCGGATCTGAGGGCGTTTGTGTTGATGGCGGAGGAGCCGCTTGTCTGGAAAAGCGGTCTTACAAGGTTTTCGAGGAATCCGGATTCCATTATCAGTAATTTAAACAGGGCATACGACAATGCGATTGTTCTTCGGGAAAGCATTGGGTCGGAGACTCTGTCCTATATACAGTTGGCACTCTATGAGATAAATAAGGCGGGGGAGAGCAAGGCGCCGCTCATAGAGCTGCAGCATACGCTGGATGATCAGATGGCGTTCTGGGGTACGGCGGACGACCAGATCGATGCGGAGCAGATCAGAAATATCATAAAGGCGGGAAAACGAATTGAGCGAATCGATCTTTACGCCAGACTCTGCATGAAAAGGGAGGCGCTGGAGCGGGAAGTGCATCGCATGATTCCGCGGGTGGAGAGGAGCGGTCTGGAGTATGACCCCGGCAGGCTGGAATCTTTGAAAATGCTTGTAAAGGAGCCGCAACTGAATTACTACAGAATTGTGAGAGAAGTGGAGGCGATTCTGTGAAAAAACTTACCTTTGACTATTATATGCAGATTGATTATTCGGAGGAGGTTTCCTCCTGCCATTTTACGATCAAATGTCTGCCGAAAGAAACGCTGCGGCAGCGGGCGGAGAAAATAAAAATCCGACTGTCTCCGGATGTGCCTTACAGTATGGGCAGGGACGCTTTTGGGAACGCGCAGATTTACGGTTGGGATGACATGGCGCATACCACTTTTTCCTTTCAGATCACGGGGGATGTGTACACAGGACTGGACGGCAGGGAGGAGAAAATCAACAAGGATATGCTGGCGGTGTTCCGGCATCCACACGGACTGAACCGGGTGGGAGATACGTTGTCTGCCTATTACGAAAAGCTCGTCGGAATGCTTCCTGCGGACGTATGGGAAAAGACCCTTTTTCTGACGCATAGGCTGCACGAGGATTTTGTCTACGAAAAGGGATGCACCAATGTGGATACGACGGCGGAGCAGGCATGGAAGCTGGGGCGTGGCGTATGTCAGGATTATGCGCATATTCTGATTGCCCTGCTTCATATGGAGCATATTCCGGCAAGATATGTGACGGGGATGATTCCGGGCGAAGGGGCGAGCCATGCATGGGTCGAGGTCGCTGAGGATGGTTTTTGGCATGGAATCGATCCAACCAACGATATCCCTGTGGGAGACGATTACATCAAAATCGGTGTGGGACGGGACGCCGCGGACTGTCTGATTAACCGCGGGATTATGCACGGGGGCGGGAGTCAGACGCAGATCGTCAGGGTTTCGGTGAATGAGGTGGAATTATGATTACAACAGTCGCGTCCGTGGCGCTGCCGGTGGACGAGAAATTAAGAATACAGAAAAACCGTATCGAGCCGGAAAAAGATACCGGCATAAAAAAACGGATCAGTATCGTGACAGGGATTCACGGGGATGAACTGGAAGGGCAGTATGTGTGCTTTGAACTGAACCGGCGAATCGGCGCGCAGAAGGAAAAACTTTGCGGGATTGTGGATATTTATCCGGCGCTCAACCCTCTTGGTATCGATTCGATTACCCGCGGGATTCCCGCTTTTGAACTGGATATGAACCGGCTGTTTCCGGGGGACGCTGCGGGAAATATGACGGAATATCTGGCTGCGCGCGCGGTAGAGGATCTGTCCGGTTCCGATCTGGTGATGGATATTCACGCCAGCAATATTTATCTCATGGAAATTCCGCAGATACGTGTCAATGCCCATCATGCGGAACTGCTTCTCCCGCTTGCGGAAGAGTCGAACGTGGATTTTGTCTGGGTGCATGGGGCGAGCACGGTGCTGGAATCGACGCTTGCTTACAGCTTAAACAGCACAGGCACACCGACGCTTGTCGTAGAGATGGGCGTGGGAATGCGGATTACGAGAGTGTACGATGACCAGCTTGTAGACGACATTTTTCATTTGATGAAAAAGCTGGGCATCTGGGAGGGAGAGACGGCGGCGGTAAGACAGCCGATCGTCTCCTGCGATCCGAAGGATGTGGCATATCTGAACGCGGCGACCGGCGGTCTTTTTGTGCCCGCGGTCAAGCATGGTGCCAAGCTTAAGGGAGGGAGAGCTGATTGGACGGATCATCAATCCGTTTTCCGGCGGTGTGCGGGACGAGGTGAGAGCGCCGATGGATGGTATGCTGTTTACGATCAGGGAGTACCCGATTGTGGACGAGGGGTCTTTGGTGGGACGGCTGCTTCGTGTATAAGTAAGTTTGGATGCCAGCCCCAATTGAAAGGTCAAAGGAACATGTAAATATGTTCTCCTGACTCATGGAGATAAGATTGAAAATGAAAAAAATTACCATATATGAAATACAGGGTTTATACCGCGACAAATTCCGGGTGACGGGCTACGAGTTCGGAGAAGGGGAAAAATCGGTCTGCATTGTGGGCAGTATGCGAGGAAATGAGGTGCAGCAGCTTTACTGCTGTTCCCAGCTTATAAAAAAACTGAAGGGTATGGAGGCGGAGGGAAGACTTGTGCCGGGGCATAAGATTTTGGTCATTCCCTGCGTCAATCCGTATTCCGTGAATATTCAGAAGCGTTTCTGGACGGTGGACAATACGGACATCAACCGGATGTTTCCCGGATACGATTTGGGGGAGACAACCCAGCGCATTGCGGATGGCGTGTTTCGGGTGATTTCCGCTTATCGGTTCGGCATACAGTTTACGTCCTTTTATATGCCCGGCGAGTTTATGCCCCATGTGCGCATGATGGATTCAGGTCTTGAGGACACGGAGCTGGCGAAGCAGTTCGGCATGCCATATGTGGTCTTGCGGAAGGTGCGTCCCTATGACACGACAACTTTGAATTACAACTGGCAGATATGGGAGACGCAGGCGTTCAGCATGTATACGACGACCACGACAAGAATTGACAGGAAAAGTGCGAGGGAAGCCGAGAGAGGCGTTCTGACTTTTATGCATAAGCAGGGAATTGCGTATTACCATGGACACGACGGGTATCTCTCGCAGATTGTGAAGGATGTGGATATGGCCTCCGTCAGGACGGGCAGTGCGGGACTGTTTGAGCCTGTTGTTTCCGTGGGAGACGAGGTGGAGCGGGGACAGATACTGGCTCGTATCCTTGATCCTTGTGAGGGAGAGGCGATCGAGGAATTGTCTGCGCCGATAGACGGAATAATATTTTTTATGCACGGGGAACCTCTCACTTATGCGAATACGGCGGTGTTTAAGCTGGTGGTACGAGAGGAGTGAATTTGTTAAAGTTTATCACTTTTTTCGGAAAAGAGCGCGATTGATGATTGACTGTCTGTCATAGAAAGATTACTATAGTAATAGAACCTGCTGAGTAACTGATGAGAGGAAGGTGAAGGATATGCCTAGTAATGGTGAGATTATTGAGAGATCTATAAATGACTTTCAGAAGGTGCAGAAACGTATGCTTCTAGCAAGGAAAGAAAATGCGGTTGAAACATATGAAGACTTGAAAGAAGATTATATTTCGTTAAAAGTGATACTTACAAGTTTGGGCGTGAACTTAACGCCCATTGATAAGATTAATGAATAGGTAATAAAGCCAAAAGCAGCCAATGTTCATAAAACAGTTGGTTGCTTTTTTAATGCCCAAGTTTCTTGCAAGAGCAGGGAAATACTGATAGAATAGAAAAACGGGAAAAACTGACAGAATAGAGAAACGAGGAAGCTATGTATATCATCGTAGGTCTGGGAAATCCGGAGAAAAAATATATCAATACGAGGCACAACATTGGCTTCGACGTGATCGACGCGATCGCGGAGAAGAACGATATTGCGATCGGTGAAAAAAAGCATAAGGCGGTGATTGGCAAGGGAATCGTTGCGGGGCAGAAGGCGGTTCTCGTAAAGCCGCTCACTTACATGAATTTGAGTGGTGAGAGTATTCGCAGCGTCATAGACTTTTATAAGGTGGATGAAAAGAGCGAGCTGATTGTGATTTCGGACGACGTGAGCCTCGACATGGGGCAGATACGCATCCGCAAGAGAGGCAGCGACGGGGGGCACAACGGTCTGAAAAATATTATCATGCATCTGGGGCATGACGAGTTTATCCGGGTGCGGATGGGCGTGGGTGAAAAACCGCCTCGGATGGATCTGGCGGATTATGTGCTGAGTCATTTTTCCACGGAGGAGCGGGAAGTGATGAATGAGAGCGCGAGGACAGCAGCGTTGGCAATAGAGACGGTGGTGGCGGAAGGACCGGATGCCGCCATGAACAAGTATAATAGAAAGAGGTTACCATGAGAGCACTACTTGCCCCGCTTGCAGAGCTGGGGGAATATGAGGAGATACGGGAACTGCTTGCGCGGGGAAAAACTTCCGCCGCTTTGAGCGGCTGCGCAGATTCCCAAAAACTGCATATGATTTACGGGCTGGGTGAGGGTTTCCGACGGAAACTGATCATCACCTTTAACGATCTGCGCGCCAAAGAATTGTACGAGGACTATCAGTTTTATGACAGAAATGTCATGTTGTATCCGGCGAAGGACCTGATTTTCTTTCAGGCGGACATTCACGGGAACCAGCTCACTAAGGAGCGGATCAAGGTTTTCCGCAGGATGGCGGAGGGAGTGCCGCTCACCGTAATCACGACCTTTGACGCGCTGATGGCGCCGCAGGTATCCTTGGAAGAATGGCGTAAGCATGTCATTTCCATAGACAGGCAGTCGTCTGTGGAGGAGCATGAACTGGCAGGCGTTCTTGCCGGGCTGGGTTACGAGAGATGCGATCAGGTGGAGGAGCCGGGGCAGTTCAGCATCCGGGGCGGCATCGTGGATATTTTTGATTTGACGGAGGAAAATCCTTACAGGATCGAGCTGTGGGGGGATGAGGTTGAGTCGATCCGCAGCTTTGACGTTCTGAGCCAGCGCTCCATTGAGAAGCTGGAGGCGGTTTGCATTTATCCGGCGACGGAACTTATTCTGTCGAAGGATGAACTGTCGGCGGGACTGAAAAAGATACAGAAAGAGGCGAAAAAGCAGGCGGAAACGCTCAGAAAGCAGATGAAGACCGAGGAGGCGCACCGGATCGAGGTGCAGAACCGGGAGCTGTCGGAGACGCTGCTGGAACTGGGCATTTCTTATAACGCGATCAATCTGGACAGCTATGTGCGATATTTTTATCCGGAGTTATCGTCCTTTGCGGACTGTTTTTCGGGGGAGGAGTCATGTGTTTTTCTGGACGAACCGCTTCGGATCAGGGAGCATGTGGACGCGGTGGAACTGGAATTTCGCGAGAGCATGGCGCACCGGGCGGAAAAAGGATATATTCTGCCGGGGCAGATGGACATCTTGTTTTCTGCGGCTGCGGTGGCGGCAGGGCTGGAGAATCGCCGTGTTGTGAGCCTTTCTTCTATGGAGGGGAAAAATCCGCTTGTGAAGGCGGATCATAAATTTGCTGTGCAGGCGAGAAGCCTTCCTTCCTATAATAACAGTTTTGAATCGCTTGTGAAGGATTTGAAAAATTATAAGAAAAAGGGCTACCGCATTCTGCTGCTCTCCGGGTCGAGAACCCGCGCTAAACGGCTGGCGGAGGACCTGAGGGATCAGGAGTTAAACGCTTTCTACACGGAGGACCCCATGCGCGAGGTGCAGCCGGGGGAAGTGATGACCGCTTACGGAAGGGTCCGCAAGGGGTTTGAATATCCGCTCCTGCAGTTTATGGTCATTGCGGAGAGCGATATTTTCGGCGCGCAGAAAAAGAAGAAGAGAAAGAAAAAGATATACGAAGGTCAGAAGATCAACGATTTCAACGATCTCAAGGTGGGCGATTATGTGGTGCATGAGAGCCACGGTCTGGGGATTTATCAGGGCATTGAGAAGGTGGAAGTGGAGCATGTGGTGAAGGACTACATGAAGATTTCCTACCGGGACGGCGGCGTCCTCTACGTGCTTGCGACAGGACTTGACGTCATCCAGAAATACGCCTCTGCGGACGGCGGCACGAAACCCAAGCTCAACAAGCTTGGGACGCAGGAATGGACCAGAACCAAGTCCAAGGTGCGGACGGCGGTGGAGGAGATAGCCGGGGATCTGGTGGAGCTTTACGCCGCCAGACAGAATGGAAAGGGCTACCATTACGGTGCAGACACGGTCTGGCAGAGAGAGTTTGAGGAGATGTTTCCCTTCGAGGAGACGGAGGATCAGGTGCTTGCTATCGCCGCCACCAAAGAGGACATGGAGAGCGAAAAAATCATGGATCGCCTGATCTGCGGCGACGTGGGCTACGGCAAGACGGAGATCGCCATCCGCGCCGCGTTTAAAGCGGTGCAGGAGAATAAGCAGGTGGTATATCTCGTGCCGACAACCATTCTGGCACAGCAGCATTATCATACTTTTGTGCAGAGAATGAAAGACTTTCCCGTGCGCATCGACCTGCTTTCCCGGTTCCGCACGGCTGCGGAGCAGAAAAAGACGACCACGGACTTGAAGAAGGGCATGGTGGATATCGTGATCGGCACGCACCGCGTACTGTCCGCGGATGTGGAATATAAAGATCTGGGGCTTCTGATCATCGACGAGGAACAGCGGTTCGGTGTGGCGCATAAGGAAAAAATTAAGAAATTGAAGGAAAATGTGGACGTGCTGACACTGACGGCGACGCCCATTCCCAGGACGCTTCACATGAGTCTGGTGGGCATCCGGGACATGAGTGTGCTGGAGGAGGCTCCCGAGGACAGGCTGCCGATCCAGACCTTTGTCTGCGAGTACAATGAGGAGATGGTCAGGGAGGCTATCGTCCGGGAATTGGCAAGAGAGGGGCAGGTTTACTATGTCTATAACAGGGTAAACAATATTGCGGATGTGGCGGCGGCGGTAAGCGATCTCGTGCCGGAGGCGAATGTGGCGTTTGCCCACGGACAGATGAAAGAGTCGGAACTGGAACGGATTATGTACGACTTTGTAAACGGGGAGATTGACGTGCTGGTGGCGACTACCATCATTGAGACAGGGTTGGACATTTCTAACGTAAATACAATGATTATTCACGATTCCGACCAGATGGGGCTGTCCCAGCTCTATCAGCTCAGAGGGCGCGTGGGGCGCTCCAATCGGACGGCATACGCCTTCCTTATGTATAAGCGGGATAAGGTGCTAAAGGAAGTGGCAGAGAAGCGGCTTGAGGCAATCCGGGAGTTCACGGAGCTTGGCAGCGGCTTTAAGATCGCCATGCGCGATCTGGAGATTCGCGGTGCGGGCAACCTTCTCGGGAAAAGCCAGCACGGGCATATGCAGGCGGTGGGATATGACCTCTACTGCAAAATGTTAAACGAGGCGGTTAAGACGAAAAAGGGCATCTCTGTGATCGAGGATTTCAACACCCTCGTGGATCTGGATGTGGACGCGTACATTCCGCCGGAATACATTGTGAACGAAGTGCAGAAGCTGGATATCTATAAGCGGATTGCGGGCATTGAGAACGAACACGAATGCGACGATATGCGGGAAGAATTGCTTGACCGGTTTGGTCAAATTCCAAAATCGGTGGAAAACCTTCTGCGAATTGCGCTGATTCGCTCCCACGCCCACAGGCTTTATATGCCGGAGGTGAAGGGAAAGAGCGAGCGGATCAGTTTTACGCTTCGCCCCAACGCGCCGATTCGGGTGGAAAATATTCCGCTGCTCATAAGCGACTACGGCGGTAGACTGCGGTTTGACCCCAAGGGAGATCCCACCTTCTATCTGCATTACAGGAAGTGCGGGGTGATCGAGAAGGATGAGGAGACATTGCTCATGCTGACAGGGGAGGCGCTTTCGAGGATGGACGAACTGCTGCTTGCCGGAGTAGGCTGACGCGGTTAGAGGGCGGTTTGGGAACAAAATACAGGTATTGTATGTGATGGGAAATGGGGCAGAGAAATCTGTCCCATTTGCAGGTTTTCAGAAAAAATTTTTTTTAAAATGAACCTCGCGCAAATTCGTGACGAATATAAGGTGAACAGGCAGAGGAGGTGAGGCGGTGAACGCAGGAGAAATAGAAAAATGCATCGATAATTTCGGCACGGACGTATACAGATTCTGCCTGAGCCTCTGTCTGGACAAGGCGGACGCCGAAGACCTGTATCAGCAGACATTTCTCAAAGCGCTGGAGACGGAGTGGACGCTCGACTGGGAGAGAAATCCGAGAGCGCTGTTTTTCTCTTTCGCCTATCACATCTGGCAAAGCGACAGAAGAAAACAGGCGCGTCGAAATGCCATCGCTCCATGCGGCAATTATGATGAGGAGATGGAGGCGGTTATGCAGTCTGAAGGAGACGTGGAAGAAGGCTATCTTCAGAAAGAGCTGACTGCACAGGTTCGCCAAATCATGCAGACGCTTCCAGAAAAGTTTCAAGTGCCGCTCTTGCTTTTTTACCTTTCCGATTGTTCCATAGAGCAGATCGCGGCTGTCATAAAGAAACCGTCCGGCACTGTGAAAAGCCGATTGTTCAAGGGAAGAAGCCTGATAAAACAAAGATTGGAGGATGCAGGTTATGGGAGATAATCGTTCTGATATGGAAATAGAAAAAGTAATCCGGGCTTCTTTGAAAATGACGGATGTGCCGACCCCGGAACTGGATCGTAAACTCAAAGCGGCTCTGCGCCGGCAGGAAGCTGTTCTGCAAAATCAGCCTGCCATGCGTAAACTGTCACTTTGGTATGTGCCGATGGTTTTGAATATGATCACATTTTTTCTGCTGGCATTTTTGGCACGGATCATAATTGAAAATATTTATTTATCTTACTTTGTCGCCGGAATCTGTCTTTATGTCGGAGCGGCAGGCATATTGCTTACTCTGGTGGGTTTAAAAAGGGCGAACATAAAAGAAAAACTTACGGTTCGCATTGAGAAAAGGGGTGTATTGGTATGAGTTTTCTGGAAAATGGTGGTTTCGGCGGTCTTTCCATGCTGTATCCCGTTCTGATTATCGGGTCTGCATTTTTTGTGTTGTGCGGCTCCGCCTTTTTCGCGGCGTGGGTGTATCAGGATTGTAAAAAGCGGGGCGATGATCCGGTGCTGTGGGCGGTTATGGTTTTTACGGTTTCGCCCTTTATCGGACTGCTTCTCTACTTTCTGCGCCGCTCGGAGATAAAGACGGCATGTCACGCCTGCGGACATCGAGTTTCGGTAACTGCAAACTATTGTGAAGAATGTGGAACAAAAATTGAAAAGGAGGATGATCAAATGATGGTAAAACAGGGAACGCATCATTTAAAGCTTATTTTTGCAGGCATTGTGAGTATGGCGCTTATGCTCGTGTGTCTGACCGGATTTATTGTAAGTGCGGCTTCCGGGAACGGTATCAACACAAATATCGCTTCCAATGAGCGTGTGTGGAACATGGGCGTAATCATGGATTTCAGCACTTATCGAAACGGCGTCTGGAAGCTGCATTTTAAAAGCGCCAGTGAAGGATTTGTGAAAGAAAAGAACATGACGATCACGGACGCGGACAGCCAGACGCTCTATGCGGATATTTCTTGCGGCACGGTGCCGGAGGGAGCGGCGCTTGTCCTGTGGCTGGTGCAGGGGGATGTGGTCAAATCCGTTGACGTGACAAATCTTTCCGAACCGCTGGCATACCCCTTAAATGAATTTGAGAATGGAAAAGTCCATGTCAGACTGCAGATCAACGGTGTGGAAGATACGGTTTCGGAAATTTATATCCAATAGAAAAAAAGGTGCCCGCTTAAGACCGCTGTGTGATATGATAATAGCAAAAAACTGAGGAGGAACCTATTATGGCAGGCAGACCAAACTGGTTGAACACAGCAATCTTTTATGAAATTTATCCGCAGTCCTTCAACGATACCAACGCTGACGGTATCGGGGATATGCAGGGCATTATCGAAAAACTGGATTATATTAAGGAGCTCGGCTGTAACGCGCTCTGGCTGAACCCCTGTTTTCTGTCACCTTTCTACGACGCGGGGTACGACGTGGAGGACTACTTTACCGTTGCGCCCCGCTACGGGACCAACGAGGATCTGGTGCGGCTTTTTAAGGAGGCGCATAAGAGGGAGATGCATGTGCTTCTGGACTTGGTGCCGGGGCACACGTCGGTGAACCACAAATGGTTTCACGAGTCCATGAAGGCGGCGCGAAACGAGTACACAGACCGCTATGTGTGGACGGACAATACATGGGAGGCGCCCGATGGGATGAATGCCCTCAAGGGCATTTCAGAGCGCGTGGGCGCGTGCGGGGTCAATTTCTTTTCCCATCAGCCTGCGCTCAATTACGGATATTATAAGCCCAATCCCGAGAAAAAATGGCAGCAGGCAATGGACGCGCCGGGACCGCTGGCGACGAGGGAGGCAATGAAAGACGTGATGCGCTTCTGGCTTTCGGCGGGCTGCGACGGGTTCCGTGTGGACATGGCTGGCTCGCTCGTGAAGAACGACGAGGACGGAAAGGGTACGATCAAATTGTGGCAGGATATCCGTGCATTTCTGGAGCAGGAATTTCCTGCGGCGGTGATGGTTTCCGAGTGGGGCGAGCCGGACAAGTCTCTGGCGGGCGGTTTCCATATGGATTTTCTGCTGCATTTCGGTCCTTCTCATTACAACGATCTGTTCCGCTGCGACGAGCCTTGGTTTTCCAGAAGGGGAAAAGGGGGCGGCAAGGCAGCTTACTGCGCGCGGCATAGGGAACGGTCTGATTGTGCTGGAGAAGGGACTTACCAGAATCAATGTGAAACTGCAGTCGGTGGAGGGCACCGAGATCAACGGGCAGGGACCTGACATTTCCGGGGAGAAATTTGAGCAGCTTTCGGAACGGCTTTCGGATCTTGCGGCGGGCGATGTGCTGTTTCTGTCCGGGAGCATTCCTGCTTCATTGCCGCAGGACACTTACCTGCGCATGATGGAGAGACTGTCTGCGGGCGTTCTGACTGTGGTGGATGTTTCGGGAGAGGGGCTTGTGAAAACGATGCCCGGGCATCCTTTTTTAGTCAAACCAAACCAGCATGAGCTTGGCGAATTATTTGGAGTGACCCTTGCGGACAGGGCGTCAGTCATTCCTTACGCAAGGAAGATGCAGGAGATGGGCGCGCGCAATGTGCTTGTGTCCATGGCGGGACAGGGCGCCGTGCTTCTTGCGGAGGACGGCAGCGTATTTGAGTCTCCTGTGCCTGCTGGAAGTCTCATAAACGGCGTCGGTGCGGGAGATTCCATGGTGGCGGGATTTATGGCAGGATGGCTGGAAAAGCAGGACTACGAGCACGCCTTTTATATGGGTATGGCAGCCGGGAGCGCGACCGCCTTTTCGGAGGGGCTGGCAGCCGGAGAGGAGATTCGGGAGCTGTATCGGAGGATGAGATAGCGGTAAATCTATTTATACATAGATTTACCGTTCTTTTATGCACACGCCCGCATAGAAAATATGGTTGCTGACGCAACACGCGGGCGGCGCAGCGAGTAGGGGAAGAGAAATCTTCCCTACTCGATTTTTATAGACGGACGGTCATTACATAGGAGGTGCCGTTCGTGACAGGAAAAGAAACATGGTCGCATTTTGTGCCGATATATCATATCAGCAGTAAACCAAGCGTGAGCGAAGGGAGCATAAATATGTTATGGATCGCGGTATGCGACGACGAAGTCATGGAGTGCAGCAGGATGGCGGCAAGGATCAGAGGGATTTTGGATGAAATGAATGCGCCCTGCACGATAAGGCAGTTTTACAGCGGGCGGGAATTGCTGCAGTCGCCGGAGACCTTTGACATTATTTTTCTGGATATCATCATGGGCGGTATGGACGGTATGCGGACGGCGCAGCTTGTCAGGGAAAGGGCGTATGATAAGCTGCTTGTTTTTATTTCCGCCAGTAGAGACTATGTGTTCGACGCCTACGACGTGGAGGCGTTTCAGTATCTGGTGAAGCCGATTGAGGACAAAAAGCTGAAAAAGGTGCTCCAGAAAGCCGTCCGTAAGATGGAGGAGCGGTCGCAGGCATTTATCCTTGTGAGCAGGGACAGGCAGAAGAGAAAACTGTTTCTGGATGACATTTACTATTTTGAAATCCGGGGGCGGATGATCGACATACACGGAACCGGCGGTGTTTTCAGCTATTACGAGCAGATCGGGATTTTGGAAAGAGAACTGCAGGGAAAGGGATTTTTCCGCTGTCACAAGAGCTATCTTGTCAATCTGAAATATGTGGACGTGTACAACAGGCAGGAGCTTGTACTCGACAACGGGGAGCGGATTGCCATTGCCAAGAGGCGGTATGAAGCATTTTGTGAGGAAATCCTTAAATATATGCGCGGGATGGTGTAGTCATGCGAAAGGCAACGGTCTTTCAGATAAGTCTGCATACCTTGGCATTTGCAATTCTGTGAAGCAAAATCATGGAGAGTGAAAAGATGAAACGGTTTGGAAAAAAGATGGAAAAGGGAATAAAAGTGGTGTCTGTGCTGATGACTGTGATTACGTTGATATGGCTGACGTATTTCTTTTCGGAATCCCTTATTTCCTGTCTGCTGTTGGTCTGGAAACACACGGTAGGGCACGTGGACGTTCCTGTTTTGGGGTCTGAAGGGGAGAGAGAACTCGGACTGATCGGGTGGGGCGGCTTTTGCATAGCAATTATGGCGGTGTGCGGGGTGAGAAAGCGGCTTGCGAGCGTTTTTTACGGAAAGTCAGGGAAATGGTGTGCGTTGCTGACTCTTCCGCCGCTTGTGGTGGCGATCGTCACTTACGCGGCAAACTGGGGTGCAGGTTACGGTATACTTTACAGAAGCGACGGGAATATGGGGTTGTACTATGACCAGATTTTCAGTTATGTCGGATGGGCTGTCCTGTCGGGTCTATCCCTGTTTGCGGCGGGGGTATATGTGTTCGGCATGGACAGAATTTATGTGGAGCAGAAAAAGGCGGAACAGTATCGGGTACAGGCGGCGGTCTATCGGACGCTGGAGGAGCAGTACACACAGGCGGAGCGGCTGCGGCATGACCTGAAAAACCATGTACTCGCGCTGCGTGGTCTGTGGGAGGATCAGGCATGGGAAAAGCTGGGGGATTATCTGAAAAGGATGGAGAACAGCGCGCAGCTTGGAATGAGTGAGGAGGCTACGGGCAACCGGGCAGTGGATGCGCTTTTGTGCCAGAAACGGAAACTGGCGGAGGGAAAAAGCATTGCATGGGAATGTGATGTGCGGATACCGAAGCAGTGCCCTGTCAACGAGTTTGATCTGTGCATCCTTTTCGGAAATATACTGGACAATGCGGTGGAGGCGTGCGGGAGACTACAGCGCAGAGAACAGGGACAGGGAATGCAGCCCTTTATCCGCGTGCAGGCGGGAACGGTCAAAAGCTGCTTTTTGCTGGAAGTAAAAAACAGTATGAGTGAGGAGGAAACGCAAAAACCGCAGGGACATGGAATTGGTCTGCTGAATGTGGGCGACGTGGTGCGGGAGTACAATGCCGTTGTGAAGACAGAAATTCAGAACGGCGTGTATGACATTTCCGTGCTTCTGCCGCTTGCGGAGACCGTATATGACATCGAACGGGTTGTTTGAAACAGGATGCTAAGAGATGCGGATTGTTGTGTCGAAACAGGGGATAGACAGATATTTGACTGATAGAAGATGCAGATCACATTTGCGCTGTCAGATATTTCAGAAAAGGAGGACGACTATGCACACAAAGACGATGGAAGGATTGATCGGGGCACGGACTAACATGGAGATGCTCAACACCCCGTTCCGGGTTTTTAAGGAGGCGAGGCTTAAGGGCGATACCGCGATGATGGAGCGGGCGATGGGATATATGGGCGATTTCCATGAGGACGCGTACGAGTATAAGGAAGTGGCGGACGAGGGCATGAAGGAGGACGTGGAGGAGACACGGAAGATCGCGGAAGAACAGCGGGAGGAGATGATCAAAAACCGCAGGGAAGAGCGCGAGGAACTGCAGAAGAAACTGGAGGAGGAAAGGAAAGAAAATAAGGGTGATAAACCTGTCGACACTGTGGAAATCAGTGAGGATGGCAAGGTTCTTCTCAAAGAGAACACCGCCGCGGACGGCGATATGAAAGACGGTACGGATGAGGATGGCGTGGACTTGAATGACGGTACGAGCGGCAAGCCGAAAGCGGATTTAGAGCCTGTGTTTTATTCGAGCGCGGGGACGGTGGAGCCGCCGGAGGATGCGGGAACGAAGGTGTCGGCGTCGGTGTAAAAGTAATTTTAATTACAAATAGATGATTAAGTCCCAAATATAGGACTTTATAAATGGTATCCTCTTTTCAGAACATAGGTTCGTTAATTCGACAGGCGAACCGGGACTGAAAGGAGGATATATTTATGAAGGGTTATTCGGTGGAGAGCGGCTATATGGGATATGTGAACGGGACGTACATGTTATTTGCCAGTGAGACGGATTATGCGGATTATATGGCGGAATAGTGGGCATAGTTTATGAAGATAGGATAAAATGCCACGGTTCCGCCTATTTTTCGGTTGATAGAACGGTGGGAATACAGTACAATACAAATGTATGCGTTCGGCGCGAAAACATATTTGCCGGGGAGCGAACATAGGTATAAAATAGCGCATAGACTGAAAATGGATGCAGATGCGCGGGAGATTTTATGGTCAAAAAGATAGATGGAATATCTGTGAATTATATAGACGAAGGCGAAGGTCAAATCGTACTTTTGCTGCACGGCTGGGGCGCTAACATCACCCTGTACAGGAGCGTGATTGATACGCTGAAACAGGGAAGGCGGGTGATTGCCCTCGATATGCCGGGCTTCGGGAAGACGCCCGAGCCGCCGAAACCTTGGTGCGTGGACGATTACGTGGATTTTGTACTGAAGTTTATCGCCTCTTTTCCGATAGAGAGACTGAGTGTGGTGGTACATTCTTTTGGCGGCAGGGTATTTTTT
The DNA here is from genome assembly GCA_910588955.1 of uncultured Lachnospiraceae bacterium. Lineage (GTDB taxonomy): Bacteria > Bacillota > Clostridia > Lachnospirales > Lachnospiraceae > UBA3282. Next base: position 85,515 of record CAJURQ010000004.1, read on the forward strand.
AAGATGAATGCGAGAGAAAATCTGCCCTTTACCGTGGAGCGCGCCGTACTGATTGACAGCGCCGGGATTCTGCCGAAGAAAAGTTTCCGGCAGAAGGTGTGTCTCAGATGCTATAAGATCGGCAGGGCTTTTATGAGCACGAAGGTGATGCACTTTCTCTATCCGGATGCTGTGGAGGAGATGCGCCGCAAACGCGGTTCCTCCGACTATAACAACGCGACGCCTTTGATGCGGACTACGCTCGTGAAGGTGGTCAACGAGGACTTGGAGCCGTTGATACATCTGGTAAAGTGCCCGACGCTTCTGATCTGGGGCGATTTGGATACCGCCACGCCCATAGAGGACGCGAGACGGATGGAAGATCTGATCGCGGACGCAGGACTGGTGGTGTGCGAGGGAGCGGGGCATTTCTCCTACGCGGAGCAGCCCGCGAAGGTGAACGGGGCGCTGCAGGCGTTTTTTGGCTGAACACAGTGTAAATGAAGATGGAGGTGCGGTTATGACAGTGTTGCGGCAAACGGCAATGAAAGAATTGGAAAAACTGCCGGAAGAAAAAATAGGTTTTATTTTGCAGATTATGCAGGGAGTTAACGGACTATATAATGATACACAGGCAGGAAAGAAAGAGGCGTTTATGAGATTGGAACAGTTACGAAAAAAAGGCACTGTTACCGATTATGATGCAGAATTAGCATCTTATAGGGAAGAAAAATATGGTAAATAGAGTTTTGATTGATACGAACATATTGTTAGATTATCTTTTGACAAGAGAGCCCTTTTATGAAGTGGCAAAGGAAGTGGTGCGAACATGCACAGAAGGAGATACAAAAGGTTGTATTGCCACCCATTCTATTACTAATATGTTTTTCATTTTAAGAAAAGACTATGATGCGGAAGAACGTCGGGAAATGCTGATTAATTTATGCACCATTTTTGATGTAGAGGGGATAGATAAAAACAAATTGCTGGTGGGACTTCAAAATGACGATTTTACAGATTTTGAAGATTGCCTTCAGACGGAATGTGCAAAAGCATATGGAGCAGAATATATAGTGACGCGGAATGTAGCTGACTATAGTGCTTCGGAAATAACAGCGATTTTGCCAAAGGATTTTTTAGAGAGGAATCACAGGCAGGAATGAATATAATACTTTTTTGCATATGGCTCGTCACCTATCTGGTGGGGGCGGTCTGGTATATTTTATATCTGATGCATATGTTTCAGCAGAATTCCTACAAGCCGAGGGAATATGGGGAGTGGATGCGGGTGCATACCAATGTGGGCAGACTGCTCGGCAAATGCCTGTATGCGCTGATTTCCATCCCGCTTGTGGCGATTGGGAACAGTGGATGTCTGATTGCGGCATGTTTTATGAACGGAATGACTATTTTGGTCAATAAACCCCATCGGGCGAAGAAGCCGCTGGTTTATACGCCTCGCGTGAAGAGGATGCTTGCTACGACGGGAACGATATATTTCCTTGCGATGGCGGTGACTGTGCTTCCCGGACTGTGGATGACGGCGAGTGGGGGGATGCTTCTGACCTCGCAGGGAATACTGCCGCTCCTGGAGCGCTCTTTGCTTAGAAATGCAGAGCTGATTTTACTGCTCCTGTTTGTCCTGCAGCCATTTCTGATTTTATTGGCAAATGCGCTTAACCATCCGCTCGAAAAGGGGATTGACCGGTATTATATCAATGATGCCGCACGTATTCTGCGGGAGATGCCCAAATTGAAAATTATTGGGGTCACGGGAAGTTACGGAAAGACCAGCGTGAAGTATTATCTGAGCGCGCTGCTTTCCACACAGTATAATGTATTGCATACGCCGGGGAATTATAACACGACGCTCGGCGTGGTGCGGACGATCCGTGAAAACATGAAACCCTTTCACGAGATTTTTATCTGTGAGATGGGCGCGAGGGAAGTGGGGGATATCAAGGAGATATGCGATCTGGTGCATCCGGATTACGGCATCATTACATCGATCGGACCACAGCACCTGCAAAGCTTTCACACCATAGAAAACATTGTTTCGACCAAATTTGAACTGGTGGATGCAGTGCCGCCGTCAGGCAAAGTATTTTTGAACTACGATAATACTTATATCAGAAACGCCGGGACGGGTAAGAATGTAGTCAGCTATGGAATCGCGGCGGAGGACGCGGATTTCCGTGCCTACGATATCGCGGTTTCCCCGCGGGGTTCTTCTTTCAAAATGAAGGATGAAACCGGGAAGGAATACGAGTTCCACACGAAGCTGGTCGGCAGCCATAACGTGCAGAATATAGCGGGCGCCATTGCCGCAGCGCACACACTGGGGATTCCGATGGAAAAGCTGCTTTATCCGGTGAAACAGTTGGAGAGCGTTCCCCACAGGCTGCAGCTTGTGAAGCAGGGAGACAGGATATTGCTGGACGACGCTTACAATTCCAACAAGAGCGGGTTTGAGGCGGCGCTCGATACGTTGGCAATGTTTAAAGAACTTCGCATACTGCTCACGCCGGGTATGGTAGAGCTGGGTGAAAAGCAATATGATGAAAATAAAGAAGTGGGTATTTATGCCGCCGACAAGTGCGATTATGCCGTGCTCGTCGGAAAGGAGCAGACAAAGCCGATTCAGGATGGGCTTTTGGAAGCCGGATTTCCGGAGAACAGGATGATTCCGGTGGACGATCTGCAGGAGGCGTTCCGGATGGTAAATGCGATTCCCGGTGAGAAGCAGAAAGTTATCCTGATCGAGAACGATCTGCCCGATAACTATGCGTAAGCACAGAACCGTGCAGATATATGAAAAAGCAGGGAACATAGAAGGAGGCAATAAACAATTATGAAAATTAGAGTAGGAGTCTTTTTCGGCGGTAAGAGCGTGGAACATGAGGTTTCCGTGATCTCCGGTTTACAGGCGTACAACGCTTTCAATAAAGAGAAATACGATCTGGTTCCCATCTACATCACGAAAGAAAACGAGCTTTATACGGGCGAGCTGATTGCCGATATTGCCAACTACAGGAATATTCCGGATCTGTTGAAAAAGAGCACCCGCGTCTTCCTGATGGGTGAGAAAAACGGCGTAAAGCTGATCCAGTACCCGGAGAAAAAGTTCGGCAGCTCTGAGGTGGCGCAGATTGACGTGGCGTTTCCGGTGGTGCACGGCGCGAACGTGGAGGACGGTTCTTTGCAGGGATTTTTGAGGCACTATAATATCCCTTTTGCAGGCTGTGATGTGATGGCGTCGGCTGTCACTATGGATAAATATGTGATGAAGACGGTACTTAAGGATAACGACATTCCCGTTTTGGACTGTGTGACGCTGTATGGGAAGGAATACGAGAGTGGGGAGCAGGAGGCTTACGACAGGGTGGAGAAAAAGATTCCCTATCCTGTTATCGTGAAACCTGTCAATCTGGGTTCCAGCGTGGGAATTAAAGTGGCGAAAGACAGGGAAGAGCTGCGGGAAGCGTTGGAGTACGCATTCACCTTCGGACCGAAAGTGCTTGTCGAGCGGGCGATTATGAATCTGCGGGAAATCAACTGCGCGGTTCTGGGAGACTATGAGGAGGCACATGCCTCTGAGTGTGAAGAGCCGATCTCCAGCGATGAGATTTTAAGCTATGAGGATAAATATGTGGCGGGAGGCAAAGGCGGTTCAGAGGGCATGAGAACCGCGAGAAGGGAACTGCCGGCGAAACTGACGCCTGAGAAGCGGGAGGAGATTCGTGAGCTGGCGGTGAAAACATTCCAGACACTCGGATGTAACGGTGTGTCCCGCATTGACTTTATGATCGATAGGGACGCGGACAAGGTGTATGTAAATGAAATCAATCCTATTCCGGGCTCCTTGGCATTCTATCTGTGGGAGGCGCTCGGCAAGCCTTATGCGGAGCTGCTGGACGATATGGTCAAGCTGGCGCTCAAGAGGGAGCGGGAGGAGCAGAGTATGATGACTTCCTTTGACAGCAACATTTTACAGAATGCGAATTTGTCCGGGGCGAAGGGTGTGAAAAAATAACGCCTCACCCCACCGCATACACCGACAATCCCACGAAAACCAGAATTGTAATCAGCGTCCCCATGGAGAGCGTGTTGGAAATATAGACGCCCTCCGACTCCACATCCGCATACAGCGGGATGACAAACGGCGCGGGCAGGGCGAACAGCAGAACCAGCGCCATAAAGAGCTGTTTGTCGAAAGGCATGACCTGAAAGACGATAAGCGCGGCGGCGCATAAAAGCGCTCCCATCACCACGGTACGGAAAATCAGTGTCTTTACAACCGGGACGATCAGGTCTTTTCGCAGGGACAATTCATAGCCCACAATAATCAGGATCATAGCGGATGTGGGCAGGGTGATCATCTCAATAACGGCGGAGAATATCGGGCTGACGGGCGAGGCGGTGATCAGATTGCCGAGTCCCGTAACGCCTACGATAAGTCCGAGAGTAACGCCCCGGAAAGCGGGGTTCTTACACATTTCTTTTAACATTTCCTTGAGAGAAGGCTTCTGTCCCGTGGCATTTTTTAAAAGCGTCAGGTATATCGTGAATACGAACAGCACCTGTCCTAAATCCACGGTCGCCATGTAGGAAAGCTGGTCAGGACCGGCGAGCAGCCCGTACAGGGCGTATCCCAGCATGCCGACCTCAAAGCCGGACAGCAGATAGGGCATAAGTTTGGAATTGGATACAAAGCGATTTAACAGGAAACCGCATCCCAGAGCCAGTAAGCAGCTTATAAAAACAACGCTGAACATAAACAGGCTGTCAAGGGAGTAGGATGTAGCGTAAAAAGCCTGAAACAGCACAACCGGCAAGGTGATGTTTGAGATAACACTCTTGACACCGTTTAACCCTTCTTTGGTAAGGATGCCGGATACCCGGCAGAAATAGCCGATAGAGAGCATAACTACGACGGGTAGTACCATTTCAAGAACCGATAATGTCTGTGCCATATGTAAATTTACCTCCATTTTTTTCAATTATCCGAAGACATTCGTTTTTTATTTCAGAAAATCACGCAGATACACTTCCATGGAACGGTTCATTTCTCTGGAAAAATCCGATTCGTATTTTCTTTTCCAGAAAGCCTCCATCCATTCGTCGTAATTTTTCCCGTCTGTTCGTTCTGCAAACATTTTCCGTATCTGCGCGCTGTTCTTATCCTGATAACTGTTCTCGCAGACGATATCGGATACCCGGAACCGCGCTGGCTTTTTCCGAAGCTTCTGCTGCTCGGTCGGGTGTCCGAAAACAAGCAGACATGCGGGGTATACATATTGCGGAAGCTGTAAAACCGCTTTCATCTCTTCCGCGTTTTCCATGACGTCGCCGATATAGCAGGAGCCGATTCCCAGACTTTCCGCAGTGATCACCGCGTTTTGCGCTGCAATCAGCGCGTCCTCCACAGCCAGCAGTAAATCACCGACGCCGGGGTCGCGCGGTTTCAGCCCTGCTTCCTCATAAAAGGAGAGCCATTTTCGACAGTCAGCACAAAAGACAAGCATCATTTTTGCTTTTGCCATAAAGAGCTGGTTGTCACATAGTACGGCAAGCTTTTCCATTTTATCTGCATCCGTAATGTCGATAATGGTATACAGTAACTGACAACCCGCCGAAGGCGCCTGTAATGCCGCCTGCAGGATACTGTTTTTATCTTCACAAGATATTTTCTCATCGGTAAATACACGGATAGATTTTCTTTCATATAGAGATTTTATTATTTCATTCGTCATTGTGACCGGATCTCCTTTTCATACCAATACAATCAGTATAATATAACTGACACCAAAAGAATACTAATTTTTTCTATGGAATATTATGGTGGATTGGAGTGCAGTGCGGTTGAATGTATATAATTTCCTACTCTACAAATAATAGTAAAACACAAAAATAAAATAGCTACGATTTTACAGACGGAGGTTATAAGATATGAAAGCAACAGGAATTGTCAGAAGAATAGATGATCTGGGACGTATTGTGATCCCCAAGGAGATTCGCAGGACCTTGCGGATCAGGGAGGCGGACCCGTTAGAGATTTATACGGACAGGGAAGGAGAGATCATTTTAAAAAAATATTCGCCCATCGGCGAGATGGGAACTTTTGCCAAGCAATACGCGGAGAGTATGGCGCAGGTTTCCGGGCATATCGCGCTCATCACGGACAGAGATCAGTTCATTGCGGTGTCGGGCGGCATGAAAAATCTGCTTGGCAAGTCTATCAGCAGGGAGCTGGAAGAAAAAATCGATCACAGGGAGAGCGTGGTAGCGACCAAGGGAGATAGAAACTTTATTCAGGTCAGCCTGGAGGGGGATGATTTCAGCCACGAAGCGATCAGCCCCATTATCTGCGAGGGGGATGTCATCGGTTCCGTGATTCTTGTGGAGATGGACCACAAGTCCAAAATGGGCGAGGTGGAGCAGAAGCTGATCCAGTCGGCGGCAGGATTTCTCGGCAGACAGATGGAGCAGTAAAAGGAAATACAAAAAACTGCCCTGCGCAAGATGCGGGGCGGTTTTTTTGCGCGCAAAAGCGGAGCCGGAATGCTGACGATTTGCCCCAAATCACCCGCAAAAGTAAACGTCAGGTAAATTATGTACAAATAACGGCATTTACAGGAAAAATGTCATCACAGGACAAAGGGAAGTGTGCTATAGTAGATTATGCATCATTACATATCAGGTTTAGAGGAGGATTACCAATGAAAAGCCTAAAGTTAAAGTTGATTGTAGTGACTTGTATTATCTGTATCATCTGTCTGTTTTTGACAAGCGGCATAAGTTATACGGTCGCGTCAAGACGGCTTTACGACAAGGAGGGCAGCAACGCGGAGCTTCTGGCAAAACAAAATTCAGAGAAGATTGCGGAATGGATTCACGGCTATGTGATTTACCTCGACACGGTGGCGGATGAAATGGAGGCTTCGGGAATAACGGATTTCGAGGAACAGTGTGCGTTTCTTTCTAGTATGCTGGAAAAGAGCAATGCGCGGGACGATACCTTGTACGATATTTATTACACAAACGAGCAGAACCAGATGGCGGCGGGGAGCGGCTATATGCCGGACGGAACGGTAGATTTTACGAAACGTTCGTGGTATCTGGGCGCGAAGGACACGGAGCAGACTTATTTTGAATCCGCATACAAGGACGCGGATACGGAGCGCTATGTCATCACCCTCTCCAAGCGGATTCAGTTTGACGGGCAGTTTGCTGGTGTGCTGGCGGAGGATATTTTTATAGATGAAGTGTTCGGAATCGTCAACCAGTGTGAGGTGGCGGGAAACAGTTACGCGATGCTGATTGACCAGAGTCAGGGCTTGATGGTGCATCCGAACGAGGATTACGGCTTTGTGGACGACGCGCCCGTCACACTCACGGCGCTGTCGGGCAATCCTTACGGGAACTGGCGGAGCGTCTGAAATCGGGAGAAACGGTTGCAGGAATTGAAGTTACGGATTATGATGGTATACAGAGGATGATCTACGGCGGCAAAGTGGATGCGTGCGGCTGAATTGTGGCGATCGCTCTGGAAAAGAACGTGCTGTATCAGGACACCTACTCTATGCTCAGGGGGTTCGGTGTGGCGGCGGCAGCGTCTCTGGTGATCGGTGTTATCATTATCGCGCTTATCACAAGGAAGGTGGTGGGACCGATCACGGTACTGGAAAAGTGTGTGACGTCCAAAAACTTTGCGGAAAATGTGGCTGTGACTACGAAGGACGAGATAGGAAGGCTTGCCGGCGGCTTTAATGAACTGATGCAGAGCCTGCGCGGTGTGCTGGAGACTTCCGAGGAGGCGTCGCAGCGCATAGAAGATTCTTCCGAGCGCATTAAGGAAGTGATGGAGAGCATTGTGAACGGTTCCGGGCAGGTAGAGCAGAGTATGGGAAATATACATAATACTTTGACGGAGCAGTATCGGAGTGTAAACGGCAGCAGGGAAGAGTTGACGCATCTGGACGGAAGGATTCAGAACTATAAGACGAAATTTGCCGAGATGGCGCAGACTGTGGAGACGGTCAACCAGAAACTTGCTGAGAACATCGGGCATGTGCATGCGCTGGAGCAGACGACGGCATCAACGGCAGTCTTGCGGACGAGATGCAGGAGTTTATCCGCGCGACGCAGGTTCTGACGGCGTCCTACGAGGTCATTGAGAAAAATACGGATCTGTGCATGCAGGATTCCAAGGAGGCGCTGGCGATCTCAGACAAGCAGAGCGAAGTGAGCCGCGCCCTTGAGCAATGGGCAGGCAATGTCCACACGCAGGCGGTAGAGTTAAAGGAGAAGACGAAAAATTTCAAGTATGCAAATTAAAGGAGGATTCCCATGGACAGACAAAACCTGACGCTGCTCACCGATCTGTATGAGCTGACGATGATGCAGGGGTATTTTAAGAACAAGGATCGGAACGAGACGGTTATCTTTGACGCCTTTTACAGAAACAATCCCTGCGACGGCGGTTTCGCCGTTATGGCGGGAGTGGAGCAGCTGATTCAGTACATCAGGGAACTTCGTTTTGAAAAAGAGGATATCGACTATCTGGCGGGGCTGGGGATTTTCGAGCAGGATTTCCTCGACTATCTGGCGGATTTCCGCTTTACGGGAGACGTGTACGCAATTCCCGAGGGGACGGTGGTATTCCCCAGGGAACCGCTCGTAAAGGTGATTGCGCCGATCATGCAGGCGCAGCTTGTGGAGACGGCGATTTTAAATATCATCAACCACCAGAGTCTCATCGCCACCAAGGCGGCGAGGGTCTGCTACGCAGCACAGGGCGACGGGGTGATGGAGTTCGGACTCCGGCGCGCGCAGGGTCCCGACGCGGGAACATACGGGGCGCGTGCGGCAGTGATCGGCGGCTGTGTGGGCACTTCCAACGTGCTCTGCGGACAGCTTTTTGACGTGCCGGTCAAGGGCACCCACGCCCACAGCTGGATTATGAGTTTTCCGGACGAATACACGGCGTTCCGGACGTATGCGGATATGTACCCGTCCGCATGCACCCTTTTGGTGGACACCTACGACACCTTGAAATCGGGTGTGCCGAACGCGATCCGTGTCTTCAAGGAGATGCGGGAGGCGGGCGTTCCCCTGACCTTTTACGGCATACGTCTGGACAGCGGCGATTTGGCATATCTCTCCAAGGAGGCGAGAAGGATGCTGGACGAAGCGGGATTTCCCGATGCGGTGATCTCCGCCTCTAACGATCTGGATGAATTTCTGATCCAGAGCCTGAAGGATCAGGGCGCGAAAATTACCTCGTGGGGCGTGGGAACACATCTGATCACGTCGAAGGACTGCCCTTCTTTTGGGGGCGTATATAAACTGGCGGCGATTATGGATGACGACGGGGAGTTTATTCCGAAGATCAAGCTTTCAGAAAATACGGAAAAGGTGACGAACCCCGGCAATAAGACGATCTACCGCGTATACGACAGGGAGAGCGGAAAGATAAAAGCCGATCTGATCTGTCTGGTGGACGAGACGTACGACGAAAACAAACCGCTTTTGCTCTTTGATCCGGTGGAGCCGTGGAAAAAGACAAACCTCCCGGCGGGGAGTTACCGTCTGCGGGAACTGATGACGCCGATTTTCAAAGACGGCGCGTGCTGCTATACATCCCCGAAGGTCATGGATATCCGTGCCTACTGTCAGGTAGAACAAAATACCCTGTGGGACGAGACAAGGCGTCTGGTGAATCCGCACAGGGTACATGTCGATCTTTCAAGCAGGCTTTATGATGTGAAGATTGCCCTTCTTGACCAAATGGGTCAGTGATTGAACTGCGGCAGGTAGTCCCGGTTCTCCGCAAGGATATCGTCCAGGATCTGTTTTGCCACGGTGGCGGATCCCACAAGCGGATGGATGGCAAGCGCCTGCAGTGCACAGTCATAATCGCCGGTTACGGCGGCTTCGATGGTAAGCTGCTCGTAAGCTTTCACGTTCTGTAAGAGACCGCGGATTTTTAACGGGGTGCGCCCGATGTGTATGGGGTGTGCCCCGTCTTTGTCGATCACGCAGTTGCGCTCGATGGACGCGCTGTCGGGAAGATCCGCGTTTGCACCGCAGTTTAGGACATTCACGGTCTGGATGTCTTTTTTGTTGTTGTAGATAGAGTCGATCAGGCTGCATGCCGCATCCGAGTAACGCGCGCCGCCGCGCTTCGCAAGCTGGGGCGGTTTGATATCCAGAGCGGGATCCTGGTAGAGGGCGAAAAGGTCTTTTTCCACCTGCTTGATGACCTCCGCGCGGCAGCCTTCCTCCTTCGCGGCGTGGTCGCACTCGGCGAACATCTCCGGCTGCATATAATAATATTTCAGATAGCTCACGGGCACCATTCCCAGAGATTTTAAGAACGTGGGATCGTAGTGGATTTCCGGGATGTTTGCCATCACCTCTTTGGCTGATTCGGAGCAGAGTTTTTCAATCGCCTCTGCGGTCACGTCCTCCCCGCGCACCAGTACGCGTTTCGCCCACACCAGATGATTGATGCCGACGAAATCGCAGAATACGTCGTCCGGGGCGCAGCCAAATTTTTCTGCCATATCGCTTATCATGTTGATAGGGCAGTTGCACAGCCCAATGGCTTTGACGGCACTGTGATTTAGTGCCGCTTCCGTCAGGATGCCCGAGGGGTTTGCGAAATTAATCAGAAAAGCGTCGGGGCACAGCCGCTCCATATCGTGACAGATATCGAGAATGACGGGAACGGAGCGAAGCGCCTTGGCGAAACCGCCCGCACCTGTGGTTTCCTGACCGATTCTGCCGTAGCGCAGGGGAATCCTTTCATCCCGGATGCGGGCGTCCAAGAGTCCTACGCGAAACTGGGTGGTGACGAAATCCGCGTCCGTTAACGCCTCCTCTCGGTTTGTGGTCGCGTGAATCTGCAAGTCAACGCCGCTTTTTTCCACCATTCTTTTTGCAAGCTCGGTGACGATATGCAGCTTTTCCAGCCCGGCTTCCACGTCCACAAGCCAGATATCTTTCACGGGAAGGCTGTCATACCGTTTGATAAAGCCCTCATTCAGTTCCGGTGTGTAGCTGGAACCGCCGCCGATGGTTGCGATTTTTAAACCTCTGTCTGTCATGATTGCTCCTTTCTATTGTTTATATGCTGCTGTGCAAAGCAGTATATTAAAAGTTACGTTTTGTGCATTACCTGCATGTCTCCCGCAAAACCAGTTCCGCCTCGAATGTCCGGGTGACGGGTTCGCCCTCCGCCCCGTTGATCCGATCGAGCAAAAGTTCTACGCCGGCATGTCCCATCTCGTAGAGAGGCTGCCGCATAGTGGAGAGGGCGGGGAACAACATATCCTTGGAATCGGGAACGTCGTCGTCAAAGCCAATCAGCGAGAGGTCTCCGGGAACTGAAATTCCGGTTTCCAGAGCAGCGCGCAGAACACCGTATGCCGGCTTGTCGGCTCCCGCGAAACAGGCGTCCGGGCGGTCACCTTGCGCCAGCCGCTTTTTCATCTGCTGATAGGCGATCTCCTCAAAGTGGTCGGCGTAAAGGATGGAATCGGGACTGAGAGGCATCCGATAATCGTGCATGGCACAGACAAAGCCGTTCAGCCGTTCCAGCCCCACATCGTAATTCATATCGCAGGTGACATGTATGATGTTTTTTCGTCCCTGTTTGATCAGGTGTTCCGTGGCGGTGTAGGCGCCGCGGAAATTGTCGAGCAGGATTTTGTCTGCGCGGCAGTCACTTAAGTTGCTCTCGATCAGGACGCTGCTCGCCGATTTCGCCGCCACGTAACGGAACAGTTTTTCGTCGTCAAAGCAGCTCCCATAGGCGATAATGCCGTCCGTGCAGCCGCTCGTCAGATAATCTACATATTTCAGCTTCGCTGCCATATCTTTTCGCCCGCTGCAAAAGAGGATGTTGTAATCGTGTGCCTCCGCGCCGTCCTGCAGTCCGCGGATGAGCTGAAAGAAAAAGTCGTTGCACAGATCGTCCATGACTACGCCGATGGTACCTGTTTTTTGCAGCACTAAAGATTTTGCGAGACCGTTCGGGACGTAGTGGTTTTCCTCTATGATTTCCAAAATTTTTTTTCGATTTTCGGGACTGACCCCTGGCTTATTGTTCAGGACTCGGGAAACTAATGTTCTGGAAACATTCGCCTGTTTCGCAATATCTGATATGGTAGCCATATGCCGCCTCCCTTCTTGCCGGTTTGCCGGAAAATTTCGTGTGATGTTGTTCCGGTGAGTTCGGTTTCTGTCTGTGTTGTCTGTGTGTTACTCAAATGTTTCATAATCTACATTTATATTGTAACATAGTGTGTCATATTGTCAACAAAAATGTTGCGGGTATTGTGGGGGAAACATCGAGAACTGCAAAAAAGAGAAACTGTGAAAAGCGCTTTCAGTGTCGCACTGTATACGATAATACTTAAAATACATGTAAACAAAATGGAATATGAAGTTTGTGTGTTGACAGTTACATAGGAATTGAGTACGATAATAATAAGGTGTAAAACGATACACATTTCGTCGCATGAAACGGGGAGTAATGCGGGGAATATTTATGAAGGGAGACTATCATGGATAAAATAAGAAGGAACGAGAGATATATTCTGGGAATCGATCAGGGAGGCACGAAGACGGCAGCAGCTGTGATGCGCGAAGACGGGTTTATCGTGGGAAACGCGACGACGAAGGGGGCTTATTTTCCCAACGAGGGATTGGACAGCGCGCTGGCACAGATGGTTTCGGCTGCGGAGGAGGCGGTTCAAAACGCAGGGATCGCGAAAGAGGACATTGCATACACGGTGGCGGGTGTCGGGGGTATCGACTGGGTCGGGGACGACGTCATGATCAGGGACGCGCTGCGGGAAAAGCTTTCGCTTTACGAGATTTTTGCCTGCAACGACGCGGTGATCGCGTTCTATAGCGGCGCCATGCGTACCCACGGCGTAGTGATCTGCGCGGGAACGGGGCTGAACGGCGCTCTGATTGATAAAAACGGCAGGCAGTTTGTATACGGAGACTATATGGAAGAGAAGTCGATGGGGGGAAGCGCTCTGGCGAAGCGTGCGCTGAGGAAGGTATTTGACGCGGAGCTGGGACTGTGTTCGCCTACGAAACTGACGCCGCTGTTTTTGGGGCAGGCGCAGGTGTCCGATGTGGATGCGCTGCTCAAACGGTATATGACGGAGAGTGGGTTCCGAAAAGAACTGCGTTTTCTGGTGCCGCAGATTCTGATGGTTGCGCAGAGAGAGGATGAGGCGGCGTGTGCTCTTCTGGACGATTTTGCGGGAGAGATTGTCGCGTATATTGAGGCGGGGCTTCGAAAAATGGACATGAAGGCGGAGGAAGAAGAGATCGTGCTGGCGGGAAGCGTATTCAAGGGAGCGGACAACCCCCTCACCTGCCGCGTAGTAAAAGGGATTCAGGAGCGGCTGCAGGGTGCGAAGGTCGTGCAGGCATGTTATGAGCCGGTGGTGGGTGCATGCATTATGGGGCTGGTCAGGCTGGGGATGGATCCTACGGAGCGGGAGAAGCGCATTCACGAGAGTTCGGCAGTTCTCGGGCTGCTGCGCAGTTAAGTGGTTTATTTTTTGATTTACGGATAAAATATCACAAAACCCAGAAAGCGGCGCTGTGCAAATCTTACAAAATAAGAGAGAAAATTCGACTAAATGTTGCCATATTTTACCAAAAATGATAAAATAATTGCAATCGTCTATTAATGGTGTGATTGGTAAAGGGGAACGCTTTGGATAAGTTTGTACTGCATGTGCCGAAATGGCAGGGTGAATTGTTGTTTACAAAGGAATTGCTTGTATTTGCGGGCGTCATTATTTTGATGCTTGTGGGGATTCTTTTTTGCTTCTGGGGGTATAAATATTTCAAAACGGTGCTGTTTCTCGGAGTCGGCACCGTGGCTTGTTATGTCTCGTTTCTTCTGATAGAGCCTATGACGGGAAATCTTGTCATCAGGATGTTTCTGACGGTCTCGCTTACGTTTCTGGGCATATGTATCGTGTATTTTCTGGATATCATCTGGGGGTATTTTCTGGATAAACTGCGTATCAGGAATGCGCTCGGAAAGAATATTTATCTGATTGCCGCGCCTCTCGGGGCGGCGATTATCGGGCTGGCAATCTACTGGTTTATCTGGCGCGGGCTGATTGAGTCGGTTGTGATCGCGGCGGTCTGTGGTGTGGGCGGGCTGGTCTTCCAGTATTTTCGGAGAGCGAAGGCGGTGCGCTTTAAATGCTACAATGATCTGCTGCGGATGCCCCGCCCGAAAGCGGATGAGGACGGGCTGGAATATATTGTGATGGAGACGGCGGCAGCAGCCGGAGTGGCGGCAGCAGTGGCGGTGCCGGAACCTGCGACAGCAGAGGATCCGGTTGCGGAACCCGAACCGGAGGAAATTCTTCCCGTGGCTGAGGAGGAAGAGGAGCCTGTCGTGGAGCCGGTGATGGCGGAGGAGCCAGTTGTGGAGTCGGTGATGGCAGAGGAGCCGGTTGCAGAGTCAGAGACGGGGGCAGTCCTTCACATATCTGAGATGGATGCGCAGCCTGCGGCAGCCGTAGAGACGATTACAGAGAACGTCCCTGCTCCCGAGTTTGCCCTAACAGTGCCTGAGCCGGATCCTGACATTCTGGAGGACGCCCTTTTTGTGCGGCAGATGAACGAGTATCTGAAAAACCGGCAGCGGTTTAAACAGGTGGATATCGAGCTGGCAGCGATGGCGGCGAGCAGACATGCCGAGGCGGTGACGACCGCGAAGCGCGAAGCGGTTGACGTTATGAGCAAAGCGGCGGATGCCATGACCAGAGCGGCGGATGCGATGGACAGGGTTGCGGCGGTCGCGCCGCAGATTAAAGTAACGCCCGACAAGCGCCGGAATTTTCTGAGAAAACGGTACGGCAGAATTGCAAAGGGCGCTGCGGCTGTGGCGGCGGGAATCGGTCTTTTTATTGCGGGCAGGGCGTCGAAAGGCAGGGACTGAAGTTGCTTGATGTGACGAGAACAGAAGTGAAATATGATATTGGTCCGCTGGAGATGGCGGACATGAAAAGGCGGCTTGGCATTTTTATGGCGTGCGATCCGCATAACGGGGAAAAGGGCTATCTGGTGCGTTCCCTCTATTTCGACACGCTCCGCGATGCGGATTTTGAGGAGAAAGTGGAGGGATACGACGAGAGGCAGAAGATACGCCTGCGGGTTTACAGCGCAGACGCGCAGACGGCGAAGCTTGAGGTCAAGGAAAAAACGGGCGGCTTTCAGCGGAAGCGTTCCCTGATTCTGAACCGGGAGGAGTCCATGCGGATGACGGAGGGCGACTACCGTTTTCTGTCGGATCGGGACGAACCACTTGCGAAGTGGCTCTACGCTTTTTTGAGCGCTCGCTGTTACCGACCGAAATGCATTGTGGAGTATGACCGCTATGCCTACATCACGGATCAAAACGACACGAGAATTACCTTTGATCAGAATCTGCGGGCGAGCGAGTCGAATTTTGACCTGTTTCGGAATGACTTGCCACTGTATCCTGTCAGCCCGCCGGGACTGGTGACAATGGAAGTGAAATACACGGGATTTCTTTTTACTTATATTAAAAATGAATTGAACCGGTGCGATAAGGCGCAGGTCTCAAACAGTAAATACTGTAAGGCGAGAATGATATCAAAGAGAGGACGGAATTGAGATGAAAGAGGTACTTTACAACAGTCTGTCAAATGCGACGAATGGTCTGACGATCACGGATGTGCTGATCAATTTTCTGGCGGCGGCGGTTATCGCCTGTCTGATTTATATTTCCTACAAGGTATCGCATTCGGGTCCGGTATACAGCGAGCGGTTCAATGTGTCCATCGTCATGCTGACGCTTGTAACGACGCTTGTCATGAATGTGATCGGCAATAACATAGCGCTTTCTCTCGGTATGGTGGGCGCGCTTTCCATTGTGCGGTTTCGGACGGCGATCAAAGACCCGAGAGACACGGCGTATATTTTCTGGAGCATTGCGGTGGGAATTTGCTGCGGCGTTTCCGACTATCTCATCGCGGCGATCGGCTCTGCTCTTATTTTTGCTTTCTTAATTCTTTTCGGCTTTATCCGGGACAACTGCCGCATCATGGTGATTGTGAACTGTACGCCGGGAGCGGGGGAAGAGGTGGAAAAGCATATGGGAAACCTGTTTGGAGGCAGGGCGTCGCTCCGGGTGCACAACCGGGCGGTGAAGACGCAGACCGAGGAATTTATCTATGAGATTTCGGATAAGCAGTTGAGAAATTCGGAAAAACGGAACGGAAAACTGGTGAGAAACCTGTCGGGGATCGAGGGCGTTTCCACGGTCAGCTTGGTCAGACAGGATGATGAGATCAGCCAATAGGAGACAGAGTATGTCGCAGGGACGAAGAAAAGTCTGTCTGCTTGGCGTGTGTGCCCTGATGATTCTGGCTGCGGCGGGATGCGGATTCCTGCGCGGCTATGCGGCGTATCGAAACAGGGATATCAACAGGAATACCTATTTTGAACTGCCGGCAGATCCCCACACGGAAGATCCGCTCCTCTATCTGGAGGAGGACTATACGGTGCGGGACGGGTTTCGCTCCAATCTGCCGATTGTGATTCTTTCCATGGAGGGAGAACTGGCTGACTATAAAGGATTTAAGGACCAGAAGGAGTATCTCACCGGGGAGGAACCCTACATCAAAGGGCATATCCGCGTCATAGACAACGGCAAATTTGACAATTGCATAACGGACAAGCCTGCGGCGCAGAGCGACCTGCTGATCAAAAAGAGGGGGCACACTTCCTACGAGTTTGACAAAGTGCAGTACCTTCTGAAATTGAGGACGGCGGAAGGGCTTGACAACGAGGTGGATATTTTCGGCATGGGTGCGCACGACAGCTGGATTTTGAACGGGAGCATGGCGGACAAGAGCATGATCCGCAATTATCTCGCCTACCGGATTAGCTCGGAGATCTCGGAGGTGACGCCGGACAGCCAGTTTTGCGAAGTGGTCATACAGGACGGGGACAGGTATGTCTATCAGGGGCTTTATCTGATGATGGAGACGGTGGCGAGGGACGTCAACCGGATTCCGATTGATTCCTTTAACGAGAAGAATCTTTATACAAGCTACATTGTCCGCAGGGACAGGTTTACGCATTTTGACAAAATGCTGGAAACCGGGCGGCGGCTCGAGGGGCTTTCGGAGGAGTGGATTGGTCTGAAATACCCTTCGGAGGAGCGGATCACGGACAGGGCGCTGCGCTATATCGAGAATGATTTTTCGCAGATCGAGCGGGTCATTTATTCTGACAGGGAGGATGGGTTCGGCACTTACGACAAATATATCGACGTCGATACCTTCGTGGACTATTTTCTGTTAAACGAATTTTTTGGAAATTATGACGCGGGTATGCACTCCACCTACATGTATAAAAATTCCGGGGAACCGCTCAAGATTGGACCGGTGTGGGACTTCGATCAGGCGATGAACAATTACGCGATGGAGGAGATGGAGACGGAAACGATGGCGTTTCAGGAAAGACCTTTCTTCGACCGCTTCACGAAAGACATCCGTTTTGTGGACGCTTTGCAGGCGCGGTACGCTGTTTTACAAAAAAGCACGCTGTCCCACGAGCATATCTGTGATGTGATCGACGAGACGACTGCGTACATTCGCTCCGCCAGAGAGCGGGAGTGGTATCGCTGGGCGGCTGATTACTACGACGATTCCAGACAGAACTGGCATAACTACTATCTGTTAGATTATCTGGATGAGGACAATATGCTGGTCAGCCGGTTTAACGACAATTACGATCAGGAGATCTATAACATAAAGACGTACCTTTACAAGCACGGGAAAGCTATGCAGACGGGGCTGCGCGTGTTGGAAAAATCGACGGTTTACGATACGTCTATCCGGGGTGAAAATAAGCTGTTCCTAATGCTTGTGATGATTTTATTCTTTATGCCCGCGGTTTTGATTATCAGAAAGGGTTGATTGGAATTATGATATTGCTCACGAAGATTGCCGCGGAGGCGGTACAGGAGAGGGATTACTTCTTGTCGGTGTTAAACGACCCGCTTGTGATTAACGGCATACGGATTGTCTGTGTGGCGGGACTGAGCCTCTTTCTTTTCAGTTACAGGAAATATAGGAAAAAATAAGAACAGGCGAAAGGGGATGCGGTATGCTTTTTTCCAGTATCGTATTTTTGTTCATCTTCTTCCCGGTTGTGCTGATCTTGTACTACATGTTCTTCTTTTCCAGAGCGTGTCAGAATGTGATACTGCTGCTTGCCAGTCTCATTTTTTACGCGTGGGGAGAGCCGTTGTACGTGCTTTTGATGATCGCGTCCATTCTCGTCAACTCCCTGTTGGCGGGAATGATGCAGAAACTGAAGGGAGAGGGCGGCAGAAAAGTTTTGTTGTTCACTGCGGTCGCCTTGAATCTTGCGACCTTGTTTGTGTTTAAATATCTGGGGTTTGTGATGGAAATTTTCGGTGTAGAACCGGTGTCTTTGCCGCTGCCGATCGGTATTTCCTTTTTTACCTTTCAGGCAATGTCCTATGTGGTGGACGTGTACCGGGGAACGGTCAGGGCGGAGAATCCCTTCTATGTGGGACTCTACATCTCCTTCTTTCCACAGCTGATCGCCGGACCGATTATCCAGTACAACACGATAGCGGAACAGATTCGTCACAGAAAGTCAAGTTTTAATATGTTCTCCATGGGAATCTGCCGCTTTACGGTGGGGCTTGGCAAGAAGATTCTGCTCTCCAACTGTTTTGCGGGGATGGCGGACAATATCTTCCGTTGGTCCATGATTGGCACGGAGCGGATGGCAGTGCCGGCGATGCTGGCGTGGCTTGGAAGTATTTCCTACAGCCTGCAGATTTATTATGACTTTTCGGCGTATTCCGACATGGCGATCGGGCTTGGGCTCTGTTTTGGTTTTAAGTTTCCCGAGAACTTCAATTATCCTTACATTGCGGAATCGATCTCCGATTTCTGGAGAAGATGGCATATTTCCCTGACAGACTGGTTTCGGGAATACGTGTACTTTCCGCTTGGCGGCAGCCGCGTGAAAAATCAGGACTTTATGGTTCGCAACATGCTTGTGGTCTGGCTGTTGACAGGAATCTGGCACGGCGCGAACTGGACCTTTATTTTCTGGGGGCTGATGTATTTCGTGTTCCAGCTTGCGGAGCGTTTTTTCGAGTATCCGAAAAAGATAAAGAGCAGGTTTGTCAAACATTTTTATACGCTGATGATCGTCAATGCGCTCTGGGTGGTGTTCCGCGCGGAAAATCTCTATCAGGCGGGACGGTTTTTCATGAATATGCTGGGCGTAAACAACAACGGCTTTTACAGCGATTTGGCGGTAATGATGATCAGGGAAAATTTTGTGTTTCTCGTTCTGGGCATTCTGTTTTCCATGCCGATTGCCAGAAACATGAATGAGATTCTCTATAAAAATCCGAAATCGCCGATTAGCCGGGTGGGCGTTCTCGCCTATCCGATCGGTCTGATGCTGCTTTTGATCGTGTGCGTGGCTTACATGGCAAGCGGTACGTACAATCCGTTTATTTACTTTAATTTCTAGCGGGGTGGCTTTGTGACAGGGAGAAAGGGAAGAAGAAAAAACGACCCGTTGAAGGCGTATATTTTGAGGAAACAGATCTTTGCCGTGCTCTTTTTGGCGGGCGTATTTGCCTATGCCGGAGTGAACGCGTGGTACGGCAAAGACGCGTGGGTGGAGACGGTGGAGGAGCGTCTGGCGGAGGGTATTTCGCTGCAGAGCGCTCCCGATACGATCGCTCAGACAGTCTCGGCTTTGGACGAGAGCATCATAAGCTCTATGTACGGACGGATGGAATTTATTGAGACATACTCTTATATACAGGTGCTTTTGGACAAGCGGGAGTTTAACAATTTCAGCTATATCAAGGATGAAGACGGCTATCTGCACTACGCCTCCTTTTTTCGGGAGGACACAAACGACGCGGAGGAGTACGCCAGAAGGCTGCGCCGCCTGCAGGACTGCGTAGCGCTAAACGGGACGAAGGTACTGTTCTTCGTCACGCCCGGAAAGTATGTGCGGGGTGAGACGAAGTTCCGCACGGGAATGCCGGTCAACGACCCGGACACGATCGTGGACGAGACGCTGTTCTATATGAACCGCTATGGGATAGAGACGGTGGACTGCAGAAAATATATTCCCAATGATGATCTCTCGATTCAAGACGCCTTTTTTAAGACAGACCATCACTGGACGATTCCGGCTGCCTTTGCGGCGACGCAGGTACTGGTGGATCAGATGAACGAAAAGTTTGACGCGGGACTTGATCCGGACGGATTTTATAGGAACCCGGCAAATTATGAGTTGGTGACATACCGCCGGGGTATGCTCGGATCAATGGGGCGGAAGACGGGGGCGAATTTCAGCGGACTGGAAGATTTCGAGGCGCTGTGGCCCACGTTTGAGCGAAAATTTGACAGGCACTGTATGGGTGTGACGGACGCAACGCAGCATTTTCGCGGCGGCACGACAAAGTCCCTGATGGATACGGACGTGCTTTTAGAGCACGACAATATCTACAGCGATTCGCAGTACTCTCTCTACCTCAACGGACTGCGCCCCTACGAGCATATTGTCAATGAGGACAATCCGGAGGGCGTGAAAATTTTTGCGATCAGGGACTCTTATTTTTCGCCGATGATGGTATTCCTCGCGCCCATGTGCAGTGAGCTTGACGCTATCTGGTCGTTAGAGGAATCACATATGCTGGATATTGAAAGCTATGTGAGGGAAAATAAATTTGACTATATCATTATGGAAATTTATCCCTACAACATCAACGGGGATGCGTTTAACTTTTTTAAGTAGGGGGATTAAGGATGACGCGGAAAAGGGAAGGCTTCGGCGCGTACATGCGCGGCTTTTTTCATAACTGGAAGGGAAAAATCTGGTTTTTTGTGAATATGTTTTTCACCATCATGTATCTGATGTGGAGAATCTTTTTTACGATTCCTTTTGAGTATGGGATTGTGTCTATTGTTGCGGGTATCGCGCTGCTTGTGGTGGAAGTGCTCGGTATGGTGGAGGCGTTCGTCCACTATGCCAACATGTACTCGGTGGAGGGTTATCCGTTCCCGGAAAACCTCCCCTTGGACGAGTTTCCGGATGTGGATGTTTTTGTGGCGACCTACAGCGAGGAAGTGGATCTGCTCTACAAGACGCTCCGGGGATGTACGAGGATGAAATACCCCGATCCGAAAAAGGTGCACATCTATCTGTGCGATGACGGGCACAGAGAGGAGATGCGCGCGCTGGCGGCAAGGCTTGGCGTCAACTATCTGGACAGGGAGGATCACGAGGGCGCGAAGGCGGGAAACCTGAACAACGCGTTGGCGCATTCTGGCTCGCCCTATGTGGTAACCTTCGATGCGGATATGATTCCGAGAAGCAACTTCCTGATGAAGACGATCCCCTATTTTGTGGATGCGGAATTGAGAAACCGGGACAGGAAAGAGGAGGACAAAATCAAGCTCGGCTTTTTGCAGTCTCCGCAGAGTTTTTATAATCTGGATCTGTTTCAGTTTAATTTGTACTCGGAGTCCCGGATTCCCAATGAGCAGGATTACTTTTATA
Source organism: uncultured Lachnospiraceae bacterium (assembly GCA_910588955.1). Taxonomy (GTDB): domain Bacteria; phylum Bacillota; class Clostridia; order Lachnospirales; family Lachnospiraceae; genus UBA3282. The sequence continues at coordinate 107,151 of CAJURQ010000004.1, forward strand.
AAGATATACAAGTGGCGCGCACAAAGACGAACAGCGTGATCTACGGCGGATCCAACACGGTGCTTTTGAGGGAGGCGTTAGAAGCGATAGGCGGTTTTTACACCGGGGCGATCACGGAAGATTTTGCAACGGGCATCTTGATTGAGAAGAAACAGTATGTGAGTCTTGGCACGGCGGAACCGCTTGCGTCGGGGCTTTCGCCGCAGGATTTAAAAGATCTGGTACAGCAGAGGACACGCTGGGCGAGGGGCGTGATTGCCACAGGCAGAAAGATGCATATTTTTACCGCGTCGGAGCTGAATTTTTCGCAGAAGATGAATTACTGGGCGTCCATCTGGTACTGGTATGCGCCTTTGAAGCGGCTGATCTATATCATGTCGCCGATTCTGTACGCCACGTTCGGATTTATGGTGTTTAAGTGTACGCTGGCGCAGGTGCTGATTTTCTGGCTGCCGATGTATATCAGCAGTAACATCAGCCTGCGGATGCTCTCGCGCAATATCCGCTCAACCAAATGGACGAGTATTTATGAGACGGTGCTTTTCCCGTATATGCTTCTGCCCGTACTGTTTGAGTCGGTTGGTATTTCGATGAAGAAATTCAAGGTTACCAGCAAGGGAGAGCAGAAGAACGAGAAGGGGAAAAACTTCCTCTATTCCATTCCCTTTTTGATTTTGATTGTGCTCTCGGTGTGGGGAATTTTCCGCTGTATTCTGATCATGCTCGACAGCGGCTCGTTCGGACCGATCGTTGTGCTTTTCTGGTTGATCAACAACCTGTTTTTGCTTGTCATGTCGCTGTTTTTTGTGGATGGGCGGATCCCGTACCGGAAGACCGAGCGGGTTTTGGTGCGTATGCCCTGCAAGGTCAAGTATAAGGGAGAGATCTACACTGGCATGACGAAGGACGCCTCTGAGGCAGGCATTTCCATGACGCTGCCCAAACCGTATTTCTTCGAGGAAAATGAGAATGTGGAAATCTTTCTGGACACGGAGGACTATCATGTGGATATGTTTGCAACGGTGGTGCATGTGAGCCAACGGGATGACGACTGGGTTTATTCCATGAAAGTCACCGACATAAACGGCAGCTACGACGAACTTCTGGGAATCCTCTACGACAGAATCCCCACCGTCCCGACGGAAATTAAGAAGGACAGCGGCAGCTTTGAGGATTTGAAGCTGAACCTGAAAAAGCGTGTGACCCCGCCCTTTTACCAGAAGCGGAACTATCCCCGCGTTTTGATTGACGACCAGATCCGCTGCCTGAATGAAGGAATTGACGCAGTGAAAGTCTTTGACTTTAACTATGTCTGCGTGACGGTGGAAGATGATGGTATGCCAAAGGACTTGCGGCTTGCGGTGAGTGATGATATCATTTTGGAGTGCCGGTTTGAAAATGAGATTCGCAAAGGTCTGCATCTCTACAATGTAGTCAATTATAAAGAGCTTGTGGATCGGAAGAAGACGAGAAGCGAACTGCTTGACTGGCTCGTCATACATTGCGGGAAGAGAGAAGAGGCGGAGGGAGAAGCTGTGAAGGCAGATTCTGGCAAGAAGGAAGATTTCAGCGAGATAGGGCTGCTGGGGTGACGGGAGAAAATATGAAGAAAAAAACGGCGGCAGGTCTGGGCGGACTGCTTGTTCTTTTCGCAATGGCGGGAGCGGCTTTTCTGCTTGCGGACAGGACGCGGGCGCTTCGGTTTGTCGGCAATATGGGAGCGGGAATCAATTTGGGAAATACGCTGGATTCCACGGGACTGCGGGATTACAGACCGGATGCCGGCGATCTGGAATATGAGACATACTGGGGAAATCCGACGGCGGACGCGGAGACCTTCCAGGCAATGAAGGAGGCGGGCTTTGGCACGGTGCGGATCCCGGTTACATGGGAGGATCATCTGGACGAGTCTCATCACATTTCTGACCTGTGGATGAACCGGGTGCAGGAAGTGGCGGACATGGCGCTTGCTGCGGATCTATACGTGATACTGGATTTGCACCATGAGGAGTGGCTGGATCTGAAAATAGAGCGGGCGCAGGAGATAGAGACGGAATTTGCGACGGTCTGGGAGCAAATTGCGGAGTGGTTTCGGGATTATGACGAAAAGCTGCTGTTTGAGGCCATGAACGAGCCGAGACTGCGGGACAGTGAGGTGGAGTGGACTTCGGGCACGGAGGAACTGCGCGCCATGGTCAACGACCTGAACGCTGTCTTTGTGGAGACGGTGAGGGCTTCGGGAGGCGGCAACCGAAAACGCTATCTGCTTGTCAGCCCGTATGTGAATAATAACGAGACGGATGCCATGCAGGGGCTTGTCCTGCCGGACGACAATCGTCTGATCGTGTCGGTGCATATGTATACGCCCTACAGCTTCTGCCAGAAGGAAGAGGGCGATACGCAGTGGGATGATGCAGAGACGAGAGAGCGGATTGCGCAGGCATTCTCTGAGATGAACCGTCTGTTTGTGGAGCGGAATGTGCCCGTGATTCTCACGGAGTTTGGCTGTGTGGATAAGGGGAATACAAAGGAGCGTCTGGCGTGGACCAACTACTATATGGAGCAGTCGCGCCGCTGCGGGGTTCCCTGTATCTGGTGGGACTGCGGGGCGTATGCGCTGCTTGACAGGGAGAGTAAAACGTGGAGGTTTCCCGAAATTGTGGAGGCGTTGACTCGGGAAATGCCCTGACGATTTTCTGAGAGAGAATCGATACAGAAGTAGAGACTGCAGCAATGTAGGAGTGTGTAACATATGAACAAGTATGTACAAAGGAGCGCGGCTGCGTTCGCGCTGACGGCGCTTGCTGGGTGGCTGTTTTTTCCGGCGGCGGTGCAGGCGGCTCCGGAGAAGACGGATGAGACTTCCGTGCAGGCGGAATATGAAGCATACTATGATCGCTTCCTGTCCATAGAGAATCGGGATGGGATCGCGGGCGGCGGTTTTCTTGTAGTGGAAGATCAGATTTTCCCGTTAGACCCGGACGACGAGGAAAGCATTTTGATGGTGCCGGCGTTTGACGAGAAATATAATCGGCTGGCGTTGTTTATTGTAGACGTGGACGGACAGATTCTCTACCGGACGGAGCAGCTGGAGACAAATTACTGCGTCAGGGGACGGATGCGGCAGCCCGTGCAGACCATTGCGGCGGTCTCCTTTCAGGATCTGAACCGGGACGGCAGGATGGATATCGTTCTCATCACCTCCTGTCTCAATGAGAGCGGCGTCTACGCCGGGGAGACTTACAAGGTCGGGGACGTGCTTTTCCAGAATCAGACGGGGAACGGTTTTTACAGGGACTATCGGATCTCGGAGAAGATCAACCGCTTCGGGATGAACAAGAGCGCGGACTCCATTGCGGCTTTTGTCAGGGACGGGGATTCCACGGAATTTTTGTACACGGCGACCACGCTTCGGGAGCTGCAAAGAAACCGTTTCCGGGTGATTCCGGAGCAGTGCTATCTGCGTACCTTCGGCAAGTTGGGGAAATTGCAGGTGACGCCGGGGACATACCGGATTGCGGATTACGACATTTTTATGATTTATCTGGTGAACGAGCAGGGGGATATTGTTTCTGTGCTGCAGCCGATGGGGGAGTACGACAATCTCTATGCGTTAAAGGGCGTGACATGCCGCGACATTGACGGTGACGGGCTCAAGGATATCGTGATCCTTGCCAGATACAGCTATGAGGGCGAAAACGGAGAGCTTCTCATAGAGAGCGATTATCGGATATATTATCAGAGAACCGGCGGGTTCGAGCCGGACACGGAAATCCGGGACGCCTATCGGTGCAGCGACGAGGACACAATGGAAATACTGGTAGAGAAAGCGCGGGCTTATTGGGGGTGGCAGTCCACAAATGATTAGGATACTGATTGTAGATGATGAAAAACCGATCTGTGATTTGATCGACCTAAATCTGACTTCCGCAGGGTATCACTGCACGGCGGTGCAGGATGGTCTGGAGGCGATTGACCTGATCGAGAAGGAAGAGTTTGAGCTGGTTCTTCTCGATATCATGCTGCCGGGAGCGGACGGGTATGATGTGATGGAGTACATACGCCCGCTGGGGATTCCGGTGATTTTTATCACCGCCAAGCATGAGGTGAAAAACCGGGTGAAAGGGCTGAAGTTGGGAGCTGACGACTATCTCGTAAAACCTTTCGATGTGGTGGAGCTGGTGGCGAGAGTGGAGGCGGTGCTCAGGCGTTACAACAAGGCGGAGCAGCATCTCACAGCGGGGGACGTGACGGTGGATGTGGACGCCCGCAGGGTGACCAAGGCGGGACGCCCCGTGGAACTGACGAACAAAGAGTTCGGACTGCTTCTTCTTTTTATGAAAAATAAAAACGTCGCGCTGTTTCGGGAAACATTATATGAAAAGGTGTGGGAAGGGGAATACTTTGCGGACAGCAGGACGCTTGACCTGCATGTACAGCGTTTACGGAAAAAGCTGGGTTGGGAGCATAGTCTGGTGGCGGTGTACAAGGTGGGCTACCGTTTAGAGGTGCAGGAATGAAATTTTCAATCAAATTAGTGCTGTCTACCATGATCGTGCTGGCGTTGGCGCTTGGATTCAGCGGGTTTTACTTTGTAAATTATGTGTTTGAGACTTCTCTGGACAGGGAGGTGGGACAGGCGCTCGACGAGAGCAGTATTCTGGGCTTTGCCTTTGAGACGGCGGCATTAAACGTCCCCCTCAAGTACAGCGTTCTGCCCGACAGCGTGGTGGATGAGATTGCGTCCAAGCTGGAGATGGGCGGACAGGGCGGCGGACGTCTCTTGCGGATTGCCGACGAGGAGAAAAACATATTATATACGAGCGGCGGATTTACCGCAGACGAGGGGCTGCTCCCGCAGACAGATGAGCATACCAAATCCTACCGCGTGATCCGCGCGCAGGACAGCTTCTATGTGCACACCTGCGAGTCCATCAACGCGCTGAACCGGATTTTGTATCTGGAAACCATGAAGGATGTGACGGGAGTGTTCACGGAGCGCGCCATGGGCTTTTCGCTGTATCGGAAAGTGACGGTGGTCATACTGTTGACTGGCACAGTCATTATGTTGGTTATCGCCTCCTTCCTGACAAAGCCGATACGGCTGCTGACTCAGGCGACAAGAAAGATGGCGGCGGGGGATTACACATACCGCGCCAGACAGATCAGCCGGGACGAGCTTGGGCAGCTCACCGGAGATTTCAACGGGATGGCAAATGCGCTGGAGGAAAATATAAACGCGCTGGAGGAGGAGATCGAGGCGAGAGAAGAGTTTATGGGCGCTTTTGCCCACGAACTGAAGACGCCCCTGACAGCGATCATCGGCTACGCGGACATGCTGCGCTCCCACAAGATGGACGAGGAAAAGAGCATCATGTCGGCGAATTATATCTACACGGAGGGAAAACGCTTGGAGGCAATGTCCTTCCGCCTTCTGGATATCATCGTGGCGAAGCAGGAGGAGGCGCAGCTGCAGGAGACGCCCGTAGGAGAATTGTTTTCATACCTGCAGGAAATGTTTGCGGAGAAAAAGGATGCGGACATCCGCTTTATCCACGAGGAAGCCGTGGTGCGGATGGAGGCGAATCTGATCAAGACGGTGCTGGTCAATCTGATCGACAATGCCTGCAAGGCGTCGGAACCGGTCAGAATGCCTGCGGCGGGTGAAGAGGATATTGCGGCAGACGAGGCGGCGGCGTCTGGCGGAAAAGCGGGCGTGGTCGAGGTGACGGGGCAGACGGTAGATGACGGCTATCGAATCGCGGTGAGGGATTACGGGATCGGCATACCGGAGGCAGAGCAGGGCAAGATTGTCAAGGCGTTTTATATGGTGGACAAGTCCCGGGCGAGAAGCAAGAACGGGGCGGGGCTCGGGCTTGCGCTCTGCGCGGAGATTTTAAAGATACATCACAGCCAATTACAGATTGAGAGCAAGGTTGGGGAAGGCTCCTGTTTTAGCTTTGTCCTTGCACCTTAGCGGTGCAAGGTTTGAGATGCACACATGCGGAGAATAAGACAAATGAAGAGTAAGATATATTATCTGGTAGTCCCGCTGTTGGCGGCGTTTGCCATGTTTATTTCCATATGGGGACCGGAGGCGCTGGCGGAGTACAAGGATCAGGCGATTCTGGACAGCCCTCACACAGAGAGCGTGGAGAGTGCCGGGGAGGGTTACCGTTACCAGATGAATAGCAATGAAAAACTTTATATCCTATCCTGCTGTCTGAGCAGTCAGACCTTTCCGGAGAGCGAGATGAGCGCTATGACGCACGAGACGGAGGCGGAGGTGGACTATCAGGAACTGGAAGGCTCCTATGCCTTTGTGGTGAACCGCAGAGGACCTTCCGGCAGGGAGATCACGGACGAGCAGATTTACGCTACCTGCAATGATGGGCTTCAGATGCTCAAGGAAAAGGAAATTTTGCCGGAACAGGTGAGGGAGGTGGACGCGTCCTCCTACGACGTGACCCTCTACTCGGCGATTGACGTGCTGGAGCCGCGCAATAATGTGGCGGTCTGGAAGATGAGCCTCTCCAATTCCCAGAAAAACGCGGATAAGGCAAACCGCCTGATGGACGCTTACATCGATGCGGACGACGGAAAAATATATGAGTTTTATGTGCGGACGCCTCTCTTGTGGGAGGAGATCGATGCGGACGCGCTGGTGGCTGATTGGGCGGATTATATGGGGCTCGGCGAACCGTTGCCCTACGAGTCGGATAACCCGCTTCTGGAGACGACGCCCTATTTTCGCAAATATGTTTTCGCAGGCATGGGGAACGGGCAGACAGTGGTGACGCTTGGATTCTACGAGGGAATCAACGAGCTGTTCCTGAAAGTATCACGATGACAGTGTGAGAAGAACTTCTAAAGCTCAGCAGCAGAGGCTGCTTCGCTAAGAAGTACTAAATCTCACACGGGAGAATGCCTTTGAGACGGCATTCTCCGCGCAAAATTGAAATGATGCAAATATGATGCAAATATTATGGGATTATGATGCAACTTAGATGAAATTATGATGCTCCTATTTTGTACGCTTACTATGTAAAGCATACAAGAGAGGAGCATCAGTTATGTACGGAGAGACAACATATACTTGGGAATATGTCTGTGGTTATGAGACGAGGGAGCAGAGAAAAAGGCGTCTGGCGAGGCGGATGTACACACTGACCGCCGCGGTGTGTATCGTCAGTCTGACGGCAATGGTATCTGTGAAATTGGTGTCGGCGGGCGGAATCCGTTCTTTGATGGAAAAGCTGCAGCGTGCGGAAACAGAGGCGGCGACAGCGCTGCCGCTTGGCGGGGAAGAGACGGAGGCGGCATGGGAGAAGGAGGAAGCTGTTCCTGCCGCTGTGGTGACGGAGCGAACGGCAGTTTCCGGTGCGGAAGAGAGCACACAGCCGATGGCGGCGCATATACCGACGATTTATCTGGATCCGGGGCACGGCGGCACGGACGAGGGCTGCGCCAGAGACGGCGTCCGGGAAAAGGACGTGAACTTGGCAATAGCGCTGCTTGTCAGGGATCAGTTGAAGGAACAGGGATATCAGGTAATCATGTCCCGGGAGACGGACACTTATGTTGCGAAGGAGACACGCGTGGCGGAGGCGAACCGGTCCGGTGCGGATATCTATATCAGCATTCATCAGAACGCCACGGAGGAGGGCGCCGGGGTGAACGGGATGGAAGTTTGGTATACGAAGGACAGTGAGCGATCGGACAGCAGGAGGCTGGCACAGCTGGTCAGACAGCAGACCTTGAAGAGCACGGAAGCCGCAGAGCGGGAGCTGCGGGACGACGCCGATTTTTATGTGACGAAAAACACTTCCATGCCCGCCTGTCTGATTGAGACGGGATTTCTCTCCAACGCGGCGGAGCGCAGAAAACTCAGCCTTGCGGAGTATCAGCAGCAGATCGCGGGCGGCATTGTGCAGGGTGTTGCCTACTACTTTCATCCGAAGACCATGTACCTGACCTTTGACGACGGACCGTCCGAGGAGAACACCCGGAAGGTGCTTGATATACTGCGGGAACGCAATATCAAGGCGACGTTCTTTCTGGTGGGAGAGAATGTGAGACAGCATCCCGAGGTGGCGCGTCAGATTGTGGCGGAGGGACACAGCATCGGCATCCACTGCGATAACCATGATTACGACGCTCTGTATGCGAGCGTGGACAGCTATGTGGCGGATTTTGAGAAGGCGAGACAGACCGTGTACGAGGTGACGGGGATAAAGACAAACCTGTTCCGTTTCCCCGGCGGCAGTGTCAATGCATTTAATAAGAAAACGGGCAAGGCTATTATCAAGGAGATGACAGACAGGGGCTACATATATTACGACTGGAACGCCAGTCTGGAGGACGCGGTCAAAAATCCCGACCCGAAAAGGCTGCTCGAAAACGGCGTATCGACCACCCTCGGACGGAAGAAAGTCGTCCTGCTCGCACATGACGTGGTCGGCAGTACAAACCTTTGTCTGGAGGAGCTGCTGGACAGCCTGCCGGAGTATGAGATGAAGCCGCTGAACGAAGAGGTGGAACCTATTTGTTTTTGAGAGGGATAAAATTGATGGAAAGCTGTTTCCCAAGTCCCTTGGCTAAAAGCTGCAGCGTGGCAATTGTAGGGCTGCAGCTTCCGTTTTCGATACGGCTGATGTTCGATTGACGGATGCCGGAGCGTTCTGCTAGCTCTTTTTGTGTCATATTCAGGGAAGTTCTTGCTTCAATGAGCGCTTTTGCTACCTCAAAGTCAACTCTGGTTGCCTCACGCTCGGCACGAAATTCGGGATTCAGCATCTGCTTTTCCAGATATTTGTGAAGGTCGTTCATGTTTGGGGACTCCTTTCCTGTGCTTTTTGTTCATAGTCAGCTTTATATTTCTTTGCCAATTTTAATTGGCTGCGCGGTATTTTCTGAGTCTTTTTAATAAAACCGTTTGTCAGTATGATTTTATTGTCTATGTAAAAGAAATAAAATATCCGTGAAATATCAGAGGAGAATTTGATTCTTAGTTCAAAAAGCCCGTCTCCCACGTATTTTGAGTAAGGCTCTCTTAAAGTATTTCCATATTCTTCTAAAATCAGTAAGCTGTCCAGCGCTTTATTTCGCATTTTGATGTTTAAGGTATCCAGAAACTCTTAGACAGTAGCTGTTCCATCAGACGAACGATAAAATTCAATGTCAAACATAGATATTCCTTTTTCGATATATTGTCAAGGGGTTAACAGTAACAAAATATTTTATCTGAATGACTGGAAAAAGGCACAAGAAATAGTATCGCGCCGGAAATCAGATATCTGTAAAGTAAATAGGTTATAAAACTTTGCAGATATAGGAAGTAATCAGATATATCACGTATCATACTACGTTTTTTGTAATAAAGCAAATAAATCTTGCAATTTCTACCTTGACAATTCTTTATGACAATGCCAAAATGATAAGCAGTTATCATAGGCAGAGACATTGAGGAAGACAGTACCCGATTTTTGAAAGTCGCAGCGAGTCGGTGAGGGTGGAAGACCGGTACGAGTAGGAGAACGGAGAAAATCACTTCTGAGTTTCAGACTGAACCCTTGCAGGTTGGGGCAGTAGGCTCTGACGGCGTCCCGCCGTTACCGGGAACCGTATAGCCGTGTGAGTGGCGGTACGTCGTAACAGGTGGTATCACGAGAACTTTACCCTCGTCCTTTTACGGGACGGGGGTTTCTTTAATTAACAAAAAGAAAGGAAGGACGCTATGTATCAGAAAGTTGACGCAAACCTGAATTTTGTGGACAGAGAAAAAGAAGTATGTCTCTTTTGGAAGGACAATAATATTTTCCAAAAGAGTATGGACTCCCGCAAGGAAGGCCCCACTTACACTTTCTATGACGGACCGCCGACGGCGAACGGCAAGCCCCACATCGGACACGTATTGACGCGTGTCATCAAGGACATGATTCCCAGATACCGCACGATGAAGGGGTATATGGTGCCCCGTAAGGCGGGGTGGGACACCCACGGTCTGCCGGTGGAGCTGGAAGTGGAGAAGCTGCTCGGCTTGGATGGCAAGGAGCAGATCGAGGAGTACGGGCTTGACCCGTTTATCAGCAAGTGCAAGGAGTCTGTCTGGAAATACAAGGGCATGTGGGAGGATTTCTCCGGCACGGTCGGTTTCTGGGCTGACATGGACGATCCTTACGTGACGTATCACGATGATTTTATCGAGTCCGAGTGGTGGGCGCTTAAGCAGATCTGGGACAAGAACCTGCTGTACAAGGGCTTTAAGATTGTGCCCTACTGCCCGCGCTGCGGCACGCCCCTGTCCTCCCACGAGGTGGCGCAGGGCTACAAGGCGGTGAAGGAGCGCTCCGCAATCGCCCGGTTTAAGGTGGTGGGCGAGGACGCTTACTTCCTTGCGTGGACAACCACGCCGTGGACGCTGCCCTCCAATGTGGCGCTCTGTGTGAACCCCGTGGAGACCTATGTGAAGGTGAAGGCGGCGGACGGCTATACCTATTACATGGCGCAGGCGCTTTTGGACACGGTGCTCGGTAAACTGGCGGAGGACGGAAAGCCGGCATATGAAGTGCTGGAAACCTATGTGGGCACGGACTTAGAATACAAAGAGTACGAGCCGCTGTTTGCCTGTGCGGGCGAGGAGGCTTCCCGACAGAAGAAAAAAGCCCACTATGTGACGTGCGACAACTACGTTACCATGACGGACGGTACCGGCATCGTGCATATCGCTCCCGCCTTCGGTGAGGACGACGCGCAGGTGGGACGCAAATATGACCTGCCCTTCGTGCAGTTCGTGGACGGCAAGGGCAACATGACCGAGGAGACGCCCTACGCGGGTCTGTTCGTAAAGAAGGCTGACCCGGAAGTCATCAAAGACTTAGATAAAGAAGGAAAACTTTTTGACGCGCCCAAGTTCGAGCATGACTATCCGTTCTGCTGGCGCTGCGATACGCCCCTGATCTATTATGCGCGGGAGTCATGGTTCATCAAGATGACGGCGGTGCGCGACGATCTGGTGCGCAACAACAAGACCGTGAACTGGATTCCTGAGTCCATCGGCGAGGGGCGTTTCGGCAACTGGCTGGAAAACATTCAGGACTGGGGCATTTCCCGTAACCGTTACTGGGGCACGCCCTTGAACGTGTGGGAGTGCGAGGGATGCGGTCACATGGAGGCGATTGGTTCCCGCGAGGAGCTTGAAAAAATGAGCGGCAACGCGGCAGCGAAGACCGTGGAGCTGCACAGACCTTATATCGACGAGATCACCTGCACCTGCCCGGAGTGTGGAAAGACCATGAAGCGTGTGCCCGAGGTGATCGACTGCTGGTTTGATTCCGGTGCCATGCCTTTTGCGCAGCACCATTATCCTTTTGAGAATAAAGAGCTTTTCGACAGCCAGTTCCCGGCGCAGTTTATCTCCGAGGCGGTGGACCAGACGCGCGGATGGTTCTACTCGCTGATGGCGGAGTCCACGCTCCTGTTTAACTGCGCGCCCTTTGAGAATGTGATCGTGCTCGGACATGTGCAGGACGAGAATGGACAGAAGATGAGTAAGTCCAAGGGTAATGCGGTGGATCCTTTTGAGGCGCTTGAGACTTACGGCGCGGACGCGATCCGCTGGTATTTCTATATCAATTCGGCGCCGTGGCTGCCCAACCGTTTCCACGGCAAGGCGGTGCAGGAGGGGCAGCGCAAGTTCCTCGGCACGCTCTGGAATACCTACGCGTTCTTCGTGCTGTACGCGAATATCGACAGCTTCGACGCGACGAAGTACAGTCTGGAATATGACAAACTGCCCGTTATGGACAAGTGGCTGCTCTCCAAATTGAACACGGCAATCAAGGAGACGGACGACCATCTGAACAATTACCGGATTCCCGAGGCGGCGAGGGTGCTAGACAATTTCGTGGATGAGATGAGCAACTGGTATGTGAGAAGAAGCCGCGAGCGTTTCTGGGCGAAGGGCATGGAGCAGGACAAGATCAACGCTTACATGACGCTCTACACGGCGCTTGTGGATATCTGCAAGTGCGCGGCTCCCATGATTCCGTTTATGACGGAGGAAATTTACCGCAATCTGGTGTGCAGCATTGACAAAGACGCGCCAGAGAGCATTCATCTTTGCGACTTCCCGACGGCGGACGAGGGGATGATCGACAAAAAGCTGGAAGACTCCATGGAAGAGGTGTTAAAGATCGTTGTCATGGGGCGCGCGGCGCGCAACACGGCGAACATCAAGAACCGCCAGCCCATCGGCACCATGTATGTGAAGGCGGAGAGCGTTCTTGACGACTTCTATCAGGATATCGTGAAGGATGAGTTAAATGTAAAGCAGATTGTATTTTCCGACGACGTGTCGGCGTTCACGACTTACAGCTTCAAGCCCCAGCTTAAGACGGTGGGTCCGAAATATGGCAAGCAGCTTGGCGGCATCAAAGCGTATCTGTCCGCGGTGGACGGCAGCGCGGCGATGGATACCCTGAAAACGCAGGGGGCGTTGCAGTTTGACGTGGACGGTGTGGCAGTTTCTCTTGCGGAGGAGGATCTGCTCATTGATATGGCGCAGAAGGACGGTTTTGTGGCGGAGGCAGACAATTATGTGACGGTGGTGCTCGACACGAACCTGACGGAAGAGCTGATCGAGGAGGGCTTTGTCTACGAGATCATCAGTAAGATCCAGACCATGAGAAAGGACGCTGACTTTGAGGTGATGGATCACATTAAAGTGACCTTCAACGGCAATGAGAAGGTGGCGCAGATCGCCGCGAGGAACGAGGCTGTGATCGCCGGGAAAGTGCTGGCTGAGAGCATCGGCACGGGAGAAAATCTGGCGGTTTCCAAAGAGTGGAACGTGAACGGGGAGACCGTGACGATCGGTATCCAGAAAATATAGCTGCCTGCGGCGGATGGAGCAGAAATGAGAAAACATTGAGAAAGAGGAAAATATTGAGAAATGCCGCAGCGGTTCTCTGGCGTACCCTGGCGGTTGTGATTCTGGCAGGCTTCGTGGGCGGCGCCGGAGGAAATGTGGCGGCACAGGAAAGCGAATCTCAGTATGGATGCAGTCCGGTGTCGGAGGAGCTGTCGGCCCTTCCGGCTATGGAGAACAGGGTGTACGCCGAATGGGAAGGTAAGATTTACTATCGGCAGTATTCCGATGAAGATCTGGACGAAGGTGGACTGTGGGCGTATTTTGAACCGGTTGCGGGCACGGCAAAGGAGCTGATGCGCATGGAGCCGGACGGCAGTGTGACGCAGGTCGGCGTGGATGATGGCTGTGATGAGCTTTATATTGTGGGTGGCAGAATTTATTCCCACAAATACGTGCAGACGCGCGAAAACGGACGGCAGATCACCCGTGCGGTTGTCTATTCCTGTGAATTGGACGGGAGCGGGGTAAAGGAATACAGCGCCCGCAGCATCTATGCGGTGAAGGGCGACAAAATCATTTGCGGGACAGGCGGGTACGCGGGAGACGACGGATATGGGATCACATGGATCGACGGACGGGATGGAGAGGAACATCTCCTGATATCAGGAAAAGGTCTGTATCATGGGGCGGAATATCTAGGCGCTACGGAGGAAGCGGTATTTTTATCCAAGTTGGTAAGGCATGAGAAAGAGGAGTATGAACAGCCCTATGATGTGACGTTGTATTCTGTTGATTACAAGGGAAATACAAAGGATCTGGCGACGGTCACCATGCGGGAGTATGCGGAAGACTGTGTGTCGGCGGATTTTTTGCTAAACGCGACGGAATCACCGCTTTTTATTTCCTGTTTTCAGATATTGGGAGAGGAGCTTTACTTTTCCGTGGGTACGACCAACGGCACGGCACATGTGTATTCCGGTGGCATGATATATCGCGTAAAAAAAGATGGCAGCGGATTTACCCGTCTTGTGGATCATTCTCCCACGGAGAACTTTTATCTGTATGACGATGGCACAGACAGCGTACTGTTCTGTCGGCTGCCCGCACAGACAGCCCGCGAGTGGAAGGACGGTATGCAGCAGGTTGTCCTGCGGGGAAAAGCTGTCGATGATATCGTGGTGCGGGATGCCGATCAGACTTATTTAGACCAGCCGCACAGCTATGTGGCGGCAGACGGTGCGGACGCGATTCTGTTCTATCCTGACACATCCGGTGTCTGTTATGTGCTGCTCTCGGAAAAGGAAAGCAAAAAGCTGGGCATTCGGACGCATGTGGACGGACATATTGTGCAGCAGATCGAGGATATAGAGTATCTGGAAGGGAAACTTTTCTTTACCGTGACGGATCTGACATACAGTAAGGAGTACAGCATCGGCTGGCGGGACGGCTATGTGCGCGGCAGGAGTGTGTGCTACTGCAAGGATATGGAGAGCGGGAAAATCCGCGTGCTTTATGAGTATTGACCCGCTCATAACTATAAAAAATAAATTCCGTGATGCAAAATGTTAAATTTTAATCTTTGTATGGTCAAAAATAGAAAATCAGGCTATAATAGAAAGGAATGCAAGAAAACTTGTCTGACAGCAGGGTTAACGAGGAGGAGAGAGATGATTAAAAATGCACCGGCGAAAACTTTTGATACAGAGCTCTTTAAGAGAAGCGTCCTTTACAATGTAAAAACCCTTTACAGAAAGACGCTGGAGGAGGCGTCTGACCAGCAGATTTTTCAGGCGGTATCCTACGCGGTTAAGGACGCCATAGTGGATCAGTGGTTAAAGTCCCAGAAGGAATTTGAGAGACAGGATCCGAAAATGGTTTACTATTTGTCCATGGAATTCCTGATGGGCAGAGCACTCGGCAACAATATGATCAATCTGCAGGCATATAAAGCGTTCGAGAAGGCGCTCGCAGAGCTTGGCATTGATATCAACGTGGTGGAAGATCAGGAGCCCGATGCGGCGCTGGGCAACGGCGGTCTGGGCCGTCTGGCGGCATGTTTCCTTGATTCTCTGGCGACGCTTGGCTATGAAGCCTATGGCTGCGGCATCCGCTACCGCTACGGTATGTTTAAGCAGGAGATCCGCGACGGCTATCAGGTGGAAGTGCCGGATAACTGGCTCAAGGACGGCAATCCTTTTGAACTGCGCAGACCCGAGTACGCGAAGGAAGTGCGTTTCGGCGGCTATGTGAACGTTTATGTGGATGAAAACGGCAGGAGCAACTTTAAACAGGAGGGTTATCAGGCGGTTACGGCGATTCCCTATGATCTGCCGGTTGTCGGTTACGGCAGTGGTGTTGTCAATACTCTTCGGATCTGGGATGCGGAGCCGGTGAACTGCTTCCAGCTCGATTCCTTTGATAAAGGCGACTACCAGAAAGCGGTGGAGCAGGAAAACCTCGCGAGAAATATCGTGGAGGTGCTCTATCCTAACGACAATCACTATGCGGGCAAAGAGCTCCGCTTAAAACAGCAGTATTTCTTCATCTCTGCGTCGGTGCAGACGGCGGTGGCGAAGTATATGAGAAATCATGACGACATCAGAAAGTTCCACGAGAAGGTGACCTTCCAGTTGAACGATACCCATCCCACCGTTGCCGTGGCGGAGCTGATGCGTATTCTGATGGACGAGCATTATCTGACATGGGACGAGGCGTGGGAGGTGACGACCAAGACATGCGCGTACACGAACCACACGATTATGTCCGAGGCTTTGGAGAAATGGCCCATCGAACTCTTCTCGAGGCTGCTTCCGAGAGTGTATCAGATCGTGGAGGAGATCAACCGCCGTTTCATTGCGAGAATCGAGCAGATGTATCCCGGCAACCACGAGAAGGTAAGAAAGATGGCGATCATCTACGACGGTCAGGTTAAGATGGCGCATCTGGCGATCGCGGCAGGTTACTCTGTGAACGGCGTGGCAAGGTTACATACGGAAATCTTAAAGAATCAGGAGCTGAAGGATTTCTATGAGATGATGCCTGAGAAATTCAACAATAAGACAAACGGCATCACCCAGAGACGTTTCCTGCTTCACGCGAACCCGCTCCTTGCGGACTGGGTGACCGATCATGTGGGCAATGACTGGATCACGGATCTGCCGAAGCTCAATAAGCTGAAAATTTATGCCGACGACGAGAAGGCGCAGCAGGAGTTTATGAACATCAAGTACCAGAACAAGGTGCGTTTGGCTGAGTATATTTTGGAGCATAACGGTATCGAGGTTGATCCCCGTTCCATCTTTGACGTGCAGGTGAAACGTCTGCACGAGTACAAGAGGCAGCTTTTGAATATTCTGCATGTGATGTATCTCTACAATGAGCTGAAAGAGCATCCGGATATGGACTTCTATCCGAGGACCTTTATTTTCGGCGCGAAGGCGGCGGCAGGATACAAGAACGCGAAGCTAACCATCAAACTGATCAATTCCGTTGCGGATGTGGTGAACAATGATCCTGCTATCAACGGGAAGATCAAGGTGGTGTTTATCGAGAATTACCGTGTGTCCAACGCGGAGATCATCTTTGCGGCGGCTGATGTGTCCGAGCAGATTTCTACCGCCAGCAAGGAGGCTTCCGGCACGGGCAATATGAAGTTTATGTTAAACGGCGCGCTGACGATCGGCACCATGGACGGTGCGAATGTGGAGATTGTGGAAGAAGTGGGAGAAGAGAATGCGTTTATCTTCGGTCTGTCCTCAGACGAGGTTATCCGCTACGAGAATTACGGCGGCTATCATCCCACGGATATCTTCAACAACGATCCCGACGTGAGAAAGGTGCTGATGCAGCTTATCAACGGCACCTATTCGCCTAACGATCCGGACCTGTTCCGCTCCCTTTACAATTCTCTGCTGAATACGCAGAGCACTGCAAAGGCGGACACCTACTTTATCCTGAAGGACTTCAAGGCTTACGCGGAGGCGCAGAAAAAGGTGGAGGCGGCTTACCGGGATGAGAAGGGCTGGGCGAGAAGCGCGATCCTGAATGTGGCGTGCTCCGGCAAGTTTACTTCCGACAGAACCATTCAGGAGTACGTGGATGAGATCTGGAAACTGGATAAGGTCGTGATCCCGAAGGATCCTGTCGTGGCTGATACAAAAACCATCAATAAAGCATAATCTATCATGGAAATGAGCGCCGTCCGTCCGGGCGGCGCTTTTAGTCTGCCTTTTTGAGAGGATACTCATGCGTACCGCTCGATTTTGAGAAAAATATATGCTATGATACAATAGGGTAGAAATTGGGAGGGAATTGTTATGGATAAAAAATTGGCATTTCAGATATTGGGGCTTTCGGAGACGAAGGAAGAGGAGCAGATCAGGCAGAGTTACCTCACACTTTTAAAGGGCACGAACCCGGAGGACGATCCGGAGGGCTTTAAGCGTCTGCGCGAGGCGTATGAAGAGGCGCTTCGTTTCGCCGGGCAGCAGGATGAGGAAGAGGAGGAAGAGCCGCAGGGCGAGGTCGGACTGTGGATGAAGCGCGTGCGGGAAATTTACCGGGATATCCTTTTACGACGGGAGGCGGAAAACTGGAAGGTGCTCTTTGACGACCCGGTCTGCGCCGGTCTGGACACGTTTCTGGAGGCAAGGGGACAGCTTCTCGGATTTCTCTCCGGGCATTCTTTTCTGCCGCAGACCGTGTGGGTGCTGCTCGATCAGGCGTTTCATGTGCTGGAGGATTTTGATGCGCTGAAAGAGGAGTTCCACGTCAATTTTTTGAGACATATTGAGTACCATGTCAATACAGGCGATTTTCTCGACTATAATCTCTTTGAGACGTTGGACGGCTGTGTGCCGGAGAACGACGAGGAAGCGGACGAGTACATCAAGGAGTACTTTGATATTAAAAACAGGCTGGAGAACGACGAGACGGAGGGTGTCGCGCAGAGTCTGTCCGATATGAAGAGGCACGGCGTTTACCACCCTTACGAAGACGTGGAAAGGCTTCGCCTCTCTATCCGCCTGAAAGAATGTGAAAAGGGAAAGGAATTGGCGGAAGAGCTGATCGGGCGCTATCCGGAAGACAATTATGTCCGTGTCTGGACCGGGAAAATTTTTTATGACACGGGGGAGACAGAGAGAGGATTCTCTCAGTGGGAGACGGTGCTTGCCGAGGAGCCGGATTATTACATGGCGAAATATTTTGCCATGCATCATCTGGTGGATCAGAAGGAATGGGATCAGGCGGGCAAGTATGTCAATGAGTTGATCAAGGTAAATCGGCGGGATGAGGAGCTTCTGGAACTGCAGAAGGAGATTGACAACGCGCTCGTCCCCGAACTGCGGGAGGCGCTGGACAAAGGGGAGCCTCACGGGGAACTTTCCGGGAAGGAACTGCGCTCGTTTCTGGGATGGCGGCTGTTTGATCTGGAGCGGTACGATGATATCCTTACGCTGCTTGCGGAGGACAGTGAACTGGAAACGGAGGAGGACGGTCTCGAGCTGAAGGCGTGGGCGCTTTACAGACTGGAGCGCTACGGGGAGGCGATTCCCGTTTATCAGGCGCATCTGAAATGTGTGGAGGAAAACGAGGATGACGAGAAGGAGAGGGCGTCGAAGGCGGCGCAGAGCCATCGTCTTCTCGGCGTCTGCTATTACTGTACCGAAAAGCCGGACGAAGGAGAGCGGGAGACGAAGACAGCGATCGAGCTGGAGGCGGACGAGAGGATCCGTATCGACTGTAAGTATTATCTGGCGGACCGCTATCTTTCCCTGAAGGAATACGAGAAGGCGACGGAAGTCTGCGATGACATTCTGGAGACGGACGACAGGTTTTATCCCGCTTATCTCGTCAGACAGGAGGCGTGTTACCACATGAGGAAGGAGCAGCAGGTGGTGGACGATTATTACCGCGCCATAGACCTGTATGCGGGCTTTGACAAACCGTACCTCTACGCGGCAATGATCTTTTATGATTATAACCAGTATAAGGATGCGATTGGCGTCATAGAGAGAGCAAGGGAAAATGAGGTGGAGTTTTCCAAAAAGCTGCGTTTTCAAGAGGCGAAGATACTGCGAATGCTCTCGGAGGACGCGGAGAGCCGGAAACGTCCTCTGGAAATATTGAACGCGCTGCTCGAGGAGACGAAGGATGCGGCGGAGAACGAGGTGGAGGACAGGGACGCCATAGACCGGGCGGAAGTGCTCTTTGAGAAGGGGCTTTT
Organism: uncultured Lachnospiraceae bacterium; assembly: GCA_910588955.1. Classification (GTDB taxonomy): domain Bacteria; phylum Bacillota; class Clostridia; order Lachnospirales; family Lachnospiraceae; genus UBA3282. Next base: position 126,248 of record CAJURQ010000004.1, read on the forward strand.
GTTTGAACGGGAGGAGAAACTGGATACGGCGATTGCGCTTGTGCAGGAAGCCATCGCGTTAGACCCGGAGGAGCCTTACTACGTGCTTGTGCTGGGCAATCTCCTGCGGGATTCGGAACAGTATGACAGGGCGCTTGTGCAATATAAGAGGGTGGAGGAGGTTTACCACCATACGGAGTTTTACTTCGGCATGGGCGTCTGCTGGCAGGAGGCGGAGGAGTGGCAGGAGGCGGCGTCCTGCTATTTAAAGGCGATTGAGCAGGACGAGACTTACCGCGATACGAATTTAAGGCTGTACCGGTGCTATGTGGCTTTGTACCGTCTGGAGTATAAACAGGAGTATTTCGACAAGGGAATGCGCTATATCAATAAGCAGATGGAGATTACCCAGAATCGGGGTTACCGTCTCTGGGACCGTGGCAATCTGTATTCGGACGCTATGGAGACTGCGCTTGCCGTGGCGGATTACGAGGAGGCGATTGCGGTGGGAACCGTTCCGGAGGACGAAATTTATATCCTCTGGCAGAATATCGGTCTTTCCTACACGAATGACATGCAGTACGAAAAAGGGTACGAGGCGTACAGGCGCGCGGTGGAGACGATGGGGGCAAAGGATGTGTCCGTCAAGGGCTACCGTGGCATGGCGGAGTGTCTGCAGAAGATGGGAAATTACGAGAAAGCCATTGCCTGCTGCAGAGAAGGACTGGCAGTCTTTCCGGCGGACAGTACCCTGTGGGATACTCTGACCACCTGCTATTCAAGTATGAGGCTTCCGGAGAAGGTTCTCGAGGTGCAGGAGGAGAGGAAGAAGGCGCTTGGAGAGGATGAGGATTATTACAGCAATATCGCCGATACCTTGATTTTGATGGGGAAGACAGAGGAAGGGCTGGCTGTTTACGACGACGCGAAACGGTCTTATTTCAAACGCGCCGCGGACAGACAAGAGCTGGCGGAACTGTATATGGAGTGGGCAGGTTCGCTGGCAGACGTGATTGCCTATGAGAAAGCGGCAAAAAAATATAAGGAAGCGGCGACGCTTTACGGGGACAGCCGTAAAAAATTCAAAGCGGAATGGCGCGTGGCGAAAAACTATTATATGGCGGGACAGCGCGAGGAGGCGGCGTGCTGGGCGAAGAAGGCGCTGGGGCGTCTCGCGGAATGCAGCATAAGAGAGGAGGATTATCTGACTTATACCAAATATGCGCCCGTGCAGAGCGGATGGCTTGCATGGTGCTATTTGGCGCTTGGAGAGAAGGAAAGGGCGAAGCGCCTCTTCGAGAGGATGGAGCAGCTTAAGCCCTGTGCCGCATGTGAGTACAAAAAATGTTTTGAGTCCGCGCTCTGGCTCGGCTGCTATTATTATACCGAAGGGGAATTTGAGAAGGCGGCGGCGCTGTTTGAGGAGTCGGCTGTGAGATACGGGGATGTTCTGTTGGAGGCGAAGTTTTTGCTGCAAAAAATACGAGACGGCAGCAACGGGTTTCCCCCAGAGTCCGAGGGCGGCACAAAGACGCAGGGCGCCGGTCAGAAACCGGGATTTATGGCGCGGCTGTTCCACAAAAAAACGGGTCCTGTGAAATAAGATTGTGATACATGATAGAACATTTGGGAAAATTATAAATTAGAGAGTGCGAAGGGATTTGAGTTAAAATGATTATCGGAATTGACTTGGGAACGACGAACAGTCTGGCGGCATTTTTCACAGAGGAGGGACCGCAGATCATACCGAACCGCCTCGGCAGGAGGCTGACGCCCTCGGTGGTGAGTATGGACGAGGAGGAACAGATTTATGTGGGCGATCTGGCGGTGGAGAGAGGACTTCTCTATCCTGGCAGCGCGGCGTCCGTATTTAAGAGAGATATGGGCAGCGGCAGGAAATTTAATCTTCTGCATAAAACGTTCACGGCGGAGGAACTTTCCTCCTTTGTGCTTCGTGCGTTGAAAGAAGATGCGGAGGCATTTTTAGGGGAGCCTGTCACGGAGGCGGTGATCAGCGTGCCCGCCTATTTCAACGACGAGAGACGGCGTGCCACAAGAAGAGCCGGAGAACTTGCCGGGCTTAAGGTGGAGCGGATTATCAGCGAGCCCACGGCGGCGGCGATCGCCTATGGGCTGTATCAGAGTCAGGGACATATGAGGTTTCTTGTGTTTGACTTGGGCGGCGGTACTTTTGATGTGTCTGTGCTGGAACGGATCGACAGCATTCTGGAAGTCCGCGCCGTGGCGGGCGACAATTTCCTCGGCGGCGAAGATTTTACGAACGTGCTGGAGGAGATGTTTTTCGAGAAGTACCCGCAGTTTGACAGACTAACGCTGGACGCAAAGACGCTGCGGCATATCCACAAACAGGCGGACAAATGTAAGATCGGCTTCTCGGAAGGGAAGACTTCCGTTATGGAGTGCAAGATCGGCGAGGAGGCATTTTCCTACACGGTGGAGCTCTCCGCCTACGAACATGCCTGTGAGGAACTGCTTGAGAAGATCAGACAGCCCGTGCGGCGCAGCCTCTCCGACGCACATATCCGGCTCTCCGATATCGATAAGGTGGTGCTGGTGGGCGGGGCGACCAAGAGCCCGGTGATCCGCCGGTTTGTGAGCAAGCTGTTTCGGGTGATTCCCGACACCAATATCAATCCGGACGAGGCGGTGGCTCTGGGAGCGGCGATTCAGGGCGCCATGAAGGAGCGGAAAGAGGCGATCAAAGAGGTGATCCTCACTGACGTCTGCCCGTTTACGCTAGGTACGGAAGTGGTACGGGAGTGGGAGAAGGGCTATTTTGAGAATGGCGTGTTCTGCCCGATTATCGAGAGAAATACGATTATTCCGGCAAGCCGGACGGAAAGGCTTTATACGGTGCGGGACGACCAGACAAAGATACGGGTCAACGTGCTGCAGGGGGAGAGCCGCTTTGCAAAAAACAATCTTTCCCTTGGCGAACTGAATATAGAGGTGCCTTCCGCCCCTGCGGGTGAGGAATCGGTAGATGTCACCTACACTTACGACATCAATTCCATTCTGGAGGTGGAAGTGAAGGTGGTGTCCACCGGAAAGAGGGAGAAACAGGTTTTCGGCGGCAAAAACGCGGACATGACGCCGGAGGAGATCGCGGCGCGGTTTGAGACGCTGTCCTATTTAAAGATTCACCCGAGGGACAGAGAGGAGAACAAGTACCTGCTCACGCTTGGCGAGCGGATGTATGAGGAGAGTCTGGGAGACAAGAGATATTTTATCTCACAGGAACTCCACAAGTACGAGCAGGCGTTGAACACTTACGATCCGGGGACGATCGAGCGGGCGAAAGAGGCATTCCGGGAATTTTTGAAAGAGTTAGAGGAGTTTTAAAAGTATGGAGCATGTGCTGTTGGTTGGCGCAAATTTGAATGACGGGGAGGATTATCTCACGTCGCTGGAAGAGCTCGGCGCGTTGGCGGAGGCATGTGATATGGAAGTGGCGGGCGTGACGTCACAGACACTTGACGCGGTGCACAAGGCTTTCTATATCGGGACAGGCAAGGTGGACGAGGTGAAGCGGTTGGCGCAGGACATGGATGCGGACGTTATCATCTTTGACAACTCCCTCTCCCCTATGCAGATGCGGAATTTGCAGGAGCGGCTGGAGAAACCGATACTGGACAGAAGCGCGCTGATTCTGGATATCTTTGCGAGAAGGGCGAGGTCAAGGGAGGCTAAGCTGCAGGTGGAGGTGGCAAGACTGCAATACATGCTGCCGCGGCTTGTGGGACTCCACGCGGCGCTCTCCCGTCAGGGCGGCGCCAGCGGTTCTATGAGCAACAGAGGCGCCGGTGAGAAGAAGCTGGAACTGGATAGGCGCGTGCTGGAAAAGAGACTGTCGGAACTGCGGCGGGAATTGAAGGAAGTGGGAAACGAGCGGGAAACCCAGAGAAAGCGGCGCGTGAAGTCGGGTCTTTCAAGAGTCGCTTTGGTGGGATATACCAACGCCGGAAAGTCAACGCTGTTAAACGCCATGTTAGATCTTTACGGCGCGGACGAGGGGGAGGATGAGGAGAAACATGTTCTGGAGAAGGACATGCTTTTCGCCACGCTGGATACGACCGTGCGAAAAATTATGCCTCCGGATCACCATGCGTTCCTGCTGTCGGACACGGTGGGCTTTATCCATAAACTGCCTCACAATCTGGTGGAGGCTTTTCAGTCTACCTTGGAGGAGGCGAAGGAGGCGGACCTTCTTATACAGGTGGTGGATTACAGCGACGAGCACTACAAGGAGCAGATCGCCGTCACGAACGAGACGTTGAAAAGGCTGCAGGCGGACGGTATTCCCATGCTTTATGTCTACAATAAGGCGGATCTTGTCTCCACGGACGCGATTCCGGGGCTTTCGGGAGTGGAGACGGGAGAGCTGACCGCACATCTGCCCGTGGTGTCAAAAGTAAATTCGGGCGGCGGATTAACCACAGTCTCCGGGGACGCGATTTACCTCTCTGCGAAAAAGCGGATCGGGATGGAGGAGCTGGTCGGTCTGATTGAGGAAAAGCTTGCCGGCGGCTATAAAGAGTGCACCCTTCTGATTCCCTACACGGACGGCAGAGCGGTGTCCTATCTCAATGAGAACGCCGTGGTTTACGAGACGGAGTACGCGGCGGAAGGCGTGCGGATGCGGGTGAACTGCAAGCGGGCGGATTACGGGTATTACAGGAAGTATGAAGTGTGTTGCACCTGAAGCTTATATCCTTTATAATAATTTAGGTAGTTGCAAACGAAGAGTTACACAGACATGGAGGAGCATATGATTCAATTGACACAGGGCGGCGCGTATCTGTTAAACGGGACGGAGATCATTCCGGACAGTGCGGATGCGGCGGCGCAGATTAAAAATAAGACTGGGCGGGACGTGTCGAAAGGCGTGGCGGCGAAGAATACCATTGCCTACGGTATTCTGGAATCCCACAACACTTCCGGCAATATGGAGAAATTAAAGATCAAATTTGATAAACTGACTTCCCACGACATTACGTTCGTGGGCATTATCCAGACGGCGCGTGCCTCGGGGCTGACCCGATTCCCGATCCCCTATGTGCTCACCAACTGCCACAATTCCCTGTGCGCGGTGGGCGGCACGATCAACGAGGACGATCACATGTTCGGATTGACCTGCGCCAAGAGGTATGGCGGCGTCTATGTACCGCCCCATCAGGCGGTCATCCACCAGTACGCGAGGGAGATGCTTGCGGGCGGCGGCAGGATGATTTTGGGATCCGATTCCCACACAAGGTACGGTGCGCTCGGCACGATGGCGATGGGCGAGGGCGGACCGGAACTTGTGAAACAACTTCTTTCCCAGACTTACGATATCAATATGCCGGGCGTTGTGGGCGTGTATCTGACGGGTGAGCCCGTGAAGGGCGTCGGTCCGCAGGACGTGGCGCTGGCAATAATCGGTGCAGTGTTCGGAAACGGCTATGTGAAAAATAAGGTAATGGAATTTGTAGGACCGGGCGTTGCCTCCCTGAGTGCGGATTTCCGTATCGGGATCGACGTGATGACTACGGAAACCACCTGCCTGTCCTCCATATGGCGGACTGATGAGCAGATAAAAGAGTTTTACGATATCCATGGCAGGACGGAGGATTATAAGGAGTTAAATCCGGGAGAAGTCGCTTATTACGACGGCATGATTACGGTAGATCTGTCGAAAGTCCGCCCTATGATCGCGATGCCTTTCCACCCGAGCAATACCTACACCATCGACGAGGTGAACGCGAACTTAAAAGACGTGCTTCACGACGTGGAGGAGCGGGCGAAGGTCAGTCTGGACGGCGCGGTGCCTTATTCTTTACAGGATAAGGTGAAGGACGGTAAATTTATGGTGGATCAGGGTATTATCGCGGGCTGTGCGGGCGGCGGATTTGAGAATATCTGCGCGGCGGCTGATATCCTGCGCGGTTCTTATATCGGTTCGGACGGCTTCACCTTGAGCGTGTACCCGGCGTCCATGCCCGTGTATATGGAGCTGATCAAGAACGGCTGCGCAGCGGCGATTTTAGAGACGGGTGCGGTACTGAAAACCGCTTTCTGCGGTCCCTGCTTCGGTGCGGGTGACACGCCGGCAAACAATGCGTTCAGCATCCGTCATTCCACAAGAAACTTCCCTAACAGGGAGGGTTCCAAACTGCAGAATGGACAGATTTCTTCCGTGGCGCTTATGGATGCCAGATCTATTGCGGCTACGGCGGCAAACAGGGGTATGCTCACACCGGCAACCGAGTTTGACGGGGAAATCGGAAAATACAAATATCACTTCGACGCAAACATTTATAAGAACCGCGTATTCGATTCCAAGGGCGCGGCGGATGAGAGCGTTGAGATTCAGTTCGGACCGAATATCAAGGACTGGCCCGCTATGGGCGCGCTGCCGGAGAATCTGGTGCTGCGTGTCGTGTCGGAAATCCACGATCCCGTCACCACGACGGACGAGCTGATTCCCTCTGGGGAAACCTCTTCCTACCGCTCCAACCCGCTTGGACTGGCGGAGTTTACGCTGTCCAGAAAAGATCCCGAGTATGTGGGACGTGCCAAGGATATCCAGCGGGCGGAGAAGGCGAGAATGCAGGGAGAGCACCCTTGTCAGGCGCATCCTGACGTGAAGCCGGTGATGGATGCGGTGAAGAAAACCTTCGCGGACGCGTCCCACGAAAATACCGGGTTCGGCTCTACAATTTTTGCGGTGAAGCCGGGCGACGGTTCCGCCAGAGAGCAGGCGGCAAGCTGCCAGAAGGTGCTTGGCGGCTGGGCGAATATCGCCAACGAGTATGCGACGAAACGGTATCGCTCCAACCTGATCAACTGGGGAATGCTGCCGTTTTTGATCGGGGCGGGCGAACTGCCGTTCAAGAATCTGGACTACCTCTTCTTCCCGGGCATCCGCAAGGCGGTTGAAGAGAAGGCGGAGACGATTGAGGCTTACCGGGTATGCGTGGAAGAAGGTACGCTGCAGCCGTTTACTTTGACATTGGGGGAGCTGACCGACGAGGAGAGACAGATTATCTTAAAGGGATGCCTTATTAACTATAACAGGGTATAAGTGTGGGAAAAGTCTGAAAAGCGGCATTCTTCGCATGAACTTAGGGGGATTATGCATAACGGGGTGAAAAAAGAGGCGGGGGGCATTATGCGCCCTCTCGTCTCAGTACTGATTGTCCTGCTTGTAGTGGCGGCGTTAATCTATGTGGCGATGAAAAGCAGGACACAACAAAATAGTGGCACGCAGGATAGTGCACCGTCGGATGGGTCTTCCGTGGACGCGCTGGCAAATGTCGCCCTGCCGGAGCTGAAGCCGGAAAAGCCGGAGGTTGATTCTTCTTCCAAGGAGATCATCAATGACGTGCTTTTGAGCAATGTCCCCAGGGCGGACTATAGCTACTCCTTTAACGGTAAGCTGACGGATGCGGTCGTGGTGACGAGAGCGGGTGATGTGAACCGCTTTAACGATGGGACTTACCCGGTGCCGTCCGAGGATGTATTTCCCCTATTTACGGAGGGAGTCGAGGGGGACGCGCTTTATCTGGACGGCAGCTACGGTGTGGCGCTTCAGGGTGTGGAGCCTCTGAACGGGTCCTATACGATATCTTTCTGGTTTCGCGCGGACGAGCTGTTCGACTGGTCGCCGTTTCTGCTGATCGGTTCACATCTGATGGATGTGGGAGGCAGCCAGAGTTACCTCTCCGTGAACAGGAAGACGACGGAGGAGGGAGAGCAGGTTGTGCCGATTTTTAATACCGTCGATGCGGCTTTGGATAATTCCTGCGAGATACGCCCTTCCATGGAACAGAAAAGATGTATCAATTTGAATGAATGGGTTTACATAACTGTATGCGTGGACGCTTCTGCAGCTATCGACGCAGCGGAGGGAAGGGCAATGGGCTATCTGTATTTGAACAGCGAGCTGATCGGTTCGGGAGAAGTGTCGCTGCTGCATATGGATGGCGAGGGCGTGTATGCGTATCTGGGGACCAGCTGTCAGGATGAATTGTTCCGCGCCAGCTACGACGAAGTGCATATCTGGAAACAGATGCTGGACGAGAGCCAGATCAGCAGTATGTATACGGCATATATTGCGTCATAAAAAACGCGGGGTATTAATTATTTAAAAAAAGTTCCGATATATAAATTACAGGGAAGCGGCTCATGGCCGGGGCATGCTTTTTCTGGAATTTGAATGATGTTGAGACCAAGGACGGTATTTTTAGGGAAAAGGAATTTCCATAAAAGTGCCGTCTTTCTATGTCCGGGCGTCAGGGAAGGCGCTGTCTGGTGCACAGGCAGGCGTAGAATGCGGTCTTATACAAAAAGGAGGGAACATTGATCATTGATTCCGGTACCATAGGGATGCAGTCCTCCAGAACCAGCCGCTCCATAAAGAGCGTGAGCGCCCGATCTGTCGGCGGCACGTTTACGAGCGGAAAAGAAGGATTAAATGCTCTTTTTGAGAACCAGCTTGGCACTGGAGAAAAAACTGCCGGAGAGGGGACCGAAAAAGATAAGGCGAATCTGGAAGACCTCTCCACACATATGCGCAACATGACCGGCGGGTGGCATATCTCCACGAGAAACGACGAGCAGGAGGCTGTGCGCACGATCAAACAGCAGTGCGTAGAATTTTTGTTAGAGCTGCTGTTCCGTTTTCGCGGGAAGAGAAGTATGCAGAACAGCCCCATAGCAGCGGCGGGAGGCACGACCATGTATTCGGTGCAGGGATTTCAGATGCAGCGGTATCACATGGAGGAGGAACATACCACTTTCGCTACGCAGGGTACGGTGAAAACCGCGGACGGGAGGGAGTTGTCCTTCAATCTTGAGTTTGGCATGAGCCGCAGGTTTGAAGAGTATTACGAGGAAAATGTGGTTACATCCATTAAAACATTTAAAGATCCGCTGGTTATCAACCTGAATACCAATATCGCGCAGGTTTCCGATCAGAAGTTTTTCTTTGATCTGGACTGCGATGGCGAGGAGGAAGAGATTTCAAGCCTGCAGGCAGGCAGCGGCTTTTTGGCTCTTGATCTGAACGGGGACGGGAAGATCAACGACGGCAGCGAACTTTTCGGAACAAAGAGCGGCGACGGCTTTAAAGATCTTTCCAAGTATGATCTGGACGGCAACGGCTGGATTGATGAGGCGGATCCCATCTGGGAGAAACTTCTGATCTGGACAAAGGACGAAAACGGAAAGGATAAGATGTATCACCTTTCAGATTTGGGAGTAGGTGCCATCGGTCTTTCCCGGGTGGGAACACAGTTTTCGCTGAACACCAAAGAGACCAATGAAACTAACGCTATGATCCGCAAGACAGGTATTTTCCTGTATGAGAACGGGACGGTATCTACGTTACAGCAGTTGGATATGGCGGTGTACAACGAGAAAAGTTAGGCGCATAAAAAAATGACATCCGCATAGGATTTATGTGGGGTGTCACATGAACAAAAATGGAATCGTTTCAAAAAGAACAAACAAAAGGGATGCAGGAAGCTTCCTTTTGTTTGTTTTTTTATTGCCTTATGTCTGCGCCAGCCTTTGGGGGCATGTGGGGGAGGAGGCGGACCGCTTAAAGGGGAGCAAAAAGGAGGTCGAATATCTCGTGGAGACGGCGGTGGAATGGGGCATTTGGGAACTGCCTTTGGAGGAATATCTGGCGTACAGGCTCTGCCTTGTGATGCCGGGGGACTGCGGAATCGAGGCGCGAAAAGCGCAGGCGGTGCTTCTTCGCACGGAGATGGCGGCGCTCTATGAGGAACAGGGAGAAAACCGTGTCGCTGTGGACGGGGACGGTCTGGCAAAATTTTATAAGAATGCGGCGGTGCCGACGGAACTTCTGAAAGAGAGCAGACTGGCGGTGGGAGAGACGGCAGGGGAGATTCTGACTTACCGTGAGGAGCCGATCCGGGCGTCCTATTTCAGAGTGAGCAACGGTTCTACCAGAGACGCGGGGGACGAGGACTGTCCGTATCTCTCGGCGGTTTCCTGTGAGCATGATTTGGAGGCGCCGGACTGCCGCAGTGTGGTGAAGGTGGAACGAAAACAATATTTGGAAAAACTGAGAACCGTTCTGGAGAGTGGATTTGAGGATGATGCCCTGTGGGAAGAGGGGGAATTTTCTTTTGACGGGTCAGGTTATATGACGAGTGTGTCATATATTGATATAAACGGGGAGAAAGAAAAGATAGACGGGGAAACGTTTCGCCATCTTTTCGGTCTGGCTTCCGCATCGTTCGAGATGGACAGGGGAGAGCAGGCAGTGTTCCATGTGACGGGGGTGGGTCACGGTTACGGCATGAGCCAGTATGCGGCTGCATGTATGGCAGAAAAGGGAGAAAGCTATCAGGAGATTCTCGCTGCCTTCTTTTTTCGGACAGAATTAGCAAATTTTGAATAAGGCGGAAAATTTGGGTAAAACTATGAGACAAAACCGGTGCAAGGGCAGTCTGTGCGGCATCGGAAGAAAAACAGGAGGCGAGTTTCATGGCGAGAAGAAACAGAAGCAGTATCAGAAAAGAGAGAATCATCATGCTGGCGTCCTCGGTGTTCGTTCTGGCGGCGCTGACGGTGACCGGTGTTTATGTAAGAAACAACAACCGTGCGGAGAAGGAAGACTACGTGGTGGACTTCGAGGCGCTGGAGCAGGGCAGCACGGAGCTGGCGGATAATATGGTGTCAGGGGAAGAACTTGACACGCTTTTTGCCGGCGTCGGAACGGACGATTTGGACTATGATCCCAGTTTTCAGGAGGCAAATTCCCTGCATGTGGAAAACACGGAAGGCGGTGTGAAATCGGATAAAAAGTCCGGGAAGAATACAGCCGAGACAAAAACCATTGAAGAAAAGATAAAGGAAAAGGATCTGGAACAGGAAGAAAAGAAGGACGCGAAGTCCGATCAGACAAAGAAGGATGAGGCGGAAGAAACAGACGAGCCTAAGAAAGACGATCCGGTAGAAAAGTCCGCGGCAGAAAAGAAGAATACGGATAAGAGCCGTGAGGAAGAAGAGGCTGGTATGTTTGACGAGACGGCGGACGACGTGATGAGCGGTGAAGTGCAGGCTGAGGCGATCTCCACCACCGTGCAGCCGGAGCTTGATTTCAACGAGGAGGATGGTCTGGTGTGGCCTATCGTGGGTGACGTGCTCATCAATTTCAGCATGGATAAGACCATTTATTTCCCGACGCTTGACCAGTATAAATACAATCCGGCGATCGTTATTTCCGCCACACAGGGAGAGAACATTTCGGCGGCGGCGGACGGGCGTGTGACCTCTGTCAGCTATGATCCTGGCACGGGAAATACGGTGGTGATGGAGCTGGGAAACGGCTATGAACTGACATACGGGCAGCTTGAGAATATCACCGTATCCGAGGGAAGCTTTGTGCATGTGGGAGACGGGATCGGCACTGTGGCGGCGCCTACGAAATATTACAGTCTGGAAGGGACGAATGTGTACTTTAAACTGACGAAGGACGGAGAGCCGGTGAATCCCATGAGTAAACTACAATAACAACGTGACTGTTTTGGAGGAACGAGATGTATATTGTACATGGCAATATCAAGACCATGGCGGAGCGCGATTTTGCGGACGGGTACCTCGAGATTCGGGACGGAAAGATCGCGGCTCTGGGAGATATGAAAGATTGTCCGCAGACAGAGGGACAGGTCCTTGACGTGGCGGGAAGTTTGGTGATGCCGGGGATTATCGAGGCGCACTGTCATATGGGAATCACGGAGGAGAAGAAGGGGATGGAGGGGGACGACTGCAATGAGAACGTGAATCCCATCACGCCTTATCTGCGTGCCGTTGATGCCATCAATCCCATGGACGCAGCATTTCGGGACGCGATGCAGGCGGGCATCACCGCCGCCATGATCGGTCCCGGAAGCGCAAATGTGGTGGGCGGGCAGTTTGCTTTCGTGAAAACCCATGGCAGGTGTATAGACGATATGGTTATGAAGGCGCCCGCCGCGATGAAAGTGGCGTTCGGGGAAAATCCGAAGGTCAATTACTCGGGTCAGGGCGTGTCTCCCTCTACCCGCATGGCGATCGCCGCACTCTTGCGCGAGGAGCTGACAAAGGCGGAAGCTTACCGAAAAAAGCGGGAGAAAAATCCCGATGAGGAGATGGATTTCCGCTATGAGTGCTGGCTCCCCGTTCTTCGCGGGGAAATTCCCTTGAAGGCACATGCGCACCGCGCCGACGATATTTTGACGGCTGTGCGCATTGCCAAGGAGTTTGGGCTGCGGATGACGCTGGACCATTGCAGTGAGGGGCATCTGATTATGGAAGAATTGAAGGCGGCGGGATTTCCCGCCATCGTCGGACCCGACATGGCGAGCCGCAATAAGATCGAAGTACAGAATATGGCTTTTAAGACAGCGGGACTTTTGGCGGGACACGGCATTTTGACGGCTGTCACAACAGACCATCCCGTTTCCAAGATCCAGTTTCTGCCGATCTGCGCAGGACTTGCGGTGAAAGCTGGCATGTCTCCCGAGGAGGGGCTTCGCTCCATCACAATCAACCCGGCGAAAATCTGCGGCGTGGACGACCGTGTGGGCAGTCTTGCGCCGGGAAAGGACGCCGATATCGCGGTCTTTACCGGAAATCCTATGGAAGTATTTACCAAAACCCTGTATACGCTCATAGACGGGGAGATCGTGTATTCGTCTGAGGAAAGTGACACTTCGTTTTAGACGTCGGCAAATGACATCTGTTATAGTGGGGGAAAATGTGCTAAACTGTACATGATGACATTGGAAGACGATGAGATAATCGGGAAGATAATGATGCGAAAGAGTATGATTTTAAAAAGAATAACCGGCTTGGTTCTCGTTCTCACCCTCCTGCTTACGGCGGCGGGCTGCAGCAGCCTGCAGGATTTTCAGGTGGAGTCCCTGACAAGCAGCGAGGAGACGAATGAGTTTACTAGTCTGGGACTCTCGCCGGAGTTTGATTACGAAGTGCCGGAGAGCCTGCCGAATATTTTGGTGGATCAGGTGGGGTATGCCGCAGGCAGTAAGAAGCTGGCGATGATAAACGCAGAGACACCTCCGGAGACCTTTTCCGTTCTGGACGCAGAGACAGGACGGGAAGTTTACACGGGCAAAATTGAGAGCAAGGGATATGACAGCTCTGTCAATGCCTATATCAGCTACGCGGATTTTACAGATTTTAATACGGTGGGGACATACTACATACAAGCGGCGTCGATTGGACGCTCCTACGTTTTTGGGATAGTCGAAGATCCTTATCAGTCTCTTTTGACAAAAGTTTTTAAACAGTATTACTTGAGCAGATGCGGTCTCACGCTTTCCGCTGAACTTGCCGGAGAGGCGGCGCACAATGCCTGCCATTCCAGAGAGGCGCAGATGAAGGATGAGGCGATGATCAAGCGGGACGTGTCGGGCGGCTGGCATGTGGACGAGATCGGGAGCAGGGACGTGATAAGCGGCTGTCAGGCGGTTAATACGCTGCTGCTGGCATATGAGCTTTATCCCGACGATCTGGGCGACGACATGGGAATACCGGAGAGCGGAAACGGGATTCCCGATGTGCTGGACGAGGTAAAGTACGAGATCGACTGGCTTCTCAAGATGCAGGACACAAGCGGGGCGGTATATGCTTCCGTCAGTTCGGTGGATAATAAGAATATGGGTTATATTCTCTATATAGACGGGATTACCATGGAGGCGACCATCCACTATGCGGCGACCATGGCGAAATTCAGCTATCTTTATCAGAGCTATGACAGGGATTTCGCGACCCTCTGCCTGCAGGCTTCGGACAGGGCTTTCCGGTATGCGGAGAATTATCTGGCGGACGTGTCGGAGAAACAGTATTTCTTCGCGGCGGCGGAACTTTACCGCGCGACAGGTGGCTATCAATACCACAGCGTGGTAAAGTCTTACCTGGCGCAGAACCCGGATCCGGATCTGGATAATGATTATGTTTTCTGGGGATACGTGACTTATCTTTCCACGAAACAGAAAGTGGATATGAATCTGTGCGAGGCTGCGACGCAGAATTTGATGCGCAAGGGGGAAACGATTTCCTTTGCGTCCAAGGATTCCAAGCTCTTAGTGAACACGGATGAAAAGCAGGGCGGCAATGCCGGGCTGCTGCATGATATGGCAAGACTTGCCATAGTGGATCACATTATCACGAACCACGAGTATGCGACGGTGCTGGAAAATCACGTCCATTATATGCTGGGGCGCAATCTGCAGTCCATCTCTTATCTGGACGGTGTGGGCGGGCGCAATTACCGCGACGTGGATGCCAGCCTTGGGATTATGAACCAAGTGGACCAGAACGCGGAACTGCTGCTCTTGCTTGCGGCGATTATGGATGATGAGCTGGTGGTGGGGGAAGAGTAGTGGCGCGGAAAATGTTGATGTTGAGATTGCGCAAATATCATAACCAACACAGACGCGCTTGCGCTCTGTTCCAGCCGTAGCAGCACTAAACTCGAAAATACCTCGTTAAGTGCTGACAGTTTTAATCCGAAGGATTTAAACAGTTTCCAAAGGTCTGCTTATGGTTATGATATCTGCGCAATAGTGAAAGACAAGATTAGACTTATACCAGCGTTTTATTCTTGAAGTACATTTCCTTGATTATGGACAACACCGTGTCGTCGATGCGGCGTTTTTGGTCTTTGGTGAGGTCTTTTATGTAGATGGGTTTGCCGTACTCGATGACGACGTGGGTTTTTTTGATTTTTGGCAGGTGCGCTTCCCATACCTGGTCGGCGTTGTTGATGCTTATGGGAACGATGGGGCAGCCGGATTTCTCGGCGATTTTAAAACTGCCGCCGTGGAAGGGAAGAAAGGTGTCCGGTTCGCTGCTGCGGCTTCCCTCGGGGAAGATGCAGATGGAGATGCCGGATTTCACTTTTTCTACCGCGGTGAGAATGGTCTTCATGCCCTGTTTGATATCCTTTCGATCAAGAAAGAGACAGTGCAGGTTTTTCATCCAGTTTGAGAGAAGCGGCACTTTGAGCATGCCGATTTTCGCGATATATCCCGTGGGTCTGGGCACGCGCACGTAGGTCATGACGATGTCGAAATAACTCCGGTGGTTCCCGATGTACAATACGGGGACATCCTTGGGGACATTCTCCTCGCCGATCACCGTGACGCAGACGCCGGACAGAAAGAGAACGCAGCGAAAAGCCCAGTTGACAATGGCAAGCGAGCTTTTGTCCTTGGCGTTCTGGTTAAACTTTCCGAGAAAGAATTCAACAATTAAAAGCGGGATGCTGAAAATCAGGAACAGCACAACAAAGATGGCGACTAATATCAGACGTATCATAGGAAAAACCTTTCTGTGTTTGGGTCATTGTTTTAATCAGTATAGCATTATTCTATAGGAATAGACAATGCCTTCGCATAATAAATTAGTTATTAAGAGGATATGTGGAGGAAATGATGGGTGAATTGAGCGAATATCAGAGGAGAATAGTCAGTATAGGGCTGGTCTGTCTGTTGTGCTTTGCAGTGTACTCCTGCGGGCAGAAACAGAACCCCATGGAAAAAATCAAGGATTTGGATTACACGGTGATCGCGGAGGATAATATCCCGGAAGAGCTTCTGGCGAAGATTGAGGAACGGAAGACGGACACCTTCAAGCTGACCTTTGAAGATCAGGGATTTCTCTATATCTGCGTGGGGTACGGAACGCAGCAGACAGGCGGCTACAGCATTGCGGTGAATGCTCTGTATGAGACGGCAAATGCGGTCTATATCGACACCAATCTCATTGGACCATCCCCGGAGGAGAAGAGCAAGCCGGTGGCGAGCTATCCCTATGTGGTGGTGAAGACGGAGTTTTCGCAGAAGCCGGTGGTGTTTGAGTAAGGAAATCATTGACTTAGCCGAACGGCTCATTATATAATAAGAATATAAAAATAGGTCGTTCGGCATATTTTAGAAGGAAAGAAAAGAAATAAGCCGAACGGCATTTTTTTGAAAGGGCTTATGATGAAAATAACGGATGCAAAATCATTTGGGGGAGAGATTCGGCGCAGGCGGAAAGAATTGCAGTATACGCAGGCAGATTTGGCACAGTTTTGCGGGTTCAGTGTCAGTTTTATCTCTGATTTGGAGAGAGGAAAGGCAACGGCGGAGCTTGGAAAGGCGCTCTATATGGCAAATATACTTGGGATGGATGTCTGTTTGACGAAGAGAGGATAGATAATGTATGAGAAACCTGTCGGTATTTATTGAATTGGATGGAAAGCAGACATATGTGGGAAACATCCGGGGAAAACAGTCGGATGATGCTGTATTTTCTTATGCGCCGGAGTATAAAAATAATCCGGACAACAGATCGATTTCCATAAACCTGCCTTTTGAGGAGGAAGGTTTTGAACCTGGGAGGACTAGGATTTTCTTTGAGGGATTGTTGCCGGAAGGTTTTACGAGAAGATGTGTGGCGGATTGGATGCATGTGGATGAAGGCGACTATTTATCTATTTTGTCCGGGCTAGGAAACGAGTGTCTGGGAGCGGTAAAAATCACGGAGAGAGATGCGGAGGAAATCCAGCCCGCCTACCAAAAACTTTCTGGTGGAAGAGGTAAAGAATCTGGCTAAGGAGGGCGCTGTGGAAGCGGTGCAGCTTGTGACAAAAGCACATCTTTCTTTGACGGGCGCATCCGGGAAAGCCGGATTGTATTATGACGGGAATGCCGATCAATGGTATCTGCCTGTCGGGGACGCACCAAGCACACATATTGTAAAGCAGAGCCATGTCAGATTAAAGGGTATTGTCATGAATGAGCAGTTGTGCATGATGACAGCTGCAAAAATGGGGATCGATGTCCCCGAAAGCTTTGTGATAAATTTAGGAAATGCGGAAGAGGGGGATGTATTATTTGCCACCAAGAGGTATGATAGGGTTATTGGAAACGAGAGCCGCCGACTGCAGGGGCTGGCAGTTCCTTACAGGCTGCATCAGGAGGATATGGCACAGGCATTGGGGATTTCTTCCGCACACAAATATGAGCATAACCAAGCGGGATATCTGAAAAAGGCTTTTCAAATTCTACAATATCATTCTGCAGACCCGATTGCAGATCAGAAAAAGCTGTGGGATATGGAGATATTTCACTATCTGATTGGAAATACGGATAATCATATAAAGAATTTATCACTGGTTTATGGGAAGAATCTGGGCGGTATCCGTCTTGCGCCGGCTTATGATATTGTGAGCACAACTGTATATGAGAGCAGCACAAGGAATATGTCGATTGGTATAGCGGAAAAATATGATATAGACGATATTGGGAGAGGCGATTTTGAGAAGGAGGCGGAGAATGTAGGGCTGGGAACGCAGATGGCAATGAAGCGTTTTGATCATTTTGCCGAAAATTTTGAGGCGGCACTGAGGAGCGCGGGAGATGCGCTTGAGGAACAGGGATTTGAGGGTGCGGGAAGACTCGCCGAAAAGATTTTAAGGACAGGCGGGATAGGAAGGCTGAGGTAAATTACTATGCTAATTTTAAAAAACGGATATATGATCGACCCGGCATCGGGGACGGAAGGGTATAGGGATATCCTGATTGACACGGAAAACGGGAAGATTGCGAGGATTGTGCCGCAGGGTGTGCTTGCGGAAGATGATGCGGAGATAATTGACCTGAACGGTCAAATGGTAGCGCCGGGTCTGGTGGATGTGCATGTGCATTTCCGCGACCCGGGCTTTACCCATAAAGAGGATATCCATACCGGCGCGGCAGCGGCGGCAAAGGGCGGCTTCACGTCTGTGGTGCTGATGGCGAACACGAAACCGGCGGTGGACAACCTTGAGACGCTGACATATGTATTGAACAAGGGGAAAGAGACGGGCATTCATGTCTATACCTGTGCCAATGTGACGATGGGACTGCAGGGAAAAGAACTGACGGACATGGAGTCACTGAGCGGGCAGGGGGCAGCAGGCTTTACCGACGACGGCATTCCGCTGATGGATGAAACGCTGCTGCGGGCGGCGCTGCGGACGGCGGCGAAATGCGGGAAACCGGTCAGTCTCCATGAGGAAAATCCGACACTTATCCAAAACAACGGAGTGAACGCGGGAAAAGCGGCGGCACATTTTGGGATAGGAGGCTCGCCAAGGGAGGCGGAGATTTCCATGGTGGAGCGGGATCTGCGGATTGCGTTGGAGGAGGAAGCCGACCTTTCCGTCCAGCATATCAGCACGAAGGAGGCCGTGGATCTGGTGCGGCAGGCGAAGAAGAGGAGCAGCCATATCTTTGCAGAGGCGACGCCCCATCATTTTACGCTGACGGAAAATGCGGTGATAAATTACGGAACACTGGCAAAAATGAATCCGCCTTTGCGGGAGGAGGCAGATCGGCTGGCGATTATTGAGGGGCTGCGGGATGGCACGATCGACATGATCGCCACGGACCACGCGCCCCACAGCGCGGAGGAAAAGGCAAAGCCGATCACCGAGGCGCCGAGCGGCATTATAGGGCTGGAGACGGCATTGTCGCTGGGGATTCGGGAATTGGTAGATAAGGGGTATCTTTCTATGATGGAATTAATCGAGAAGATGAGTCTGGCGCCGGCGAGGCTGTACCATCTCAACGCGGGGTATCTGAAAGAGGGTGGTCCTGTGGATCTGGTAGTGTTTGACCCGAAGAAAGAATGGGTAGTGAAGGAATTTGCTTCAAAGGCGGCGAACTCGCCCTTTGTGGGGGAAAGCCTGCCGGGGGTGATTAACTATACCATCTGCGGCGGGAAGGTTGTGTATCGAGGATAAAAGATTGCGTGCTGAGGTTGAAATGACTGCCGGGGAAACGATGGAAAAATAAGAGGAGATACAGATGAAAAAGCCGGAGATGATTCTGTTTGATTATGGACATACGCTGCTCTGCGAGCCGGAGTTTGACGCGCTGCGGTGCGAGGAGGCGGCATTTTCCTATATCGTGGAAAATCCGCAGCACCTTACCGCAGAACAGATTTACGCGGAAGTGCAGAAGCTGTTTGAACGGGTACAGAAGGCGAGGGATAACGGCGTAGAAGTTCACCAATGGCAGTTTATGCGGCTGATCTACGAATATCTGGGTCTTACTTTCAGCGTTTCTTACGAGGAGCTGGAGGAGATTCAGTGGATGGCGGCTTCCCCCGGCGCGGTGATGCCAAAGACAGAGAAGATGCTGGCGTATTTGGAGAAAGCCGAGATTCGCACCGCGGTGATCAGCAATATCGGCTGGTCCGGGCAGGCGCTTACCAGACGTATCAACAGGCTTCTTCCGAACAATCGGTTTGAGTTTATCATGGCTTCCAGCGAGTATGCGCTCAGGAAACCGGACAGGATGCTGTTTGAGACGGCGCTGCGAAAAGCGGGTCTTTCGCCGGAACAAGTCTGGTACTGTGGCGACAGCGTGAAGGCGGACGTGTTCGGTGCGCATGAGGCGGGTATCTATCCCGTACTATACGAGGGCAGCGCACCCTGCGATGAGAACCCGGTTTTACAGGAGAATGCAGGGGTGAAGATTGATTTTGATTATCTGCATATTTATGACTGGGATGAACTGATTGCGGCTTTGTCGTAAAGGTTATCTTTGCAGACAGAAAAAGGAAAAGGGCGGGAAATCCCGCCCTACAGTTCGTCCACAGGTAATGTCACATTGCTTAATCCATAATAATAGTTGACGGTCTCCGCGGTAAACTTGTACACGCAGTAATCCTCATCATCCACGCCCTTCGGGTAATACATCTCAAACCCATCCCGCCAGAGAAACGCCTTGGTTTCGTGGTCGGTGCACACCTCCATCGTTCCCGTAAACAGCGCGCCCTTATATTTATTTTCAGTGTCGTCCACATAGTACACGGACGCTTTCGGGTTTTTCAGAAACTGCGCCACCCGCTTCGAGCTGGTGTTGGTGGAAAAATAGTGAGTTCTCATGCTCTCGTGCTCTAAGACAAGCATACCCTTGATCTGGGGAAAGCCCGCTTCATTGACAGAGGCGATGTAAGCGACCTGTGCATTTTCCCGCAATGCGCGTATTCCCGATTTTATCATGTTCATTTCCATTTTCGTGAGTCTCCTTTTCTGTAAGATTAGTAAGCATTTTCCTAACAACTGTTTTTGCAGCGCGTATTTCTTCATGGTGAAAT
This sequence comes from uncultured Lachnospiraceae bacterium, assembly GCA_910588955.1. GTDB lineage: Bacteria > Bacillota > Clostridia > Lachnospirales > Lachnospiraceae > UBA3282. The sequence goes on from CAJURQ010000004.1 coordinate 146,399, forward strand.
CCTCGTCTGTTTTGTCAGGCTCTATTATATTATGTAGAATAATACTATATAGTACTAAAGTCAAGAAGATTTATGGGGAGTGGCATTGAATTTTTTAATTTAAACGCTGGAATGTTTATCTTGTAATGAAAAAAAGAATGTGGTAAAATCACTTTAAGCAAAGAAAAATCTAAGATTCTTAACGTATCTTAAGCGGATTTTGTCTGAAGTCCGTATCCGTGCAGAGCACTCTCTGCGGAAACTCCTTGCTTACAACTTAATAACTGCAGGGAGGACAGATAACGGCAAGCCTCTCTGTCATCATAGGAAGAGAGGAAAAGAATGCAAAAGAAAACAAATGAAATGCCACAGACGTATCAAATTAATTTAAGCGATTTTGCGCTGTTTTTGTCGGTTATGAAGGTGAAAGAGGCATACGAGGATGTGCTCGGTATTATTTTGGATGAATCTGATTTGAAATTGAAAGAAGTAAAGGTGGAACAGGTAATTTTAAACAAATCGGGTAAACGTGCGATTCGGCTTGATGCATGGGCGCAGGATGTGCGGGACAGGCAGTTTGATATGGAGATGCAGAATGAAACAGGTGGAGATGATGTCCGCAGGCGTTCAAGATTTTACCAGAGTATGATTGATACGCCGATTTTAAAATCCGGGAAAGATACCCGATATAAAAATCTTCCGTCAACTGCAATTATATTTATTACACAGGACGATATTTTCGGGAGAGACCTGGCGATGTATACGTTTACAGAGCGGTGTGAAGAAGTGCCGGAGTTGCTGCTTGAAGACGGTACGAGTAAGATTTTTCTGAATATGGCAAGCAAAAATGGACGACCAGAATTAATAAGTCTGCTACAGTACATGAAAGATACAACACTGGATAATGACAACGTTATGGTGAAAGACGGGCGCATACTGCATTTAGACAGAATTGTCAATGAGGTCAGGCAATCGGAAGAATGGGAGGCTGTGGAGATGAACATTTTTGAGATGGGAATAGAGCGGGGAAAGGAACTGGGAATAGAACAAGGAATAGAGCGGGGAAAGGCATTGGGGCTTGAAGAGGGGAAGAAGGAAAGCTTTCGGATTTTGGTCAGAAGTGTAGAGTCGAGCATGAAAAATTTTCATATAAATCTGCAGGAGGCGTGCAGAGGGCTTGAGGTTTCCGTAGAGGAGTATGAGGAAGCGAAACGGCAGATTGAACGGTAAAAGTGCCAGGAAAATGAAATCCGGGCAACACTAACAAAGCGGTTAGGAGCTTGGCAGTTTGCTGGAAACTGAAGTTCCTGCCGCTTGTGGTGGAAGCATAACAGTATGATTTCTGCTATGTCTTATCGAAAGTGTTTACGTTGTCCGATTGACAGAATTTCTGAGTGTCAGCAGCTCATAGTAATCCAGCAGAGCGGCGGTGTTGTGCCGATCCAGTTCCAGTGTTGTGTTGATTAGGTCGCTGACGGTATAATCTGCGGAAAGACGCTTGTTCAATGTGCTGATACTTGCGCGATACCGTGTCCGCTGTAAAAGAAAATCCGTGGATACATCATAAAAGTCGGCAAGTTTAATCAGTGTGTTGAGATCAGGTGTATGTACACCTTTTTCATAGTTGGAAACAGTTGCCACCGTTACGTTCAGATAGGCGGCAACTTCTTTCTGCAGGCAGCCCTTTTCCTTTCGTAGTTTAGCCAGAAATGTACCAAATTCCATTGTTTTCTCCATACCAAGGCAAGACGCTTTGGTCTTTTTCTGAAAGTAAGGCAGACTTCGCAAAGAGTCTGCATGTCGTTGCATATTTATAATTGTTTTAGAGATATTTTTACTGTATCGTATTTTAATGCAGAAAAAAGTAAAATAAACATACAGCATAAAATATGGTAAATTATGGAAATAAAATTAATGAATGGTTTATTAAGAAAGAAGAATCAATGGATTCTTCAAAGGGGGATAACATGATTTTACTTATAGTCGATACGCAGAAAGGAATTACGGATGGAAGGCTGTTTGCTTTTGAAAGGCTGAGAGCGAACATAAAAACGCTGATCGGGCAAGCCAGAAAGCACCGGGTTGAGGTGGTGTATGTGAGGCATGACGACGGTCCAGGCACGGGATTTTCCGCGGGAGACGACGAGTTTGCGATATTTGAGGAGTTTGCGCCTCTGGAGGGGGAGCGCATTTTTGACAAGACGGTAAACAGTGCGCTGCACGAATCGACGGGGCTTGCAGAATATTTGACAAAGAAAAGGGAAACGAAAATTATGATCGTGGGTCTGCAGACAAATTTTTGTATAGATGCCACCATTCAAAGTGGCTTTCATCTGGGATACGAGATGATCGTACCGGCTTACGCAAACTCCACTTTTGACAATGATTATATGACGAAGGATGTGTGCTATCATTACTATAATGATTTTCTCTGGAACGGAAGATTTGCGAGGTGCGTCTCGATGGAGGAAGCGGTGGAAATGCTGGTTTCCAAACAATGAATGACAGACAAAACATGCAGGGTTATATTTGGCGGAGAGGGATAAAAAATTATGTTCTCTAAAGATATTAAAATCAGGACAGCCGGTATCCATGATGCGCAGGCTCTTCTGGAAATTTACGCGCCATATGTCAGAAATACGGCAATCACATTTGAATATGAGGTGCCCAAGCTGGCTGACTTTCAGAAACGAATAGAAAATACGCTGAAAAAATATCCTTATATCGTGGCGGAAGCGGACGGGGAGATTTTGGGCTATGCCTATATGGGCGCGTTTAAAGAACGGGCTGCGTATGACTGGTCAGCAGAGGTTTCTATCTATGTGAAAGAAGATAAACACGGGAATGGTGTTGGGAGAAAACTTTATGCCGCGCTGGAGGAAATTTCCCATGCGCAGCACATTCTGAACCTGAATGCCTGCATAGCCTGTTCCGACATGGAAGATGGGTATCTGACAAATGACAGCGTCACATTTCACAGCCATATGAGATATACGATGGTCGGCAAATTTCATCAGTGCGGTTACAAATTCGGCAGGTGGTATGATATGGTGTGGATGGAAAAGATGGTCGGGGAACACCCGGCAGACCCTGCGCCGGTAATCCGCTTTCCTGATTTGTCGTGGACTGTAAATACAGTGAACGGGATGGAATCGCCTAAAATGTGAAAATTTGCCGCTTCCTGTTTGGATGTAAACTTGATTTTGCAGGGAAAAATAAGTATAAATAAAGTGGAGGTGGAATTATATGTGGTTTCTATTTGCAATCCTGTCCGCAGTGTTTGCGGCGCTGACTTCGATACTTGCAAAAATCGGTATAGAGGGCGTTAATTCCAATCTCGCCACGGCAATACGGACGGTCGTGGTCGTTATTATGGCGTGGGGCATGGTGTTTCTGACAAACGCACAGGGCGGCATTGCCGAGATCAGCAGAAAAAGCTGGACGTTCCTGATCCTTTCTGGGCTAGCGACCGGCGCGTCATGGCTCTGCTATTATCATGCCCTGCAGATCGGAGAGGCGTCCAAAGTGGTGCCGATCGACAAGCTGAGCGTGGTGATCACGCTGGTAATGGCGTTTGTTTTTCTTCACGAAAAATTTACTGTAAAGTCGTTTGCCGGCTGTGTGTTGATTGGGATTGGGACGCTGGTTATGGTGATATAAATATGGAGCAAAGGAGGCATGCTGATGGAATACACGCACTACTATGATTCCCCGCTTGGCAAAATTTTGCTCGCGTCAGACGGACATGCCCTGACGGGCTTATGGTTTGAGGGGCAGAAATATTTTGCGGCAAAACTTGACCCGGATCACGAGGAGAAAAACCTGCCAGTCTTCGGGCAGGCGGAACAATGGCTTGCTCTCTATTTTAACGGAAAAATACCTGACTTTACACCGCCGCTTTCCATGAAGGGAACGCCCTTTCAAAAGGAAGTGTGGGAGGAACTGCTTGCGATTCCCTTCGGACAGACGACGACTTATGGGAAGATTGCCGCAGAGATGGCAGAGTGGCGGGGACTTGCGTCCATGTCGGCGCAGGCGGTTGGCAGCGCGGTCGCGCACAATCCCATCTCCCTAATTATCCCGTGCCACAGGGTCGTAGGGACAAACGGCAGCCTGACAGGGTACGCGGGCGGATTGGAAAAGAAAAAATGGCTTCTTACTATGGAAAGACAAGCAGCAGGGATTGTGGTATAATCTACGTGATGGCAATGAGCAGTGCGCAGACAGAGGATAAACGGGGAGGAGAACTTGCTCACCGAGACATTTATCCGAATGGATGCATAGGGCGAAGCCCGCGAGCGAGGAAAACCGCAGGTTTTTCGAGCTTGCACTGCGATTTAATCGGCTGAGCAGAAAGGAACCGCATATGGCGCAAAAGAGAAAAGTAACGGCGACGGTAATATCGCAAAAACAGATAGGCGAGCAGATTTTCGACCTCTGGCTTGAGACGAAGCTTGCGAAAGACGCCCATCCGGGACAGTTTGTGGCGGTCTATCCGCACGGCGAGAGTATGCTTTTGCCCCGTCCCATCAGCATCTGTGAGACGGACAAGGCGAAAAACAGGCTGCGGCTTGTATACCGCGTGGCAGGAAAGGGGACGGCTGAGTTTTCCGCCTGCAAGGCTGGCGACCGGCTGGACATACTCGGCGTGCTTGGAAACGGGTTCCCTGTTGATAAAGCGAAGGGAAAACGTGTCTTTCTGATGGGCGGTGGGATCGGTATTCCGCCTATGTTGGAGCTTGCAAAGGCAATGGACGAGAAGAAGCAGATTCTCCTCGGCTATCGGAACAAAGATTTGTTTTTGGAAGAGGATTTGGCGCAGTACGGAGATGTTTATGTGGCGACGGAGGACGGCAGCGTGGGGACGAAAGGAAATGTGATGGATATTATCCGAGCCTACGCGCTTCACACGGATGTGATTATGGCGTGCGGACCGATGCCGATGCTTCGTGCGATCAAAAAATACGCGGCGGAGAACGGGATTGAGGCATACATTTCTCTGGAGGAGCGCATGGCATGCGGTGTGGGCGCGTGTCTGGGATGCGTGTGCCGCACGGCGAAAGTGGACGCTCATTCCCATGTACACAATGCGCGTATCTGCACGGAAGGACCGGTTTTTGAGGCGGGGGAGGTGGACATATGAATACAGAGGTAAAAATCGCGGGAGTCACCTTTAAAAATCCTGTCATGACGGCGTCCGGCACTTTTGGTTCCGGCATGGAGTACAGCGACTTCGTGGATTTAAACAGGCTGGGCGCGGTGGTGACCAAAGGGGTTGCGAACGTGCCGTGGGAGGGCAATCCGACGCCCCGTGTGGCGGAAGTGTACGGCGGCATGCTGAATGCCATCGGTCTGCAGAACCCGGGGATTGATGTTTTTGTAGAAAGGGATCTGGCATTTTTGAAAAAATATGACACGAATGTCATTGTAAATGTTTGCGGCAAGACAGTGGAAGACTATCTGGAAGTGGTGGAGCGTCTTTCTGATACGGACGTTTCCATGCTGGAAATCAACGTGTCCTGTCCCAATGTGAAGGAGGGGGCGATCGCTTTCGGGCAGAAGGCGGATTCCCTCTACGATATCACGTCGCAGATTAAGAAAAAGGCGAAACAGCCGGTGATTATGAAGCTGAGCCCGAATGTGACGGACATCACGGAGATGGCAAGAGCGGCGGAGGCGGCGGGAGCCGACGCGCTTTCCATGATCAACACAATCACAGGCATGAAGATTGATATTCACAGGAAAAAGTTTGTGCTCGCCAATAAGACGGGCGGCATGTCCGGTCCTGCGGTCAAGCCGGTGGCGGTGCGGATGGTTTACCAGACTGCGCAGGCTGTGAAGATTCCGATTATCGGCATGGGCGGTATCGGAAGCGCGGAGGACGCGATCGAGTTCCTGCTTGCCGGTGCCAGCGCTGTTGCGGTTGGCGCGATGAACTTTGTGAATCCCTACACGACTGTGGAAGTGGTGGAAGGAATTGAGGCTTATATGAAGCAATACGGGATTGAGAATGTAACTGAGCTGATCGGGGCGGTAGAGTAAAGGAAAATCATATGAGTGAAAAAATAGTATTTAGCAGGGGTTCCTTTTTTCATGGGACAAAGGCGGATTTAAAAATAGGAGATTTCATAGTCACAGGAAAGCAAAAGAATTATAATGATGACAGAAAATCTGAATATGTTTATTTCGTGGGAACCTTAGATGCGGCGATTTGGGGAGCAGAATTGGCAGAGGGGAATGAAGCGGAAAGAATCTATGTTGTCGAGCCGACAGGGGATTTTGAAGACGATCCAAATGTTACAGATAAGAAATTTCCGGGTAACCCGACGAAGTCGTACAGATCAAAGCAGCCACTGAAAATTGTGGCGGAGGTAGTCAAATGGGAAGGGCATTCCTCCGAGTTATTAGACGGCATGATAGAAAATATTAAGAGGCTTTCCGAAATGGGAATCAAGGCAATAGACTGACACTACAAAAAGATACGGTAGGAACACTTTTCTGAAATAGGAGTTTTCCTAACATATCCGACCCTCCCTGCGCATAGATTTATAGTAACTATACGCAGGGAGGGCATTTTTTGTGGAATTGGTGAAGAAAAAGATACATATGGATCGAATAAACGGCAGAGCCGGCACGCAGATGGTATTGGAAGAGGACGTCAACATTTCAGATAATAAACTGGATGCAAACTATCTGTTAAGCAGTAAAGGCGAGATCATGTTGGAGGAGGTCCGCCCCGGTGAAAACGCGGTCAGCATGAAAGGCAAGCTGGTGGTGTCCATACTGTATCTGACGGACATGGAGGGAATGTGCGCCAGCATGGAGGCGGTGATTCCCTTTGAGGAAAAGGTGAATATGGAAGGGGTAAATAACGGCGACACGATCCTGACGGAGAGCTGTATCGAGGATCTGACGGTGGGGCTGATCAACTCGCGCAAATTCAGCGTACAGGCGGTGGTTTCCTTTACACTGGAGCGGGAGGAGCAGGTGGAGTGTGAGACGGCGGTTGATCTCTACCACGAGGAACCTGTGGAGTACCGCAAGTGCGTTTATCCCGTGGTGGAACTTGTGCTGCACAAGAAAGATATTTTCCGGCTGAAAGAGGAGATGGAATTGACGGGCAATCTGCCCAATGTGTTCCAGACCATATGGCACCATATCTGTTTCGACCATGTGGAGTTTAAGGCGCTGGAGGAGAAACTTTCAATTCAAGGAGAGATGCGTGCCTTTTTCTTATACGAGGGCGAAGGGGATAACGATAAAACGCAGTGGTATGAGAATACCGTGCCTTTCAGCGGCATTATCGAGTGCCACGGCTGCCGGGAAAATATGATTCCCGATATTCAGTATCATCTGGGACAGTGCAATGTGGAAGTGCGGCAGGATTTCGACGGCGAGGAGAGGGTGTTCTGTGTGGAACCGGTACTCGATCTGGATATTCATCTCTACGAAGAGGAAAATCTGGAGGTGATTTCCGACGTTTACGGCGTGGATAAGGAGATTGAAGCGCTGACAACGCAGATGCCGGTAAAGAGTCTTTTGCTTGCGGGAAACGGCAAATGTAAGATTGCGGAGCATGTGCGGATTCAAAACCCGGAGATGACGATGTATCAGCTTATTCACTCCGACGGGGAAATAAGGATTGACGAGCAGACCATTGTGGAGAACGGCATTGCCGTCACGGGAACGCTTTTGGTGACGACGCTCTACCTGAGCGCAAGCGGCGCGAAATCCATTTACTCCACGGTTAATGAACTGCCGTTCCAGTATGTGATCGAGGCGGAAAACATTCTGCCCACCTGTGTCTATCAGCTGCGGAGCAGCATCGAGCAGTTGACAGTGACCATGCTTGACAGCGACGAGCTGGACGTGAAGGCAGCGCTGCAGTTTAAGGTGATTGTATTCTCCGTGCAGAACCGCGATCTTGTGACGGATATCCGGGTGGAGCCGCTCGACCTGAATAAGCTCAGTGATCTGCCGGGGATGGTGATCTGTATCGTCGGACCGGGGGAGACGCTGTGGGATATCGGCAAGAGGTATTATGTGCCGGTGGCGCAGTTAAAAGAAGTGAACGAGCTGCCGACGGAGGAGGTTTCGGCGGGGGATAAAATTTTGGTTGTGAAGGGCGGAATCTAAAGTCAAGATTGTAAAAAATATGGGAATCCTATATACTATGAAATAGGCTTTGGAGGTTTGCCAGAGTTAAAATACGGAAAAGGACAAATTTAGCATGAACACAACACCGATTTTGAAAAATAGAATCTTTCTGTACCTGACGGAATTTTTTGCCGGCATGTCCGTGATGGCGGTGGAGCTGGGGGCGAGCAGGCTGCTCGCTCCCTATTTCAGTTCCTCCCAGATTGTGTGGACGATCATTATCGGCACGATTATGATCGCGATGGCGCTGGGGAACATTTACGGCGGGAAGAGTGCGGACAAGAATCCGAACCCGGACAAGCTCTACACGCGGATTTTGATTGCAGGGGTCTGGATTGCGTTGATCCCGGTGGTGGGCAAATATATCATTATAGGGATTTCCGCGCTGCTTATTTTTGCGGTGAATACGAATTTCCTGATCTGGGCGGCTTTTACGGCATGTATGGTGATTTTTGTGTTTCCGCTCTTCCTGCTGGGAACGGTGACGCCGTCTCTTGCAAAATACACGGTGCAGAGTCTTGCGGACAGCGGCAGTATCGTGGGGACTCTCGGGGCGTTTAACACGATCGGCAGCATTATCGGCACGTTTGTGCCGACTTTTGTCTCGATTCCGGCGGTGGGCACATCGGTCACGTTTCTGATTTTTGCGGCGATTCTTCTGGGGCTTGGCATCATCTATTTTGTCAGCAAAAAGAGCGGATGGAAGAAAAGCGCGGCGTCGGCGGTCATTTTTATTCTGTGTTGTATTTTCGGAGCGTCGAACAGCTTTGCCTTCTGGGAGAGCAATCTGGCATACGAAGGGGAGTCCATTTACAATTATTTGCAGGTGAAAGAAAACGACAGAAATGTCATATTATCGACAAATGTGCTTTTCGGGGTGCAGTCCATTCTGATCAAGGACGAGGGGCTGACGGGCATGTATTACGACTATGTCATGGCGGCGCCGCTGATGACGGAGAAGGAGGATCCGGCGGACTGCAAGACGCTGATTCTCGGCATGGGGACAGGCACTTACGCGCACCAGTGTCGTGCCTACTTTGGGGACATGCCAGTGGAGGGCGTGGAGATCGACGAGAAGATCACGGATCTGGCGCGGACTTATTTTGAGCTGCCGGAGGACGTGCCGGTGACCACCTACGACGGCAGGGCTTATCTGAATGCGATCGACGGCAGGTACGACGTGATCATGGTGGACGCCTATCAGGATATCACGATTCCTTTCCAGATGTCTTCCGTGGAATTTTTTTCGCTTGTGAAAGAGCACCTCGCAGAGGACGGCGTGATGGTTGTCAACATGAACATGCGCGGCAGCGGGGAGGACAGCATCAATGCCTATCTTTCCGATACCATAGGCAGCGTTTTTGGCGAGGTCTACACGGTGGACGTGAAGGGTTCCACCAACCGGGAGCTTTTTGCCTCCGACAATCCGCAGATGATAGAGAATTTGCAAACACACAAGGAGACCGTCGCGGACGAAAGTCTCCTTGCCATGATGGACAATGTTTCTGAAAACCTGATTCCCTATGAAGTGGGGGACCGTATTATGACGGATGACAAGGCACCTGTGGAACTTCTCGGCATGCGCGTCATCGACGAGCTGATCAGAACCGAGGTCGCCTACTACAAATCCGTGTATGAGGAGCAGGGGATCTGGGGTGTGATCGATGCTTTATAACTTGACGATCGCCACGTCCTTTGCGGCAAGCGTGAGCGCGTCTCCCTGCTCATAACTTTTTCCGCTCAACAGGTCCGTCCCCGCAAAGGGCATTGCCACCACCTGCGCTTTTTCCCCATGATTTAGCAGGAATACAAACGTGCCATTATCATTGACTCTCCTAGTCACTTCTGTGCCGTCCGGTGCGTCCATAATCGGTTCGATTCCGGCTTCCCGACAGATTTCCCCGAGATACATCCGATAAAATTCGTCGTTTGACTGTGCCGCGACATAGTAGCCGAAGCCTTTGCCGAAGGCGTTTTTCGTCAGCACGGGCATTCCCGCGTAAAAATCTTTTTCGTAAGATGCGAGCGCCTCCGCGCCTTCCGTGTGCAGCAGGTCGCAGAGCATGGAGGCAGGGTAGGTTGTGCCTTTGTAATGGAAACAGTTGTGCATGTCCTCAGGCAGCGCGTCCTCCTCCTCCACCCAGATGCCGAGAATATCACGCAGCTTTCCGGGGTAGCCGCCCACGGTCACGAGGTCGTGCTCGTCCACATAGCCGCTGAAAAAGGTGGTCAGGAAACGACCGCCGTTTTTCACGTAGGCGCGCAGCTTCTCATCATACCCGGTCTTTACCATATAAAGGACGGGTGCGATGACCAGATCGTACTTCGACAGATCGTCCTCAACGCCGATCATGTCCACGGGAATATGCAGGTCAAACAGCGCCTTGTAATAGCGCTCCACCTCCCGGCAGTAATCCAGATAGACGGACGGTCCCGCAGAGTAGGAGATGCCCCACCAGTTGTCCCAGTCAAAGACAATGGCGGCATGTGCGTCGCTCCTTGCGCCGAGGGTCTGTGCCCCCAGAGAGTCAAGCTCCGCGCCGAGTTCTGCAACTTCGCGGAATACGCGGGTGTTCTCATGTCCCGCATGGTCGATCACCGCGCCGTGGTATTTTTCGCAGGCGCCGATGCTGCGTTTCATCTGGAAGAACATGACCGTATCTGCGCCGTGTGCCACCGCCTGATAGCTCCAGAGCCGCATGACGCCGGGACGCTTGAGCATGTTGTAGGGCAGCCAGTTGGTGACGGAGGGCGTCTGTTCCATCAGGGCGAAAGGTTTCCCCTGCTTTAAGCCGCGCATCAGGTCGTGCCGCATGGCGACGCCGGAGATGGGCGTATCGTTGGCGGGATAATTGTCCCACGAGACAAAATCCATGTATTTTGCCCACATCTGATAATCCAGAGGCTGGTAGGTGCCCATCAGGTTCGTGGTGATGGGGATATCGGGGGTAACGGCGTGGACTGCGTCATATTCCAGACGGTAGGCGTTTAATATGCTCTCCGAATTAAAACGGCGGTAGTCTAAGGAGATGCCTTGGAACGTGCTGCGGTCATTGCCCCAGTGCTCGGAGAGATGGTTGGGGGCGACAATATCCTCAAAATCATAGAAAGTGTGTCCCCAGAAGGCGGTGTCCCAGACCCGGTTTACCTCTTCGATCGTCCCATATTTTTCTTTCAGCCATTTCCGAAATTTTTTCTCGCAGTTTTCGCAGTAGCATTCCCCACCGTACTCGTTGGAGATGTGCCATGCGACAAGGTTGTCATATTTTCCGTAACGATCCGCAAGTTTTGCGGCGAGCGCCACAGCGTATTTCTGATAGGTGGGGCTGTTGGGGCAGGAATTGTGGCGGCTGCCGAATTTGCGCTTCATGCCGTTTGCCTCCACCCGCAGGATATCGGGATGCTTTCTAGCCATCCATGCGGGGTGCGCCCCGGTGGAGGTGGCGAGGCACACTTTCATGCCGTGCTTTTTCACCAGCTCCATAATCTTGTCCAGCTTATCGAAATGATAGACGTCGTCGTCGGACTGTAACATTGCCCAGCTAAAGACGTTCAGAGTGACAATGTCAATGTGCGCCAGCTTAAGAAGACGCATGTCCTCCTCCCATGAGTCCTCGGACCACTGCTCCGGGTTATAGTCCCCGCCGTAGGGGATTTTTGTGATTTTTTCGTATTCTACCATATAGGTTCTCCTTTTTGAGTTTGGTATCTTTTGCAGTGCATACTTGAAAAGCCTTCGGCTTTTCTCGTTTGCGGGCTGTCTACGCTCCGCTTCGGTCCGTGCTGGACAAGCGCCACTGGCGCTTAGCACCGCCCTATATATCCATTCGGATAAATGTTTCGGTGAGCAAGCTCCCCGCTCCATTCATCCTCTGGATATGCACTGCTCATGGCTATCGCGTATATAGTATAACTGATTTATATGGATTGGAATACTTGACAAAATGCTGATTTATGGAAGCGTTTTTTAGTGATAACGCAAAAAGGAACCGGGTCTGTACCCGATTCCTTGTGTTTTTCATAGAATGTTTAGTTGGTAGCGATCTGTCCTGCCCCAGCCTGATTCAGAATGTCCTGCGTCGCATTGTTCTGCGCAGCAGCATCCTCAGCCATCTTGTCAAAGCCTGCCATCACAGCGTCGTAGGTCTTTTTGGAGATCTCGGGAAGCTCGCCGCCCCAAGTTTTCTCAGCCTGCTCGTAGCCCTTCTTGAAAGCTTCGCGCATATCTTCGATCTTGCTCGGATCGCCGCCTGTCAATGCTGTTGCGAAATCAAGGATTCTGCCGGAGGTCTGCTTCACACCCCAGTAGCCGTCCTCGGAAATGTCTTCCTGCGCCTGCAGTTTGGTAGCTTCATCCACTTCAAACTTGCCGCTTGCAAGGAACTTCCACATATCGCCGTTGGCGATGCCGGAGGTCTGGCTCTGCTTGGTCATCAGCTGCTGTACAATGTTCTGCAGCTGTTTTGTGTGCGCCTCAGCGTCAGCCTTCATCTTATTGACAAGCTCTGTGTTCTGCACATATTTTTTAATAGGCACGTTGACACTGTCCTTTGAGGGCTCGTAGACTACGCCGTTTTCTCCCTTATCGGAAGTATTGTCCTTATTGATCTCGTCTGCAGGTCTTGTTTCCGCCTGTGTGTTTGCCGTTGTAAGAGTTTCGTAAGCGTTAGTGCCTACATTAGAAATTCCGTTTACGCTCATGGGTATCCCTCCTTGGAAAAATTATGTATTTTTATCGGTTACGAAAAGACTGCCGCGCAGGCAATCTCCCTTTTCTATTTACTATATCGTACCATTTTCCTAATTAATTTAGAAGAGAAAACGGGGAAAATCATAAAAATTCCATGAAATTCCTTTCTGACACGGGAAATTTGTGTGACAGGGAGCTCGCACTTGACATTTTGTACAAAATTAAGTACAATCCTTGTATACAAAGTACATTAATTCTGGCAGAAAAGCGCCGATAACAGGAAAAGAGCGTTAAATGTGCGGTCGGTGAAAAGCAGGAGCAATTATGATAAGAGAGAAGGCTTACGCAAAAATAAATCTGGGATTAGATGTGCTGCGGCGCAGACCCGACGGTTATCATGAGGTAAAGATGATTATGCAGACCGTGGATATCTGCGATGATTTGACCTTTGAAAAAAGGGAGGAGCCGGGAATCGGCTTTCGGATAGAGGGTTCTGACCTGCCAGCGGACGAGAACAACCTGGTCTATCGGGCGGCGGCGCTTCTGATGGAGAAGCGGCAGATTAGGGAGGGCGTCTCCATTATCTTGCAGAAAAGGATTCCCATTGCGGCGGGCATGGCGGGCGGGAGCTCTGATGCGGCGGCGGCTCTGCGGGGGGTGAACATGCTTTTTGAGATGGGGTATTCCGCGGAAGAACTGAAAGAAATCGGCGTGACGCTTGGGGCGGACATTCCTTACTGTATTCAGGGCGGCACGATGCTCTCGGAGGGAATCGGAGAAATTTTGACACCACTGTCAGAACCGCCGGCTTGCCATCTGGTGATCGCGAAGCCTGATATCGACGTGTCCACAGCGTTTGTTTACGGACATTTACAGGCGGATAAACTGCCGTTTCACCCGGATATTGACGGGATGGCGGCGGCGCTTGCGGCGGGGGATCTTAAGGGAGTTACGGACAGAATGGGAAATGTGCTGGAGACGGTCACAGTGAAGGAGTACCCCGTGATTGACAGACTAAAACAGTTGATGTGCGGGCTGGGGGCGGAGAACGCGCTGATGAGCGGCAGCGGGCCCACGGTGTTCGGCATTTGTAGAGAGAGAGAGACGGCGGAGAAAGCAGCGGCGGCAATAAAGAAAGAGGAGCCGGCGGCTTCCGTTTTCGTGACGGGGTTTTGTAACAATAAACTGCTCTGACGGGGAGGTAGCGTATGGATCATGATTTCACTGTGAATATGGACGAATTTCTGCCGTTGCGGGATGTGGTGTTCAACACGCTGCGCCGTGCCATTTTGACGGGCGAACTGAAACCGGGGGAGAGGCTGATGGAGATCCATCTGGCAAACCGTCTGGGCGTGAGCCGCACGCCGATCCGCGAGGCGATACGGAAGTTGGAGCTGGAAGGTCTGGTGACCATGATTCCGAGGCGAGGCGCGGAGGTGGCGCAGATCACGGAGAAAAGCCTGCAGGATGTGCTGGAGGTAAGGCGCGCGCTGGATGCGCTCTGTGCGGAATTGGCGTGCGACAGGATCACGCCGGAGGGCAAAGCGGCGTTAAAGAGGGCATGCGACAGCTTTGAGGATGCCACGAGGACGGGAGACGCGGTGACCATCGCGGAGGCGGATGTGGCGCTGCACGATATCATTGTGCAGGCGACGGGGAACCAGCGGCTGATTCAGCTGATAAACAACCTGTCCGAGCAGATGTACCGCTACCGTTTTGAGTACATCAAGGACGAGAGCGGGCATGAGAATCTGGTCAATGAGCATAGGATGATATATGAGAGCATAATGAGCGGCGACAAGGAGAAAGCGGCGGCAGCGGCGAGACTCCACATTGACAATCAGGAGCAGTCCATTATCAGGCAGATCCGCGTGGAACCCAGAGGGAAGCGCAGTCCCCGCTGAGTGTCTGCTTTGCAGGCGGATCAGAATAGGGAAGTCCGCCGTTTATGCTGTGTGCGCGCCGCGCAGGGCAGCGAAATACCAAACGGTGTATCAGAACGACTGAAAGCGGGAATACTCCAGATGCCGGAGACAACGGCGGATAGGAGTATGTCATATGAAGAAAAAAGGAAAGACACTGGCTGCATGTCTTTTTGCGGCAGTCTGGTGGGGGATATTTTATCCGGAACTATGCTTTACGGAGGGGACGTGCGAGACGGTAACGACGGACGGGACGCAGGCGGACGGTATGACGGAAAAGATCGACGCGGCGCAGGTCTGGCATGCTTCCGGCGATGAAATTGTAATAAGCAGCAGGTTTTTGGAATGGTGTGAGGAAAATCTGTCGGTGAGGAAGGATTAGGAAAGGTTGAAAACCATGAACGGACAGGAAGATTGGCACAACAGCCCTATAGGCGTGTTCGATTCGGGGGTGGGCGGGCTGACCGTTGCGCGCGAGATCATGCGGCAGCTCCCCAACGAGCGGATCGTATATTTCGGCGACACGGCGAGACTGCCTTACGGAAGTAAGTCGAAGGAGACCGTGATACGATATTCCAGACAGATCGTGCATTTTCTGGAGACGCAGCAGGTGAAAGCGATTGTGGTGGCATGCAATACGGCGAGCGCATACGCTTTGGAGGATCTGGAAAAAGAGGTGGATCTTCCGATGATCGGTGTGGTGAAGCCGGGTGCCAGAGCGGCTCTTGCGGCTACCGCGAATAAAAAAATCGGCGTGGTGGCGACAGAAGCCACCATAAGCAGCGGCATTTACAGCCGTTACATAGAAGAACATGATGCTGATGTCAGTGTGATAGGAAAAGCGTGCCCGCTCTTCGTGCCTCTGGTGGAGGAAGGGCTGTGGGAAGATCCGGTGACGGACGAGATCGCCCGACGCTATCTGACGGAACTGATCGACAGCGGCATAGACACCCTGATTCTGGGCTGTACTCATTACCCGATGCTGCGCTCTACGGTGGGAAAGATTATGGGGGAGAAAGTAACTCTGGTCAATCCCGCTTATGAGACGGCGAGGGAGTTAAAAAAACTTTTGGCGCAACACGGTCTGGAGAGTGAGCACAGACCGGGGCTTGGGACGGAACTGTACCGCTTTTTTGTCAGCGATGCCGCCGACAAGTTCCAACGTTTTGCCAATTCCATTCTGCCCTATGGCATTTTGTCCGCAAAGCTGATCCGGATTGACGAATATTAGATGGAGGCAAAAATGACGAAAGAAGTATTGCTGACTTTACAGGGACTGCAGTTCGATCAGCGGGAGGAAGATTCCGACAAGATCGAGATGGTCACAGTGGGGGACTATTATAAGAAGAACGACAGGCATTACGTGGTCTACGAGGAGGTCACGGAAGGGTTTGAGCGCGCTACGAAGAACCGGCTTAAGTTTGGCGGACAGATGGTGGAGCTGACGCGTCACGGTCTGGTGAACGTACATATGGTTTTTCAGGAAAATAAAAAGAATCTTTCAAACTACAACACGCCTTTCGGACAGATTCTCGTGGGGATTGATACGAAGCGGATAACGATTGACGAAAAGGAAGATAATATTGTGGTGGATGTGGACTACGCACTGGACATCAACTATGAGTTCCTTTCGGACTGCCACATCAAAATTGACATCCGCTCAAAAGAAAACAGCGGCTTTACGCTCATGTCGTAAGCCACTGCTCCGAGCCCGCAACGCGGTGCTCGCGGCGTTAATTGCGAAGCAATTTACGCCTGTTATTTGACGGGCTTTGCCCCCGCTTTTTCCTGCGCCTTTTCAACCATCTGTTTGAACTTGCTTTTTTTCTTCTGCTCTACAACCGGAGCCTTGCCGTGGAGTCCCTTTACGTCCGTGATGTAGATGCCGCTGACAACAGCCTTTACTTCCTTCTTGACGGGAACGGCATCGAAGATTTTTTCCTCGCAGATGAGCGTCATGATCTGCGGACCGACCTTCGCTTTCACAACGGGAAGCTTGGAGCCGCGCAGCAGCTTCGGTGTCTGGTCGAGCACGACTTGAGGCAGCCCCGCATCCTTCAGCTTCATCCGTTTCTTATCGATGATAAGCATGGATATGGTCTGCTTCATCGCGTCGATCTGTTCCTGCTGTTCCGCCTGCTTTTTCTGTGCTTTCTTTCCTACGAAATATAATACGACCACGGCGATCAGCAGAACAGCCAAGATCACCAGTAAGACAATGGTAAACGTACTCATGGGAATGCCTCCGTTTTCAATATAATATGTAAAAAATATTTTAACATTGTTCCGCGCGTTGCGCAAGAAGAAGTTACAGAGGGTCGGATATAGACAAACAAAGGATGGCTGTGGTAAGATAAAAGTTGAATTTGTGGTGACTGTTTGGTGAGAATGAAAGCAGTTATAATTTATGATTTTGGAAAAGAGGCATTGAGGAGATTATGAAAAGAAAAATTTGTGTGGTTGCAGCGGTGTTTGCCTCATCGCTGTTTTTGACAGCATGCGGCAGTAAAGAGTATCTGAAGGATATCAAGGCGGAAAAATATGTGACGCTTGGCACGTATACGGGAATCGAGGCGACGGTCAACAAGCCGGAGGTGCCCGAGGGGGCGGTGGAAAACTATATTCAGGATAATTATCTGGCGTCGAAGGCGGAGAAAGTGCCGGTGACGGACAGGGCGGTGCAGGAAGGCGACGTGGCGAACATCGACTTTGTGGGCTACCATGACGGCGTGGCGTTTGACGGCGGTACGGGAGCGGGCTTTGACCTGACGATCGGATCCGGGCGGTTTATAGAGGGCTTTGAGGAAGGGCTGATCGGGGCGAATATCGGTGATACGCGGAGTTTAAATCTGACGTTCCCCGACCCTTACACCAATCCCGATCTTGCGGGGGAGGACGTGGTGTTTGAAGTGACGGTGAACGGCATCAGCGAGAGCAAAGCGCCGGAGCTTACGGACGAGCTGGTAAAGCAGCTCGGCGAGGAAGGTTACAACACCGGGGGCGCGCAGACAGCGCAGGAGCTGAGCGATTATGTTTATAGTCTCTATAATCAGTCGGTGCAGAGCGCTTACGACAATGAGATTGAGTCCGCTTTAGCGTCCGACATTATGGCAAACAGCACCTTTCAGGACCCGCCGGAGGAGATGGTAGATCGGTTTATCACGAGCATAGAGAACAATATGAGTGCAAGGGCTTCCTCGCTCGGCATGTCTCTCGTGCAGTATATGCAGCTTTACCAAGGGCTTGACGAGGCAGGGTACCGGACGCTTTTCGACGAGGAGGGCGTGCGGATGGCGAAGCAGTATATCATGTATCAGGCGATTGCCGACAAGGAGGGGCTTGCACCCACGGAGGAGGAGATTGCCGGGGAGGTTTCCGCGCTGATGACGGTTTACGGCTATGCCTCCGAGGAAGAACTGCAAAAGAGCGTCGATATGGAATCCCTGAAAGAAGACCTGATGCGCAAAAAAGTGGTGGCGTTTTTGAAGGAGAACGGAAATATTCACGAGACGGCGGCAGCCGCGGATTGATATTAATAATTGTTAATAATGAAGAAATGATACGAGGGGGTATTGAAAAATGGACTTGACAGGTATCAAAGATTTGTACCGCAACAGCGAGGCGTATTTTGATAAGGAAGTGACGATAGGCGGCTGGGTGAGAAGCATCCGCGATTCCAAAACATTCGGTTTTATCGTGGCTAACGACGGCACTTTTTTTGAGCCGCTGCAGATCGTGTATGCGGACAAGCTGGAAAATTTTGAGACGATTTCCAAACTGAACGTGGGTTCAGCGATTGTGGCGCGGGGCAGGATTGTGGCGACGCCGCAGGCGAAACAGAAATTTGAGATGCAGGCGGAGGAGATTATCGTGGAGGGCGTTTCCACGGCGGATTACCCGTTACAGAAAAAGCGGCACAGCTTTGAGTACCTGCGCACCATCTCCCATCTGCGTCCGAGGACGAACACGTTTCAGGCGGTGTTCCGCGTGCGCTCCCTGATTGCATACGCGATCCACACCTTTTTTCAGGAGAGAGGTTTCGTCTATGTGCACACGCCGATCATAACCGGCAGCGACTGCGAGGGTGCGGGTGAGATGTTCCAAGTGACGACCATGGATCTGAACAATCTGCCAAAGACAGAGGACGGACAGGTTGACTACAGCACGGACTTCTTCGGCAAGCCTACCAACCTGACGGTGAGCGGTCAGCTAAACGTGGAAACATATGCTTTTGCCTTTAAGAACGTATATACATTCGGTCCTACTTTCCGGGCGGAAAATTCTAACACCACGAGACATGCGGCGGAGTTCTGGATGATCGAGCCGGAGATGGCGTTTGCCGATCTGACGGACGACATGATGGTGGCGGAGGCAATGCTCAAGCATGTGATTAGCTACGTGCTGGAGAACGCGCCGGAGGAGATGAATTTCTTTAACCAGTTTGTGGACAAGGGTCTGATCGAGCGTCTGAACCATGTGCTGCATTCCGACTTTGCCCATGTGACATACACGGAGGCGATCGAGATTCTGAAAAAGCACAATGACAGCTTTGAGTACAAGGTAGAGTGGGGCTGTGATTTGCAGACCGAGCATGAGCGTTTCCTGACGGAGCAGGAGTTTAAGCGCCCCGTGTTTGTGACGGACTATCCGAAGGAAATCAAGGCTTTTTATATGAAGTTAAACGAGGACGGCAAGACGGTGGCGGCTATGGACTGCCTTGTGCCGGGCATCGGCGAGATCATCGGCGGCAGCCAGAGAGAGGATGATCTGGAGCTTTTAGAGCGCAGAATGGACGAGCTTGGACTGAACAAAGAGGATTACGGGTTTTATCTGGATCTTCGCAAGTACGGGTCTGCGAGACACGCAGGGTTCGGGCTTGGGTTTGAGCGCTGCGTCATGTATCTGACCGGCATGGGCAACATCCGCGATGTGATTCCGTTCCCGAGGACAGTTAACAACTGCGAACTCTAATAGAGACAAGGCGATGAAAAAATACAAGAGACGGCTGTACGTCATATTATCTTTCATATTGTGTCTGTCAGTGGTAGATCCGATTTCGGCTACCACTATTTCCGAACTCCGGGATAATGTGAAGAAAAACCAGTCCCAGCTTAAAAATGCCCAGCAGAAGGCTGACGAAGCGCAGGAAGCGCAGGAGGGCGTGGAGGAGGAGATCGAGGAGATTGACGCGGAGCTGGTGAATCTGATCACGGATATCAATCTGTGCGAAGAGGCGATCAATGACAAAGAGGAGGAGATTTACAGGACGCAGCTTGACTACGACGCGGCGGTGGCGGAGAAGGACGAGCAGTACGCGTCCATGAAAATCCGCATCCAGTTCATGTATGAGAAGGGCGATTCCTCCTACCTGCATATGTTTTTCGGTGCGGGAAACATGGGCGACATGGTGAATAAGGCGAAATATGTCGAAGAACTCTACGACTATGACAGAAAACTCCTTGTGGAATACGAAGATACGGTAAAACGTGTGCAGGAACTCTGGGACACGCTGGAGGAGGACAAGTCGGAGCTTGAGACTTCCAGAACCGAGCTGCAGGAAGGGCAGGCTTACATGGAGGAGCTGCTGGCACAGAAAAAGGAAGAGTATGAGAATTACAGTGTGATGCTGACCAAGGCAAAGCAGGAGGCGGCGACTTACACGGCGCGGATCAAGCAGGAGACAGCACAGATCAGGAAGCTGGAGGAGGAAGAGCGCAAACGCCGGGAGGAAGAGGAGAGAAAGCGCAAGGAAGAGGAAGAGCGGCGCAGGAAAGAGCAGGAGGCGCTGCTTGCCGACGGGGATTCCGATTCAGAGGAGGCGCCGAAGAAACAGGAAACGCCCAAACCCACGTCCTCCGGCGGCGGGAAAGGGCAGGATATCGCGAATTATGCCTGCAAGTTTATCGGGAATCCTTATGTGGCGGGCGGCACGAGTCTCACAAACGGGGCGGACTGTTCCGGCTTCGTGATGTCGGTTTACAAGAACTTCGGCATCAATCTTCCCAGAAGCTCCTATTCCCAGTCAACGGTCGGCAAGGGCGTGTCCTACTCGGATGCAAGACCGGGGGATGTGATTTATTATGGCGGACATGTGGGCATTTACATAGGGAACGGACAGATTGTGCACGCCAGCACGGAGCGGACGGGCATTAAAATCACCTCGGCAACTTACCGGAATATCATCACGGTGAGGCGGATTGTGTAAGCAGGCTGATTCCTATGAAAATATATACGCTGAATCAATATTTACAGGATACGTTTGGTCAAAAACTGTACAAGATAGCTTTGGACGGCGGTTTTACCTGTCCCAACCGGGACGGCACGACAGACACGCGAGGATGTATTTTCTGTTCCGGTGCCGGCTCGGGAGAATTTGCCGGGGATTGCAGGATGAGTATTACCCGGCAGATTGAGGAGGGCAAGGAAAGAGTTGCGGGAAAGATAAAAAACGGCAGATACATTGCGTATTTTCAGGCATTTACCAACACCTACGCGCCCGTCGAAAAACTGCGCGCCCTGTACATGGAGGCGATAAACCATAAGGACATAGCGGCGCTGTCCGTCGCGACGCGTCCGGACTGTCTTCCGGACGAGGTGCTTGACCTGTTGTGCGAGTGCAATCAGATAAAACCGGTCTGGGTGGAGCTTGGGCTGCAGACTATACACCCCGCGACGGCAGAATATATTCGCCGGGGCTATCCGCTGTCCGTGTATGATGACGCCGTAACCCGCCTGAAGGCGCGCGGTATGGAAGTGATCGTGCATGTGATGCTCGGACTGCCGGGTGAGACGAGGCAGGATATGCTGGACACGGTATCTTATGTAGGGAAAAGCCGCGCGGACGGCATCAAGCTGCAGCTTTTGCATGTGATAAAGGGCACGGATCTGGAAAAGGAGTATCTGGAAGGAAAATTTGAAACCCTGACTTTTGAAAGTTATGTGGAGTTGGTCGTGGACTGTCTTGCCTTGCTCCCGGAAAATATGGTTATCCACCGCATGACAGGCGACGGAGACAAACGCACGCTCGTTGCGCCGCTGTGGAGCGCCGATAAGAAGCGCGTGCTCAACGCGATCAACAGGGCGATTTCGCAAAAACACAGGATATAGATTGACTTTTTCGCTGTGTCCAGTATAAAATAGACAGAGACAAAAGCGGGCATGAAGCCTGCGTGGGGGCAGAAGTTCCCGCAAGTTCAGATACGGTTTTGCACAGAAAAATCAAGTAAACGGCGCGGAATATGTCGTTGTTTATCCAATAGGCGTAAGGAATATCATATGGCGTAATGTATACACAGGAAGGTATACGATTCCTCAGAGGGGAATGGTATGTCTTTCTTTTTTATTATGGAGGGAAAATGAATCTGTCAACTTTTTTCAAAGAAAACCCAAAAGCTGCGGTCGCGTTCTCGGGCGGCACAGACTCGGCATATCTGCTCTATGCGGCGAAAGTGTCGGGGGCGGACGTGTGTGCCTACTATGTAAAGAGCGCGTTTCAGCCGCGGTTTGAGCTGGAGGATGCAAAGCGTCTCTGTGAAGAATTGGACATTGACTTGAAAATTCTCACGGCGGATGTGCTTGCCGAAAGTGCCGTCCGGGAAAATCGCCCCGATCGCTGTTATCATTGTAAAAAGATGATTTTTACAACGATAGCAAAAACGGCGGCAATGGACGGCTATCGGCTGCTGTTGGACGGCACGAACGCCTCCGACGAGGAGGGGGAGCGTCCGGGAATGCGGGCGCTGCGGGAACTGTCCGTGCGATCTCCCCTGCGGGAATGCGGGCTTTCCAAGGAGGAGATACGAAAGTGTTCCAAAGAGGCAGGGCTATTTACATGGGAGAAACCGGCGTACGCATGTCTGGCGACCCGGATACCCGCAGGCGAGGAGATTACGGCGAAAAAGCTGGAAAGCACCGAGGCGGCGGAGGATTTTCTCTTTTCTCTGGGCTTTGCGGATTTCCGGGTAAGGCTTTTCGGCGGGGCGGCGAGACTGCAGTTTCCGGCATCACAGCTTGGGCGTGCACTGGAAAAACGGGATGAGATTGTAGAGGAACTGAAACAATATTACAGCGCGATTTTGCTGGATATGGAGGAGAGAACATGAGCGATTATCGAAAAATATTGGAGCAGGTGAGGGACGGCGAGGTTTCCGTGGAGGAGGCGCTGCTCGCCATCAAAAAGAAGCCTTTTGAGGATATCGGTTACGCCAAGGTGGATCATCACAGGGGCGTAAGGCAGGGGATGCCTGAGGTGATTTTCGGTGCGGGAAAAGAGGCGTCGCAGATTGCGGGCATTATTGACAGTATGAAGAAGAACGGACAGGAAACCATACTGATCACCAGACTTTCCCCGAAGAAGGCAAAGAAGGTGGCGAGGCTTCACGAGATGAGTTACCATGAACAGGCGCGGATCGGCATTGTCGGCAAAGTGCCGGAGCCTTCCGGAATCGGAAAAATCGTGGTCGCCACAGGAGGGACTTCGGATATTCCCGTGGCGGAGGAGGCGGCGCTCACCGCACAGGTGCACGGCAATGAGGTGGTGCGGCTCTATGACGTGGGCGTGGCGGGGCTTCACAGGCTGTTGTCCCATCTGGACGAAATCATGAGCGCCTCCGTGATCATCGCGATCGCCGGCATGGAGGGCGCGCTCGCCAGCGTGATTGGCGGACTGGCGGAATGCCCCGTGATTGCGGTGCCCACAAGCGTAGGTTATGGCGCGTCCATGCACGGGGTTTCGGCGCTGCTTTCGATGCTTAATTCCTGCGCCAGCGGGGTTTCGGTGGTGAATATAGACAACGGATTTGGGGCAGGGTATCTCGCCAGTATGATTAACCACAAGGGGAGGAGAGACGTATGAAGACATTATATTTGGACTGCGGTATGGGCGCGGCGGGGGATATGTTGACGGCGGCGCTGTTGGAACTTCTGCCGGACCGGGAGAAGATAATTGGGGAACTGAACGCCTTGGGGATTCCGGGGGTCGAGTTTGTGTGCGGGAAAGCGCAGAAGTGCGGTATCGGAGGCACGCATATTTCCGTGTGCGTGCATGGGGAGGAAGAGTCCGGGGAGATGCACTCGCATGGTCATGAAGCGGCGCACCGTCATGACCACGAGCACACCATTCACGAGGCAGAGGAGCATCATGACCATGAACATGCGCATGAGCCGGGACACGACCACGAACATCCGCACAGCCATGAGCATGAAGCGGCGCATCACCACCACAGCGGTATGCATGAGATCAAGCATATCGTGGGCTCGCTTTCCCTGTCGGAGCGGATACGGAAGGATATTCTGGCGGTGTTTGGGATGATTGCGGAGGCGGAGAGCCATGTGCACGGCGTGCCTGTCACGGACATTCACTTTCACGAGGTGGGAACCATGGATGCGGTGGCGGACATCACGGCGGTATGCGTGCTGATGGACAGACTTGCGCCGGATCAGGTCGTTGTGTCGCCTGTGCATGTGGGCAGCGGGCAGGTGAAGTGCGCCCACGGGATTCTGCCCGTGCCTGCGCCGGCGGCGGCATATATATTAAAGGACGTGCCGATTTACGGCGGGGAGATTCGTGGAGAACTCTGCACGCCGACAGGGGCGGCGCTGCTCAAATATTTTGCCAGCCGCTTCGGGGCGATGCCTGTTATGCGCACCCTTGTCATCGGCTACGGCATGGGAAAAAAGGATTTTCCGGCGGCAAACTGTGTGCGCGCGCTGCTTGGCGAGACGGACGGCGCGGGAGATACGGTGGCGGAGCTTGTATGCAATGTGGATGACATGACGGCGGAAGCAATCGGATTTGCGTCGGAGACGCTTCTTGAGGCGGGCGCGCTGGAAGTCTACACTGTGGCGGCGGGCATGAAGAAGTCCCGTCCGGGCACGGTGCTGCATGTGATGTGCGCGGAGTCCATGAAAGATAAAATGGTGGAACTGATTTTTAAGCATACGACAACAATCGGCATCCGGGAAAACATTTCCAGAAGATACACGCTGGCGCGCTCGATTCAGAGGGTGCAGACGCCTTACGGGGAAGTGCGGAAAAAAATCTCCGAGGGCTACGGCGTGACGCGGGAAAAATACGAGTACGAGGATCTGGCGCGAATCGCGCGCGAGCGAGGGCTGTCCATCCGGGAAGTGGAGGAATCCCTGTGAGAGCGCGGACGAAGGGACTGCTTGTGATGGCAGTATCGCTGGGTATTGGGATGCTGACGGCATGTGGAGCTGACAGTACAGGCGGTGCAGGGATGGAAAACAGGCAGGAAATGGAAACGCAGACAAATACAGAGACGACAGACGGAGGAGAGGATGCAGATTCACAGACGGAACAGAGTACCCTCATCTACGGCAGCGGTGACTACACCCGCATCAATCCGGCGCTGGATGAGCACGGCGAAATTAATCTGCTGCTCTTTGACGGGCTGACCGCCCACAACGGGAAGAACGAGGTCGTGCCCGGACTGGCGAAAAGCTGGGAATTTGACGAGACGACATGCACATATACCTTTCATTTGGAGGAGGGTGTTACGTGGCATGACGGGGAACCTTTTACGGCGAAGGATGTGAAGTTCACGATCGAGACGATCATGGATCCGGAAAACGCTTCCGAGAACGCGCCAAATTACGAGGACGTGGAGGAGATTACGGTGGCGGACGACCATACGGTTTCCTTCCGGCTCTCCGCGCCGAACGTGGCATTTCTTGATTATATGACCATGGCGGTGCTTCCCGAACATTTGCTTGTGGGGGAGGATATGCAGACATCAGATTTTTTCCGCGCGCCGGTGGGAACAGGACCGTACAAGATGGAAAGCTGGGACATGGGGCAGGCGATAGTGCTGACGAAAAACGAGACCTATTTCCGGGGGACGCCCCATATCGACAGGGTAATTTTTAAGATTGTGACAGACGACAACGCGAAAACGCTGCAGATGGAGGCGGGAGAACTTGATCTGGCGCTTTTGCCTCCGAAAGCGGCACAGACGTTTGAGGATCGGGAGGAATATGTCTGCTATCATATGCAGACTTCCGATTACAGAGGGATTCTCTTCAACTTTAACAATCCGTACTGGCAGGAAAACAGGGATATCATTCCCGCTATTTGCTATGCGATAGACAGGCAGGCAATTGTTGACGCAGTGCTGCTGGGACAGGGAATGCCCGCCTACGGTCCGCTTCAGCGCAATATTTACAATAATGAGAACGTGGAGCATTATGACTATAACCCGGAAAAAGCGGCGGAAATTTTGGAGTCTGCGGGATGCGTCAAGGGGAAGGACGGCATTTATACGAGAGACGGGGAACCACTCTCTTTTGTGATCAGCGTGGGAGCGGGCGATCAAGTGCGGGCGGACATGGCGCAGGCGGCGGCACAGCAGATTCGGACAATTGGAATTGACTGCAGTGTGGAGATACCGACGAGGGTTGACTGGAACGGTCAAATGGCGTATCTGATCGGCTGGGGCAGCCCCTTTGATGCGGATGACCATACCTATAAGGTGTTCGGCACGGGAAAGGGCGCAAACTACAGCGGTTATTCCAATGAGGCGGTGGACAGGTATTTGACGCTGGCGCGCAGCTCTGACGATTCGCAGGTGCGCGCTGAAAATTACGCCCGGTTTCAGGAGGAGCTGGCAAAGGATCCTGCGTATGCGTTTATCTGCTATATTGATGCCGATTATGTGGCGGACGCCTCGATTCAGGGCATATCGCCCGAAACGGTGATGGGGCATCACGGCGTGGGGATTTTTTGGAATATTTCCGAATGGACAAAGTGAGAAGAACTTCTAAAGCTTGGCGGCGTAGGCTGCCTCGCTAGGAAGTTCTCTGTCTCACTTGAGAGAATGTCTGAAAAGCGACATTCTCTGTATATAACGGAGGCTGGTGGAATGAATTTGCTGGAGGTCGAAAACTTGTCGGTCAGTTTTTACAGACCGGAGGGGGAAATTGAGGCTTTGAAAAACGTCAGTTTTTCCCTGCGGGAAGGGGAAATTCTGGCGGTGATGGGGGAGACCGGCTGCGGGAAAAGCGTGCTGTGCAAAAGTATACTGAAACTTCTGCCGGATATCGCGAAAGTCAAGACGGGACATATTTTTATCAGGGGAGTGGAGATCACCGATTATTCGGAAAAGGAGATGCGGAAGCTGCGCGGCAGTTTTTTCTCCATGGTATTCCAGAACCCCATGACAGCGCTAAACCCGTGTATGTCCGTGGGCGATCAGATTGCCGAGGCGGTGGGTCTGCGGCAGCCGCGGCTTTCTAAGAGGGAGCGCAGACAGAGAGCGGCGGAGCTGATGCGGCTGGCAGGTTTGGATCATCCTGAGGAAAGGGCGAAACAGTACCCTTTTCAACTTTCAGGGGGCATGGCGCAAAGATGCGTGATCGCGATTGCATTGGCGGCAGAACCTTCTGTTCTGTTTGCGGACGAGGCAACCACGGCGCTTGATGTGACGGTGCAGGCGCAGATTTTGGATTTATTTCTGGAACTGAGGGAAAGACTTGGCATGTCCATAGTCCTTGTCACGCATAGTCCGGGGGTGGCGGTGAGGGCGGCTGACCGTGTGGCTTTGATGAAAGACGGGGAGCTTTTCAGGATCGGGGATATGGAGGAAATTATTGAGGATATTGTACATAAACAAAATGTTATATCATGCAGGTAAATTTGTGCTGAGTGTTTTTGCCCTGTCGGTTCTTGTATTCACTATTTCCCGGCTGGCGCCGGGCGATCCGCTCTATGCTTATTACGGGGAGCGGGTGGAGAAAATGAGCGTGGAGGATCAGGAACAGGCGAGGGAGAGGCTGGGGCTGCACGAACCGATCGTGACGCAGTACGCGCGCTGGCTGGAAGGGGCGCTTCACGGCGATTTCGGCATTTCCTATCAGTATAAGACGGACGTGAAGGAAGTGATCGCCGCGAGAATCGGGAATACCCTTCTTCTGGGTGGCTTGGGATTTCTTCTTATTTTTATGCTCGCGCTTTGGCTCGGGCTTTTCTGTGCGTGGAGGGAGGAGCGGGCGGCTGACCGGATTATTTGCAGAATCGGCATGGTGACAAGCTGTATTCCCGAGTTCTGGCTGTCCCTGCTTTTCCTTCTCTTGTTTGCGGTGTGGCTCGGCTGGCTGCCGGGTTCCGGGGCGTATTCCGTGGGAGCGGAGGGGAGCGCGGCTGACCGGGCGGCGCACCTTGTTTTGCCGCTCGCCGTGGTGGTGCTGGGGCATCTGTGGTACTATGCGTTTCAGGTTCGCAACAGGCTGCTGGAGGAGGTGCGGGCGGATTATGTGCTGTTGGCAAGAATGAAGGGACTTAGCGGGAAACAGGTATTGTACCGGCATTGCCTGCGGGGAGCGCTGCCTTCCTATCTGAGTATGATGGCTGTGGCGCTGCCGCATATCCTCGGCGGCACCTATGTGGTGGAAACCGTGTTTTCCTATCCGGGCATCGGCACCTTGGCATATGAGAGCGCCAGATATCAGGATTACAATCTGCTGATGGTAGTGAGCCTGCTCACGGGAACGCTGGTGATTTTCTGCAATACGATCGCCCAGATCGCCAATGAGCGGATCGATCCAAGGATGCGCGTGCGAGATACGGCTGGCAGCGGGGAGGTGGGAAGCCTATGAAAAAGAAATTCCCGAGGTTTTCGCTGTTTATATTGACTGCTGTAGTCATTTTGTGCTTTGCCTGCGAACTTTTTCTGACAAAAGATCCGGCTTACATGGATCTGGCGCACTGCAATGAGGCGCCGGGAAAGGAATTTTTATTCGGCACGGATGCTATGGGACGCGACATTTTTTCCATGATTTGGTACGGGGGCAGAATTTCTCTTGCCATCGGTTTTTTTGCAACCCTAATCTCTACGGCACTGGCAGTTCTTGTGGGGAGCGCGGGCAACTGTATGCCCGTCTGGGCGGACGGGATTTTAATGAGAATGACAGAGCTTTTTCTGAGCGTTCCGGGGCTGCTTCTCACGGTTTTTCTGCAGGCAGTTTTCGGCAGGGCAAATGTGTACAGTCTGTCCGTTGTGATTGGGCTGACGGGCTGGATGAGTATGGCTAAAGTGGTGCGCGCGGAAGTCCTGCAGCTTAGAAATACGGATTATGTGCTGGCGGCAAAGTGTCTCGGCGGCGGTTTTTTTCATGTACTGTTCCGGCACTTGGCGCCCAATTTCTTTCCGTCCGTTCTGTTTATGGCAGTTATGAATGTGAGAAACGCGATCGTGGCGGAGTCCACGCTGAGTTTTATGGGACTGGGTCTTCCGGTGGAGGAGGTTTCATGGGGCAGTATGCTCTCCCTATCGGAAAATGCGCTCCTTTCCCGCTCGTGGTGGATCATATTGATTCCCGGCGCTTTTTTGGTAGGAACCCTGTTCTGCCTTACAAATCTCGGCGATTATATGAGAGGGAATGCGAATAGAAGGCACAGTAATCTGGGATGTGAAAAAAATGATTAAAAAAATCTGAACCGATTATAAAATAATTATTAAAAACGAGAAAGAATGTGGTATAATAAAAATGCAACCATTATCTTTAATAACTTAGATGAATATACTGCTTTATTGCAAATCGTTTTCTGCTAGTCCTTTTACAGTTATCTATTCGATTTTGTTCTATTCCGAGTCTGTTTGTCTATCTTATTAATCCAACATGTGAACGGGGGAAAACTTCATGGAAAGGAAAAAGGACGACAGTGCGGAGAAGGTTTCGCGCGTAAAAAAGGACAAAAATGACGGTCAATTTATCGGCATAGGGGAAAAAATTTCAAAGCGATTTGGCAGGGTTATTATGATCTGCTGCATTGTTCTGGGAGTGATAACATCGGTTTTGAGCTATATTTCTTCGATCAGCGCAGTATCGGAGACGATCAATAATACGTCTGATGTGGCGGCAAATTATGTTTCCGCTGCGCTGCAGGAATTTGTAGCGATTGCTTACGAGACGGGCAGCATCGCACGACTTGCTGATCCGGAGAAAACGGTTGAAGAAAAGAAGGCTATTTTAGACCAGAGGATTAAGGATCATAATTTTGACGGCGGATATCTGATTGACAGTAGTGGCGTGGATGTCATTACAGGGCAGAACCTTTCGGACAGAGTATACTTTAAGGAAAGCATGAAGGGAAATACCTATATTTCCACGCCGGCTTACAGTGAGGTGACAGGTAAAGTATCATATGTGGTATCTGCGCCTCTGTGGGAGGGCGGTATTCCCGGGACAACGCCGGTGGGCGTCATTGCCTACGTGCCGAACGGTGAGTTTTTGAATGATATCATGCGTTCCATAAAGGTCGGTGAGGGCGGCACCGCTTTTATGCTGGATAAGAACGGCATTACGATCGCGGATCTGGATTCCTCGCTGGTGGGCGTGGAGGACAGCATTGCCCTCGGCGATACGAATCCCAAGCTGAAGAAATACAGCGCCATTTGTAAAAAGATGGTTACGGGGGCAAACGGAACGGGTACATACAGTTATGGCGGCAAGACGAAAGTGGTGGCATATTCCCCGGTTCCCGATACGGACGGCTGGAGTATCGGCGTAGCGGCGGTGAGAAACGAATTTCTGAGAATGTTTTTTATTTCGCTTGTGCTTACGGTTCTTTTCGTAGTGGCATTTACGGTGTACGGCATCAAAGTCGGTGTAAAACTGGGCAAAGCAGTTGCCGCACCGCTTGCCAAGGCGGTAGACAGGCTTAAGCTTCTGGCAGAGGGAGACATTCATTCCGAAGTGCCGGAGCCGACTGAAAACGACGAAACGAAAATCCTGCTGGATTGTCTGTCGGAGACAATGCAGGATCTGAATACGATTATCACCGATATCAGCAGTGATTTGGCGGAGCTGGCGGACGGCAACTTTATGATCAATGTGGATGAGACGTACAAAGGGGACTTTGCACAAATCAGCGATTCCTTCCGGGATATTGTCGGATCGCTCAGCGCTGCGCTGGGAGAAATTGATTCCAATGCGGAAAGCGTCAGAAAGGGCGCAACGGATCTGGCGGGCGCATCCCAGCTTTTGGCGGAGGGCGCGACTGATCAGGCGAGCGCGATTGAAGAGCTGACGGCGACGATGACGGATATATCGGAAAAGATTCATACCAATGCCGAGAATGCATCGAAAGCCAAAAAGGTAGTGAACGGTATGAATGATCAGGTGAGCGAGAGCAATGCCCAGATGAAACAGAGCACGGAAGCAATGGAAAGAATCAGGGAGGCTTCTGATAAGATCGCTGAGATCATCAGCAGCATTGAAGAGATTGCGTCCCAGACGAACCTTCTCGCACTGAATGCTTCTATCGAGGCGGCTAGAGCGGGCGAGGCAGGGAAAGGCTTTGCGGTGGTTGCCACGCAGGTCGGTACGCTTTCCGAGCAGAGCAGCGAAGCGGCGAAGAATACAAAACAGTTGATCCAGAATGCCATTCAGGCAGTGGATGATGGAACTAAACTGGCAAATTCCACGGCGGAATCGCTGCTGCTTGTGGTTGAGAATGCAAAGACAGTGGGCGAGGCGATCGATGAGATAGCGATAGCTTCTGAGGAGCAGGCGGATGCGACGGCACAGATCACGGAGGGCGTCAATCAGATTGCGCAGGTTGTGGAATCCAACTCCGCGACTTCCGAGGAGAGTGCGGCGGCTTCACAGGAACTGTCTTCGCAGGCAGATCTGCTGAAAGAACTGGTTGACAGGTTCAAGTATCACGTTTAATCAAAGGTATACGGAAACGGCGGTGTCTGAGAAGGCGCCGCTTTTTTCATGGCCGTAAATTTATGGGTAAAGATATAAATGCCGCTGGTTTTAACGCGTAGTTTGTGTTATGATAATTGCATATGTCCGAAACATACCTGAAAGAAATGTTTCGGAATGGAGGGTAACATGAAGAAATTAAAAGGAAGCGGATTCTTCCGTGTCCTGTTTAAGATGAATGTACTGCCGATTATTCTTCTCACACTGGTGATTACGATTTTCAGTGCGATCCAGTTTGCCGCATCTATGAAAATAGAAGCGAAAAACGGGCTTGTGAATTTAAGCCGCACGGTAGTTACCTTGTATGATACGGTATACGAAGGCGATTATCATGCAATAGAAAAAGACGGCGACATGTATTTGATGAAAGGCGATCACACGCTGAACGATAATTTTGCGATTATCGATTCCATAAGAGAGGAAACGGGAGTTGACATTACCGTTTTTTATCAGGATACCCGTATCATTACCACGATCCGCACGGATGGCGGGGTGCGCGTGACCGGGACGAAGGCGAACGATACAGTTGTCAATGACGTGTTAAAAGGCGGACATGCTCAATTTTATTCTAGCACCATGGTGGAGGGTGTACGGTATTTTTCCTATTATGCACCGCTCTACGGCAATGACGGGACATGTATCGGCATGATTTTCCTCGGAAAGCCATCCACGGAGGTGGAACAGCTGGTGCTCAGTTCGCTCAGACCGAACATAGTTTTTGGCTTGCTGACGCTGCTGATCGCGTGTCTGGTGATCATCCGTTATTCCAGTGAACTTGTCACCGCGATCCGAAAAATGGAATTGTTTCTCGTTGCCATTACGAGGGGTGATCTCCACGAGGACATTGATCAGGCTGTCTTGGAACGGAAAGACGAACTGGGGGAGATGAGCCGTTATCTGATCAAGATGCAGAAGTCGCTGCAGAAGCTTGTGGAGCAGGATATTCTGACCGGTTTATATAATCGTCGGAGCGGGGAGAAACTTTTGAAGAGAGTCTGCGCAAATTACACGAAGGATGGAACGTCGTTCTGCGTTGCCATCGGCGACGTGGATCATTTTAAAAACGTCAATGACACATACGGACATGAATGCGGGGATGTGGCGCTTACAGAACTTTCCTCCCGGATGAAAGAGCACATGCGCGGGCATGGCTTTGTGGCGAGATGGGGTGGTGAGGAAATGTTGCTCGTGTATGACGGCGTGCATTTGGATACGGCACACGCCTACATGCAGGAGCTGCTGGAGACAATCCGCACCAAGCCCGTTGTATACGGGGATGTGAAACTGAACATCACAATGACCTTTGGTCTCACCGAAGGAAACGGCGATAAAATCGAGCACATCGTCCGGGACGCGGATGAAAAGCTGTATCGGGGGAAAAACAGCGGCAGAAATCAGATTGTCGTCTGAGAGATTTCATTATTTGCCGTTTACTGTTTTTTCTGGTTCCGCCGGTTCTTTGCGAATGTTATGAGAAAAAAGAAGAACAAAGCGCCGACGGATACTCTGGTAAACACTTCCGAGACCTGTTCGCCCAGAGTGACGGACAGGATCATGCGCACCGCGATAATTCCTGCCATAGCTGCTACTGCAATAAATGCCTTTTTCATAGTTTGATATCTCCTTTTGTTGTCGTATTTTGAGGTGTTTTGCTTTCTGGATTAAGGATATCAAATATGGGAAAAGGCATCCATTGATGTAGCTTACATTTCGGAATCGTAACTTACATTTGTGTAAGGTTACATGTTTTTTGTCTGTCAGGCATTTCTTTGCGGGGCGTTACCTGCTTGTGACATATTCCTGCATCGATTTTACAAGATAATGATTGACCGGCATTTTTTCGGTGGTGATATAGCCGGACGGTGCGTCGATCAGCATCGGTATGCGGTTGGTCAGCGTGGCGCAGGTCAGTTCCACCGTTGCCGGGCGGTTTACCACGATTGTCGTATCCGGCTCGCCCTCTAACGTCCACTCGTTTCTGTCCATATCTTCTGGACCGTACACATAGCCGAGACACCGGGTTTCCAGCGTGATGCCCTCCTCCGTTTCGGTTGTCACAACGGCGGACATGCCGGTGGCGTATCCGGCCTTGATCGTCATGCCGAGGGTACCGGATTTCAAATCTTCCTTGTGGGTGAGCGGAATACACTCCTGCGTCTGGGAGACAATGTGCAGTCCAAGATGACTGCAGAGCCAGCCGTTCTGGTTCCACATATAGGAAGGTTCGATCACCCCGTCAACGATCAGTTTTTCGGTTTCCTTGTAGGACAACCCATTGTATTTGCCAATCTGCTTTTCAAACTCTGGAATTGAAAGCCCTGCGCCGTGTCCCTCAGCAAGCGCGATGCCGTAGTCTTCCACATTATAGCTGCTGCTACCGACGATTCTTTTTAAATGATGAATCGAACCGGCAAGCGTTGTGATAAGCGAACCCCAGTACATATCCGGGTAACCGCTGCCGCAGAGCGTGCAGTTGTTTGCCTTTGCCAGCGCGTCCAGTTCTTTTGTAATCTCGTGCGATGAGTTCCACGGATACAGGGATTCCTCGCAGGTGGAAATGGCGTTTACGCCGTTTTTGGCGCAGAGGGTAAAGGCGTCTTTCACGTCGATCATGGTGGAGCGGGTGGCGATGATGCAGACATCCGGCTTTCGTTCGCTTAAGATTTTGTCAGTGTCTTTTGCGTCGGAAACTTTGATGCCGACATGGTCTGAACCCATAATTTCTCCGATATCTTTGCCGATTACGGCGGGATTCATGTCAAATGCCGCCACCAGTTCTGCGCCTTTCTCCAACACATAGCGCATCAGGTATACGCTCATTTTTCCGCAGCCGTATTGGGCGATTTTTATTTTTCTGTTCATGAGGTGCCTCCTTTTTGAAAATGAATTTTTCGTATTGTTTGATCAATGCTATTATTATGATCCGATTCGGACGATGATAACCCACTAAAATATGCCGTTGCAACGCAAAGTTGCGGAAATGCCACAACAAAATGATAGACATTTTTTGCAGGTTTGCTATGATAAATCGGAAGCAGGAGACGGAAGATGGAAAAATAAGTCTGTGATGTTTCGGAAGGGAGGAAAAACATGACATTTGGAGAAAAGCTTTATAAACTGAGGAAGGCACAGGGATTTTCCCAAGAGGCGCTGGCTGAAAAACTGCATACGAGCAGACAGGCAGTCAGCAAGTGGGAAAATGACAACGGCTATCCCGAAACGGAAAAAATTATTCTGATCAGTAAGCTGTTTCAAGTATCTCTGGATGATTTGCTGATGGAAGAGAGGGAGATGGGCGCCGCGTATGACAGCGCAGGCGAAGATACGGAAAATCGGCGCATTGAAAAAGGAAAAGAAAAGAATGGATATTATATAAACAGGGAAACGGCAAACGGGTTTCTGCTCTATTATAAAAAGAAGTTTTTATGGATAGCGGCGGCATGCGGTCTTATTGCGGGCTGCAACGCGGTATCCTATGGCTCGACGGAGCCCGGATTTTATGAACTGACGTTGCAGCCGCTTCTGG
Source organism: uncultured Lachnospiraceae bacterium (assembly GCA_910588955.1). Taxonomy (GTDB): domain Bacteria; phylum Bacillota; class Clostridia; order Lachnospirales; family Lachnospiraceae; genus UBA3282. Next base: position 181,401 of record CAJURQ010000004.1, read on the forward strand.
CTGTGGTGTCGGGCATCACGCTGCTGTCTGTTGTGCTTTATGTTATCTTGAAGCAGAATCCTTACAGAAATCTCAGAAATAGGGAACTGATTTTTGCGGAGGATGTGAGAAGAGAACTGCAGGATGAGTTTTCCAAAATGAAAAAAGTATTGCTGGCGGGCATTGTGGTATGTCTGGCAGCTGTGGGGATAGACGAAATGTATTTTGCGCGTGATCTCAGTATCACAGCGGAGGCATTACAGCTTTTAAGCGAAGCGCAGATACTGCGCGACAATGTGCTCTATATATTGCTGGCAGGCGTCTGCGTTTTTGTCATGGTTTTCTGCGCGGGTGTGTACTGGTCTTACTCGGTATTGCTCAGAAACTGATACGCCGTACTAAAAAACCTTGTGCAAATAGTTCGGTTTATTTTCCCGATTGCATAAGTCAGGAATACTCAAAAAAAGGAGAGATAACGCCTATGGCAGCGCATCGTTATATGGAAGTAAATCAGCTTGTCAAAGTTTACGATACCGGGAAGGTGAAAGTAAGCGCCGTTGATCATGTCAGTTTTTATGTGGATCAAGGTGAGTTTATCGGTATTATGGGAGCATCCGGCTCCGGCAAAACCACGCTGTTAAATATTCTGTCTACCATAGATACCATGTCCGAAGGACAAGTTCTCTATGACGGGGTGGATATTTCTGGAATGAATGAAGAAGAGTTATCGGACTTCCGGCAGAAAAATCTGGGGTTTGTCTTTCAGGACTATAATCTTTTAGATACACTGACGATAGAAGAAAACATTATGCTGCCAATGATTTTAAATGGGGAAGAAAGAACGGAAAGCAGAATAAAGGATATAGCGGAAACATTACATATCAGAGATATACTGAGAAAGTTTCCATATGAGGTTTCCGGCGGGCAGAAACAGCGGGTGGCATGTGCGAGGGCGCTTGTCAACAAGCCGAAGCTGATTCTCGCTGATGAACCGACCGGGGCTTTGGACTCTAAATCATCCGCTGTGCTGCTGCGCGCTCTGCAGGTTATGAACACGGAACTGGGCGCAACTATTTTGATGGTAACGCATGATGTGTTTTCGGCATGTTATTGTGAGAGAATTTTATTTTTGAGCGACGGGAAAATATGTGCGGAACTGAACAGGGGAAGTATGGAAAAAAGAGAGTATCGGAACCGCATTCTTGATATACAGTCTCAGATCGGAGGTGAGGATATATATGCTGAGTAAACTGGCGCTGCGAAATGCGGGGAGATTGTGGAAAGACTATCTGCACTATTTTCTGACCCTGTGTATGATAGCGGCTCTTACCTTTTCCTTTCATTCCCTGCTTTTTTCAGAGGATATCCGCGCGATGATTTATTATGGAGATCGTGGTGAATTATCTACGGCAGGAACCATGTTAATCACCTTTATGTCTCTGTCCACCGCGGCCATTTTTATCATAGCGGCATGGCTGATCAATTATATGACACGCTTTATTCTGGAAAAGAGGAGCCGGGAGTTCGCGGTTTATTTGTTATCGGGAATGAAGAAAGGGCAAATTGCAAGTCTTTACATGAAAGAAAATCTTTTTCTTGGCGTGTGCGCGCTGGTCATGGGATTCCTTTTCGGAAGCTGGTTACGGCAGGCGTTGTTTTATGTTTTTTATAAAAGTATCGGGAAAAATTACAAGGTAAATACAGAAATATCCGCGGGCAGCATTTTGCTTACAGCAGCTTTGTATGCCGCCTGTTTTGTGGCTGCCATGCTTCGGAACAGGAGCATGTTTTCCCATATGGAAATCATCCATTTGCTCAACATGGATAAGCAGAATGAGGTAGTGAATGAAAAGCAAAACGCTGTCTGGGAAAGACTGTTTTTCCTCTTTATCGGGAACATACTGATTCTCTACTTCTTAATTTTTACGGGCAAGATCACAAAATGGTCAGCGATGGTTGAAATGATCGGGCTGACTTTTACGTTTTACCTTTTCTATTTGGGGCTTTCCGCTTTTCTGATGAAATACATAGACAGGAAAGGCAGATTTATCTATAAGAAGGAATATTTGTTTCTATTGAGGCAGTTTTCCTCAAAGACGCGCAATACCTGTTTTGTTCTCGGAACATTGAGCCTCTTATTTATGTTTGCGTTAGTCGGAAGCTCGCTGGCATTTATGCTGAGCGACTATCAGAATAAACAGTTGGATGTAGAATATCCTTTTGACATGATTATCATCAGCGACGATACGGGCAATGACTTTTCCAAGGAGGAAGCATTGATAGAGGACAATATAACGCCGCGCGATATATGGAAATACTGCGTCTATCAAAATGGAACAAGCGACATGGGCGACTGGCTGTATCAGAATTTACGGTTGTTTTCGGAAAGAGACACCGATCCGGGAATGGCAGAGGGGAAACGTGCCGTTGCCTATTACGATTACGATGTGTATATGGGTGTATCCGATTATAACAGGCTGCGGGAAATGCTGGGGCTTGCGCCTGTGACTTTGCATGACAATCAATACTGCCTTCATATGCCAAACCGTGTTTATCAGGAAATAAAGGATAAGAGTGCGCAGTTGCAGAATAGTCTGCATACCGGGCTTGAATTTGTCGGTTTCCATACGGAGGGATTTGCGCAGAACGGGCATAACGGGACCGATTATTTACTGGTCGTGCCGGACCGGAAGCTGGCGGAAATGAAACCGTATTTTTCGCTTATGGCGATTATGGCGGACGGAAATGTGCCGGAAAATTTATCGGAAAAACTGTATGATCTGGCGGGGAAAATAAGGGGCTATGATGAACTTGCCGACTATATAAAAATCGGAAGCGAGGCACTTTTTCTGATGCCCGCCACAATACAGGTGAAAAGCCGGGAGGTTTTTGAACTAAAGTTTTTGATGAGCACGCTGTCCTTTCCGCTGTTTTATATCGGTCTGGTGTTTCTGTGCGTGTCGTTCACTGTCCTTTCCGTCCAGCAATTGAGCGATTCCAATAAATACAGATTCCGGTATCAGATTTTAAATAAACTTGGCATGGGAAAGAGAAGAATCAAAAGGACGGTGGCGAAACAGTTATTTTTCTATTACCTGTGCCCCGTTTTGCTTTCGGTTGTCATTAGCGCGGCGGTTATCTTATATGTGGGACAGCAGTTTGTTTCCTATACGGGAATACACACAGAGGGGATTTCATATTTCGGTATTTCTCTGACGGGTTTTCTCGGGATATATATCTGCTATTTTGGGTTGACGTACTTGCAGTTTATAAAAAGCGTTGGTTGAATAGGGCTGATTATTCAATGGCATACTTGGCGGCTAAAATTGAAAGACTCACTATCCATATGAGTAACCCAATAATAATTACGTTTATGTTCAAACTGTCCGTGTTAACAATCTGCAGCTTTACAATCATTGCGGCTGCCAGATTATTACTTACATGAAAAATAATTGGGAAAACAATATGTTTCTTTTTAGCATATACATAACCATAAATGCAAGCCGGAATAAAAACAAAGGGCGCTGTCCATCCATGCATGATTGAGAAGAGGAAAGCACTGATTATAATTCCTGTTTTCATATTACTAAAACGGGAAAATATATTCATTAATGTTCCTCTGAATAGAAGTTCTTCACATACTGGCATGAGTAAAATGGTTGCAGTCATCATGCCAAAAGAGTGATACAATTTATTGTATATTTCAATTGTCATTCCTCTCGGAAGTCCTCTTTGTAGAAAAGGCATAGTAAATTCAAATGAAAAAAACAAGCATGACCCAAGCGACGCCATTACAATTAACAGCAAATCAATGAAATCCTTTTTGTATGATATCTTTTCTCCCGCGTTAAACTTTACTTTATATTTTTTCTTTAGTAGTAACGTTAAAAGGCACATTAAAAAATAGGATACTGTAATACCGAGCAAATGTGCGCTTACTGCTGTCAACGGACCTGTTATGAGTAGAATCACGCTATATACAATTGATGGCATTACATATATTACGAGTAAAACGATAGAAATGACAGCTATAATTTTTTGCATATCTATTGCCCCTCAATATATTTTTTCTTTGACTATATATTATACCAGATATGGGGATGCAAATCAGTAAAATCAAATTTTGCAATATGTGATTGTGGAATAATATGGGTGAGGGTATAATGAATATAGATAAGCGATGGGCAAGGGATTTGAAAAGATGCTTGCATGACAGGGGGCGTATCGTGGGAAAGATTATTTTATATCATGGCAGTCCGGATGAAACGGTAACGCCGAAATTCGGACTGGGTGAGGAAAAGCACGATTACGGAAAAGGGTTTTACCTTACGGAAAGTTTGGAACTTGCGAAAGAATGGGCGGTTTACCGTCCGAACGCTTCAAACGGCTGGGTGCATGAATTTGAACTGGACACAGATGGGCTGAACATACTGGATTTTCAGGAGCATAGCGCCCTGACGTGGCTGGCTGAGTTGATGAAGCATCGTGATGCGGCAGATTCTAAACGATATCGCATATTATCAAAACAATTTATTGAAAAATTTGGTATATCAACGGATGAATATGATGTAATCAAGGGGTGGAGAGCTAACGCATCATATTTCTACATCGCCAAGTCTTTTGTTCGCGATGAAGTAGATATAGACATTTTGGAGGAATTGCTGGCACTCGGCGGGTTAGGCATTCAGTATTGCATCAAAACGGAACGGGCGTACAAAAAGCTATCCGAGCATTTTGATGCAGTGCAGTCTGTTGCATTTACAGAGTTTAATGAAAAGTACAATAAACGGGATACATGGGCGCGTGAGAACATGCGAAAGTTGATTGACTCAGACCGGAACCGTGTAACTAAGGTGTTCAGTACATTACTCTGAAAAGTGAGGTGAGCGGTATGGGAGCCTATTCCAAAGCATATTTGGATGAGATAATCGAGAATCAGGGAAAACTGTTTGATTATGTGGCAGTAACTTATCCCGATATGGATACCGAGGATTTTATTTGTTCCTATATGAAAAGCAACACAAGAAAATATGTGGACGAAGCACAGGCGTATGTCTGTACGATGGATGCACAGACTTTGTGGAAGTATTTTCTGCATACAGATCGGTATGAACTGAAAAAAGGAACAGCGATGGGGGGATTTATGCCAGACTGGATTGGCGAATTTTATGCCTATTATCAATGGCAGTACAATATTCCGAGTGCTGAGGTTATTGAGAAAGTGCCGCTTGTATATTTGAAAAAAGCGTACGCCGGTCTGCATGACTTGGAATTGGAACTTGCCGTAAGAAAAGTGGGGATTGCATGAATCATATCATTTGTTTTCACAACCCAGATGAGGAATACGGATATTTAAGTAATTGGTATCCTTCCTTTTTTACGATAGATGGGATAGCCTTTTCATCTGTGGAACAGTTTATGATGTACCGCAAAGCGATTTGTTTTCACGACAATAATATAGCTGCCCAAATCCTTGAAACGGACGATGCCGCCCATATCAAGGATTTGGGACGGCGTGTATCAGGGTATGATGAGAACATTTGGTATGGCGTACGGCAGCTTGTTGTTTATGAGGGATTGCTGGCAAAATTTTCGCAAAATACGAAGCTGAAGGAACAACTGAAAGCTACAGGAAATGCTATTTTAGCGGAGTGTGCCGTAAAAGATCACATATGGGGTATTGGGTTGTCAATGAACGATTCAGACAGGTATGACCGGGAGAAATGGAAGGGGAAAAATCTGCTCGGATATGCCTTGATGATGGCGCGGGACAGGGTGCGATAAGGAGATTAATATAAAAACGGTTATTGAGGAGAATCATTAATATGACAGATGAAATTTTATCTTTGCAACAAAAAATTAAAAGTCTCCAAAATGAAAATCAGTATCTAAAATCCCTGCTCGATCAAGCGGGGATTTCTTATCATGTGCCTGACGAAACGAAAAGTATGGCTTTATTTGAACCCGATCAGGGGGCGAGGATCATCCCCAGAGAGATTACCGATCATGATGCTAATCTGTTTTTCAGTATGTTCTGGGGGCGCACGGATGTGTATGCCAAACGCACCGTCAAAAAATCCACCGGAGAAGCCAATTATTATACACAGTGTTATAATTTTTGGAAGTCGGGCTGTCCAAGAATGAACGGCGGTAAGATCAGATGTCAGGATTGTAAAAGACAGGCATATAAAAAGCTGGAGAAGCAGCAGATTATGGCACATTTAAAAGGTGTATCGGAAGATGCGACAGATGTAATAGGCGTTTATCCGCTGTTGGAGGATGATACATGCAGATTCCTGGTATTTGATTTTGACAACCATGAAAAGAAAGCAGCAAAATGCGATTTTGCTAATACGGATGATACTTGGAAAGAAGAAGTAGACTCTCTGCGTGAAATCTGTGTCATTAATGGAATAGACCCTCTGGTGGAGCGGTCGAGATCAGGACGCGGCGCGCATCTGTGGATCTTTTTTCAGAAGAAAGCAGAGGCTTCTCTGGTCAGAAAATTTGGGGATGCTCTGTTGAGAAAAGGGGCAGAGTCTGTCAATATGAAATCCTTTCGCTTTTATGACAGAATGCTGCCGATGCAGGATCATCTTTCGCCGGGCGGTGTCGGAAACTTGATTGCACTGCCACTGCAGGGACAGGCTCTCAAAGAGGGAAACAGCGCATTTGTGGACGAGAACTGGAACACATACCCGGATCAGTGGAAAGTATTGTTAAGTAAGCCAAAACTTTCTAAGGAGTTTATGGAAGACAAGATAAAAGAATGGAAAACTGCCATGTCAAATGAGGCGATAGAGATCAATGAGATATTGGAGCAGGACGGAGAAAAACCGTGGGATAGGACGAGAGATTTTCTGAGGTGTGATGTACATGGAGAGCTGCGGATTACTCTGGCGGATGGCATTTATATTTCTGCAGAAAATCTGGCACCGAGAATCCAGAACAGGATACGGGAATTGGCGGCATTTTGCAATCCTGCTTTTTATAAGAATCTGGCGATGGGACTGTCTAATTTTGCAAATGCCAGATACATTTATCTCGGCAGGGATGAAGGCGGGTATATCAGAATTCCGAGAGGTTTGCTGGAAGAGGTAACTGCCAGATGCGATAAAGCAGGAATTGTAAATCAAATTTGCGATGAGCGCTGTCTTGGAAACGAGGTTCGGGCAACATTTCAGGGACAATTGAAAGAATCCCAGCTTTTAGCAGTGGAAGCCATGTTAAAACATGAGACGGGGATACTCCATGCTGCAACTGCGTTTGGAAAAACGGTTGTCTGCTGTAATATGATTGCGAGGGAAAAAGTGAATACACTGATTCTATTGCAATCTTCGGCATTGATAGAACAGTGGAAAAACGCCATAGAAACTTTTCTGGTCATAGATGAGGAACCGCCCGAATATGAGACGCCGACCGGGAAGAAAAAACGAAGGAAAAGCGTGATAGGCAGGCTGCAGGGGGCGCATGACTCTACGACAGGAATCATTGATATTGCTATGGTCGGCTCTCTGTGCAAAAAGGGTGAATTTCACCACCGATTGAAAGAGTATGGCATGGTAATCGTGGATGAATGTCATCACGCCGCATCTGATACCTTCGTGGAAGTATTACAGGAGGTGCGGGCAAAATACGTGTATGGCGTGACGGCGACGCCGCTTCGCAGCGATGGATTAGAGAAGATTAACTATATGCTCCTTGGTCCAGTCAGATATCAGTTTACAGCGAAAGACCGGGCAAAAGAACAAGGGATTGCGCATCTGGTATATCCGAGATTTACGAGAGCAGTTGCACCAAGATTTCGCCAGGAAAACATGCACCCGAATGAAGCTTATACAATCCTCAGAGAGAATGAAGACAGGGACAATTTAATCATCACTGATGTCATGAAGTGCATTGCAGAAGGACGGACACCGGTCATCCTTTCCAGATACGTTGACCATTCGCGAAAGCTGTATGAGAAATTAAAGAATTGCGCGGACGAAGTATTTCTGCTTTCAGGAGAGAACTCGAAAAAGCAGCACCACGCTGTTCTGCAGCAAATGACGCAAGTGGCGGCTGATAAAAGTATGATTCTGGTGGCAACGGGAAAGCTGATCGGAGAAGGCTTCGATTATGCGAGGCTGGATACGTTGATCATGGCAATGCCTGTTTCCTGGAAAAGTGTGGTAGAGCAGTATGCGGGGCGCTTAAATCGGGATTATGAAGGAAAAGAAAGTGTGATTATTTACGATTATGTGGACAGCCATATCTCCATGTTTGAAAAGATGTACCATAAGCGACTTAAGGCGTATAAACAGATTGGCTATGACATCTGCACAGGAAATGCTGTAGAAAAACAAAATGCTGGTGCGATATTTGATATTGATACTTATGCGGAAGTATACAGAAAGGATTTGCTGGAATCGAATGAGGAGATCATCATAGCAAGCCCGGTAATCAGCGGACCTAAGATTGAGGAGCTGATTCAATTATTAAAGCCTCAGCAGGAAAAGGGTGTTCGGATAAGAATTGTTACGTGGAAAGCGGACAGCTATGGATTTGGTGACAGTGCATATTGGATGGAGCTTCACGAGAGAATGCGCAGTAATGGATTTGAAATGAATCTTGTGGAGGATTACTGCCAGCATTATTGTATCGTAGACCGAGAAGTGGTCTGGTATGGGAGCATGAATTTTCTCGGAAAGGAAGACAGCGAAGATAATCTGATGCGCGTTTGCAGCAAGGATATTGCTGCGGAATTGCTGGAGCTTACATTTGGGAAATAAGAATTGATGAAAAAGCATGATTGCAATGGGTAGAAAATATTTTCCCATGACTTTGTTGTGGAAGAGGTGACAGTAACGGTTATCAGGATATAAAAGATAGAATGTACTGGCAGGCTATTATGAGTCGTATGAATAAATAGGTAGATTAAGGCTGTGATGTGTGAATCACAGCCTTTTAGGATATAAGCCCATATTGTGTGTGCAAAATTGGCAATCAGGCTGTAGTTTATTGCCAGTCTCAATAAAACTGTGAGAGGCATGTTTTATGCTAAAACGAATATTAACAGTTGGTATGCTGCTTGCTTTTTCGCTTTTTTCTTAGAGAATGATTCTGCAAAAAAAGTGTTTTGGATTATCTTTAATATAAGATATTGTTGCATATGAGAGTTTAGATCGAATCAAGTTAGACACGGGGAGGCGTTCAGCGCTTTTTGTTAGAAATGATAATGAGGTAGATTTAAAAGGGGTTTTTGGAAAAATCAAGATCAGTGAGGAAATCTCAGAAAACTTGCCGTTGCTGTCTTATCTTGGGATAACTTATAAGAAGAACGAGATTATTTCTGATGTGATTCGGTGGTTTGAGGATTCTATTGATTTTTTAAATTACGGAAATTCAAGACAGGAGCTGCGAACAGCAATAGCGAAGACAGATGATGTAAAAAAACTTGTGTTCGATATGATTCATGAGATGGCTTTAGACATTGAGGATTTTCACATTGAGGAAAAAGATGAAAACCATATAGAGGTTTATACCAGGCATATTGTAAATGGATATAGTACGGAATTAACTTTGTCAGAGGAATCCAGTGGAACAAAGAAATTGTTCGGCTTACTGCCTTTTATTGCAAAAAGTCTTGTCGCGGGGACAACATTAGTTATTGATGAACTGGATGCAAAAATTCATCCGGTATTGCTACGGTATGTAGTCATGCTATATAATAATATGGAGGTTAACAAGAACGGCGCGCAGTTAATCTTTACTTCGCATGATTTGTCAACTATGAATAATGATATATTCCGCCGGGATGAGATCTGGTTTGTGGCAAAGGGAAAGGATCAAAATTCTAAACTTTATTCGCTGGTTGAGTTTAAAAATACAAAAGGGGAATCCGTCCGCATGGATGCTAAATATGATAAGCAGTATTTAGAGGGCAAGTATGGCGCAGATCCATATCTGAAAAAGATTATAGATTGGAGTGAGGTCAACGCCTAAGAAGGTCGGAACGACTCAGTGGAGAAAACAGCGGCGTAAAGAATATCTGGAGAAAAAGGAATACCGCTATATATCTTTTGTGAGGGTGAGCAAACGGAACCGCTATATTTTAAAGGATTTAAACGTTTGATAGAGGATAATCCGATTTATAAGGATATGGTTCTGATTGAACTTGAATCTTGCGCCGCGGAGACCATGCGGGTCATTGGTATGTCGGAACGGATTATAGAGGAAAATAAGGGAAAGATGCCAGCGGATATTGCGCCGGGGACGAAGGTGTATGAGCTGGTAGAGGAACTGGCGAGGTATTTGTCGGAGGATATGACGGATCATTTTTTATAAACTGCCAGTTATTTAGGAGAAAGTGAGGGCTAATTTGAAGAATTCCAGAGAAAAAAATTATGAGTTGATGAAATTGTGTTTGTATCTTATTTCACTATGGATTTTGTTTTTTATGCTTATAGTATTAAAGATAGATGTTTCTTCAATTCCATTTAAAATTAATGTAAGCAACGTAGCACTTTTTTTGAGTGGTAATCGGATTTCCTGCATATGTATAGCGTTTATTATCATGGGTGGAATAGGATATTGGTGGTTTGCAGATTCTCTAAACAATGCAAAGAGTTTACCTGTTGAAATATTGAGGTGTGAGAGTGTTAATTATGAGAATCTGTCATTTTTGGCGACATACATTATACCGCTAGTGTGTTTCCCAATGGAAACAGATCGAGAAGTTTTTGTTATGTTTGCTGTAATTGTGATTATTGGATGTATTTTTGTTAAAACAAATTTGTATTATACCAATCCATCACTGATCCTTCTCGGTTTTAACGTATACAAAGTGAAAACAGATTCGAAAAAAGTATTTCAGCAGGGAATTGTAATTGTAAAGGGAAAAGTAAGCGAAGGAGAAAGCATTAAATATTTACCATTAAGTGATAATGTATATTTTGGGAGGAAAGTTGAGAATGCAAATACGAAAGATAAAAAATGAAATTGAAGAAATGCTAGGAGAAGAGCTTGGAATTATGCTTTATGCAGTTTTAAGGTCTGAAGAAGGAAAAATAATTAAATTTGTAAATATTGCAGATGAAGAAGATGATACGGATAATACGTCATCAGATTTATTAATTGGATTTACGGATATAATAAGAAATAAATTTGCGGTATATAATGAAGACGATGAAGTTATAAAACTTTCATCAGCAGATGAAAGAAAAAATGCATTATATTATTATGATTTGGATGAACTTCCATTGGAAATGGAGAAGCTAAAAGAAATATCTAATACATTAAATATCGGAGAAATATTTAATTTTAGGGCTGATAGTTTAAACCAAATTATAGCTCTTATAGTGGTTATTGGGAATGAAAACCATAATTTGATTATGTATAAACGGCAATATCCTGTTAATCTTTTAAACAGAGACCGATATATGTTAACACCCATTCCTCATAAAAATAGGATGAAAAGGTTTGATCAGGATATTTTACGGGTTGATTTTAATTATCAATTCTTTTTGTGGAATGATGTAGTATATATTTCTGATATAGAAAAAATGGAAAAAATATGTTCGTTTCATGATATTGTTATAAATGAAGCGCGGACTAGTATACAAAAAATAGAAGAAATGAATATACTGGACAATGTTGAAGTATTAAATGACGAACTTGATGATATTACTTTTGCACGCAAATTAACAAGAATATACAAAGATTCCAAAGTTCTTGGAAGAGTTAGTAATCAAGCTATTATTGAGTTCTCAATGCAACATCATTATTTTAAGAAGAATCCATTGAAGCTAACGGATTCCAAAGATAAATTTATTCTTGATACAAAAAGATCAAAAGAAACCTTTATAAAATTAATGAATGATGATTTATTAACATCCCAGCTCACAAATTTTGATTATGAGTCTCTGGCTAAGAACAATCTTTGAATGAACAAACAGTCATACCCCTTCAGAATACTTCATACAATGTAAAAAAGTATTCTGAGGGGTTTTCTCTTGAAGGATTATATCGAAGAGCGTGCGATGAACATTGCCAATTATATTATTGAAAACAATGCCACGGTGAGGCAGACGGCGAAGGAGTTTGGGATTAGTAAGAGTACGGTACATAAGGACGTAACCGAGCGCCTTACCCAGATCAATCCGTCCCTCGCAGCCGAGGCAAGGAAAGTCTTGGACGTCAATAAATCTGAGCGGCATATTCGAGGCGGACTCGCCACCAGAGAAAAATATCTGCATCAGCATATGTGCTAGAGGAAAAAATGAGAGGCGCGAAAGAGGTGTGGAATCTCTTTACATTGTCACAGAATGGGCATAGAATAAAGTCATGGTCATGAAAAAGGACGAGGAAGGGCAATGCGCGCAAAGGAAAAACAACAGGGAACTATATACAGCAACAAAGCTCTCAGAAGCCTGATCCTGCCGCTTGTTATGGAGCAGCTTCTGGCTATTTTGGTGGGCATGCTTGACACCGTTATGATCTCCGGCGTGGGGGAGGCGGCGGTATCTGGGGTGTCTCTGGTGGATAACATCAACATTCTGGTGATCAATATTTTTGCGGCGTTGGCAACGGGCGGCGCTGTTGTGGCAGGGCATGCGCTGGGACAGAAAAATCAGGAGCAGGCGGGCAGATCTGCGTGGCAGATGATGCTTTTCCTGCTCTATTCCTCTGTGGCGATGACAATCCTGCTTCTGGGAGCGCACAAAGTCATTCTGCGTGCCATATTCGGGCAGGTGGAAGAGGCGGTTATGACAAGCGCGGTCACTTATCTGATTATCACGGGGCTTTCTATTTGCCCGCTGGCGCTTTACAATGGCTGCGCCGCGCTTTTTCGTGCTATGGGCAATTCGCGGACAACCATGTATATCTCACTTCTGATGAATTTGATCAATCTGGTGGGTAATGCCATTCTGATTTTCCTTTGCCAGATGGGCGTTGCCGGTGCGGCGATTGCAACGCTGGTGGCAAGGACGGTGGCAGCTCTTCTCATCTTCAGACTCATGTTTGATGGAAAGCGGGAAATTCATTTCCAGAAACGGCTGACCCTGCGAATGGATATTCCGCAGGTGAAAAAAATTCTCTACATCGGGATTCCAAACGGGCTGGAGAACAGTCTGTTTCAGCTTGGAAAAATTCTGCTTTTAAGCCTAGTGTCTACTTTTGGCACTTCTGCGATTGCGGCAAACGCGGTTTGCGGCACAATTACAAACTTTAACATTTTGCCGGGCATGGCGATTAATATGGCGCTTTTGTCGGTGGCTTCGTACTGTATCGGCGCAGGCGATTTTGGGCAGACACGGCTTTATACGAGAAAATTGATGCGTCTTACATGGTTGTGTACAAGTGCGGTATCGCTTATTATGATAGTGAGTGCGCCGCTCTTTTTGAAGATTTATCATTTGACGCCGGAAACGACTACACTTGCATTGCAGGTAATCCGCTATCATGCGGTTATGTGCATGGTGGCTTGGATTCCCTCCTTTACGCTGCCCAATACTCTGCGTGCGGCGGGGGATGTGATGTGGACGATGGCGATTGCCATTATATCCATGTGGGTTTTCCGAATCGGCACGGCATACTTTTTCAGTAATGTATTTCATCTGGGACTGATTGGTATTTGGATTGCCATGACTATTGACTGGATGTTCCGGGGAATTTGTTATGAGATCAGATATCATGGCGGAAAGTGGGAGAAAGCGATGGGAAAACGAGGAGGATGAGATGGAATATAGAATTGTTTTGCCGGAGGACACGGAAGACTTGGCAGCAGCTATGAAAAAAGCGTATTTGGACGAGCCCTGGAAGGAAAGTTGGATCGATGAGAAGGCGGTGAGGAGAATTCGGGGGATTATGAGCAATTTTGAATCCTTTGGAATTAAGGCGGTGGAAGCGGATGCAGTAGTGGGCGGGATACTCGGGTTTGTGGATCCCTATGCAGACGCAGATTTCTTTTTTGTGTCGGAGTTGTTTGTCGTGCCGGAATGGAAGAGGAAGGGAATCGGGAAAACGTTGCTGTCAGAATTGGAAAGGCACTTGAAAGAAAAAGGAATTAGGACGATGCAGTTAATTTCAATTTCATATAATCAGGATTTTTATGAGATGGCAGGTTATGCAAATGACTGTGTTTCTGTGCTGTATAAGGAAATAGAAACAGGAGAGCAGAGAAGAGGTTCCGTGGAAATCTGTCCTAATAGAGGAAATATTCTTTGACAAGGGTTTTGGGACTAACGTATAATAAAGGATGAAATTTGAGGGTTCACTGAGGAGACAGGAAGAATGCAAAGAGAAACAGTTATCATATTAGACTTTGGCGGACAGTACAATCAGTTGGTGGCGCGCCGCGTCAGGGAGTGTAATGTTTACTGTGAGATTTATTCTTATAAGACAGAACTGGCAAAAATACGGGAGATGAATCCGAAGGGCATTATTTTGACAGGTGGTCCCAACAGCTGTTATGAACCGGGAGCAGCGACCTGCTCTCCAGAACTTTTTGAGCTGGGGATTCCCGTGCTGGGTCTTTGCTACGGTGCACAGATCATGATGCAGGTGCTGGGAGGCAAGGTGGAGCAGGCACCTGTCAGGGAGTACGGAAAAATTAAGGTCATGGTGGATACCAACAGTAAACTGTTTCAAGATGTATCTCCGAAAACAATCTGTTGGATGAGCCATAACGATTATATTGCAAAGATTGCGCCGGGCTTTACGGTTTGTGCCCATACAGTCGACTGCCCTGTGGCGGCGGCGCAGAATCTGGACAAGAATTTGTACGCGATCCAGTTCCACCCGGAGGTCCTGCATACGGTAGAGGGCACGAAAATGTTATCCAACTTTGTCTATCGCGTGTGCGGCTGTAAGGGCGACTGGAAAATGGATTCTTTTGTGCAGCAGTCTATTGAGTCAATCCGTAAAAAAGTGGGAGACGGAAGGGTGCTCTGCGCGCTTTCCGGCGGGGTGGATTCCTCCGTGGCGGCAGTGCTTCTTTCCAAGGCAATAGGAAATCAACTGACCTGTGTGTTTGTGGATCATGGTCTTCTTCGCAAGAATGAGGGAGACGAAGTGGAAGCGGTCTTTGGTCCTGAGGGGAATTATGACTTACGCTTTATCCGTGTCAATGCGCAGGAACGTTTTTATAAAGCGCTTGCCGGAGCGGAGGAGCCGGAGCAGAAGAGAAAGATCATTGGTGAAGAGTTTATTCGTGTCTTTGAGGAAGAGGCTAAGAAGATTGGCACGGTGGATTTCCTTGTGCAGGGAACGATTTATCCCGATGTGGTGGAGAGCGGTCTGGGCGGCGAGAGTGCGGTTATCAAGTCGCACCACAATGTGGGAGGTCTTCCTGATTATGTGGATTTTAAGGAGATTATTGAACCCCTTCGCGATCTGTTTAAGGACGAGGTGCGCAAGGTCGGTCTGGAGCTTGGCATTCCGGAATATTTGGTGTTCAGACAGCCGTTCCCCGGTCCCGGATTGGGCATTCGGATTATCGGTGAAGTGACGGCAGAGAAGGTGCGTATCGTACAGGACGCTGATGCAATTTACCGTGAGGAGATCGCAAAAGCCGGACTTGCCCAGAAGATCAACCAGTATTTCGCGGCACTCTCCAATATGCGCAGCGTGGGTGTTATGGGGGACGAACGGACTTACGATTATGCCGTGGTGCTGCGGGCGGTTAAGACGATTGACTTTATGACGGCTGAGAGCGCGGAGATTCCGTGGGCAGTACTGCAGGGGGTTATGAATCGGATTATTAATGAGGTGAAGGGAGTTAACCGGGTGGTGTATGATCTGACTAGTAAGCCCCCCGGGACAATTGAACTGGAATAGTCGGATCTGCGATGCCGGAAACTATTTTTCTCCAATATCAAAATTGGATTTTCGCTACACGAACATAAAATAGAATCAAAAAAGTATCAGACCTTGTAAAGAAATGGGCTTTAAGAAGCTAAGTAACAGAATGATTGAGAAGTCGTTAGAACGGTAAAAGTATGGGGCGTGGCGGTTGCTATGCCCTATATTTTTAAATGGAAAATGAAATGTGAAAGTGGTACAATACTTTTGCGGCAAAAAAACATGCATGGGAGAATATTTATGACAGAGATTCAAAAAAGCTTGGAAAGCTATATTACCGCAGAAATGGACAATTGGGATTTTTCTGGCGTTGTAAGAATTATACAGAATGGAAACATATTATTTGAAACTTGTCGAGGATTTTCAAATATCGAATTTTGTATTAAAAATACAATGGAAACAAAATTTACGGTTGCCTCTGTTGCCAAACAGTTTACAGCGTTTGCGATTATGATTTTACATGACAAAGGACTGTTGCAGCTTGATGAAAAAGCAAATCGGTATCTGCCTCCGAACATGCAGCTTCCTTCGGAAATAACGGTTCATCATCTTTTATCACACACATCGGGACTGCATAATAATTACAATTTTGAAGATGATTTTTATGTGGGCGAGGACAGAAAACCTTATGATAGGGAACAGTTTTTTAGAAACTGGATTATTAGGGAGCCTATAAAGAAGCCGGGGAAAGAATTTGAATATAATAATTCTAATTATAATTTGCTTGCATGGATTATCGAATATGTTTCAGGGCAGACTTACGATGAATTTTTGCAGGAAAACATTTTTTACAAGATTGGAATGAACAATACTGCTTTTGATAATGGTCTGAATATTATTTCAAATAAAGCGAGCAATTATATGCATGATTATGGGAAACTGGTCAGAGTACCTTATACAAATAATTTATATAGTATTGGCGCAGGTGCGTTGGTTACGAATTGTGACGACCTGCAAAAGTGGTATGAGTGCCTTAAAAACAGGGAAATTTTATCGGAAAATGCCTATGGGATTTATCTGTCAGCAAACAAAAACAACTATTGCTATGGGTTAGAGCGATATGAGGAAGACAGAAAGATTAAGTATGCACATGGCGGGGACACGCTTGGTGTATCTGCCTATACCCAATACTATTTTGATGAAGATATTTGCATTATCGTTATATCAAACACGGAATCCTTAGATCAATACCGCTTCGGGAATGGCATTGCAGCAATCCTGCATGATAAACAAGCGCCTGTTTCATACAGACCGGAGGAAATTTTTCTGTCTCCGGAAGAACTTGAGAAATATACAGGAACATATCTTCCCGGAAAGATACATATTGAGCAAAAAAACGGGAAACTGTACTTGGTTCGTGTGAATCAGAATATTCATATTGAATTGTACTGTGTGGGCAAAGATAGTTTCAAAAGGCGATATGAAGAACAACAAACGATTCACAAGTTAATTTCCGAGGGTGATATAAAGCCTTCGGTGTGGGGATATGAGTTAATAAGTAAGGAATTTGTATGATGAAAAATTAAATAATAACGTGGAGGTAGAAAGAATGTTATTTATATATTATCCAAAATGCACAACCTGCCAGAAGGCTAAGAAATGGCTGGATGAAAATAATATAGAATATACAGAACGTCATATTGTGGAAAACAATCCTTCTTATCAGGAATTAAAGGCATGGTATGAAAAGAGTGGTTTTCCGCTGAAGAAATTTTTCAATACCAGCGGCTTGCTCTATAAAGAAATGGAACTGAAAAGTAAACTGCCATTGATGAGCGAAGATGAGAAGTTAAAGTTGCTTGCCACCAATGGAATGCTCGTGAAGCGCCCGATTGTTGTTGCCGGTGAAAAAATATACGTGGGTTTTAAAGAAAGCGAATGGGAAGGATTAATTTGATGAGAAAAGCGTATAGAAATCTCAAAATGGATGGAAAACTTCATCATGGCAGTGGACCATTTGACTATGGGGATTGGGGAGTAGGGTTATAAAGTAATTTAAAACAATAAAATCAAGAATTAGGATAAGTTTTTCTTTTTTATGTGATAACAACACAGACTTGTACATGAAAAAAGAGGGCGTCACGCGGTGGCACCCCCTTGCTTAATCAGTATTCACTTCGACATTCAGTGCATTCGCTTTGATCTCGATTTACAGTCTTTCTAAGACCAAATTCTTCTGAACATTTAACACGCCTACACTTAGGACATTCTTTCAAAAAGTCACCATTCTGGACCCCAACGATATTGGTTACGCGCAAGTTATTTCCATCGTATCCGCTTGTTTTGGGAAAAGATAGATTCTTTGCTGGTAAAGAGTCAAAGGTTTGACCGTTTTCGAATTTGACAGGTAATGTGTAAATCACATGACATCCTCCTTTCGTTGTTTTAATTTTTGGCGGGAACCAGTCCCCATGTCATATTTCTACCGAACACTATATTTTGTTTTTGGGTGCGGATAAACCTATTAATGTTTCAACATCATAGATTTTAGTATCGTATAGGTTGTTTCTATCATTTTCAAGTGCATCTTCTGGAGAAGGAGTTTGTTCAAAGTAGAGCCGTTAGCATTTGCTCGAGCACCACCATCGCGGATATTTGGGAGCCTAGTCATAGTTGTTTTCTTCCTTAAAAAATTCAACAATCTCAACACATAGCACATTTGCGATTTGATTCAATACAGATATGGACAAACTTTTATTACATCCGGCAGCTTCAATTTTAGCAAGATAGCTGATGCTAATTTTTGCTTGTTCTGCAAGTTGTACCTGTATTAATTTAACTTGTTCTCTGTAGTATTTATATTTGCACCTATAACGCGATATATATCAGTATCGTTATTGAAATGCATACAAACACCTCTTTCACTATTTGTGAATATTATCTCATAAGAAATGGTTTATATAAATTCACTTATTGTGAAAAAATACTTGTGCGGTTTCTTATAAAGATATGAGTTACAATAATATAAGCAACGAAAAGCGGGACTCGATATAGAAAGTCATAAGAAGTTGGCAAACCTATTTGGCAAGTGGTTGAGCAAATTCAGATTTAATAATTATGTTATAGTTATGGGGAATTCGAATAGTTGGAACTAAGCCGCAAAGCCATAAACACTAGGGTTTGGCGGCTTTTCTTTTCCATATTGCATTTTCTATTATTTAACTTCATTGTGATAGACGGCGATGTGCTAATTGCTTGTGCAATCTGCACATAGGGATACATCACAAGCAAGTGCGTATGTAGAGTTTGAAAGTGTTGTAAATAGAATTAAATCGAAAAGACAATAAAGATAGTATAATCGAAACATTAAAACGAAGAGTGTTAATAATTACATGTGGATTGTCACTTTTTATGGAAAAATAGGAGTTTATGTGGTAGTATGTAAAAAACTATGAAAGGTTATGTTTAGCAGAAAGGTAAGGCATGAAATTTCTACATTTAGGAGATTTGCATTTAGGGAAAACCCTGTTTGATTTTGACTTGATCGAGGATCAGAGGTATATCCTCGATCAGATTCTTTGTATCGCAGAGAAAGAATCCGTAGACGGCGTGCTGATTGCCGGGGACGTGTATGATAAATCCGTTCCAAGCGAGGCAGCGACAAAACTGTTGGATTATTTCTTGATTGAATTGACAAAAAGAGAGATAAAAGTATTTATGGTGAGCGGAAATCATGATTCGGATGAACGCCTGAATTACGGAAGTACGCTGTTTGCATCTAATCAGATATTTATATCTGCCGTCTTTGACGGTACGCTTCACAGGCAGAGCTTTGCAGAAGAGGACACAAAGATCAACATCTATATGCTTCCGTTTGTAAAAGCTTCTCAGGTAAGACATTATTTCCCGGATGAAAAGATAGAAAGTTATGATGATGCGGTTCAAACCATTATCAGAAATACTGACATAAACAAGAGCAATAAGAATATTCTGGTGGCGCATCAGTTTGTTTCCGGGAAGGGAGAGGATCCTGCGCTTGCAGGGTCGGAAAGTGTTGGTACACAGAGCGTTGGCTTGGTTGAAAAAATCGGATATGACTGCTTTGATGATTTTGACTATGTGGCGTTGGGTCATATCCACTCTCCACAGAAGGTTGGGAGAGAGGAGATTCGATATGCTGGTTCGCCTCTCAAATACTCGCTTAGCGAAGCGAATAATGAGAAGTCGGTTTCTCTGATCACGGTGTCGGCGGAGGAGAGGGTTAAGATAGAGCTTGTACCCTTAAAACCGATGAGGAATGTAAGGCATATCACGGGAACGCTGAAAGAGCTTTTGGATAAAAAGAATGTAAAAGCGCCGGAGGATTTTATTTATGCAACGTTAACGGACGAGGATATCATCAATGATGCGATGGGCATATTCCAACAGGTATATCCGAATACGGTTCGGATTGACTATGACAATTCTCATACGAGAGAGATCGAACAGGTGGATATCAGCAAAATTGCCGAAAATAAATCATTCCCGGAATTGATTGGAGACTTTTACAGGCTGATGTACGGTTGTGAAATTACGGAAGAAGAAATGGATGTTATGAGGACGGCGGCACGGGAAGCGGGGGTTATCAATGAAGCCGGTTAAACTGATCATAAGCGCAATAGGTCCCTATGCGGGGGAGTTACCGCCAATAGAGTTTGGCGACTTTGAAGAAAAGGGGCTGTTTTTGATAGCCGGGGATACCGGCGCAGGGAAGACGACGATATTCGACGCGATATGTTTTGCGTTATACGGAACGACCAGCGGAACGTACAGGGATACGAAAAATTTGAGAAGCGAATACGCGAAAGATTCCGCGAAGAGCTATGTAGATTTTTATTTTACACATCAGGGGCGCGCATATCACGTATGGCGGCAGCCCTCTTATGAAAGGCAGAAACAGCGCGGCTCTGGCGTGATCACAGAGAAGGAAAGGGCGGTTCTCTATGAGGAGGGACAGACACCGATAGAGGGTCTGACACAGGTTAACAATGCGGTAAAGGAACTGCTGCACATTGATGAGAAACAGTTTAAACAGATTGTGATGATCGCGCAGGGAGAATTTTGGGATTTATTAAATGCGAAAACAGATCAGAGAACGGAGATACTGCGCACAATCTTTTTGACGAGCGGCTACAAAAATATAGAATACAGACTGAAAGACCGGATGGATGCAAGCTGCAAGGTTAAGGCGAAGGCTGAGGACAGTATGATTCAGTATTTTCAGGATGTGGCGGCAAATGAAGAGGACGAGCTTTTCGACGAACTGGAAGAGATTAAGGGCAGAGCCGGACGCTCCGGAAGCGCATGGAATCTGGATGAAATCTTAAGCTTGCTGGAACGTCTGGCTTTGTCGGACAAAGAAAAATTGGAGCGCATGAAAGGGGATTTGAAAAAGGCAGAGGCGGAGCTGGAGAAGAACAGGGAGGAGCTTGCGCTTGCAAAAACCAATAATGGCTTCATCGAAAAAAGGGATAAACTGGAAAAGGAAAAAGCGGAGCTTGAAAACAGAAAGGCGGAAATTGAAGAATTAAGTCTGCTTTTGGACAGACAAAAGAGAGCTGCCCGCAATGTGCATCCGTCTTATGACATATGGACGAAAAAGTGTGGTGAGGTATCTTTGACTGGGAAGCGGATTAAAAAAGCGGAATCTGATCTGGAGACGGCTGTGGCGGATGCCAAGAAGGCGGAAAGCGCACTTAATGACGCAAAAAAGCGGGAGCCTGAGGCTGATGAATGCAGGCAGACGATAAGCAGGATCGACGACGAGGAGCAGAAATATCATCAGAAAGAGGAGCTTGCGGGAAAGCGGAAAGAACTGGAAGAACTCGATCAAAGGGTCGGCACAGAAGAAACGGAGTTAAAAGAATATGAGAAATCCCTTATGGAAAAGATAGACGCCCTTAAGAAGACAGTTAAGGAATTAAAGGATAAGCCGACCGAGCTGGCAGGGGTACAAAACGAGGGTGAAAAGCTAGCGGCGCTTTTGGCGGATTTAGGTGTAGTCTTTGACGATCGGATTCCGAAAAGAGAAAAAAGGAAGAAGGAGCTTACAAGAAAACAGAAAGTGTTTTTAGAGGCGCGCGGCAAATACGATGAAGCGGTCTGCAGGAGAGAAGAAACGGAGCGTATTCTTGAAGACAGCCGGGCGGGTATTTTGGCGAAAAAACTCGTAGAGGGTGAGAAATGTCCGGTGTGCGGGTCCGTGCATCATCCGGAGCCGGCAAAGCTTAAGGAGTCCTCGGTTTCGGAAGAAGATTTCAAAAAACTGCAGGAGGAAGAGACTGCGCTTCAGGAGAAAAAGAATACGGCAAATACGGAAGCGGAAAAGGCAAAGACATCGCTGGAGGAATGCGAGGAGCAGCTCAGAATAGCGATGTTGGACTGCGTGGAAAGTCCGCTTCTGGACATGGAGACGGCGGGAGTGTCACTCGAGGAACTGATCAGGGCAGCAGGGGAGGCAAAAACGCGGATCGGAACCATGTCAGAAGAAAATCATAAGAAATGTCTTTCTCTTGAAAAAGATTGCAGAGCGCTCAGAAAAGCGGAGAAAGATTTGGAAACTGCGCAGGGGGACGAGATGGAAAAGCTCCATGCAAAAAGGGAGGAACTTGATGAAAACAGGCAGAGGGTGAATCGGGAGCTGACGGAAACAAAGACTATATTAAAGACGCTTGAGAATTTGAGCTTTTCGGATTGGGAAACGGCTAAGAAAGAGAGAAAACAGGCGGAGACGAAGAAAAACAGGATATTAGAGGATATTGCGAAAGCAGAGGAGGAAAAGAAAAAAGCCGATAACCATGTTGCCGCCGTCACGTCGGAGCTAAAGACATGGAAGGGCAGTCTGGAACTGCAGGAAAAGGATGAAGAAGCTTTCAGGAAGAAACTCGATCAGGAAGTCTGCGCAAACGGATTTTCTTCTGTAGAGGAGATGCTGACATACGCTGTGAAGGAAGAAGATATTGCATCGTCGGATAAGGTGATTGCTGAATATCATCAGGCTGTTGCGGCGAATGAAAAACAGCTGTCAGATGCCAGAACGGATGCAGAAGGCAAAAAGAAGACAGATATCGAAGGACTAAAGGATGTATGCGACGGGCAGAGTGCAGAAGTAGATTTAATCAGGAAGAAATGTAACAATAACGAAAACAGGATAGCCGCGAATCAAGAGAAGCAAAAGAAGATTCTTGACAGGAGAGGAGAACTGGAAGAGGCGCAGAAAGAGAATGCGATCTGTCAGCGGCTTTACAATCTGGTCAAAGGCACAACCGGAAACGGGAAAATTACGCTGGAACAGTACATACAGGCGGCGGGATTTGACGGGATTATTGCCGCTGCAAACAGGCGTCTGCTGCCGATGAGCGACGGGCAGTATGAGCTGTACCGACAGGAGGATTCTCTTGGCAGGAGGAGCAATAATTTCCTTGACCTTGAAGTGCTGGACAATTATACGGGACACAGAAGACCTGTGGGCAATCTTTCCGGAGGGGAAAGTTTTAAGGCTTCATTGAGTCTCGCTCTGGGATTGTCGGATACCGTGTCGTCCAATCTTGGCGGCATACAGATGGACGCGCTCTTTGTAGATGAAGGCTTTGGCACTTTAGACCGGAAATCCATAGACAGTGCGATGGAAATTCTGGTGAACCTGACAGGAAGTAATAAGCTGGTAGGTATCATCAGCCACAGGGAGGAGCTTATGGATAACATTCCACAGCAGATTAAGGTCAGAAAGACGAAAGACGGGAGTCGGATTACCGTTGAGTGCGGCTTATAGCGTGAATGAGGCACACAGAAGGGGGCAATGGGAAACTGCTATATTATTGAGGGAAAGGGAATGCGGTTCTTGTGGATACTGCCAGACTGAAATATCGCGATAGGCTACTGCATTGCAGAAGAATATTGGGGCAGGGGAATTATGACCGAGGCTGTGAAACAGATTTATGAGTATATGTAATGAATACGAAGAAACGAGTGGCAGGCGGGAAGCAGCCGAGCGCATTCTTGAGGACAGCCGGCGGGCATTTTGGCAAAAAACTGGTAGTAGGTGAGAAATGCCCGGTGTGTGGATCCGCGCATCACCCGGAGTCTGCTAAGTTTAAAGAAACCGCAATTTCAGAAGACGATTTCAGCTGGGGGGGGGGATCATCAGCCATAGTGAGGAGCTTATGGAGAATATACCTCGATCACCCAGTCGTATTCCTTCAGATCCAGCCCGTGCCCGCAATATTCACATTTACCGCCGTTAAGCAGCGTCAGGCTTGCGCCGCAGGAATCGCAGCGGTACACATTTACGTCGTTGATACTCTGTGTCAGCGCACGGATGCTCTTGACGAGACCAAGATTAAGGTAAGCCTTTTCCTGACGTACCCCGCCGTTTTCGTATTTGGTCAGCAGCAGCCCTGTTTTTACCTGTAAATGTTGAGAATTGCGGTCCGCCTGATAATCCATCAAAACGCATTCCAACAGCTTGCAGTCAATCACGCCGCGGAAAGCAGCGACAAGTGGCGACATGTCACATACCGCAAATGGCGCGATTTCCTGAGGGGAACCGGCATAGCAGATGTTGAGCAGTTTGTTGGAGAGATTTCCGATAAAGGTTTCTACCGAGAAATACTTGTCAACGCTTCGTATCTTTTCAAGTGTCTGGTTTGTTCTGGCAGGACCGCCGGCAACACTCTCTCTGGATTTTTTCCTATAAAAAGTGTCATAACCAGTACCATCACAACGATTCCAAGCAGCGGCGCCAACATCATCATAGCGCCGCCCATATTGCTTCCGATTGCCAGAAGCGCGATGACAATGATAGCGAGCGCCACATACATAGGCACGAAATTCTTATGAATCGTAAAACCGTCTCTGTGCTGTGTCCAATCTCCCGGGGTATATACGGAAGAAACTTTCTGCTTCAGATCCTCAATGTGGAACTTTGTCTGACAATAGTCGCAGCCGTCCACAAAGCATTCCAGCGGACCTTCCCAACCGCAGCTCGGACAGATATAATTCCCGTTCACGCTTCTGGAATGGATGATATAGTATTCTCCCGGCGAGTTTCTTCTTTCATCCGCCCATACACAGTGGTTTCTGTCATAAAATGTTTTTCGGTAATTCATCGAATCACTGATTTTGCAGATTAAATTTTTCCCGTCGTGTCTGTAGTCCCAATAGGGGTATCGCTGATTCTCGCCTTTCTCATATTTTGTAGGCTGTATGTAATCGTAATGTGCCGTCAGCCCCAGAGACATAAGACATCTTTTATTGAGATAATGTGTATACCAAAGATTCTGCGTTGCGGTCATAAAACCGTTTTCTGTAATTTCCAGACTGTTGTACCATGCCGCTTCTTCCTGTTTGTATTCGTTGACCAAGTTGGTCATATCGTTGTTCCAGATCTGGCAGGAGGAGCTGTAACGATACACGTCCATCAACTGTGCTGTCACTTTTTTGAACTGATTCCAGTCTTCCTGTAAATTATATGTCATCATGTACCCCCAATGCCTTTGATTAGTCCCTATACTATTTTTAGGGGATTTAGGCAATAAGGCAAGTAATGCATTGTCAGAAAAGAATAATTTCATTGCTTTTCCTGAGAAGATTACTATATAATTAATTAGCGGCGGCATATTGTATGTGCACAGGCAGCAGGTTGCAGGACAACGGACAGCAGAGAGAAGGATAAGGAGGTTTTACCCAATGAAACAGGATTTGATTGTCATTTTGGATATGGGCAGCACCAGTAATACCGTGCTGGCGCGCGAGATTCGTGATCTCGGTGTATACAGCGAGATACATCCCCATGATATTACGGTGGACGAGCTCAATGCGTTGAAGAACGTAAAGGGAATCGTGCTAAACGGTGGGGAAAACCGCGTGGTTGACGGAAAGGAAGTGGAAGTCAGACCGGAACTTTACGATATGGGCATCCCGATGATTTCCATAGATTATCCGCAGTCAAAGTGTAAGACGCAGTTTACGGAACTTCCGGATCAGGAGACGTTGAAAAAGTTTGTTTTCGAGGCGTGTGGCGCGGAGGCAAACTGGAATATGAAGAACTTCATTGAAGATCAGGTGGAACTGATCAGACAGCAGGTCGGTGACCGCAAGGTGCTTCTGGCGCTGTCAGGCGGCGTGGATTCGTCTGTGGTTGCGGCGATGCTGATCAAGGCGATCGGGCAGCAGCTTGTGTGCGTACATGTGAACCATGGTCTGATGCGGAAAAATGAATCCGAGAGCGTTGTGAAGGTGTTTCGCGATGAGCTTCACGCAAATCTGATTTACGTGGATGCGTCCGAGCGCTTTCTTGGCAAACTCGAAAATGTGGCGGACCCGGAGCAGAAGCGGAAGATTATAGGCGGTGAGTTTATCCGTGTCTTTGAGGAGGAAGCAAGGAAACTGGAGGGAATCGACTTCTTGGGGCAGGGAACCATTTACCCGGATATCATTGAGAGCGGTACTAAGACCGCAAAGATGGTGAAGTCTCATCACAATGTAGGCGGTCTGCCGGAAGATTTGAAGTTTGCACTTGTGGAGCCGTTAAAACAGTTGTTTAAGGATGAAGTGCGCGCCTGCGGCGTGGAGCTTGGACTGCCGCACGACATGGTGTACAGGCAGCCGTTCCCAGGTCCCGGTTTGGGCGTGCGGTGCCTTGGGGCGATCACCAGAGACCGGCTGGAAGCGGTCAGAGAGTCGGATGCGATTCTGCGGGAAGAGTTCGCCAGAGCGGGACTGGATAAGAAGGTGTGGCAGTATTTCACGGTCGTTCCGGATTTTAAGTCTGTGGGAATGAAGAACAATGCGAGGGTGTTTGAGTATATGGTCATCATCCGGGCGATCAATACTGTTGACGCGATGACGGCATCAGTTGAGAAGGTTGACTGGGATGTGCTGGAGCGGATTACTGAGCGGATTTTGGCTGAGGTGGAGAATGTGAACCGGGTCTGCTATGATATGAGTCCGAAGCCCCCGGCGACCATAGAGTTCGAATAGTCGGAGGTGAGCCGCGGAGCCAGTAAAATCAAGGCTTTGCGGCTTTTTTTCTCTTTTTATTGCATTACGATTGCATTTTTTATTTCACTTCCTTGTGGTAAGCTGCGGTGTGCTGGTTGCTGGTATAGTCTGCAACGCTCTGGGTGGCAGGCGTATACTGAAGCACCCCGGTCAGCTTGTTGGCAACTTCAAGATTGGTGTTAGGATACAGATGACCATAGGTTCCCAGGGTTGTCTGTATTTTTTCATGTCCCAGGCGCTCTTTGATCAACAGGGGATTTTCGCCCATGCTGATGAGCAGGGAGGCATGGGAATGCCTCAGCGCATGGATTTTAATGCGGTGTACGCCAGCAAGCTCGGCAAGTTTTTCCAATGCCCGTGGCAGGGTATGCTTGCTGGTGGGTATGCCGTTGTAGCTTAACACATAGTCGCAGTTTTTCAGTACCTTCTTTTGGACTTCCTGCCATGCCTTCAGTTCCTTTATGGTATC
Source organism: uncultured Lachnospiraceae bacterium (assembly GCA_910588955.1). Classification (GTDB taxonomy): domain Bacteria; phylum Bacillota; class Clostridia; order Lachnospirales; family Lachnospiraceae; genus UBA3282. The sequence continues at coordinate 208,672 of CAJURQ010000004.1, forward strand.
CTTGTCAATGTAAATGGTGCGGACGCTCGCCTGCGTTTTCGGTTCCACGGGTTTGAAATCGTCCATCGACTTGTAATACATGGTCTTGGTTATGCTTAACAGTCCTGTATCAAAATCAATATCCGACCACAGTAGTGCCGCAGCCTCGCCGATCCGCATTCCGGTCATAAACAGCACCCAGAAGGATATAAAGAGGTAATGTTCATAATAATCCCCCTTGTAGAGTAGGGAGATTACTTTCTGAAATTCTTCCAGCGTCCAGAAATCCACCTGTGTCTTTTTGGACTTGATGTTCCCGATCATCCTTGACGGATTCTTTTTGGCTATACCCAGTACAATCGCCCGGTCAAAGGCAAGGGAGAGCAGCCCCTGCACCACATGGATATAGTTTGGGCTGAACTGCTTTGCAAGTTCCAGCTGCCAGCTTTGCACATGGATGGGTTCAATTTCGTCCGTCGCCATTTTGTAGAAGTATGCAAAGTGCTTCTGGATGGTGGAATAGCGGTTTAAGTACGTGCTTTCCTTTACCTGGGTTTTGTACCATGGAAGATAGGTATCTTCGATGAATGTCTGAAAAGAAACAGTCTTCTTTTTTTCATCCAACTCTTTGACAGATGACAGGATCAGCTTGGAATATTCTTCTCTTGCTTCTTTCTTGGTAGCAAAGCCGCTGCGGTATTTCTGGATCTGCTTCCCGGTAATGGGATGGTAGCCTAGATTTGCCCGGAAGTAGTAGGTTCCGTTGCCTGCTTTCTTAATTGGATCTTTTGCCATGATTTCACTCCTCACATAGATGTGCAAGAAGTACAATCAATTCTGTTTGTCGGGAAATGTAATTCCCAGTAGTTCTTCCACTGCTTCCTTGGGAACCCTGTCCAGTTTCCGTGACTGGTAGTATGTATGTCCCCTCGATACCATAAGTTTTTTCGTTTCCCTTATGATGTCCGCTGCAAAAGACGGTCCATATCCCAGCGCTATCAAATCGCCCTTCGTTACTGTAACCATACGCCTCCTTTCCCAGCCAGGATATGAGAAAACACAATATCTGGCTATAAGTATAACATATCTGAAAATAATGGTGATCAGCTTCTTGCAAAAAATATAGTAAATTTTTGATTGTTACACATACCTTCCCCCACCGTTTCCTGCGCCCTTCCCGGCCGCGTTGACTGGCTGCACTGTGTGCAATTATATCCGGACGGATGGCGGACTTATAGCAGTGAGCCATTCACCGGAACCCATATACATGAGGGTGTACGTTCTTCAGTTGTCAAAGAACGGATGCCTGATACAAATGAACTGTTGTAACAGGACAATCTAAAAAAGAAGTACCGGACAGGGGAGCAGATACTTGAAAAAATTTGAAAAGAATTATAATTATTTTTCTTATGTAAAAAATAAAAGGTAAAAAACAGAAGATATAGTATTATTGAGTTGACAGGATACAAGATATTGTGCTAAGATGATTCCGTAATTGATTTTTATGCGATGCCTGTCAGTAAAGAACAGGAATAATATGGCTAATCCGGTATGAAAATATCCGGAACACCCGTATTTTCCGCAAGCTGCAGGTTCCGGCTTCTTTTTGGAGAACCGGGGCATACGCTGTTTAAGATTGTAAGTAGTGTCAGAGGATACCATGTATAAGCATGGCAGTCTTTTGGCACTTTTTTTGTTTCTACGGCATGTGCATAACTGCCGGGAGCAGGAACAGATTTGTGGATCACCACACGCAGTCAGGAATGGAAACCCTCAGAGGACCATTCCTTTTTTTGTGCGCAGCAACGAGCCAGTCAGGGATGCCTGCATCCATAGCTGGTAAGAACTTTAGTTCTTTTGTGTCGTATCAGCGAGCAGCTTTGCTGTGAGTGTGCCAGAAATGCCCATAAGGGCTTGCCCGCATAAGCGGCTGGATAAAAAATGCCTCCGGAAGCGGAGAGATAAAAGAAAGGTGGAAAAAAGAATGAGTGAAACAAGAGTATTTGCCGACGGATACCGCGGCGTATTCCAGAATCAGGAGGACTTTCTTAAGTGCCTGAATAACATCGGGAGAAATTCCTTCTGGGAGAGAAAGACTTCCAAGAACCTGCGCCTTGTGGCGATTACCAGCGGGAGTAAGGTGGAGGAAGAACTGAAGCAGATGTATGCGGATGAGGGGCTGGATGAGGACATCATCACGGATACCGTCATCAATACGGGGCTGCTTCTGAAAATCAGGAACCAGTATTACCCTGTCAGGGACTGTGCGATCAAGAGCATCCTCGACCGCGCGGGTATCTCCGGCGCGGGGCTGCGCAGGGTGGAAAAGAGCGTGTATGCGCGAATCCTGAACGACTGCCTGAAGGTGGCAAAGGGAGATGCGCTCCTGCGTATCTCGGAGGGCAAGGTCTCCGCCGTACTGGGAGGCGACTGCCATGATTATGCCGTGCTTGACATGGAGCAGGTATTCCTGCACTCCGTGGACTATCTGACAAAGAATTTCGGGGGCTGCAGTTACCTTGCCGGTTTTTATGAGCATGACATGGCATCCGCGCTCTGGGAGCTTTCCGGGGAGGACGGACTGCTGGATGCTTATAAAAAGGAGCTGGCGCTGCACGGGAAGACGGCGGAGGAAATGAAACCTGTTGTCAGGATCACGACCTCGGATACCGGTTCCGGCGGGGCGAATATCTACCCCATGCTGGTATCAGGAAGCGAGAACATCACCATCAATTTGGGCAGTCCTCTGCGGCTCGGACACCGTAACGGCACGCGGATAGCGGAATTTGACGCGCACCTGAAGCTGTTGTATGGGAAGTACCAGCTCGCCATCGGGAACCTTGCAAGGCTGCTGGAGGTTGAGATTGTAAATCCCGTAAACTGTATGAAAGGCGTCATGGATAAGTTAGGCATCCCCCGGAAGTATGAAGCCGAGGCGGTGGATCTGTTTGCGGCGCAGTATGGGGAGGACCCCTGTACCGCACATGAGATCTATTTCGGTATTTCTGAGATCCTTTATATGCTTGCCTGCGAAGGTGAGGAAGGGAGCCGGATCACACGGATGGAGGAAACCATTGCCAGGGCATTATCCGTCAACTGGACGGAATATGACGTTCCGAGTGCCTATAAGTGGTAGAAGGAGGAGAAAAGGATGGACGAATTTAGAAAAGAGGTTATAAGGGAACTGGAGAAAAAACTGGGGGATGGGTATGACATATTTCCCAAAGACAACACAAAAAATAATGGTTTTACAGCGCATGGCATCTTTATCCATAAAAAAGATAATCCCATAGGCGCCGTGGCATATCTGGACGGTTATATCATCCTGTATGCTGCGGGGGTGATGACTTCGGAAAATATTGCGGCTGAACTTATACGGCAATGCAGCGGGGACAGGATTCCGATTCCCCAGAGCGAAATAAATGATCTTGAGGATTTTAACAGGATGCAGGAGAAGTTAAGGTTACGGCTCATAAATTATGCCGCCAATTTTGCAGAGCTGGAAAAGATCCCGCACAGGAAATTCCTTGACCTTGCAGTTACATATTATCTGGATATAGGCATGGAGCCGGGGAAAGGGAATGGCGCCCTTATCATTCCGAATGGACTGATGGAAATATGGGATGCCACGGAAGAAGATTTATACAGGGCAGGCATGGAAAACCTGCGGAGGAAGGATAAATGCTTTGCAGTTGACATGCTCAGTTTTATCAGGGGAGCTGTCAGTGCGGAAGATGAAGAAGAAATGAGGGCGGTCCTTGACGAGATCGAAAAGGAAGGGGCACCCAGAGTAGAGATGTATGTGGCATCCAACCAGAAACACCGTTTTGGGGCAGTCTGTATGTTAGACAGTTCTTTGTTACAGCAGATGGCGTATTCCAAAGGCTGTGACCTGAACATTTATCCGAGCTGTATAGATGAGCTTATCATCGTCCCGGTGAAGGATGGAAATGAGGACTGCATGAGTACGGAGGATGTATGTGAGATCAATATGTGCAATGTCCCAAAGGAGGAATGGCTGTCCAACAGCATCTACCGGTATGACAGGGTGACGCGGGAAGTTTCCATCTACAAGGAAGGAGCGCCGCTGTAATGGTCATGGATTCGGTAGAAATTCTGGAAGATGTTATCGAAGATGAACTGTGCCGGGTAGCTATCCGTTATTACAGCGTAACACATAGCCGGGAGGAAACCATCACAAGCTGCGAAGGTGACTTAATCGTGATCTGCAACGTGCTTGCAGACTATGCGGACCTTCTGGACGAGTTCCTGAATGATGAAAAGGAGCGGGAACGGCTCGGATTCTGTGCGGTAATGCAGTATGAGCGTATGCGTGACAGGTGCCGGAAGATTACGGAGGACCTGCAGAAAAAAACAGGCTATGACCGGAATGCAGCCATAGAGAAATGCAGGCGTAAGGCGGGCAGGAAACCGAAGGCAGACACCGGGATCGGTGAGGATGCCCTTGTCCTTTCCGCCAGGCGCAGAGCGCAACAGAAAACGGAGCAGCAGCCTGCCGCAGAACAGAGTAAAACAGAATAACGATAAGGACAGGGAGAGAAGGGATAAGACCTTCTCTTTTTCTGTCCGCAGTATGCAGCCGCAGAAGGCGGCAGAAAGTGAGGAAAAGAATGGGACTGGATATGAATTATGAGGCAGAGGTTTTTGTAGATACGGAAAATTTAAGCAGGGAGGAATGGCTTGCCTGCCGCCGCAAAGGGATTGGCGGGAGCGACGCCGCAGCTATCATGGGAATGTCGCCGTTTTGTACAAAGCGTGACCTGTACTATGACAAGTGCGGCATACAGGCAGTCATGGACGAAGAGGAAGACAACTGGGTTGCAAAGGAAGTGGGACACCGGCTGGAGGACCTTGTGGCGGAGATTTTTTCCAGAAAGACAGGTCTGAAGGTGTACCCTGTCCGGAAGATGTTCCGCCATCCGCTTTTTCCGTTCATGCTGGCGGATGTGGACTTCTTTATTGATTTTCCCGACGGCAGCAAGGGCATCCTTGAGTGCAAGACCACTAACTATAACTGCCAGAATAAGTGGGCAAATGATTCCACCCCTGTCAATTATGAGTACCAGGGCAGACACTACATGGCGGTGATGAACATCAATAAGATGTATTTTGCCTGCCTGTATGGGAACAACGAGAACGAGTTCTTTATCCGCTGCATGGAGCGCGACCTTGACATTGAGGAAGACCTGATCGCGGAGGAGGAATTTTTCTGGAAGGAAAATGTGGAAAAAGGCGTGGAGCCGCCCTATACGGAAAAGCCCGACCTTGTGCTGGAGAGCATACGGAAGCACTGCGGACCGGCGGACAGGGATGCGGACAAGGTAAAACTTGACCGGAAATATCTTGCCGGCATCAGGCGGTATCTGGAGTTGAAGGAACAGAAGGCACAGCATGAGGGCGAGGCAAAAAAACTGGATGAGAAGATGAAGGAAACCTATGCGGAGATCGTGGAGGAGATGGGAACAAGCTGTACCGGCGTTTTAAGTGACGGCAGTGAGGAATATGTGGTCTCCTACAACCCGGCCTACCGCACGGGGATAGACAAGAAGGGGCTGGAGCGCTTAAAGGTGCAGCACCCGGATGTCTATGACGACTATGTGAACACCACGGAGAGCCGGAGGTTTTCCGTCAAAGTGAAAGGAGCGGCATAAATGGAGAGAAATGACCTTGTATATATCTGTTCCCCGCTGTCGGCACCGACAAAAGAGGGGATACGGAAGAACATGGAGAAAGCGGCGTATTATGCAGGTCTTGTGTCCGG